>CAWFMZ010000032.1:0-46912 GCA_963817045.1 uncultured Alphaproteobacteria bacterium
CTGCACGCCAGTGGAGCTTTCGAGCCACAACAACAAAAAGCCCGGCTTCGAGGCCGGGCTTCTTCAACTTAGTTTTGCCGACGATCTACTTCGCTGACGTGTTCTTCGCAACAAAACCTTCTAACGGCTTGTAGGTTTCCCTTGGCGAGGTCGGTATAGAGCCCGCCGATTTTGGTCACCTGGGCGACAAAGCCTTCGTAGGCGCTCTTGAAGTAGCCCTGCTGGAGCTCGATCGCCTTTTCCACCGACTTAGTGCTGAGCAACTGTTCGAAAACCTTGGTCGCATCCTCGAAGGACTTCTTCGAATAGTCGGCCATCTCGGTCGCGATCGTCTGCATGTGAGTGGAGATTACACCGAACGACTTAATTGCCGTGTCGGCGTTCTCTTGTCCTAGTTTCTGGATGTCGTCGAAATTCTTGACCATGGCGTATTCCTTTCCCGGCTTGGCGGCCTCGTTTGGATCTGTTTGCCTGTTCCGCGAGGACTGGCACAGAATTTATATATGTTGCACTGCACAATAGATCAACTGCCCGAGGGTGCAGGTCTGCATCGGCGGGACGGCATACCTCTGTCGTGCATCAACCCACCGACGGCCGCTTGCCGATGATGTTGACGATCCTGAACGTCATCACGGCCTCGCCGGCCTGGTTGATGACCTCGACGAACGACGTGACCGCGCCGCGATCCGGCTTGGATTTCGAGGGCACGGCTTTGAGCACGGTCACGCGCACCGACAGCGCGTCCCCCGGGCGCACCGGCTTGAGCCAGCGCAACTCGTCGAGGCCGGGCGAGGCGATGCTCGCGGCGTGGGTGAGGTAGTGCTCGACGTAGAGCCGCATCATGAGGCCGGCGGTGTGCCAGCCGCTGGCGATGAGGCCGCCGAACGGGCCGTTCCTTGCCGCCTCGGGGTCGGTGTGCATCGCCTGCGGGTCGAACCGCTTGGCGAAGGCCACCAGTTCGTCCGCCTCGACCGCGATCGTGCCGAAGCGGTGCACGTCGCCCTCGACGTAGTCCTCGAGGTAGCGGTCAGTTATTGGGCGCGTGAACGTCATTACTGCATCCATTGCTGAACAGCGCCGGCGCCTGGTGTCGAGCGGCCATAGAAGTGGGACGCGCGCTCTCGAAATCCAGGCCGGATCGCGGCGCGGTCAAGGCATTAGCTGGCCGCGTGCTCGCGCAGTACGTCGGCCGCGATCCGATGCGCCTCGTTCGCGGCCGGAATGCCGCAATACATGGTCACCAGCAGCAGAATTTCCTGAATCTGTTCGGGCGCGCAACCGTTCTTCAGCGCACCTTTAAGATGCACGCGTAATTCATTGGCGTGGCCGGCCGCCGCCATCATGGCCACCATGGCGAGCGACTTGGTCGCCGGCGGCAAGGCCGAACGGCTCCAAATATCGCCATACGCATAGGCATTGATGATGTGCTGCAGCGGCTTGCCGAACTCGCCGAATGCGTTCATGCGCTTTTCCACCGCATCGCGGCCGAACATGTCTATGCGCAGCTTAAGGCCACGCTCGTGAAGCTCTTTCTCGTCCATCTTTGCTTTCCTTTCGATAGTGCTGCGGTCCGGTCGCGACCAGGCGCAATTTGACGTGCTACTGCTGCGGAATACCGGCGGCTTCGCGAACGGCATTCCACCGTTTGTATTCGCTGGCCAAAAAGTTTCCGAACTCGTCGGGCGTCGAACCTTTTACCACCACGCCGACCGCGGCCATGCGCTTGGCAACCTCTTCTTCCTTCAGACTGTCGAGGAGCACCCTGTTGAGCTTGGCGATGACAGCGGGCGGCGTGCCTTTTGGTGCAAACATGCCGTACCAGGTGGTGACGTCGTAGCCCGGCAGCACGCCAAATTCGACGGCGGCCGGCACATTCGGCACGGCCGCAAAGCGATCCTTGCCGGTGACGGCGAGCGCCTTGAGCTGGCCGGACTGCACCTGCCCGATCAATGCTGACACAGTGTCGAACAAGACGTCGGCATGCTTGCCGAGGACGGCACTGATAGCTTCCGGCGATGTTTTGTAGGGAACATGCAGCAGACTGACGCCCGCGATCTGCTTGAACATCTCACCGGCAAAATGCTGAGTGGCGGCAAAGCCGGGGCTGGCGAAGACGATCTTGCCCGGATCGGCCTTGGCTGCGGCAACCAGTTCCTTGACGTTGTTGGCCGGGAAATCCGGGCGCGTCACGATCATCAGGCTGGCGGTCGCGACCTGCGCCACTGGCGCGAAGGCGGTGAGGGTGTCGTAGGGCATATTTTTCTTGGTGACGGCGGCGATGATCTGGCCTGCGGTCATGATGCCGAGCGTGTAGCCGTCGGGCGTTGCTTTCGCGACCACGTCGTTTCCGATGATGCCGCCGGCGCCGGGTTTGTTTTCGATGATCACCGGCGTGCCGAGCTTTTTCTGCATCGAGTCCGCAAGAATGCGGCCGATGATGTCGGCGCCGCCGCCGG
The DNA here is from genome assembly GCA_963817045.1 of uncultured Alphaproteobacteria bacterium. Classification (GTDB taxonomy): domain Bacteria; phylum Pseudomonadota; class Alphaproteobacteria; order Rhizobiales; family Xanthobacteraceae; genus Pseudolabrys. The sequence goes on from CAWFMZ010000032.1 coordinate 2,457, forward strand.
GTCCGAACGAGACCACGATGCGGATTGTCTGCTGCGGCCATTCCTGGGCCGGCGCAGGTCTCGTAACGCCGGCGGTCAGCAGCAAGACGGCAGCGAACGTCAGCAACAGCTTCTTCATGACCATCCTTCCAAGTTGCCGCCCTAGGACCGAAGCTTAAGTTTCCACGCCTCGACGTCGTATTTCTTTAATGATGGCACTATTGTCCATATCACCTTCGCCCGCCCGGACACACGCCTCCAGCACCTCGGCATGTACCTCAAGCATCGGCAACTGCTGCTCGACGGCGGCCGCCTGATCGAGCATAAGATGAACGTCCTTCAGGGTCTGCCGGACGCGTCCTTCCGGCGAAAAATCGCCGCGCACCATCTTTGGTCCCTTGGTCTCCATCACCTGTGAGTATGAGGCGGATCCGCGCGCCATCTCAAGGAAAGCGGCCGGATCGAGCCCGAGGCGCTCGGCGAAGACCAGACCCTCAGCCATTGCCAGACGATTGAGGCCGAGGATTAGATTGATTGCGAGCTTGGCTCGTCCGCCGTCGCCGACTTTTCCGACATGGAAGCGGCGCGCGAACAGTGCGTCCAGCACATCATTCACTTCGTCGGCCACGCCGATTTCGCCCCCGATCAAAACGACACCGTCGCCGCGCCGCACCTGATCGCTGGTGCCGGACACCGGCGCATCCAAATAGCGGATGCCACGCGGAACGACGCGGGCCGCCAGCGCGGCGACGCGATCGGGATCGCATGTGCTCATGCACACCACGATTTTGTTAGAACCGTCGCCGAGCGCCGGCGCCAGATGGTTATCGATCACGTCCTCGACCTGATCTGTGTTGAACACGGCGATAATGATGCAGCGAGCCGGCACGGCAAGTTCGGCAATCGACCCGGCCGGGCGGCCGCCGAGCTCAGCCAGCCTGGCGCGCCGGGCGGGATCGATGTCGAAACCGGTCACGGGGATATGCACGTCGATCAGGCGCTGGGAGAAGACTTCGCCCATCAACCCAAGGCCGATAATGGCGACGGGACGATCGATCATCGCGCGCTCCTCGTGGCGGGGCGGATGTTAGGATCGCTCACCCCTGTGCGCCAGTCTTCGCGATATCGGGGCGAATGCAAAGGTCAGTTTATGGCGCCTGCAGCTGCGCTATGCGCCGGCCGTGTCGGCGCCGTGATAGCCCACGCGTCCCTGCGCAGCCACCTCGCTCCAGTTCGGCCGCGCGTCCGCGCCGAGGTGACCGCAGCGCTCGCAGCGCAGCCGCGGCCCGAACCACGGCACCGGCACTTCGTCGCCGTAGCGCTCCACGTCGACCACGCGATGGTGGCCGCAGCTCCGACCGAGGCACCAAACGCCGAGCGGGCGGACGCCGTTGGCGCGCATGTTGCCGAGCATCATGGGCGGGTACGTGTGGCGCATGCAAAGTATCCGACTCGGCGCATTGAAATGGATGCGCAACGTCGTCAGTATAGCATCAGCATGGCGTTGTGCTTGTGAACATACGGGGCTGGGAATATGGGAAAGAAGAAACGCGCTTCGATCGCAGGGATGCTTGGTGAAGCGGTAAGCGACGTTGCGAATGCCGCGAGCGTAGCGGCGACGGGCTCTGAGATTGGGGTGCTTGAATTGGCGGCGGAGGAACAATTTAAGCCGTCCCTGGCCAAGCGCACGCGGAAGAGGAAGGCCGTTCCGAAGAAGAAGGCCGCGGCAAAGAAATCCAGAAAACCGATTAAAAAGAAACGTGCCGGAAAACGCCGGTAGCGCCTACGAACCGCGCCGTTCTCTTTTTTCAATTTTCGATCCAAGAACGAACAGTCTTTGGCGGAGGCGCGTTAGCGGATCTGACACCATCAAATCACGATCTCACATGCCGGCCCCCGTCCTCACCGACAGCGTGTCCCCCGGGCGCACCGGCTTGTCCGCATTGCGTAGTACGTTTTACACAGAAGTGTCTGGACGCACTTGAAAGACCAGCTTGCCTCTGAAATGGCGTGACTCGCTCATGCGAAGGGCGTCGGCCGCTTCGGAGAGCCGGTACAACTTGATCGCCGGAGCGCGGATCACGCCTGCCTGAAATAGCTCGGCAATGCGCTCGAGATGCCGGCGGGAGCGTCTGACCTGCGGCCGTAGCGAGGTGACATCGCTGCGCGGCGACGGTGGCGCCTGTGGGCCGGACGCGATAAAGGCCGCGCGGCCGCCCGCTTTGAGCACCGCGAATGACTTTTGCGCAACTTCACCGCCAACGGTCTCGAACACGGCGTCAATGCCGTTCACGAGCTGCGTGAAGTCCTGTGCATTGTAGTCGATGACTTGATCGGCTCCGAGGCCGCGCACGTAGTCAATGTTCGGTGCGCTTGTCGTCGTGATCACCCGCGCACCGATGTGCTTGGCCAGCTGAATGGCGAAGCTGGCGACGCCACCGGCGCCACCTTGGACCAGAATTGTCTCGCCACCCTGGAGCTTCAACGTGTCCTCGATTGAAATCACTGCGGTGAGACCAGTGAGTGCCAAAGCGGCGGCGTTCACATGTGACAGTCCGGAAGGCTTTTTGGCGACGATCGCCGCTTTCATCGCGAGCTTTTCGGCATAGGCGGCTTCTTGGCCGGTATCGCAGACGCCAAAGATCGCATCGCCGATCTTGAAATCGTCGACGCCTTGGCCGACCGCGCTGATCGTTCCGGAAAAGTCCCGCCCCAAGATGATGGGAAATTTGGTGTAGCCGTAATGGCCGACGCGTACCTTCCAGTCGGCGCCATTAATGCTCGCCGCGACCACGTCAATAACCACCTCGCCGGGCGCGGCAGTCGGATCCGGCAAATCGCCGTACTTGAGCACTTCCGGACCGCCATACTGATCAATGAAAACTGCCTTCATTTTCGTTAGTTCCCTATCGCTGCATACCCCAGAGATCAACACTGCGCGCTTCGCGCTTGCGGTTCGACGCCCCTAGTCAAGCTGCGCACTGTGCGCTGTGAAGCGTAAGCTTTTGCTGCACCGCAGCCATGACAAGGTTTAGGCAACAGGCATATGCTGTGCTTGGTTGAAAAGCGACTCCCAGCCATGGGCCAGCTCTTGTTGATGCTGATCATCCCGCCGATCGTAGGTGTAGCGACCTATGCGGTCTTCCGAATTGTTCTCAACAAGGACGAGGACAAGGACGGCGAAACGATCAGCCAGCGCCGACATGATGCACGATAGGTGAGGGCAGTCCGTTTGAGGCGTGACATGTCCGAACGCCGGTTCGTACTCATCGATTTCACTCACATGAGCCGCGTGGGCTGCCTCCGGCTCTACGAGGCGGGCCACACTTACACGCTTTCGCGAGCCGTCGCCCACGCCGCGACGAGGCGCGAGCGCGTCGCTAAGCAGCGGCCGCCGCGCTGGACGCCGCCGAGCATGTTCCGGCCGCTCGAGGTGTTGACCGAGGCCGCGGTGGTCGAGGCGGAGGCGGAGCTAAGGGCCCTGCGGCGACATGCCCTAGAGGTAGTCGATCCCGAAGCAGAATCTTAAGATCGATGCGAGGTCCTTCAGCATCGAATGCTGCACCCCTCCGCTGCAAATGGTTACCCAGGATTGGTGCATGACGTCTTATTTTTCCGCACTGGTCGACTTCGTTCACGCGCATTCGCACTACACGCATATTGCGATTTTTCTACTGGCATTGTCGGAAGCCATTCCTGTGGTCGGCACCGTTGTTCCAGGCTCAACGCTCATCATCGGCATCAGTGCGCTAGCGACAAACGCTGATGCGAACCCGTGGATACTTCTAATTGCTGCGACTGTAGGAGCGATTGTTGGAGACGGATTGTCGTTCTGGTTGGGCCAGCATTATCGTCAGAAGATTCTACGTTCCTGGCCGCTGACGCAGTACCCGCAATTCATTGCCCGGAGTGAAAGTCTTATAGCTAAATACGGCGCGGCAAGCGTGTTTCTCGCGCGCTTCGCCGCCGTCGTCCGCGCCTTTGTGCCGCTGGTAGCCGGCATCCTCCGAATGTCGCCGCGACACTTTTATACCGCGAATATCTTGTCGGCACTTGCATGGGCGCCTGCTCATGTTTTTCCTGGTGTGCTGCTCGCGATGGCACTCGAATTGACCGGCGCAAGTGCAGAGGAGCGCACAGTTCTCGTGATCGTGGGGCTGATTGTTGCGACTTTCATTATCTTTGCCACACACTCGTACTTCAAGGGCAAGAGATCTTATACGATTGAATGACACCCCATCGGACATTTACCGAGGGTTGCCTCTTACGCCGAAAGCGCACATCGATTGGCGGCTCCCGCCTGAGCACTGCCCGACCTGAACTGGCCACCCCCGGGCGCAAGATGCAGCCGCGCCACACGCCGGCCATCGTCCACGAACCACCACCGCTCGTCGCCGAAGCCGGGACGCGTCGCCGCTAGCGCGACCCACTGATCCACCTGACGCCGACCACTGCGCGAATCGAGCGTGGAGAAGCGCAGGCGCAGGCGGCCCTCGCCGGCGCGCGTCATGATCGTACTCATGGTCTAAGCTCCATGTTTTCCAGACTGGATCGCCAAGCGGAATACTCTCGAATTTAAGGCTGGAGTGTGCATGTCACACTAACGCAGTGACCATCGTGTTTCTGCTATCAGGTACCACGATGTCAGTCGCGTGCCCGTGCGTCAATTACGGCCGCGAGAGCACGGTAACTGCGCACTTCGGCCCATCAGGCACACTGGCCCTATTATCAAATGAATAAATTCGCGGACATCACTGCTGCACAATTACCGTCGCGCCAATCTTTGTACGATTGTACAGGTCGATGATGTCATCGTTGGACAGACGAATGCAACCTGAAGATACATCACCACCGAGCTTCCAAGGCTCGTTCGTCCCATGAATGCGGTATAGCGTGGCACCTAGATAAAGTGCCCGCGCACCGAGCGGATTATCCGGGCCGCCAGTCATGTGACGTGGCAGATTGGGAAACCGCTTCAGGATATTTGGCGTAGGCGTCCAGTCCGGCCATTCGCGCTTGGCGGAAACGGTGCTGACGCCCGACCAGCCATAGCCCTCCATGCCAACGGCGATGCCATAGCTAATCGCCCTGCCGTCACCTAGCACGTAATAGAGCCGCCGTTCGCTGATGCTGATGACAATGGTTCCTGCGGGGCGCGTGCTTGGATAATCGACTTCTTGGCGTGGAATGCGCTCATAAATTATGCCAAAAGGAGTCTGAAGCGACCACACTTGGCCGGATTTCTCGGAAGCGGACTCTCGGGCGACCTTGGGCGCACTATTCGCAGCACAGGTGCCAAGCAATGAACTCGTAACAATTATCGCGAGCAGACCAATTGAAAATCTCATGACGAACTCCACGCAAATCCCCAAATGCAATCGCATCGCATGGTGGGACAGACCCCATGCAGACACTTTGTGTCCGTCATGTGTCCATCTTCTTTTAAACGGACCGGAAGTGAGTACTCTTCGAGGATCGGTACTCACATGCCGGTAGAGGAGCCAGTTGGTAGAGATAGGAAAATAATCCAGATACCGAAATTATTACATGGCCGCCCTTGTCGTTGCCGTGCTGCGGCGAAGGCGAACCAGCACGAAGCCTCGGGCAGAGCATGACATCGCAGCGCGCCGGAGCTTTAATCCAGCCTCAATGACCCAAGCCGCAAGCGAGACTGCCAATATTGCCGCGATGGATGTAGCACTCACGCGCATGGGCCTGCTCGCGCCCGGAGAGCGGGCGCGCTACACGGCGCTGACCGGCGGCGTATCCTCCGACATATGGAAGGTGGAGACGTCGGCCCAGACCTTTGCTGTCAAACGCGCCCTCCCCAAGCTCAAGGTTGCCGCCGACTGGTACGCGCCGGTCGTTCGCAACGCCTTCGAGGTAAAATGGATGGAAATGGTTCGGGACATCGTGCCGCGGGCAGTACCGCAAGTGCTCGGCCACGATCCCGCCGCCGGCCTGTTTGCCATGACCTATCTCGAGCCGGCGAGCTACCATATATGGAAGACCGATTTACGCGATGGCCACACCGACGACGCATTTGCCGCCGAAGTTGGCCGCAGTCTCGTGCGCATCCATGCCGCAACTGCAAAAAATCCGAACATTGCCGCGGCATTCGCGACCGACGCGACCTTTCATGCAATCCGGCTGGAAGCTTATCTAGAGGCGACCGCGCTAACACACCCACAAGTCGCCGACGCGCTTATGGCGCTGTCGCGCGCCACGCTCGCCACTAAGCTAGCGCTGGTGCACGGCGATGTCAGTCCAAAGAATATTCTGGTCGGGCCCGACGGACCGGTCATTCTCGATGCCGAATGCGCGTGGTACGGCGATCCGGCCTTCGATCTGGCGTTCTGTCTCAACCACATGCTGCTCAAATGCCTGTGGACGCGCGCGGCGGCGGCACGCTTCCTCGCGCTTTTCGATATCCTGTCGCAAAACTATCTCGCCGGCGTCAGTTGGGAGTCGCCCGAGACGATGGAACGACGCACGGCGCACCTCCTGCCCGGTCTTTTCCTCGCGCGCGTGGACGGCAAGTCGCCAGTCGAATACCTGACCAAGGAGAACCAGAAAGCGCAGGTGCGCCGCGTGGCCCTGAGCTTTCTCGCGAACGCGCCGGCACGGCTCTCCGAAATACGCATTGCCTGGGCGCGCGAGATCGGCGTCGAGGAATGTGCGTCATGAACGCCACAAACATCACCTCGGTTCGTGGTCGCCGGGTTTGGGATTCGCGCGGCCGGCCGACGGTCGAAGCCGAGGTTACACTCGCGGGTGGGGCGCGCGGACGCGCCATTGCCCCGGCCGGCGCGTCTACTGGCACCGGCGAGGCGGTGGACTTGCGCGACGGCGGCACGGCATTCAATGGCCTCGATGTGCGGCGTGCACAGGCAAACATTTCTGGCGAGATTGCTACCGCATTGCGAGGGGCGAATGCCGCCGACCAATCGGCGATCGACCACGCCCTGCTCGCGCTTGACGGCACTTCGAACAAGCGGCGCCTCGGCGGCAATGCCATGATTGCCACCTCTATGGCAGTCGCGCACGCCGCGGCGAACGCGAACGGAGTGCCGCTGTGGCATTACCTTTCGAACGGCAAACCTGGGCGCCTTCCGTTGCCGGAAATCCAGATTTTCGGTGGCGGCGCGCACGCGGCGGGCCGCGTCGATGTGCAGGATTTCATGATCGAGTGCCCGCGCGCTGGCAGCTTCACCGAGGCGCTAGACATCACCGCGCAGGTTTATGGCATGGCTGGAAAGGTTCTGGGCGAGCGCGGCCTGCTGCAGGGCGTTGCCGATGAAGGCGGCTATTGGCCGGCCTTCGCCTCCAACGAGGAGGCGCTCGACATGCTGCTGCGCGCGATCGAGCGTGCGGGATATACACCGGGCGAAGAGGTCGTGATCTCGCTCGATATCGCCGCCTCTTCGTTCGGAAGCAACGGCCGCTACCGCCTGGCTCTTGAAGGCCGCGAACTCGATACCGACGGTCTGATAGAATTGCTCGGGCGCTGGATCGCGCGCTACCCGATTGTCTCGGTCGAGGATCCGGTGGGGGAAGATGATGAGGAAGGCTTCCGTCGTTTCACGCGAGCCTTTGGCGCGCGCGTGCAGGTGGTAGGCGACGATTTTCTGGTAACTAACGCCGAGCGGGTGCGGAATGCTGCCTTATCCGTCGCGGTCACCTCGGCGCTGATCAAACCAAATCAGGCTGGCACTTTGACTGAAACCAAGGCGGCGCTAGTGGCAGCACGTACGGCCGGGCTCGCAACAATCGTCTCCGCACGCTCAGGAGAAAGCGAGGACGTGACTATCGTTCACCTCGCAGTCGGCTGGGACGCAGGCCAGCTCAAAGTCGGCTCGTTCGCCCGCTCCGAGCGCATGGCGAAATGGAACGAGGCGTTGCGCATCGAGGAGACGCTGGGTGCCGGTGCGCGTTTTGCCGGCGGCGAGGCGCTGTCATTTCGGCGGCCGCGACCTTAGCTCGCCGCCGCGCTGATGCACTAGCGACTACTGTTGCGGACGGCCCGGGCCGGCCATTCCAGAATGTAATATTTCGGTGTGTCGGCGGCCGAATAAATTCGTTTTGATCAAGACAGGATCGACGGCCGGCTCGAAAAACTGCAGCAAACCAACGGTCCGCCGAAAGAACGAATTATTCTGGGCAGAAAAATACGTTTTTCGTTCTGCTGCGCAAAAACCTGACTTTCATGACCGGCCGAATGTCCGTTATTGGGGGTAAAGCGGACATTCGCTGTGCCGCAAATTTTGTCCGCTTCCGGACAATATTGTTGCAAAAGTCGGCGACGCCCTCCAAGTGCGCAACTATCGAATCAAACAAGCGTGCCGCTTGAATCAATCTTGCGCGACAAGCTGTTTTTTTGAATCAATGTTGCGCGGAGGGATGCGAAAAATCTTTTTACAACAATATCGGACCATAGCGGACAAATTTGGATTTTTGCCCGTGATGGTTTGTCCGCTTTTGACCCATAAACGACATTGGCTTTGCGCTGCGGCCCCCAAGTTATGGCTGCCGATCTTGTACGGGTTCCTCCGTGGACTCAATGAAACCGGTTACGTCGAGGGTAAAAACGTCACGGTGGATTACCGGTCGGCTAGGGGTCCGGTCGTAAAGTGGCTGTGATCGCCGCGAATACTGGCTCCTTTTGACCCTTCCCGACACGGGTGGTCCATTTTGAAAAGTTTGGCAATCGCCGAGCTTGAACATCGCGGCTATGACGTTTTTGGAAAAACGCCAGCACAAAGTAGGCAAATACTTAAGCGGCATCCCACCAAACCGCAATCAGTTGCCTAGGTAGGCCGCCTCAGTTGGCGGCCTCTTTCAATTTGTCCGCTTGTGGCACATTGCATCATTTCGCTGCGCCGCAAGATTTGGTCGCTATCGGACGCATAGCGGACATTGGTCGCCACTGGCGCCGAATGGATCGGTAGCGAATGACCCAAATGAGACTCCAGTGGTCAGGGCTAGTTCGCTGCAAGCCGGCCGCTCAGGATGCGGTCGTGCGCGCCACCTTCAGCGCCTCGGTCCACCACAGCAAGTCGTCGATCATGGTCTTGGCGGGTATCTCAAGCTCTGCGAGTCCCGCATCGACATCGCCGCCCTTGAAGTGCGCCCAGAGGGTCGCGACAGGAATATGGACGGACGACCGAACCGGAGCGAGCTGAAGCTCTATCGCTGCTTCGCGGAGCTGCTGGACGCTGCGAGCGCCCGCTGCACCGCCATAACTCACGAAAGCAGCGGCCTTGCGGTTCCACTCCGGAGAAACCCAGTCAAGCGCGTTCTTGAGCACTGCAGCAGGACCGTAGTAGTATTCCGGCGTGACGAAGATGAAGCCGTCCGACCGAGCGATTTCGGCGGTCCATTTATTGATCACTTCATTCTCGTAAGGTGGGCGACCCGGGACAAGGGGGCCAGAAAGCCTAATGTCCTTATGGAGCTGTTGGTTGTCCCACCATCGTGTAAGTGCTTGGTCGCGTTGGCTCGGCGAAGTCCTCTCGGGACCGCCATAATTCCTAATGGTTTTTCGGAAATTTGCAGCCCGGCGAGCAAATGCTGTCTACGGACCGGAGAGCGACTTCGTCGTGCTGCCAGGCTGCGAAGCGATTATTGGTTTGCGGATTTCGTCGGTATTTCAGCCGTCGATAAGTGCATTGGGCTTGGCAAAACGTTCCAATGCCGATGAATCGTCGATTTTAATATCGCGCCCGGAACTTCTTACGCCATATCTCGCCAGCAGTGCTAAATTTCGCGACAGATTCTCTGGCGTCATGCCCAAGCATGACGCCAGCGTGCGTTTGTCGAACCCCAATTCAATACTTCGCTGATTGCCCTGCAGAGCATCGGCTTGCAGAATCCAGTTTGCCAGTCGCTCCGCGCTGGTGCGCAATTTCTCGTTCTTGAGCGACCGCACGATGCCGCGATAGCGTTCGGCCAGTTCATTGACGATCGCACGCGCGAAGGCGGCGTCGCGTCCGAACACGTCACGCACGGTCTGCGCCGGGATCATGAGAATCTGCGCGGGCGTGAGGGTGCGCGCCGACTTGAGATAGACCGCGTCGCGTATCACCGCAGCCAGAATGAACGTCGTCACCGGGCGGACGATATCGATAGTGGTTTCGTGTCCATTATGGCCGCCGAACAATTCGACCGAGCCTTCGATGACGATATGGAGAAAGTCCGGCAGATCGCCTTCATTGATCAGTTTCACATGCTGGGGGAAGCGCTGCAGGAACGCGGCGTTCAGCAGTTCCTCGAAATTCGCTTCGCTCATGCCGCAAAATAGCGGCAGCGCGCGGATGAGCTTCCAATCGGATTGACGCACGGTCTTCTCCCCCGTTCCAGGCATTCGTGACGGATATGCGCAGTCTATGCCGACGACGCCCTGTCGGTTTGATAAATATCAAACTGAAGATGTTCTTAAGTCAAAACGTGAAGCGATAAAAATACAGCTAAATTGTCGCGGGCAAAATCTAAGTACAATTGATCAACGTCAAAGCATTCACGGCAAGTCCCGGCTTTTGTCGCCGCTGACATTTCTCAGCGGCGACAGGAACGCGCGCCCCATGCAAGCCAAGACAGTCGCCAGCGTCGCGGGACAACCCGGCGCGCCGAGTGGGAGCGGCCCGCAGGTTTTCGAGACCCGCAAGCAATATTCCGTCCTGGCCGCGAGCACGATCGCCTTCACGATCAATTTCGCCGTTTGGACGATGTTCTCGGTCATCGGCATTCGCATCAAAAGCGAGCTGGGACTTAGCGAAACCGAATTCGGCCTGCTGGTCGCCACGCCGATCCTCACCGGCTCGCTGATCCGTCTGCCGCTCGGTATTCTCACCGACCGCTTCGGCGGTCGCATCGTCTTTTTTCTGCAAATGCTCTTCGTGGCGGTACCGACCTATGGTTTGGCCTTCGCCACGGAATATTGGCAGTACCTCACCATCGGTCTGTTCGTCGGCCTGGCCGGCGGCTCGTTCGCCGTCGGTATCGCCTACACCTCGGCCTGGTTCCCGAAAGAGAAGCAAGGCACCGCCATGGGGATCTTCGGCGCCGGCAACGCCGGAACCGCGCTCACCAACCTCGTGGCACCATTGATCATCGTCGCCTTGGGCTGGCGCGCAGTGCCGCAGGTGTTCTCCCTCGTTATGCTGGTGACGGCGCTGCTGTTCTGGTTTTTCACCTATCCCGAACCGCGACTGGAAGAACGCCGGCGGGCGGGCCGTTATCCCTCTCTAATCGATCAGCTGGCGCCGCTGGCGGAAATGCGGGTCTGGCGTTTCAGCTTGGCCTATTTCTTCGTATTCGGCGGATTCGTCGCGATCGCGCTTTGGCTGCCGCGATATTACATCTCCGAGTACGGTCTCGATCTGCAAACCGCTGCTTTCTTGACAATGTTCTTCACGGCGCCGTCCGGGCTCATTCGCGCGCTCGGCGGCTGGATTTCGGACAAGTTCGGCGGCAGCACCACGACCTGGTGGGTATTCTGGGTCAGCATTGTCTGTCTGTTCTTCCTCTCTTATCCGCCAACCACACTGGTGGTGCACGGCGTTAAAGGCGACTTGAGTTTTCATATCGGCCTCGGCGTCGCCTTATTCACAATTCTCGCCTTCGTCGTCGGCCTTGCACAAGGCATTGGCAAGGCCAGCGTCTACCGCGAACTTGCCGACTACTACCCGGCAAACATGGGTTCCGTGGGTGGGCTGGTTGGCGTGATCGGCGGGCTCGGCGGATTCATCCTTCCCATCGTGTTCGGCATTGCCGTTGATGCCACAAACGTGCGCAGCAGCGCGTTCATGCTGATGTATGCCGTCGTCGCAGGCACGATGGTGTGGACCTGGGTGGCGGAAAAAGGCGAACGCGCGGCCGTCTTGGAGCGCGAACCGGCACTGCGCGACCAGATGGTCAAGGAACATCTGGTCGGCGTGCGCGCCGCTCGCCGCTGGCTCACCGATTGGCGCCCGGACAACGATGCGTTCTGGCAACAGCAGGGCCGGCGCATTGCCTTGCGCAACCTGATCCTCTCCATGCCGCCGCTGTTCCTGTCCTTTGCGGTGTGGATGGTCTGGAGCGTGGTGGTGGTCGAACTGCCCAGGATCGGCTTCCAGTTCACCACCAGCCAACTGTTCTGGCTGGCGGCCGCACCGGGCATTTCGGGAGGTGCGCTGCGGCTGGCCTATGCCTTCGTCGTGCCGATCTTCGGCGGCCGCAACTGGACCGTGTTCAGCACGGCGTCGCTGCTGCTGCCGACGCTATGGATGGCGCTGGCAATCCAGAACCCGTCGACGAACTACGCGGTGTTCGTTGCCATCGCGCTCTTGTGCGGATTGGGCGGCGGCAATTTCTCCGCCAGCATGGCCAATATCAGCTTCTTCTTTCCAAAGAGGATGCAGGGTACGGCGCTCGGCTGGAACGCCGGTTTCGGCAATCTCGGCGTCGGCGTGATGCAGGCCGTGGTGCCCTTGACCATCTATGGCGGCGCGCTCGCCTTCATGGGCGGCTCATCGCAGACCTACACCGACGGCGCTGTCGTCACCAAAGTGTGGATGCAGAACGCCGCCTTTATCTGGGTGCCGTTCATCCTGCTCGCGACCGTCGCGGCCGCCTGGGGCCAGAACAACATCCGCGACGCACAGGCGAGCCTGCGCGAACAAGTCGGGATCTTCCAGCGCAAGCATGCCTGGATCCTGGCGTGGCTCTACACCGGCACATTCGGCTCGTTCATCGGATTTGCCGCCGCGTTCCCGCAACTGCTGTCGACCTATTTCCCGACATCCGAAGCCAAGCATTGGGCCTTCGTCGGCCCGCTGCTGGGCGCGCTGGTCCGCCCGCTCGGCGGCTGGCTGTCCGACCGGCTCGGCGGCGGCAAGGTCACCTTCTGGAACTTCGCCGTCATGCTGGTGGCCGCGATCGCGATGCTGGCGTTCCTGCCGTCCGGCTCCGGACAGCTGCATCGCCGTCCTGGTTCTTCGCGAGCTTCGTCTTGCTGTTCATCACGACCGGCATCGGCAACGGTTCGGTGTTCCATGTCGTCCCCAATGTCTTCCTGAAGCTGCACACACGACGCGGCCGGGAAGGACAAGGCGGCACAGGATCGTGCGGTCGCCGAAGGCGAAATCGAAGCGTCGGTCGCGCTTGGGTTTACCGCCGCCATCGCGGCGCTCGGGTTGTTCTTCATCCCGGCGCTGATCGGCATCTCCATCAATACGACCGGCACGGCCGGAACGCTCTGACCGTCGTTCGTCGTGTTCTACGTGACGTGTCTGTTCGCGACCTGGTGGTGGTACCGCCGCCGGGGCGCCGAAGTGCGGTGCGACTGAACGTATACCAATGAGGCCGAACCGGCGCGCAACGAACGGAGATGTCGTCATGACGCACCGACTGGAACGACCTACGCCGCGCAAGCACGGCACCTGGCTGACGGACCTGGGCGCCGAGGACGAGCAATTTCTGGGAACGCCACCGGCAAGCGCTTCGCTTGGCGCACGCTGCTGGATCACCACTGCCAACTTGCTGCATGGCCTTCATCGTCTGGTTCGTGGTGTCGGCGCTGGTCGTGCGGCTGCCGGCGATCGGCTTCAAGCTCACCACCTCGCAGCTGTTCTGGCTCGCCGCCATGCCGGGGCTTGCCGGGCGGCACGCTGCGCATCTTCCATACCTTCCTGGTGCCGCTCTACGGCACGCGCCATGTGGTCGTCGATGTCGACCGCTGTCGCTGTTGGTTCCGGCGATCGGCTGGGCCTATGCGGTGCAGGAATCACGCCACGCCCTACTGGCTGTTGATGGTGCTCGCGCTTCTCGCCGGCCTCGGCGGCGGCAACTTCTCCTCGTTCATGCCGTCGACCAGCCTGTTCTTCCCGAAGCGGAGCAAGGGCACCGCGCTCGCCATCCAGGCCGGCATCGGCAATTTCGGCGTCAGCGTGGTGCAGTTCGTCACCCCCTGGGTGATCGGCTTCGCGCGTCGTTCGGCTCGCTCGTCGGCGATCCGCAGACCTTCACCCGGCCGACGGCAAGACCACCCGACTTTGGCTGCAGAACGCGACCGCGATCTACGTGCCGTTCATCGTCGTGTTCGGCATCGCTCGCCTGGTTCGATGCTGAAGAGCGTGCCGGTGACGCGCCAATTTCCGCGAGCAGCTCGACATCTTCAAGCGAGAAGCACGGCTTCTACATGACGCTGCTCTACATCACGACCTTCGGCACGTTCTCCGGCTATGTCCGGCACGCTTCCCGCTGCTGATCAAGCAGATCTCAGCGGCCTGCCGGGTGCGCCCGATCCGCTCACCTTCGCCTTTCTTGGGCCGCTGGTCGGTTCGCTGCTCGCGCTTTGCGGCCGGCCCGCTGTCCGACAAACTCGGCGGCGCGCCGCGTCACCCACTGGTCGGTATTCGGCATGCTCATTTGCGCGATCGCGGTGACCTTCTCCACGTCCCCGACCTCAATGGCACACGTTCGCGTATTTCGTCGTGCGCGATGCTCGGGATCTGTTCTTCTTCTCCGGCATCGGCAACGCGTCGACCTTCAAGCAGATGCCGATGATCTTCCCGCCGCGGCCAGGCCAGCGGCAGTCGATCGGCTGGACCGGCGCGCATGGCTCGCCTATCGGGCCGTCTGCGCCTTCGGCATGCTGCTCGGCCTCTCGTTCGACTGGTACAAGTCGCCGAACCCGTTCTGGTGCGTACTACGCGGCGTTCTTCTACGTGATCTGCATCGCCATCAACTGGTGGTACTACACCCGCAAAGGCGCGGCGAAGCCTGCTGCGCGACGTCGAACGCGGCCACCCGATACCCCCAATGCGCCAATCGGCCGATAAGGGACAAATCGATGAGCCACTTTCTCGATCGCCTGACATTCTTCAACCGCGTCGTCGACCAGTTTCTCCGACGGCCACGGCATCACCACCAACGAGGACCGGCGCTGGGAGGACGGCTACCGCAAGCGCTGGCAGCACGACAAGATCGTGCGCTCGACCCACGGCGCCAATTGCACCGGCTCGTGCTCGTGGAAAATCTACGTCAAGGGCGGCATCGTCACCTGGGAGACGCAGCAGACCGACTATCCGCGCACGCGGCCCGAGCTGCCCAACCACGAGCCGCGCGGCTGTTCGCGCGGGGCGAGCTACTCCTGGTACCTGTATTCCGGCAATCGCGTGAAATATCCGCTGGTGCGCTCGCGCCTGCTCAAGCTCTGGCGCGAGGCGAGGGCGCTGCGCACGCCGGTCGCCGCCTGGGGGTCGATCGTCGAGGATCCGAAAAAACGCGAGGCCTACACCAGCAAGCGCGGCCTCGGCGGCTTCGTGCGCGCGACCTGGGACGAGGTCACCGAGATCATCGCGGCGGCCAATGCCTACACCGTGAAAAAGCACGGGCCCGACCGCGTCATCGGCTTCTCGCCGATCCCGGCGATGTCGATGGTGTCCTATGCCGCGGGCTCGCGTTATCTGTCGCTGCTCGGCGGCGTGTGCATGTCGTTCTACGACTGGTATTGCGACCTGCCGCCGTCCAGTCCGCAGACCTGGGGCGAGCAGACCGACGTGCCCGAGAGCGCCGACTGGTACAATTCCGGCTTCCTCATTCTGTGGGGCTCGAATGTCCCGCAGACCCGCACGCCCGATGCGCACTTCTATACCGAGGCGCGCTACCGCGGCGCCAAGAGCGTGGTGATCTGCCCGGACTATTCGGAAGCCTCGAAATTCTCCGACCTGTGGATCTCGGTGAAGCAGGGCACCGACTCGGCGCTCGCCATGGCGATGGGCCACGTCATCCTGCGCGAATTCTATTTCGACAAGCAGACCAAGTATTTCGAGGACTATATCCGGCAATACACCGACATGCCGATGCTGGTGAAGCTGGTGAAGAAGGGCGACAGCTTCGTGCCGGACCGGCAGCTGCGCGCCTCCGATTTCGCCGACAATCTCGGCGAGACCAACAATCCGGAATGGAAGACCGTCGCCTTCGACGAGACCTCCAAGAGCATCGTGGCGCCGACCGGCTCGGTCGGCTTCCGCTGGGGCGAGAAGGGCAAATGGAATCTGGAGGAAAAGGAAGCCAACGGCCGCGCCACCAACCTGCGGCTGACCTTCGCCAACGACAAGGATGAGCTGGCCGACGTCGGCTTCCCCTATTTCGGCAATCGCGAGCACGACTATTTCGCCGGCACCGACCATCCCGGCGTGCTGGTGCGCAAAGTGCCGGCCAAGCGGGTGAAATTGAAGGACGGCGAGGCGCTGGTCGCCTCGGTGTTCGACCTGTTCGCCGCCAATTACGGCCTCGATCGCGGCTTCGGCGGCAAGCATGTCGCCAAGTCCTACGACGACAACGAGCCCTATACGCCGGCCTGGGCGGAAAAGATCAGCGGCGTGCCGCGCGACCAGATCATCACGGTGGCGCGCGAATTCGCGCTCAATGCCGAGAAGACCAAGGGCCGCTCGATGATCATCATCGGCGCCGCCATGAACCATTGGTTCCACTGCGACATGAACTACCGCGGCGCCATCAACATGCTGGTGCTGTGCGGTTGCGTCGGCCAATCCGGCGGCGGCTGGTCGCATTATGTCGGCCAGGAAAAGCTGCGGCCGCAGTCGGGCTGGCTGCCGCTCGCCTTCGCGCTCGACTGGGGACGGCCGCCGCGCCAGCAGAACTCCACCTCGTTCTTCTATGCGCACACCGATCAATGGCGCTACGAGACCGTCGGCATCAACGAGCTGATCTCGCCGACCGCGCCGGCCGGTCCCTGGGACGGCGCGCTGATCGACTACAACGTGCGCGCCGAGCGTATGGGCTGGCTGCCGTCGGCGCCGCAACTGCGGCAGAACTCGCTCGATCTCGCCAAGAAGGCGCAGGCCGCCGGCCTCGAGCCCAAGGACTATGTGCCGAAGGCGCTCAAATCCGGCGAATTGCAGCTGGCCTGCGAGGACCCGGATCATCCCGACAACTGGCCGCGCAACATGTTCGTGTGGCGCTCGAACATTCTCGGCTCGTCCGGCAAGGGCCACGAATATTTCCTCAAGCATCTGCTCGGCACCACTCATGGCGTGCAGGGCAAGGACTTGGGCGCAAACCGGAAAAGTGAAGCCGAAGGAAGTCGTCTGGCACGAAGACGGACCGCAAGGAAAGCTCGACCTGCTGGTCACGCTCGATTTCCGCATGTCGACCACCTGCGTCTACTCCGACATCGTGCTGCCGACCGCGACCTGGTACGAGAAGAACGACCTCAACACCTCCGACATGCATCCCTTCATCCATCCGCTCAGCGCGGCGGTCGATCCGGTGTGGGAATGCAAGAGCGACTGGGAAATCTACAAGGCGATCGCCAAGAAGTTCTCCGAGGTCGCGCCGGAAGTGCTCGGCGTCGAGAAAGACGTCGTGATGACGCCGATCATGCACGACACCCCGGGCGAAATCGCCCAGGCGCTCGACGTCAAGGACTGGAAGAAGGGCGAGGTCGAGCCGATTCCCGGCAAGACCATGCCGGCCGTCACCGTGGTCGAGCGCGATTATCCCAATCTCTACAAGCGTTTCACCTCGCTCGGTCCGCTGATGAGCAAGCTCGGCAATGGCGGCAAGGGCATGAGCTGGAACACCGAGCACGAGGTCGAGCTGCTGCAAAAGCTCAACGGCGTCGTCACCGAGGAGGGCGCGACCAAAGGCCTCGCGCGCATCTCAAGCGATATCGACGCCACCGAAGTGATCCTCTCGCTCGCGCCGGAAACCAACGGCGAAGTCGCGGTCAAGGCTTGGGCCTCGCTCGGCGGCTTCACCGGCCGCGAACACACCCATCTCGCCCTGCCGAAGGAGGACGAGAAGATCCGTTTCCGCGACGTGGTGGCGCAGCCGCGCAAGATCATCTCGTCGCCGATCTGGTCGGGGCTGGAGTCCGAGAAGGTCTGCTACAACGCCAGCTACACCAACGTGCACGAGCTGATCCCGTGGCGCACGCTCACCGGCCGCCAGCAGCTCTATCAGGACCATCTGTGGATGCGGGCTTTCGGCGAGGCGCTCTGCGTCTATCGCCCGCCGGTCGACCTCAAGACGGTCAAGCCGATCATCGACAGCAAGCCGAACGGCGAGAAGCAGATCGTGCTCAATTTCATCACGCCGCACCAGAAATGGGGCATCCATTCGACCTACACCGACAATCTGCTGATGCTTACGCTGTCGCGCGGCGGGCCGATCGTATGGATCAGCGAGAACGACGCCAAGAAGGCCGGCATCGTCGATAACGACTGGATCGAAGCCTACAACATCAACGGCGCGCTGACGGCGCGTGCCGTCGTCTCGCAGCGCGTGAAGGACGGCATGTGCCTGATGTATCACGCGCAGGAGAAGATCGTGAACGTGCCCGGCTCGGAAATTACCGGACAGCGCGGCGGCATCCACAATTCGGTGACCCGCACGGTGGTCAATCCCATCCACATGATCGGCGGCTACGCCCAGCTGTCCTACGGCTTCAACTATTACGGCACGATCGGCACCAACCGCGACGAATTCGTCATCATTCGCAAGATGGTGAAGGTCGACTGGCTCGATAAGCCGACCGCCGATCAACCCGAACCTCTGGCCATCGCGCCCAAGATGGAGCTCGCACGATGAAAATCCGCGCCCAAATCGCGATGGTGCTGAATCTCGACAAGTGCATCGGATGTCACACCTGCTCGGTCACCTGCAAGAACGTGTGGACCAGCCGTGAAGGCATGGAATACGCCTGGTTCAATAACGTCGAAACCAAGCCCGGCATCGGCTACCCGAAGGACTGGGAGAACCAGGAGCGCTGGAACGGCGGCTGGCGTCGCAAGAAGAACGGCAAGATCGAACCGAAGCATCGGCTCGAAATGGCGGATCCTGGCGAACATCTTCGCCAATCCCGACCTGCCGGAGATCGACGACTACTACGAGCCGTTCACCTTCGATTACGAGCATCTGCAAACGGCGCCCGAGATGTCGGCGTTCCCGACCGCGCGGCCGCGCTCGCTGATCACCGGCCAGCGCATGGAGAAGATCGAGTGGGGCCCGAACTGGGAGGAAATCCTCGGCACCGAATTCGCGAAACGCTCGAAGGACGTCAATTTCGAAGGCATCCAGAAGGAAATCTACGGCCAGTTCGAAAACACCTTCATGATGTATCTGCCGCGGCTGTGCGAGCACTGCCTCAATCCGGCTTGCGTGGCGGCCTGTCCCTCCGGCGCGATCTACAAGCGCGAGGAAGACGGCATCGTGCTGATCGACCAGGACAAGTGCCGCGGCTGGCGCATGTGCGTGTCGGGCTGCCCGTACAAGAAGATCTATTACAACTGGTCGAGCGGAAAATCCGAGAAGTGCATCTTCTGCTATCCGCGCATCGAGGCCGGCCAGCCGACGGTGTGTTCGGAGACCTGCGTCGGCCGCATCCGCTATCTCGGCGTCGTGCTCTATGACGCCGACCGCATCGAGCAAGCGGCGAGCGTGCCGGACGAGCAGGATCTCTATCAGGCGCAACTCGACATCTTCCTCAATCCGCATGATCCGACGGTGATCGAGCAGGCGCGCGCCGACGGTATCTCCGAGAATTGGCTCGAAGGCGCGCGCCGCTCCCCGGTCTACAAGATGGCGATGGAGTGGAAGGTGGCGTTCCCGCTCCATCCGGAATATCGAACGTTGCCAATGGTTTGGTATGTGCCGCCGCTGTCGCCGATCCAGTCGGCCTCGGCCGCCGGCAAGATGGGCCACGACGGCCAGATGCCGGACGTGCGCTCGCTCCGCATCCCGCTCAAGTACCTCGCCAATCTGCTCACCGCCGGCAAGGAAGAGCCGGTGGCGCTCGGTCTCGAACGCATGCTGGCGATGCGCGCCTATATGCGCGCCAAGACCGTCGACGGCGTGATCGACGAGGCGATCGCCAAACGCGTCGGCCTCAGCGCGCTCGCCATCGAGGACATGTACCAGACCATGGCGATCGCCAATTACGAGGATCGCTTTGTCATCCCGACCGCGCATCGCGAGATCAACGAGGACGCCTACGACCTGCGCGGCTCGTGCGGCTTCTCGTTCGGCAATGGCTGCTCCGGCGGCACGACCGAAACCAATCTGTTCGGCACGCCCAAGCGCGCCAAGACGCCGATGGAGGTCGTGTGATGCTCAAGAGCTTGAAGGCGCTGTCGGCGTTGCTGACCTATCCGACGCAAGAACTGCAACAGGCGTGCGGCGAAATCAGCGAGGTGCTCGAGAAGGAAACGGCGATCCCGTTCGGCCAGCGCGACCAGTTGCACAAATTGCTGACCGAGCTCGCCACCGGCGATCTCTACGACCTGCAGGAGCGTTACGTGCTGCTGTTCGACCGCACGCGCTCGCTGTCGCTGCATTTGTTCGAGCATGTGCACGGCGAAAGCCGCGACCGCGGCCAGGCCATGATCGACCTCAAGACGCAATACGAGAACAACAACTTGTTCATGAGCGCGGCCGAACTGCCGGATTTCGTGCCGCTGTTCCTGGAATATCTGTCGCTGCTGCCGGCGAAGGAAGCCTGCGACACGCTGGGCCAGCCGGCCCACATCTTCGCCGCCATGGCGGAGCGCCTGCGCAAGCGCAAGTCGGCCTACGAAGCGGTGTTCCGCGCGCTGGTCGCGCTCGCGGCCGCAAAGCCGAAGGATGACGAGGTCTCGGCTCTGCTCGCGCTGCCCGATCCGGACGCCAACGATCTCGCGGCGCTCGATGCCGCCTGGGAGGACGAGCCGGTCAACTTCGGTCCCGGCGCCGCCGATAGCTGCAAAGACGGGCTGATCGCCCGTGTCCGCGGCGGACTACGTCCGGCGCCGGACATGCCAGCCGCTCAACCCGCCCGATCTTGCCGCGCCAATGAGGACAACGATCATGCGCGAACTGATCATCTACATCGTGTTCGGCTGGTATCCCTATTTCTGCCTGACCGTGTTCCTGCTCGGCAGTCTGGGTGCGCTTCGACCGCGAGCAGTACACTTGGCGCAGCGGATCGAGCCAGCTTCTGCGCCGCCGGCAGCTGACCTGGGGTTCGAACCTGTTCCACGTCGGCATCCTGGTCATCTTCCTCGGCCATTTCGGCGGATTGCTGACGCCGATCTGGATCTTCGAGGCGCTCGGCATCTCGCACACCTTCAAGCAGTGGATGGCGATCAGCATCGGCGGTGTCTCCGGCGTCATGTGCTTCGTCGGCATTACGCTGCTGGTGCATCGCCGGCTGTTCGACGCGCGCATCCGCACCACGTCCTCGTTCGGCGACATCGCGGTCCTGCTGCTGCTCTATGCCCAGCTCACGCTGGGCCTGGCCACCATCTACATCTCGCTGCAGCACCTCGACGGCCATGTGATGATGACGTTCATGACCTGGGCGCAGGGCATTCTGCTGCTGCAACCGGGCGTCTCCGCGCTGATCCTCGATGTGCCGCTGCTGTTCAAGCTGCATCTCGCGCTCGGCATGACGATCTTCCTGGTGTTCCCGTTCACCCGCCTGGTGCACGTCTGGAGCGCGCCGATCTGGTATCTCGGCCGGCGCGGCTATCAGGTGGTGCGCACGCGGCGGATCGCGCGGGGTTATGTCCGCGGAGTGGCCGCGATGAGCCTGCTCGGCCCACGCGCAAATTCCGGCGGGGCGTCCGGCTGCCGTCAGCGTCAATGGCATCTCGATTGCCCGCGACGCGATCGTGCGCGAAATGCAGCATCATGCGGCGCCGAAACCGATTGCGGCCTGGCAGCAGGCCGCGCGCGCGCTCGTCGTTCGCGAGCTTTTGCTGCAGGAGGCGCGCCGCGTCGGGATCGCGCCGCAGCCGATGAGCGATGCCAGCGGACGCCGCGAGACCGACGAGGAAGCGATGATCCGCGGTCTGATCGAGCGCGAGGTCACGGTTCCCGAGCCGGACGAGGAGACCTGCCGGCGTTATTACGAAAATAATCGCGCGCGCTTCCGCTCGGCCGACATCTACGAGGCCGCGCATATCCTGTTCGCGGCGCTGCCCGCGGACGCGCAAGCTTACGCACAGGCGCGCGCCGATGCCGCCGCGGTCGCTTGCCGAGCTGCGTGAGCACCCGGAACGGTTTGCCGAGCTGGCGCAGGCGCATTCGCGTTGCCCGTCGGCGGCGCAGGGCGGCAATCTCGGGCAGATCACCACCGGGCAAACGACGCCCGAGTTCGAGCAGGCGCTCATCGCGCTCGAACCCGGTCAATTGTGCGAGGACGCCGATCGCGACCCGCTACGGCTTCCATGTCATCCGGCTCGATCGCAAGCACGAAGGCCGGACGCTGCCCTATGAGGTGGTTGCCGGCCGCATCGCCGACTATCTGCGCGAGAGCGTGCGGCGGCGGGCCGACGCGCAATATATCGCGCGGCTTGTGTCGGCGGCGCGCATCGAAGGCGTCGAACTGGCCGGCGCCGAAGCGCTGCGCGTGCATTGAGGGGCGGCCGTGATCATGCTCGGTGATTTGCTCGCCAGTCTGACCGACGAAACCACGGCGCTCGAAACGATTCTGAGCGCGGGCGATCTGAAATTGCTGACGGCGGCGCAAGAACTGGCCGCCGCCGATGGGCTCGATCTTGCGACCTATGTCACCCAAGCGGTGCAGCGCTACGCCAACGAAGCCACCGACGAGGAATGGGTCACGCTGATGGGTCTGCTGAACAGGTCACCGGATCCCGGCTCGACCTGCCTGCAGCGCGCCTTCGAGCATGCCTTGCGCGGCTAGGGCTTAGGGCGGTGGCCGCGAATAGAATTATCGACGCGCATAGCGGCGAAAAAGCACGGGCGACAAAGGGGAGGCGTCATGAACGCGGTTGCTCGTCTTAGGGCCCATCGGGGGCCGGTCCTGCTGTCCTACGGCTTCCGGCCGTTCTTCCTGTTCGGCGCCATCTATGCGGGGCTGGCCGTGCTGGCCTGGCTGCCGATGTTTGCCGGCGAGCTGGAATTGCGCACGGCCTTGTCGCCGGTCGATTGGCACGTCCACGAAATGCTGTACGGCTATCTGCCGGCGGTGGTGACCGGGTTCCTGCTCACCGCCATTCCGAATTGGACCGGACGATTGCCGATCCAAGGCATGCCGTTGCTGGTGCTGTTTGCGGTCTGGCTGGTGGGCCGCATCGGCGTCACGTTTTCCGCCGAGATCGGCTGGCTGGCAGCCGCGATCATTGACGTCAGCTTTCTGATCTTGGTCATCGCCGCTACGGCGCGCGAGATTGTGGCCGGCAAGAATTGGCGAAACCTCAGGGTCATCGCCATGGTGACGTTGCTGCTCGCCGGCAACATCGCGTTTCATCTCGAGGCGCATACTAACGGCACTGCCGAATACGGTGCCCGCATCGGCATCGCCGCGATCGTGTTGCTCCTCGTGGTGATCGGCGGCCGTATCATCCCGAGCTTCACCCGTAACTGGCTGGCGCGCGAGAATCCGGGCCGGCTGCCGGCACCGTTCGCGCGCTTCGACGTCGCGGTGATCGGCTTCAGTGCCGCGACGCTGGCATTGTGGATCGCGCAGCCCATCGGACGACTGACCGCTGCCGCGCTCGCCGTCACCGCCGCACTGAATATCGTGCGATTGGCGCGCTGGGCCGGAGACCGGACTTGGCGCGATCGGCTGGTGCTTATTCTGCACGTCGGTTACGCCTTTGTGCCGTTCGGGTTTCTGCTCGCCAGCGCGGCGGCGCTCGACTTCATTATGGTAGACGCCGGCACCCATGCCTGGACCGTTGGGGCGGCAGGCACGATGACGCTCGCGGTGATGACCCGCGCCAGCCTCGGCCATACCGGCAACGCGCTCGTGGCTTCGGCGGCGACGCAGGCGATCTATGCGGCGATCGTGATCGCCGGCGCTCGCACGGATCTGCTCCTCATTGGAACCAGCATGGAGCGGATTGTTACTGGACATCACAGCGATTGCCTGGTGCATCGCATTTTTTGGCTTCGCCGCATCGTTTGGACCACTGCTTGTTGGCAAGCAGCGGCGCGCAAAAGCAGCGGAGTAGCGAGGTCTTGCTCCGCGTTACCCTCGGCTTGTTTTTTCGGTGCGAATTCAATTGGACGGAACTCACCCTATGGATTGCGACCAGATATGAATCCGTTCTTTCTTTGACTTTGGTCAACACCGGCAATTGGGATTTGGGGCATTCGCAATAGAGATTCCGCTCCGTGTCTCATGCAATCGCCGCGTTGGCGAGGGCAAACGGCCGGTGGGTACGCAAAATGATATGCTCGGCGAGCGCGTCGACGATCGAGCGGCCCCACGCCACACGTTGTTGAGGGAGAGTAGGTTATGTCGCAAGCGGCGGAGAGCCGCGCGGGCAAGCCCGCGCTGCTGAAGGACAAGGACTTCCAGTGGGAGGACCCGCTCGATCTGGAAGGCGAACTCGCCGAAGAGGAGCGCATGGTGCGCGACACCGCGCGCGGCTTTGCGCAGGACTATCTGATGCCGCGCATCGTCGCGGCCTATCGCGACGAGACCTACGATCGCGCAGATGCTGCCCGAGATGGGCAAGCTCGGCCTGCTCGGCCCGACCATCCCAGAAGAGTACGGCGGCGCCGGCTTGGGCTATGTCTGTTACGGCCTGATCGCGCGCGAATTGGAGCGCGTCGATTCAGGCTACCGCTCCGCCATGTCGGTGCAGTCCTCGCTGGTGATGTATCCGATCCATGCCTATGGCAGCGAGGCGCAGCGGCGTAAGTACCTGCCCAAGCTCGCCAGCGCCGAGCTGATCGGCTGCTTCGGGCTGACCGAGCCCGACCACGGCTCCGACCCCGGCTCGATGGTAACGCGCGCCGAGAAGGTCGCCGGCGGCTACAAGCTCAACGGCGCCAAGACCTGGATCTCCAATGCCCCGGTCGCCGACGTGGCGGTGGTGTGGGCCAAGCTCGACAACGTTATCCGCGGCTTCCTGGTCGAGCGCGGCACCAAAGGTTTTTCGACGCCCAAGATCGAGGGCAAGCTTTCCTTACGCGCCTCCATCACCGGCGAGATCGTGCTGGAAGACTGCGTCATTCAGGAAGACAATCTATTGCCGAACGTGCGGGGACTGGCCGGCCCATTCGGCTGCCTCAACAATGCGCGCTACGGCATCGCCTGGGGCGCCATGGGCGCCGCCGAGTTCTGCTGGCATCGCGCGCGCCAATACGTGCTCGACCGCAAGCAGTTCGGCCGCCCGCTCGCCGCCAATCAGCTCATTCAGAAGAAGCTCGCCGACATGCAGACCGAGATCGCGCTCGGGCTACGGGCGCGCTGCGGCTCGGCCGCATGCTGGAGGCGGGCAAGGCGGCGCCGCCGTCGATCTCGCTGATGAAACGCAACAACTGCGGCAAGGCGCTCGAGGTGGCGCGGCTCGCGCGTGACATGCACGGCGGCAACGGCATTTCGGAGGAATATCACGTGATGCGCGTGCTGGCGAACCTGGAGACGGTCAACACCTACGAGGGCACCCACGACATCCACGCCCTCATCCTCGGCCGCGCGCAAACCGGGATCCAAGCGTTTTTCTAAGATCGCTATCTTCGGCGCGGCCGGTGCGATCCATGTCGCGCGCGCGGGCGCGTGTCAGCCGGCCCCGGCCCCCGGCGCGGATGTCGATCGGCGCGCGTCGCGCCGCGCTTTGCGCTCAACGCTACTTGCATCCGTGACGCCCACATAGGTTTCCAAGAGCGCACGGTCGGCCTTGAGCGCGGCGCTAGCGCCCTGATAGACGATATTGCCGCGCTCGACGATGATGGCTCGATCCGTCACGCCCAGAATCTTTTGCGCGTTCTGCTCCACGAGGATCGCCGAAAGACCTTCCTCGCGGATGATCTTGCGCAAGGCGGTCAGTAATTCTTCGATGATGATCGGCGCGAGCCCTTCCAGTGGCTCATCGAGCAGTATGATGCGCGGATTGAGGATGAGCGCGCGGGCGACCGCGAGCATCTGCTGCTCGCCGCCCGACAGCTGGTTCCCGAGATTGCGGCGGCGCTCGGCCAGGCGCGGGAACAAGGTGTAGACCTTGGCGAGCGTCCACGGTCCCGGCCGCGCGACCGCGGTCATGTTCTCTTCGACTGTCAGCGAGCGGAAGATATTGCGCTCCTGCGGCGCCCAGCCGATGCCGGCATGCGCGCGCTGGTCCGGACGCAAACCGGTGATATCGCGGCCGTCGAGACTGATGGTGCCGCTGATGTGACGAGTGACGCCGACAATCGAATTGACCAGCGTGGTCTTGCCCATGCCGTTGCGGCCGAGCAGCGCTAGCGCCTGGCCTTCGGCGATCGTGAAGCTGACGTCAGTCAGGACAACCGCCTCGCCGTAGCCGGCCGTCAGCCGTTCGACATTCAGCAGGTCAGGCATCGACCGCCTCCTCGCCGAGATAGACAGCCTTGACGCGGGGATCGCGGGCGACCTCTTCGGGGCTGCCTTCGACGAATAGCGCGCCGCTGACAAGCACGGAAATGCGATCGGCGAACGAGAACACGATGTCCATGTCGTGCTCGATCAGCAGTACGGTAACATCGGCGGGCAATGCCGCAACGGCGGCCAGAATTTCGTGCCGCTCGTCCTCGGGAACCCCGGCCGCTGGCTCATCGAGCAGCAGCACGCGGGGGCGGCAGGCGATTGCGACCGCGATTTCCAATAGCCGTTGTTTGCCGTAGGGCAGCACGGCGGTACGCTCGTGGATTACGTCGGTGAGGTGAAAACGCTCCAGGATTTCGACCACCTCGGTCACAAGATCCGGCCGGCTGCCGACGATTCGCCACCAGTCGAGGCCTTGCCCGCGCCGTTCGGATACCGCCAGTCCGATGGTCTCGAGTGGCGTCAGGTCGCCGAACAGCTGATTGATCTGGAAAGTACGGACGATCCCAAGCCGCGCCCGCTTGTGCGTAGGAAGCTCGCTGATGTCTTCGCCGTCGAGCAGAATACGGCCGCCGGTTGGGCGCAGCACGCCGGTAAGCAGATTGATCAAGGTGGTCTTGCCGGCGCCGTTCGGCCCGATAAGCGCGTGCCGGGCACCCTTCTCAATCCGCAACGAAACGTCATTGGCCGCGATGATGCCGGTGAACCGTTTCGCCAGATTGATCGTTTCCAGCACCACGGTCATCGTCAATGCCCTTCAGTCGGCGAGGCGGCCGAGCGGCGCGCCAACGCTCGCCAATCCAGGCGTGCTGCGATGCGGCGGATGGGCGCCGTCCACGACGTGATGCGATCGCGGCCGACCAGCACGATCACCACCAGGACGAGGCCGATCCAAAACGGCCAGTATTGCGGCGTCAGTGCCGACAGATAGTCCTGCATCACCTTGAAGATGACCGCACCGATCAAGCCGCCATAGAGATAGCCGGCGCCACCGATGATCAGCACCAGCAGAAGATCGGCCGAGCGATCGAATGAGAACATTTCGAGCGAGGCGAAAGCCGTCGTCTGCGCTAGCAGCGCGCCGGCGATGCCTGCATAGCCGGCGGCGACGGTGTAGATCGCAACCAAGCGGGCATCGACCGAAATACCGATCGCCGCTGATCGCAGCGGATTGCCCTTCACCGACATAAGCGAGAGGCCGAAAGGTGAATTCACCAGCCGGCGCGAAATCAGGAAAAGCAGGAACAGCACTGTCACGCAATAAGTGTAACCGGTGTGGCCGAACATATCGAAACGGAACATTCCGAGCACTGGCCGTATGATCACGCCCTGCAGACCATCGGCGCCGCCGGTGAGCCAGCCGTAGCGGTTCGCCAGTTCACGCAGCAGAAGTGCCACGCCGAGCGTCACCATCAGCCGCGTCAGGTCGGAGCCGCGCAACACCAGGAAGCTGGTGACGAAACCGAGCGCCATCGCGGCGAGGCCGGCAACGAGCAATGCCAGCACCGGCTCGTTGATGATTTCGTGCTTGGCAAGAAGCGCGGCGGTGTAGGCGCCAAAGCCGAAAAAGGCGGCGTGCCCCAGCGAAATGATGCCGGCGTAGCCGAGGATCAGGTCGAGCGAAAGCGCGAACAGTCCGAGCCAGGCGATCTCGGTGAGGATGAGATGACGGTCCGGCAACAGGTAGATCGCGGCAAACGCGACAAGCCAGAACACGATCTCGAGCGGATGCCAGCGGGCGCGGGCGGAGAGCCACTCGGTGGCGGCGCGGATGGTGGAAGGAGCGGGTATCATGCCGGGCGCCTCATCGCGATGCCGCGCGGGAGAACAATCCCTGCGGCCGCCAGATCAGCACGACGATCATGATGGTGTAGATGACGAAAGAACCGAGCGTCGGGACATAGTACTTGCCGGCGACGTCGCCGATGCCGAGCACGAGCGAGGCGAAAAACGGGCCGGTGATACTCGATGTACCCCCGACCGTTACCACGATCAGAAAGTAAATCATGAATTTGAGCGGGAAGGTCGGATCGAGTCCCAATATTTCGGCGCCGAGTGCGCCGCCGAGACCGGCCAGTCCCGACCCAAAGGCGAAGGTGAACGCGAATATCCGATTGACGTTGATGCCGAGCCCGCGCGCGACGCGGCTGTCGTCAACGGAGGCGCGCAAGCGGCTGCCGAAGCGCGTGTAGGCGAGGATAAATTGCAGCGCAACCGTCAGCAGTCCGCAAATGGCAATGATCAGCAGCCGATAGCGCCCGATGCCAATTCCATAAATGTCGAACTTGCCTTGCAAAGAGCTCGGCACCTGCACGAATACTTGACTGGAACCCATGACGTAGTCGACCGCCGCCACCGACATGAAGACGAGACCAATCGTGAACAATACCTGGTCGAGATGGCTTTTGCGGTAGACGTGGACGTAGAGCGTACGCTCGAAGATTAATCCGAGGACGGCGCTCACGAGAAAGGCGATCGGCAATGACGCGAAGAAGGGAATACCGAGGCGGTTGACCAGCACAACGGTGATGTAGCCGCCCGCCATGGCGAAGGAACCGTGCGCGAGATTGACGAAATTCATCAATCCGAGCGTCACCGCAAGCCCGGATGCGAGCACGAACAGCAGCATGCCGTAGGCAATTCCGTCGAAGAGAATTGTTAGCATATTCGCGCCGCGATTTCGGCTTGCTCCTAGAGAGACGTGCTCGGCTGCAAGATTACCTATTCGGTGCCGGCGATTGATGACCGACGCCCGGCAAAATGCGCGCGCGGCGACGCTCGGTCGCCGCGCGCGTCAGGGTCTTTATACTATTTCTTCGCCGCCGCCTTCACCGGATCCTTGACGGCTTCGAAGGTGGCAAACTCCACATTGTAGAGTTGGCCGTTCTTCTTCTCGACCTTGCGAACGTAGATGTTCTGGATGATGTCGCGGGTCTCGGGATCGATCTGGATCGGCCCGCGCGGGCTTTCCCATTTCATCCCCTTCATCGCCGCGATCAGCGAGTCGCCGTCAGCCTTGCCGCCGGTCTTCTTGAGCGCCTCGTAGATGAGGTGCATGCCGTCATAGCCGCCGAGCGACATGAAGGCCGGGCGGAAGTTGTTGGCCTTCTCGAAGGCGGCGACATAGGCCTTGTTCAGCGGCGAATTGTGATCGGCCGAATAAAAGTGCGCGGTCACCGTTCCGATCGCAGCGTCGCCCATGGTGGGAAGCAGGTCGTCGTCGGTCACGTCGCCCGGGCCGATCAGCTTGATGCCGGCCTTGTCGAGGCCGCGCTCGGCGAATTGCTTCATGAAGGTGCCGCCTTGACCGGACGGCACGAAGATGAAGATGGCGTCCGGCTTGGCGTCGGCGGCGCGTTGCAGGAACGGCGCAAAGTCCGGATTGGCGAGCGGAACCCTGATCGCCTCGGCAACTTCACCGCCGGCTGCCTTGAAGCGTTCGGTGAACGACTTCTCCGCGTCGAAGCCCGGCGCATAATCGGAGACGATGGTGACGACCTTCTTGATCTTATTCTTTGCCGCCCAGTCGGCGACGATGACGCATGACTGCGGCACGGTGAAGCTGGTGCGCACGATGTAGGGCGATTTTTCGGTGATGATTGAGGTGCCTGCCGCCATGACGAGCTCGATCACCTTGGCTTCGGTGGCGAGCGGGGCGACCACGAGCGCGGCCGGCGTGATCTCGAAACCGGCGATCACACTGACCTTGTCGTTGACGATTAATTCCTGCGCCAGCCGCTTGGTGTTATCGGGCACGCTGCCGGAATCGCGTAGGATGACTTGGATTTTCTTGCCGGCGACGGTGTCGCCGTGCTGCTTCATGTAGAGATCGACGGCGGCCTTGATCTGCTTGCCGGTCGACGCCTGCTGCCCCGTCATCGACACGACAAGGCCGATCTTGACGGTATCTTGCGCAAATGCGCTGCCCGCGGCGAGCGCGCCGATGGCGAGCGCGGCAATCGCGCCGGTCGTATATCTGAACATCATTGGGTTTCCCTCCGCTTCCTCGGTTTCATTTTTTGATTGCGCTGCCCGTATTTCTATGGCTGCAACCATGCGCTGATAATGGCCACGACAATATCTTAGTAAGTAGACTTGCTGGAGTCACCTGTCGCGGTTGGCCCACCCAGGCCAGTTGGGCCGACCTGTCATGAGAGGTCCGCGGCGGCACTAGACGTCTTCCGGCGCAATCTTTTCCTTGACTGAAATCAAGCTAAAGTAGCGTGAAATGGGCCTATCTTGCACGTTGGCGGAACGTGTTAGGCCCCCCATCTGACCCAAGCCAGGCAATAGATTGCATACATGAACACTCACCAGCCTAGTTTGATATCCAACGATTCGGCCACCACGGTGCTCAAGAGTGTCTGCCGCAGTTGCCACGGCGGGTGTGGCGTAATGCTGCATGTGCGGGATGGCGTGTTGCTGAAGGTCGAGGGCGATCGCGAGTCGCCGCTCAATCATGGCCGCCTGTGTCCAATCGGGACGGTGACGACCGACCTTGTCTACCACCCGGATCGGCTGAAATATCCGCTGCGACGCAAAGGCAAACGCCAGTCCGGTGAGTGGGAGCGCATCTCCTGGGACGATGCTCTCGACGAGATCTCCCAGCGCCTGCTCGCCATCCGGGACCAGTACGGACCCGAGGCCATCGCTCTCGGTACTGGCACCGGCCGCCATCATATCCGCTGGGTGTCGCGCTTTGGCCATGCGCTTGGCACCCCCAACTGGTGCGAGCCGGGCTTTGCCCAATGCTTCCATCCGCGGGTGAACACCTCGATTCTAACCTTCGGCGACTTCCCGGTCAGCGATTACACCGGTGAGGTGCCGCCGGCTTGCATCCTGTTTTGGGGTCATAACCCGGTGCTGTCGGGGCCGGACGGCGAGACGCGCTTTAATGTATGGGAAGCGCTTGCGCACAATCCACGGACCATCGTGGTCGATCCGCGACGCACAGTGCTCGCCGAAAAGGCGGATCTCTGGCTGCAGATCAGGCCTGGCACCGACGATGCGCTTGCGCTTGCGATGCTTCATGTCGTCATCGATGAGAAACTCTATGACGAACCCTTCGTCACGCAGTGGACGCACGGCTTCGCCGAACTTGCCGCACATGTAAAAGAATTCACACCGGAGTGGGCCGAGCCGATCACCTGGATCGCTGCCGACAAGATCCGCGCCGCCGCGCGCCTGTTCGCCCGCACCAAGCCGGCCTTGCTGGATTGGGGCTGCGCCATCGAACACACGCCGAAATGCATCCAGACCATACGTGCCGTCTCCATGCTGCCGGCGCTCACCGGCAATATCGACGTGCCGGGCGGCTGGGTGTTCGGGATGCATGGGCTCGGCCGCTTCCCGAGCCTGATCGAGAACCTCACGCCGGAAGCAAACGCCAAGCGGCTCGGCGCCGACCGCTTCAAGCTGCTCGGCGGAGAGGGCGCCGACTTGCCGGCCGCCCATATCCCGACGCTGCTGCAAGCGATGCGCACTGGCAAACCTTATCCGGTGAAGGCCTTCCTGGTGTTCGGCAACAACACGCTCACGACCTATGCCAATTCGTCGGATGTCTATGATGCCTTGATGAAGCTCGATTTCATGGTCTGCGCCGACCTGTTCATGACGCCGACCGCGCGAGCTTGCCGACATCGTGTTGCCGGCGGCGTCGTGGCCCGAGCTTGATCAACTGGTCGGCCTGCCGACGGTCGCCGCCAATGTCGTGCTCGCGCAGCAGAAGTCGGTGCAGATCGGCGAGTGCAAGTCGGACGAGGAAATGTTCGTCGCGCTGGCGCGACGCATGAAGCTTCCCGTCTGTACCGAGCCGGTGAAAGATGTGCTCGATGCGATGCTCGCCGGTGGCGGTCTCGATATCACCTTCGATGAGCTCAAGCAGAAGGGGTTCATAAAGGTTCCGTTCAAATACCATAAATACCGGGACGGCGGGTTCAAGACACCGACCGGCAAGATCGAACTCTATTCCACGCGGTTCGAACAACTTGGCTATGCGCCGTTGCCCTCTTATCAAGAACCGCCGGAAAGCCCGATCAGCACACCCGAGATTGCTGCGCACTTTCCGCTGGTGCTCACGACCGGCGGGCGGATTTCACACTTCTTCAATTCGGAGCATCGCCAGATCGAAAAGCTGCGCAAGGCGCATCGCGATCCGGTGGCGGAAATCCACCCCGATACGGCGGCACGCCTCGGCATCGTCAACGGGGCGTGGATGTGGATCGAAACCAAGCGCGGCCGGATCCGGCAAAAGGCCAAGCTCAGCGAAGGGAATCGATCCGCGGGTCATCCACGTCCAGCACGGTTGGTGGTTTCCCGAGCAATCAGCGCCGGAGTACGGTGTGTGGACGTCAAATGCCAATCTGTTGACCGATAATCAGCCGCCCTATGATCCGGCGATGGGCACCTATCAGTTGCGTGCGCTGTTGTGCCGGGTGGCGCCTGCCGAAGTCCCTGCGGTCGACACGAAATAAGCCGACGTGCGATAATTTCCCTGCCTGGAGGAACCCTCATGCGGATCGACGCGTACACGCACTTTTTCCCGAAAAAATTCTTTGACAAAATGCTCGAAGTTGCCGGTCAGTATAAGGACATGGGCAAGCGCGTGCGCGCGATTCCGCCGCTCTACGACCTCGATGCGCGTAAGCGGATCATCGATACCCACAAGGACTACCAGCAGATCATCGCCTATCCGCAGCCGCCGATCGAAAAATTAGCCAAGAGCCCGCAAGAGATCGACGAATTTGCTCGCATCATCAACGACGGGTTTGCCGAACTATGCGCGAAGGAAAGCCAGCACTTCCCCGGCTGGATCGCGCAGGTTTCGCTCGACGCGCCGGACGCCGGCGTCGCCGAAGCGGAGCGCGCCATCAATAAGCTCGGCGCGCTCGGCGTGCAGATCTACACCAACGTCGCCGGCAAGCCGATCGACCGGCCGCAATATCTGCCGTTCTGGAAAAAGATGAACGAGCTCGGCAAGCCGATCTGGCTGCATCCGGCGCGTGGCGCCGATGTGCCGGACTATGCCGACGAGCAGAAATCGCTCTATGAGATTTGGTGGACGTTCGGCTGGTCGTACGAAACCGCGACCGCGATGGCGCGCCTGGTGTTCTCCAAGATCATGGACAACCATCCGAACCTGAAGATCATCACGCATCATTTCGGCGGCATCGTGCCGATGCTCGAGGGCCGCATTGGCCCGGGCTGGGACGTGCTCGGTTCGCGCACCACCGACGAGGACTATGTCGCGCTGCGCATGAGCCTGAAGAAGCGCCCGCTCGACTATTTTAAGCAGGATTTCTACGCCGATACCGCGGTTTTCGGGGCGACGCCGGCGACCAAGTGCGGTCTGGAATTCTTCCCGATCGATAAGATCGTGTTCGCATCGGATTGCCCGTTCGATCCCGAGAATGGCGCCATGTATCCGCGCGAAACCTTGCGGATTCTGGAGGGGCTCAAGCTCGACAAGGCGACCAGCGACAAGATCTTCTACAAGAACCTCGAAGCCGTCACCGGCCGCAAGCTGGTGAAGTGAGCGCTTAGCCGGCGTTGTCTTTCGGATGGTGTCCATGGTCTGCGCGACGGCTTCCGAACGGAAGTCGCCGGCTAGGCCGGTGGCCGCTCATCAGGCGCGGATAGTTTTCAAGAAAATCGGCTTTAATGGTGTCGAACGGCACGTCGGCAAAAGACGCCGCGATCGTTCAGGTATTCCATATGCTGGCGGCCGGAGCGGTCGAACGGCTGCAACAGCGAGTCGGTTTCGCCGTCGAATTCGAGCGTTTTCAGCCCGACCCGGTCGCACAGTGCGCGATCAAAAGCGGGCGTCGCCTTGACCCAGCGCCCGGACAGTAAAGTTCGGTGTAGGAATGCCACAGATAAATCTGTCGGTTTTGGTCTTTTTCGTAGAAGCCGAGGCGACGTGAGATGGTTGCGCACGTCGGCATAACCGACACGGGCCGGAATGCCGATCGACGCGCGCGCTCGCCGCCAACAGCGCCGATTTGCCAATGCAGAAGGCGCGACCAGCGGCGAGCACGCCACTCGCCCGATAGTTGGCCGGATCGGCGAGATCGACATAAGGGTCGTATATGATGCCGTCGCGGACGGCGCCGTAAAGCCGCAGGAGCCGCCTCGCGCTGGTCGGTTGCGCCTGGCCGTCGTTTTCTTCGCGAACGCGATGACTTGCGGGTGGCCACTGTCGATGAAGACGGCCGGGGCCAAGATATTGCGACATATCCATCTTTTTCATATCGGCTCTTTAGCCGACGGCCCGCGGCGCATGGTTGACGAACGTCAAGACAACGGACGTGGGGAAAGCCGCGCCAAAAAGCAAGGCGAATTCGCTTGAGGTTGGTCAAGGACGAGGTCGGTTACGGTGCCATACTGCGGAAATGAACACTCCGACGGAAACCGTGCTGCGCGGCAAGCATGCGGTGGTGACCGGGGCGTCGCGCGGAATCGGCGCCGCAATCGCTAGCGCCTTGGCGCGGCGCGGCGCCGATGTGACGCTGATGAGCCGCAACGAAGCGCGCCTTCGCGAGCAGGCCGCTACGCTCAAGAAAGCCTTTAACGGCAAGGCGCAGGCGGTCGCCGTCGATCTCGCGCAAGCCGACCAGATCGCCGCCGCCTTCGCGCGCGCGGCCGACACGTTCGGACCGCCGCACATTCTGGTCAACAATGCCGGCATCGCCACCGCGGCGCCAATTCACCGGACTGAGCTTGCGGATTGGAATCGGGTGATGGACATCAACGTCACCGGCCCGTTTCTCTGCATCCGCGCTATCGTTAAGCAGATGACCAAGGGCGACTACGGCCGCATCGTCAATGTTGCGTCCACCGCCGGCCTTACCGGCTATGCCTATGTCGCCGCCTATTGCGCCGCCAAGCACGGGCTCATCGGCCTCACGCGCGCTTTGGCGCGCGAACTGGCGCAGACCAGCGTGACGGTGAACGCGGTTTGTCCCGGCTATACCGACACCGAGATCGTCGCCGAAGCTGTCGGCAATATCGTCGCCAAGACCGGCCGCACGCAGGAGCAGGCGTTGCGCGAACTGACCGCGCACAATCCACAAGGGCGTTTGATCCGCCCGGACGAGGTGGCCGAGGCGGTCGGCTGGCTTTGCCTGCCGTCGTCCGCCTCGATCAACGGGCAGAGCATTGTGGTCGCCGGCGGCGAGTTGATGTGACCTACTGTGGCGGCCGAAATGCCTTGCATCGCGCGGGGTCCGTCTCGATGCGGCCGGCGCCGATCAAATCCAGGCAATAGGGAATGGCCGGAAACACCGCCTGCAGCGTGAAGCGGATCGAGGTCGGCCGGCCGGGCAGATTGACGATCAGGCTCGCGCCGCGGATGCCGGCGGTCTGACGCGAGAGGATCGCGGTCGGCACCTGCTTCAAGCTTTCCATTCGCATCAGCTCGCCGAACCCCGGCATCATGCGCGTGCAGGCGGCGGCCGTGGCTTCGGGCGTGAGATCGCGCGGCGCCGGTCCGGTGCCGCCGGTCGGTGAAGATCAAATCGCAACGCTCGCGATCGGCGAGATCGATCAGCACGTCGCGCACGCTGTCGATTCCATCGGGAACCAGACGCCGCACGGCACGCCAAGGCGTCGTCACCACCTCGCGCAGGAACTCTTCGATGGCCGGGCCGCTCGTATCCCGATAGGTTCCGGCGCTGGCGCGATCGGACACGGTCACGATGCCGATCGCGGCGATTTCGCTTTCACCCATGGCGGAGGCCCTGCGTTTAGCCGGTTGGCGACAATTCGCTGCGCCGCGTCGCTCTCAGCTGCCGCACCGATTCTCGGCACCAGGCGTGGACAGCGTCTAGATCCGCCGCGAGATCGATCGGCAAGCCGCCCGTGGAATTGCGACCATGCCTCGGTATAAGGCTCCCTTACCGCTGTCACCGTCGGAATGCCGGCTTCCATGGCGCGCACAAAGGCCGAGCGGAGGCCGCCTGCCCTCCGCTTCCGCTTTGCCAAACCGGTTCAGGATAATCAGTTCGACATCTTGATCGAGCGTCCGCTCGAGCAGCGGCGCCGATTTCGGCGATTCCGCGCGCATCGAGCCGGCAGCCCTCGGCCTGCGATCCAAGGTCTTGGGAAATCCGGAAACGGCTCGCGCGACGTGAGGTCGACGAGGGTCATCGCCGAGCAGAAGCCGGCGACGTCACGCGCATTTTCTTGCAAAACCCCGGCCACCTTGATCTGATCCGCGTGCAGCAAATTGGCGAGGCGGGTCAGGAAATCATCGATTTTGAAGCCGGATTGGTAGACAACGGCCGCGAGCCGTACCGTGCTCGATATCGTCATCGCATTGCTCCAGCGAACAGATTCCGCGCCAGCGCCTGGGCACTATCCCCTTGCGGCGGGCGGAACCTGCCTTGAATTTAGGTCAAGCGCTGTATTTGACCGCTCTGTTATGCAATATTATCGAAAATCAAAGTCTGATAAACGGGGGAATCCCATGAGGGCATTACAACTCTATTACCGCAGACCGCTGCGATTGGCCTTTGTCGCCCTGCTCAGTGCCGGGCTGCCGGCATCCGCGCAAATCAAAATCGGCGCCGTCCTGTCGGTGACCGGACCGGCCTCGTTCCTCGGCGATCCGGAAAAGAAGACGCTGGAAATCTATGTCGATGAGATCAATGCGAAAGGCGGCGTGAACGGCCAGAAATTGCAGCTCATCGTTTATGACGATGCCGGCAATGCCGATAACGCGCGCACCTTCGCCACCCGTCTGGTGGAAGAAGACAAGATCGTTCGCCATGGTGGGCGGCAGCACCACCGGCTCGACCCTGGCCATGATCCCGGTGTTCGAAGACGCCAATATTCCGTTCATTTCATTGGCGGGCGCCATTCAGATCATCGAGCCCGTGCGCAAGTGGGTTTTCAAGACGCCGCACACCGACAAGATGGCGTGCGAGAAGATCTTTGCCGATCTCAAGACCCGTAAGCTGACGACGATCGCGATGATCTCGGGCACCGATGCCTTCGGCAAGTCGATGCACGACCAGTGCGTTGCTGTCGCGCCCAAGGCGGGTATCACGATCGCCACCGAGGAGAGCTACGGGCCGCGCGACAGCGATATGACCCCACAGCTCACGAACATCAAAAATAAGGCTGGCGTGCAGGCCGTGGTCAATCCGGGCTTCGGTCAAGGCCCGGCGATCGTGACGCGCAATTACCAGCAACTCGGAATCAAGCTGCCGCTGTACCAAAGCCACGGCGTCGCTTCCAAGCAGTTCATCGAGCTCGCTGGCCCCGCGGCCGAAGGCGTGCGGCTGCCGGCCGCGGCGCTGCTGATCGCGGACAAGCTGCCGACCAACGATCCGCAGAAGCCCGTCGTCGTGAATTATTCGCGTACGTATCAACAGAAATCCGGACAGGCGGTCTCGACCTTCGGCGGTCACGCCTATGACGGTCTCATGATTCTGGTTCAGGCGATGCAGCGTGCTAAGAGCGCCGACAAAGCGAAGGTCCGCGACGAGATCGAGCGGACCAAAGGCTATATCGGAACCGGCGGGATCGTGAACATGACACCGACCGATCATATGGGCCTCGACCTGTCGGCGTTCCATATGCTGGAGATCAAAGGCGGCGACTGGACGCTGGTCCCCGGCACGTGAGATAACGATCGGGCAGGCTCGCCAGAGCTTGCCCGCTTCGCCCTGCTGCTATTGAACCCAAGCCATACGAGGCCTTCGACGCGATGGCCGAGTTGCTGCAGTTTGTCTTCTCGGGATTGACCGTGGGCGCCATCTACGCGCTGGTCGCCCTTGGCTTTACGTTGATCTACAACGCATCGGATATCATCAATTTCGCCCAGGGCGAGTTCGTCATGCTGGGCGGGATGACGACGGTCTTCATGGCGCTTGCCGGCGTTCCGTTGCCGTTGGCCGCGCTCATCGCCATCGTCGTGACGACCGCCGTCGGATTGGCTTTACACCGTTTTGCCATCGAGCCGGCGCGCGGGGCGAGCCCGGTGGCGCTGATCATGATTACAATCGGCGCCTCGGTGTTCCTGCGCGGCGTGGCCCAGATCGTTTTCGACAAGCGTTTCCATAGCCTGCCCCCGCTGTTCGGCGCCGATCCGATCCAGTTCGGCGGCGCGGCCATATTGCCGCAAAGCCTCGTCGTGCTGGCCGGCGCCACCGTCATCGTGGTTTTGCTATGGCTGTTGGTCGACCGCACCTTGCTCGGCAAGGCGGTGATCGCGACCGCGGCCAATCGCTTGGCGGCGCGGCTGATCGGCGTCAATACGCGGCACATTGTCGACTTCTCATTTGCGGTTTCGGCGGCAATCGGGGCGATCGCCGGCATTCTCATCACGCCGATCGCGCTGACCAGTTACGATGCGGGGACATTGCTGGCGCTGAAAGGGTTCGCGGCCGCCATGCTCGGCGGCATCGGCAGCGCGCTCGGCGCCGTGGTCGGCGGCCTTCTGATCGGAATGATCGAGGCCTTGAGCGCGGGATATCTCTCTTCGAATTATAAGGATGCGGTCGCTTTCCTGATCATCCTTGTCGTCTTGGTTGCCATGCCGCAGGGCTTATTCGGCCGGATTAAAGTCGAACGGGTGTGAGCTTGCGCGCGCTGCTCGAAACTCGGTGGCTGCCGGCGATATTGGTCGCGGCCATCGTCATTGTCCTGCCGCTGTTCTTTCCGTCGGCGTACTACTACCGGATCGGCGCGCTTGTTTTCATTTACGCGTTGGCGGTCGTCGGCCTCAACCTGCTCATGGGCTTTGCCGGTCAGGTCAGCCTAGGTCATGCCGGCTTTCTCGGCATCGGCGCGTATTCCGTCGCCATCGGCCCAGTCCATTTCGGCATGCCTTCATGGCTGTGCTTGTTCGCCGGCGCAGTGCTCTCGGGCGCGGTCGCCTTCGTGGTGGGCCGGCCGATTCTCAGGCTGAAGGAACACTATCTCGCGGTCGCCACGCTTGGATTCGGATTGCTCGTCGCCATCGTGTTGACCAACGAGGCGGGCTGGACCGGCGGTCCGGATGGCATGAGCGTCCCCGCGCTGACACTTTTCGGCTGGCGCGCGCGTGGATCGGATGCCTGGTATTGGATCGCCGGCGCGACATTTGTCGGCGGATTTCTGCTCGCGCTCAATCTGATGGAAAGCCCGACCGGCCGGGCGCTGCAAGCCATCCACGACAGCGAAATCGCCGCGCGCGTGCTCGGCATCGACGTGGCGCGCAAGAAGCTCATCATCTTCATCATCTCCGCCGTGTACGCGTCGGTGGCCGGATCCTATCTGGCGCTGTTCAATGGCCTCGTCACGCCGGACGTGGCGGGATTCCTGCGTTCGATCGAATTGGTCGCCATGGTCGTGCTGGGCGGCATGGGATCGATATTCGGGTCGTTGGTGGGAGCGGCCGTGCTGGTCGTGTTGCCGCAGGCGCTCACCGTTTTCCATGAATACGAGCAGGCGTTGCTCGGACTCATCGTAATGGTTTTCATGATCTTCCTGCGCCAAGGCATCGTGCCGTCCGTTACCGTGGCGCTCGCTGGATGGCGGAAATGATGATCCTGGAGGCCGATCGGCTGTCGATTACCTTCGGTGGCGTGCGGGCGATCGATGGCGTCAGCATCTCGATCGCTTCCGGTCAGGTGTTCTCGATCATCGGGCCGAACGGTTCCGGCAAGACGACGCTGCTCAATCTGGTATCGGGTATTTACACGCCGCACGATGGCGGCATCCGGCTCGCCGGCGAAACGGTGACCGGCCTTGCGCCCGACCAGCTCGCGCGGCGCGGGCTATCGCGCACGTTTCAGAATCTGCAGATTTTTTCCCGCATGTCGGTGCTGGAAAACGTGATGGTCGGCCGTCACCGTCACGAGCGCACCGGCATTCTGGCCGATCTGCTGCATTGGCCGTCGGTGGCGCGCCAAAATCAGGCGACCCGCGAAGCGGCTCGTGTGGCGCTCGCCCGCGTCGGCCTCGCCGATGCAGACGATCGTCCGGCCGGTTCGCTCGCCTACGGCGCCCTCAAGCGCCTCGAAATCGCGCGTGCGCTGGCCAGCGAACCGACGGTGCTGCTGCTCGATGAGCCGGCCGCCGGCTGCAATCCGGTCGAAACCCAGGAACTCGATCACGTCATCCGCTCCATCGTGAAGGACGGCATCACGGTTGTGCTGGTCGAGCATGATATGCGTCTGGTGATGAATATCTCCGACCGCGTTCATGTCCTGGCACGAGGTCGCACGCTCGCGGAAGGCACGCCCGAACAAGTGCGCTCCAACGCGGAGGTGATCGAAGCCTATCTGGGCGTGCACGGTTCGCAGGAGGCCGCGCATGCTTTCGATTGAGAATGTCAGGAGCGCTTATGGCCGCATCGAAGTCCTGCACGGCGTCACGCTCCATGTCGACGCCGGCGAGATCGTCACATTGATCGGCGCCAATGGGGCCGGCAAGACGACGCTGTTGCACGCCATTTCCGGCGTGCAGCCGATTACCGATGGCGCGATCCGCTTCGAAGGCGAGCCGATCGAGAACCAGGCCGCGCATGAGCGGGTGGCGTTCGGCATCTCGCAAGTGCCGGAAGGCCGGCAGGTATTCGCGCCGTTGTCGGTGCTCGACAATCTGAAGCTCGGGGCCTGGACGCGCCGCGACGCCGATCTGCAATCCTCGCTGGCGCGGGTCTGCGCGCTGTTCCCGATGCTCGACGCGATCTTGGACACGCCGGCCGGCGCGCTCTCCGGCGGTCAGCAGCAGATGCTGGCGATCGGACGCGCCTTGATGGCCAAGCCGCGGCTGCTGTTGCTCGACGAGCCGTCGATGGGGCTGGCCCCCAATCTGGTCGACCAGTTGCTCACGGCGATCCGCGCGCTCAGGGACGACAGCCTGACCATCCTCCTGGTGGAACAGAATGCGCGCGCGGCGCTCGCCATCGCGGACCGCGCCTACGTGCTGGAGACCGGCAGAGTGACGCTGAGCGGGCCCGCCGCCGATATCCAGGCCGACGCCCGCGTGCGGGAAGCCTATTTGGGCATCTAAAAACGCGTCAGGGATTGACCTTGGTCAAGTTGATCGTCGAGTTAAGTCAATTTAATTGCGTCGTAATGGTGAGGAGGATGCCGATGAAAGAGAGCCTTCGTCCGGGGGTGTCGCGGACCAACCGTATCGACGATCGATCGCGACCGAACCATCGGATTCATGGGCGAGGAAGGCCGCGTTTACGCCACGCCCCGTCTGGTGCACGACATCGAACACACCTGCCGCGACCTGATCCTCGAACATGCCGATGCCAATGAGGATTCCGTTGGCATCGATGTGTCGATCCGCCATCTCGCTCCGACGCTGCCCGGCATGACGGTCGAGATCACCGCGACCGTGAGCGCCGTCGAGGGGCGCAAGGTCACCTTCGAGATCGCCGCCAAGGACAATCTTGAACCGATCGGCGCCGGCTCGCACAGCCGTTTCGTCGTCGATAAGGCCAAGACCCTCGAGCGGCTCAAGGCGAAGGCCGCCAAATACGCCGCATCGCGATAAGCTGCCGCTGTCGGCCCGGAAATACCGCAAAAAGCGCGGCCGCGTTCAAACGACAACCAATTGATTTATCTCAATTACGCCCGCCGATGTTTCAAGAATGATGCGCAAATTAGGCAAAAAGGCGAGCTCCGCCGCGGGGGGAACAGATGCACGAAACATTGGAGGCTGTCGCGTTATCGCCCGGCGCGGCGAAAGATGTTCGGCCGTTGACCGGCAATGAAGCGATCGCGCGCGGCGCCTGGGAGGCCGGCGTGAAGGTCGCCGCCGCCTATCCCGGCACTCCGAGCACCGAAATCCTCGAGATCGTTGGCCGACTATCCGGCCGAAGACCTGCACGCCCAGTGGTCGACCAACGAAAAGGTCGCGCTCGACGTCGCGATCGGCGCGTCCTTTGCCGGACGGCGCGCGCTCGCCGCCATGAAGCATGTCGGCCTCAACGTCGCCGCCGATGCCTTCATGTCGATAACCTATATCGGCGTGAACGGCGGGCTGGTGCTCGCCGTGTGCGACGATCCCGGCATTCACAGCTCGCAGAACGAGCAGGACACGCGCATCTACGGCGCGCTCGCCACCGTGCCGGTGCTGGAGCCGAGCGATGCGCAGGAGGCGCTCGATTTCACCCGCCTCGCCTTCGATCTGTCGGAGACCTTCGACACGCCGGTGATCGTGCGCTCGACGACGCGGCTGTCGCATACCCGCAGTCCGGTCGCGATCGGCGACCGCGATGAGCCGCCGCCGCGCGCGTTTATCGAGAAGCCGTCGAAGAACGTCATGATCCCGGCCTATGCCCGGCCGCGCCATGGCGTGGTGATCGAGCGCGAGGCGCAAGCTGAAAGCGTATTTCTCCGAATCGCCGCTCACTCGCTGGGGAAGCCGGCGATACCAGCTTCGGCGTCATCACGGCGGGCACCTGCTACCCCTATGTGCGCGAAGTGCTGCCCGACGCCAATGTGTTGAAGCTCGGCGCCTCCTGGCCGCTGCCGGACGATCTGCTGCGCCGCTATTGCGAGTCGGTCGATCGCATCTTCGTGGTCGAGGAACTCGAGCCGGTGATCGAAAAGGAAATCCGCGCGCTCGGATTTAAGGTCGAGGGCAAGTGCTTCTTCCCGCGCGCCGGCGAATTGTCGCCCGAACTGGTGCGCGCCGGATTTCGAGCAGGCCGGCATTCTGGAGCCGCGCCCGCAGCAAAGACGCGTGGACACCGGAACCGCTGGTGC
This sequence comes from uncultured Alphaproteobacteria bacterium, assembly GCA_963817045.1. Classification (GTDB taxonomy): domain Bacteria; phylum Pseudomonadota; class Alphaproteobacteria; order Rhizobiales; family Xanthobacteraceae; genus Pseudolabrys. The sequence continues at coordinate 45,459 of CAWFMZ010000032.1, forward strand.
GTCCGCCGGTGCTGTGCGCCGGCTGCCCGCACACCTCGAGCTTCATGGCGGTGCGCGCGTCCGGTGCGCGCGTGGCCGGCGATATCGGCTGCTACACCTTGGCCTGCCTCGATCCGTTGCGCGGCATGGACACCACCGTGTCGATGGGTTCCTCGATCGGCAACGCCGTCGGCATGGCCAAGGCCGGCGAGACCAAGCCGGTCGTCGCCACCATCGGCGATTCGACCTTCCTGCACGCCGGAATCCCGCAGCTCATCAATGCGGTCTACAACCAGGCCAATATCACGGTGATGCTGCTCGACAATGGCATCACGGCGATGACCGGCGGCCAGCAGCATCCCGGCACCGGCAAGACGATCAGGGGCGAGGAGGCACCGAGGGTCGACTACGAAGCGCTGGTGCGCGCGGTCGGCGTCAAATGGGTGCGCAAGGTCGATTCCTACGATCTCGCCGCCATGCATCAATCATTGCGCGACGCCATCAATTATCGCGGCGTCGCCGTGCTGATCGCCGACCGGCCTTGCGTGCTCGACCCGGTCAAGATCAAGGGCCCGCCGTTCGAGGTCGTCGCTGAACAATGCAACGCCTGCCAGGCCTGCATGAACCTCGGCTGCCCGGCCATCACCTGGAGCGACCAGTCGTTCGAAGGCCGCCACAAGGTGCAGATCGACCGGTCGCTGTGCATCGGCTGCACGCTGTGCGCACAGGTCTGCGCCGTCGACTGCATCAAGACCGTCGCGCCGGTGATGCAATGAGAGATCCGGTAACCACCGTGCATCCCGCCGCCTGGCCGAAGCCTTCGGCGCGTGACGGCCGATCCCGCGCATGACGCGTTCAACGTCCTGATCGTCGGCGTCGGCGGGCAGGGCGTCATCATGGTGTCCAAGGTGCTGGCGTTGCTGGCGCAGAGCCAGGGCTTCGAGGTCAAGCAGAGCGAAGTGCACGGCATGGCCAAGCGCGGCGGCTCCGTGTTCAGCCATGTGCGCTTCGGCCGGCGGGTCTGGTCGCCGACCATCCCGAAGGGCGAAGTCGATATCCTGGTCGCGCTGGAATGGGCCGAAGGATTGCGCTGGCTGCCGTTTCTCAAGCCCGGCACCGGCATCTTCATCTGCGACACCAAGCGCATCGTGCCGCCCTTCGCCTGCCTCAACCGCCATCCGGGCGCGCCGCTGCGTTATTCGAAAGAGACGCCGGCCGAAGTCGTCGCGCATGTGGCGGAAGGCTACGCCATCGATGCCACCGACATGGCCGAAGCGCTCGGCAACGAACGGGCGGCCAACGTCATCCTGCTCGGCGCGCTGTCGACGGCGCTGGATTTTTCGACCACGGATTGGGAGCGCACGGTCGCCGAATTCGTGCCGAAGAAGACCATCCCGGTCAATCTGGAGGCGTTCCGTCGCGGCCGCGATTGGATCGAGGAGGCGCGCAACACCACGCCGCCGGTGCAAGCGCCG
>CAWFMZ010000033.1:0-96540 GCA_963817045.1 uncultured Alphaproteobacteria bacterium
AAATTTCCAATCATCTTGGGGCGGGACTTTTCCGGAACGATCAGTGCGGTCGGCCAAGGCGTCGACGATTTCAAGATCGGCGATGCGATCTTTGGCGTCTGCGATACCGGCCAAGAAGCCGCCTATGCCGAAAAGCTCGCGATGAAAGCGGCGATCGTCGCCAAAAAGCCTTCCGGACTGTCACATGTGAACGCCGCCGCTTTGGCACTCACTGGTCTCACCGCAGTGGTTTCAATCGAGGACACGTTGAAGCTCCAGGGTGGCGGCGAATCTCGTCCAAGGTGGTGGCGTCGCCAGCTCGCCATTCAGCTGGCCAAGCACATCGGTGCGCGGGTGATCACGACGACAAGCGCTCCGAACATTGACTACGTGCGCGGCCTCGGAGCCGATCAAATCATCGACTACAATGCACAGGACTTCACGCAGCTCGTGAACGGCATTGACGCCGTGTTCGAGACCGTTGGCGGTGAAGTTGCGCAAAAGTCATTCGCGGTGCTCAAAGCGGGCGGCCGCGCGGCCTTTATCGCGTCCGGCCCACAGGCGCCACCGTCGCCGCGCAGCGATGTCACCTCGCTACGGCCGCAGGTCGGAACGCTCCGCCGGCATCTCGAGCGCATTGCCGAGCTATTTCAGGGGGGCGTGATCCGCGGTCCGGCGATCAAGTTGTACCGGCTCTCCGAAGCGGCCGACGCCCTTCGCATGAGCAAGTCACGCCATTTCAGAGGCAAGCTGGTCTTTCAAGTGCGTCCAGACACTTCTGTGTAAAACGTACTACGCAATGCGGACAAGCCGGTGCGCCCGGGAGACACGCTGTCGGTGAGGACGGGGGCCGGCATGTGAGATCGTGATTTGATGTTGTCAGATTCGCTAACGCGCCTCCGCCAAAAACTGTTCGTTCTTGGATCGAAAATTGAAAAAAGAGAACGGCGCGGTTCGTAGGCGCTACCGGCGTTTTCCGGCACGTTTCTTTTTGATCGGTTTTCTGGATTTCTTTGCCGCGGCCTTCTTCTTCGGAACGGCCTTCCTCTTCCGCGTGCGCTTGGCCAGGGACGGCTTAAATTTTTCCTCCGCCGCCAATTCAAGCACCCCAATCTCAGAGCCCGTCGCCGCTACGCTCGCGGCATTCGCAACGTCGCTTACCGCTTCACCAAGCATCCCTGCGATCGAAGCGCGTTTCTTCTTTCCCCATATTCCCAGCCCCGTATGTTCACAAGTACAACGCCATGCTGATGCTATACTGACGACGTTGCGCATCCATTTCAATGCGCCGAGTCGGATACTTTGCATGCGCCACACGTACCCGCCCATGATGCTCGGCAACATGCGCGCCAACGGCGTCCGCCCGCTCGGCGTTTGGTGCCTCGGTCGGAGCTGCGGCCACCATCGCGTGGTCGACGTGGAACGCTACGGCGACGAAGTGCCGGTGCCGTAGTTCGGGCTGCGGCTGCGCTGCGAGCGCTGCGGTCACCTCGGCGCGGAAGCTTGGCCGAACTGGAGCGAGGTCGCTACGCAGGGACGCGTGGGCTATCACGGCGCCGACACGGCCGGCGCATAGCGCAGCTGCAGGCGCCATAAAATGACCTTTGCATTCGCCCCGATATCGCGAAGACTGGCGCACAGGGGTGAGCAATCCTAACATCCGCCCCGCCACGAGGAGCGCGCGATGATCGATCGTCCCGTCGCCATTATCGGCCTTGGGTTGATGGGCGAAGTCTTCTCCCAGCGCCTGATCGACGTGCATATCCCTGTGACCGGTTTCGACATCGATCCCGCCCGGCGCGCCAGGCTGGCTGAGCTCGGCGGCCGCCCTGCCGGGTCGATTGCCGAACTTGCCGTGCCGGCTCGCTGCATCATTATCGCCGTGTTCAACACAGATCAGGTCGAGGACGTTATCGATAACCATCTGGCGCCGGCGCTCGGCGACGGTTCTAACAAAATCGTGGTGTGCATGAGCACATGCGATCCCGATCGCGTCGCCGCGCTGGCGGCCCGCGTCGTTCCGCGTGGCATCCGTTATTTGGATGCGCCGGTGTCCGGCACCAGCGATCAGGTGCGGCGCGGCGACGGTATCGTTTTGATCGGGGGCGAAATCGGCGTGGCCGACGAAGTGAATGATGTGCTGGACGCACTGTTCGCGCGCCGCTTCCATGTCGGAAAAGTCGGCGACGGCGGACGAGCCAAACTCGCAATCAATCTAATCCTCGGCCTCAATCGTCTGGCAATGGCTGAGGGTCTGGTCTTCGCCGAGCGCCTCGGGCTCGATCCGGCCGCTTCCTTGAGATGGCGCGCGGATCCGCCTCATACTCACAGGTGATGGAGACCAAGGGACCAAAGATGGTGCGCGGCGATTTTTCGCCGGAAGGACGCATCCGGCAGACCCTGAAGGACGTTCATCTTATGCTCGATCAAGCGGCCGCCGTCGAGCAGCAGTTGCCGATGCTTGAGGTACATGCCGAGGTGCTGGAGGCGTGTGTCCGGGCGGGCGAAGGTGATATGGACAATAGTGCCATCATTAAAGAAATAAGACGTCGAGGCGTGGAAACTTAAGCTTCGGTCCTAGGGCGGCAACTTGGAAGGATGGTCATGAAGAAGCTGTTGCTGACGTTCGCTGCCGTCTTGCTGCTGACCGCCGGCGTTACGAGACCTGCGCCGGCCCAGGAATGGCCGCAGCATACAATCCGCATCGTGGTCTCGTTCGGACCCGGCGGCGGCGCCGACATCATCGGCCGCATTCTTGCGGACTCGATGCAGAAAAAACTCGGCACGCCGGTGATCATCGAAAACAAACCCGGCGCCGGCGGCATCATCGGAAACGACGTGGTCGCGAAAGCAACGCCCGACGGCTACACGCTCGGCATCATGACCGCAGGCCAGATCATCGCCGCCGTCACCAAGAAAAATATGCCCTACGACACCCTCACCGCCTTCGCGCCAGTGGCGCAGGTCGCGACCGCCAGCCTGATGATCGTGACGCGCCCGGATTTCCCGGCCAACAACGTCAAGGAACTGGTTGCCGCAGCCAAGGCCGATCCGGGCAAGATCGTCTTCGCCAGCCCCGGCTTTGCCGCCACTCAGCATTTTGCCGGTGAGATGTTCAAGCAGATCGCGGGCGTCAGTCTGCTGCATGTTCCCTACAAAACATCGCCGGAAGCTATCAGTGCCGTCCTCGGCAAGCATGCCGACGTCTTGTTCGACACTGTGTCAGCATTGATCGGGCAGGTGCAGTCCGGCCAGCTCAAGGCGCTCGCCGTCACCGGCAAGGATCGCTTTGCGGCCGTGCCGAATGTGCCGGCCGCCGTCGAATCTGGCGTGCTGCCGGGCTACGACGTCACCACCTGGTACGGCATGTTTGCACCAAAAGGCACGCCGCCCGCTGTCATCGCCAAGCTCAACAGGGTGCTCCTCGACAGTCTGAAGGAAGAAGAGGTTGCCAAGCGCATGGCCGCGGTCGGCGTGGTGGTAAAAGGTTCGACGCCCGACGAGTTCGGAAACTTTTTGGCCAGCGAATACAAACGGTGGAATGCCGTTCGCGAAGCCGCCGGTATTCCGCAGCAGTAGCACGTCAAATTGCGCCTGGTCGCGACCGGACCGCAGCACTATCGAAAGGAAAGCAAAGATGGACGAGAAAGAGCTTCACGAGCGTGGCCTTAAGCTGCGCATAGACATGTTCGGCCGCGATGCGGTGGAAAAGCGCATGAACGCATTCGGCGAGTTCGGCAAGCCGCTGCAGCACATCATCAATGCCTATGCGTATGGCGATATTTGGAGCCGTTCGGCCTTGCCGCCGGCGACCAAGTCGCTCGCCATGGTGGCCATGATGGCGGCGGCCGGCCACGCCAATGAATTACGCGTGCATCTTAAAGGTGCGCTGAAGAACGGTTGCGCGCCCGAACAAATTCAGGAAATTCTGCTGCTGGTGACCATGTATTGCGGCATTCCGGCCGCGAACGAGGCGCATCGGATCGCGGCCGACGTACTGCGCGAGCACACGGCCAGCTAATTCCTTGACCGCGCCGCGATCCGGCCTGGATTTCGAGAGCGCGCGTCCCCTTCTATGGCCGCTCGACACCAAGCGCCGGCGCTGTTCAGCAATGGATGCAGTAATGACGTTCGCGCGCCCAATAACTGACCGCTATCTCGAGGACTACGTCGAGGGCGACGTGCACCGCTTCGGCACGATCGCGGTCGAGGCGGACGAACTGGTGGCCTTCGCCAAGCGGTTCGACCCGCAGGCGATGCACACCGACCCCGAGGCGGCAAGGAATGGCCCGTTCGGCGGCCTCATCGCCAGCGGCTGGCACACCGCCGGCCTCATGATGCGGCTCTACGTCGAGCACTACCTCACCCACGTCGCGAGCCTGGCCTCGCCCGGCCTCGACGAGCTGCGCTGGCTCAAGCCGGTGCGCCCGGGGGACACGCTGTCGGTGCGCGTGACCGTGCTCAAAGCCGTGCCCTCGAAATCCAAGCCGGATCGCGGCGCGGTCACGTCGTTCGTCGAGGTCATCAACCAGGCCGGCGAGACCGTGATGACGTTCAGGATCGTCAACATCATCGGCAAGCGGCCGTCGGCGGGTTGATGCTCGACAGAGGTACGCCTCCAGCCCATCGAGGCCTAGGCTTTCGGCTCGCTTGGTTCAAAATAACCAATAAAACAGATCGTTAGATAAATATTGTGCAGCGCGAAAACTTGAATTATTGTGCAGTGCACCATAGATCAAGGCTGTGCCGGTCATGGCGGCCGGCATACAGATCCAAATGAGGCCTATCAGGCCGGAAAAGGAATACGTCATGGTCAAGAATTTCGACGATATGCAGAAACTGGGACAAGAGAATACCGACGCGGCGACGAAGGCGTTCGGTGCGATCTCCAATCACGTGCAGACGATCGCGACCGAGGTCGCCGACTACTCGAAGAAGTCCTTCGAGGAGGGCACCAAGGTTTTTCGAGCAGCTGCTCGGCACCAAGTCGGTGGAGAAGGCGATCGAGCTCCAGCAGGGTTACTTCAAGAGCGCCTACGAGGGCTTCGTCGCCCAGGCGACCAAGATCGGCGGGCTCTATACCGACCTCGCCAAAGAAACCTACAAGCCGTTAGAAGGTTTTGTTGCGAAGAACACGTCAGCGAAGTAGCTCGACGGCAACACTGTGTTGAGGAAGCCCGGCCTTTGAGCCGGGCTTTTTGTTGCTGTCAGCCGATCAGCGCCACAAGCGTGCAGCGTTTTTGATCCAAGGCTTTCGTCTCGATGCCTTCGGTGTTCTCGTCTTTTCGATTGTAGCAGGAAACAACTAGTTTCGGTGTCACCCTTCAAGGAAGTGGCCAAATGCAGCGAGGGGCTGAAGACGGTCGCAGATGATCTTTGTAATCGCCAACATAGGCATAGAGAGGATCACACCCGGAATTCCCCACATCCAGAACCAGAAAACGAGCGAGATAATGACGAGGACGGGATTTAGGGTGAACCGTCTGGCTAGAAGCACCGGTGTTACAGTCATAGTAGCTGCGAAGCCGACGAACAAGGCGGAGCGATCCGCTGCGGAGCCGGTGGAGCGAAGGGCGGAGGCCAAGGGGAATACGGGCCAGCAAATCACGGGCCGGACACAGAACCGCGGGAAAGCGTGTCACAGGCGCTGGACCGCGTACGGCACGTTCGTGCCGTCACACACCCGAGGTAGGAGCCGTATGCCCGAATTGGGCACGTACGGATCCGTGCGGGGGGCGCGAGGTAACTCGCGTCCCTACCGCGATCTCAAGTTGGACACCGCGTTATGTCCACAAATGGCACAAAGCCAACGTGCATGTGCCGCCGCGGCCCCGCTGCCCGATGCTGGCGCAAGTGCAGGCAAAACAGTTATATTCTTCCGGAGTGCGGTCAGCAGGGCTGGTTTGATGTCGATTTCGGGCGTGCGTCATGCGCGCTATTATATTGCGGCGCTGGGCGCCCTGCTTGCGAGACCATCGTGGCGCGCTGCCCCCCTGGCGATGCTGCATGGCGCGGCGATCGCCATCATGGCCTTCACCGAAACCACGCCGACCGCGATCGCGCTGTTCCTCCTTACCTGGGGGCTTCGTCGTTTGCTTCTGGCTTTCATTGCTGCGCCGTCCGGCGGTCGCCGCAGCGCTGTCACTAATACTCATTGTCGCCGTCGTCGTGCTGTCAAGCTTCAAGCACGACATTGTCTGGCTGACAGTCGATTTTCTCGACGTGATGCTCATCGATTTCGAAACCATAAGATTCCTGCTGACGATATATCCGGACCTGCAGGGCATCGTGGCCGCTCTGCTGGTTGTGGCGGTCATACTCGCGGTGCTGCTGTGGCGGTTCGATCCGTATCGCGTGGGGCGGCGCGCCAGCGCGTTGGGCCTTGCCGCGTGTTGCGCGGGCCTGATTGCGTTGTCGATCGCGGCGCCTGGCGATTGGTGGGAGGTCTTCGCGGGGAACAATTTCGTTTCCAAGTTCTCCCGGTCCGCCGTCGCGGCCGTCGAGGAGATTCTGAAACACGGCATGATCGAGGCCGATGCACACGCCGCAGGCGGACTGCCCGTAGCTCAGGCCATGACCTGCAATCCGGCTGCCAGGCTGCCGCATGTCATCCTGGTCCACGATGAATCGAGCGTTGACATCCGTATGGCGCCGAACATCAAGGTACCCGACGGCTACGGTTCGCATTTCCGGTCGTTCGATGGCAAGGCGCGACGCCTTCTGGTCGAAAGCTATGGCGGCGCCAGCTGGTACTCCGAATTTGCGGTGCTGACCGGGCTATCGTCGCGCTCATTCGGACGATTTGCATACTCACTGCCGCGGATCGCCGCCGGCCGCGTCAACCGGGGCCTGCCGCTGGAGCTACGGCGCTGCGGCTACCGGACATATTCGTTCTACTCGGCGTCGGCGGTGTTCATGAGCGCCAAAAGCTTCCAGATGTCGACGGGTATCGAGCATTTCGTCGACAATCGGGAGATGGGGACGACGCAGGCTGAACCCGACAGTTTTTACTACGATGCCGCCATGACCATGCTGCGGCGAGAGCACGGCTCCGGGCCGCTATTTGCCTTCGTCTATCTCGCCGCCAACCATTTTCCGTTCATGCGAAGCTGGCACCCGGATTTGCTGCCGGGCTGGCGCGATCCAGGAAACACGCCGGAGGTCGACGAATACCTGCGCCGCCAGGCCAGAAGCGTGCAGGACTATCAGGCATTTCTTGACCGGCTGAAACGCGAATTTCCAGGCGAGCCGTTTCTCCTGATCCGCTATGGCGACCATCAGCCCGCTTTTCCGACGTTCATAATGGATCCCACGCTCGACAAGGCCGCCATCGCGCGCCGTATGCAGGACTATGATCCGCGCTATTTCACGACCTATTACGCCGTCGACACCATTAATTATCAGCCGGCCGACTTATCGACGGCGCTCGAAACGCTCGACGCACCGTATCTCCCACTGGTTATCCAGCAGATCATCGGCTTGCCTCTCGGTTCATCATTCGTGGAGCAGCGGAGAATTTTTGAGCGCTGCTCCGGAATTTTCTATGCCTGCGCAGGGGGTGCGGAAGTGCGGCGCTTCAATCGGCTGCTGCTCAACTCCGGGCAACTCAGTCGTCTGTGAGGAGCGTGGGGCCACAAGGAACGGAAACGCATGCCCCACACACCGCCTCGGCTGGGCAGAGCCAAGTGGACGGTATGATTATCAGCCGAATGTCGGCTAATGGCATAGCGGACATTCAATTCGTATTCCGAGGCGAGGTTTCGCGGGCTAGCGCCGCAAGGCCGGCGCGTGTGTCGGAAGCCGGCTTCCACCCGGCATGCATAAGTTTGATGGGATCGGCGACCAGCATTCCCCCGAGGCGCTGCCATTCTTCGGCGCGGCCGAGGGCGCTTGAGGCGAGCGCAATCAGCGCCGGAGGGACAGGCAACAATCCCGGCCTTCGCCCTTCGCCCGCACGTAAGGCCGTGACGATTTCGGTCAGTGTCAGCGGCGTAGGATCCGCCACGACATATGTCTCACCCTTGGCAGCGGGCGACGCCAATGCAAAGTGAATGGCGTCGATCAGGTTCCGTCGCGCCAGCAGCGATCGGCGGTTGCGGCAAAGGCCCAGCGGCAGCGGCCAAGGTTTTCGCGCAAGCTCCATCAGACGAGCGAAATTGCCTTTGACGCCGGGGCCATAGATCAATACCGGCCGCAGGATCGTAAACGGCACGCTGGCGGCGCGCACGGCGTCCTCGGCACCAAGTTTGGAGTGCCCGTAGGCGTCGGTCGGGTGTGGCGCATCGGTTTCGCGCAGAACGTTAGTGGACGCCGGTCCACTCTGCGCGCGGATCGACGACATGAAGACGAGATGACCAATGCCGATGGCTTTCGCGGCGCTTGCCAGTTCGGTGGTCGCCAGGCGATTGACTCGATCATAGGCTTGCTCGGCGATCTCCGGCCCAGAATGCGCGATACCGGCGAGGTGAACCACCGTCTCGACGTTCTTAAGCAGCGCGCGCCACTCGACCGGGCGCGTCAAATCCGATACCGCAATCACCTCAACCGACCGAGGGAATATATCCGCCGGCTGCCGCATCGCCGCTCGCACGGAATGTCCCACGTTGGCGAGTTCGGTGACCAGGGCGCGTCCGATAAAGCCTGATGCGCCGGTCACAAGTATGCGTGTCACGATTTGCCCCTAGCGGAACGCGAACACATGCCACCCATAATTGTCGCGGCCCCCATCACTCCTGGCAAGCCCGCCGCCCGGACGTAACGCGAGCGATGTCCTGTGGGAACATAGTGGACACCCTGCGGACTCACCGCCATGTCCGCTTATGGCATAGCGGACATTCGCGACATTCTACCGCTCGTCGCCCGCGCACAGCGCTACGACGAGCACGTCGCGATGCTGAAAGTCGACGAGCGCGCCAAAACTCGTTCATGCGAGCCGCCCGGTCGTCGAGGTCGATGCCCGCGGGCAGCGCGACGGTCGCGGCGTCGAGGCCGAGCGAGCTTACGAACTGAACATCGCCGGCGCCCTCGCGCACTAGGCGACGCGCTGATCTCGACAGCCGCCGCGTCTTGCTCTCGCGGGCGATGTACTCCTTGAGGCTCGTCACGATTTTCCTCTCCCGTTCCGTCGCGTTGCGGTGGAATATTTATGGACGACGCGGCCCGGCTCTGGGCGGCGCGGCGGCCGGACGGTCGCGAAAGCGGCCCCCAGCCGAGGGCCGGCACGTCGCCCGGGTCCGCCTGGGAGGCCCGGCACGCGCCCGGCGCGCCCGCACTCGCCAGCGGCGAGCGCCCGGTCGCCCGGAGCGGCCACGGGCCTCCGTGCGAGATCCGGCGACGACGCAGCCCGCGCTTGCGTAGGCCGGCTCACGGGTCTCATCGGCTGCATGTCGACCGCGGCGCCGCAACGGCGTCCTACTGTGGCTTCTGGTACTTCAGCACGAACTCGTCGATCGACGTCGGCGCCCGGAAAACGATGACGTCGCGCGTATCTTCCGGATGGCGCAGGAAGTTGCCTTCGGCAACGAGCTTGAACCCCGCCGCTTCGACTTCCTTTCGCAACACGCTTTCCTCGATGCGATGGAAGGTCTTTCCAACCGATATGCCGTCGCCCGCTTTTGCCGAGTGATCAGCGATCAAGAGATAGCCGCCGGGCTTGAGCGCCGCGAACAGCTTGCGGTTCATCTCCCCGCGATCGACCTGCATGTACGTCATGTCGTGATAAGCGAAAAAGAATGTGATCAGATCGAGGTCGCGCACGTCGGGCGGCAACGGATCGTCGTAGTTACGAACAACATGGATGACGCCCTTCATCGCAGGCTTCTGAGCGCGAATATCGAACTTGTCCTTGACCTGTCGCTCTACTACCTCGGCTGAATCCTGCGCGTAGACGACGCCATTGGGTCCGACAGCCCGCGCCAATAGTTCGGTGGTGTAGCCGGCGCTCGCTTCCATATCGAGCACCTTCATTCCTTCTTTCACGCCGATGAAATTCAACAGCTTCAGCGGGTCGCGGCGTTTGTCTGTGTTCCGATCAGCGTCGCTGCGGTCAGGCGCCGCGACGATGGCGGCGTAATCCTGAGCGTTTGCTGGACGCGAGACTGCGGCAGCAACCACGGTCAACATTAACGCTATGAACGTACGCTTCATCATGTCTTCCCCGGCAGCGGCGTAATGTTGGTGACGGACTACGCCATAGGCGAGCCAGTTATACCCGTTATTCGCCAAATAAACTCGAGATCAGCGCGGACGATCGACGTTGAGCGATACGGCGACGACGTTGACGGTCCCATGGTTCGGGCCGCGGCCGCGACTATGAGTGCTGCGGCCACCTGGGCGCGGACGCGCGGCCGAACTGGAGCGAGGTGCTGCGCAGGGACTAAACGGCTTTGTCCGGTAAACGCCGAGGGTGGCGGTCCCGAGAGGAGTCGAACCTCCGACCTTCGGTTTAGGAAACCGCTGCTCTATCCTGCTGAGCTACGGGACCGGTCGGCGCGATTTAGCACAGCTGAGCGCGCCGCGCACGGGGACCGCTCTCGCGCGGGTGCCGGGTTACTGGGGCTTAAGACCCGATAGCGCGACCACGTCTTTCCACATCGCCCGTTCCTTGGCGGCAAAGGCGATGGCCTCTTCCGGCGTGCTGGAAAGAATGCGCGCGCCGGCCACGAGAAACCGCTTCTGCATCGCCACATCGGCAGCGATCTGCTTCATCGCACCAGCCAGCTTGTCGATGATCGGGCGCGGCGTGGCGGTCGGTAGCACGAAAGCCGCCCACGAGGTGACGACGAAATCCTTCACGCCCGCCTCCGCCATGGTCGGTACCTCCGGCAGTGTCGGCCAGCGCTGCGCCGAGGTCACCGCCAGCGCCCGCATCGTCCCGGACTGGATGAGCGAGATATAGGAGGCAAGATTGTCGATCGCGAAATCCACGGCGCCCGACAGCATGGCGGGGATGGTCTGCGCCGCGCCGCGGAATGGCACATGCACGGCATCGAGCCCGCTCCGTTTGGCGAACAGCACGCCGGACAGATGCGGCGAGGTGCCGACGCCAGGGCTGCCGAAGCTGACGTGCCCTTTCTGCTTCGCCCAGGCAATGAACTCGGCAACCGTCTTCGCCGGCACGTGCTCGGCCGGGACCACAAAGACGTTGGGCAATTCCCAGGTCAGCGTTGCCGGAATCATGTCGTGTTCCGGGTCGTACGGCATGCTGGCGTAGAGGAACTGGTTGATCGCGAAATGGCCGATGGTGGCAGCGCCGAGGGTGTAGCCGTCGGGCGTGCTGCCGGTCACCGCGGCGATGCCGATATTGCCGCCGGCGCCGGGACGGTTTTCGACCATAAAGGTCTGGCCGTACATCTGGTTTAGCCGCTCGCCCAGGATGCGCATCAGCACGTCGGTCGAGCCGCCGGGCGGATAGGGCACGACGATCTTCACCGCACGGTCGGGCCAAGCGGTTTGGCCGCGCGCGCGGGTCGCGATCAATAGGCTCGCGGCGGCGGCCGATTGCAGGAATGCGCGACGATTTGGCGACCTGCGCTGCGATGACATTGATCCCTCCCCGGTGGTCACAATGACGGCTATGCTCGTCCGGCATTGTAGCGATATTCGGCAACCGGCCGCCATCATGAAACGCCGAGCGCGCTGTCATCTTGTCATCGCTTCGGCGGCCGCCGCTTGCGCGTTCCTTGTGTGCAATGCGGCAGCGCAGGAGCCCTGCAAGCTCACCGCTATCGGCACCGCGAGCGTTGCCGCCGTGCGCGACGGACGCACGTTGTTGCTCGACGACGGTCGCGAACTGCGGCTGGCGGCGATCGAAGCCACCGATGACAGCCGCGCCGCGTTGCAAAGGCTCGCCGCCGGACATCCGCTCAGGCTCGAACGGCTCGGCGCCGAGCGCGATCGCTACGGCCGCCTGGTCGCCTTCGCTTTTGCGGGCGATGCCCAGCAGTCCTTGCAGCAGGCGATGCTGGAGGAAGGCCGCGCGCGGGTATCGGCGCGCGTGGGCGATAAGGCCTGCGCCGACGGCCTTTTGAGCGCCGAACGCGCGGCACGCACGGCTGGTCGCGGGCTTTGGGCCGATCCAAATTTCGCCCCTTTGTCGGCCGAAAACCTTCCCCGGCTACAGGCCGGGCGCGGCCAGTTCGCGCTGGTGGAAGGCAAGGTCTTGTCGGTGCGCGAGAGTGGGGCCACTATATATGTGAACTTCGGGCGGCGCTGGACGCGGGATTTCACCGTGACCATTCTGCCGCGCCTTGGGCGAACCTTTGCCGCGGCCGGCGTCGAACCGAAAAAGCTCGAAGGCCATCGCATCCGGGTGCGCGGATGGATCGAGCAGCGCGGCGGCCCGATCATCGCGGCCGAAGCCCCCGAGCAGATCGAATTTGTGGACTGAATGTTCCGAGTAAAGCGATCATGGCTGCGACACTGACAACGGCGAACCGGGTGCGCGGCATCGCGATTGCGCTGGCCGTGCTGTTGGCGGGCTGCACCAGCACGCCGGACAACCGCCAGGTTTCGCTGCCGGTGCCGCAGACCTCCGCGCAGGCCGAGCTGCAGCCGGCCGAGGAGCGCGAACACCTGCGCATCCTGGCTTCCTATGGCGGCATTTACGAAAACATCCGGCTGCAAGCGACGATCGAAAAAACCGTGAATCGCCTGGTGGCGGCATCCGAACGGCCGGAGCTGAAATACAAGGTGACGATCCTTAATTCGCCCGCCATCAACGCTTTCGCGCTGCCGAACGGCCACCTCTATATCACGCGCGGACTGGTCGCGCTCGCCAATGACAAGGCCGAACTCGCCTCGGTGCTCGCGCACGAAATGGGGCACGTGATCGCGCGTCATGCCGCAATCCGGGAAGACCAGGCGCGGCAGGCCGCGCTCATCGGCCACGTGGTCAGCGACGTGCTCAGCGATCCGCAAATGGGGGCGCTGGCGCTTGCCAAGTCGAAGCTCACGCTGGCGGCCTTCTCGCGTGCGCAGGAATTCGAGGCCGACGGCATCGGCGTCGGCATTTCCGCGCGCGCCGGCTTCGATCCGTTCGGCGCCTCACGCTTCCTCACCGACATGCAGCGCAATGCCGATCTCAAGCCGGCCGCCGGCAGCGCCGAGGCGCGCGCGCCCGACTTTCTCACCGGCCATCCGGCGACGCCCGAGCGGGTCAAGAACGCGCTCGCCAATGCCCGCCAATTCAGCGGCCCCGGCGCGGGCGAACGCGACCGCGACGAATATCTCGGCACCCTCGCGGGATGGTCTATGGCGAGGACCCGAGCGAGGGCTTCGTGCGCGGTCGGCGCTTCCTGCACCCCAAACTCGGCTTTACTTTCGTGGCGCCGCCGGGATTTTCGCTCGACAATACCGCGCAGGCGGTACTTGGCCTCAAGGGCGGCGACGAGGCGATGCGGCTCGACGTGGTCAGCGTGCCGGCCGAGCAGGCGCTGCCTGATTATCTGAAATCGGGCTGGATTGAAAATGTCGATGCGGCCAGCATCGAGGAATTCGCCGTCAACGGCTTCCCGGCGGCGACCGCGACCGCCACTGGCGAGCAATGGTCGTTCCGGCTGTTCGCCGTGCGTTTTGGCAGCGACGTCTATCGCTTCATCTATGCGGCCAAGAATAAAACCGCGCAGATCGACCGCTCTTTCCGCGAGTCGATTGCAACGTTCCGCCGCATGAGCCTGAAGGAAAGCGAACAGGTCCACCCGCTGCACCTGAAGATCGTCACCGTCGACGCTAAGGACACGGTGGAATCGCTTGCGCGCCGCATGGCCACCGCCGATCATGCGCTCGACCGCTTCCGCGTGCTCAACGGCATTGGGCCGCACGACACGCTAAAGCCGAACACGAAGGTGAAGATCGTCGTGGATTAGTTATTCCGTCATGACCGGGCTTGTCCCGGCCATCCACGTCTTGCTTTGCTTGATAAAAGGCGTGGATGCCCGGCACAAGGCGGGGCATGACGAAGGCAACACTCAGCCCTCACCTGCCTCGTAATTGATGGTGAATTCGAGCGGCACGTCCGGACCCCAGAGATAGAACGAATCTTGCGGCTTGTGGTCGGCCGACGGCCAGCGCTCCTGCTTCGGGATGTAGTCGATATCGCAGGAATATTCCGCAAAGCTGCCCCACGGATCGCGCACATAGTGGAAATAGTTCGAGCCGAGCACGTGGCGGCCGAGGCCCCAGCCCTTGGTGTGGCCCTTGTCATGCATACGCATGGCGCCCAGCCCGATGTCATTGACGCTTGCTACGTCCCAACTGCAATGGTGGAAGCCGGGCGCGGATGATTTCACCAGCGCCAGCATGTGATGATCGCTGCCATGGATGCCGTGCATGAACGCCACCAGATCGGCGGAGCGGTCGGACAACCGCAGGCCAAGCGTGCGCTCATAGAATTTGACCGAGGCGTCGACGTCGGCGGTGAAGGTCAAGACATGCGACAGCCGGCGCGGCCGCACCGGTGGCCATTTCTGTCGTATGGCGGCGCCGGCGGTACCAGCCGGCGCGCTCGTCCATTGGCTTTCCGACTTTTGATTGGGCGACACCTTGGGTCCGACCTTCACCTCGATCAGAACGTTTTCGTGATTGCGGAACCAAAATCCATTGCTCTCGAAGCCGGGCGGCGGATCGATCAGCGTGACGCCGCTGCCCTCGATGCGGGCTTTGAGCCGCGGCAGGTCGTCGGCGTAGCAGCCAAACGAGAGATGATGCAGCGCCTTGCTCTTGCCCTCCACCACCGAGCCCCAGCGGTGCTCGCGGCCGAAGGTCTTGATCGCCAGCGTGTTGCCGTCGCGTGCGACGTCGAGCCCGAAATTGCCGTAGAACTCTTGCGCGACATTGGCGTCGGGAACCGCCAGCACGAATTGGTCGAGCGAATGCACGCCGAGCGCGTCGGCCTCTCGCGTGGGCTCGACATAGCCGCGGATGGCGGTCATCGGTTGCTTCCTTGAACTTCGCGCGCGATTGGCCGGCATTGTAGTCCGCCGCACGAGAGCGGCAACCGTCGCGGCACAATGCAGGCAAGCGCCATCGCCCGTATTCTTTATGGCGCTGGGTGCGCCAGTGTCCCTTTTTCCGTTTCCCTAAAAAGGGAATGGAGCGCCGGGAGGCCAGGGGCTTGCGAGGCCCCTTTGGCGGGCCCTTGCGATTGGGCCCACCGCGCGCCGTGCGAAGGCGCGCGCGCCCTTGCGAGGGGTGCTGCGCCTCCCGGCGCTCCACCGCTCGACGAAAGTCCGCTCTAGAAGCGAACTTGCATCGAGCAAAAGCAATTTGGAATATAATCCTATACTGGCGCCGATGTCAAGGCGCGCGATTGCGGAATCAAAAAAGCCCGGCATCGCTGCCGGGCTTTCCTTTATTCGTTGGCGCCGCGATGGAGAGGCCGTCAGGCCGCCTCTTCCTCGGTGGCGGGTTCCGCGTCCGCCTCGTCGGCCGGCTTCGGCCCACGCCTAGGGCCCTTGGCCAGCGCCCCTTCGATTTCCTTGACCGCTTCGGTCTCGGTGATGCGCTGCACCGCCGCGATTTCGCGCGACAGCCGGTCGAGGGCGGCTTCGTAGAGCTGCCGCTCGGAATAGGACTGCTCCGGCTGGGTCTCCGACCGGTACAGGTCGCGCACCACCTCGGCGATGGCGACGATGTCGCCCGAATTGATCTTGGCTTCGTATTCCTGCGCCCGGCGCGACCACATGGTACGCTTGATGCGCGCGCGGCCCTTGAGCGTCTCGAGCGCACGCTTGACCAGCGGGGCTTCCGCCAGTTTGCGCATGCCGACCGACACGATCTTGGCGGTCGGAACCCGCAACGTCATCTTGTCCTTGACGAAGTTGATGACGAACAGCTCGAGCTTGGCGCCCGCGACCTCTTGCTCCTCGATGGCCAAGATCTGGCCGACCCCGTGGGCCGGATAGACGATGAACTCGTTGGTCTTGAAGCCTTGTCGTTGGGTAGTCTTCTTGCTGGGCATTCCGGGCATTACTCCTTCACCGGCCGCTTTGTGGCTGCCGGCCAATTTGGCTGCGGGAGCCCCGCCGCGGACGGCGCCGCGCGAGGCATGAGAGGTCCGCCGCGCTTCGGCAGACTTTTTCGGTCTCCGGCTCATGCCGGTGGAACCTTTCTTAGCTTTTTGACGCGGTTTTCCTGCCACTGCTCACGCGTGGAATGCACGCCCTCTATCAAGACCCTTGGGTGTTGCCGCGAAAAATAAGGCTCCCGAGAGGGGAGCGCATCCGTAGCGGCGTTTTTCATCATCATCGGATTTTGTTTATATAGCACATTTTTGGCCAAAATCAAAGCCTTATGGCGTCGCAAAAGCGCAATTCAGAGCCAACCAGCCTGCGAATTTGACATATCGGTTAACGCCGGCACCGTTCCGGCCGCCCCGGACAACCCCAAAGGAGGCCGGTTAGGGCCTGAAGCGCGGCTTAATCGCCGGTTCCCGGCTTGGGGGAGAAGAACTTCTTAAACTTGTCCGGCACGCCCTCCCATGCCTTGGCGTCGGCCGGCGGGTCCCTTTTGACCGTGATATTCGGCCAGGTCTTGGCGTATTCGGCGTTCAATTCCAGCCACTTCTCGAGGCCCGGCTCGGTATCCGGCTTGATCGCCTCGACCGGGCATTCCGGCTCGCAGACGCCGCAATCGATGCATTCATCCGGGTGGATCACCAGCATGTTTTCGCCTTCGTAGAAGCAGTCCACCGGACACACCTCCACGCAGTCCATGAGCTTGCACTTAATGCAACTTTCGTTGACGACGTAGGTCATCCCGGGCTCCGCACGCAATTCTCCAGCGCTGCCTATCGTAACGCTAGTTAGGCCGCAAGCCACGCCATTGCCACGGCAGAACCCGCTTTATCGGCCAATTCGGGGCGAAACCTTAGGGGCAATGCCGGCGAAGGTGCAGGCCTTGGCCCCGGAACTTGTTGTCAAATCGCGGTAAAGCGCGCGGGCGGCGGGCGCTGCCCCGCGCTTTTCGCAAAAGCCCTCGACCTGGATCACCTTGACCGTGCGGTCGAGTGCCAGCGTCACCACGTCGCCGATGCGCACCAGATGGCTCGGCGCGGTCACGCGCTTGCCGTTGAGCCGCACATAGCCGGCTTCCGCGAGCGCGGCGGCAGCGCTGCGCGTGCGTACCATGCGAGCGTGCCAGAGCCATTTGTCGATGCGTTGGCGGTTCGGTGGCGGCGGCAGGGGTCAATCTTTGGTGCTCTGCTCAAGCTGCTGCTTGAGGGCGGCGAGCTTGGCGAACGGCGAATTGGGATCCGGCTGCTTGTCGCGGCGCTCCGCGCCGCCGCCGCTATAGGGCTTGGCGTAATACTGCTCGCGCTCAGCGCGCTCTACGCGGTCGCCCTTGTCGCGGCGCGGACGATCGCGGCGTTGCCCGCCGTCTTGACGTTCGGAGCGTTGGCCCTGGCGCTCCACACGCTGCTGGCGCTCGTGGCGGTCCTGACGTTGCTGGCGATCCTTGCGCTCGCGGAACGGGGTGCGAAGGGCTAGGCTTTTCAGTGGTTTCGGCAGGCGCTAGCTGACGGCGAAGCATCGGCCGGCGCAGCGGCGGCAGCTGCCAGCGGCTTCGCCAGTTTCTGCGGGAGCCGCCGCTTGCACGGGCGCTTTTTGCGGGCGCCGCGGCCGGCGTGGACGATTGCCCCGTTTCTCGAAGCGGCCGGCCGGCCGCCAGACCTCGATCAGAGCCGGCTCCGCGGCAGCGGCAGAAGATGTCGGAGCTTCGTTGTTCTTCTGCTCGACATGTTCCGAACTATCGCCGGATGTCGGCGCTATCGATTGTTCTTCTTTTTGTTGTTCTGTTTCAGCCTGCGGCGCGGCGGCGACCGGCGCCTCGGCCGGTGGTGGCTCGCTGGCTGCCATTTCCGTCGGCGGCAACTCGACCTGCGGCGGCTCGGCCGGTGTCGGCTCCGGCTCGGGCAGTAGCGCGGCGGAACTCGGCGCGGCAACTTCGATTCGGCGCGACCGGCACTTCGGCGGCGGGCGCTTCTGCGGACGGCGCGGCCTCGCTTGCCGGCGTCGGCGCGGCCGGCTTCGGGCGCCGGTCCATGCGATAGCCGAGCGAACGTAGGACGGAGGCAAAGTCCTCCCCCGATGCGCCGGTGAGCGAGGTCATCGCGCCAGTGACCACGAAACCGCGGCCGTCGAACACGCCGGCCGGTTTCGGGCCGGGCGAGGTTTCGCGCCAGGACAACGCCGGGCGGATGAGATCGGCGAGCCGCTCCAGGATATCGACGCGCACCGCGCGCTCGCCGCAGATGCGATAGCCGGCGGTGCGGTAGAGCGGCTTCGGCGTCTCCTTGTCGACCGGAATCGAGGTGCGTCCGCTGGCGGCCAGATGCAACAATTCGCCGACACCCTTGGCGTCCGGGCTCTCGTGCTTGAGCGCCCAGAGCTGGGTCGCCAGCGCGCGCGGCGCCGGCTTGAGCAGGATCGGCAGATAGATGTGGTAGGCGCCGAAGCGTACGCCGTATTTGCGCAAGGTGGCGCGCGCCGGCTGGTCGAGGCCTTTGACCTCTTCGGCCACCTTCTGGCGTTCCAGCACGCCGAGCGATTCGACCAATTGGAACGCGATGCCGCGCGCCATGCCGGTCACGTCATCGGCGGCGGTGAGCGAGAACAGCGGCGCCAGCAGCTTCTCGATATGCGTCTTGAGCCAGAGGTCGAGCCGGGTCTGCACCAGCTCGCGCGCCGGTCCGGTCAGATGCTCGTCGGCGACGATGCGCACGCGCGGGCGCAGCACGTCGTCGCCGGGGATCAGCTTGCCGACCATGTCGCCGGTCCAGCGCAGTGCGCCGTCGCTTACCAGCACGATTTGGTCGTTCGACGCCTGCGACAGCTTGGTGGCGCGTGTCTCGATCTCGCCAGCGAGCGCCTTCTGCGCGGCGGCGTTGAGCGCCTTGGCCTCGGAGGCATCGGTGGACACGGCAGGGGCGAACATGAACCCGTCGAGCCGGCCAATCACATGGCCCTCGACGGTCACTTCGCCAGTCTTTCCGATTTCGGTTTCCAACATCGTGTTCTCGCGCAGCCGCCGCATCAGCACGCTGGTGCGGCGGTCCACGAAACGTTCGGCCAGGCGTTCATGCAGTGCATCGGACAGCTTGTCTTCGACCGCGCGGGTGACGCCCTGCCAGTGCTCCGGATCGGCGAGCCAATCCGGGCGGTTGGCGACGAAAGTCCAGGTCCTGACATGCGCGATCCGGTTGGAGAGGGTATCGATGCCGCCGTCGGTTCGGTCCGCTTGCGCCACTTGTTGACTGAACCAGTCGATGGGAATGTTACCCTCTCGCATCAGGAATCCATAGAGGGTGACCGCCAGTTCGGCATGGGTGGCGGGCGCGATCTTGCGATAGTCGGGAACCTGGCAGGCATCCCACAGCCGCTCGATGGCCGCCGGCTTGACCGCCAGCGATCGCACGTCTTCGTCGCGCGCGGCGTGTTCCAAAACGAGAATATCTTCCGCCGTTGGCGCGCGTGTGAGCCCCGGCTCGGTCGGCGCCGCCGCCAGCGAAGCCTGCAAGGCGCCGATCGAGGCGAAATCGAGATCGGAATTGCGCCATTGCAGCAGGCGGATCGGCTCGAAGCTGTGGCTCTCCAGGGCCTGCACCAGTTCCGGCTCGAACGGATCGCAGCGCCCGGTAGTGCCGAAAGTACCGTCTCGGGTGGCGCGCCCGGCGCGGCCAGCGATCTGCGCCAGCTCGGCGGGGTTGAGTTTGCGGAATTGATAGCCGTCGAATTTGCGGTCGGAGGCGAACGCCACGTGATCGACGTCGAGATTGAGACCCATGCCGATGGCGTCGGTGGCCACCAGGTAATCCACATCGCCGGACTGATAAAGCGCGACCTGCGCATTGCGCGTGCGGGGCGAGAGCGCGCCCAGCACCACGGCGGCGCCGCCGCGCTGGCGGCGAATCAATTCGGCGATGGCGTAAACTTCCTCCGCCGAAAACGCGACAATGGCCGAGCGCGACGGTAGCCGGGTGAGCTTCTTCTCGCCGGCATAAGTGAGCATCGACAGCCGCGGCCGGCTGATGATATGCGCGCCGGGCAGCAATCTCTCCACCATCGGCCGCACGGTGGCCGCGCCCAGCACCAGCGTCTCCTCGCGCGCGCGCATGTTGAGCATGCGGTCGGTGAACACATGGCCGCGCTCGAAATCGGCGCCGAGCTGGACCTCGTCGATGGCCAGGAACGCCACGTCGAGGTCGCGCGGCATGGCTTCGACGGTGGACACCCAAAAGCGCGGGTTCGGCGGCTTGATCTTCTCCTCGCCGGTGATCAGCGCCACCGCGTCCCTGCCGACGCGATCGACCACCTTGTTGTAGACCTCGCGCGCCAGCAGCCGCAGCGGCAGCCCGATCATGCCGCTGGAATGCGCCAGCATGCGCTCGATGGCGAGATGGGTCTTGCCGGTATTGGTGGGCCCCAGCACGGCCGTGACGCCGGCGCCGCGGGCACGCGATGCCCGGTTGGGCTGCTGGGAAAAGGTGATGGCCATTACGCGTCCGGACTAGCGGCAGGGCTGTTTTACAGCCCCACCAAAGGCTTCCTGTATCACAATGCGACGACAGCGAGGGTCGCGGTTAAGCTATAGAACGAGTCTGGAACGAATCGCGCCCGAATCGCTGACTCGGGGATTGTATGGCTTCGTTCACGGCGACATCTGGCGAGCGATATCCCCAAGGCCACAAGATCGGGTAGCGCAGGCCGATTCCAGCAGCCGTTAGCCCCCTCTAAACGTTAACACGACCGGAGATCGCCCCCGCCGCGAGAGTCAAGCCCCTATTCTCTTGCGCATGATCTTTTCTCGAAAACCGGTGCTCATCCCCGATCAAATCGAGGACAGGCTTTTTCGGGATCATGCGTCACCCTCACTGGATCTTCACGCCATTGGCGGAGGCCCGGGTCGGGATCGGCGCCGACACGAATTGGGTGGCTTCGAGCACAAACTTGCCGACCGGCGTCGGGCCTTGCGCGCGGAACGGCACCAACACGCGCGTGCCCGCGATCGGCGCCAGCCAGACTTCCATGTCACGCTGATTGGCAATGTAGCGGATGGCCGCGCGCGACGGGATGAAGCCGGCGATCGGCGAGAAATAGACCGCGCAGACCACCACCGGACCGGCATAGCCCTTGTCCGCCTTGACGTTTTCCATACGCTTGAAGGCGAATTGCAGGTCGTAGCGCAGCCGCCCGTCGAACACCGCCAGCGAGCGCTGGCAGGCTTCCGGCGACAGCGGATCGCCGGTGCCTGGCGTGCGCAACAGCGATGCGGTCATCGGATCGAGGATGCCGTGCTGGTGCTCCTCGGTGATCGGCACGCGGTCCGGATCGGTTTCCAGTGGCGGATCGAGCCTGGAGTCCTTGACGCTGCCATTGTTGACCGTGAGCCGGATATCGTCGGTCTTTTTGCTGCTGACGATGGTAGACACGTAGATCGAGGACAGCGGCTGGCCCGCTTGCAGCGTGCCGTGCGCGGCGCTGGTGCCCTGGCCGCCGGTGAAGGCGCGCACCAGGCCGGTGGTGACGCCGCTCACCGCCGCCATGTATTGGGTGTCGGTGATATCGACCACCCAGCTGCCCTTGCCGATCGAGACGCCGGCCAGCGTCGCCGTGTAACGCGCGTCCAGCTTGCCCTGCGCGTGAACGGCGGCCGGCGCGGCGGCTGCCAGCGCAACGGCGAGCATCAGCACGAGGCGAATATGGCGGTGCAATGCCAGCACGAACTTTTACCTTCTTTAGCACCCGGGCGACTGCTTCGCTCGGTGTCGGCCGACGCGAATATATAGCCGGCGGCTGTGACAAGCATGCAAGAGGCGCGCCGATCCGCCGGCCTATTGCCCCACAGGAAAGCGCCGGAATCGCCGTTTTTCGACGTATCTAGGTCGGCGTCGAATAAGTCGAATGTTTGATCGCCGGCGGTTCCCGATCATGGCGGGAAGTCCCTGGACGGCGCTGAAAACGGTTAAAAACCGGCTCAATTGCTCGGCTTGACGCTCTCCGCCCCGCTCTCTATACGTCCGGCCGACTTCCAGGATAGACGACCTGACCGGCGCTGCTTTGCGCCGGCGTATTTTCGAGGGGTGAGCCATGTCATGGCGTTGCGATCTGACCGGCAAGAAGCCACTGACCGGGCACAAAGTGAGCCACTCCAATATCAAGACCAAGCGGCGGTTCATGCCGAACCTGCGCAACGTCACGCTGATTTCCGATGCACTCGGCCGCAAGATGCGGGCGCGTGTGTCGGCCAATGCGCTCAAGACCGTTGACCACCGCGGCGGGCTCGACGCCTTCCTGCTCAAGGCCAAGGACGACGAACTGGCGCCGAAGATGCTCGAGCTCAAGCGGCAGATCGTGAAGAAGCGCGCCGCCGGCTGAGAACGATCCGAATTTCGACACGATTGAACGCCGCCGCAGGGCGGCGTTTTCATTTGAGCGCGTCTATTCGCCCACCAGCGCGAATTGCAGCAGCAGGTTGCGCTGGATGAAGGAAAAATTGTCGTCCGACACCAGCGTGAGGATGGTTTCCCCGGCGGCGTTGCGGTGAACTGCGATGCCTTCCATGTTGTCGATCTGGTAGCCGAGGTCGGCCACGATCAGCGGCTTGCCGTCGGTCAGCATGTCCGGCTTGATGCTGGCGAGCGGAATGCGGCGGATGCGCATGGCGACGCCGCGGGCCGGCGAATAGCGGCGCTCGAGCAGCAACAGATCCACCGACGGCAGGATGGTGCAGTCGCTGACGTCGAAATCGTCGCTGCGCTTGACGGAAAAGCGCGCGGCATGGTCGCCGTTTAGAAGATAGGAGCGATGATTGCCTTGCGCGTCGAGGCTGCGCTCGGTGATGACGATCAGTTCGCCGGCCAACGGCGAGCCCGCCGGCGGCACCGCCAGGCATTCGATGCTCTTGTTGAAGGTGAAGGTCTTGAAATCGTCCGGCACCTTGATCGGCTCGCCGCGCGCAAGCAGGCCGTAGCGGCGATAATCGAAGCGCACGATCTGCTCGACCCGTTCGAAGCCGACATAGAGCATGCCGTTGGTTTCCGCGAGCGATTCGGCGTCGAACCAGCCGCGCGCGGCCAGCGGCCTGCCGTCCGGTCCGAGGATCGGCGCCATCTCGGCATCGGCGATGCCGGCGGGCCTGCCGTCTTCATAGACGATGCGCCCACGCAGCCAGGAGCCATTGTCGGTCGCCGCCAAGAAATGGCTGCCGTCGGGCTCGACATGGAGGGCGGAAATGCCGCCGAACGGTTCGTATTTCGAGGTGAGCGCGAGCCCGCCGCGGAATTCCAGCTGGCCGAAACGCGTCTGCGATGAATCGCGGTTGTCGAACGACGTGATCGGCGTGGCCTGGACCGCGATGCGCGTCGGCGCCAGGCTGTAGCGCAGCGATTCCGCCAGCGAATGCGAGCCGACGGCAATCAGCAGCGCCGAAAACACGATGCCGGCGACGAGCCAGCAGCGGCGCGGCCAGGCGGTGGTCACGCCACGCGCCTCCGCCGCGCCGGTGTGCGCGGCCGCTCGCTCGGTGCATTATCCTCGAACAGCTCGGCGAGCTTTTCGGTCATGGCGCCGCCGAGCTCTTCGGCATCGACGATGGTGAGGGCGCGGCGGTAGTAGCGCGTCACGTCATGGCCGATGCCGATGGCGATCAGCTCCACCGGCGAACGGGTTTCGATCTCCTCGATCACCCAACGCAGATGGCGTTCGAGATAATTGCCGGGATTGACCGACAGCGTGGAATCGTCGACCGGGGCGCCGTCGGAAATCATCATCAGAATCTTGCGCTGCTCAGTGCGCGCCAATAGGCGCTTATGCGCCCAGTCGAGCGCCTCGCCGTCGATGTTCTCCTTGAGCAATCCCTCGCGCATCATCAGGCCGAGATTCTTGCGCGAGCGCCGCCACGGCGCATCGGCCGACTTGTAGATGATGTGGCGCAGATCGTTGAGCCGGCCGGGATTAGCCGGCTTGCCGGCGGTGAGCCACTGCTCACGCGACTGCCCGCCCTTCCAGGCGCGCGTGGTGAAGCCGAGAATCTCGACCTTGACGCCGCAGCGCTCGAGCGTGCGCGCCAGGATATCGGCGCAGGTGGCGGCGACCGTGATCGGGCGCCCGCGCATGGAGCCGGAATTGTCGAGCAGCAGCGTGACCACGGTGTCGCGGAACTGCATGTCCTTCTCGGCCTTGAACGAGAGCGGATGCAAGGGATCAACGACGATGCGCGACAGGCGGGCCGGATCGAGCTGGCCTTCCTCGAGATCGAATTCCCACGAGCGGTTCTGCTGCGCCATCAGTCGGCGCTGCAGCCGGTTGGCGAGGCGGGCGACCACGCCCTGCAAATTCGAAAGCTGCTTGTCGAGATAGCCGCGCAAGCGGTCCAGTTCCTCCGGTTCGCACAGTTCCTCGGCGGGGATGGTTTCGTCGAACTTGGCGGTGAAGGCGCAATAATCCGGACCGCGCGGCTCGTTGGCACCGAAATGCCGCGGCCGTTGCGGCTCGCCCGGGGTCTCCGTGTCGCCCATGTCGGTGTCGTCGGCCATGTCGGCGGTCGGCGCGTCGACCGCTTCGGCGGAAGCATCGGGCATGTCCTCGGCGAACACCTGGGTGTCCTCCGTGCTCATGCGCTGCATCTCGTCGCTGTCGGCGGCGTCTCCGTCCTCGCCGGAATCCTGCTTGCGACGATCCTCCTCGCCGTCCTCGTCTTCGTCCTCGGAGTCGCGGCTGCGGTCGTCGCCCATTTCGAGCGCATCGAGCAGGTCGTGCACCGCGTCGCCGAACTGGCGCTGGTCCTCGATCACGGTCTCCAGCCGGTCGAGATCGCGGCCGGCGCGGTCTTCGATCAGCGGGCGCCAGAGATCGACCAGCTTCTTGGCCGCAGGCGGCGGCACCATGCCGGTCAGGCGCTCGCGCACCAAGAGCGCCAACGCGTCCTCGATCGGCGCGTCGGCGCGCTCGGTGATGTCGTCGAATTTGCCGCGGTGGAAGCGCTCTTCCAGCATGGCGGAAAGATTCTTGGCGACGCCGTCCATGCGCCGCGCGCCGATCGCCTCGACGCGCGCCTGCTCGACCGCCTCGAACACCGCACGCCCCTGCTGGCCGGCCGGCTGCAAGCGGCGATGCACCGCCGGATCGTGGCAGGCGATGCGCAGCGCGATCGCGTCGGCATGGCCGCGCACGATCGCGGCCTCGCCCTTGCCGAGCTTGCGCGGCGGCTCCGGCAATCGAACCTTGCCGCCTAGCAGGCCGGGGCGCTCGGCGGCGAACGACACATCCAGATCGGGCTTGCGCGCGATTGCGCGCAGACAGCCGGTGACCGCGCGCTTGAACGGCTCGGTCGGCGAGTCCTTCGACGACGGTTTGCTTCTTATGTTCGACGCCATTTATTTTCTCTCTCTGCCCGCAAGCGGGGAGAGGCAAGACTTACGACAGCGCCACGTTGACCGAGCTCTCCGGCAGTTCGACGCCGAAGCAGCGCTGATAGAACTCGGCCACGATCGGCCGCTCCAGCTCGTCGCACTTGTTGAGGAAAGTAAGCCGGAAGGCGAATCCGATATCGTTGAAGATCTCGGAATTCTCCGCCCAGGTGATCACCGTGCGCGGGCTCATCACGGTCGAGATGTCGCCGTTCATGAAGGCGTTGCGCGTCAAATCGGCGACGCGCACCATCTTGTTGACGATGTCGCGGCCCTGCTCGTTGCGATAGTGCTTGGCCTTCGCCAGCACGATCTCGACTTCGTTGTCGTGCGGCAGATAATTGAGCGTGGTGACGATCGACCAGCGGTCCATCTGACCCTGGTTGATCTGCTGGGTGCCGTGATAGAGGCCCGAGGTGTCGCCGAGGCCGACCGTGTTGGCGGTGGCGAACAAACGAAATGACGGGTGCGGCTTGATCACCTTGTTCTGGTCGAGCAGCGTCAAGCGGCCCGACACTTCCAGCACGCGCTGAATTACGAACATCACGTCGGGGCGGCCGGCGTCGTATTCGTCGAAGCAGAGCGCGATATTGTGCTTGAGCGCCCACGGCAGGATGCCGTCGCGGAATTCGGTGACTTGCTGGTTGTCCCTGATTACGATGGCGTCCTTGCCGATCAGATCGATGCGGCTGATGTGGCTGTCGAGATTGACGCGCACGCAAGGCCAATTGAGCCGCGCCGCCACCTGCTCGATATGGGTGGACTTGCCGGTACCGTGATAGCCGGTGACGATGACGCGGCGGTTCCTGGCGAAGCCGGCGAGAATGGCGAGCGTGGTCGGCCGGTCGAACCGGTAATCGGGGTCGATTTCGGGAACGTGCTCATCGGGCTTGGAATAGGCCGGCACTTCCATGTCGCTGTCGATGCCGAATTGCTGGCGGATCGACACCTTCATATCGGGCAGGCCGACGATTTCTTCAGTTGCAGCAATCAATTGAACCTCCGTGGCTTCGGAAACCCCCGAAGCCCTGATGCGGGTCCGACTCGTTACGGTCCGGCTGATGGCGGCAACTTAGCAGACCGATCGCTCGCGAAAAACCCGCCGATCGCGAATAACACCATCAATAATATCAATGAGATAGGTATTGATCGGCCTGTGCGAAAGGCGGGGCTGCGTTGCTTTTCGCACCTATCGTAGCGTGCTGGCCTCATCGGCCAGCGCTATTATGCTTTTCGCGCGACGGGCAAGTTTACAGGGTTCCCGCCGGCCTAGAAGGCCACTCACAGGAGCATGGAATGACAGGGCTTTATGACCGCACGCCCGGGCACGGACACAACCACCCGCCGGATCACAGCCACGACGAGGACGAAATCTGGGAGCGCTGGTCGAAAAAGCGAGTGTTCGTGCGCCAGCTCGAAGGAACCTACAGCAATCTTTACCAGGCCCTAGTGGAGCAGCCGCGCGTCTATTCGTCGCGTGACGTCCCCTGGAAAGGCGGGCCGCAGCTTTACGGCAAGCACGTCATTAGCCCACAGGCCGCGACGGTCACCCAGTCGATCGAGACCCATATCGAGGTCTATGCGCCGGGCGCCTACGGACAGAAGCACGGCCACCTGAACAGCGCCGTGTTTTACGTGCTCAAGGGCCGCGGCCACGACGTGCACGACGGCAAGTATATCCCGTGGAAGGCAGGCGACGTGATGATCGTCGAGAACGGCTGCGTGCATCAGCACTTCAACGACGATCCCGACAACGAAGCAATCCTGCTCGTCTTCAAGGCAAAGCCGCTGTTTCTGTTCATGCACCTGCTGTTCCAGAAGATCGTTTCATATCCTCCGACCGAGCCGCCCAAGGGTCACGAGGATTTCAAACCGCCGGCGAATCTTTGAACAGCGCCGGGTCGGAGGAAACAGTCATGGCAAAAGCACTCGAAGAACGCGATGTCGTGCATGTCGGCAACCAGACGTGCAGCTTCCGCGCGGAGGACGTCGCGGCATCGAAGGAGTTCCGGCGCAATTACGATTCGCGTCTAAACCTCGTGGCGGCCGAAGACATGCCGCGCGAAAATTCCGCCGACGGCCTGATCAAGCATCTGATCCACAAAAAGCTTAATACAAAGGAATGTTGCGTCGAGGCCTACATGCAATTTCTTGCCGCGGGTGCGCGCTCCGGCAAGCACCGGCACATGTGGGAAGAAGTGATCTTTGTCGCCGAAGGATCCGGCTACGACTTGCACTGGGATTTGAAATACGATTGCATCGACGCCTTCAAATGGGATTGGGCGGAGGAACCCAAGCGCTTCGAATGGAAGCTCGGCGATTTCATCTACATTCCACCGTTCACGATCCACCAGCATTTCAATTCCGCGCCGGCGGGCGAGGCGCGGCTCATCGTCATCAGCAATCGAATCGTGAAAGAGATGGGATATGACTGGTTCGATCAGCTGGAAAACGCGCCGGGATTTGGACCGCAGTCGGCCGGCGCGGCCAGCTAATGGATGCCGAGCAACGGCCAGTAGACCGGCACGATGACGATCACCGCGATGAATTCAACGATGAGTGATCAGGAGACCTAATCGCAACAGATCGCGGGCGGCAAAAAATCCGTAAGAATAGCCGACGATAAGGACGGCGGACTGGTAGACGAATATTTTTCCCGCCGAAGCGAACGTCCATATCATTCCGAGCATCAGCGGATTAAGCCCGTGCGTCTTGGCGTAGGTCATCAACAGCGGCAGCGAGGTGCCGAGCATCGGAATGTCGCTCGACAGCAAGATGTGATAGACGAAGGCCGTCCAATAGAGCGCTGCCGTCGTCGAGACGACGTTGGTCATTAGCGGCTCCATCCACGCGAAGGCGATGGTGGTGAGCAGATCGATGCTTTTGGTGGCGCTTAGCACCGCCGCCATGCTGAGCGCCGAGGCGACGAAAAAGACCGGCAGATAATTCACGCCTTTCAGATCGTCCGTCTTCAGCATTCCGACATAGGGCAGCAGCGCGAACAGCCCTATCCCTAGGCCGATCTTGGCCGGCGAGATGTGGTGGATGAAATCGGTCATCCACAGCAGGGTCGCCGCGCCGATCAGCAGCGCCGCCCGTTTCTCCATCGCCGAGAACGGCCCGAGCTTGTTCAGCTCCTGCTGCAAGTAGTCGCGGCCGCCGTCGAGCGCGACTTTTTCCGGCGGAAACAGCCACAGCGTCAGCGCCCAGGCGGCCAATATGGTCACGATGTCGCACGGCAGGAACGCGGCGAACCAAGGCTCCATTGCACGTCCACTTCGCCCATCCGCTCGATCAGGCCGCGCGCGGTGATCGAGCTGGCGCCGGCAATGATCATCTTGTCGAACAGCGCCGCCGTGTAGGTGATGATGAGAAACATGCCGCGCGCGACGTTGCTGCCGGTCTGCACGCGGAAGGCTTCGACCAGCCCAAGCGCGACAGCCGCCATGATCACGATGCGCGCAATTCCGGACGGAACGATCAGCGTCAGGAGAAAATCGGTCAGGATGAGACCGAACAAGATGCGCGGATAGGTGACGCCCACGCGCAACATCACCCAATAGGCCAGCCGGCGCGCGAGGCCGGATTTCGACGCCACAACGCCGATCAGCATCGCCCCAAGCAGAAACCACGGTGTGGCGGTGGCGAAGCCGCCGAACGCCACGTTGAAGCGGACGACATCGAGCACCCAGAACAGGAAAC
Source organism: uncultured Alphaproteobacteria bacterium (assembly GCA_963817045.1). Classification (GTDB taxonomy): domain Bacteria; phylum Pseudomonadota; class Alphaproteobacteria; order Rhizobiales; family Xanthobacteraceae; genus Pseudolabrys. Next base: position 29,087 of record CAWFMZ010000033.1, read on the forward strand.
ATCCGATGAGCCCGGTAACGGCGTGATCCATCGCCTCGGTGATCCACGCCAACACCATGAACGACGCAATCGCCAAGGCATGCTTGCTTGTCGCGTCAACCGGCAGCGGCGCAAACCAGAGCGCGAGCGGAACGGCAACGCAGATCGCCCGCCCGGCGTGCCGTGACAGACCCAACGGCGCAGGGTGTTGCGCAAGGGCCGGTGTGCTCATGATCGCGGCGTTCGGTTCATGGCCGCCGATCGTAGTTGGGCGCCGATTTCGGCACAACAACCGCGCGGCCGCTTAGCCGAAACCGACCGATTTCAAGTAGTTGTACGACTGGATGACTTCGATCAGCCGGTTCTCGGTCGAACGGTCGCCGCCATTGGCGTCAGGATGGTGGCGTTTCACCAGTTCCTTGAAGCGCATCTTGACCTGATGCGGCGTGGCGCCGATGTCGAGCCCAAGCGTATCGAGCGCCTTGCGCTCGGCATTGCGAATCGGCCGGGCGGTCTCCGCGCGCGCCTGCTGATCGGCACGCTGGCCGTCGGCGAACAGGCTGAACGGATCGCCACCGCTGCCGAAGGTGCGAAAATCCACCCGCGGGTTGGTCTTGCCGGTTCCCATCTTCCAGGTCGGACGATGGCCGGTCATGGCGTCCTTCTGGTAGGCCATCACCGCGGCGTCGTTCATGCCTTTGAAAAAATTGTACGACTGATTGTATTGCCGCACGTGCTCGAGGCAGAAGCGCCAGTAGTCCTTATCGTTCTCGCGCCCCTTGGGCGCGCGATGGCTGGCCTTCTCCTTGCAGCCCGCCCATTGGCAAGCCGGCCCGCCGGGTTTCGGCCGGCGATCCTTGTCCGGCTTGACGCGGACGCTATCAAAAAGGGGCGAGTCGAATTTCATGACCGAACATTATGCGCTTTTGTTGATGATACCTTCAAGACTTGACAAAGGTGCAGCTCCCTTGATTCCGCCGCAAAGCGACCATTGACCAACAGGCCGCCCTCTCCTAAGCGGGGCAGCATGCGGACCGCCGATCTCATCACAAAGAAGTTGACCGAGGCTTTCGCACCACAAAGCCTCAAAGTGGTGGATGAATCGCACCAGCATGAAGGCCATGCCGGGTCCCGGCCGGGCGGGCAAACCCATTACAGCGTCTATATCGTGTCGCCGGCGTTCAAAGGTAAGACCCGGATCGAGCGCCATCGCATGATCAACGGGATTCTTTCGGATGAACTCGCCGGTGGCGTGCATGCGCTGGCGATCCACGCCGCGGCGCCGGGGGAAGGCGGCGTCTAACCCGCCTTCGCCGTCGGCTTGCGCGGCAGCGGCTGGATGCGCAGCGCGGTGATGCGATTGCGCTCGCGGCGCAGCACTCGAAAACGGAAGCCGTGGAAGGTGAAGCTCTGGCCCACTTCCGGGATCGAGCGCGCCTCGTGGATGACCAGCCCGGCGATGGTGGTCGCTTCCTGGTCCGGTAGGTTCCAGTCCATGACGCGGTTGAGATCGCGGATCGGCACCGCGCCGTCCACGTTGATCGAGCCGTCGGGCTGGCGCCGCACGCCTGGCATGGCGACGTCGTGCTCGTCGGTGATGTCGCCGACGATTTCTTCCAAGATATCCTCGAGCGTCACCAGGCCTGCGACCTCGCCGTATTCGTCCACCACCAACGCGATCTGTGTCTTGCGGCGGCGAAACGCCTTGAGCTGCTCCGAAACGGGGCGCGTGTCGGGCACGAACCAAGGCGGCGTCATTAGCGCGGCGATGTCCACCTTGGACGCGTCGCCGTCCACCGCGTGCAGCGCGCGCAGCAGATCCTTCACGTGCAAGATGCCGACAATGTTTTCCGGATTGCCGCGCCAGAGCGGCAGCCGCGTTACCGGCGAGGCGATCACCGCGTTGACCACGTCCTCGGGCGGATCGTCGGCGTTCAAAGTAATCATGCTGGTGCGATGGATCATCACGTCGGAGACCACCAGCTCGCGCAGATCGAGCACGCCGCCGAACATGTCGCGGTCGTGCGTCTCCACGTCGCCTTCACTGTGCAGCAGATCGACGGCGCCGCGCAGCTCCTCGCGCGCCGACAGCACCTGCTGATCCTCGCCGACCGTCATGCCGGCGAATTTGAGCAGCCAGCGCACCAGTGCCTCGATCGCCATCAGCACGGGGCCGAACAATTTGACGAACCAGTACATCGGCCGCGCAACCGCGAGCGCGATGCGATCGGGCGCGTTGAACGCGGCGGTTTTCGGCAGAATTTCGGAGAACACAACGACGAGGATTGTCATCGACAACCGTGGCATAGACCACGCCGGCATTACCGAACCAGGCCAGCAGCACGCCGGTCGCTAACGCCGAGGCCGCGATGTTGACCGCGTTGTTGCCGAACAGCAGCGCGCCGAGCAGCCGCTCACGCTGTTCGAGCAGGCGATTGACGATACCGGCGCGCCGGTTGCCGTGCTTTTCCAGCCGCGTCATGCTGGCGCGCGATGAGGCGGTGAGCGCCGTCTCGCTGCCGGCGAAGAACGCGGACAGCAGCAGGCACACCAGCACAATGACGAGGGACAGCCAGTCGTTCGCGGTCATTTTTGAGTAAGTTTATCGGCCAAGAAGGCGCGCACCTCGGCCGCACTGACGTCATTTTCGACGAAGGCCGCACCGATGCCGCGCACCAGGATAAAGGTGAGCTTGCCGCGCTTCACTTTCTTGTCTTGCGCGATTAGGTCCATCAGCGCATCGATGCCCGGCACGCCGCCGGGGACATCCTTCAGATGGGTGGGCAGGCCGACCGCGGCAAGATGAGCGCGCGCGCGCGCGGCGTCGGCGGCGCCGATCAGGCCCTTGCGGGCGGAAAAGTCGAACGCCAGCGCCGTGCCGAGCGCCACCGCTTCGCCATGCAGCAGCCGGCCGGAAAAACCGGCGCCGGCTTCCAGCGCGTGACCGAAGGTGTGGCCGAGATTGAGCAGCGCGCGCTCGCCGGTCTCGCGCTCGTCGCGCGCCACGATGCCCGCTTTGCCGCGGCAGCAGACCGCGATGGCATGCTCGCGCCCCGGCCCGCCGGCAAAGATGTCGCGCCAGTTGGCTTCCAGCCAGGTGAAGAACTTAGCATCGCCCAGCAATCCGTATTTGGCGACCTCGGCATAGCCGGCGCGGAAATCACGCGCCGGCAGCGTGTCGAGCAGCGCGGTGTCGGCGATCACCAGCACCGGCTGATGGAAAGCGCCGACCAGGTTCTTGCCGTGGCGGGAATTGATGCCGGTCTTGCCGCCGACCGAGCAATCGACCTGTGCCAGCAAAGTGGTCGGCACCTGCACGTAGTCGAGCCCGCGGCGCGCGCTCGCCGCCGCGAAGCCGGCCAGGTCGCCGATCACGCCGCCGCCGAGCGCGATCACCAGATCGCCGCGCTCGATATGGGCCGCGATGATCGCCTCGCATACGGTTTCGAAGGTCGCGTAGCTCTTGGAGCCCTCGCCTTCCGGCACCACGATGGCCGAGCTCTCGATGCCGGCAGCCTTGAGCGCACTCTCGGCGGCGGCGAGATGGCGCTTGGCCACGGTGGCGTCGGTGACGATCGCGGTCTTGGCGCCCGGCCGCAGCGCCTTGATGCGCTCGCCGAGCGTGGCGATCAGGCCGCGGCCGATGACGATGTCGTAGGCGCGCGTCACCCAGCGCGACCGGCACCACGATCGGCTCGGCGTGGCGCAGCGGCGCCGTCATGGCGTTTTCTCCGCGCCCGCCGCGATGGCGAGCGGTTTCTGCAACAGACTAAGGATTTCGTCGACGATGGTATCGTGCGGCTCGTCGCGCGACTGCACCACGATGTCGGACTGCGCATAGACCGGCTCGCGCTCCGGCAGCAGGTCCTTGATCTTTTCGACCAGCGGCCGGTCATTGCGCCGCTTGGTGCGCTTCATCAGCACGTCGAGATCGGCCTTCAGCCAGACCGAGACGCCTTTTTCGCGGATCAGCGCGCGGGTGTTCGGATCCATGATGGAGCCGCCGCCGGTCGCCAGCACCTGCGGGCCGTTGTCCAAGAGCCGCGCGATCACGCGCGCTTCGCCGGCACGAAAATAGTCCTCGCCGTGCTTCTCGAAGATTTCCGGAATGGTCATGCTGGCGGCGCTTTCGATCTCGGCATCGGCGTCGACGAACGGGATGCCGAGCCGGGCGGCCAGGCGGCGGCCGACCGACGACTTGCCGGCGCCCATCATGCCGACCAGCACGATGGAACGCGGCCCGAGCGCGCGGACGATCGCGCCTTCCAGGCCGTTTTCCGCGGTTTTTTGAATGGCACGGTTAGCCATGCTAGTGTTCCAAATCGACGCCACGGTTCCATATACCAGCAATTGAGACAACCGCGTTGGCGGGTCTTAACCCTGGTTAAGGAAAGCGGTCGTACACAAGCGAAATTCGCCCGTTTGGCGCGGGCCTCTGCCGGACCTCGATCATGCCGAGTCTCTTCAGATTTCTGGTTTTCGCCGGGCTGCTCGGCGGGATCGGCTACGTCGCGGTGTTTTCGCTCGCCAATTTCGTCAAGTACCAGCCGCGCGAGATCGTGGTGACGATTCCGCCCGACAAATTCCTCAAAAATCACTAGCGGGCGAACCGCGAAAAGGCGATGGCCAGCCGGCCGAGAGCATCCGACGAAGCGCTGGTCGATCTGTTCCTCGACATGCTGGCGGCCGAGCGTGGCGCCGGCAGCAACACGCTTGCCGCATATCGCAACGACCTCGCCGATCTGACCGCGCATCTGCGCGCCGCCGGCCGCACTATTGCCGACGCCGATACCGACGTCTTGCGCGGATTTCTCAGCGGTCTCGCCGAGCGCGGCTTCAAGGCCTCGTCGCTGGCGCGGCGCTTGTCGGCGGTGCGCCAGCTTTATCGCTTCCTCTACGCGGAAGGAAAACGCGGCGACGATCCCGCCGCGGTGCTGGAGGGGCCCAAGCGCGGGCGCAGCGTCCCGAAGATTCTCTCCATCGCCGAGGTCGACGGCATGCTGGCGCAGGCACGCAGCAACATGGAAGACGGCAAGCAGCCGCCGGCCGTTCGCTTGCGCGCGACGCGGCTGTTGTGCCTGCTCGAGGTGGTCTACGCCACCGGCTTGCGCGTATCCGAGCTGGTGGCGCTGCCGGCCGCCAGCGCGCGGCGCGACCAGCGCATGCTGGTAGTGCGCGGCAAGGGCGGCAAGGAACGGCTGGTGCCGCTCAACCAGGCGGCCAAGCGCGCCATGGCGGAATACCTCAAACTGCGCGCCGACGCCGGACGGGATGCGCAATCGAAATGGCTGTTTCCGTCGTTCGGCGAGCAGGGCCACCTCACCCGCCAGCACTTCGCGCGCGAATTGAAGGCGCTCGGATCAGCGTGCGGGATCGCGCCGGAGCGCCTGAGCCCGCATGTGCTGCGGCATGCCTTCGCCAGCCACCTGCTGCATAACGGCGCCGACCTGCGCGTGGTGCAGACCCTGCTCGGCCATGCCGACATCTCGACCACGCAAATCTACACCCATGTGCTGGAAGAACGGCTGAAAGCGCTGGTGCGCGATCTGCACCCGCTAACGGACGGCTAGCCAGAAACGGCTGTAAAAACCATATTAACCCGATTGCTTGACTTAAGAGCGCCGCCCGCGTCACTACGCTTCGATCGCACCCCAAGCCCGGATCCCATGCGCAGCTATCTCGATTTCGAAAAGCCGGTGGCCGAACTGGAGGCCGAGGTCGAGGAATTGCGCGCCATGGCGGAGACCGGCAGCGCGATTTCCGTCGGCGACGAAATCAACCGCCTCGAGGTCAAGGCGGTGCTGGCGCTCAAGGAGCTCTACGCGGACCTGACGCCCTGGCAGAAGACGCAGGTGGCGCGCCATCCGCAGCGGCCGCATTGTCTCGACTACATCGCGGGCCTGGTCGCCAATTTCATCCCGCTCGCCGGCGACCGCAAATTCGGCGACGACCAGGCCATCGTCGGCGGCTTCGGCCGCTTCCGCGGCGAGAGCGTCTGCGTCATCGGCCACGAGAAAGGCTCCGACACCGAGAGCCGCATCAAGCACAATTTCGGCATGGCGCGGCCGGAGGGCTACCGCAAGGCGGTGCGGCTGATGGAAATGGCCGACCGCTTCGGCATTCCGGTGATCTCGCTGGTGGATACCGCCGGCGCCTATCCCGGCATCGGCGCCGAAGAGCGCGGCCAGGCGGAGGCGATCGCGCGTTCGACCGACGCCTGCCTTGCGCTCGGCGTGCCCAATGTCGCGGTGATCCTGGGCGAAGGCGGATCGGGCGGCGCCATCGCCATCGCCACCGCCAACCGGGTGCTGATGCTGGAGCACGCCATCTATTCCGTGATCTCGCCGGAAGGCGCCGCTTCCATCCTCTGGCGCGACACCGCCAAGGCGCAGGAGGCGGCGACCAACATGAAGATCACTGCCCAGGACATGGTGCGTTTCGGCGTGATCGACACGGTGGTGCCGGAGCCGACCGGCGGCGCCCATCGCGACCGGCAGGCCGCCATTGCCGTCACCGGCGAGGCGATCGCCAATGCGCTCGCCGAACTGCGGCCGCTCGACCGCGAGGCGCTGCGCCGGCAGCGGCGCGAAAAATTTCTGAGCATGGGCCGCACACAAAGCTAGCGCGCCGCATGCCAGGGGTTTGAATCCCAAGGCTTTTTTGGCGTTTACTTTTGGTTCACCATAGGCTTATCGGTCCCCAGGGCCGTCATCGTTTGCCTTGCAGACGCCACATCTTAAGGATAACGATTACTCAATGAGGGCCCGCCCCTCCGGGGAGTACCGCGTTTGAACCGACCCTTCGTCCGCGCCCTGCTCGCGTCGGCGGCCGTTGCCGCAGCGTTTGCGCTTGCCGGCTGCGACCCCGACAGCATATCCCCGACCGGCCGCTCGCAGGCCCCGATCTCCGAGAAGACGCTCGCCGATATCGAGGCGAAGCAGATGGACAAGGATTCTCCGATCCTCGCCCGTATCTTTAAGGAAGAGGCGGAGATGGAGATCTGGAAAAAGACCCGCGGCGGCGAATTCGCGCTGCTGAAGACCTATCCGATCTGCCGCTGGTCGGGCGATCTCGGCCCGAAGAAAAAGCAAGGCGACCGCCAGGCACCCGAGGGCTTCTACACCATCACGCCAGGGCAGATGAATCCGGCCTCCAATTACTACCTCGCCTTCAATACCGGCTTTCCAAACGCCTATGACCGCGCCTGGAACTACACCGGCTCCGACCTGATGGTGCATGGCGACTGCTCGTCACGCGGCTGCTACGCCATGACCGACGAGCAGATTCAGGAAATCTACGCGCTGGCGCGCGAGTCGTTCTTCGGCGGGCAGAAGAGTTTCCAGCTCGAGGCCTTTCCGTTCCGCATGACGGCGCTGAACATGGCCAAACACCGCGACAATCCGAACTTCGCGTTCTGGAGGATGATCAAGGAAGGCTACGATCATTTCGAGGCCACCCATCAGGAGCCGAAGGTCGCCGTCTGCGAGAAGCGCTATGTGTTTGATGCGGTGGCGCCCGCCAATGCTTCGAGGCCGATCGCGTTCAATGCCCGCGGCGCATGCCCGGTGTTCCAGCTCGATCCGACCATCGCTGAAGCGGTGCTCGATCATCGGCGGCAAGAGCAGTATCAGATGGCCCAATACATCGCGCGCGACGTCCCCGTGGTGCCGCCGCGCAGTGGCATCGATGGCGGCATGAACCCGGTGTTCGCGGCCAATCTCACCGCCGACAGTCGCGGCCAAGTCTATTTGATCGACGGCAATACGACGGTGCCCGGCGCGTTGCCGCGCACGCCCAATCGGGGACTCGTGCGCATCGAGACGCCGCAGCCTGCGCAAGCCAGCCAGCCGGTGGTGATGGCGAGCGCGCGGACGCCACAGACAGCGCCGCAGCCGAAGGAAGGTGAAACCCTGCGACAGCAGCCAACCTCGAACGCAGGACTATTCGACACGCTGCTCGGCGGCTCGCACGCGCAAGCCACTCCACCCGCGCCGGCAGCCGAGAGCGAGCCGGTCGCGCCTGCGCGACACCAATACCGAAATGGCCGCGAAGCCAAAACGCGCCGCTCCTGTGCGCACCGCCTCCGCTCCGGCCGCACCGTATGCCAAGCCGCGCGAAGCCGCGCCGCCCAAGCCCGAGGCGGTGGCGAGCAATGCCCCCGCACCCGCCCCGGCGCCGCCCGTGCAGCAAGCCCGTGACGACCAAAAGACGGCCGCGCCCGCGCCCGCAGCGGAAATGCGCACCGCCTATTCGGCGCCGCCGGCGAGCAACAACGATCTGCTGTCGGGCGCGCAGCCGGTGGTTCCGGCTAGCACATTCGAAAGCCGCTGGACCGCATTGCGCTGAGGGCCACAATTTCCTAGTGCCGATCCGTTCCGCGGCTAAATTTTTTCCTCAGCGCATGATCTTGTTCGAAAACCGGTTGCCACTTTCCGAGATCATGCGCTAGCAGACGATGCATGGGCGCTTACGTCTACGTCGTCGGTACCGTCACCAAAAATCGCCACCTGACCTATGTTGGCTGGACCAGCGATGTCGCGCGCCGTCTCGCGCAGCATAATTCCGGCAAAGGCGCGCGCACGACGCGCGGGCGGATCTGGGTGCTGCTGCATTCGGAGCGTTGCAAGACCAAACGCGCGGCGATGAGCCGCGAATGGCACCTGAAGCGCGACCGCGCATTCCGCCAGCGGCTGGCGCAAAAGCTGAAAAAATAAACGCCGGGAAAGCCGGCGTTTTTCATTTCGCGACGTCAGCGCCGCACTGGCTCAAGCGTATTTGCCATGGCAGTGCTTGAATTTCTTGCCGGAGCCGCAGGGGCACGGCTCATTGCGGCCGACCTTGCCCCAGGTCGCGGGGTTCTTCGGATTGCGCTCGGCTTGCGCGCCATTGCTGACCAGCATCGGCGCCAGCGGCGCCGAAGCAAGCGCCATCTCGTCCTCGCCGGTGGCGGGGTCGACCTTGTGCGCTTCCATATAGGGAAGCTTGGCGGCTTCCTCTTCGGGCGGCGCCTGCACGACCTCCACGCGCATCAACTGCGCGGTCACCACTTCGCGTAAGCGCGCCACCATCGCCTCGAACAGGCTGAAGGCCTCCGCCTTGTATTCGTTGAGCGGATCGCGCTGGCCGTAGCCGCGCAGGCCGATCACCTGGCGCAGGTGCTCGAGCATGACCAGATGCTCGCGCCAGAGCTGGTCGAGCGCCTGTAACAGGACCGATTTCTCGATGTAGCGGATGACGTCGGGGCCCCATTTGGCCACCTTGCCCGCCATCCACTCGTCGGCGCGCCGCTTGATGCGATCGCGCATTTCCTCGTCGGCGATGCCTTCTTCCTTCGCCCAGTCCTTGACCGGCAGTTCGAGGGTGAGGATGTCGCGCAGCGCCTGGTCGAGACCGGCGATGTCCCACTGCTCGGCGTAGGCGTTGGCGGGAATGTGCTTGGCGATCAGCTCTTCGATCACCGTATGGCGCATGTCGGCGATGGTTTCGTCCACCGCCTCGTCGCGCATCAGGTCGAGCCGCTGCTCGAAAATCACCTTGCGCTGATCGTTCATCACGTTGTCGAACTTGAGCAGGTTCTTGCGGATGTCGAAGTTGCGCGCCTCGACCTTCTGCTGCGCCTTTTCCAGCGCCTTGTTGATCCAGGGATGAACGATCGCCTCGTTCTCCTTGAGGCCGAGTTTCTGCAGCATGCCGTCGAGCTTGTCGGACCCGAAAATGCGCATCAGGTCGTCTTCCAGCGACAGGAAGAACTTGGAATGGCCGGGGTCGCCCTGGCGGCCGGAGCGGCCGCGCAGCTGGTTGTCGATGCGCCGGCTCTCGTGCCGCTCGGTACCGAGCACGTAGAGGCCGCCGGCGGCGAGCGCCTTCTGCTTGAGACGCGCCACCTGCGCGCGGATCGTGTCGGCGCGCGGATCCTTTTCGCGCGCGCGCGGATCCTCGATATCGGCGATCTCCTGGCGAATGCGCATGTCGGCATTGCCGCCGAGCTGGATGTCGGTGCCGCGGCCTGCCATGTTGGTGGCGATGGTGATCGCGCCCGGCACGCCGGCCTGCGACACGATGTAGGCCTCCTTCTCGTGGTAGCGGGCGTTGAGAATGGCGAACACCTTGGTTTTGGTGGCGCCGTCGTCGCCGGAATAGAGCGCGGCGAAGGCGTTCGGGTCGGTGAAGTCGTGCGCCTCCCAGCCGGCTTCGCGCAGCATATCGGCGAGCTGTTCGGATTTTTCGATCGAGGTGGTGCCGACCAGCACCGGCTGCCCGCGCAGCTTGCAGTCTTCGATCAGCAAAATAATCGAACGGTACTTCTCCTTGGCGGTGCGGTAGACCTCGTCGTCGTCGTCGAGGCGCACCAGCGGCATGTTGGTCGGCACTTCCAGCACTTCGAGATTGTAGATGTCGAGGAATTCGTCGGCTTCGGTGAGCGCCGTGCCGGTCATGCCGGCGAGCTTCTCGTACATGCGGAAGTAGTTCTGGAAGGTGATCGAGGCGAGCGTCTGGTTCTCCGGCTGGACCGGCTGTTTCTCCTTGGCTTCGAGCGCCTGATGCAGCCCTTCCGAAAAGCGCCGGCCCGGCATCATGCGGCCGGTGAATTCGTCGATGATGACGACCTCGCCGTTGCGCACGATGTAGTCCTTGTCGCGCTGGAACAGCTTGTGCGCGCGCAGTGCCTGGTTGACGTGATGCACGACGGAGACGTTCTCGACGTCGTAGAGCGACTCGCCCTTGAGCTGGCCGGCCGCGCGCAAGCGCTGCTCGAGCTTCTCCATGCCGGCTTCGGTCAGCGTCACCGTGCGCTGCTTCTCGTCGACTTCATAGTCGGCCTTGTCGAGCGCCGGGATATAGCTGTCGATGGTGTTGTAGAATTCGGAGCGGTCGTCGAGCGGGCCGGAAATGATCAGCGGCGTGCGCGCCTCGTCGATCAGGATGGAGTCCACTTCGTCGACGATGGCGAAGATGTGCCCGCGCTGGACCATGTCCTCCAGCCGGTACTTCATGTTGTCGCGCAGATAATCGAAGCCGAGCTCGTTGTTGGTGCCGTAGGTGACGTCGCAGTCATAGGCTTTCTTGCGTTGCTCGTCGTCGAGTCCGTGCACGATGACGCCGACGGTGAGCCCCAGGAAAGTATAGATCTGCCCCATCCATTCGGCGTCGCGCTTGGCGAGGTAGTCGTTGACGGTGACGACGTGCACGCCGCGTCCGGACACGGCGTTGAGATAGACCGCAAGCGTGGCGACCAGGGTCTTGCCTTCGCCGGTTTTCATCTCGGCGATCTTGCCCTCGTGCAGGATCATGCCGCCGATCAGTTGCACGTCGAAATGGCGCTGGCCGATGGTGCGTTTTGCCGCCTCGCGCACGGTGGCGAAGGCCGGCGCCAGGATGTCGTCGAGCGAAGCGCCTTCGGCGACCTGCTTCTTGAATGCGTCGGTACGCGCACGCAACGCTTCGTCGGAGAGCGCTTCCAACTCCTTCTCCAGCGCGTTGATCGCGTCCACCCGCGGCTGATAGTTGCGGATCCGCCGTTCATTGGCAGAGCCGAACAGCTTGCGGGCAACGGCGCCGATCATAGGGGGGCTCCTCAGTTATGCCGGGCGCTTCTAGCACGCCGCGCGGCCGGATATTGCTTCCGGCGTTCCGGAAATGCGGCACTTTTCGGGCAAATTCGACGCGAACGCGCCGGCAAAGCTTAACCGGCCGAGGTCAGCGGAGAGATAGGAGGGGGTCGGATTGTTGTCAATTGCCGGCTTGCCGCGGCCTTAACCGCAATGCGGGCCCATTCATCCGCCGCAGTCACGCGGACGTTAAGACTTGCGCGCCAGTCCACCATTGCAAAGCCATGGTTGTTGGGCGACAAGTCCGCCGCCGTCCGCAGGCTTGCGGACCTTTCCATTGCCAAGGACCGCGCCATGACGATTTCCCTTCTCGCCGGTTTCCAGGCCTCGCCGCGCCGTGCCGGAATCCTCGCCGCAGTCTTAGCCGCCTCCTTGGCGCTGCTACTGGCGGCGGCTGGCCCGCTGCGGGCGCAGGACAAGGACCCGCTCATCGCCAAGGTCGACGGCACCGAGATCCACCAGAGCGACCTCGCCGTCGCCGAGGAGGAGGCCGGCCAGCTTCCGCCGATGTCGCCCGACGCCAAGAAGGACTACCTGGTGCAGTTCATGGCCGACATGATCCTGGTGTCGAAGGCGGCCGAGGCCAAGAAGATGGGCGACGGCGCGGACTTCAAGCGCAAGATCGCCTTTGCCCGCAATAAGCTGCTGATGGAGCAGCTGCTGCAATCGGTCGGCAAGGATGCGCTCACCGACGAGGCCATGCACAAGGTCTATGACGAAGCCATCAAGCAGATGGGCCAGGAGCAAGAGGTGCACGCCCGCCACATCCTGATCCGTGCCGCCGCCGGCGACGACAAGGCGAGCAAGGACGCCGAGGACAAGATCAAGGCGGTGATCGCACGCCTGAAGAAGGGCGAGGATTTCACCAAGGTCGCGGGCGAGGTCACCGAGGACCCCTCCGGCAAGGCCAATGGCGGCGACCTCGGCTATTTCAGCAAGGAGCAGATGGTACCGGAATTCTCCGACACCGCCTTCAAGCTGGACAAGGGGCAAATCTCCGAGCCGGTGAAAACCCAGTTCGGCTGGCACGTGATCAAGGTCGAGGACAAGCGCGTGAAGGCGGTGCCGAAGTTCGAAGAGGTCAAGCCGCAGATCGAGAATTATGTGACGCGCAAGGCGCAGGCCGACCTGGTGACCTCGCTGCGCGCCAGTGCCAAGGTCGAGAAGCTCTACACGACCGAGCCCCTGACCGCGCCGGCAGCGCCGGCAGCGCCGGAGAAGAAGTAATAGCGATCAAACGCATCAAATGAATTCGTCATGGCCGGGCTTGTCCCGGCCATCGACGTCTTGCATACACTGCCAATTCCGTCTCGAAGACGTGGATGCCCGGCACAAGGCCGGGCATGACGCCGGAGTGTGTCATGTCCACCGCCATCTCCCCCCTCGCCCCGCAACAGGTGCCGGACCTACCGCCAATCGGCGGCGTGCGGCTCGCCACCGCCGAGGCCGGCATCCGCTATGCCGGACGCACCGACGTGCTGCTGGCGCTGTTCGACGCCGGCACCACCACAGCCGGCGTATTCACCCGCTCGAAATGCCCGTCGGCGCCGGTCGAATGGTGCCGGGCGCATCTCAAGTCCGGCAGGGCGCGCGCGCTGGTGGTCAATTCCGGCAACGCCAACGCCTTCACCGGCAAGAATGGGCGCGCCGCCACCAAGCTCACCGCCGAATTCGCCGCCAAGGCCACGGGGTGCAAACCGGCGGAGATTTTCCTCGCCTCCACCGGCGTGATCGGCGAGCCGCTCGATGCATCCAAGTTCGCACCCGTCATGGACGGCCTCGCCGCCCGTGCACGGCCGGGAGATTTTCTGGCCGCGGCAGGCGCGATCATGACCACCGACACGTTTCCCAAGGTCGCGACCGCGCGCGCGCGCATCGGCAAGGCGACGGTGACCGTCAACGGCATCGCCAAGGGCGCCGGCATGATCGCACCCGACATGGCAACGATGCTGTCCTTCGTCTTCACCGACGCCGCGATTGCAGCGCCGGCGTTGCAGGCGCTGCTCAAAGACGGCGTCACCGACACCTTTAACGCGGTGACCATCGACGGCGACACCTCGACCTCCGACACGCTGATGATCTTCGCCAGCGGCAAAGCCGGCAATCCGCGTATCGGGCGCGCTGCCGATCCGCGCCTGAAGGATTTCAAAAAGGCATTGCACGCGGTGCTGACCAATCTGTCGGAGCAGGTCGCGCGCGACGGCGAAGGCGCCCGCAAGCTGGTCGAGATCGTGGTGGAAGGCGCGGTGTCGAAGGCCTCGGCGCGCCGCATCGCCATGTCGATCGCCAATTCGCCGCTGGTGAAGACGGCGATCGGCGGCGAGGACGCCAATTGGGGCCGCGTCGTGATGGCGGTCGGCAAGGCCGGTGAACCGGCCGACCGCGACAAGCTCTCGATCTGGTTCGGCGGCATCCGCGTCGCGCACAAGGGCGAGCGCGATCCCGGCTATAACGAGGCCGAGATGAGCGCGGCGATGAAGAAGCCTGAGATCAGCCTGAAAGTCGCGCTCGGCCTGGGCAAGGGGCGCGACCGCGTGCTGACCTGCGACCTGACCAAGGAATATGTCGCCATCAACGGCGACTATCGCTCGTAAACCAAAGGTTAACCGTCGCGGCAGGACGGAGACGCCTCGTTAATCGAATGAATGACCCCTTAACCACGGTTGCCTATCGTTGCGGGTGAGGCTCGTGAGCGAAATCGTCCTTGTTGCCGCCTGCGCCCTCGTCGATGCCGACGGCCGCGTGCTGATCGCGCAGCGGCCGGCCGGCAAGCCGATGGCAGGCTTATGGGAATTTCCCGGCGGCAAGGTCGAGGATGGCGAAGCGCCGGAACAAAGTTTGATCCGGGAGTTGAAGGAGGAACTGGGCATCGTCGTCAATGAAGCCTGTCTGGCGCCGCTCACTTTCGCAAGCCATGCCTATCCCGACTTTCATCTCCTCATGCCGCTCTATGTTTGCAGGCGCTGGGAGGGGCAGGTCACCGCGACCGAGGGCCAGAAGCTCACCTGGGTGAAACCGAACCGGCTACGGGATTACGAAATGCCTCCGGCGGACGTACCGCTGATCTCGCACCTGATGGCACTGTTGTGAAATGTCGACCGATCAACGACTGAACAGGACGCGTCCATGAACAGGTCCCGAACGATGCGCAGCTTCCGCGATTTTTTCCGCGATGACAGCGGCGCGACCGCCATCGAATATGCACTGATCGCCTCCGGCATCGCCGCCGCCATCATCGCCGCGGTCATGAGCACGGGCACGTCGCTGCAGGCCATGTACCAGAGCGTCTCCAACGGCTTTAACTGATAGCCGCAGCGTCAGGGCCGCGGCTTCTCGCCGGCCGGGATCTCCCGCGTGCCGAGCGCGTCGGCGAGCCGCTGCACGGCCGAGCCGGGCTTGAGCGGCTTCTGCTGGCTCTCATGCGGCGCCCAGCCCGACAGCCATGCGATTTCGAAAGTCGCGCGCAGGCGTCCGTCCGCGTCGGCAAAGCGTTGCGCATAGATTTCCGCCAGCCGTTGCAGGGTCGCGCGCTTGAGCGGCGTGCGGCTGCGCTCGCGCAGCACATTGGTCGCGCCCATGCGGCGCAGATCGCGCATCAAATCGAGCACCGATCGGTAGCGCACCGTCAGGCGGTCGGAATCGACCACCGGCAGAGCCAGTCCCACGCGTTGCAGCAGCGCGCCCAGCTCGCGCAGATCGGCGAACGGCGCCACACGGGGCGACGCGCCGCCTTCAACCTCGCTTTCGGCTTGCGCGAAGGCTTCGCGCAATTCGGCAAGGCTGTCGCCGCCGATCAATGCCGCCAGCAGCAGGCCGTCCGGTTTGAGCGCGCGGCGGATCTGGATCAGCGTGCCGGGCAAATCATTCACAAATTGCAGCGCCAGCGCGGAGACCACGAGATCGAGCGAGCCGTCGGCGAACGGCAAGGCCTCCTCGTCGGCGGCAACACGCAACGGCGTATCGCCCGGTCCGGCATTTGGCGCGGCGGAAACGATTGTTCCTACCTTGCCGCTTTCCATAAGCACGCGGCGCACCGCGTCGGTCGGCGTGCCGAGATCGACCGCGCGCTCGAACTGGCGCAGCACCACGACGAGCCGTTCGCCCAGCTCGGCGGCGACCCGGTCGATCAGGAAGGTCTCGGCCCCAAGCGCCCGCGCGCGCTGCTGGCGCGCGCGCAGCAGCCTGCGGTCGAAGATAGTCGGGTTTTGCGGCATCTGATACATTTGCAGCATGAACGAGCTTGTCTCGGCAAGTGAGGCAAAGGCGCCCTCGCGGCTCGCGCAATTCCGCGGCGGATTGCGGGCCGCGCTGCGCGTTGCGCTCGACGTGGCGCTGCCGCCGCTGTGCCCGTCCTGCCGCGCGCCGCTCGGCGACGGCGTCGGCCTGTGTGCGTCGTGCTGGTCGAAATTATCGCTGATCGAGCCGCCCTACTGCGCGCGGCTCGGCATTCCGTTCACCTACGATCCCGGCCCCGGCCTGCTGTCGATGGAGGCGATCGCCGATCCGCCGGCCTATGACCGCGCGCGCCGCGGTGCGCTATGACGACATCGCCCGCGCGCTGGTGCTGTCCTTCAAATACGGCGACCGGCTCGATCTCGCGCCCATGATGGGGCGCTGGATGGCGCGCGCCGGCCGCGAACTGCTCAGCGGTGCCGACGCGCTGCTGCCGGTGCCGCTACAATGGCGGAGGCTGTGGGCGCGGCGTTTCAACCAGTCGGCGACGCTGGCCGGCGCGATTGCGGATATTTGCGGCGTGCCGGTGCTGCATGACGCGCTCAAGCGCGTGCGCGCCACGCCGCAGCAGGTCGGGCTGTCGAAGACCGAGCGGGCCGACAACGTGCAAGGCGCCTTCCGCGTGCCGGCGGACGAAAAGGCCGTGGTGGCCGGCCGCCGGCTGGTGCTGATCGACGACGTGCTCACCTCCGGCGCCACCGTCGATACCTGCGCGCGCGCCCTGTTGCGGGCCGGCGCCGCCCATGTCGACGTGCTGGTGTTCGCCCGGGTTGTCGCGCCGGTGCGCACTCCCATATAACGGGGGCCGGACCGCCGCAGAACGACCAAAGAAAACAATGCCGCTTATTGAAATCTATACCACCCGCTATTGCCCCTATTGCCACGCGGCCAAGGCTCTGCTGAGACGGAAGGGCGTGGCCTTCACCGAAATCGACTTGGGTCGCGATTGGGAGCGCCGTAACGAAATGATCGAGCGCGCGAATGGCGGCGTGACCGTGCCGCAGATTTTTATCGGCAGCGTGCATGTCGGCGGCAGCGACGAGCTGCACGCGCTCGAGCGCGCGGGCCGGCTCGATTCCCTGCTCGCTGGCGACGAGGCATCCGCATGACCGCCGCCGCCTTCAAGGCCGCGATGATCCAGATGCGCTCGGGGCTCTCTCCCGCCGCCAATATCGAGGCCGCCGTGCGCATGATCGGCGAGGCGAAGTCGGCCGGCGCCGATTACGTGCTGACGCCGGAAATGACTAACGTTATGGAGGTCAAGCGCGAGCGGCTGTTCGCCACCATCGTGGAGGAAGAAGCCGACACCTCGCTCGCCACCTTCCGCGAGCTGGCGCGCAAGCTCGGGATTTACCTGCATGTCGGCTCGCTGGCGATCAAGCTTTCGCCCGACAAGGCCGCCAACCGCTCGTTCGTGATTAGCCCGAAGGGCGACATCGCCGCCCGCTACGACAAGATCCACATGTTCGACGTCGATCTGGCCGGCGGCGAGAGCTATCGCGAGTCGCGCAATTACCGGCCGGGCGAGCAGGCGGTGCTGTGCGACCTGCCGTGGGGCCGGCTGGGGCTGACGATCTGCTACGACCTGCGTTTCCCGGCGCTCTACCGCGCGCTGGCCGAAGCCGGCGCCACCATGCTGACGATCCCCTCCGCCTTCACGCAGCAGACCGGCGAGGCGCACTGGCAGGTGCTGATCCGCACCCGCGCCATCGAAAACGGCTGCTTCGTGTTCGCCGCCGCGCAAGGCGGCAAGCACGAGAACGGCCGCGAGACCTTCGGCCATTCACTGATCGTTGACCCCTGGGGCCGCATCCTTGCGGAAGGCGGCACCGAGCCGGGGGTGGTGATGGCCGAGATCGATCTGGCGGAAGTTGCGAAAGCCCGCGCACGCATTCCTTCGCTGCAGCACGGCCGGCGTTTCGAGATCGTCGAGCCGATGGCGGAGCCGACCCACCTGCATGTGGTCAGGGGGGCCGAATGATCCGCTACGCCCTGGTCTGCGACAAAGGCCACGACTTCGAGAGCTGGTTTCAGGATTCGGCGGCTTACGACAAGCAGGCCAAGCGCGGTCTGGTGGCTTGTCCCCATTGCGGCTCGGCCAAGGTCGACAAGGCGATCATGGCGCCGCGGCTGGCCGGCGCAAAAAAGCGCGCGGCGCCCGCCGAGCCCTCTGCCGTTGCTGCAACTGCGCCGGAAAAAGCGCCGGTCGCGATGCTCTCGCCGCAGGAGCAGGAGTTCCGTGTCAAGCTGAAGGAACTGCGCGAGCACCTCACCAAGAATGCCGACCATGTCGGTCCGAAATTCCCCGAGGAAGCACGCAAGATGCACTACGGCGAGACCGAGCACCGCTCGATCTATGGCGAGGCCTCACCCGAGGAAGCCAAGGCGCTGGCCGAGGAAGGCATCGAATTCCATCCGCTGCCGATCTTGCCGGACGAGCGCAATTAATACGCCCACACCAAGAGCGCGACGCCGATCACCACCAGCACAATGCCGGCGGCTTCGCGCGCCGTGGTCGGCTGCTTGAACACGAAACGCGTCACCCCTTGCGCGAACAGCACCTCGACCAGCGCCAGCGTGCGCACATTGGCGGCGCTGGTAATGGCGAAGCCGAGAAACCAGAATTCCGAGGCGAAGGCGCCCATGAAGCCGGCAAACAGCGACGGCTTCCAGGCCCGCCTGATGTCGTGCAGTACCTTGGGGTCGCGCAGCCGGAGATAGAGCGACAACACCGCCGCCTGAATCACCAGCCCGACCGTTACCGTGAAGGTCGCCGCCAGAATGAAATCGGGCAAATGCAGCGTCAGGATGGCGCCGCGAAAGCCGATCGCGGACATCGCAAACAGCGCGCCGGATAGCAAACCGATGATGGTCGAGCGTGTGGTGCTGACCTGACTGGCGCCGCGCTTGAGCGAGATCACGATCACGCCGATGGTTGCGATCACGATCGCGGCTCCGCTCAGCGGCATGATCTTGTCGCCCAGGAAGATCAGCCCGAACAGCGCGACCGACACCGGCTCGGTCTTGATATAGGCATAGGCCACCACAAAAGAGCGCTGGCCCATCACCGAGAGCATGGTCGCGGTGGCGGCGATCTGGGAGAAGGCGCCGGCGAGCACCCAAGGCCAGAACAGGGGCGGCGGATTCGGCAAGGCGCTGCCGGTCACCGCCATAAGGCCGGCCAAAAAAATAAGTGCGAACGGAAAACCGAACAGGAACCGCACATGAGTGGCGCCGACGGTGCCGAGCGTCGCGGTCAGCTCGCGCTGCATGGCGTTGCGCGCGGTCTGCGCCGCCGCGGCGATCAGCGTAAAAACGGCCCAGAGCATTGTGCAGCGATAATTCCTTCGCTCAGGCCGCGGCCGGGAACAGTTCGGCGGCGGCGGGGAATTCGCTCACCGCGCCCTTCTCGTTGTCCACCAGCAGGAACAGATCGAAATAGCGCAGCGTCGGCGCCGCCCCGGTGCGCTTGATCACCGACTGCCGCCACTCCTCGTTGTGCGCCTTCTGCGCGGCTTCCACCGATGGCCAGATATAGACGCCGGCGCCGGTCTTGCCGTCGAGGCTGAGCAGGAAATGCTTGCGCAGCAGTTCCTTGTTGGCGCGCCATTTCTGGATGACGTGGCGGGCGTCTTCGGCCACCTGTTGGCGGCTCCAGCCCTTGGGCGAATTGAATTCGACCAGTTCGAGGATCATGTGGGTTTTCCTTCTTTCTCAGATCGGATCGCCACCAGCATGTAGTTCACGTTCATGTCGGACGACAATTGCCAGCGATCGGCAAACGGATTGTAGATCACGCCGCGTTCGCCGCTCACCTGCAGCCCGCCGCGCTCGAACGCAAGCTCAAGCTCGTTCGGGGTGACGAACTTGTCCCATTGATGGGTGCCGCGCGGCAGCCAGCGCAGCACGTATTCGGCGCCGACGATGGCAAGCGCAAAGCTCTTGAGGGTACGGTTGAGCGTGGCGGCGATCATCAGCCCGCCCGGCTTCACCATCGACGCGCAGGTTTGTACGAATGCCGTAACGTCCGAAACGTGCTCGACCACTTCCATCGCCAGCACTACGTCGAAGCGCTCGCCGGCGGCGGCGAGATCCTCCGCGGTGGTGGCGCGGTAGTCGACCGCGACGCCGCTCTCCTGCGCATGCTCGCTGGCGACCGCGATATTTTCGTGCGACGGATCGGCGCCGACCATCTGCGCGCCCAGCCGCGCCAGTGGCTCAGATAAGATTCCGCCGCCGCAGCCAATATCGAGCATGCGCAGGCCCTTCAGGCAGTCGAGCTTCTTGGCGTCGCGGGAAAAACGCGCCGCCGCCTGGTCGCGGATATATGCGAGCCTGACCGGGTTGAACTTGTGCAGCGCCGCCATCGGCCCGCGCGCATCCCACCAGTCGGCGGCGTGGCGCGAGAAGCGCTCGACTTCGGCGTGGTCGACGGAGGATGCGCCGCGTTTCATGTCAGCGCGCCGTCACATGGTTGCGGAATTCGAGCGGAGCGTCGATGCCATTGAGCGGCTCGAACTCGTCTCCGGTGCTGTGAATGGTGATGTCGCCGTAGTTCAAGAGGCGGCCGAAAACTGACTGGTCGACGTCGACACTCGACACTTTGTCCATATTTATCTCAACGGTGTGCCGCTTGATGAAGCCGCGTTTGTACACGATGCGCCGGTTGGTGACGTCGATCTCCGTGGTCCAGCGCTTGAACCAGGCCGATGCCAACGTGACACCCGCGCCCAGCACGAAGGCGCCGATGACAAACATCCAGCTTAATTCGATCGCTCTGGTTTTCGTCTGAGTTACCGCCGCCAATGCCGCCAATGCGAGCAGCATCATGATGATAGTGGGAAGGTAGATGATCCAATGAATCCTACCGGAGTAGAGCACGGTTTCCCCCGGTTGCAGAATTCGCTCGATATATCGCATCGCCAGCACCCGAAAGATTAACGCGGACGAGGCCCACGAGGGCCTTGATGTTGCAGTCTCATTACCCCGCCGGTATGTATACGCGCCTTTTGCGGCCGGCACAGCCGGCCGCTTGTTAGCGCCTTTTGGCGCATCCGGGAACGTCATGGCTCGCCTGGTGATGAAATTCGGCGGAACGTCGGTCGCCGATCTCGACCGCATCCGCAACGTGGCGCGCCACGTCAAGCGCGAGGTCGACGCCGGCCATGAGGTGGCCGTCGTGGTCTCCGCCATGGCCGGTGCAACCAATCAGCTGGTGGAATGGTGCCGGCAGGCCGCCATGCTGCACGACGCGCGCGAATACGACGCCGTGGTGGCCTCCGGCGAACAGGTCACCGCCGGGCTGCTCGCCATCGTGCTGGAAGGCATGGGCGTCAACGCGCGCTCCTGGCAGGGTTGGCAATTGCCGATCCTCACCGACAACGCGCATGGCTCGGCGCGCATTCTCGAGGTCAACGGCGCCGAGCTGATCAAGCGTTTCAAGGAGCACGCCCAGGTGGCGGTGATCGCCGGCTTCCAGGGTATGCACAAGGAGACCGGCCGCATTACCACGCTTGGCCGCGGCGGCTCGGATACCTCGGCGGTGGCGATCGCGGCCGCCATCGGGGCCGAGCGCTGCGACATCTATACCGACGTGGACGGCGTCTACACCACCGATCCGCGCGTAGTGCCGAAGGCGCAGCGGATGAACAAGATCGCCTACGAGGAAATGCTCGAACTTGCTTCCCTCGGCGCCAAGGTCATGCAGGTGCGTTCGGTCGAGCTCGGCATGGTGCATAATGTGCCGATCTTCGTGCGGTCGAGCTTCGAGAAGCCGGAGGACATCGATTCCTCCAAGGCGCCGTCCGGCACACTCATTTGCGACGAGGGAGACATCGTGGAACAGCAAACCGTCACCGGTATCGCCTTCTCCAAGGACGAGGCGCAGATCTCGATCCGCCGCGTGCAGGACAAGCCCGGGGTCGCCGCTGCGATCTTCGGGCCGCTCGCCGACGCCAGCATCAACGTCGACATGATCGTGCAAAACGTCTCGGCCGATGGCGCCACCACCGACCTCACCTTCACCGTGCCGTCGGCCGACTACGAGCGCGCGCGGGTCACCATCGAGAAGGCCAAGAGCTCGATCGGCTATGAGCGGATGGATGGCGCCACCGACGTCGCCAAGGTGTCGGTGATCGGCATCGGTATGCGCAGCCATGCCGGCGTAGCTGCCCAGGCGTTCAAGGCGCTGGCCGAGAAGAAGATCAATATCCTCGCCATCACCACGTCGGAGATCAAGTTCTCGGTGCTGATCAAGGCCGCGCAAACCGACCTGGCGGTGCGCACCCTGCATACGCTGTACGAGCTGGATAAGGCTTGAGCCGCCGCACCGTCCGCTGCACCGCAGCGCATTTCCGACAAATAAACCGGGGCCGCCGGTTTGGCTTGCCCCTTGCATAGGCCATTGGCTATAGCCTCACACAAAGTAGCCGTGGGCCTCACGTCCCGCGGTCGCTATTCGTACATGATTGGGCCGTAAACGAGGCTGCGGCCCGAGCCGCAGCTGAAGGACCTTACAATGCGTGGCGCGCTCGGCGGCCCGCGCGTGCTGTTACGCCGGCTTCGCGAAGTGATGGCGGAGCCGGTCAGCGCGCAGGATCGCCTCGACAAAGTGGTGGTGCTGATCGCCGCCAACATGGTGGCGGAGGTGTGCTCTGTCTACGTTTTGCGCGTAGACGGAACCCTCGAGCTATACGCCACCGAAGGTCTGAAGCACGAGGCGGTCCACCAGACCGTGCTGAAGGCCGATGAGGGCCTGGTCGGCCTGGTCGCCAGCGAAGCCAATCCGATGAACCTGTCGGACGCGCAGGCGCATCCGGCCTTCTCGTTCCGGCCGGAAACCGGCGAAGAAATCTACCACTCGTTCCTCGGCGTGCCGATCCTGCGCGCGGGCAATACGCTCGGCGTGCTGGTGGTGCAGAACCGCGCGCGCCGCACCTATACCGAGGAGGAAGAAGAGGCGCTGCAGACCACGGCGATGGTGCTCGCCGAGTTGATCGCCTCCGGCGAGCTGTCCTCGCTCGCCCGCCCCGGCGCCGAGCCGGTCGCGCGCCACGCGATCAAATTTTCAGGCACCGCGCTGTCCGATGGCATCGCGCTCGGCCACGTGGTGCTGCACGAGCCGCGCGTGGTTATCACCAATGTCATCGCCGACGACGTGCCAAAAGAACTTAAGCGGCTGGACGCGGCCATTGCCACGTTCCGCGCCGACCTCGACCGCCTGCTCGATCACGGCGACGTGGCCGACGGCGGCGAGCATCGCGACGTGCTCGAAGCCTACCGCATGTTCGGCTACGACCAGGGCTGGCTGCACAAGATGCACGAGGCGGTACTGACCGGCCTCACCGCCGAGGCCGCCGCCGAGCGCGTGCAGTCCGACACCCGCGCGCGCATGCTGCGCGCGTCCGACCCCTATTTGCGCGACCGCCTGCACGACCTCGACGATCTCGCCAACCGGCTGATGCGCGTGCTGATGGGCCAGGATCACGCGCCGTCGAAGGAACGCCTGCCGGAGAACGCGATCCTGGTCGCGCGCTCGATGGGACCGGCGGCGCTGCTCGACTACGACCGCAAGAGGCTGCGCGGCCTGGTGCTGGAGGAAGGCGGGCCGACCTCGCATGTGTCGATCGTGGCGCGCGCGCTCGGCATTCCGACGGTCGGCGAGATCGCCAACGCCACCGGCCTGGTCGAGCCGGGCGATGCCATCATCGTCGACGGCACCACCGGCGAAGTGCATATGCGCCCGCAGGCCGATATCGAAAGCGCCTATGGCGAGCGGGTGAAGCTGCGGGCGCAGGCGCCAGGCGCAATACCACGCGCTGCGCGACCGCGCTTGCGTCACCAAAGACGGCCACAAGATGTCGCTGATGATCAATGCCGGTCTCACCATCGACCTGCCGCATCTCGACGAGACCGGCGCCGCTGGCATCGGCCTGTTCCGCACCGAATTGCAGTTCATGGTCGCCGATACTTTGCCGCGCACCAACGACCAGCTCGCGCTCTACCGCACCGTGCTCGATGCCGCCGGCAAGCGGCCGGTGACCTTCCGCACCCTCGACATCGGCGGCGACAAGGTGCTGCCGTACCTGCGCAATATCGAAGAGGAGAATCCGGCGCTGGGCTGGCGCGCCATCAGGCTCGGCCTCGACCGGCCCGGCCTGTTGCGCAGCCAGGTGCGCGCGCTGCTGCGCGCCGCCGGCGGGCGCGAATTGCGCCTGATGTTCCCGATGATCGCCATGGTGGAGGAGTTCGACAAGGCCAAGTCGCTGGTCGAGGTCGAGCTGACGCATCTGCGCCGCCATGGCCACGCGCTGCCCGAACGGGTGCAGATCGGCACCATGCTGGAAGTGCCCGCGCTGCTGTTCCAGCTCGACGAACTGCTGGAACGGGTCGATTTTCTCTCGGTCGGCTCCAACGACCTGATGCAGTTCCTCTATGCCGCCGACCGCGGCAATGCCCGGGTGTCGCAGCGCTTCGATCCGCTGTCGGCGCCGGTGCTGCGCGCGCTCAAGGACATCGCCGACAAGGGCCGCAAGCACGGCAAGCCGGTGGCGCTGTGCGGCGAGCTCGCCTCGCAGCCGATCGGCGCGCTGGCGCTGGCGATCCTCGGCTACCGCGCGCTGTCGCTGTCGCCGTCGGCGGTCGGCCCGGTCAAGGCGCTGCTGCTCGATCTCGATTGCCGCAAGGGCGAGGCCGCCATCCTGCCGTTCCTGGAGCAGCCGGTCGGCAGCGTGTCGATCCGCCACAAGCTCGAGGGCTTCGCGGCGGCTGAGGGCTTGCAACTTTGATCGCGCTGCCGCAACACCGGCTCGATGCCCTGCTCGCCCGCCACGACATGGTGGAAAGCGAGCTCGCCAGCGGTTTGGGCGCCGACGCCTACGTCAAGCTGTCGCGCGAATTCGCCGAGCTCGGCCCGGTGATCGAGGCGATCAAGGCCTATCGCGCCGTCACCGCCGAGATCGCCGACCTCGAAGCGCTCGCCGCCGACCCGACGACCGATGCCGAGATGCGCAAGCTGGCGGACGCCGAGAAGCCGGCGCTGCAGGCGCGCAGGGACAAGCTCGAACATCAGATCCAACTCGCGCTGATTCCAAAAGACGCGATGGACGACCACAACGCCATCCTGGAAATCCGCGCCGGCACCGGCGGCGACGAGGCCGCGCTGTTCGCCGGCGACCTGTTCCGCATGTACGAGCGCTACGCCGCCCAGCAGGGCTGGAAGACGGAAATCCTGTCGATCAGCGAAGGCACCAAGGGCGGCTTCAAGGAAATCGTCGCCGAGGTGAGCGGGCGCGGCGTGTTCGCCAAGCTCAAATTCGAATCCGGCGTGCACCGCGTGCAGCGCGTGCCCGACACCGAGGCCTCCGGCCGCATCCACACCTCGGCCGCCACCGTCGCCGTGCTGCCCGAGGTGGAAGACGTCGACATCGACATCAACGAGGCCGATCTCAAGATCGACACCATGCGCGCGCAGGGCGCCGGCGGCCAGCACGTCAACAAGACCGAATCCGCCATCCGCATCACGCATTTGCCGAGCGGCATCGTGGTGTTCGTGCAGGAGGAACGCTCGCAGCATAAGAACAAGGCCAAGGCGATGACTATGCTGCGCGCCAAGCTGTACGACCAGCAGCGCAGCAAGCTCGACGCCGCGCGTGCGGCCGAGCGGCGCGGGCAGATCGGCTCGGGCGACCGCTCGGAACGCATCCGCACCTATAATTTTCCGCAAGGCCGCGTCACCGACCACCGCATCAATCTCACGCTGCACAAGCTGCCGCAGGTGATGGAAGGCGAGGCCTTGCACGAGGTCATCGATGCGCTGGTGACCGAGCACCAGGCCGAGCTGCTGGCGGCCGAGGGCGCGACGTGATGCTCGCCTCGACGCGGACCATCGCGGCGGCGCGCCAGGCGCTGGCCGAAAAATTTCGCCAGGCCGGAATTGACTCCGCCGACGCCGATGCGCGCCTGCTGATCGCCCATGCGCTCGGCATCGATCGCGCCGAGCTGATGGCGAACGGCGAACGCGCGCTCACCGCGGACGAGACCAAGGCGATCGACGCGCTGGGCGAGCGCCGGCTGCAAGCGCGAACCGGTCGCGCGCATTTTCGGCGCTAAGGAATTCTGGAGCTTAAGCCTGCAAATCAGTCCGGCCGTGCTGGTGCCGCGGCCGGAAACCGAAACCGTGATCGAAGCCGCGCTCGAGGCGGTCGTGCGCGACGCCTCGCCGACGGAAAAGCTGCGCCTTCTCGACATCGGCACCGGATCGGGCGCGCTGCTGCTGGCGCTGCTCAGCGAACTGCCCAACGCGGTCGGCATCGGCACCGATATCAGCGCGGCGGCCCTGGCTGTTGCGCGCGCGAATGCCGAACGCAATGGACTTGGCAGCCGCTGCACATTCGTCGCCTGCGACATCGCCGCCGGCGTGCAGGGTCCGTTCGATCTGATCGTGTCGAACCCGCCCTACGTGGCGCACGGCGATATTGCATCGCTGGCGCCGGAGGTGCGCGACTACGACCCGGCGCTTGCGCTCGATGGCGGCGCCGACGGCCTGGATGGTTACCGCGCCATCGCCGCGCAGGCCCGCCGGCTGCTGGCGCCGGGTGGTAACCTGATCGTGGAGTTGGGAATGGGCCAGGAACCGGCGGTCCGTGCGCTGTTTACCAATGCAGGATTGACGGTCGCCGCCGCACGCGACGATTTGGCCGGCATCCCGCGCGCGCTGAGCGCCACCATCGCGCCATAACCATGTCGTAATTCGATCTGGCGAAAGGCGCAGACCTCCGTTGCGGGCCGAAAAAATCACTTGGAATATGGCGCGGAAACGACTAGCTTCCCGTCAACGGAATCGACCCGTGACGGTTGCATGCCACGAACCCCGGAGCTGAGACGCTCTGTGAGGCGGCACCGCGAAGCCGATGACGAAAGCCGACAATACGGCAAACGAAATCGCCAGATACGGGTTTGGATGCTTCACCGGTTGGGCGCATCACAATTTTAAACTTTGCGAGATGCGCGTAACGAGAGGTTGGCAACGCCGCGACAGGATCGCGGCCATGGGGTTGCTGTAGCTATCGCGATATAGAGCGCCAACGTTCGAACATTCGCGCGGGCAATTGATGCAGGTCCGGCCGCGCAATGGAATTCGTTTGGACTTGCGGGTTGAAGTGAGCCATCGGCGGAGAACGCCGCGGTAATGCGAGCAAAGCGAAAGGTCGGCGAACAGGCACATCATGAGAAACGGTCAGAAACGCATGCGGGGACGGAACAACAACAACCCTCACCGCAAAAGCCAGAATCCGCTGACGCGGGTCTACGAGTCGAATGGGCCCGATGTGAAGATTCGCGGCACCGCCTCGCATATCGCGGAGAAATACATCCAGCTTGCGCGCGATGCGCAGAGCTCGGGCGATCCGGTGGCGGCCGAGAACTACTATCAGCACGCCGAGCATTATTTTCGCCTGATCGCCGCCGCGCAGGAACAGTTCCGCCAGCAGAACCCCTACTACAATGCGCAGCCGCAGCAGGGCCAGAGCGGGGCGCAAGGCGCGGCCGACGACAACTACGACGACGGCGACGACGGCCAGCCCTATATGGGCCAGAACGAGCCGAGCTACGCGCCGCAGCCGCCAGCGCCGCAGGCACAGCCTTATCTGCCGCGCGACGCGCAGCCGTTTCCGCCGCGCGATCAGCAGCAGCCCAACCGCCCGCAGCATCAACCGCAGCAGCAGCCTTATGTGCAGCCTCCGGTGCAGGGCGGCAATGTCGCCGTCCCCGACCCGAACGCGTTGCCGGCCTTCATCACCGGCGGCCAGCCGCAGCCAAATGCCGGCCCAACCCCCAATCAGGGCTTCGGGCCGAACGGCCATGAGCAAGGCGACCGTCAGGATCGCTTCGGGCATCGCCGGCGGCGGCGTCATCGCGGCGGCTACCGTCCGGACCGTCCGGATTTCGGCAATGCCAATCCGCAGGGCGCGGCGCCGCAGCCGATCCCGGGCGACGGCGGCGACGAGCCGCCGCGTCAGCCGGATTGAACGATTTCCGACTGCACTAGTTCATTAAGTCGTCATGGCCGGGCTTGTCCCGGCCATCCACGTTTTGCTTGCACGAACGAGGAAGGCGTGGATGCCCGGGACAAGGCCGGGCATGACGAAGCAATCACCCGCCCGGTGACGGCGCCAGCACCGGCTCGAGCGCCGGGACCAGGCGCCGCTTCTCGCGGCGCGCGGGGATCGCGCGATAGACCTGCTTGGTCGCTTCCACCATGTGCACGCCGGCGAACGGCGCCGACAGCGTTGAGCCGGTGCGCTCCCAGGCCACTGCCGAGCGCAGGAACCAGCCGCGCGCGATCGGCGGCACATAGAGCGCCTCGCTCCATCCGGTCGGCGTGAACCAGGTCTCGCGCAACAGCTGATTGATCTGCGAACGCGAATAGGGCCGGCCATGGCCGAACGGCGTGGTGTCCATGCGCGCCCACAGTCCGCGCCGGTTCGGCACCACCGCCAGCAGCCGCCCGCCCGAGGCCAGCACGCGCCACACCTCGCGCAACAGCACGGCCGGGTCGTGCGTCATTTCCAGCGCATGCACCAGCAGCACGCGGTCGACCGCCGAGTCGGGGAGCGGCAGGTCGTTCTCGTCCACCAGCGCCGACAGCGCCGGCCGCGTGGTCGGCCATTTCACCACGCCCTGCCCGGCCGGCATGAAGGCGAGGCAACGTTCGGCTTCCTCGCGGAACAGGCCGAGATAGGGCGTGGCATAGCCGACCCCGAGCACGCGCTGGCCGGCGGTTTCTTTCCACAATCCGCG
The DNA here is from genome assembly GCA_963817045.1 of uncultured Alphaproteobacteria bacterium. Taxonomy (GTDB): domain Bacteria; phylum Pseudomonadota; class Alphaproteobacteria; order Rhizobiales; family Xanthobacteraceae; genus Pseudolabrys. The sequence goes on from CAWFMZ010000033.1 coordinate 57,706, forward strand.
GATGCCGCGGCCGATGAAGCGGCGGGCCACCACGCCCAGGCGCTGGCCGTAGAAATTGCGCAGGTCCACGACATCGATCGACATGCAGTGAAAGTACCACGATCCGCTCGTCCCCGCGAAAGCGGGGACCCAGCCCGGAACCCTGGATTCCCGCTTGCGCGGGAATGAGCGGGGATGCGAGGCCATCAAACGGCGTGTTACGGTTAACTCGTTTACATGAGGATTGCGCCATGCCCGCGGAAACCCGCCTGTTTCTCTGCCTGAAGGACAATTACGGGGTGCTGCTGCATGACCCGGAGAGCGGGGCCACCGCCTCCATCGACGCGCCCGAGGCGGCGCCGGTCGAGGCCGCGCTCAAGGCGACGGGCTGGAAGCTCACCGACATCCTGGTCACCCACCATCACGCCGACCACACCGGCGGCATCCTGGCGCTGAAGGAAAAATACAAATGCCGCGTGGTGGCGCCGGCGGCGGAAGCGGAAACGATCCCGGCGGTGGACCTGACCGTGCGCGAGGGCGACAAGGTGATGGTCGGGAAATTGTCGGGCAATGTGATCGAGACGCCGGGCCACACCAATGGCCACGTCACTTACTGGTTCCACGCCGACAAGCTCGCCTTCGTCGGCGATACGCTGTTCTCGATCGGCTGCGGCCGCGTGATCGAGGGCACGCCCGGGATGATGTGGCGCTCGCTCGTGAAGCTGCGCGATCTGCCGAACGACACCGAAATCTATTGCGGGCACGAATACACCGCCGCCAATATCCGCTTCGCGTTGACCATCGAGCCGGGCAATGCGGCGCTTGTCGCGCGCGAGGCGCAGGTGAAGCAGCAGATCGCGAAGGCCGAGCCGACGATTCCCGTCACCATCGGCGACGAGAAGCAAGCCAATCCGTTCCTGCGCGCCGATCTGCCGGAGGTCGCGGCCGGCATCGGCATGGCCGGCAAGGAGCCCTCGCAGGTGTTCGCCGAAATCCGCGCCAGGAAGAATAAGTTTTAGTTTCTCCTCACCCTGAGGAGCTCGCGAAGCGAGCGTCTCGAAGGGCGAGGCCCCGGCGTTGCCTTCTCCTTCGAGACGGCCGCTACGCGGCCTCCTCAGGATGAGGCAAAAGGATACACATGAGCTCTCCCACGGCCGCCGAGATCATCCGCGCGCTCGATCTCAAGCCGCATCCGGAAGGCGGCCATTATCGCGAGACCTTCCGCGATCCGCGCGTGATCGACGGCCGCGCCGCCTCCACTTCGATCTATTTCCTGCTGGCGCGCGGCGAGCGCTCGCACTGGCACCGCATCGACGCCGTCGAGATCTGGCACTATTACGCCGGTGCGCCGCTTAAGCTCGAAGTGGTGGACGGCGCCAAAGAGGAGATCATCCGGCTCGGCGCCGATATCCATGGCGGCGAGGCGCCGCAGGTCACGGTGCCGGCGCGGGCGTGGCAGGCGGCGGAATCCTTAGGCGACTGGACGCTGGTCGGCTGCACGGTCGCGCCCGGTTTTTCCTTCGAGGGCTTCGAATTGGCGCCGAAGGACTGGAAACCCGGCTAAACGGCCGGATTCGCGCGTTTGCGCAGTATGTCCCTGGCGGCGAGCAACCCACCGCCCGCGATCAGGATCGCCGCCAGCATCAAAGTCTCGCTCGCCTCGGCATAGCCGGCGAGCACCAGGAACAGGGTGGACAGGATCGGCGCCGCGTATGAGGCCACGCCAAGCAGCCGGATGTCGCCGTGTTTCACGCCGATGTCCCAGGCATAGAAGGCGATGCCCACGGGACCGATACCGAGCGCCAGCACGGCGAGCCATTGCCCGGCATTCTCGGGCCACACCGTGGTCTCGAAGGCCAGATGGCACAACGCCGCCAATGCAGCGGTGGCGAGGCAGAAGCCGGCTACCGCAAAGGTGGGTACGTCGGCAAAGCGCCGCGATAGCACCGAATAGCCCGCCCATATGAAAGCCGCGCAGAAGGCCGCGCTGTATCCCGCAACGAAATCCAGCGCCGGCGCCAGCCCCTTGCCGATGAACAGGATCACCGTGCCGGTCAGCCCAAGCAGCGCCCCGGCGATCGGATGCGCCCGCAGATGCTCGCCCGGCAGCAGCCCCGAGAACAGCACGATCAACAGCGGCCACAGATAGTTCAGCAGCCCCGCTTCCGCCGGCGGCGCCAGCCGCAGCGCCAGGAAATAGAGGGCGTGATAGCCGAACAGCCCACACACGCCGAGCGCCCAGACGGCCGGCTTCCGCGGCAGCGTGGCCCAGGCGCGCGCCCGCGCCACCCATGCCGCGCCGATCGCGCCGCCAATGGCAAAGGTCAGAGCCGCGAGCTGGAACGCCGGCACCTTGCCCGATGCCACGGTCAGCAACGCGAGCAGCGACCACATGAGGATCGCCGAAAAGCCGATGAAGGTGGCGCGTAGGGAGGACATCACAAAAGTCGACCTTGAGGGTGAGCGCATAGCCGACCCGCTGGCGCGGTACAATGCGGTGACCGGGCTGGTCGCCGCATCGGTAAACGCGATAAGTTCGGCGGACGAACCATACATAACGAGGAAATGCCGGTGCCAAACAAACTCGACGAGGCGCGCGAGCAGCTCGCGCGCGCCAACCGCATGATCGCCAACGAAGGCGTGCTCGACGCCTTCGGCCACGTCACCATGCGCCATCCGACCGATCCGGGACGCTATCTGATGTCATATTCGCGCGGCCCAGAATTGGTGCAGCCGGAAGACATCCTTGAATTCACGCTCGATTCGCAGATCGTGAAGCCGGTCGAAATGCGGCTCTATGGCGAGCGCGTCATCCATGGCGAGATCTACAAGTCGCGGCCGGAGGTGAACGCGGTTTGCCACCATCACGCGCCGTCGATCCTGCCGTTCTGTATTTCCGGCGCGGAACTCAAGCCGGTCTATCACCTCGGCGCCACCCTGGGCGCCAAGGTTCCGTTCTGGGACAGCCGCGACGAATTCGGCGACACCACGCTGATCGTGGCCAAGCCCGAGGAAGGCGCCTCGCTGGCGCGCGCGCTCGGGCCGCACTGGATCGTGCTGATGCGCCGCCACGGCGCCACCGTCGCCGGCAAGACGTTGGAGGAGCTGACGTTCCGCACCATCTACACCGCGCGCAATGCGGCGATGCAGATCCAGGCGCACACGCTCGGCTTTGTGTCGCCGCTCAACGCCGCCGAGACCGCGCTCGCCGGCGAATATAATCTGCGGCCGGGCCCGGTCGCGCGCGCCTGGGAATACTGGTCGGTGCGGCTGGACAAAGCGGAGGGCACTCACCGTGCCGGCAAGCCGAAAGCGGCGGCGAAGAAACGGGCACCCAAACGCAAGGCAAAAGCCAAGAAATCCCGCTAGCGCATGATCCCGAAAAGTGGGTACCGGTTTTCGGAAAAGATCATGCGCCAAGAAATGAGGACAACGGCCATGCGGTATCGAATTGGCGTCAAGACTTTCGCCGCCGCTCTCGCGCTGATCGCGGGCCTCGCCGGCGCGCGTGCCGAGGACACGCTCAAGATCGCCATCGGCCAGCACGGCAATTGGGAAAATTCCGCGCCCGAACTCGGCCAGCGCATGGGCTTCTTCAAGAAGCACGGGCTCACGCTCGACCTGCTCTACACGCAAGGCTCGGGCGAAACCATGCAGGCGGTGATCGCCGGCTCCGCCGATATCGGCATCGGCGTCGGCACGCCATCGGCGATGGCGGCCTTCGCGCGCGGGGCGCCGCTGCTGGCGCTCGCCAACCACACCACCGGCGCGCCGGCCGCCTATTGGTACGTGCCGGCGAATTCGCCGATCAAAAGCTTCAAGGACCTGAACGGCAAGACCGTCGCCTTTTCCACCACCGGTTCGTCGAACCACACCGCGCTGCTGCAATTGGCTAAGCTTAACGGCGTCAGCCTCACGCCGGTCGCCACCGGCAATCCGGCCTCTACCTTCACGCAGGCGATGTCGGGCCAGGTCGATGTTGGCTGGTCCTCGCCGCCGTTCGGCCTGCAAGCGGCGGAAGAAGGAAAAATCCGCATCATCGGCCACGGCGGCGACGTGCTGGCGCTGCGCAGCCAGACCGTGCGCCTGCAGATCACCAACAAGACCGCTTACGCGCAGAAGAAGGACGCGCTGATGCGCTATGTCGCGGCCTATCGCGAAACGCTTGACTGGATGTATTCCGATCCGGCCGCGCTCAAGATGTATTCGGAATGGGTGAAAATCCCGGAACAGATTACCAAGCGCATGCGCGACGAGTTTTATCCCAAGGACGAGCTCGAGCCGGATCGGCTCGCCGGCATCGATGCGCTCACCGAGGAAGCGCTGGCGTTCAAATACATCAAGGCGCCGCTCAGCAAGGCGCAGCTCAAGGAACTGTTCGTCTATTCGAAGGCGTTCGAGTAATTTCAAACTGTCATACCCCGCGAAAGCGGGGCATCCGGTAGTATTTGAGATTTATGTCTGATCGGGAGCGCTGCGATTACTCGATCATCCGCTTTCGCGGATGATGACAGCGGTTACGCGAAATACTGCCCGCCATTGGCCGAGAGCGTCGAGCCGGTAATCAATCCGGCGTCGTCGGAGGTCAGGAAAACCACGCAGCGTGCGATCTCCTCCGGCTCGCCCAGTCGGCCGATCGGGATCAGCGGCAGGATTAATTTCTCCATCACGGACATCGGCACCGCTTGCACCATCTCGGTGTTGACGTAGCCCGGGCAGATCGCGTTCACGGTGATGCCGGAACGCGCGGCTTCCTGCGCCAGCGCCTTGGTGAAGCCGAGCTCGCCGGCTTTGGCGGCGGAATAGTTGGTTTGTCCCACCTGGCCTTTCTGGCCGTTGATAGACGAAATATTGACGATGCGGCCGAACTTACGCTCGCGCATGCCTTCGATCACCTGGCGGCACATGTTGAACAGCGAGCCGAGATTGGTGTTGATCACCGCCGTCCACTGCTCCGGCGTCATGCGGTGCAGCATCGCATCGCGCGTGATGCCGGCATTGTTGACCAGCACCTCGACCGGGCCGAGCTCGGCTTGCACCTTCTTCACGCCGTCGGCGCAGGCGTCAAAGGACGACACGTCCCACTTGAACACCGCAATGCCGGTTTCCGCTTTGAATTTCGCCGCCGCTTCGTCGTTGCCGCCGTAATTGGCCGCGACCTTGTAGCCGGCAGCTTTCAACGCCTTAGCGATGGCAGCCCCGATACCACGGGTGCCACCGGTAACTAACGCAACGCGTGACATGTCCTATTCCTCCCAAAACGCTTCTTTATTAGTCATGGCCAGATCGAGCCGGCCATGACGTAGATCAAATCTTATGCAGCGCCTCAGCGCTCGACGCTTTTTTCGTGGTGCGTGTTCGTGCGGCTCAGCCGCGCTCCACGATGCCTTTAATGGTGCGTTTTCGCGCTTTCAGCGCTCAACGCACATAGCAATTCCCATACCGCCGCCGATGCAGAGCGTGGCGAGACCCTTCTTGGCATTTCGTTTCTGCATTTCGTAGAGCAGCGTTGTCAGAATGCGTGCGCCGGAAGCGCCGATCGGATGGCCGATGGCGATGGCGCCGCCATTGACGTTGACCTTGGAGGTATCCCAGCCGAGGTCCTTGTTGACCGCGCAAGCCTGCGCCGCAAAAGCTTCATTCGCTTCGATCAGATCAAGATCCTCTTTTTTCCAGCCGGCCTTCTTGAGCGCGGCGCGCGAGGCAGGGATAGGCCCGGTCCCCATGATCGCCGGATCGACGCCGGCTTGCGCCCAGGACACGATGCGCGCCAGCGGCGTCTTGCCGAGCTTGGCGGCCTCCGACGCCTTCATCAGCACCACGGCGGCGGCGCCGTCATTGATGCCGGAGGCACTACCCGCGGTCACCGTGCCTTCCTTGTCGAAGGCGGGCCGCAGCTTGGCAAGCGATTCCAGAGTGACGCCCTGCTTGGGATATTCATCCGCATTCACCACCACGTCGCCCTTACGTGACTTGATGGTGACCGGAACGATCTCGTCCTTGAACTTGCCGGCCTTTTGCGCGGCTTCCGTCTTGTTCTGCGAGGCGACGGCGAATTCGTCCTGCATCTGGCGAGTGATCTGCCATTGCTTGGCGACGTTCTCCGCGGTGTTGCCCATGTGATAGCCGTTGAAGGCGTCCCACAGCCCGTCCTTGATCATGGTGTCTACCATTTCGAACGCGCCCATCTTCACGCCGTTGCGCAGATGCTGGCAGTGTGGCGCCATGCTCATCGACTCCTGCCCGCCCGCCACCACGATCTCGCTGTCGCCGTTGAGGATCGCCTGATAGCCGATCGCGACCGTGCGTAGGCCGGAACCGCATAGCTGGTTCACGCCCCAGGCAGGGCTCTCGACCGGAATACCGGCTGCGATCGATGCCTGCCGCGCCGGGTTCTGGCCCTGACCGGCACTCAGGATCTGGCCCATGATGACCTCGCTGACGCGGGCACCTTCGACGCCAGCCCGTTTCAGCGCTTCCTGAATCGCGGCTTTACCCAGCTCATGGGCCGGCAGATTGGCGAACGCCCCGTTAAACGCGCCGACCGGCGTGCGGGCGGCGCTGACAATGACGATATCGTCCTTCATCCGAAAACTCCTTTTGGCAGGCGGTTGCGCGGCTAGGGCGGCCATATGGCGCTGCCGCATCCTCAGCAGCCCGGGCAGCCCTGTCAACCACGGGCAATCTGAAGATATCAGCGGGAATCGGCTCTTTTTTGACCTTCATCAAGGATTGCCGCACTGCCCACCTAGCCTGCCGCGCCGCCACAAAACGGTGGCCCGCGCAGGCGAAAACCGGTTATGCTCAACTCCTGGGCAGGGGCATTGCGATCAATATGGCAGACGAAAAAGAGCCGATCACCATCAAGAAATACGCCAACCGGCGGCTCTACAACACCGGGACCAGCGCCTACGTGACGCTGGAAGACCTCGCCACCATGGTGAAGGCCGGAGAGAATTTCGTCGTCTTCGACGCCAAGAGCGGCGAGGACATCACGCGCTCGGTGCTGGCGCAGATTATTTTCGAGCAGGAGAACAAGGAAGGGCAAAGCCTGTTGCCGATCGCCTTCCTGCGCCAGCTGATCCGCTTCTACGGCGACAGCATGCAGATGCTGGTGCCGCGCTTCCTCGAGCAATCGATGCAATCGCTTACCAGCCAGCAGGGCAAATTCCGCGAGCAGATGGCGCAGGCCTTCGGCGTCGGCGGATTCGGAACGCTCGAGGATCAGGTACGGCGGAACATGGAAATGTTCGAGAAAACCTTCGCCTTGTTCGCGCCCTTCGCGCGCGGCCAATCCAAGCCGGCGGAAGACAAGCCGCAAGGCTCGGGCGGCGAGATGGACGAGCTCAAGCGCCAGCTCGACGAATTGCAGAAACGCCTCGATAAAATCGGCAATAAGGAATAGCGCGAGCTCTAATATTCCGCTCATGCCCGCGCAAGCGGGCATCCAGTTTCAAATGATCTTTTACGAACTCTGGGTCCCCGCTTTCGCGGGGACGAGCGGTTGATAATAATCTACGCGGTCGCGGCGCGGTCTTCGCGGCCCAGCCACGGCCGCGCGTCGCTGGCCAGCCCGATAAGCGCGCCTTGCAGGTAATCGCAGCCCCAATCCGACAACAGCTGGGCGGCTTGCTCATCCTGCACCCATTCGGCGACGGTCGTGAGGCCGAGCCGCCGTGACAGATCGATCAGCGTGTGCACGAAGGCGCGGTCGTCGCTCGACTTGATGATGTTCTGCACGAAGGCGCCGTCGATCTTCACGATGTCGACGCCGAGCTTGCGCAGGTTGCGGAACGAAGTATTGCCGGCACCGAAATCGTCAATCGCGATGCGGCAGTCAAGATCCTTGACCCGGGTGACGAAGCCGCGCGCGTCGTCGACATCCTGGATCGCCGCGGTCTCGGTGATCTCGATGATCAGCCGGGCGGCCGCGCTGCTATGGGCGCGCAGCAAGGCGCCGAGCCCCGCCCACCAGTCCGGATCGACGGCGGAAGCCGGCGAGACGTTGACGCTGGCCTTGAGATGGGGCGCGGCGGCCAATTCATTCACCACCAGCTCGAGCACGCGATAGTCCAGCATGCGCATCAGCCCGACCCGCTCCGCCACCGGGATGATCTCGTGGGCGTGAGCCATGCGACCGTCGGCGCGGCGCACGCGCATGAGGCCTTCATAGAAGGTGATCTTACGGGTTTTCGCCTCGACCACCGGCTCATAAGCGAGCGCGATCCGCCGTTCGTTGAGCGCGGCCACGATCTCGTCGGTCGCCCGCACGCTGTCGCGGCGCAGGACGTCGCGTTCAACATTCGGCCGATAGGCGGCGAACGAGCCGTGGCGCTTGGCGCGCGCGGCATGCAGCGCGTCCTGCACGCGGCTGAGGATTTCCGGCACGGTGCGGGCGTGGCGCGGCGCGGTCACGCCGCCGATCGTCACCGTCACCGCCATCGGGCCGGCGGCTGTCGGGATGGTCTCGTCGCGCACGCCGGTCAGCAGCCGGTCGGCGGCGACCGTCAATTCTTCCGCCGCGCAGTTGATCAGGATGATGCCGAACTTGTTGCCCGAGAAGCGGCCAAGAAAATCCTTGCCGCGCAGACGCGCGCGGATGCGCTTGGCGACTTGCGCGATCACGTCCTCGGCGACGTCGAAACCGTAGGATTCGTTGAGGTTGGCAAGATGGTCGATAGCGACCAGCAGGAAGCCTAGCGAGTGGTGGGAGCGCACCGCTTCGTCGAGTTTGGCGCCGAGCACCTCGGTGAGGTGCCCGCGGTTCATCTCTCCGGTCAGCGGATCGAACTTCGCGAGCTGGCTGAGTTGGCGCTCGCGTTCATGGCGCGCATTGATCGCGCGCACGATGCCGTGCGCCTGTCGAGCCGCCATTCATAGGCGACTTCGCCGATCGACCTGAGAACCTCCGCGGCATCCGGGACAGCGGCCGGTTGTTCGATTCGGGTCACGGTCGCCCCTTTTTGGGAACGCCACGTCGCGCCGGGCGTTGTCTTCGGTACGGATGTAGCCCCGAAGCTACGGACAATATTTGAATGATTCGAAAAAGCTCCCGGATTGAGCGATTTCCGCGCGGTTTTGGCCTGCGGAACGGCCCTTGCCAATACAAGGGTGGACAAGAGCTACTTGTCCCGAATCGAGACAGTGCAATGCAGCTTAGCGAGATCAAGAAAGTGGCACCACAGCAGGACCGGCAGACGCCGCGCGGCGGCGAACCGGCGCCCGCGGAGCCGGCCGTCGTCAGCCGCGCGCTGGTCGCGTTATCGCCCGCCACGGCCATGCGCGAGGCGCCGCAAGCCTACCGCCAGGCGCCATTCCTCGCCCATCTGCTGGCCACGAAGGACCAGCATCCGCGGACCCGCGAGCGCCGGCGCGCCGAGCCGAACGAGGCGATCGCCGTCTATCGCGCTGCCGTCGCGCTTACGTGGTTCGGATAGAGTTTGATTGTTTGCGCATGATCTTGTCCGAAAACCGGTTCCCACTTTTCGGGATTATGCGCTAGTAGCCGAGCGCGCCGCCGTCCTTGCGCGGCTCCGAGCCGCCGATCAGCACGCCGCGATCCCAGTCGATCTTGATGGTCTGCGCGCCGCCCCAGGGCGTTGGGGCGAATACCACGTCGTGGCCGCGCGCCTTGAGGCCTTCGATGGTCGCGGCCGGCGTGCCTCGTTCGACGATCGTTTGTTCATCCTCGAAGAAGAACCGCGGCGCGTCGATCGCCTGCTGTACGTCCATGCCGTAGTCGAGCATGTTGAGCACGATCTGCACGTGACCCATCGGCTGGTAATGCGCACCCATCACGCCGAAGCTCATGTCGCAGCGGCCCGCCCGCATGGCCAGCGCCGGAATGATGGTGTGCAGCGGCCGCTTGCCGGGGCCGAAAGTGTTGGGGTGATCGGCTTCGAGCGTGAAGCAGGCGCCGCGATCGGTCAGCATTATGCCGGTCTTCTCGGTGCAGATACCGGCGCCGAAATACGAATAGAGCGTATTGATGAACGACACCGCCATGCGGTCGCGGTCGACCACGCTGAGATAGACCGTATTGCTGCCGGGCGTGGGCGCTTTAGGCAAATTCGCGCGGCGCTTCATGTCGATCAGCGCGGCGAGCTTCTTGGCGAATTTTTTGTCGAGCAGATCGGCGACGGCGACGCGCATATGCGCCGCGTCGGCGATATGCGTGTCGCGCACCGCAAAGCCCAGCCTTGCCGCTTCCAGCACCAGATGGAAACGCTCGGGGCCGAGCGGTTCGAGCGCGGCGAGGTCGAAATTCTCCAGGATGTTGAGCATCACCAGCGCGGTGAGCCCCTGCCCGTTCGGCGGAATCTCGACCAGATCGAGCCCGCGGTAATTGGTCGAGATCGGCGCGACCGCATCGCCGCGGTGGCGCGCGAAATCCTCCGCGTCGAGGTACGAGCCGCGCGCGGCCACCGTCGCCGCCATGTCCGCAGCTATTTCGCCCTCATAGAAAGCACGCGCACCCTTGGCGGCGATGGTCTTGAGCGTGTTTGCCAGCGCCGGAAAGCGGATCACGTCGCCTTCCTTGGGCGCGGCGCCGTTGAATAGATAATGCTTGGCCGCGCCCGCATCGGCCTTGAGCTTGCCGACGTACCTGCTCCAGTCCCAGGCCACGCGCTGTGCCACCGGGAAGCCGCCTTCGGCATATTTGATCGCGGCTGCGATCGCGCGGTCGAGCCCGAAACGGCCATGCGCTTTCAGGATCGCTTCCCAGGCGTCGAGCGCGCCCGGCACGGTGACGGCGTGGATCGAGTCGCCGATCTCGCTCATGCCCTTGGCGCGCAGCGCCTGGTAGGAAGCCTTGGCGCCGGCGCGGCCGGAGCCGTTATAGCCCCATACCGGCTTGCCCGGCTGCGACACCAGGCAATAGCAATCGCCGCCGATGCCGGTCATGTGCGGCTCGACCACGCACAACGTCGCCACCGCCGCCACCGCCGCGTCGGCCGCGCTGCCGCCGGCGCGCAGCGCGTCGACGGCGGCCAGCGTCGCCAGCGGATGCGAGGTCGCCGCCATGCCTTCGCAGGCGATCACGGGCGAGCGGCCGGGGAGCTGGAAATCGCGGCTCATGTTTACTTGCGCATGATCTTGTCCGAAAACCGGTTCCCACTTTTCGGGATCATGCGCCGGTCGGAGAATGTTTCAGGAGACGCGCTCGACGCCTTCGACCGTGAGATCGCGCTGGGCCGAACGCAGCGTCACGGCGAAACCGCCAATCACGTCGATGAAACTGATGACCAGCAACAGGAAGAAGGTCGCGCTGGCGGCCCGCGTCACCAGCAGAAATTCGACCAGCATGCCGAGAAACAGGATCAGCGACAGTCCGTGGTCGATCACGGTGCGCAAGCCGATGCGGGTCGATTTCATCACCTCGCCGAACAGCAGCAGCACGGCCAGCGCGATCAGCATGTCGCCCACCGACATGGTCCAATCGCCGCCGGAGACCATGTGCACGCTGGTGAGCGTGGCGGTCCAGCTCACGCCCGGCATCAGGAAGGCGATGATGTTGTAGATCGCGAACGGAACCAGCAGCAGCGGAAAGCCGATGAGGGACATGAGAAGCCTCCGCTTCCGCTGGAACTGCCTTACGCCTCGGTCTTCACCTTCAGCACCTGGCGGCCTTTGTACATGCCGGTCTTCAGGTCGATGTGGTGCGGACGGCGCAATTCGCCGGAATCCTTGTCTTCGACATAGGTCGGCTGCTTGAGCGCGTCGGCCGAGCGGCGCATGCCGCGGCGCGACGGCGAGGTTTTTCTTTTTGGCACAGCCATGGGAAGCGAGCTCCTGAAATCCAAGGATGTCGGTATGAAGGCGGGCTTATAATGGATGGCTTGGCGCAAGGCTAGGGGGTGGCGCGGGCGCAAGCCGCGGCGGCGGGCGCCTGCGCCGAACGGCCGACATAGAGGCCCGCCAGCCGGCGCAGGCCGGGTCCGGGCGCGTGCGCATTGCGCGTTACGGGATTGGGCAGCACGGCCGCCAGCAGCGCCGCCTCGTAACGCGACAGATCGCGCGCCGGTTTACCAAAGGCGTAGCGGCTGCCGGCTTCGACGCCGAATTCGCCGTTCGGGCCCCATTCCGCGATATTGAGGTAAATTTCCAGAATCCGCCGCTTCGACAGCACCAGGTCGATCCACAGCGCTAAGGGCAACTCCAGCGCCTTGCGCACCCAACTGCGGCCCGGCCACAGGAACAGGTTCTTCGCCACCTGCTGGGTGATGGTGGAACCGCCGCGCACATCCTCGAGATCGTCGGCATCGGCCAGGGCGCCGCGGATCTGCGCGAAGTCCACGCCATGATGGCTGCAATAGCGGCCGTCCTCGGCGACGATCACGGCGAGCGATAGCGCCGGCGAGATGCGCGACAGCGGCGCATATTGGCGCTGCGTGCGTTCGTCGGTCATGCGGCGCCAGAGCATCACGGTGGAGACTGGCTCGCCGAAGGCATAGAACGGCGTGATCAGGTAGGGCAGCAACAGCAGTGCCAGTATGGCGAAACCGACCACGCGCACGGGCCGCGGCACCCGCGGCAGCCGCAGGATATCGTGGGCGACGGTGAACCGTTTCGGCGGCCGATACATGGCCTGAGACTAACCCATCCCGGCCGCCATTTGCCGAGGATGCGGCGCTAAGGCTAATGAGGGCGATCATGGACGCTAGTGCCCCGAACGACTTTACCGATCGGCTGGCCGGGTCGCCGCCGAAATCGAGGCTTTACTCGACCGCCTGCTGGGCGCCGAACTGGCGCCGTTCGCGGCGAAAGCTGATATTCTGCGCGCCGCCGCCCGCTTCATCGCCGAGCGAAGGATGTAGGAGGAGCAACCGATGGCACGCAAGGTTGTCGCTCGACCCATTATGCCGGTCCGCGTCGCAAGGCTGCATTCGCGTTTGCTGATTTCCGCCGCCGTCGGCATGGCGGTGACGCTCGGCCTGTCGATGACCGACTGGAGCATGGCGACCAAGCTGCTGCTCGGCTGGGACATCGGCGTCGTGCTGTATCTCGTATTGATGCATCATTTGATGGTCACCTGCGGCATCGACGAGATTCGCCGCCGCGCCGCCGAGGACGACGAAGGCGCGCTCGCCATACTGATTCTCACCGGCATCTCGGCGCTGGCGATCATGGGCGCGATCGTCGCGGAGCTTGGGATTGCCAAAATCTCCGGGCAGCCACGCAGCGGGCTTGGCATTACGATCGCGATGGTCACGATCTTCGTGTCGTGGGCGTTCGTACACACGATTTTTGCGCTGCATTACGCCCACGAATACTACGGAGAACGCGGCGATCACGCGACCGGCGGCTTGACGTTTCCCGGCCGGCAACATCCCGACTATTGGGACTTTCTCTACTTTTCGCTGGTCATTGCGATGACCTCGCAGGTCTCCGACGTCGTGATCACCAGCAAAGTGATCCGACGCCTCGTGACGGTGCACGGCGCGCTGGCGTTTTTCTTCAATGTCGCCGTGTTCGCCTTGACCGTGAATATCGTTTCCAACCTGATCTGAGTTTCATCGGCGCGAATCGATGACCGCGATCATGCAGACGCTGCTGTTCATGCTGGCGGTGCTGGCGGCGGTCGCGGTCGCGGCCAAGCGGTTCAACATCGCGCCCTCGATCCTGCTGGTGGTCGCCGGCATCGGCATTGCATTCGTTCCTGGCCTGCCGAAAGTGCAGTTGGCGCCGGAAGTCGTGCTGCTGGTGATCCTGCCGCCGCTGATCTATTCGGCCGGCGTCGCCATGAGCTGGCGCGAATTCCGCTTCAACCTGCGGCCGATCGCGCTGCTCGCCTTCGGCTGCGTGCTGTTCACCACCTGCGCGGTGGCGGCGGCCGCGCATTACCTTTTGAATTTCGATTGGGCGGTCGGTTTCCTTCTAGGCGCCATCATTTCGCCGACCGATGTGGTGGCGCCGCTCGCCATCGCGCGGAAATTAGGACTGCCGCGCCGGCTGGTCGTGGTGCTGGAGGGCGAAGGCCTCGCCAATGACGCCACGGCGCTGGTTCTCTATCGCTTTGCCGTCGTCGCCGTGAGCACCGGGACGTTCTCGCTCGAACAAGCCTCCATCACCTTCGTGCTGATCGTCGTCGGGGAGATTGCCTACGGCATCGGCGTCGGCTGGCTGAGCCTTCGCCTGCGGCAATGGGCGCGCGAGCCGCGCGTCGAGATCACACTGTCGCTGATGACGCCCTATCTCGCCTTCTGGGTGCCGTCGCATCTCGGCGGCTCCGGCGTGCTGGCGACCGTCGCCTGCGGGCTCTATGTGAGCTGGAACGGGCCACGCCTGATCCCCTTTGCCACGCGGCTGCAGGGCATCTTCTTCTGGGACCTGATCGTCTATCTGATCGAGGGCCTGGTGTTCCTGATCACCGGCCTGCAGGCGCGCACGCTGATCGAACAGACGCATGTCTTCTCGATCCATGACCTGCTGATCGCGACCGCCTGGACGACGCTGATCGTTATCGCGGCGCGCTTCATCTGGGTGTTTCCGGCGACTTACATTCCGCGCTGGGTCAGCCCGCGTTTGCGCAAGCGCGATCCCTCGCCGCCCTGGCAAAACCCGTTTTTTCTCGCCTTCACCGGCGTGCGCGGCGTCGACTCGCTCGCCGTCGCGCTTGCCATTCCCTACGCGGTGGTCAGTGGAGCGCCGTTTCCGCACCGCGATCTGATCCTGTTCGTGACCTTCGGTGTCATCATCGTGACGCTGATCGGCCAGGGCGCGATGCTGCCTTCGGTCGTGCGCTGGCTCGGCCTGCACCACAAGGGCAACGCCGAACGCAAGCATCGAAATCGAGGCCGAGCTCGCCGCACGCCAGGCCGCGCTGAAAGAAGTCAGGAAACGGCTGGAGAAAGCCATCAAAAATTGCGACCTACCGGCCGAAGCGATCGCGCACTTGCGCACGCGCCATCAAAGCCGCGTGCAGATACTCCCTGTGAACTTGACCGAGGGTCTCGATCACATGCGCCGAACCGCCAAGATCAAGACCGAGCTGATCGAAGCCGAGCGCGATTTCATTTATCAGCTGCTGCGCGACGGCAAGATCACCGACGAAGCGCGCCGGCGCATCGAGTATGAACTGGATCTGGAGGAAGCCAGCGTCGCCAACCGCGCCACCGATGGCGGCGGGTGGATGTGATTTTCGGCTTCGCCGCGCACTCACTTCCCCTCTCCCCTTGTGGGAGAGGGTGGCGAGTGCGGAGAGATAGGGAGCACGAGCCGGATGAGGGGTCAGTGCTTCACGAGAGTATCGACCCCTCCACCCGCCCTCGCTCGGCTCCGGCTCCGCTCGGGCACCCTCTCCCACAAGGGGAGAGGGTGGAGAGAGATCGCCTCGCGATCTTGCTTTATCGATACAGATGTCAAACAGCCGCGCGCCATCGCCCGTATTCTTGGCGGCGCCGCGTACGCCGTTGTCCCTTTTTCCTCTCCCTCGCATGAGGGAATGGAGCGCCGGGAGGCGCCAGGCCGCTGGCGAAGCGCCCTTTGGCGGGTTTGGCGAAACCCGCCGCGCGCCTACGGCCATTCCCGGCTACCCGGGGTGACCGCTTGCGGCGCGCATTGTCGGCGCACCGCGCCTTGTTCTACCATCGCAACGTCACTCGATATGGCGCCCTCTGCGAACAAGGCGCGAGCACGATAAATGCGTTTTGGCGAGCGGGGATAAGTTTTTTTACGAGCATCGTCATGGCCGGGCTTGTCCCGGCCATCCCGATTAGGGACGAGCCTTACCCTCCTAAGCGGGATCACCGGGACAAGCCCGGTGATGACAGAATGGCGATTTCCGAGATTTACTCCGCCGCGCGTTGGCCGGCACCAAACCGCCGCTCGATGTAATCCGTCACCATCTGCTTGAAATCCGCCGTCAGCGTCGGGCCGCGTAACGTCGCAGCCTTCTTGCCGTCGATGAACACCGGCGCGGTCGGCTGCTCGCCGGTGCCGGGCAGCGAGATGCCGATGTCGGCGTGTTTGCTCTCACCCGGTCCGTTGACGATGCAGCCCATCACCGCGACGGTGAGCGTCTCCACGCCCGGATAGCGCGTCTTCCAGCCCGGCATCGAGTCGCGGATGAAGCCCTGGATGTCGGAGGCCAGTTCCTGGAACGTGGTCGAGGTGGTGCGCCCGCAGCCGGGGCAGGCGGCGACCAGCGGCACGAAGGTGCGCAGGCCCATGGTCTGCAGCAGTTCCTGCGCCACCTGAACTTCCAGCGTGCGGTCGCCGTTCGGCTCCGGCGTGAGCGACACGCGCACGGTGTCGCCGATGCCTTGCTGCAGCAGCACGCCCATGGCGGCGCTGGAGGCGACGATGCCTTTCGAGCCCATGCCGGCTTCGGTCAGGCCGAGATGCAGCGCGTAGTCGGAGCGGCGCGCCAGCTCAGCGTAGACCGCGATCAGGTCCTGCACCGCCGACACTTTCGCCGACAGGATGATGCGGTTGTGCGGCAGGCCGATCTCCTCGGCGCGTTCGGCCGACAGCAGCGCCGACTGCACCATGGCCTCGTGCGTCACTTCGCGGGCGTCGCGCGGCTTTGTCGACTTCGCGTTCTCGTCCATCAGCCGCGTCAGCAGTTCCTGATCGAGCGAACCCCAATTGGCGCCGATGCGCACCGGCTTGTCGTATTTCAGCGCCATCTCGATGATCTGCGCGAACTGCAGATCGCGCTTGTTCTTGAAGCCGACATTGCCGGGATTGATGCGGTATTTGTCGAGCGCCTCGGCGCAGCCCGGATGATCGGCCAGTAATTTATGTCCAATGTAATGGAAGTCGCCGATGATCGGCACGCTGACGCCGAGCTGAGCGAGCCGCTCCTTGATGCGCGGCACCGCGGCCGCCGCTTCGTCGCGGTCGACCGTGATGCGCACCAGCTCGGAGCCGGCGCGCGCCAGCGCCGCCACCTGGCGCGCGGTGCCTTCGACGTCGGCGGTGTCGGTGTTGGTCATCGACTGCACGACGATGGGCGCACCGCCGCCGACGATGACGCCGCCGACGTCGACGGCAACCGATTTGTGACGTTCCTGCGCAGATGTGCTCATCGGACCTCTATAGTAAGGTCAACGCGCGCGGTTAACCAGTACCAAGCCGACGGCCACCAGCGCCACCGCGGCGGCGAAAGCAGGCGTCAACGGCTCGCCCAGCACCAGATGGCCGGCGGCGACGCCGAATAATGGCGTCAGGAATGTGAAAGCCGTAAGACGGTTGGCCGAATAGCGCGCGATCAGCGCGAACCAGACCACGAAGGTGACGCTGACCACCCAGACGATCTGGTAAGCGAGCGCGCCGAGCGCCAGCGCGGACGGCATGGCGCTCATGTGCTCGCCGAACAGCAGCGCGCACAAGGCCAGCACCGGCGCCGACACCACGAGCTGATAGAGCATCACCTTCTCGGCCGAAACGCGGTTGAGCGAGCTGGCCTTGATGATCAGCGTGGTCGCGGCCCAGCCGACGGCGGCGCCGAGCATCATCACGTCGCCGATCAACTGGCGCGGATCGGCGGCCGGCGTCGGCAGTCCGAACGCCAGCGCGATGCCGGCAAAGGACAGCGCCAGTCCGGTCCATTGCGACCAGTGGAAGCGGTCGGCCGGCAAAAACCAGCGCGCGCCGAGTGCGACAAAGAACGGCGCGGTATAGATGAACAGCACCGCGCGGCCGGCGGTCGTATACAGCAGGCCGCGATAGATCAAAATGAATTCGATGCTGAAAGCGGCGCCGGCGGCCAGCCCGGCGAGCAGCGTACCGTCGCGCGACAACAGCCGGATGCCGCGTGCTTTGCACCAGGCGGCGACGATCAGCGCCGCGCCGACCGAGCGGGTCGCGGCCTGAATCATCGGCGGAATCTCGTAGATGGCGATCTTGGCCGAGACCTGGTTGAAGCCCCAGGACAGGCACAGCACGAGCATGATCGCCGTGGCGACCGCATCGAGCGGGCGGGTGACGTGATGGGACGCGGGCGAGGTGGACACTGCGGAATCCCGGCGGCGAGAGCAGCGGATGTCTTATCGCGTGCCCCTCTCCCTGTCATGCCCGCGAAAGCGAGCATCCAGCAATCGCAAACACTGCGATTAAATTAAGGGGCCGGCGGTTACTGGGTCCCTCGCCTTCGCGGGGACGACAGAAAAAATCACGCCGCCTTGCAATGCGCGCAGATGCCGGAGATCTCGATCACCGGCGTTTTCGGCGTGAAGCCGGCGGCGCGCGAGGCGCTTTTGATGGTGTCGGCGACGGCGGCACTAGCCGCCTCGCCCACGATGCCGCACTTCTCGCAGATCAGGAACACCACCGGATCGCCGCTGCCGTGATCCTGCACGCAGGCGATGAACGCATTGCGGCTTTCGATGCGGTGGACCAGGCCCTGCTCGCGCAGGAAATCGAGCGCGCGATAGATGGTGATCGGCGCCGGCCGCGCAGCCGCGCAGCGCCAGCCGGTCGATCAGTTCATAGGCGCCGAGCGGCTGGTGGCTGGCGAGCAGCGCCTCCAGCACGCGGCGGCGGATCGGCGTCAGGCGCTCGGTGCGCGCGGCGCAGATCGCCTCGGCATGCGCGATGGCCGTGCTGGCGCAGCGCTCGTGGTCGTGACCGGGCGCCGGGAACACCGCGCGACTTTGCGTCTTTCTGGCCAAGGAACGGTCCGCTTTCATGGTTCAAGTGTAACGCGATAACGGCCGAGTCGCGAAAAGATGACCGGCCGCCTTTACATATATGTTGCACCGCAACATATATAGGAGCAGGTTCCGGCCATATTCCGCCACCCGCAAAACCGGCCATTTGGCGGCCACATCTAACGAGGACTGCCATGCTGAAAGGGAAAACCGCGCTGGTCACCGGCTCCACCTCCGGGATCGGCCTCGCCATCGCCCGCGCGCTGGCGCAGGACGGCGCCAACATCATGCTCAACGGCTTCGGTGAGGCGGCCGCCATCGAGAAGGAACGCGCCGGGCTGGAAAAGGAGTTCGGCGTCAAGGCGCTCTATTCGGGAGGCGACATGAGCAAGCCGGCCGAGATCGCCGGCATGATCGCGACGACCGAAAAGAGTTTCGGGTCGCTCGACGTGCTGGTGAACAATGCCGGCATCCAGCACGTGGCCAATATCGAGGATTTCCCGGTCGAGAAATGGGACGCCGTCATTGCGATCAACCTGTCGTCGTCGTTTCACACTATCCGCGCCGCGGTGCCCGGCATGAAGAGCGCGGCAATGGGGCCGCATCATCAACATCGCCTCGGCGCACGGGCTGGTCGCCAGCGGGCAAAAGGTCGCTTACGTCTCGGCCAAGCACGGCCTGGTCGGCCTGACCAAGGTGGTGGCGATCGAGACCGCCAATGCCGGCATCACCTGCAACGCCATCTGCCCGGGCTGGGTGTTGACCCCGCTGGTGCAGAAGCAGATCGACGACCGCGCCAAGGCCTCCGGAAAAACGGTGCGCGAGGAAGAGATCGCATTGCTGTCGGAGAAACAGCCGATGCACCAATTCACCAAGCCGGAGAGCATCGGCGCGCTCGCAGTGTTCCTGGCGAGCGATGCCGCCGCCACCATCACCGGCTCGGCCTATTCGATCGACGGCGGCTGGGTCGCGCAGTGACGGCCGCATGATCAAATCTCTCGTTCGCGCCATCCGTGGCGATCCTCCGCCTGCTCCCGCACCCAAGCGCATCAATCTCGCGCTGCAAGGCGGCGGCGCCTACGGCGCGTTCAGCTGGGGCGTGCTCGATCACCTGCTCGACGACGGGCGGCTGGAGATCGAGGGCATCACCGGCGCTTCCGCCGGCGCCGTCAACGCCGTGCTGCTCGCCGACGGGCTGGCGCGCGGCGGGCGCGATGAAGCGCGCAAGCGGCTCGCCGATTTCTGGCGCGCCGCCAGCCTGGGCGGCGGTCTGCCCGACCTGCAGCGCAAGGCCATCGACCGCCTGTTCTCGTTTCTGCCGCTGGAAGATTCGCCGATGGGGATCTGGTTCAAGGCGGTGTCGCAATATCTGTCGCCCTACGATTTCAATCCGCTCAACATCAATCCGTTGAAGGAGCTGATCGAGCGCTTCGTCGATTTCGACGCCATCCGGAAAGCCCAGACCCCGCAGCTGTTCGTCAGCGCCACCAATGTGCATACCGGACGGCTGCGCATTTTCCCGCATGACAAGATCAGCGCCGATGTCATCCTGGCGTCCGCCTGCCTGCCGCTGCTGTTTCGGGCGGTCGAGATCGACGGCGTGCCGTACTGGGATGGCGGCTACCTCGGCAATCCATCGATCTTCCCGCTGTTCAACACGACCCAGACCGAGGACGTGCTGCTCATTCAGATCAATCCGCTGCTGCGCCACGCACACGCCGACCTCCAGCCGGGACATCGTGAGCCGCCTGAACGAGATTACGTTCAATTCCCCCCTCATGGGCGAGCTGCGCGCCATCGAATTCGTGTCGCGGCTGATCGATCAGGGCCGCCTGACGCGCGGGCTGGGGCCCGGCAAGTATCGGCGCATCAATATGCACCGCATCGCGCTCGATCCGTCCGCCAAGCAGCTCAACGCGGACAACCGCCTCAACACCGACTACGATTTCTTCGAGATGCTGCGCACCAACGGCCGGCGTGCGGCGCGGCGCTTCCTGGACGCGCATTTCGACGACATCGGCGTGCGCGGCACCGTCGATTTGCAGGCCGAAGTCAAAGCCGAGTGGGCGTGATAAAATAGCCGTCATGAAAACCGCAGCCCCGCCGTTGCTCACCGCCGAAATCGGGGAGACGCGGCTCGATATCGTGGTCGCCGACATCACCACGCTCGAGGTCGCGGCAATCGTCAACGCCGCCAACCGCTCGCTGCTGGGCGGCGGCGGCGTGGACGGCGCCATCCATCGCGCGGCCGGGCCGCAGCTGCTGGCGGAATGCAAGACGCTCGGCGGCTGCGAGACCGGCAGCGCCAAGATCACCGGCGGCTACCGGCTGAAGGCCAAGCACGTCATCCACGCGGTCGGGCCGGTGTGGCATGGCGGCGGATCGGACGAGGAAGCGCTGCTGGCGGGCTGTTACCGCAGCGCGCTCGATCTCGCGGCCGCCCACGCGCTCGCCTCGATCGCCTATCCGGCGATCTCCACCGGCAGTCTATGGCTTTCCCGCCGATCTCGCCGCGCGCATCGCGGTCGGCACCGTGGCGTCGGAGATCGCCGCGCATCCGCGCGGCATGACGCGCGTGGTGTTCTGCTGCTTTTCGCCCGACAGCGCCGAGCATCACAAAGATGCGTTCGCGGAGTTGGGGCTAGCCTAAACCTTCGGCTCGACGTCGAGCCGGCAGATCCAATCTTTCAGCGCCGCGTTCGCCGCCGGATAGATTTTCAAAACATCCGGATCGTGCCCGGGCACGATGTGGTGGCGCGAGCTCGCCAGCTTCTGCAGCGTCTTATAGCCCTCGAGCGTGTCGCCGACGGAATAGGTGATCGGAAACACGCGGCCCTCGTCGATGTGCGAATAGAGATGGCAGCAGTCGGAGGCGAGCACCACATAGCCGCGCTTGGTCTTCACCCGCACGCATTGCAGGCCCTTGGAGTGGCCGCCGACCAAGTGCACGCTGATGCCGGGCGCCAGTTCCTCAGCTGCCGTCGTGGAATTCGCAGCGATACGCGAAAACCTTGCTCACCATGGCGTGCACGTCGCGCTCGCTGAACGGCATGCGCAGCACCTGGTGGCACATGCAGCGGCCGGTGGCATAGGCCATCTCGGTGTCCTGGATGTGATAGCGCGCGTTGGGGAACAGGTCGTAATTGCCGGCGTGGTCCCAATGCATGTGGGTGGCAATGACGTGCTTCACCTTGTCCGGCTCGACGCCGAGCGCCTTCAGGCTCTTGCCGACCGGGTTGAGAATTTTACGATTGCGTTCCTTTTCGGCCACCTCGTCGAAGCCGGTGTCGACCACGAAGGTGCCGTGCGGCCCTTTGATCACCCAGACGTAGTAGGAGATCGAGGTCATCTCGTCGTGCGGGTCGCCGAAGATGTAGTTCTCCGAGCGCATGCGCGCGTGCTCGGCGTAGCGGACCGCATAGACCTCGTGGATGTCGTCGCTCATGATTTCTTCCTGCCTATTGTCACGCCGGCACGCCGTTCGATCATCTGCACGATGGCAGTGAAATCCGAATCTGCCGCCAAATTCGGAGTTTGTCAGCTCCCATTGATCGAGCACGGCACTCATCACTTCATCGGGAACGCCCAAGTTCCTGGCTTCCTCAGCGCATAGCCGCACGTCCTTGAGCATCAACGCGGTGGCGAAACCGTAATTGAATGTGCGCGGCAGGATCGTCTGCGGGAATTTGCCGTCCGAAGCGGTGTTGCGGCCGGAGCCGGCATTGATGACGTCGATCATGATCGCCGGGTCGAGGCCGGCCTTGACGCCCATCGCCACCGCCTCGGATGTCGCCGCCATGGCGGTGGCGGAGAGGAAATTGTTGGCGAGCTTCATGGTCTGCGCCATGCCCGGTTTGTCGCCGATGATGAACACTCTGCCGAGCACTGAGAGCGCGTCTTTCACCACGGCGACTTCGGACGGCGGCCCGGAGACCATGACCGCGAGCGTGCCTTTATTTGCGCCGCCGACCCCGCCGCTGACCGGCGAATCGATCTGCACGATCTTCTTCTTGGCCAGTTCCGCGAATATCTCCGCGGCTACGCGCGAACCGGTGGTGGAGAGATCGACGAGGCGCTTCACGCGTTTCCCGTGGATGACGCCACCCTCGCCGAGCGCGACTTTTTTCGAAATCTGCAGCGACGGCAGGCTCGCCATCACGGTCTCGACCCGGTCGGCGACATCGGCCGGCGACGACGCAACTTGCGCGCCAAGCGCCACCAGCGGCGCGACCGCGTCGTTGCGGGTGTCGTAGACGACGAGCTTGTGCCCGGCCTCGATCAGCCGGCGCGCCATCGGCTGTCCCATGTTGCCGAGTCCGATAAAGCCGATGTCCATTGCGTCCCTCTCCGCTCTTGACGGCGAACCTTAAGTGTTTTTCCTGCCGAATTCCGCCCTGACCATCCCGGTATGCTCACCGAGCGCGGGCACCGCGCCAAACTTGCGCGGCGCGCCGTCGTGGATCGCCGCCGGCGCCGGCATGCTGGCCGGGCCGGTCGGCGTGCCGACGCTGACACGGCGCAGATGCGGATGCTTGGCCAGCAAATTCAGATCGTTGATGACGCCGAAGGCGATATCGTAGCGCGTGAGTTTTTCCACCAGCGGCGCCACATCCATCGTCGCGAACGCGGCGGCGACCCGGCCGTCGGTCTCAGGCCTGCGCTTCATGCGCTCGACATTGGTGGCGAAGTTCAGATCGGCGGCAAGCTTCTTGTCGCCGATGACGTGTTCCGCCAAGGCGCGCCATTCGCGGTCGTTCTGAATCGAGATCAGTACGTCGCCGCCATCCCTGGTCTTGAAGGCGCCGTAGGGCGAGATCGAGGTATGCGCGAGACCGATGCGCTTCGGCGTATCGCCGCCCTCGTGCTGGAGCAGCGGCACGCCCATCCAATCCGCCATGGCATCGAACATCGAGATCGCAATCGCGGCCCCCTCGCCGGTGCGCGCGCGCGCCAGCAGAGCTTCCAGAATCGCCTCATAGGCGTTCATGCCGGCGGCGATGTCGCAGACCGAAACGCCGGCGCGCGCCGGCGCTTCCGGGCCGCCGGTGATCGAGGCGAGCCCCGATTCCGCCTGGATCAGCATGTCGTAGGCCTTGCGCTGCGCGTAAGGACCGCTCTCGCCATAGCCGGAGATCGAGCAGCAGATCAGGCGCGGATAATCCTTGCGCAGCCGCGTGACGGCAAAGCCGAGCTTGGCTATGGCGCCGGGCTTGAGGTTTTGCACGAACACGTCGGCCTTGGCCAACATGGCTTCGAGCAGCGCCTTGTCTTCCATCTTGCCAAGATCGAGCACCGCCGACTGCTTGCCGCGATTAAGCCAGACGAAATAGGCGCTCTCGCCGTGCACCAGGCCGTCGTAGCGGCGCGCGAAGTCGCCTTCCGGGCGCTCGACCTTGATCACGCGCGCGCCGGCATCGGCCAGCCGGCAGGTGCATTGCGGCGCCGCCACGGCTTGTTCGACGGAGACGACGAGGAGGCCTTCGAGCGGCAAAGCCATTTCAATACGACCGCGGCAGGCCGAGCACGTGTTCGGCGAGATAAGACAGGATCATATTGGTGGAGATCGGCGCCACCTGGTAGAGCCGGGTCTCGCGGAACTTGCGCTCGACATCGTATTCCTCGGCAAAGCCGAAGCCGCCGTGGGTCTGCACGCACATGTCGGCGGCAAACCAGGAAGCGTCGGCGGCGAGCAGCTTCGCCATATTGGCCTCGGGGCCGATGTCGGCGCCGGCTTCGTATTTGCGCGCGGCCTCGTGCACCATCAATTCGGCGGCGCGCATCTGCGCGTAGGCGCGCGCGATCGGAAACTGCACGCCCTGGTTCTTGCCGATTGGCCGGCCGAACAGCTCGCGTTCCTTGGCATAGCCGCTCGCCTTGGCAATGAACCATTTGGCGTCGCCGATGCATTCCGCCGCAATCAGGATGCGCTCGGCATTCATGCCGGCCAGGATATAGCGGAAGCCCTGGCCTTCCTCGCCGATCAGGTTTTCCGTCGGCACGCGCAGGTCGTCGAAGAATACCTGCGTGGTGGCGTGGTTCATCATGGTGCGGATCGGCGAAATCGCCATGCTGGTGCCCTGCGCCAGCCGCATGTCGACCAGAAACACCGACAAGCCGTCGGTGCGTTTTTTGACCTGCTCTTTCGGCGCCGTGCGCGCGAGCAACAGCATCAGGTCGGAATGTTCCGCGCGCGAGGTCCAAAGCTTTTGGCCGTTGATGATGTAGTGATCGTTGCCTTCGCGCTTGGCGGTAGTGCGCAGCGACAGCGTATCGGTGCCCGAGGTCGGCTCGGTCACGCCGAATGCCTGTAGCCGCAATTTGCCGGTGGCGATCTTGGGCAGGTAGGTTTTCTTTTGCTCGGCGCTGCCGTGCCGCAGGATCGTGCCCATGGTGTACATCTGCGCGTGGCAGGCGGCGCCGTTGCAGCCCGCGGCGTGGATTTCTTCCAGGATGGCGGCGGCCGCGCTGATGGGAAGCCCGCTGCCGCCAAATTCTTCCGGAATCAGCGCGGCGAGATAGCCGGCCTGCGTGAGCGCGGTGACGAATTCGGTCGGATAGGTTCTTTCACGATCCAGCGCGCGCCAGTATTCGCCGGGGAACTTGGCGCACAGCGCGCGCACCAACTCGCGGATGTCGGCGAATTCGTCCATGTCGGCGCTGCGTTTGCTCATGCGTCCTTCACCTCGGCGCGGCCGTGGTCGATCGCGATTACGTCGCGCTCCACCACCCGCGCGAGGAAGCTTACCACGCCGCCGTCGCGCCAGAACTCGGTGCGGATGGTCTCGCCCGGGAACACCGGCGCCGAGAACCGGCCGGCCATCGCGGTCAGCCGGGCCGGATCATAGCCGCAAATGGTCTTGAGCAGCGCGTGGCCGGCGACCCCGAAGGTCGCCAGGCCATGCAGGACCGGGCGCGGATAGCCGGCGGCTTGCGCGAAATCCGGATCGACGTGCAGCGGGTTCATGTCGCCGGACAGCCGGTAGATCAGCGCCATTTCGGGCCGCGTCGACAGGTCGCAGGCGAAATCCGGCGCGCGCTCCGGTAGCGCATGCGGCGGCGGCGTGTCGCGCTTGGGTCCGCCAAAGCCGCCGTCGCCGCGGCAGAACGTGGTCTGCGTCAGGGTCGCGAGCAGGCGGCCGCTCGCCTTGTCGCTGATATGGCGCTCGGAATAAACCAGCGCGCCCTTGCCCTCGCCCTTGTCCACCACGTCGAGAATGCGGGTGCGGCCGATCACCGAGCCCTGCGGCGCAAGCGGCGCGTGCAGCCGGAAGCCCTGCTCGCCGTGCACCACCTTGTCCCAGGTCACGCCGATCTCCGGCCGCCGCAGCCAATAGGCGGCATAGCCCATCATCACGGCGAAGGTCGGCAGCACCTTGAGGTTTTTTTCGTAGACGAAGGCGAGTTCGTCGGCATTCAGCGGGTCCTGGCCGAGACCGAGGCCGAGCGCATAGAGCATGCAATCCTTCGGCCCGTAGCTCTGCTCGACCGCGGGGACTTTCAGCGCCAGCAATTTTTCGTAGTCGAGGGGCATCGCACTCATCCGCTCGTTCCCGCGAAAGCGGGGACCCAAGTTTTTGTCAGTATGCTGGATTCCCGCTTTCGCGGGGATGAGCGGTTTGGGATTAGCTCCTTCCCCACACTTCCTCCGCCATCTCCACGATCATCCGCAGCTTCGCCCATTGCTCGTCTTCGGCCAACGTATTGCCCTCCTCGGTGGAGGCAAAGCCGCATTGCGGCGACAGGCAGAGCTGGTCGAGCGAAATATATTTCGTGGCCTCGTCGATGCGGCGCTTGATTGCGTCCTTGGCTTCCAGGCGGCCGGTCTTGCTGGTGACGAGGCCGAGCACGACCTGGCGGTCCTTCGGCACCAGCCTGAGCGGCTCAAAACCGCCGGCGCGGTCGCTGTCGTATTCCATGAAATAGCCGTGCACCTTGATGCGGTTGAACAGGATCTCCTGCTCGGCCTCGTAGCCGCCGGTACCCATGAAGGTCGATTTATAGTTGCCGCGGCACAGATGCATGGTGATCGTCATGTCGGACGGGATATCCGACATCGCCGTGTTGATGAGATCGCCGTAGAGCGGCCCGAGCTTTTCCGGATCGTCGCCGCGGTCCTTCATCTGCTGGCGGTATTTCGGATCGCACAGCATGGCGATGAACACCTCGTCGAGCTGCAAGTAGCGGCAGCCGGCATCGGCGAAAGCGCGCACGGCTTTCTTGTAGGCCTGGCCGAGATCGTGCGAAGAACGCATCCATCTTCGGATAGGCCGTCTTGTCGATCGGGGTCGGCACCGGCCGGCCATAGGCCGCCGATGGCGACGGAATGGTGATCTTCGGCGTGCGCTTGGTATGCGCGGCGACGAACTTGAAATGCTCGATCATCGGATGGCCGGAAAAGCCGAGCTTGCCGGTGACCTTGAGGCCCTCGTTGCGTGTGGTGACGCCGGCAAAGGCGATGCCGGCGTCCATGACGTGCTTCTCGACGCCGTCGAGGCCCCAGAGGAAATCGAGATGCCACCAGGAGCGGCGGAATTCGCCGTCGGTGATCGATTGCAGACCGACCTCTTCCTGTTTCTTGATGACGCGCTCGATCTCGCGGTCTTCGACCGCTTTGAGCGCGGCGGCGTCGATTTCGCCCTTGGCGCGCTGCTCGCGCGCTTTTTTCAGCGCGGCCGGACGCAGCAGACTGCCGACATGGTCGGCGCGAAACGGCGGCTTGGTGCGTTGGCTGCATCTCTGGTCATCTCGGCCAGCTAGGGCCGGCCCAACCGGACCTCTTCGGCAATTTCCACGATCATCTTCAGCTTCGCCCATTGCTCGTCCTCGGCCAGGATATTGCCCTCCTCGGTGGAGGCAAAGCCGCATTGCGGCGACAGACATAGCTGGTCGAGCGGCAATGAACTTCGCGGCCTGTTCGATGCGGCGCTTGATCTCGTCTTTCGATTCCAGCCGCCCGCTTTTCGAGGTGACGAGGCCGAGCACCACGGTCTTGCCCTTCGGCACCAGGCGCAGCGGCTCGAAGCCGCCGGCGCGGTCGCTGTCGTATTCCATGAAATAGCCGTGCACGTTGATCGTATTGAACAGGATGTCCGCCACCGGCTCGTAGCCGCCCGAGGCCACGAAGGTGGACTGGAAATTGCCGCGGCACAGATGCATGGCGATGGTCATGCCGGGCGGAATGTCGGAGATGGCGGCGTTGATCAGGCCTGCGTAGATCGCCGGCAGCTTCTCGGGATCGTCGCCGCGGTTGGCGACCTGCGCGCGCAGTTTCGGATCGCAGAGATAGGTGAAATTCACCTCGTCGAGCTGCAGATAGCGGCAGCCGGCGTCGGCAAACGCGCGCACGGCTTTGCGGTAGGTCTGCCCGAGGTCGCGGTAGAAATCGTCCATCGCCGGGTAGATCGATTTCCGGCACGGCGTCGCGGCCGTAGCGGAAATGCAAGCTTGACGGCGACGGGATCGTCATCTTCGGCGTCACGCGCGTGTGCGCTTTGCACGAACTTGAAATGCTCGAGCATCGGATGGCCGGAAAAGGTGCCGAGCTTGCCGGTGACGCGCAGCATCATCGGTTTCGGATTCGGGCCCTGGAACTTGATCTTGCGCTCGCCGAGATAGGCCTCGACGCCGTCAAGCGCGCCCAGGAAATCGTAATTCCAAAAGGCGCGGCGGAATTCGCCGTCGGTGACGGCCTTGAGGCCGATGTCTTCCTGGCGCTTGATGATCGTCTCGATCTCGCGGTCTTCGACCGCCTTCAACGCTTCGGCGGAGATCTCGCCGCTTCTCGCGCTGCGCCCGCGCCTGCTTCAGCGGCGCCGTGCGCAGCAGGCTGCCGACATGATCGGCGCGGAAGGGGGGTTGGCTTCGTGGACTCATACGGATTCAATCATGTCAATTCCGTTCGTGCCCCGCGAAAGCCGGGAGATACCCGAGTTCTCGTGGCTTAGCTGGATTCCCGCTTCCGCGGGAACGAACAGTTAAAGACTACTTCCCCCACACCTCTTCCGCCAGTTCCACGATCATGCGCAGCTTGGCCCACTGCTCGTCCTCGGCCAGCACGTTGCCTTCCTCGGTGGAGGCGAAGCCGCATTGCGGCGACAGGCAAAGCTGGTCGAGCGCGACATATTTGGTCGCCTCCTCGATGCGGCGCTTGATCTCGTCGCGCGGCTCCAGCCGCCCGCTCTTGCTGGTGACCAGGCCGAGCACCAGCTGCTTCTTGCCCTTGGGGAAGAACCGCAGCGGCTCGAAGCCGCCGGCGCGGTCGCTGTCGTATTCCAGGAAATAGCCGTCGAGATTGGTGTTGCCGAGCAATTGCTCGGCGACGAATTCGTAGCCGCCCGAGGCGATAAAGGTGGAGCGGAAATTGCCGCGGCAGGAATGCATGGTGATCGCCATGTCGGCCGGCTTGCCTTGCAGCGCCGCATTGGTGACGCGCGCATAGATCGCCGGCAGCTGGTCGGGATCGTCGCCGCGCGCCTTCGACTGCTCGCGTTCCTTCGGATCGCACATCATCGCCCAGGCGGTGTCGTCGAGCTGCAGATAGCGGCAGCCGGCGTCGTAGAAGGCACGGATCGCCTTGCGCCAGGTGGCCGCGCAGTCGGCGAAGAATTCGTCGTAGCCGGGATAGACCTCTTTGCTCACCATCGCGCGCCCTTGCCGGAAATGGAACGTCGACGGCGCCGGGATGCACATTTTCGGTGTGACCTTGCAGTGCGCCTGCAAGAATTTGAAATGCTCGATCTGCGGATGGCCGACGAAATCGACCTTGCCGGTGATCTTGATCGCCTCGTGCTTGGTCTCCACGCCGTGGAATTTGATGCCGGTCGAGGTGGTGATAGGCGTCACGCCGGAAAGCCCGCGGAAGAAATCGAAATGCCACCAGGAGCGGCGGAATTCGCCGTCGGTCGCGAGCTTCAAGCCCACCTCCTGTTGCTTCGCGATGATCTTCTCGATTTCGCGGTCTTCCACCGCCCTGAGCGCGGCGGCATCGATCTCGCCCTTGGCGAATTTGGCGCGCGCCTCCTTCAGCGGCACGGGGCGCAGCAGGCTGCCGACCATGTCGGCGCGAAACGGCGGTGTGGTGCGGGCCATTGGCTTAACTGCTCCGTGCTTGCATGGGTTGATTGTTGCCCAACTCTGCCCATTGGGCCAACTGAGAACTGCTGCGCGCTACGATATCGCGCCGGCAAACTCATAATCAATCAGCCTAGCGCGCCAATATTTCCCGTTCTTCACTTCCCCAGGTGGTTAGGTTAGGGTTGCGCGCGAGATCAACTAAAAAATTTTCGGTAGGAGGAGTTATCAAGCGATGGCCTACAAGAATCTGGAAGAGGCGATTAAAGCGTCCGGCAATGTCGTCAAGATGTTACGCAACTCGCAGATCGGCGCCTACGTCTATCCGGTGGTCGCTCCCGAGTTCACGAACTGGCGCGACGAGCAGCGCGGCTGGCGCGAAACCTGCGTCCTCTATGACCAGTCGCACCACATGGTCAATCTGTTCATCGAGGGTCCGGACGCTCTCAAATTGCTCTCCTATCTTGGGACCAACTCGTTCAAGAATTTCTCCGTCAACAAGGCCAAGCAGTTCGCCCCGTGCAGTTACGACGGCTATGTGATCGGCGACGGAATTCTTTTTTATCTGGCGGAGAACAGTTTCGTTTTCGTCGGGCGCAATCCGGCGGCCAATTGGATTCAATTCCACGCGCAGACGGGCGGATACAACGTCAAGACCGAATACGACGATCGGTCGCCCTCGCGCCCGATGGGCAAGCCCGTCGCCCGAAAGTTTTACCGCTACCAAATCCAGGGGCCGAACGCCGAGCAGGTGATCCAGAAGCTCAACGGCGGTCCGTTCGCCGACATCAAGTTCTTCAATATGGATTACATCAAAATCGCGGGACGCAAGGTTCGCGCCCTGCGCCATGGCATGGCCGGCGCCCCCGGCCTGGAGGTTTGGGGTCCTTATGCGGAGGGCGAGGAAATCCGCGCCGCCATCATCGAAGCGGGCAAGGATTTCGGCCTCGTTCAGGTCGGCGCGCGCGCCTACGCTACCAATACGCTTGAGTTCGGGCTGGATCCCGTCGCCGGTGCCGGCGGTCTATACCGGCGAGAAAATGAAAGCCTATCGCGAGTGGCTGCCGGGGACGAGCTACGAAGCCAATGCCGGCCTTGGCGGCAGCTTCGTCTCGGATAAAATCGAGGACTATTACACCTCGCCGCACGAACTGGGCTACGCCTCGTTCACGAAGTTCGACCACGACTTCATCGGCAAGGACGCCCTGCAGAAGATGGAAGGCAAAGTGCACCGCAAGAAGGTGACGTTTGCCTGGAACGACCAGGATGTCGCCAAGGTCTTGCAGTCGATGTTCGCGCCGCCCGGCGAGAACTACAAGTTCATCGATCTGCCGCTGTCGAACTACGCATCGAGTTCGTTCGATGCCGTCATGAGCGGCGGAAAAATGGTCGGCGCCTCGATGTTCAGTGGCTACACCTACAACGAGCGCAAGATGCTGTCGCTCGGCTTTGTCGAGGAGCAATATGCCAAGGTGGGGACCGAGCTCACTTTGATCTGGGGCGAGGAAAACGGCGGCACCAAAAAGACCACCGTCGAGCGTCACAAGCAGACGGAGATGCGGGTGACGGTCGGACCGACGCCTTACGCCGCGCCGGCGCGCGAGACCTATCATCAGGGTTGGCGCACGGCCGCTGTCGGCTGAAAACCAAAAATAAATGCCGGTGTCGGGCGCGCAGCAACACGACACCGGCTTTTCATGATCATGCGCTGGCGCGATCGGCCGGCAGCCGTGCCGCCGCATCGCAGGCGTAGCGCGCGGTCTGCAAGACCCCGCCGAATGAGAAATAATGCGGGCTGACGTCGCCGATGCCGGCGGCCGCCGCCAAGGCCGCGAGAATCCGGTCCGGTCCGACATTGCCGATGAGCCCGCTGCCGGCGCCCGAGGCCAGGCCGCGCAGCGAGGCATTCACGCCGCAACGCTTGGCGTAACGCAACAGCGCGGTGAGGCTGGTCGGGCCGGCCATGCCGGCCTTCACCGGCACCGCGACGCCGCACGCCCGCAGGCGCTTGAGCCAGCCGACCACCGCATCGGGCGAAAACGAGAACTGGCTGACGATGTGCACCCGCAAGCCGGCCGCGCGCGCCGCGGCGATCTTTTGATCGAGCGCAGCTTCCATGCGGTCGGCTGGAATGCGGGCATGGCCTTCCGGATAAGCGCCGATCCCGATCTCCTCGATGCCGGCTTCGCGCAAGCGGCCCTTCTGGATCACCGCCAGCGCGTCGGGGAATGGCCCCGGTGCATCCACGTCGCCGCCGATCACCAAGAGCCGGCGCACATCGGCTTCGCCGCGCAGGCCGGCGAGCAAATCCTGCAAGATCGGCAGCCTGCGAATGCGCCGCGCCGCGATATGGACGACCGGCTCGAGGCCGGACTTGCGCAGCAATGCCGCCGCGGCGACCAGCTCGGGCGGCTGCGATCGTCGGCACCGCCGAGAAATAGACCGGCGTTCCGCCCGGCAACAGCTCCGCCAACCCGGCGATCTCGGCTGCGTTCGGCCGCGTCGCCTCGAGCGAGAACCTGTGCGCGAATTGATTCGGCATCATGCTGCTGTGCCTACTCGCGCCGGTGGGAGATCACGAAGGATTCGTCGTAGAACCACAGGCCGCCCTGCTTCTGCAGCACGTCGCGCGTCGCCTCGATGTAGCGGCGGTCGCTGTGCACGTCGGACAGGCGGTCGTCCTCGATCTGCGCCACGTAGATCGCCGCGTTCCAGGCGGCGAGCAGCGTGGAGGTGCCGATCGAGGAGGAAATTTCCGACGGCAGCGTGTGCATGTCGTAGCGGAACAGCGAGCGCTGGTCGGAATAGGCGTTGAAATTGAGATCGCGGCCGGCCGCGCCCAGCTCGTGCTTCACTTCCTTGAGCAGGTCGTGGCGGCTGTGCGTGAACGGATTGTCGTTCGGCCAGACTTTGTGAATGATCTCCATGCCGGGATCGCGCCCGTAGGAATGGATCGCGATCATGCGCCCGCTCTGCCCGAGCGCGCGGGCGAGCGGCGCCAGCACGCGCCTGGCCTTGAACTCGAGCGAAGCGCGCGCGCGATAGGGCTGCGAGGCGATCACCAGATCGTAGTCGGCGACGGTGCCGCCCGGCTTCGGCACGATCTGATCGAGCAGGAAGCGGTGGTCGTTGCGATAGATCACCAGGATGACCGGGCGCTCATAGACCGGGTTGCCGCTCTTCGGCGACACGCGCGCCTTCCAGTTCTCGGCCAGGAACGGCTCGAGCGCGGTGATCTGCTGCTCGAAGCTGTGCGCGGTATTGCCGTCCATCGCCAGCTCTTTCCAGACCAGGCTGGTGGCGGCGCTGAGCGACTTCACCGCCAGCCAGGGCGCTTCCGAATAAGCCAGATTGGTGAGCACCAGCACGGTGGACGGATGCTCGACGAAACGGTCCGCCATCTTGTGCAGCGTGAGGCGGATGTCTTCGAGGCTGATTTCCTTGCCGACGATGTAGAACGGCATCGTGGGAAATCGGTCGTGCATCGAGCGCATCACGCGCGCCAGCACGGTGCCGTCGCCGAGGCCGGCGTCGAACACGCGCACCGCCGGCGGACGCGGATGGATATTGGCGAGCTCCATGCCGACGCGTTGCGCGATTTCCCATTTCTCGCTGCAGGTATTCACGAACAGCAGATATTTCTGCCGGTTGTCGAAGAAGCGGAAATTGCGTTGCGGGTCGTCGCTCGCCTGGCCGGAGGCGACCGGCGGCGCCGCCGGCTTGACCATGGGCAGCGCCGCGGGCGTCGGCGCGTCGAACAGCACGCGGCGGCGCGCCGGCGTGGCGTCGACGTTGCGCGCCATGAAGCTGCGGATGCGCTCGAGCGTATCTGTGGTGATGCGGCCGCCGTTACGCAGGCGGTTGGCGAGCTTGCCGTCATTGACCGCGCGGCGGCCGAAGGTGGATTCGGCCAAGCCGCGCTGGCGGCAGAATTCGCTGATCTCCTGGAGGATCTGATCGTTCATGGCGGCGTTTCCTTGGGCCCGCTCTCACGGCCGGCTTGGAGCCAAGGGAACCAAGTCCACCCGCTTTCGTCAAATGGAAAATTCGTATTGGGAAAGATGGGCAGGATGGGTGGGCTATACCCAATCGTCGATATGCCGGTATTATTTGGCTTTCGACGCGAATCGAAAAAAGATATTCGGGACTTCTTCGCCCGATATAGTGGGTTTTATCCCACTTTCCAGGCGTAGTCGTGGGCTACGGTGGGCAGCGCCGCTCGCCGATAACATCCTCAGATATCGAAGAAAACCGTCTCGTTCTCGCCCTGCACGCGGATGTCGAAGCGGTAGACGGCCGGTCCGGCGCCGGCCTGCTTGTGGGCAATGAGCGTGCCGCGGCGGTCGGCCGGCACCAGCGCCAGGATCGGATCGGCGCCGTTTCCCGCCTCGTCGGAGAAATACAGCCGCGTATAGATCTGCCGCAGCATGCCGCGCGAGAAGATGCAGACCACGATATGCGGCGCCTGCGGCTTGCCCTCCGGCCCCGGCACCGACCCCGGCTTGATGGTGTCGAAAACGAAGAGCCCGTCTTTGTCGGTGGCCGAGCGGCCGAAGCCGGTGAACTTGGCATTCGGACGCGGCTTCTCGCCGCGCGCATGGGCGTAGCGCCCTTGGCTGTCTGCCTGCCAGATCTCGATCATGGCGTCGTTGATCGGCTTGCCGTCGCCGTCGAGGATGCGGCCCTCGATGTGGATCTTCGTACCCGTCGCGTCCGGCGTGATCAGATTGGCGCCGATCGTTTCCTTCCAGTCGTAGCCGTCGATTCGGCTTCCAGTCGCAGCGGTTGTGCGGCGACAGGCCATAGGCGAAGAACGGGCCGACGGTTTGTGAGGGCGTGATATCCGACATTAGTGCTTTTCCGTATGTACGGGTGTCTGTTCGCGCCCGCGCAGCACGATGTCGAAGCGGAAGCAGAGCGCCCAATCGGGAATGGTGTTCTCCAGGTCGAAGCTGGAGATCATGCGTAGGCGCGCCTTCTCGTCGGTCACCGAATTGAAGATCGGGTCGAACGGAAACAGCGGATCGCCGGGGAAATACATCTGCGTCACCAGCCGGGTCACGAACGCCTGCCCGAACACCGAGAAGTGGATGTGGTTCGGCCGCCAGGCATTGCGATGATTGCCCCACGGATAGGCGCCCGGCTTCACCGTGATGAATTTGTAATAGCCGTTCTTGTCGGTGACGGTGCGGCCCGCTCCGGTGAAATTCGGATCGAGCGGCGCCGGATGCTGATCGACGTTGTGCACGTAGCGGCCGCAGGCATTGGCCTGCCAGATTTCCACCAGCGTTTCGGGCACCGGACGCTTGTCTTCGTCGAGCACGCGGCCGTGCACGATGATGCGCTCGCCCAAGGGCTCGCCCTTGTGCTGTTTGGTCAGATCGTTGTCGCCCTCCTGGATCGCGTCATGGCCGAAAGCAGGCCCGGTGAGCTCGGACAGAGTGTGCGGCACGATGATCAGCGGCTTCGACGGCGAGCGCTTCACCGTGCTCTTGTATTCCGGCGACAGATGCTTGGGATAAACGCTGAGGCTTTCCCTGGGATAGATCATCGACATTGTTGTTGTCCTTAAGATACCCGCTCGATCGCCAGCGATACGCCTTGTCCGACACCGACGCACAGGGTGGCCAGCGCGCGCTTGCCGCCTCTTTCTTCCAAGCCATGGGCGGCTGTCAATGCCAGACGAGCACCCGACATGCCGAGCGGATGACCGAGCGCGATGGCGCCGCCGTGCGGGTTGACGTGCGCCGCATCGTCGGGAAGCCCGAGCTGGCGCAGGCAGGCGAGCGACTGCGAGGCGAAGGCTTCGTTGAGCTCGATCACGTCGTAATCGCCGATCTTGTGCCCGAGCCGCGCCATCAGTTTGCGGGTGGCCGGCACCGGGCCGATGCCCATGATGCGCGGCGGCACCGCCGCCGACGCCATGCCGAGGATGCGCGCGCGCGGGGTTAAGCCCATGCGCCTTCACGGCGGCTTCCGAGGCAAGAATCATGGCGGCGGCGCCGTCATTGACGCCGGAGGCATTGCCGGCGGTGATGGTGCCCGGATTGCGCACGAACGGCTTGAGCTTGGCCAATTGATCGAGCGTGGTTTCGCGTGGGTGCTCGTCCTTGTCGACTTTGATCACTTCGCCCTTGCGGCCGGCGATTTCGACCGCAACGATCTCCTTGGCGAAATAGCCGGAAGCGATCGCACTTGCCGGCGCGCTGCTGCGAGCGCAGCGCAAAGGCATCCTGGTCGGCGCGGCTGACCTGGAATTCTTCCGCCACGTTCTCAGCCGTCTCCGGCATGGAATCGACGCCGTATTGGCTCTTCATCAGCGGATTGATGAAGCG
The DNA here is from genome assembly GCA_963817045.1 of uncultured Alphaproteobacteria bacterium. Taxonomy (GTDB): domain Bacteria; phylum Pseudomonadota; class Alphaproteobacteria; order Rhizobiales; family Xanthobacteraceae; genus Pseudolabrys. The sequence continues at coordinate 93,686 of CAWFMZ010000033.1, forward strand.
CCAGCCGATGGTGGTGTCGAAGATCTCGGCTGTGCGCGCGAAGGCTTCCTGCGCCTTGCCCTGCACGAACGGCGCCCGCGTCATCGATTCGACGCCGCCGGCGATGGCGAAGTCGATCTCGCCGGCGCGGATGGCGCGCGCGGCGGTGCCGACCGCATCGAGACCGGAGGCGCACAGCCGGTTGAGCGTCACGCCCGGCACGCTCGCCGGCAAGCCCGCCAGCAGCAGCGCCATGCGCGCGACATTGCGGTTATCCTCGCCGGCCTGGTTGGCGCAGCCGAAATAGACTTCGTCGAGCTTCTCCCAATCGATCTTCGGGTTACGCGCCATCAGCGCCTTGATCGGCACCGCGGCGAGATCGTCGGTGCGCACCTTGGCGAGCGCGCCGCCGTAGCGCCCGATCGGGGTGCGCACCGCATCGCAGAGAAAGACGTCGCGTGTCGTCATCATGCCGCCTCCGCATGGGCGCGGTTGGTGCGCGCGTGCAGCTCGCGCAGAACTTCGAGCTCGCGCGCCGTCGGCGGCGGCGTCTCCGCGACTTTCGACGCGAAAGCGCACCTTCCAGCCGGTGTTTTCCTGGATCTGCTCGCGGGTGACGTTGGCGTGGATGGAGACGACGGTCATCTCTTTCGTCTCCGGATCGGGCTCGAACATAGCGAGATCGGTGATCAGCTTGGTCGGTCCCTTGGTCTTCACGCCGAGCCTGGCGCGGCTGTCGCCGCCCGGTGACGTGGCCGATCGAGGTGACGAAATCGAGCTTGTCGACGAAGCTGCGCTTGCCCTGCGCCATGATGATGAAAATCTCGCCGCAGGACGGTGGCGATCTCGGGCGCGCCGCCGCCGCCCGGCAGCCGTACCTTCGGCTTGTCGTAGGGGCCGACCACGGTGGTGTTGAGATTGGCGTATTTGTCGATCTGCGCGCCGCCCAGAAATCCGACCTTGATGCGCCCGCCTTGCAGCCAGTAGCGGAACATTTCCGGCACCGACACCGTCGTCAACGCGGTCTCGCACAATTCGCCGTCGCCGATCGAGAGCGGCAGGACGTTCGGCTTGGTGGCGAGCGTGCCGGATTCGTAGATCAGCGTGATGCCGGGCGCATGCGTCAGGCGCGCGAGGTTGCAGGCGGCGGAGGGCTGGCCGATGCCGACGAAACATATGTCGTCGTTCTTGAGCGCGCGCGCCGCCGCGATGGTCATCATCTCATTCGGCTTGTAGTCGGTCATCGTCATTACTCCGCCGCCGCGCGATGCTTGCGCGCGTACCTGGCAAAGGCCTCGGGACCTTTCTCGAGGACGTTTGTCTTCATCCAGGCCAGGAAGGAGTCGCGCTCCTTCGCGATCGAGTCCCATTCTTTATAGAAGGCGTTGTTGCGCTTGTAATAGCCTTGCGCAAAAGAAGGAAACGCGCCGCCCGGCACTTCGGCTACGTGGCCGATCGTCCAATGCGGCAGCACCACCGCGTTCAGGCTGCGCGGCCCGAGATCGTCGACGATCTCTTCCACCGTCACCACCGAACGCTTGGCGGCGAGCACGGCTTCCTTCTGCACGCCGAGCACGCCCTCGATCAGCACATTGCCGGCCTTGTCGGCGCGCTGCGCGTGGATCACCGCCACGTCCGGCCGGTGCGCCGGGATCGCCGCCAGCTCCTCGCCGGTGAACGGGCAGGTCACGCGCTTGATCTTGGCATTCACCTTCGGCAGGTCGCCGCCGATATAGCCGCGGAAGATCGCGCAGGGCAGCCCGGCGGCGCCCGCCTCATAGGCGTTGGCCATGGCGGCATGCGAATGCTCTTCCAGTTCGAGCTTCTGCGGCCAGCCGTTCTCGACCGCGTCGCGGAAACGGTGCAGCGAGCCGACGCCCGGATTGCCGCCCCAGGAAAAGATAAGCTTGTCGACGCAGCCCATGCCGATGAGCTGGTCGTAGATCAGGTCCGGCGTCATGCGGATCAAGGTGAGATGCTTGCGGCCCTGGCGGATGATCTCGTGGCCGGCGGCATGCGGAATGAGGTGGGTGAAGCCTTCCATCGCCACCGTGTCGCCGTCGCGAACGGCGGATTGGATGGCTTCGGCGAGCGACGAAATACGCGCCATACGGTACTGCTTCCCGGTTGCGGTCCCGTATTTACGGCCCGCCAAGGACAGGGTCAAATGGCGAAATCGGGATAAGTTTGGGCTCCAACAAATAGCCGCCATGCTGGGCACAGCAACCGATTTTCACGATCCACGCCGAACTCGCGCCCGTCATGAATCTGGGCCGCACGCCCTATGGCGAGCGCCGCATCATCGGCATTCTCGGCGGCACCGTGCGCGGGCCGAAACTCAATGGCCGTATCCTGCCGGGCGGCGCCGATTGGCAGATCGTGCGCGCGACGGCGCCGCCGATATCCAGGCGCGCTATACCATCGAGACCGATGCCGGCGCGCGCATCCTGGTGTCGAGCGACGGCTTGCGGCATGGTCCGCCGGCGGTCATGGAGCGGCTGGCGCGGGGCGACAGCGTCGATCCCGCGCTCTATTATTTCCGCACCGTGATGCGGTTCGAGACGTCCGATCCTGCGGTCGACTGGCTCAACCGCATCCTGGCGCTGGCGCGCGGACAGCGCGAAGCCCGCAGCGTGCGGCTTGATGTGTACGAGGTGATCTGACGACCTTCGGTCAGCCGAAATCGCGCAGCAGATCCATCAGCTGCTGGCGCCGCTTGGCTCCGACATGCTCGGCAAGCTGAGCTTCGTGCTGCTCGGCCAGGCTTTTGATCTTGGCCAGCACCTTTTCGCCATCCGCGGCCAAATGCAGCGAGTGCGACCGCGCATCGCTGCCGGAAGCACGCCGGCTGACCCATTTGCGCCGTTCCAACTCGT
>CAWFMZ010000034.1:0-23823 GCA_963817045.1 uncultured Alphaproteobacteria bacterium
CCGATTGCCCATGCCGGCGGCAGCATGCCCGCCGGCCCCCTCGGGGCACGCTAAGCGTGGCGGTTTCGGCGAATTTCGCGGATCAGGCGTCGAAGTGCTCTGCGCATCGTCGACGTCCTGTCCCCGATTTCCCGGTACGCCCTGCGCCGGTTGCGACAAGCCCGATCAGCGCGCTTGATGGCCGCTGACGGTCGGCGAGGTGATCTGCGCGCCGAGCAGGTCGGTCACATAGAACACGTCCACCACACGCTCGCCGAAGGTGGCGACATGGGCGGAGGCGATGTTCAGGTTGAGCTTGTTGGATAGCGTCGTGGTCATCTCGTACAGCAGACCGGTGCGATCGAGGCCGGTGACCTCCAGCATCGTATAGCGGTGCGACCACTGATTGTTGATGGTGACCGTCGGCTCGAGCGCGAACGCCTTGATGCGGCCCTTCGGCGGTGCGCGCTTGGCCACCACGTCGGGCAGCCGCCAGTCAGCCGCGCAGCGCCTTCTCGATAAATCGGCGACGCGATTGGCGCGTCGTTCCTCGTCCTCGTCACGAATTCGCGCGACAGCGATATGGTGTCGAGCGCACGTCCGTCGGTGGTTGTGTAGATCTGCACGTCCACGATATTGGCGCCGGCCATGGCGCAGGCGCCGGCGATGATCGCCAGCAGCCAGGGATGGTCGGGGGCGAGCACTGTGAGTTCGGTCACCGCGCGCTCGGCGTCGAAGCCGACCGCGGTGGCAAGCGACTTGCCGGCGTCCTCGGCGGCGCGCACGAATTTCGCATGTTCGATCTTGTGCGGCAGATCCACTTTAAGCCAATAAGCCGGATAGTGCTTGGCGATATAGACTTCCAGCTGCTCTGGCGGCCAATCCTTGGCCGACGCGGCACAGGAATTCGGCCTGCGCCATGGCGACGCGCTGGGCGCGGTTGACTTCGGAGAAGCCGCCGGTGAGCACCGGCTCGGTCTCGTAATACAGCGTGCGCAACAGTTGCGCCTTCCAGCCGTTCCACACGCCCGGACCGACGGCGCGGATGTCGGCGGTGGTGAGGATCATCAACAGCTTCAGCCGTTCGGCCGGTACCACCGCGGCGAAATTCTCGAAGATGGTCTTGCGGTGGACAGATGCGCGCGACTGCGCCACGCTCGACATCACGAGATGACTTATCGACCAGCCATGCGACGGTCTCGGTGTCGGTCGGCGAAAAGCCTAAGCGCGGGCAGAGCCGCCGCGCCATCCGCGCCGGCGATCGAATGGTCCTCGATCCGGCCCTTGGCGATGTCGTGCAGGAACAGCGCGACGTAAAGCACCATGCGGTTGCCGGGCAGCAGCTTGCGGATCAGATCGCTGGCGAGCGGCATGTCATTGCTGCCGCCGCGCTCGATCTCCCGCCAGCACGCCGATGCAGCGCAACAGGTGCTCGTCGACCGTGTAGTGGTGATACATGTTGCATTGCATCATCGCCACCACCTTGCCGAAGGCCGGCACGAAGTGGCCGAGCACGCCGGCCTCGTTCATCCGCCGCAGCCCCGATCTCCGGATCGTTTCTTGGAAGTGAGTATTTCCAAAAACAGCCGATTGGCTTCCTCGTCGTCGCGCAGCTTGGCGTCGATCAGGTTAGCGAGCGGGTGATCGCCCGCATGGCGTCGGGGTGGAAGGCGAGATTGTGCTTCTGCGCCAGATGATCGATGCGGATCAGGTTGACCGGATCGCTTTTGAAGGCGTTGCCGTGGGCCAGCCGGATGCGGTTCTTGTCGACGATGAAGTCGTCGCTTTCGGCGAGCTTGGTGCGCTTCACCGGCCGCAGCTTCGCCATCATGCGGCTGAGCACCGGCACGCTCTTGGCGTGGCTGTCCTCCAGATCCGCGCACAGGATGGCGGTGAGATCGCCGACGTCCTTGGCGACCAGGAAGTAGTGCTTCTTCATGAAGCGCTCCGAGCGTCCTGCTGGCCCGGATGCTCGGTGTAACCGAGCCGCACCGCGATCTCGCGCTGGATGTGAACGACAATCGCTCCTCGGCGCGGCCGGTGACGAAATGCATGTGGCAGCGCACCGACCAGAGGAAATCCTCGCAGCGGCGGAATAGTTGATACTCCTGCTTGTCGAACACGCCGCGCTTGATCAGTTCGTCCGGCTCGCGCACGCGGTAGACGTATTTCGCGATCCAGAACAAGGTATGCAGATCGCGCAACCCCGGCCCTTGCCGTCCTTCACGTTCGGCTCGACCAGGTAGCGCGATTGTCCGCTGCGGCGGACGCGGTCCTCGCGCTCGGCCAGTTTGGCGGCGACGATCTGCGGCACGGTATTGCGCACCACTTCTTTGTCGAAGCCCGTCACCAGCTCGTCGAACAGCTTCTGGTCGCCGAGCAGAGCGCTTCCAGAATGGCGGTGCGGATGGTCATGTCCGCCTTGGCCTGGCGGATGCATTCGTCCACCGAGCGGGTGGCGTGGCCGACCTTCAGTCCGGTGTCCGGCAATAGAGGATCGCTTCCGCGATCAACTCGCCCCAGGCGGTCTGCTTGTAGGGCAGCAAGAACAACAGATCGATGTCGGAGCCGGGCGCCTGCCGCCAGCGGCCATAGCCGCCGGTGGCGACCACCGCCATGTGCTCGGCCTCGGACGGATCTGCGATTGATAGAGATGCTTGCGCGCGAACTCGAACAGCAGGCGGATGACCTCATCCTCCAGCCGGCACAGCCGCTCGGCGCAGCGCCGGCCGTGGCGATCCTTGAGCAGCAGCAGTTCGGCCTTGGCGCGCCCTTCGTTGAGCGCGGTCTTCAGCCGCTGCGCCAGCGCGGAGCGCAATTCGCGCTCGCCGCTGTGGGTCTTGGTGAGCTGTTCCAGGTCGGCGGCGACGGCGCGGCTATCGATCAGCTCGCCCGCTGCCGGGCAGAGGGCTCGGGCACGGCGCGGCTGTCGCGAGATCGAGAGCAAGGCAGTGGGGGCGTCGGGATAGCGGAGGCGGAGCCTTAAGTAGCCGCCGCCGCAAAAATCGCGGAAATCGTCCGCTGTGAAAATTTGGAATAATTTTGCTATTTTCACGCTATTTTTGGTGAATCAACTGATCCTGGATGTAATTCGACTACTTGGAACAAAAACTGCGCATAGCAGGGGCTGCCTATAGACCGGGCGCGAGCGCCGATGCTTTGGCCGCGCCGGGCGCTATAAAGTGCATCAAAAACAAGCGTTACGGGGAGGAATTTGATGCGCAGTTTCCAGGTCTGTCGCTGCGGCGAGCCGATGCAGTTCGCGCCGAGCGGGTCGATCCCAAGCCGGCCGGCACCGAGGTGCTGCTGAAAGTTCTGGCCGCGGGCATCTGCCCGATTCCGACCTGCACATTTGGGAAGGCTTCTACGATCTCGGCGGCGGCAAAATTCTCCGCCTGCAGGATCGCGGCGTGACGCTGGCTGCACGCCATGGGCCGCGATGTTCGGCCAGGTGGTCGCGCTCGGCCCCAAGGCGCGCGGCGTCAAGGTCGGCGACAAGCGGCTGGTCTATCCATGGATCGGCTGCGGCGCCTGCGCGGTGTGCAGACGCAGCGACGCACAGCTCTGCACCGCGCCGCGTTTCCTCGGCGTCTATCGCGACGGCGGCTACGCGACGCATCTCATGGTGCCGCATCCGCGCTATCTCGTGAACTACGGCAGCCGGATGAAGCCGGAGCAGGCGGCGCCGCTCCTGCTCGGGGGTCACCGCCTATGGCGCGCTCAAGAAGCTGGGCGCGCTGGCGAAGAGCGAGCCGGTGGTGGTGATCGGCGCTGGCGGTCTCGGCCTCATCTGCATTGCGATTATCAAGGCGATGAAAGGCAAGGGCGCGATCGCGGTCGATATCGATCCGGTCAAGCGCGAGGTCGCCCTGCGCCAGGGTGCGCTCGCGGCGGTGGATCCCAATGCCCCGGATGCGCTTGCGCAATTGAAAGCCGCGGCCAAGGGACCGGTATGGGCGGTGATCGATTTCGTCGGCAACTCGCAGACCGCGCAGCTCGGTGTCGACAGCCTGGTCAAGGGCGGCAAGCTGATCGTGGTCGGCTTGTTCGGCGGCGACATCACGGTCTCGCTGCCGTTGATCCCGATCCGCGCCATGACGATACAAGGTTCCTATACCGGCAGCCTCAAGGAACTCAACGAGCTGATCAAGCTGGTGCGCAACCGGCCGCTGCCGCTGGTGCCGACCGACCCACCGCGCTCGATAGCGCGCAGCGCGTGATTTCCGACATCAAGGCCGGCAAGGTGATCGGCCGCACGCGGTATAACACCGGCCAATTAAATTTTCACCTCTCCCCGCGTGCGGGGAGAGGGGAAACGAGAAAATGTCCCCGATCTTTATTTTGCGCTCACGCTCATCGTACAAATGGTTATCACCGCCGGCTTCGTGCTGGCGGCGACGGTGACCGCCGAGCGCGCCGGCCCGCTGGTCGGCGGGTTGGTGGCGACACTGATCGGCGCCGGCCCGGTCTATGTGTTCCTGGCGTTTGACCATGACGCGCATTTCATCGCGCAAGGCGCGGTGGCGAGCCTCGCCATCAACGCGGTGAACGTGATATTCGCGACGGTCTACGTGCTACTGGCGCAGCAGCGCTCGCTTATCGTCAGCCTGTCGGTTGGCTTGGCGGTTTGGACGGCGCTGGCGCTGTTATTCTTTGGGTGCCATGGACGGTGTTACCCGCGGATAAGGCGATGAACCTGGTGGTGCTGAGCGTGTGCCTGTGGCTGGTGCGCCCGCTGCGCCGGGTGACGATGCCCCCGGTACGCACGCGCTGGTACGACCTGGCAATTCGTGCGGCGCTGGTGGCCCTGCTGGTCGGCGTGACGGTGAGCTTGAGCTTTTCCGCATCGGCCCGGGCGGCAGCGGCATGCTGGCGGTGTTTCCGGTCGTGCTGATCAGCATCGTGCTCATTCTGCACCCCCGCGTCGGCGGCAAGCCGACCGCCGCCGTGCTCGCCAACGCGACCCTCGGCCTGGTCGGTTTTGCTTTCGCTACTTGGTATTGCATGTCGCCGCCGAACTGCTGGGCTCGGCAATCGGATTGGCGCTGGCGCTGGGCATTGCCGTCGGCTGGAGCATGCTGGTGCTCACCGCGCGACGCCACGGCATCAGCGGTACCTGTAGGCCGGTATTTCGAGGCCGAACTTCGGACCCAGCGTTCGCCGCATGCGGAGCAGCGCGCTGCGCGCCACATAGGCGTCAGCGCGATGCGTATCGAATCCGACCAGTTGCGACGAGACCGCGATCAGTTCGCTCATCACCGCCATGACGCTCGTGCCTCCGCCGGAACGCATGCCGGCCAGCACCGCGGCCGCCGGTACGAATCGATGCGCGGGATCGATGACCACCCTGGCCGCCAGCCGCAAAGCTCAGCCCATGGGTCGACGCCAGCCGCGCGACAAGATGCAATTCCATGTCGACAGCCGCCGCCCCGGTCTGCACGTGCATTTGCCGTTTGGCCGTTGTGTCGGTGACCGCGCTGTGAGCACCGACAATGGGCGCATGCCGGGCGCCCGGGATCATTCCCAGCATCTTTTCGACCAGGTCTGGTCAGTCGGACGGGACTGCTGGGCGTCGATGATCGACGATTGCGACGATCCAGTCGCCTGCGCGCAAATGCGGGGCTAGCCCGCCCGCGACGCCGAAACTGATGATGCTGCGGCAGCCCCTTTTCAGGGCGACATCGAGCAAAGCTGATCTCGCTTTGGGTATTGCGGCAAATGACGAATACACCCGGCCCGGCGGCGATGCGGGCTTCGAAAGCCAGCCCTACTAGGGCGATGACGATACGCTCCGCGCAAGGCAGCCCCATCGGCGAAGCAACCGGCCAGGCGTGACCATTGCTTTCGCCGCTGGCCGGCGGGGCGGGGCAAAGTGTCATTCGGTTTCCAAAAGGCCTCGTTTAAAGGCGCCATTCTCGGAAGCTAAGCATATTTCATGCCGCGATTGCCGCACGCGGAACTTTGCGTTTGGCCACAGCTTAGTAGACAGTTGGCCATGGCAGGCCGGTCGCGGCAGTCGGCATGGCATCAAGAAGGTTCATCACCGGGGCAAGCGGTTTCGTCGGCTCGGCCGTCGCGCATAAGTTGCTCGAGGCGGGCTTTTCGGTGCGTGCGCTGGTTCGCGGCGCAAGCCCGCGCGCCCATCTCGCCGGATTGGATCTGGAATTTTTCCAAGGCGACCTGCGCGACCGGGAGTTCCGTCGCCCAGGCGATAACCGGCATGCGATATGTGTTCCATGTCGCGGCCGATTACCGCCTGTGGGCGCGCGACCGCAGCGAAATCTTCGCCTCCAACGTCGAGGGCACCCGCAACCTGATGGAAGCGGCCATGCGCGCTGGCGTCGAGCGCGTGATCTACACCAGCAGCGTGGCGACCCTTGCCCTGCGACCCGGTGGGGCGGATTCGGACGAGAGCATGCCGCTGGGCGAGAGCCAGGGGATCGGTGCCTATAAGCGCAGCAAGATCGCGGCCGAACGATTGGTCGAGACCATGGTGGCGGAACGCGGCCTCCCCGCCATCATCGTCAATCCGTCAACGCCGATCGGCCCGCGCGACGTGCGTCCTACGCCCACGGGCAGGATCATCGTCGAGGCGGCGCGCGGCCGCATTCCGGCATTCATCAACACCGGGCTCAACCTCGTGCACGTCGACGACGTCGCCAGCGGCCATCTCGCGGCGCTACAGCGCGGGAAGATCGGCGAGCGCTACATTCTCGGCGGACAAAATGTCTTGTTCTCGCAGATGCTAGGCGATATCGCCGGCCTGGTCGGCCGGCACGCGGCGCGCGTGCGGCTTCCCTGGCGTGCACTCATGCCGGTGGCGTTTGTCGCCGAGGCCGTGGCCAACATCACCGGACGCGAACCATTTGCAACACTGGACGGGGTGCGCATGGCGAAATACCGCATGTTCTTCGCATCGACCAAAGCCGAGCGGGAACTCGGATATCGTTCGCGCCCTTACGTCGAGGGGATCGAAGATGCGGTCCGCTGGTTTCGCGATGCCGGGCACTTGCCTTCCTAGAGCGCGATCCGAGGCGAACTTAATTCAGCAGGCCTTCTTCCAACGCTTTGATCTGCAGCGCCAGATAGCGTGAAAAAATCCGGCATTGCGCCAGGCTGCCGGCGGTGAACCAAAGGCCCGGCTGCGCGGTGCGCCGCCACATATTGCGCAATTCGCCGCCGTCGTCGAAGCCCCAGACCGGGCCGATCTTGTCCGCGATGGCGTCGCCGAGATAGGCGCGCGCGGTTTCCTGCTGGTTCTTGTAGCCGGTCGCCAGCACCAGCAAGTCGGCCGGCAGCACGCGGCCGTCGCGCAGGCTCGCGCCCTCGGCGACGAACGCGCCGACGTCGGCGAATTGCAGCAGGCCAATCTTCCCGGAAATAATCAGATCGGAACATCCGACGTTGAAATAATAGCCGCCGCCGCGCCGCAGATACATCATCTGAAAACCGGTGTCGTCTTCCCCGAAATGCAGCCGGAAGCCGCGCGCCGCGAGGCCATCGAGAAGCGCCTTGTCCACTTCGCGGCCCCTGGCGGTTGAAAGCTGATACGAGCGCTGCAACACCGGATACGGAAACGAAGCCGCCACCAGGTCGCAATCCTCGAACGGAATGCCCTCGGAGTAGATCGCGTACACGCTCTGCGCCTCTTGCAAGCTCACGACATAGGTCTTGCTGCGCTGGATCAGCGTGACAGCGGCGCCGTGGGAATAAAGATCTTGCGCTACGTCGTGGCCGCTGGTGCCGCTGCCGAGCACCAGCGCCTTGCGGCCCTGCCATTTTTCGCCGTCGCCGAAATCGCCGGAATGCACGACCGTGCCGGCAAACGCAGCGAGGCCCGGCAAGTCCGGGGTATAGGGAATGCTGCTGACGCCCGTCGCGAATATGAGATGGCGCGGATGCATGATGCGGGTGCTGCCGTCCGAGCGGCGCAGCGTGACCGACCATCGCCGGTGCTGCTCGTCATAGCTGCCGCCGATAAGCTCGGTCCCGGTCCAGAAATTCAGCTCCATGGCGTCGACATAAGATTCGAACCAGTTCGCCAGCATGTCCTTCGGGATATAGGTGGGCCAGGTCGGCGGGAACGGCATATAGGGCAGATGATTGACGTGCACTTCGTTGTGCAGCCTCAGCGAATGATAACGTTTGCGCCAATTGTCGCCGATGCGAGCGCGGCGGTCGACGATCAGTGTATCGATCCCGAGCTGCTGCAAGCGCGCCGCGATCGAGAGCCCGGCCTGACCGCCGCCGACCACGATCACCGCGGGATCGCGATCGGCATAGGCGCGCGCCTTGTTGCGATGATCGAGCCAGTTATCGCCGCCGAAGTCGCGCGTGTTGTCGTCAGCGTGCGCGGCGTGTTTCTTGAACGCTTCTTCGTGTCCGCGCAGTTCCTGCAAGGTCGTGAGCAGCGTCCAGGCGCGCAGCCGCGACGGCGTTTGGCTGTCGAGCACCAGGCGCACGATGCCGTTGGCGGGGCCGAACGCGGTTTCGAACTCGAAGATGGCTTCAATGCAATCGGTGCCGGCGCGGCTGACCCAGCGCGGCGGCGTTCGTTTCGCAGGAATATGAAAATTCGCCGGCTTGGTGCGGGCAAGCGTCTGGCACAGCGTCGCCGCGATCGCCGGCCGGCCGGCCATCGTCTCCAGATTCCACGTGAATGCCAGCACGTCGCGCCAGAGCCCGTCGCCCAGGAACAGCTCGGCAGCCGCCGCCGCGTCTTGTGACTGCAAGGCGGCGGCGAAGCGGTCGAGCCAGCTTTGCGCGTCGGCCGGCGCCGTCACATGTTTCCTGTCGGCGATGTTCATCATGGCGCGATATTCCTGGCGCGTGATCTTTTCCGAAAACCGGTTCCCACTTTTCGGGATCACGCGCTACTTCTTGCGCGTCGCATCCAGCTTTGCCTTCAACATATAGAGCGCTTCCATGGCCTCGCGCGGCGACATCTCGTCGGGATTGAGCGCGGCGACCGCGGCTACCACCCCTTCGAGTGCATCGTCTTGCAGCGGCTGCGACGGCTGGTAAGGCGCCGCGAACAGCGGCAGATCCTCGAAACCCTTCGGGGCGGCACGATCCTCCTGCTCGAGCTTGGCCAGCACCAGCTTGGCGCGCTCGATCACGCTCATCGGCAGGCCGGCGAGCTTGGCGACCTGGATGCCGTAGGAGCGATCGGCGGAGCCCGGTACCACCTCATGCAGGAACACCACGTCGCCCTGCCATTCCTTCACGCGCACCGTGGCGTTATGCAGCCGGTCGAGCCGGGCCGACAGCGCGGTCAGCTCGTGGAAATGGGTGGCGAACAACGCGCGGCACTTATTGACGTCGTGCAGGTGCTCGACGGTAGCCCAGGCGATCGACAGCCCGTCGAACGTGGCGGTGCCGCGGCCGATCTCGTCCAGGATCACCAGCGAGCGCGGGCCTGCCTGATTGAGGATGGCGGCGGTTTCCACCATCTCGACCATGAAGGTCGAGCGCCCGCGCGCCAGATCGTCGGCGGCGCCGACGCGCGAGAACAGCCGGTCCACCACGCCGATATGGGCTGCTTTCGCCGGCACGAAACTACCGGTCTGCGCCAGGATCGCGATCAGGGCGTTCTGCCGCAGGAAGGTGGATTTGCCCGCCATGTTGGGGCCGGTGATCAGCCAGATGCGGCCAGCCACCTCCCCACCCTCCCCCGCTTGCGCGGGAGGGAAGGGTGGGGGTGGCGGCGACAGTTCGCAATCATTGGCAACGAAGGGCGTGCCGTCGCGCGCCAGCGCTTGCTCCACCACCGGATGGCGGCCGCCTGTAATGCCAAACTCGTGGCTGTCGTCCACTTGTGGGCGCGCATAGTCGCGCTCGGCGGCGAGATGCGCGAGCGCGCTCGCCACATCAAGGCTCCCGAGCGCCTCCGCACATTCCTTGATCGCCGCGCTCTGCGCGATCACGCTTGCCGCGAGCCGCTCGAAGATTTCCAGCTCCAGCCCGAGCGCGCGGTCGGCGGCGCTGGCTATTTTCGCCTCCAGCTCGCCCAATTCGGTCGAGGTAAAGCGCACCTGGCCGGCGAGCGTCTGGCGGTGGATGAAGGTGGCGTTGAGCGGCGCCGCCATCAGCCGGTCGCCGTGCTGGGCGGTGACCTCGACGAAATAGCCGAGCACGTTGTTATGGCGGATCTTGAGCGCGCGGATGCCGGTTTCCTCGCCATAGCGCGCCTGCAAGGCGGCGACCACGCGGCGCGATTCGTCGCGAAGCCTGCGCGTCTCGTCGAGGCTCGCGTCATAGCCTTCGCGCACGAAGCCGCCGTCGCGCTTGAACGCGGGCAAGCTCGGCGGCGAGCGCGGCGGCAAGTTCGGCGGCCAGCATGCCGTCGGGGCGGCGGCAGGATTGCAGCGCGTCGGCGATTTCCGCCGGTATATCCTTGAGCGGGGCCAAGGCGCGGGCGAGATCGGCGGCCGCCAGCATGCCGTCGCGGATGGCGGCGAGATCGCGCGGGCCGCCGCGCCCGACGGCCAGTCGCGCCAGCGCGCGGGCGAGATCGGGCGCCGCTGCCAGGCGCGAGCGCGTATCGGCGCGCGCCGCGATGTCGTCGACGAACGCAGCCACCGCGTCGAGCCGGCGCGCGATCGCGGCCGGATCGGTGAGCGGCGCCGACAGTCTTTGCGCCAGCAGGCGCGAGCCGGCCGAGGTCACCGTGCGGTCGATCGACTCGAGCAGCGAGCCGCGCCGCTCGCCGGAAAGCGTGCGCATCAGTTCGAGATTGCCGCGCGTGGCCTGGTCGATCGCCATGGTGGCGCCGGCGCTTTCGCGCAATGGCGGCGACAGCGGCGGGCGCTTGCCGATCTGCGTGCGCTCGACGTAAGTCACGCAAGCCGCGGCGGCGGTCAGTTCGAGCCGCGTCAGCGCGCCGAAGGCTTCGCTGGTCGCCACCGCGAAGAATGAGGTCAGCCGCCGCTCGGCGGTGGCGCTGTCGAACACATCGCGGGTGAGCGGCGTCACCGCCGGCAGCGTGCGCCAATAAGCGGCGAGGTCGGCGTCGGCGAACAGCGCGTCGGAAACGATGATCTCGCTCGGCTCCAGCCGCGCGACCTCGGCCGGCAGCGCCAGGCGGTCGCATTCGGTGATGCGGAATTCGCCGGTCGAGATGTCGATCCAGCCGAGCGCGAAGCGGGCGTCCTCGCCGGCGGACGACAGCCGCGCGCGCGCGACGGCGAGCAGATAGTTGTTGCGCTTGGCGTCGAGCAGGGTGTCTTCGGTGAGCGTGCCGGGCGTGACCAGGCGCACCACGTCGCGCCGCACCACGCTTTTGGCGCCGCGCTTGCGCGCTTCGGCCGGGTCCTCGAGCTGTTCGCACACCGCGACGCGGTGGCCGAGCGCGATCAGGCGGTGCAGATATTCGTCGGCACGCTCGACCGGCACGCCGCACATCGGAATGTCGGCCCCAAGATGCTTGCCGCGCTTGGTGAGCATGATGCCGAGCGCGCGCGAGGCGGTCTCGGCGTCGTCGAAGAACATCTCGTAGAAATCGCCCATCCGGTAGAACAGCAGGCAGTCCGGATTGGCGGCCTTGATCTCGATGTACTGCTCCATCATGGGCGTCACGCGCCCGGCGTCGCCTTGCGGCGGCGTGCCGCCGGTTGGGGCGTCCGGCTCGGACAGGCCGATGGGCTGGACCAGTGCCATGGGTTGCAATGCTAGCAGATGTGGCCGGCGCTTCCACAGCGTAGGGCGCCGCGCGCCACCATGGTGGCCCGGCTTATCCTCATCTCGGCAACTTGCGCCGATCGATAAGTGTCTAGCCACACGTCGAAAATTCTCAACCGATCACCGACCGTAGTTCGTCTTTCACTTGATCAATGACCCCCACCCAGTTCCCGATTTGCTGCTGTCTGAACAGCCTTGCGCTCGGATACCAAGGGCTATCGTCCCGATCCAGCAGCCATCGCCAATCGGGACTGTAGGGCAACAATATCCAGACCGGCTTACCCATGGCGCCTGCCAGATGAGTGACTTCAACCGCGAAGCCGGCGTTCGGCGCCTTTTGCCCGGCCATGACCAGCTTCAGCTTGGAAACTTCACGCCGGTGATCGCCTCGAGATTGCCGTGCCAGATATTTTCCTTGGCGGCCTTCGGCATGTCGATGCCTTCGAGGATGCGCAGCGTCTCGCGCGTGTACATGGTGCCCTTCTCGGGATCGAACGGGCAGTCGGAGGCGAACACGATCTTGTCGAGGTCGTAGAAGGCTAAGCCCGCATGGGTCGCCGCCACGCCGCCGAACACCGCGGTGTCGGCGTAGAACGAGTGCTTGAAATAATCGAGCGGCCGCTTCTTCAGGCTCTTGAGAACCACGCTCAAGTCTTCGTTCGAGGTGCGGGCGCCGAGCTGGTCCCAGCCGGGACCGATGCGGCCTTCCACCATCGGCACGATGCCGCCGAAATGGTGGGTGATGATCTTCAAGTTGGGATATTTGTCCATGATGCGCGAGAACACCAGCCGCGCCATCGCCGCCGCGGTCTCGTAGGACCAGCCGAAGGTCCACCAGATTTCGTAGCGCGATATCTTTTCGGTGAGATAATCGGGGAAATTGGCGGCGCGCGCCGGATGCAGCCAGATCGGCTTGTTGAGCTTGTTCATGGTTGCAAAGAACGGATCGAATGCCGGATGGTCGAGCGGCATTCCGGCAATATTGGTGTTGATCTGCACGCCGAGCGCGCCGTTTTTGATCGCGCGCTTCACTTCGCGCACGCCGGCATCGGGCGCGGTCATGGGCGCCTGCGCTACCCAGCCGGGGAAATAATCGGAATATTTCTCGCAAATACCCGCGAAGCCGTCGTTCACCAGCTTGGCGTATTCTTCCACCTCAGCGCCCTTGGCCAGCAGTTCGAGCGGCGGCATAGGATAGGAGAGAATCTGCGCATAGTCGTCGAACTCATCGACAACCTTCCGGCGCACGTCGAGATCGTGGATGCTGGGGATTTCGCGCACGCGCTTGCCGATATCGGCATGGCCGCTTTCCACGATCTTGTTGAAAAATTTCTCCGGGATGAAATGGGTATAGGCGTCGATACGCATGACCTCTTCTCCGTGACAGACGAATTTTCTGCGCGTTACCGGTTCAATAGGGCGTGATGACGTTGAGCAGCGCCTGCCGGCGCCCGCTGACCACGGCGTCGCGGGCGCGTGTTAGCGCGGCGGGCAAGTCGGCCGGCTTCTCCACACGCTCGGCATAGGCGCCTTGCGCTTGCGCCATCACCTCATAGGGTGGCGACGGATCGAGATCGGCGAGCGTGCGGCCGTCGTTCTCGCCGGCGGCGCCATCCTTGAACATCGACAGCGTGGCGCGGCGCACGGCGCCGTAGCGGATGTTGTTGAACACAATGGTGAGGATCGGCAAGGCGTGAGCGGCGGCGACCCAGTGCCCGACCATCGGGTTGGAGAACATGTAGGCGCCGTCGCCCAGCGTCGCGACCACGAAGACGTCGGGCGCGGCGAGCTTGGCGCCGAGCGCGGCGCCGAAGCCCCAGCCGAGCCCGCCGGCCGGCCCGAGCGCATAGAAGGTGCCCGGCTTCTCGCGCGCGCAATGGTCCGGCCGCAGCGGATATTCGTTGACGATGATTGCGTCCGGCCCAAGCGTTTCGCCGATCGCGCGCGACAGATATTCCGGCGAGATGCGCTCGCCGGTGGCGGAATCCTTGGCGAGCTGCGCGCGCCGCGTGCGCATGCGCTCGGTGAGGCGGGCGCGCCGCGCTGCGATGCGCGCCTCCGCCATCTGCAGGCGCGCCTCCACCGCCGCGATCAAGGCCTCCAGCGCGTTGACGGCGCCGGCCTGCACCACGAGATCGCTCGGGAAGCTGCGCATCGGGTAGCGCACGTAGAACGGCTCCTCGCCCACATGCGCGACCTGGCAGCCGCCCTGCGGATGTTGCAGATGCGGAATCCAGGGCACGTCGGATTCGAGTGCGATCACCAGATCGGCGTCGGCCAGCAGCGTGACCGGCTCGAAACCGAAATGCATGGAATGGCTCGACGGCAGGCAGACGGTGCGCGGATTATGCGTGATCACCGGGATCGCGCAGCGCTCCGCCAGATGCGCGAGCGCCGGCACTGCGCCGGCGGGTAGCGTGGCGGCGATGATCAACGGCCGCTCGGCCGCCACGATCCATTCGGCCAGAGTCGCGATCGCCTTCGGATCGGGATGAACTGGCGCGGCCTGCGCGCGCGGCTTTATTGGCGCGATCGGCTCCGCCAACGATGCCGACAGCGGCTCGCGCGGCAGCATGAGATAGACCGGGCCGCGCGGATGCGCCATCGCGACTTCCACGCCGCGCGCGACCATATCGCCGACTTGGCCCGGCATGCGTAATTCGTAGTCCCACTTCACCAGCTCACGCACCATGCCGGCCTGGTCGAACATTTCCTGGCCCCATTGGATGGGGCGGCTGCGCGAGCCAAACGAACCCTTTTCGGTGGTCGGCGTGCGTCCGGCCGCGAGGATCAGCGGCACGCGGTCGCGCGACACATTGATCAGATTGTTGATGGTGTTGGCGGTGCCGACCGTGGTGTGAACCATCACCGCCTGCGGGCGGCCGGTCATCAGATAAGCGCCGTGCGCCATGCCGACCGCCAGGTTCTCGTGCGGAACCAGGATCGGCTTCGGCACCTTGGCATTGGTCTTCTTGGCGCGGCCGAACGCTTCCACGATCGGCGGGAAATCGGTGCCGGGATTGCAGAAGAAATAATCGACGCCGTGATCGGCGAGCGCGCGCAGGAACGCCTCGGCGGCAATCGCCGGCCGTTGCCCAGTCGGTGTGACGGCCATTTGTTCCGTCCCTCAGGCGTCCGCGCGGTTGTGGCTAGCTTGTACCCCGGACGCTCATTGATGTGACGGGGTGTTTTACGCGACGGGCATAAGCCTGACAACGGAGGCGAGACTACTCCGCCGCCATGCGGAAACTCGCTTGGCCCTCGATCTCGACCAGGCATTTGGCGAGACTTTCGCCCTCGGGATCGACCAAAGCGGCGATGCGTGCGCTGGCGAGCGCGTCGGCGGCGTTTTTCGGCGGGATTTGGTCCGCCAGCGCCGGCCGGATCACGCGGGCTTCGATGCTGCGGTAGTTGGCAAGCCCGCGCGCATAAGTGTCGCCATAGCCCTTGATCAGCCGGGCGCATTCGGCGACTTCGAGGCCGAGTTCGCCCGAGTGCTTTGCGGCCTCAGCGATCAAGCCGAGCCAGGATTCGATCTGGGCCTGCTCCTGCGCGTAGCGGTGCCCATAGGGGCGCCAGCGGCGCAATTTGGCCAGCAGCAGGAAGCGCAAATAGCCGCTGATCGAGGTGGAATTAATCTCCATGCCGAAATACACGCGGCCGAGCCAGCCTTTGCGTTCCGAATAGCGCAGCAGTGGCCGCGCCAGGAACGAGGGCAGCAGCTGGCTAAGCTCCTCGATGCCGGGCTTGAGGAAATCGTGCACCGAGAACGGCTCGTTCTGGATGTGCAATTCCTCGCGCGCAATGCGGCGCATGCGCGCCGGCGCGATCTTGGCCTGCGCCACCCGCACCACGTCCTCGTAGGACATGCGCACGGCGAGCTGGCGCGCCACTTCCTTCATCAGCCGGCCTTTGGCGCCGCTGGCGGCGTCGACGTCGACCAGGGCGCGCAGCCGGTCGAGGTAAAGCTGCGCGTAACGAACGCCTTGATAGGCGATCAGCCGGCGCACGCCTTCGATCGCGGTCGATTGCGCCAACGCCGGCAGCGAGTAGGTGGCCTCATGCTCGAGCAATTCGGGGGTGGTCGGGGCGTTGTATTTTTTCTCGGCGTTTTCGCCGGCCGCGCTTTCGCGCGCGCGGCTTGTAAGCCGGCGCGGAAGCCGCGCAGGTTGCTGTCGACCGCCTTGCCGTCGGCGCGGATCGCCGTTTCCAACTGCTCGGGCGTGATCGGCAGCCGCTCTGACCCGGCGATGGCGCCGAGCATCACCGCGCTGATGATCGAGCCGCTTTGGGCGGCGAGCGCGTCCATGTCGATGAGCAGGACCTCGCGCGCATTGTCCTCGATGATCTTGATGAGCTTGTCGCGGTCGAAGCGGCCGTCGCCCATGGCGATCTTCTCGTCCATGGCATAGAAGCGGCTGAGCGAGCCGATGAGATGCGTGCGGTCGGGCGTGACGAAGCCGTTCGCCACCGTGCGCCCGGCTTCCAGCAGTTCGCTCGCCACCGCGATGTTGATGTCGCCGACGCCGGGCGTGAGCGCCAGCACCGGCCGCTGGCCGGCGAGCTCGCGCGTGGGGACCGGAAAAATCTCGATGTAATAAGTGGTGGCGCCGGTACGCTGGGCGACGCCGGGGATCGAGGTGCTCTGCACCGGAAAGCCGGCCGCGGCCGCCGCCGACACGATCCAATCGGTCAGCACGCCGCCGCCTTCGCCGCCGAGCGCGGCGATCAACAGAGTGATCGGTCTCGATGTTGCCCCACCGTTGACACCTTGCTCAGTGCGCTCCCTCCCCCCTTGCGGGGGAGGGTTGGGGAGGGGGGTAGCAATGGATGACAGCGCTTGTTGCTCACCCCCCTCTCGCCTCGCTTCGCTTGGCGACCTCCCCCGCAAGGGGGGAGGTGAAGAAGAAATATCGCCGCCGAGCCAGCCGATCACGGTCTGCCGCAGCCGATGCAGCGCGCGGTCGCGCCAATTGGCATTGCGCACGATCTCGGCGCGGTAGAACGACGGACACAGCACGGCCGCATGTGCGACCTCGCCGCACAGCCCGCAGCCGACGCAGGATTCGATCACGGTCGCCACCGGATCGCTGCGCAGCGGATCGGGCGAGGGCTTCACCGTCAGCGACGGGCAGCCTGACAGCCGAATGCAGGAATGATCGCCGGTGCAGATCTCGTCGTCGACGCCGTAGCGCGTGCGGGTGACGCGCTCGCCGCGCTCGAGCTTCACCGCATCCTCAGCGCGCACGCGGCGCTGGCGCTCCGCAAGCTGGCATTCGCCGTCGGCGATGATCACCTTGAGGCCGCGCTCGGCGGTGCGCATTGCTTCCTTCAGCGTCTTTGTCATCACCGCGACGGAATAGCTGTGCACCGTGCGTAGCCATTTCACGCCCATGGTGCGCAGCGTCTTGTCGATATCGACGCCGGGCACCGGACCGTCGCGGCTGGTCGTGCTCGACGGAATGTATTGCTGGCCGGTGGCGGAGGCGTAGCCGTTCTGCAGCACGATCAGCACGCCGTCGCCCTTGTTGAACAGGTTGGAGGCGACGCCGGTGATCAGCCCGTTATGCCAGAAGCCGCCGTCGCCCATGATCGCGATCGGGCGCTTTTCCATGTTGGGGGTCACCGCCGCGGCGCTGGCGAGCGACATGCCATAGCCGAGGATCGAATTGCCGATGCTGAACGGCGCGAAACTTGCGAACGAATGGCAGCCGATATCGGCGCTGATGTGAGTGGGCCCGAGTTCGCGCTGCATCAGCTTGATGGCGGCGAACACCGGGCGCTCCGGGCAGCCGGTGCAGAAGGCGGGCGGGCGCGGCGGCAGCGGCCCGAGCGCGGCCGCAACTTTGGCCTTGTGCGCGATCAGGCCGCGCGCCTTTTCCGCCACGCTGTCGGCGTCGAGGCCGTGCGGCCTGGCGGCTTGCAGGAAGGCGGCCAGGCCCTCCAGCAGCACGTCGGAGGTGTATTCGCCGGTCTGCGGCAGCGGGCCCTTGCCGAGCACGCGGGTCTGGATGTCGGCGCGGCGCAGCTCGACGTTGACCGCTTGCTCGATGTAGTCGGGATGGCCTTCCTCGACCACCAGAACGCTACGCTTGCCGGCGCAGAACTCGCGGATTTCCTCCGGCACCAGCGGATAGACCACATTGAGCACCAGCAGCGGCACGCGCGAGGCGCCGAACACGGAGGCCAAGCCCATGCGCTCGAGCGCACGCAGCACGGAATTGGTGAGCCCGCCCATGACGATGATGCCGACGTCATCGAGCTCGCCGGCGATCAGCTCGTTGAGTTTTTGCGCGCGGATGAAGGCGCGCGCCGCCGGCAGCCGCTCCTCGACCTTCAGCCGCTCCTGACTGAAGGTCACCGGCGGATGCGACAGCCGCGCATAGTTGAAACGCGGCGGCCCGGCCAGGCGGTTAAGCCCGGAGAATTCCGATTTGCGATTATTCTTGGCGGCGAATTCGCCGGTGGCGTGACAGGCGCGGATGCGCAGTTCCAGCATCACCGGGGCATGGCTTGCCTCCGACAGCTCGAAGCCTTTCTCGACCGAGCGCACAATCGACGGCAAATCGGGACGCGGATCGAGCAGCCACATCGAGGATTTCAAGGCGTAGGCATAAGAGCGTTCCTGGATCACGCTGGCGCCTTCGCCATAATCCTCGCCGATGATGATCATGGCGCCGCCGATCACGCCGGGCGACGACAAGTTCGACAGCGCGTCGGCCGCCACGTTGGTGCCGACGATCGACTTCCAGGTCACCGCGCCGCGCAGCGGATAGTTGATCGAGGCGGCCAGCATCGCCGCCGCCGAGGCTTCGTTCGAGCAGGTCTCCAGATGGACGCCGAGCTCGGCCATGATGTCCTCGGCGTCCACCAGCACGTCGAGCAGGTGCGAGACCGGCGCGCCCTGATAGCCGCCGACGTAGGACACGCCCGACTGCAGCAGCGCCTCGGTGACGGCCAGAATACCTTCGCCGCGGAAGGTTTCGCCGTCGCCCAGTTTCAGCGCTTGCACTTCTTTTTTGAACGAGCGTTCCATCGCCAGGCCTCGGAGAGATAGTTGGGGTCCAAACTATATTACCAAAGGGGGCTTACATATGCGAGGGCAGCCAGAGCGCGATCATCGGGAAGGCGATCAGAATCACCAGCCGGATCAAGTCGGTGATGATAAAGGGGATAACACCCTTGAAAATAGTGGTGAAACTGACGTCCTTCACCACGCTTTTTATCACGAACACGTTCATCCCGACCGGCGGATGGATCAGACCGAGTTCCACCGTCATCACGATGATGACGCCGAACCAGATCGGGTCGAAGCCCAGATGCGTGATGACCGGAAAGATGATCGGGATGGTGAGGATGATCATGGCCATCGCGTCCATCAGGCAGCCGAGCACCAGATACATCAGCATGATCAGCGCCAGCACGCCGTAGCGGCCGAGTCCGAGACCGGTCAGCAGTTCGGTCACCTTCTGCGGCGTCTGGGTGATGGTGAGGAAATAGCCGAAGATCAGCGCGCCGATCAGCACGGTGAACACCGCCGCGGCGGTGCGCGTCGCCTGCAACAGCGAACTCGAAGATTTCCGTCCTTGCTCAGCCGGCCGCTGAGCAGGCCGATGAGAAAGGCGCCGGTGGCGCCGACGCCGCCGGCTTCGGTCGGCGTGAAGCGCGGCAGGAACGGCAGGCCATAGAGGCCGCCGATCACGAACACGAACAGCAGCAGCGGCGCCCAGATGTCCTTCAGCCCGGCGATGCGCTGCCGCCAGGAGTGGCGCTCACCCTTCGGCAGGTCTCGGGCCGGACCCAGCCGATGATCGCGATCGTGGTCATATACATGGTGATCGCCAGCAGGCCGGGAACGATGCCGGCGATGAACAGCTTGCCGATATCCTGCTCGGTGATGATGCCGTAGACCGCCAGCACGGTGGACGGCGGCAGCATGGCGCCGAGCGTGCCGCCGGCCGCGATCACGCCGGTGGCGAAGCTCTGCGGATAGCCGAAGCGCCGCATTTCCGGATAGGCGACGGTGGAAAACGTGGCGGCGGTGGCAACCGAGGAGCCGCAAATCGCGGCAAAGCCGCCGCAGGCGGCGACGGTGGCGATGCCGAGGCCACCGCGCATGTGACCGACGAAGCCATTGGCGGTGCGGAACAGCTCGCGGCTCATGCCCGACGTGGTCACGAAGGCGCCCATCAGCAGGAACATCGGGATCACGCCGAAGGTGTAGTCGGTGACCGTGCGCATCGAGGTCTGGCCGACCAGCTTGAGCGCGGGCGCGCCGCCGACCAGGTAGCCGAAGCCGCTGACGCCGACCAATCCCATCGCCATGCCGACCGGCACGCGCAGCAGCATCAGCACGAACAGCGTGACGAAACCGATGATGGCGACGGCGTCGGTGCTCATCGCGTCACTCGACCGGCTTCACTTTAACCTCGGTCACCATCAACGCCGGTTGGAAAACTAGCCGGTAGGTGCGGATGGCGATCAGCAGCACCGCCGATACGTCGCCCAGCCAGGCGACCATGAAGAACGGCCAGGTCGGCAGGCGGAGGTCGAAGGTGAGCACGTTATCGGCGCGCGTGCTCACTACCTTGTCGAACAACGTGTAAGTCTGCACCGAGACGACGAACAGCAGCACCAGCGTCGCGAACACGTCGATGATGCGCTGATGTTCCGGGCCGACATTGCCCCAGACCAGATCGACGGTGATGTGCGTGCCGCGATAGGAGGTTGCGGCGATTCCCCAAAAAATGAGAATGCCGAGCATCAGCCGCCCGAAGTCGTAGGAATCGGAATCGAATACGTGAAAAGATTCCGCAGCACGACCGAGATAAAGATGTTGGCGGCGACGATCCCGACGAATCCGGCTGCCACCCATTCGATCGAATCGATGAAACGATCCATGTAGATGCGTTTCATGCGCATTCCACTGTCTTTGATGCCGTTTTTAATGCGACGGCGGCGAGCAATCCCGCCGCCGTCATTTCAATCATGCGATGGACCGGCCGCTGGATAGTTTCGTCGTGCTGTCCATCAATAGGCCGCGTTGTATTTCACCAGATCGGCCTTGAGCTCCTTCATCGCCACGTTCGGATCAAGGCCGGCCTTGGTGACGCCTTCCGCCCATTTGGCTTCGAGCGGAGCCGTCGCCGTCTTCCATTCGGCCAGCTGCGCCGGGCTGATCGAATAGACCTCGTGGCCGGCTTCCGCCTTGAGCTTAGCGATGCCGTTATGCTCGAACTCGGCCCACGGGCCGGCGACCTTGGCGGCCCACTCGCCGGTACAGTGATTGTCGATCACCTTCTTCTGCGACGCCGACATCTGCTCGTATTTCGTCTTGTTGAACACGAAGGCGAAGGTGGTCACGTAGAGCGGGACCTCCATGTGATATTTGGTCACCTTGTCGATGCCGAACAGCGGCACCGATCCCCAGGGGAAGAACACCGCATCGGCAACGTGCTTTTCCAGCATGTCGCGCACTTCCGGCGCGGAGCCCTGCACGTTGGTGCCGCCGAGCAGCGTAACCAGTTCGGCGATGGTTGCCTGCGCCGGGCGGATCTTCATGCCTTTGATATCGGCCGGCACCACGACCTTCTTGCCGGACGAATGAACCGAGCCCGGGTCATGCACGAAGGCGAGGCAGAACTTGACGTCCTTCATCTCCTTGCCGGCGTATTTGCGGTACCAGGCGTCAAGCGCCACCGTACCGCCTTTGGCGTTCGACATCAGGAACGGCAATTCGCCCGCGGCGATGATCGGGAAGCGGCCGGGCTGATAGCCGGGATTGATGTAAGTGAGGTCGGCGATGCCGTCGCGCGCCATGTCGTAATGGTCGAAGGCCTTGCCAAGTTGCTGGGCGGGGTAGACCTTGTATTTGATGGTGCCGCCGGAATCCTTCTCCACCGAGGCGCCCCAATCTTCCAGCGCCTTCTGCAGCGGGTGCGACGGCGGCACCCAATGCGAGAGCTTGAGTTCAAAGGTTTTGTCCTGGGCGAGCGTGGGCGTGGCGCCAATCAGGGCGGCGAGAGCGGCCGCAGAAACGCAGGCGGCGAAGCGGGACAGCATGGAATTCCTCCCTCGGTTCAAGTGTTGGTGACGCTGCCAAGCTTTTGTATTATTCAGCCGCATGTCGCGGACGTTGTAAAGGTTATAGTTTGATATCAAACTATATGCCGTAGCGCCGGGTTGGCGCGGTCAGGCGAGGATGAAAACTGTGCGGATAACCAACGGCAGCGGCCGGGTGCGGCGCGGCAAAAACGGCGAAGCCGTTGCCGAATTGATCAGATTCGGCCCGCTCGAATACTGGGTCGGGTTCAACTTGCGCATGGCGCAGGAGTTCGCCTTCCAGGCCTTTTCGCGCCGCTCGCAGGAGATCGGCGAAAGCCCGGGCCGCTTCGCCACTCTGACGCTGATCGCGCGCAACCCCGGCATCAGCCAGACCGAACTCAGTCACGCCAATGGCCGCGACAAATCGAGCCTCACCCCGGTGGTCGAGGACCTAGTGCGGCGCGGCCTGCTCGAGCGCAAACGCATGCGGACGGACCGGCGCGCGTATCGCTTGAACGTGACGCCGGCCGGCAAGAAAACGCTCACCATGCTCACGCGCTGCGCGCGCCGCCACGAACGCGCGCTCGACCACATCATCGGTCAACGCGACCGCACGCGCTTCATCCAGATTTTGAAAAAGATCGCGGCGGAGATCGCGTGACTCTCGAATGTCGTCCCTGCCATCGCGGGGACGACGGCAAACTACCTGTGAAACTTCGCCAGCACCGCTTCCGGGATCGGGTGCGATTTGATACGGCCGGGTTTGGCTGGGTCGTGCACCACCCACACCCGCGTCTCCGAACACTGCACGCAGTTCTCGCCGTCGAGGCTGAGGCGGTGCTCGATCGTGAAGCTGGCGCGGCCTGATGTGACGCTGGTGTCCACCAGCACGTCGTCGCCGTAGCGCGTGGGCTTGATGAAGCGCGCGCGCGTGCGCGCCAGCGGAATGCCGGCGATATTGAAAGTCTTGAACATTTGAAACATCGTCATGCCGAGCGCGCGCTCCAACAGCGCAATGGTCGAAGCATCGAAGATCTCGAAATAGCGCGGATAGAAAACGATGCCGGCGGGGTCGCAGTCGGCCCACTCGATGCGCACCCTGCGGGTGTTGCGTGACGCGGGGCCTGAGCCGGGAACGCCTGTGCTTGCAAGCGCGGGTTCGAAAAGCGATTTCCAGTCGACCGGGATCATGCGCTAGCGCGACGCCATGCGCAGCGCGCCGTCGAGGCGGATCACCTCGCCGTTGAGGTAGCCGTTGCGGATGCACTGCAGCACCAGCGCGGCAAATTCGCTTGGGTTCCCCAGCCGTTTCGGGAACGGCACCGAGGCGCCGAGCGAATCCTGCGCCTCCTGCGGTAGCGCGCGCAGCATCGGCGTGCCGAAAATGCCTGGCGCGATGGCGAGCACGCGCACGCCGAACTGGGCGAATTCGCGCGCCGCCGGCAAAGTCAGCGCGGCGATGCCGCCCTTGGACGAGGCATAGGCGGCTTGTCCAATCTGGCCCTCGAAGGCAGCGACCGAGGCCGTCGACACGATCACGCCGCGCTCGCCGTCGGCGAAAGCTTCCAGCGGCTGCATGGCGGCGGCGGCGAGCCGCATCATGTTGAAGCTGCCGATCAGATTGACGCTGATGACGCGCTCGAAGTCGGCGAGCGGCATCGGTCCGTCGCGGCCGACGATGCGCTTGGCCGGTCCGATGCCGGCGCAATTGACCAGGATGCGGGCGGGACCATGATCGGCGGCGGCCTGCTTCACCGCCACCTCGGCCGACGCGCTGTCCGCCACGTCGCAATTGACGGCGATGCCGTTGATGTCGATCGCCACTTCGGCGGCAGCTTTCGCGTTGACGTCGAAAACCGCTACCTTGGCGCCGGCCGCTGCCAGCGCGCGCGCGGTGGCCGCTCCCAGTCCCGATGCGCCGCCGGTGACGATGGCCGCGTGTCCCTTGATGTCCATGGCCTTAAATCCCTTACGCGTCTGCGACGGCGATCACCCCCGAGGATAGCGGTGTGGCATAAAGCTCGTCCACCAGCGCGGCGCGGTTTTTCAGCACCGCGCGTTGATTGATCGAGCCCTTGTCGGTCATCTCGCCTTTGTCCATGGAAGGCGGCTCCGCCATCA
>CAWFMZ010000035.1:0-42774 GCA_963817045.1 uncultured Alphaproteobacteria bacterium
GCTGGCGACGCGGGCCGACAGCCCCGGCTCGACGATCAGCCGTGGTTCCGTCTCGTTCTGGGTGGCGGGTTCAACCGCCTGTCGTGCCTCGCTTCCGGCCATTTTGGTAACAAAAAAGAGCGGGCCCCGGGGGACCCACTCTCAAAACCCGTTTGGTTATGAGGGTGTCTTAACAAGCGGAAATATAGCGATTTCCGGGCTTCATGCAAGGGTGAAGGAGCTTTTTGGCGGCTAACCCTTCCTTCAGAATCTGCCCTTAAAAATGCGTAAAATCACGGATCGTCCGATCTTCACAGGCCGTTTGCGCAGGTTTTTGCAATGAGTGTTCCCGCCTCGCTGCTTCCCGAATTGGAAGAGGTCGTCCAGCATGGCTCGGCGGAAAAGCGTGCCGAAACTCTGCGCCGCATCACCAGCCTCTTTCTCGACGGCGCCGGCGGCTTCAACGAAGAACACGTTGCGTTGTTCGACGACGTCATCGGCTGCCTGATCGAGGAAATCGAGATCAAGGCGCTGGCCGAACTGTCGCGCCGGCTGGCGCCGGTGCCGAATGCGCCGGCCGGCGTGGTGGTCACGCTGGCCAAGAACGACGATATCGCCGTCGCCGGCCCGGTGCTCAAGCAGGCCCGTCTCGACGACCCGGATCTCAAATTTATTGCCGAAACCAAGAGTCAGGCGCACCTGCTGGCGCTGTCCACCCGTTTGGGGATCAGCGAGGGCGTGTCTGAGATTCTCGTGCAGCGCGGCAATGGCGAAGTGGCGCGCAGCGTTGCCACCAATCAGAAGGCGCGCTTTTCGGAGAATGCGTTCACCACTCTGGTCAAACGCGCCGAGCGGGACGGCGTGCTGGCCGAGAAGGTCGGTCTGCGCACCGATATTCCGCCGCGCTTGTTCCGCCAATTGCTGATGCAGGCCAGCGAGGTGGTGCAGAAGCGCCTGCTGGCGCAGGCCAAGCCGGAAACCCAGGCCGAGATCCGGCGCGTGCTGGCGAAAGTGACCGAGGAGGTCGCCGCCAAGGCGGCGCCGCGCAACTACACGGCGGCACTGGCAGCGGTGCAGGCGCTGCACAAGGAACGCAAGCTGACCGAGGCCGACATCGCCGAATATGCCAAGACCGGAAAGTACGAGGAGACCGTCGCCGCGCTGGCGACGTTGAGCGCGGTGTCGGTTGAGGTGGTGGACCGGCTGATCAACGGCGAGCGCGCCGATCCGGTGCTGATCCTGGCGCGCGCGGCCGGCTTCGGCTGGCCGACGGTGCGGGCGATCATCAGCGCGCGGCCGGGCGCCAAGCCCTCGAGCCAGACGCTCGATGCCGCGTTCGAGAATTTCGAACGGCTGACCGCGGCCACCGCCCAACGCGTGGTGCGGTTCTGGCAGGTGCGCCAGGGCAGCGGCGAATAATCAATTCCGGCGGAAGATGAAATAGGCGGGCACGCGGCCCTCGCGCTTGGCTTTGGCTTCGTAGCGCGTGCCGAAAAAATCCGGCCAGGGTTGCCGCCAGTCGGAGGCCGCCTCCGCGGTCCAGACGAAATCCTGCGAGCGCAGCACGCGCGCCAGCACATAGGCGGCGTAGTCGGCAATGTCGGTCGCAAAACGCAATTCGCCGCCGCTCTTGAGAATGCGCGCCAGCCGCTTGAGACTGTCATCCTGGATGAAGCGGCGTTTCCAGTGCCGTCGCTTCGGCCAGGGATCGGGATAGAGCAGGTCGATGCGCGCGAGCGCGCCCGCCGGCAGCCAGTCGAGCAGCGCGCTGGCGTCGCCGAAATGCAGGCGGATATTGCCAAGTGCGTTGTCCTCGATGGCGGCGAGCGCCTTGGCGATGGCGTTGACGAAAGCGTCACTGCCGATGAAGCCGCTGCGCGGCTTCACGTTCGCCTGATTGATCAGATGTTCAGCGCCGCCGAAGCCGATTTCCAGCCGCAGCTCGTCGGGCGGCTTTGCGAACAGCGCGCGCAGATCGGCGGGCGCGGGTTTCGTCAGGTCGAGCGCGATGCGCGGCAGCAGCGTATCGAACAGCGCGGCCTGCCGCGGCATCAACGCATGGCCCTTGCGCCGGCCGAAGAAGGCGCGCTGAGGTGCGGGCGAGTCAGAATCCATCATTCGTCATGGCCGGGCTTGTCCCGGCCATCCACGACTTTGATCGCCGAAAGAATGTAAGACGTGGATGCCCGGCACAAGGCCGGGCATGACGGTGAAATTATTTCACCGCGCGCCTGATAGCGTCGGCGAGGTCGGTCTTTTCCCAGGAGAAGCCGCCGTCCTTGTCGGGGGCGCGGCCGAAATGGCCATAGGCCGCGGTGCGCCGGTAGATCGGGCGGCTGAGCTTGAGGGTGCGGCGGATATTGGTCGGCCGCAGCGGAAACAACTCGGGCAGGACCTTCTCCAGCTTGCTTTCCGGCACCTTGCCGGTGCCATGGGTATCGATCAGCACCGACATCGGATCGGCCACGCCGATCGCATAGGCGATCTGGATGGTGCAGCGCTCGGCCACGCCGGCGGCAACCACATTCTTGGCGAGGTAGCGTGCGGCATAGGCCGCCGAGCGGTCCACCTTGGTCGGATCCTTGCCGGAGAACGCGCCGCCGCCATGCGGCGCGTAGCCGCCATAAGTGTCGACGATGATCTTGCGGCCGGTGAGGCCGCAGTCGCCGTCGGGGCCGCCGATCACGAAATTGCCGGTCGGATTGACCAGGAAGTCGGACGGCCGCTTCGGCATCCAGCCCTCCGGCAGCGCGGATTCGACCGCGTCCGCGATCATGTCCTTGATCAAGCCGGGCGTGTATTTCTTGCCGTTGCGGCTCTGCGCCTTGTGCTGCGTCGACACCACCACCTTGGTGCAGCCGACCGGTTTGCCGTTGACGTAACGGACGGTGACCTGGCTCTTGGCGTCGGGCTGCAGATCGAACAACTGGCCGGAGCGGCGCTTGTCGGACAGCACCTTCAGGATCTTGTGCGCGAAGTAGATCGGCGCCGGCATGAACGAATTTTTCTCGTAGACCTCGCTCTCGGTGCAGGCGAAGCCGAACATCATGCCCTGGTCGCCGGCGCCTTCTTCCTCGCCGCTCTTTTTCTTCTTGGCGTCGACGCCCATGGCGATGTCGGGCGACTGGCCGTGCAGCAAGACTTCGATATCGGCGCCATAGTAGGAAAACCCGTCCTGGTCGTAGCCGATGTCCTTGACCACGTCGCGCGCGATCTGCGCGATCAATTCGCGGTCCACCACCGCCTTGTCGCCGTGCTTGTGGAAAAACGGCGCCTGGCCGCGGCCCTCGCCGGCGATGACGATCTTGTTGGTGGTGGACAGCGTTTCGCAGCCGAGCCGCGTATTCACTTTGCTGTCGTCGGCGATGCCGAGCTTGATGTCGTTTTCCAGAAATGCGTCGAGCACCGCATCGGAAATCTGGTCGCAAACCTTGTCAGGATGACCTTCGGAAACCGACTCGCTGGTAAACTGAAAATTGGTGTGAGCCACCGCTAAAACTCCTCCCGTGGCGCGGCATCAAGGCCGCGTCGTTTCACGGGTGGTTCTTGCAGTGACGGTCGACGAGGTCAAGATGCGGGCAGCCGTGGGCAGTAGTCCGGGCAACGATGGGACCCGGGCCTATTTGTCCTCGCCCGCGATCTGCTCGACCAGATCGACGATACGGCGGCGTAATTTGCCGTTCTTGATCTTCATGAACGACTTGGTAAGCGAGAGACCGTCGGAGGTGGAGAGGAAGTCCGACACATAGGCCGGCGACGGCGCTTCGCCCATGCCGATGGAATGATGACCGGGCAGATGCGGCGCGCCTTCGAAAAAAAATGAAACCGGCACTTGCAGAATATTGGAAATCTGCTGCAGGCGGCTGGCGCCGATACGATTGGTACCTTTTTCGTATTTTTGTACTTGCTGGAAGGTGAGGCCAAGGGCGTCC
Organism: uncultured Alphaproteobacteria bacterium; assembly: GCA_963817045.1. GTDB lineage: Bacteria > Pseudomonadota > Alphaproteobacteria > Rhizobiales > Xanthobacteraceae > Pseudolabrys. The sequence continues at coordinate 3,912 of CAWFMZ010000035.1, forward strand.
CCGAGCTTCTCCTGAACTCATACTCAACATCATCCGTCGCATGCGCACGCGCGAGCCGACGTGCTTGTCGATCGGATTAGGGGTCTTCTTGGCCATAAACATCTCCTATGCGACTATTGAGGAGCGTAATGTCATAAATGGTGGCGTCAATGCAATCCGTGATTTCGCACTGATTAGTATGCAGCGTTAAAGGAGAACAAGAGTTAGCTATATTTTTTACCTGTTTTCGCATGGATGACGTCCAGCTTCACAGCCCGGAGTGGGCAACCCCATACCGTCAGCGAACAACCTGCGCCCCGCATCGAGCGTATTCTCAATCTAGGGCTGAGTCTTCTGCAATCTACAGACGTAATCGCCGGCGCGCGACTAATATCAAGCTTACTACTATAAATAGAATCAAGATGCTGTCGCCAAACCGCACATAGGGTGTCGGCGCAATGGCGCGCGGCAGCAATGAGTCGAGCACGCCTTCGGAGCCCAGCGGCAATGAATTGACGACGCGGCCGACTGGATCGACCACCGCGGAGATCCCGGTGTTAGCCGCGCGCACCAACGGCAAGCCTTCGGCAATCGCGAGCACGCGCGCTTGCTGGAAATGTTGGTAAGGGCCGGAGCTTATTCCGAACCAGCCGTCATTGGTCACGTTGACCAGCCAGCCCGGCCGCTCGCCGCGCGGCACCGCGGCGCCGGGGAAGATCGCTTCGTAGCAGATCAGCGGCAACATTTTCGGCGCGCCCGGCACGTCCATGGCGCGCCGGCGGTCGCCCGACAGGAATCCACCAACCATCTTGGTGAGTTGCCGCAAGCCGAGCCGTTCAAGCACGCGCTGGAGCGGCAGATATTCGCCGAACGGCACCAGATGCACTTTGTCGTAAATGCCGCGGATCGAGCCGTCGGGGTCGATCACATAGACCGAATTATAGGCGCGCGGATTGCTGGCGCTGGCATCCGGTGCCGCGCGCACGGCTCCAGTGATCAGCTCGGTGGAGGGTTTCAGCAGCGCCACGATCTGCGCCAGCGCGTCCGGCTCGCGCGTGAGGAAGAACGGAAACGCCGATTCCGGCCAGATCAGATGCGTCACATCACGGGCGCCTTTCGATTGCGGTCCGGTGGCGCGGTCGGAGAGACGCAAATAACGCTCCATGATCTGCGTCTTGGCGGCGTAATTGAATTTCTCGTCCTGTTGCAGATTGGGCTGCATGATGCGCAGCTTCACGCCGCTCACATAATCGGTCGGATGCTGCCATAGCCGCACAACGCCATAGCTGGCGAGCGCCACCAGGATCAGGACGCCGATAAGCGGTGCGCGTCGCGGATGTGGCGTGTCCGCCACGTCGTCGGCGAGCACGGCCGGGCTGGCGCAGATTGCGATGCTGAGGAACGTGAGGCTCCAGACGCCGACCAGCGAGGCGCTTTGCGCCAGTGCCAGCGGCTGGGTGAGCGCATAGCCGAAGGTGTTCCAGGGAAATCCGCTGAGCAGATGGCCGCGCAACCACTCCGCGGCGGTGACCATGGCGGCCAGCGCCAGCACGCGCTCCGGCCCCCGCACCCAGATCAGGCGCGCCGCGGCTACACCTAAGGCGGTGTAGAGCGCGAGATAGGCCGGCAATCCTGCGACTGCCACCGGCAACAGCCAGCCGAAGGTTTTGGCATCGACCAGGAAGGCGTAGCCGACCCAGTAAAGTCCGGCGATAAAATAGCCGAAGCCGAAGCACCAGCCGACGACCGCCGCGGCCATAGCGCCGCTCCAGCGTCCGGCGGCGGAGCCGTCCACCAGCCAAATCAGCAACGGAAAGGTCAGGAACAGGATCGGCCAGGCATTGATCGGCGCCAGCGCCAGCGCCGAGACGACGCCGGCGACGAATGCGATTAAGGCGCGCTGCCAGCCGGAGGCGAGCACGACCGCATAGGCGAGGCGGGTGATCGTCACGGGCGGCGCGCGCTGGCCGGCGAGCCGGCAGCAGCCTGCCCGCCGTCTTTATGCGCGGGCGCCTCGTCGACGGCCAAGGCCGGCGGCGTGGTGCCGGCCAGCACCGCATCCGGCTCGCCGCGCTTGCGCTGCTCGCGCGGCCGTTCGCGCCGTTCCTTCAGCCGGGTGATGCGCACGCGTTTGATGCGGCGCGGATCGGCGTCCAGCACTTCGAATTCGAACAGTCCGGGTCCCGGAATCAGCTCGCCACGTACCGGCAAGCGGCCGGCGCGCGTCACCAGATAGCCGCCGAGCGTATCGACCTCTTGGGCGACGTCGCCGGGGTCGAAATCATTGCCGATGGTGGCCGCTACGTCCTCGAGATGGGCGCGCGCGTCGGCAATGAAGGAATCGTCCGGCTGGCGCACCACATGCGGCGTCTCGTCCTCGTCGTGCTCGTCGGCGATCTCGCCGACGATCTGCTCGACGATATCTTCGATCGAGACCAGGCCGTCGCTGCCGCCATACTCGTCGACCACCAGCGCCAGATGAATCCGTGTCGCCTGCATGCGCGCCAGCAGATCGATCACCCGCGACGACGGCGGCACGAACAGGATCTCGCGCACGATCTTGGCCGCCGACAACGGCAAGGAAAGATCGATCGCCTTGAGGTCGAGCCCGGCCGGCAGCGGCTTCTTGCGCTTGGCGTTCTTTTCCGGGCTCACCGCCGCGCGCGCGGTCATGAATGCGATCAGGTCGCGGATGTGCACCATGCCAATCGGATCGTCGAGCGTGTCGTTATAGACCACCAGGCGCGAATGCGCGGCGCCCTCGAACATGCGAACCAGTTCGCCGATCTTGATGTCCTGCTGCACGGCGATGATGTCGGCGCGCGGAATCATGACGTCGCCGACGCGACGCTCGCGCAGGCCCAGAATGTTCCTGAGCATCCGGCTTTCTTCCGGCGAAAAGCCGGATTCGCCGGGTGTCATGGTGTCGAGCACGTCCTTGAGATCGGCGCGTGAGCTCGGCTTCCAGCCGAACAGCGCCCGAAACGCGCGCACGACCCAGCTTTCGCCGCCTTCACGCGGTTGCGGCACCGGCACCGGCAGATGGCGCGGCTCATAGGGAGCGGCGTCGGCGTGGCTGGAACTTGCGCTATCACTGTCAGGCATGGCGGTTAGATGTCGCCCGGGGCGTAGCCGCGGTTGGGATCGGCGATCCGCAGACGGCTAAGAATGTCGCGTTCGAGCCCTTCCATGATGCCGGCCTCAGAATCGGTCTGGTGATCGTAACCCAAGAGATGAAGATAGCCATGCACCACGATATGAGCGAGATGATGCAGGAACGGCTTTGCTTCCTCGGCCGCCTCGCGCGCGAGCGTCTCGTAGGCGACGATCACGTCGCCGAGCAGCGGCGGCGGGCCTTGCACGCTGGGCTTGGCGGTCGGAAACGACAGCACATTGGTCGGCTTGTCGATGCCGCGCCAGTCGCGGTTGAGCTTGGCAATCGACGCATCATCGGTCAGCACGATGCTCACTTCGCCGGACGGCGTTGCCAACGCGGCCGCAGCGGCGGCAATCGCGTCGCGCACGGTTTGCACGGCCAAGGGTTGCGCGTCCCATAGCGGAGAAGCGACCCCTATGTCGATCGACGGCGCCGACGCGCGCCGGCCGGGCGCAGGCGTCATTTCTTGTCCTCGCGCGAGGCCGCCTTGCGGTCATAGGCTTCCACGATGCGGGCCACCAGCTCGTGGCGGATCACGTCTTCATGGGTGAAGGCGATATGGCCGACGCCCTCGATGCCGTCGAGCAGCCGCACGGCTTCGGCGAGACCCGAAGTTTGGCCGGGCGGTAGGTCGACCTGGCTCGGATCGCCGGTGACGATCATGCGGCTGTTCTCGCCCAGCCGGGTCAGGAACATCTTCATCTGCATCGAGGTGGTGTTCTGTGCCTCGTCGAGGATGACGGCAGCGTTCGACAGCGTGCGCCCGCGCATGAAGGCGAGCGGCGCGATCTCGATCTCGCCGGCCTGCAGCGCGCGTTCGACGATACGGGCGTCCATCAGGTCGTAGAGCGCGTCGTAGATCGGCCGCAGATAGGGATCGACCTTCTCGCGCATATCGCCGGGCAAGAAGCCGAGCCGTTCGCCGGCTTCGACCGCGGGCCGCGACAAGATGATGCGGTCCACTTCTTTGCGCTCGAACATCTGGATGGCTTGCGCGACCGCCAGCCAGGTCTTACCGGTGCCGGCCGGGCCGGTGCCGAACACCAAGTGATGGCGCTTGAGCGCGCGGATATAGGCGTCCTGCGCGGCGGTGCGTGCGCGCACCGGACGTTTGCGCAAATTGATTTCCTCGAACACCGGGCGTGCGCTCACCGGGTCGTAGTCGAACAGCGAGCCTTGCGCGATCGCCTGCCGGATGGCGCCCTCGACGTCGCCCGGGCTTAGTTCGTGGCCGCGCTTGATGTGCTCGTAGAGCCCCTCCAGCACGCGGCGGGCCTGCTCGCAGGCGCCGCGCGAGCCGTCTATGGTGACGTGATTGCCGCGCTGCTCCGCCACCACGCCGAGCCGGCGTTCGATCAGCGCGAGATTTTGTCCGTATTGCCCGAACAGGACGGAAGCCAGCCGGTTGTCCTCGAAGGCGAGCACGGTTTGCGTGGTGGCCGTCTCTTCCGATGCGGCGGCGGCCGGGATCGCGGGATCCGATGTGCGCAAGTGGGTTCCTAAGCTCCTGCTGCGGCGAGGGCTGGCGCGCGGCGCTCCTGCGCGAGCGCGCCGAACAGAGTGTTGCTGCCGATCTCGGTGATCTCGACCTGCGCCAGCGAACCGATCAAGCGCGCGCGGCGCCATGACCTGTACTGCCTGCTGATATGGGGTGCGGCCGACCAATTGCCCAGGGAGCTTGCCCGGCTTCTCCAGCAGCACTTCCACAGTGCTTCCGGCGAATTTCGCGTTGAAGGCGCGCCACTGGCGGGTGATCACGGCCTGCAGCCGTTGCAGGCGCTCGGCCTGTTCGGCCGGCGGAACCACGGCCTCCATTTCGGCGGCCGGCGTGCCCGGGCGCGGCGAATACACGAAGGAATAGGCAGTGGCGAAGCCGACCTCGTCCACCAGCGAGAGCGTAGCGCGGAATTCCTCTCCGCTCTCGCCCGGAAAACCGACGATGAAATCCGAGGTGAACGCGAGATCGGCGCGGCTTGAGCGCAGGCGCGCGATCACGTCGAGATAATCTTTACGGGTATGCTTGCGGTTCATCGCCGACAGAATGCGGTCGGAGCCGGACTGCACGGGCAGGTGCACATAGGGCATCAGCGCCGGCAGATCGCCGTGCGCGGCGATCAGGTCATCGTCCATGTCGCGCGGATGGCTGGTCATGTAGCGCAGGCGGATAATGCCCGGCACTTGCGCCAGGCGGCGCAGCAAGCGGCCGAGCGTCGACGGCCGCCCGTCGGCGCCTTGCCCATGATAGGCGTTGACGTTCTGCCCGATCAGCGTCACTTCGCGCACGCCGGCATCGGCCAGGCGCTCGACCTCGGCGACGATCTTCTCCACCGGGCGCGAGACTTCGGCGCCGCGCGTATAGGGCACCACGCAAAAAGTGCAGAACTTGTCGCAGCCTTCCTGCACGGTGACGAAGGCGGAAATGCCGCGCTTGGCAATTGCTTCAGGTCGAGGCGCGGCGAGCACGTCGAACTTGTCGTCCACCGGAAATTCGGTATCGACGATCTTCTCGCCCGCTTGCACGCGCGCGATCAGGTCGGGCAGCCGGTGATAGTTCTGCGAGCCGACCACCAGATCGACCGCGCCGGCGCGGCGGATGATTTCTTTGCCCTCGGCCTGTGCCACGCAGCCGGCGACTGCGATCAACATGTGGCGGCCTTCGGCAGCCGCGGCCTGCTTGAGCACGCGGATGCGGCCGATCTCGGAATAGACTTTCTCAGCCGCCTTTTCGCGGATGTTGCAGGTGTTGAGGATGACGAGGTCGGCGCCGTCGGCTTGCGCGGTTTCGGTGAAACCGGCCGGCGCCATGGTGTCCGCCATACGATTTGAATCGTAGACGTTCATCTGGCAGCCGAAGGACTTTGACGTGGACTTTGCGGGTTCTGCTCATGCCGCTCGCGTTCGAACCGGTTACGCAGTTTAACCTGTCATGGCCGGATTTGTCCCGATCATCCATGTCTTTGATTTGATGACGTTTTTAAGCCATGGATGCCCGGCACATGGCCGGGCACGACGATTGGGCCTGTCTTATCGTTTTTCTCGTCAAAATGAAACGCCGCTCACTCGGCGGCATGCGCCGGCCGCGGCCGTCCACGCAGCGTCGCCGAGGTGAGCTGACGCACCGCGCCTTCCAGCCGTTTGGTCATCGCCTTGCGGTCGGCCGCGCCGTCGGCCGGGATCGGATCGCCGTGGCTGACGACCGCGTCGACCGCGCCGCGCGCGATGAAGGCCTTGATGTGCGGCATGAAGTCGAGATCGCCATACCAGGCGACCAGCGGGCGATGCTGGCGTCCCATCGGAATGCCATGCAGGCCGGTGTAGCAGATCGACATCGGCTGGATCAGGATGTCGTGCGCAGCGCCGCCATGAGCGGCGGCGTGCTCCACCGCGCCGAGCAGCGCGGATCGGAACGGCAGCACGCGATTTCCGTCGCTCGATGTGCCTTCCGCGAACAGCACGACCGAAGTGCCGCCGACCAGCCGCGTGACGATCTCGGCGACGGCTTCGCTGGTCTGGTGGCGGCGCGCGCGGTTGACGAATATCGTGCGTTGCAGGCGCGCGGTAACGCCGACCAGTGGCCAGTCAGCGACTTCACTTTTGGCGACGAAGGCCACCGGCGCGATCGAGCCGATCACCAGGATATCGGCCCAGGACACGTGGTTGGATACGAACAGCACCGCGCGGTCATGCATCGGCTCGCCGACCACGCGCACGCGGATGCGCAGCAACCGGCACAGCACACGGTAGTAATGGGTGGCGATGAAGCCCCAGCCCGGCAAGCTCAGCCTATCGAGCAGCCACTGCGTTGAGATCAGCGGCGGCGTCATGGTGAAGAAGAACGCCGCGATAAAAAGCGCCCGCAGCATCAGAGTTGGTCCCGCTTGCGCGGCAATGAGCGTAATGTGGATCGACGCAAGGCGGACATGCTCTCGTGTTTATTTCTTTTCGTCGTTGAGCGGGACGGCATAGAGCTCGAGCCGGTGATCGACCAGCTTGTAGCCGAGCTTGCGCGCGACTTCCGCCTGCAGGCGCTCGATCTCCGCCGATCGGAATTCGATCACTTCGCCGCTGCGCAGATTGATCAGATGGTCGTGATGGGCTTCCGTGGCGGTTTCGTAACGCGCGCGGCCCTCGCGGAAATCGTGCCGCTCGATGATGCCGGCATCCTCGAACAGGCGCACCGTGCGGTACACGGTGGAAATGGAAATCCGATCGTCGACCTTGGCGCAGCGCCGGTACAGTTCCTCGACATCGGGGTGATCGTCGGAGCCCGCCAGCACGCGCGCGATCACGCGCCGCTGGTCGGTCATCCGCATGCCCTTGGCGGTGCAAAGGGCCTCGATATTTCTCCTGTCGGAGATGCTTTTGTCCGGCGTGGTCACGATGGCGTATCTCGTCGTCTCTCAGGTCGGGCTCTCATAGCATAAAGAGCGCGTCCGGGATGGTCTATCGGGCGTATTGCCTGGCGCATGATCTTATCCGAAAACCGGTGCCCATCCCCGATCAAGTCGAGGACAAGCTTTTCGGGATCATGCGCGTTAAACCAAATCGCGGCGCAGCACCAGCGCTGCGGCGGCCTTGCCTCCGGCGTCCGGATAGTAGTTGGGGCGGCGCGATATCTCATGAAAACCGGCGCGGTCATAGAGGCGGATCGCGGGGGCATTATGTTCATCGACTTCCAGGAACACCGCGCGCGCGCCCAGGCCGGACAGCCGCCGCAAATGCAAAGTGAGCAGGTTGCGCGCCAGCCCGCGTCCGCGCCGCGTGCGGTCGACTGCGACCGAGAGGATTTCCGCCTCATCCTCCACCAGCCGCGACATGATGAAGCCGGCCATTTTCGATCCGGTCATGGCGCGATGGGCGATGACGTGACGGTCTATCAGCAGGCCTTCGACTTCCTGCTCGCTCCAGCCGCGCCGGAACGAAGCGGCATGCAGCACAGTAATGGCCGCGGCGTCACGGCTGGCCGCTTCCGACAATACCGGCTCGCCGCGCGCAAACAGGCTGGACAGCAGGCCCATCACCGGCGCGCCAATTGCGCGGCGTTCTGCGGCTGGGCATCGGGCGCGCGCAGGTAAAGCGGTTTCGGCGGCACGCCGGTCTCGACCGCGGCGGCGCCGAGGCGGGCCACCCAATCGATGTCGGGTGCGCGGCGCGGATCGACCAAGCTCGGCGCGCGTTCGCCGGCCGGCCAGGCCGCCGCCAGCATCGCCGCCGCGGTGCCGACCAGGCGTGGCGCGCCGGATGCCGCCGCGCGCAGCGCCTCGCGCAACGGCGCCAGCCGCGGCGCAACGATGGTGCGGCCGCCGGGCCCGAACACCTGCAGGTAAACGTGATCGTGGCGCGCGTCGATCGCCGACACCACCGGCAGCGTGTCGTCGGCGGCGATCAATGGCGCGGCATAGGCGGCGAGCGTGGTCAGGCCGACCGCCGGTTTGCCGGCGGCGAGCGCGAGCCCGCGCGCGGCGGCGATGCCGACGCGCAGGCCGGTGAAACTGCCGGGTCCGGTGGTGACCGCGATGCGGTCGAGCGCGGCGAATTCGAGACCGGCGCGGTCGAGCACGCGCGCGACCAGCGGCATCAAGGCTTCGGCGTGGCCGCGCACCATGGCGAGCGATTCATGCGCGGTAATCGCCGCTTGCTCGGTGTCGAGCACGGCGGCCGAGCAGGCCTCAAGCGCGGTATCGATGGCAAGGATACGCATGAGAATCGACCTAAACCGTCATCATCCGCGAAAGCGGATGATCCAGCAATCCGGACAATTCAATTGTCCGTAAGATTCGAGGTTACTGGATGCCCCGCTTTCGCGGGGCATGACTAGTTTCCATCGCTCACACCGGCCGTACTTCGACCACGTCGGGCACAAAATGCTTGAGCAGGTTCTGGATGCCGTGCTGCAGCGTGGCGGTCGAGGACGGGCAGCCCGAGCAGGCGCCCTTCATGGTGAGATAAACGACGCCTTCCTTGTAGCCCTTGAAGGTGATGTCGCCGCCGTCGCCGGCCACTGCCGGGCGCACGCGCGTCTCGATCAGGTCCTTGATGATGGCGACGGTTTCGGTATCGGCGGCGTCGAAGAACTCGTCGTTCGCCGGCGCCGGCTCGGCCCCACTCGCCAGCAGCGGTGCGCCGCTCATGAAATGCTCCATGATGGCGCCGAGGATCGCCGGCTTGATCTGCTGCCAGTCGCCTTCGCTCTTGGTGATGGAGATGAAATCGGAGCCGAAGAACACGCCGCTGACATTCGGAACCTCGAACAGCCGCTCGGCCAGCGGCGATTGCCTGGCGGCTTCCTTGTTTGCCATGTCGAGGGTGCCGGATTCGAGCACGGCTCGTCCCGGCAGGAATTTCAGCGTCGCCGGATTGGGCGTGGCTTCGGTCTGGATGAACATTGTCGGCTCCTTGCGGGTTCAAGGCCCGTGGATGGCATGGACTATAGCTGATAAATGGCCCTTGCGCAGGGCGAGGTCAACCGGCGGAAAACCGGCGATAATCACGAACTGGCGTCGATGTCTTCATCGCTCAGGTGCCCCGGTACGATGGCCACCGGAATCGGGAAGGTGCCGGCGGTCTTGGTCAGGCTGGAAACCAACGGGCCGGGGCCTTCCTTGGCGGTGCCGGCGGCCAGCACCAAAATTCCGATGTCGGCATCCTCGTCGATCAGCTTGACGATCTCCTCGGCCGGGTCGCCCTCGCGGATCACGCGGTCCGGCGCGATGTGGGCGATGTCCTTGGCGCGTGCGGCGTACTTGTTGAGCGCCACCTTGGCCGCTTCCATCGCCTCGGCCTTCATGATGTCGGCGACGCCCAGCCATTGCTGGTTGCGGTCGCCGGTTTCGATCACGCGCAGCATCACCAGTTGCGACTTGGTGCGGCCGGCGCGCTTGGCCGCCCAATATACGGCGCGGTCGCATTCCTCGGTGTCGTCGATGACGACCAGGTATTTGCGCTTGTGGCCTTTCTCGTAACTGCGCCGCTTGGTGCTCATCGCCGCTCCCGGTGCGCTCGATTGTCATGGACGCACAAGTTGCAAATGGTGGCACGCCGGCCGCCGTCGCCGACAAGCGGCACGGCGAGGCGAGGAAACTAGCGGCGCACGAAGCCGACGATGTCCTTGACAGCCTTCATGGTTTCGGCGGCGAGCGCTTGCGCGCGCTCAGACCCATCGGCCAGAACGGAATCGATATAGACCGGGTCCTGCATCAGCCGCTTCATTTCCGCGCCGATCGGTCCGAGCTTGGCGACCGCGACGTCGACCAGCGCGGCCTTGAAGGTCGAGAACTGACCGCCGCCGAATTCGCCGAGCACCTGCGCCTTGCTCACGCCTTGCAACGCCGCATAGATGCCGACCAGGTTGTCGGCCTCGGGCCGCGGTTCGAGGCCCTTCTCCTCGCTCGGCAGCGGTTCGGGATCGGTTTTCGCCTTGCGGATTTTCTGCGCGATGGCGTCGGCATCGTCGGTCAGGTTGATACGCGAATAATCCGAGGGCTCCGACTTCGACATTTTCTTGGCGCCGTCACGCAGCGACATTACCCGCGTCGCCGGTCCCTGGATCAGCGGCTCCGGCAGCGGGAAGAATGCGTCGCCGTAGCCGTGCGCGTGAATCGACTGCGCGAAGTCGTTGTTGAATTTCTGCGCGATGTCGCGCGACAACTCAAGATGCTGCTTCTGGTCCTCGCCCACCGGCACGTGGGTGCCGCGGTAGACCAGAATGTCGGCCGCCATCAGGTTCGGATAGACGTACAGGCCGACCGAGGCGTTTTCGCGGTCCTTGCCGGCCTTCTCCTTGAACTGGGTCATGCGGTTGAGCCAGCCCATGCGCGCGACGCAGTTGAACACCCAGGCCAACTCGGCGTGCTCGGCGACCTGGCTCTGGTTGAAGATGATCTGCTTCTTGGCATCGATACCGCAGGCCAGAAACGCGGCGGTCACCTCGCGCGTGGCGCGCGGCAATTCGCTGGGGTCCTGCCACACCGTGATGGCGTGTAGGTCGACCACGCAATAGATGCAGTCGTAGCGCTCCTGCAGCGCGACGAATTTGACGATCGCGCCGAGATAATTGCCGAGGTGCAGGTTGCCGGTCGGCTGCACGCCGGAAAACACGCGTTCCTTAAACGCCATTTCGATTGTCCCTCGCCACTATGCCGGCCACATCGCATGATGGCGTTTGCCGTGCAACCCCCGCTGCGAGCACAACCAAGGTCTCGCGTCGACACGGGAGATCAATATCAAAGGCGGTGCCGCCCCGTATCGTGGGACGGAGCTGTCGGGACGGCGGGCGGGCGAGCGGCGGGTGGGCTTTCGCATGAGCAAAGATGAGCTGATCATCCAATTGGTGAAAGTGGCGCTCGGTATTCTGATCGCTGGCTACTTCTCTGGTGGAGTATGGAAGTGCTGAAAAGGCTTCCGCCCCGTCACTAGGCGGAGCGTTCGGCTTCCGGTCATGGCGTTTGCCGCGGCGCGTTCGCCCGATATAGTGCGCGCGCTATCCACGAGGTAACGCATGACCGCCCCCCGCTACGACGTCATCGGCATCGGCAACGCCATCGTCGACGTCATCGCCCGCACCGAGGACGATTTCCTGGTCGCGCACGGCATGCACAAGGGCACCATGGCACTGATCGACGAGGCGCGCGCCGAGAAGATCTATCAGGCGATGGGGCCGGCGGTGGAAAGCTCGGGCGGCTCGGCGGCCAATACCATCGTCGGCGTGGCGAGCTTCGGCAGCCGCGCCGCCTTCGTCGGCAAGGTCAAGGACGACGAGCTCGGCCGCACCTTCGCCCACGATATCCGGGCCGCCCGCGTTGCCTTTGACACCAAGCCCGCGAGCGATGGCCCTTCGACCGCGCGCTGCTACATTATGGTGACGCCAGACGGCGAGCGCACCATGAATACCTTTCTCGGCGCGGCACAGGATCTCAAGCCTTCCGACATTGACGAAGCCAAGGTTGCGAGCGCCGCGATCGTTTATCTCGAAGGCTATCTGTGGGATCCGCCGCAGGCCAAGGAAGCCTTCGTGAAGGCGGCGGCGGTAGCGCACAAAGCCTCCCGAAGGGTCGCACTCACGTTGTCGGATGCGTTCTGCGTCGATCGCTACCGCGCGGAATTCCTCGCGCTGATCCGCAAAGGGACGGTGGACATCGTTTTCGCCAATGAGCACGAGCTGCACAGCCTTTATGAGACCGCCGACTTCGACACCGCGGTCAAGGCTCTGCGGCACGACGCCAAGCTCGCGGTGGTGACGCGCAGCGAGAAAGGCTGCGTGGTGGTCACCCGCAATGCGGTCGAGGCGGTGCAGGCGATGCCGATCGAAGGCGTGGCCGATGTCACCGGCGCCGGCGATCTATTCGCCGCCGGTTTCCTGGTCGGCCTAGCGAGCGGCAAGGACCATCGCACCGCCGCCCGTCTCGGCGCGCTGGCGGCCGCCGAAGTGATCCAGCATGTCGGCGCGCGGCCGGCGGTCTCGCTCAAGGCATTGGCCGCCGAAAACGGCCTGCCGGTCTAGCGCATCTGAAAATCCGGGATTGCTCCGGCGCGGGCCGCCGCGCCGCGCGCCATTGGTAACCGATTGGTAACCAAACGTGGTTAGCGATTGGTGAACAGCCATTCGAGGAGCCGCCATGGCCAAGCGCAAGGACACCAAGATCACAGAGGGCGAGGCGGCGCAGGCCAAGAGTGAGCTGCCGACTGTCGAATCGCCGCCGCTATCGCAGGGCACCGAAACGCCCGCCACTTCCACCGAACGCCCGAGCCGGCGGTCGAACCGATCGTGGCGGCGGCGCCCGCGCCGCGGCCGCGCTTGGCCGTGAAAGCGCGTCACAAACGCTATGCCTTACTCGCCGCCTCGGTGGCGATCGCGGCGGCGCTCGGCACCGTGGTCGGCGCGCTCGCGAGCGGCGGATTTTCCGCGCCCGCGCGCCCCGACGTTGCCGCCATCGAAGAGAACCGGGCAATGCAGCAATCGATCGCCCGGCTCGGCAAGGAAATCACGACTTTGAAAGCGAGCCTCGAGCAGGCGAACAAGTCGGCACACACCCAGATCGGCAAGATTACCGAACGCCTCGATCAGGCGAGCGCGGAGATCACCGGCTCGATCTCGGCGCCGCAGACGGCGGCACCAATTCTGGCGCCGCTGCCGCCGCCGCGCCCGGCGCCGCGCGTTGCTGCGGAGGAAACCCAGCCGCCCGCGCGGACGCCGGTAGTGCAGAGCTGGACTATCCGCGACGCCCGCGGCGGCTACGTCGATGTGGAAAATCACGGCGATATTTATCAAGTCGTGCCGGGTGCGCCGTTGCCTGGTCTCGGTCCGGTGGAGCAGGTCAAGCGGCAGGACGGCCGCTGGATGGTGGTGACGCCAAGGGGCATCATCGTGTCGCTGCGCGACCGCCGCTATTTCGAATCGTTCTGAACGCAGAATTGAAACGACGTTGAAAGCGGCGCCCGCGGGCGCCGTTTTCATTTATACGTGAAGCTAGTGGCGAGCCCGCCCAAACCGTGTCAGATTTCCGCTGCCGGATTGGCTCGGGTGATCTTATGCTCGGTAACTGGTTGAAAGCCGCCATAGCGGCATCAGCGGTGTTTGCGACGGTGAATCAGGCGTCCGCTCAGGGCGCGGCACCGCCGGCGATGAAGCCGGAAATGACCGAAAGCTGTCCGGGCTTGGTGGCGATGCGACCGCCGTTTGCGGTGCCCGCCGCATTTCGCCTTGCCGCCCTAGAGCCCGATCAGGTGCGCCTCAGTTATATCGGCCATTCGACCTTTCTAATCGAGAGTCCGCAGTTCGTGCGCATCGCCACCGACTACAACGACTATGTCAGGTCGCCGGTGCTGCCCGACATCGTGACCATGAATCACGCGCACACCACCCACTACACCGACAATCCCGCCGCGAGCATCAAATACGTATTGCGCGGCTGGACTGAGGAGGAAAAGCCGGCGCGTGTCGACCTGCAATATAAGGACGTGCGTGTGCGCAACGTGCCGACCAATATTCGCCGCTGGGACGGCGGCACCGAGCGCCACGGCAATTCGATCTTCGTCTTCGAGGTCGCCAATCTATGTATCGCCCATCTCGGCCATCTGCATCACACGCTCACGCAACAGCAGCTCAACGAAATCGGCCGCGTCGACGTGGTGCTGGTGCCGGTGGACGGCAATTACACACTCGACCTCGAGGGCATGGTCGAGGTGCTGCACGCGCTGAAGGCACCGCTGATGATCCCGATGCACTATTTCAGCGCCTATACGCTCGACCGCTTCCTGCAGCGCGTGCGGCAGGAATGGGAGGTGGAGATCGCCGAAGTCCCCTCGACGCTGGTGTCCAAGGCCAGCCTGCCGGCCAAGCGGAAAGTCCTGGTGCTGCCCGGCCACTGACTGCGGGCGCGACTTAAGGGGGCTTGCCTATCAACAATACGTGAAAGCGCGGCCGCCCCGCTTCGCGCCGGCCGGCGGTGAATTATCAACAGGGCCCGTTGACCTAGCGGAACCAAAGGGTAGTTCTCACGTTCTGGGTGCGCGTTCGCGACAATTCGAAGGACTTTGCATGATGCAGACCTGGAGCAGCTGGAAACGGTTTCCCGATGTAGACACCGGCGATCACATCGAAGCGCCGATGGGCCCAGGGGTTTACGAGGTTCGCCACACCATGACCGGCCGGGTGATGGCTTTCGGCCACGCCAGCAATGTGGCCCATGCGATCTCCGAGTTGAAGGTCAAGGGCGGCGTCAGTCCGTTCGCCCGTTTTTTTCGCCGGCAGCCGCTGGTGTCACGCGTCTCCGACCTCGAATACCGCACCTGCGCGGCGGCCAGCCACTCTGAAGCCAAGGCCACCGCGCAACGGCTGATGGGCCTGCGGCAGACCGCCTGGCGCCGGCGCATGGATCTGGGCTGGGCCGCCCGCCACCCGAGCTGACCTCCGCGCAACGAATTCAAGATCGCGGCCGGCGATTTGCCGGCCGTTTCGCTTTTTGCGCGGCAATCGGCGGTGGCTTCCGGTCGAGCGTGAACTCCGTATAGAGTGCCGCGCCGGAAGGGACCGTCTCGCATGCCTTACGCCATCACATCCGACAAAGTGCGGCTCTACTACGAAGAGGTGGGGCAGGGCGAGGCCGTGCTGTTCGTGCACGAATTCGCCGGCGACCATCGCAGCTGGGAGCCGCAACTGCGCGAATTCGGCAAACGCTACCGTTGCATCGCCTATGCCGCGCGCGGCTACACGCCGTCCGACGTGCCGGCAGCGGGCGACGTTTACAGCTACAGGCATGTCATGCGCGATTGTGTCGCCGTGCTCGATCATTTACGCATCGAGCAGGCGCACATCGTCGGCCTGTCGATGGGCGGCTACACCACGCTACAGGTTGCGCTCAATCATCCGGGCCGCGTGCGCACGATGACGCTCGCCGGCACCGGCTCGGGCAGCGAGCGCTGGTACACGGAAACTTTTCATAAGAATTCACGCGAACTCGCGCTGATGTTCGAGCGCGAGGGCCCGGCCGCGGTGGCCAAGACCTACGGCAACGGTCCAAGCCGCATTCCGTTCGCGATCAAGGATGCGCGCGGCTTCGCGAAATTTTCCAAGCATCTGGCCGAGCACGACGCGCAAGGCTCGGCCCATACCTCGCGCGGTTTCCAGGGCGCGCGGCCGTCGCTCTACGATTTCGAGGACGGTATCCGCCGGCTAACGATCCCCGCGCTAATCGTGGTCGGCGACGAGGACGACCGCTGCATTGAGCCGAGCCTGTTCCTCAAGAGCACCATCGCCGCCTCGGGCCTGGTCGTGTTCCCGAAGACCGGCCATGTGGTGAACCTGGAGGAGCCGGGTCTGTTCAATCAGGTGGTCGGCGATTTCCTCGTCCGCGTCGATGCCGGCCGCTGGCCGCCGCGCGATCCGCGCTCGATTGCGCCGAAGCCCTAAACCAGCCCTGGAACCCGGTGGCAGCCAAACTTATTTAAGGTCGGTAAGCCGCGCGCAGGAGCCGCCGATGCTGAAATGGGCCTTTATCTTTCTGCTGATTGCTATCGTTGCCGGCCTATTCGGCTTCAGCGATGTCGAGGCTACCGCCGCCACCATCGCGCAATGGCTGTTCGGTATTTTTCTGGTGCTATTTGTCGGAGCCTTGGTCATCGGCCTGGCGCTCGGCGCCAAGCTGATGTCGTAGCCCTCAGCCGTCATGGCCGGGCTCGTCCCGGCCATCCACGCCTTACTTGAATTGCGAAGCCGTTAAGACGTGGATGCCTGCGACAAGCGCGGGCATGACGAGGAAATTACACATCCACGCTCGCACTCAGCGCGTTGTCCTGGATGAACTGGCGGCGCGGCTCGACCAGATCACCCATGAGCTGGTCGAACAGCACATTCGCCTCGTCCACTTCCTTGATGCGGACCTGTAAGAGCGAGCGCGCATTAACGTCGAGCGTGGTCTGCCACAATTGCTCGGGGTTCATTTCCCCCAGCCCTTTGTAGCGCTGCATCGAGATGCCCTTGCGGCCGGCACCGGTGAGCGCCTCGAACAGGCCCACGGGTCCGTGAATCGGGGTGGTCTCGTCCTTGCGGCGCAGCATGGCCGGCGGGGTCGGGCGCGGATAGACCTGCTGCAGCGTTAAGGCATATTCGTCGAGCTTGCGGGCGTCGGCGGAGCCGAGCAGCGCCTGATCGATCACGGCGACTTCCTTCACGCCGCGCACCGTGCGCTCGAAATGGAAACCGTTCTCGTCGAATGAGCCCTTCCAACCGCGCTCGGTCTCTTCCTCGAGCGCATCGAGCCGCTTGGCGATGTAGTCGGCGGCAGCGGCTCCGGTCTTGGGATCGTCGGTGACTTTCGGCGTCAGCACGCCGGCGATTGCCGCCTGCTCGATCACCTTGCGGTTATAGCGGCTGTGCAGCCCATTGAGGTTGTTGCGGATGGCGCGCGCTTCCTCGACCAGCTTGCGCAGGTCCTCGCCGGCGCGCTCCTCGCCGGAGGCGAGCCGCAGCACCGAATCCTCAAGGCCGGTCGCGATCAGATAGTCCTCGAGCGCACGCTCGTCCTTGAGATATTGCTCGGACTTGCCGCGCGAGACTTTGTACAGCGGCGGCTGCGCGATGAAGATGTGGCCGCGCTTGATCAGCTCCTCCATCTGCCGGAAGAAGAACGTGAGCAGCAGCGTGCGGATGTGGCTGCCGTCCACGTCGGCGTCGGTCATGATGATGATCTTGTGGTAGCGCAGCTTGTCGGGATTGAACTCGTCGCGACCGATGCCGGTGCCGAGCGCGGTGATCAGTGTGCCGATTTCCTGGCTCCCCAGCATCTTGTCGAAGCGCGCGCGCTCGACGTTGAGAATCTTGCCGCGCAGCGGCAGCACCGCCTGGAATTCGCGATTGCGGCCCTGCTTGGCGGAGCCGCCGGCCGAGTCGCCCTCGACGATGAACAGTTCGGACTTGGCGGGATCGCGCTGCTGGCAGTCGGCGAGCTTACCTGGCAATGACGACACGTCGAGCGCGCCTTTGCGGCGGGTGAGTTCGCGCGCCTTGCGTGCGGCTTCGCGCGCGGCGGCGGCTTCCACCACCTTGCCGACGATGACGCGCGCTTCGGCGGGATGGATCTCGAACCAGTCCTGTAGCGCCTGGTTGATCACGTTCTCGACCACGGGGCGCACTTCCGAAGAGACCAATTTGTCCTTGGTCTGCGAGGAGAATTTCGGGTCCGGCACCTTGCAGGACAGCACGGCGGTCAGGCCTTCGCGGCAGTCGTCGCCGGTGAGCGCCACCTTCTCTTTGCGCGTGGTGCCGATGGTCTCGGCATATTGCGTGATCTGGCGGGTGAGCGCGCCGCGGAAGCCGGCCAAATGAGTGCCGCCGTCGCGCTGCGGGATGTTATTGGTGAAGCAGAGCACGCTCTCGTGATAGCCGTCGTTCCACCACAGCGCGCTTTCCACCGTGACGCCTTCGCGCTCGGCCTTGATCATGATCGGATTGGGAATCAGCGGCGTCTTGTTGCGGTCGAGATATTTCACGAACGCCTCGACGCCGCCCTCGTATTTCATCTCCTCGCGCTTCTCGACCGCATGGCGCATGTCGGAGAGCACGATGGTGACGCCGGAATTGAGGAACGCGAGCTCGCGCAGGCGATGCTCAAGCGTGGCGAAATCGAACTCGACCATGGTGAAGGTCTTCGGCGAGGGAAAGAACGTCACTTCGGTGCCGCGCTTGCCGCCGCTATCGCCGACGACCTTCAGCGGCGCTACCGCGACGCCGTCGGCGAACTCCATGAAATGCTCTTTGCCGTCGCGCCAGATGGTGAGCTTGAGCCAGCTGGAGAGCGCGTTGACCACCGAGACGCCGACGCCGTGCAGGCCGCCGGACACCTTGTAGGAATTCTGGTCGAATTTTCCGCCGGCATGCAGCTGGGTCATGATGACCTCGGCCGCCGAAATGCCTTCGCCCTTGTGGATGTCGGTCGGAACGCCGCGGCCGTTGTCGCGCACCGTCACCGAGCCGTCCGGGTTGAGCGAGGCCACGACTTCAGTGGCAAAGCCTGCAAGCGCCTCGTCGATGGCGTTGTCGACCACCTCGTAGACCATGTGGTGGAGGCCGGAGCCGTCGTCGGTGTCGCCGATATACATGCCCGGGCGCTTGCGCACGGCGTCGAGGCCCTTGAGGACCTTGATCGATTCCGCGCCGTAGTCGCCATAGTCGGATGGGATATTTCGGGCTGGTTCAGCCATCGGCAGCACCCTCAAAACGGGCGAAAAAATGAGTCGGATTTGTCGTTTGGTGTGGCACGAAATCTGGGTCTCGTACAGAGCAAAGTCACCACTGTTAATATGTTGATTCAAAATGACTTTTTTAAGAGTGTGTGGCCCAAAAATCAGCGTTTTTTTGAGCCCGGTTGGCGCCCGAATCGCCCCCTTACGGCGACGATTCGCAAGCGTGCCTTAGCGCGGGCGATTAGCCGAGCTTCGCTGGCGCCGGCTGCACCATACCGGCGCACACCTCGAAGACTTGTGCGCGGCCGACAATGTCGCCGAATGCCGCCGGATCGGCGCCGGTCATCCATACCTGGGCACCGAGATTGAAAAGCGCGTCGTACAGCGCCGCGCGGCGGGCCGGATCAAGATGGGCGACAATCTCGTCGAGCAGCAGCAGTGGCGCGAAGCCGGTCATCTCCTTGATCAGGCCGGCATGCGCGAGCACCAGGCGGATCAGCAGTGCCTTCTGCTCGCCGGTCGAAGCCTCCGACGCCGGAATACCCTTGCTGGCATGGGTCACGCGAAGATCGGATAAATGCGGGCCGTCGAGCGTGCGGCCGGCGGCGCCGTCGCGTGCGCGGTTATCCTTCAGCAAGACACGGTAGCGGTCCTCGATCTCGACCGCGCTGTGATGGGGCAGCAGTTTCTCCATCCAGCCGTCGAGCGCGACCTCGGCATCCGGAAATCCCGGCGCCTGCTCGCGCGCGGCGGAGAGCGCGCCGGCAAGGCGGTTGACCGTTTCCGCACGCGCGGCCGCCACCGCCACCGCCACCTCGGCGGTCTCGTGCTCGACCGCATCGAGCCAATGGGGGTCGCTGTGCGCGTCTTCCAGCAGGCGGTTGCGCGAACGCAGGGAACGCTCGAGCGCGGCGACGCGGCTGGAATGCTGCGCATCGACCGCCAGCACCAACCGGTCGAGGAAGCGGCGGCGCTCGGAGGCCGGCCCGTTGAACAGCGGATCCATGGCCGGCACCAGCCACACCACGCGCAGGTGGTCGGCGAAGGCCGTCGCCGAGGAGACCGCTTCGCGGTCGACGCGGCATTTGCGTGAGGGTGCTGAATCCTCGCCGGCCGGCGGATCGATGCCGGTGCCGAGCGTGGCCAGACCCAGCATGCCCTCGATCTCGGCCGCCACCGCCCAGGCGCCGTCGCCTTCGGAAAACGCCAATTCCTCCATGGTGGCGCGGCGCAAGCCGCGGCCGGGCGCCAGCAGCGAGATCGCCTCGACCAGATTGGTCTTGCCGGCGCCATTGGTTCCGGTCAGCGCCACGGGTCCCGCACCGGCGAGCTCGATCTGCGCGGCGTGGTAGCTGCGAAAATTGGTCAGCGTCAGGCGGCGGATGAAGGCGGAGGTCATCGCCTCGCTTTTACCCGTCATGGCCGGGCTTGTCGCCATCCACGCCTTGCTTGTTGCTTCGCCGAAAACGCGAATGCCCGGTACAGGCCCGGGCATGACGAATTCGGCTACGCGGCTATGCGAGCGGGCGCTTGAGCCCGCTCGCTAAACCGTCGGCTTGCGCGCGATGTGGTAGGACATGACGCCGGTGAGAAAATCGCGATTTTCGATGCCGGCAAAACCAAGCGCCGTGAGCAGCTCATCCAATTCGCGCGGCTTATAGAAGTGCCGAATGGCATCCGCGAAGTAGCCAACGCACATCTTGCTCTCGGCCGAACTCCCGAAAAGTTTTGCGGTAAACCAGACCGAGAAGCGCAGATAGGCCAAGTACGGCACCTCGATGATCCGCGATGCCGGGCGTAGCATGTCGTCATGGCAGAAGATGCCGCCCGGCTTGAGCACCCGATGGATTTCCTTGAACGCCCGAATGATCTCGAGATGGCGCGAGGCGAATTGCAGCGTCACGGCATCGAACGAATTGTCGGCAAATGGCAGCACATGGGCGTCGCAGACGCGTGCATCAATCGTCAGATTGCGCTCGCGGGCGCGGCGCTGACCCTCGGCCGTCATGTGCGGGCTGCCGTCCACGCTATGGATTTCGAGCGTCGGATCGAGCGCCAAAAGCCGCAGCGGGATGTCATGGGTGCCCGAACAGACATCGAGCACCTTGGCGCCGCGCGGCAGATGGCGGTGGATTGCGGACGCGAAGATATTGCTCCAGCAGGCACAGGTCCCGAGCGAGGCGACCGCATTGCCTTGGTCGTAATAGGTGGGCACGTCCCGGAAGACTTCCGGAATCAAGGTCCGCCAAGTCTCGCCAAAACGATGCGAGCGAAGGTCTTCCCTTTTCAAAATATCTTCTGAGATGCTCATGCGGTTTCTCTTCAAGTAGCCGGTGGACGTTGTAGGCAACGCGGCCTAGCGGGTGGCCGTGTCGGTCTTGCCTTTTATAGTCCCGGATCGTCGCTCGCCCACCTAGGCTCGCTCCTCCGGGGCACCACGGCCACGCCTCACACCCGCATCGGCATTAGTACATAAAGCGCGCCCTTGGCGTCTTTGTCCTGGATCAAAGTGGGCGAGCCGGGGTCGGCGAGCTTGAGCACGGCCACTTCGCCCTCGATCTGCGCGGCGATGTCGAGCAGATAGCGCGAATTAAATCCGATATCGAGCGGGTCAGATGCGTATTCGACCTCGAGTTCCTCGGTCGCGCTGCCGGAATCGGGATTGGTCACCGACAGCACCAGCCGCCCGCCGCGTGATCGAGAGCTTGACCGCGCGGCCGCGCTCGCTCGACACGGTGGAGACGCGGTCGACCGCGGCCTCGAAATCCTTCTTGTCGACGATCAGACTCTTGTCGTTGTTGGCCGGGATCACGCGCGCATAATCGGGGAAGGTGCCGTCGATCAGCTTACTGGTGAGCACCACGTCGCCGATCGAGAAGCGGATTTTGCCGGCCGACAATTCGATCGTCACCTCGCCTTCGCCGGTTTCGATCAGCCGCTGCACCTCGCCCACGGTCTTGCGTGGCACGATGATACCGGGCATGCCGGCGGCGCCTTGCGGCAGCGGCAGTTCGACCTGCGCCAGCCGATGCCCGTCGGTCGCCACCGCGCGCAGCGTTGCGGCCTTGGCGGTGCCCGCCGTGTGCAGATAGATGCCGTTCAAATAATAGCGGGTCTCCTCGGTGGAGATCGCGAACTGGGTCTTGTCGATCAGCCGTTTGAGATCGGCGGCGGCGAGCTTGAACGAATGGGTCATCTCGCCGGCGGCGAGATCGGGGAAGTCGCTTTCCGGCAGCGTCTGCAGAGTGAAGCGCGAGCGCCCGGCGCGCAGCGAGAGCACGGCACGGTCGCCGGAACCTTCGATAACGATCTGCGCGCCCTCGGGCAGCTTGCGCACGATCTCGTAGAACATGTGCGCGGGCACGGTGGTGGCGCCGCCCGGCGACACCTCGGCGGCGACGCTGTCGATGATTTCGAGATCGAGGTCGGTGGCCTTCATGCTGAGCTTGCCGCGGTCGGCCTTGATCAGCACGTTGGCGAGAATGGGAATGGTGTTGCGCCGTTCCACCACGCGGTGCACGTGGCCCAGCGACTTCAGCAGTTCTGCACGCTCGACAGTAACTTTCATTGGGAGACCCGCTTCGGCGCCTTCAAAAACACCTTGAAATCAGGCGCGACGGCAAGCCGGCGGCTCGCGGAATGCGAGGCCGGGGAGCAAAGGTGACGAAAGACCGAGGTTTACGCAAGGGCGGCTTTCCGGCCGGGCGCCATTTCCCCTAGGGCGTCCACAGCCGGGGGTCGGATTTGTCCGCAAAAATCAAGGCCTCGTTCCGGGGATACCGGGACGAAGCCTCAATAGACCGCGCGCGCGAGGCGGCTATTCTTGCAATTGCCGCTTCAAAATCTCGATTTCCTCGGCCAGCGCCATATCGTTACCGACCAGGCCCTCGATCTTGCGTACCGCATGCAACACGGTGGTGTGGTCGCGGCCGCCGAAACGCCGGCCGATTTCCGGCAGCGACCTCAAGGTCAGGGTCTTGGCCAGATACATCGCCACCTGGCGCGGGCGGACCACGTTGGCGGTGCGGCGCGACGACAACAGGTCGGAACGGCTGACATTGTATTGCCGCGCCACCACCCGCTGGATGTCCTCGATCTTGACCCGCTTGGGCTCCTGCGGGCGGATCAGATCGCGCACCTCGCGCTCGGCCATTTCCAGGGTGACCGCATGGCCGGTGAGCTTGTTATGGGCGAGCAGGCGGTTGAGCGCGCCTTCCAAGTCGCGGCCATTGTGGGTGACGGTCTTGGCTATATAGCCGAGCACCGGCAGCGGCACGTCGAAGCTGGGATGGTGTGCGCGCGCCGCCATTACCCGCGATTTGAGGATCTCGAGGCGCAGCTCCTCGCCGAGCGGGCCCATTTCCACCACCAGGCCGCCGGCCAGCCGCGACCGCACCCGGTCGTCGAGGCTTTCGAGGTCGGACGGCGGGCGGTCGGATGCGATTACTACCTGCCGGCCGGCATCTATTAAGGCATTGAGAGTATGGCAGAATTCGGCCTGGGTCGACTTGCCTTGCAGGAATTGCAGGTCGTCGATCACCAGTACGCCGATGCCGCGCAGGGCCTCCTTGAAGGCGAGCGCGGTCTGCGTGCGCAGGGCCGAGACGAAGCCGTACATGAACTTCTCGGCGGTGAGATACAGCACCTTGCGCTCGCCTATGGCATTTCCGGTCCAGGTGACGGCCTGGAGAAGATGCGTCTTGCCGAGGCCGACGCCGGCATGGATGTAGAGCGGATTGAACATCACCGCGTCGCCGCGCCGGGCGGCGGCCACCTGCTTGGCGGCGGCTTGCGCGAGCGTGTTGGAGCGGCCGACCACGAAGGTCTCGAAGGTCAGGCGGGCGTCGAGCGGCGAGCCGCCGAGCGCTTCATGTACGCCCGGATCGATGACCGGTAGCGGCCGTCCATTGCCATTGTTGGCGTTGAAGCGGCCACTATCGCCAGCGCCGGTCTCGAGCTCGGCCTTGGGCTTGGCGATGGCCGAGCGCAATACCGCCGAACGAACGATCAACTCGACGCGGCCGACTTGCGCCTGTTCCGCCTGCCAGCAGGCCAGCACGCGTTCGGCGTAATGCGATTGAATCCAGCTCTTGAGGAATCGGGTTGGCACCGACAGGCGCACGGTTCCGTCCTCGATCGCCTCCAGGTCCATGCGCGCAAACCAGCTCGAATAGACGTCGTCACCAACCTCGGCGCGCAGACGTCCCTTCACCCGTGACCAGCTCTCCTGATCCGCGTTCGACATTATCTTATTTCTCTATCTGATTGAATGGTTAAGCGGACTCGGTTGCTCGGCCTGACGGCGTGATGCCGTCAACGCGCCGGAAACGGGACGCAACAACACTCACTCGATGACGATGTCTTTGGGAGATTTTCGGGCCGCGAGGGGGCTTAAGGCCGGGCGGCACGACATCGGCGCGGGGCGAGGCTGCTGCGCTTCAGCCCGCAGGCGGAGGCGTCGCGCATGAAACCGGGGCATTACGGGAGACAGCGAGGCGCGAATTCACATTGGACGATGGGCATCCAATGGTACCGGTCATGCACAACGAAACTCGCCCCGCTGCTGTCATATTACCTTGCTCCCTCGAATTGCTTTATGGGCTTTCGCCCGGTGGCCTGCCTCACGTCCGCCTCGCGGCGGTCCGCGCAAGTCTTCGTTTGATCGAAATTCAAAATGTGCGACGCCAACCTTGCCCGGGGGTTTCGAACGGCCGAAATTGATGCCAACAGGCAAACAACAGCTGTTCTCATCCACCGATGAGTGTGAAGCGAGACCTTTTACTGATGACGCCCGGGACTTCCGAACGCGTTTTTTAAAAATACACAAGCGTTATCGGCCCGCAATGGGATTCACAGATAAGCGCGTGTCACATGACCAAAATGCGTAGTGGCAGGGCGCTCGGCCTGTGCATAAATTGTTTTGCAACGTGTTGATGAGTTGCACGGAATTTCGAAGTCGAAATTACATTTCGGGCGGGGCGCGGCGGCGAAATATTTAAAATGACGAGGCTTGCAAAAAAAGCCTATCAAATATGCATTTTGTGGTCCTCGCCTTCGTATGCCCGTTAAGTCGTTACTGTGGCAAAAAAATTCATGATCGAATTTTCAAGGTAGCCCTCGCGAAAAAAGCACGCAGACATTGGCGTAAGCGCGGCCAGCGCCGCACTTTGTCTAGCAATATCGTGACGAGCAAATCTATTTGACGCCGCGATGACGTTATGACTACGGCGAGGCTCTCCGGCGACGCGCGTCACGCGAGCCGCGGCCGTTGAACCGATATTCGCGCGAATTTGGTCTAAAATGTCCCTGCGCGATGGCCGGACCGTCGATCACTTGGCGAGTTTGGCGATCCGATGGGCGAGGCGCGAGACTTTGCGGCTGGCATTGTTCTTATGCACGACACCGCGCTGCGCCGCGCGCATGATGGCCGGTTCCGCTTCCTTGAACGCCGCCAAGGCTGCCGTGCGGTCGCCGCTAGCGATCGCTTCCTCTATCTTGCGGACCGAATTGCGCAGCAGCGAGCGGCGCGTTTTGTTGACGATGGTCCGGCGCGCGATCTTGCGCGTGGCTTTGCGGGCGGAACTGGTATTGGCCATGCAGCCTCTCGTTGGCAACTGGTGCTACTCAGCGGAAAAGTCCGCCAAAGAGACCGTTCTTTGCAAGAAAATGGGCGGCGATAAAGCTCGCCGCCACCGGCGAGGCTTATAGTAAGGCCCCGCCCAGGCGTCAACGCCCGCAAACCGTCCGGTCAGGCCACCCGTTTGGCCCGTACCGCGTCGTGGCCGGCGATGACGGCGGTACGATCGGACGCCGACAGGGCGCTGAGCGGCGGCTTGACCCGCGCCAGCGCCGGATCGCCATGGATATGAGCGAGCAGCGCCTTCACGCCAGAGACCAGCGGCTTGCCGTCGAACAGCTTGCGGATCGTCACCGCCGCATCGAGCGCAGCCTGGTCGCCCGTGCGCCAGGCCCGTGCACACAGATCGGCGTTGAGATTGGCGGTGGCCGAGATGCAGCCGGCGAACGCGCCGGAGCGCGCCTCGATCAGCGCGGCCTCGGTCGAGGGGAACACGGCGAAGTCCGGCGAGATCGCCGCCACCGAGCGGGCAAACGCCATGTCGCCGGAGGAATTTTTCAATCCCACGATGCGGGTCGGGAAGGATTGCAGCAGCCGCTGGATCAGCGCCACGTGCCAGGGTAGGCCGGACATTGCCGGGAAGTGATAGAGGTAGATCAGGATCGGCTTGTCGGCCGTCGCCGTCACCAGCGTGTCGATATAGCCGACGAGCCCATCGTCGGGCACGCCCTTGTAGTAGAACGGCGGCAGCACCAGCGCGCCCGCGAAGCCGAGTTCGGCGGCATGGCAGGTGAGCGCGACCGCATCCGATACTGCGGCGGCGCCGGTCCCCACCATCAGGCGGTCGAGCGGCAGCCCTTTCGCCTTGTAGGCGCTCATCACCGCCATGCGCTCATCGCGCGAGAACGAGGTGGCCTCGCCGGTGGTGCCGAGCACGTTGAGGCCGTCGCAGCCGTTGTCGAGCAGATAACGCGCCAGGTTGACCGCCCGCTTGAGGTCGGGCGCGCCGTCCTCACCGATGGGCGTGGCAACGGCGGCGATCACGCCGGAAAGGGTCTTAGCCAAGTCGCCCTCCCAAATCTCTTTAGTCATTCCCGGCCTTGTGCCGGGCATCCACGCCTTTCTTCTATGAAACAAGACGTGGATGGCCGGGACAAGCCCGGCCATGACAGCTACTGAGGTCAGCCGCTGACATTATAGGCGGCAAGCGCCGCCATGTTGACGAGCTGATTGTCCTTGGCGCCGAGCTGCACGATCTGCACCGGGCGGTCGAGGCCGACCAGCAACGGCCCGATCACAGTGGCGCCGCCTAGCTCCTGCAACATTTTGGTAGAAATCGAGGCCGAATGAAACGCCGGCATCACCAGCACGTTAGCCGGACCCGATAGCCGGCAGAACGGATAGGGCGCGGCCAGCGCCGGGTTGAGCGCCACATCGGCGGCCATTTCGCCGTCATATTCGAAATCGACCCGCTTGCTGTCGAGGATGCGTACAGCCTCGATCACCCGCGCGGAGCGCTCGCCTTGCGGGTGGCCGAAGGTCGAGAATGCCAACAGCGCCAGCCGCGGCTCATAGCCGAGCCGGCGCGCGACGCCGGCGGCCTCGATGGCGATCTCGGCGATCTCGTGCGCCTCCGGCATTTCGGTGACCGCGGTGTCGGCCACCAGCACCGTGCGCCCGCGCGCCACCACCAGTGACACGCCGATCACGCGGTGGCCGGGCTTGGGATCGATCACGCGCTGCACATCCGCAAGCGCGACCGAGAAATTGCGGGTCACGCCGGTCACCATGGCGTCGGCATCGCCGAGCGCGACCATGCAGGCGGCGAAATGGTTGCGGTCTTGGTTGATCAGGCGCTGGCAATCGCGCAGCAGAAAGCCGCGCCGCTGCAGCCGCTCGTACAAGAAGTTGAGGTAGACGGTGTTGCGGGTCGACATCCGGGCATTGATGATCTCGATGCCTTCGCCGAGCTCGATGCCGGCCTCGGCTGCGGCCCCGCGCACCAGGTCCTCGCGGCCGACCAGCAGCGCGGTGCCTAGCCCCTGGTGCACGAAGCTGGCCGCGGCGCGGATCACCTGCTCCTCCTCGCCCTCGGCGAACACCACGCGCTTGGGCTGCCGACGCAGGCGCGCAAAGACCTGCACCAGAGTTCCGGCGATCGGATCGCGCCGCGCGTTCAACTGCTGGCGGTAGGCGTCCATGTCGACGATCGGCTTGCGGGCGACGCCGGTATCCATGGCGGCTTTCGCCACCGCCGGCGGCACCGTGGAAATCAGCCGCGGATCGAACGGCACCGGAATGATGTATTCGGGTCCATATTTCGGCCGCGCCCCATAGAGGGCGGCGACTTCGTCAGGCACGTCCTCGCGCGCCAGATCGGCGAGCGCGCGGGCGGCGGCGATCTTCATCTCCATGTTGATCGCGGAGGCGCGCACATCGAGGGCGCCCCGGAAAATGAAAGGGAAACCGAGAATGTTATTGACCTGGTTGGGGTAATCGGATCGGCCGGTCGCCATGATGGCGTCGTCGCGCACTTCCGCTACCTCTTCGGCGGTGATTTCCGGGTCGGGATTGGCCAAGGCGAAGATGATCGGCTTGGCCGCCATCGATTTGATCATGTCCTTGGTAAACGCACCTTTGACCGAGAGCCCGAAGGCCACGTCGGCGCCCTCGAACGCTTCAGCAAGTGTGCGGGCCGATGTCTTGATTGCGTAGCCCGACTTCCACTGATTCATGCCTTCGGTGCGGCCCTGATAGATAACGCCCTTGGTGTCGCACAGGATGAGGTTTTCAGGCTTGAAGCCGATCGCCTTGAGCAGTTCCAGGCAGGCAATGCCGGCGGCGCCCGCGCCGTTGCAGACCAGCTTGGTGTGCTGAATGTCGCGCCCGGTAAGATCGAGCGCGTTGATCAATCCGGCCGCTGAGATGATCGCGGTGCCGTGCTGGTCGTCATGGAACACGGGGATGTCGAGCAGCTCGCGCAAGCGCTGCTCGATGATGAAGCATTCCGGCGCCTTGATGTCCTCCAGATTGATGCCGCCCCAGCCGGCGCCGAGATAGCGCACGCAATTGATGAACTGGTCGGGGTCCTCGGTGGAGACTTCCAGATCGATGGAGTCGATGTCGGCGAAGCGCTTGAACAGCACCGCCTTGCCTTCCATCACGGGTTTGGCCGCCAGCGCGCCGCGGTTGCCCAGTCCCAGGATGGCGGTGCCGTTGGTGATGACGGCGACGAAATTGCCCTTCACCGTGTAGTCGTAGGCGCGGCTCGGATCCGCGGCGATGGCGAGCACCGGCACGGCGACGCCCGGTGAATAGGCGAGCGAGAGGTCGCGCTGGGTCGCCATCGGCTTGGTGGCGACGACTTCCAGCTTGCCGGGCCGGCCGCCGCTGTGGAACTGCAGGGCTTCTTGATCGGTGAAAGTTGGCCGATTCTGGCCGGGCGGGCTTTTGGGGGGCATTGCTACTCCATGACACAACCGGTACTGCCCGGCGAGGGGCACGTTAGCGGAAGCGGAGGCGGCGGCTCAAGGTAAAGCGGGGGGTACTCCCTTGTTGAACCCGGCCGCGCCGCGCGCTAATCGGTACGCTACGCAGGGAAAAGACGCCTAAACCATGATCCGTTTTCTGTTCCGCTTCCTCGGCCTGATCTGTCTGGCCGCCGCCTTTATCCTGGTGATCTATGACGGCACCAAGTCGATCGCTGGCAACAGCGTCTCGCTCACCACCGTGCGGGCCCTGTGGGGGCTCATCAATGCGGGTAGCCTGGCGAAGCTTAGACCGCTGATTGAGCCCTATGCCGGGGGCTTGCTGTGGGACCCGGTCATGGTCTCCATCCTGGCAGCGCCGAGCTGGAGCCTGCTCGGCCTCGTCGGCATCCTGCTCATTCTGTTCGGCCGCAAGAAGAAGCCGCTGATCGGTTATGCCCGATAGCGCAGGACCCGCTCGCGCCGGCGTGAACGCCGCGTGCGCACGGCTGGCCGAGACGTGATCGGCTCCGGCATTTCTCGTCGGCCTCCACACGCTTATATTGCGCTCAAAGATTGCAGGAGGATCCGCGATGTTTGGCTTCAAGAAATCGATTGCGATGCCTAAACCGGGCGAGGCGCTGCCCGGGCGCAATAACCCGATCCGCACCGCGGCCGCGCACTTCGTCAACACCCGCGCGCTCAAAGGGCCTTATCCGGAGGGCTCGCAAAAGGCGATATTCGGGCTCGGCTGCTTCTGGGGCGCCGAGCGCAAATTCTGGGAGCTGGGCGACGGCATCCATGTCACCGCGGTCGGCTATGCCGGCGGGCTGACGCCCAATCCGACCTACGAGGAAGTCTGCTCGGGCCGCACCGGCCACAACGAAGTGGTGCTGGTGGTGTACGACCCGAAAAAGATTTCCTACGAGGCGCTGCTCAAGACGTTCTGGGAGAGCCACGACCCGACGCAAGGCATGCGTCAGGGCAACGACACCGGCACGCAGTACCGCTCCGGCATCTACACGTTTAACGCCGAGCAGCGCAAAGCCGCCGAGGCATCGAAGGCGATGTATGAGCAGGCGATCAAGGGCAAGGGCTACGGCGTCATCACCACCGAGATCGTCGATGCGTCGGAATTTTATTTCGCCGAGGACTACCATCAGCAATATCTCGCCAAGAATCCATTCGGCTATTGCGGGCTCGGCGGCACCGGGGTGTCGTGCCCGATCGGTACCGGCGCCAAGCTGACGCATGCTGCCAGCGGCTGAAGTCCCGAATTCGAACCTGAAAATATGCCGCGGGCGCCCCCAGGGGCGCCCGTTGTCTTAGTGGGCAATGGCGAAAAACGCTGCGGTGGCGCGGTTTTATCGCGCCGGCCGGCCGGTGAGGGTTTGTTAACCATATAAAGCGTTAATGGCGCTTACCGCGATACGTGCAGCAACCGCAATACGCTCAGCAAACTTATCAGCAGCCGGTGGCGCCGCCGGCGCCCGGCAGCGAGCGCGGGCTGTTCAACTCGCGGCCAGGCGTGCCGCAGGCTTACGTGCAACAGCCGGTGCAGCAGCCTTACGTTATGCAATATGGCGCTCGCAGTATGCCGCCCCGCAAAATGCGGCACCTCAGTACGCCGCCCCACAATACGCCACGCCGCAATATTCCACGCCCCAATATGGCGCCGGCGGTCCCTATGTCGCGGCGCCTTACGGCTACGCCTCGGCCTCGCCCTACGAGCCGCCCTACACACTCGATGCCGGCGACCGCCTGCGCATCGTGGTGTTCGGCCAGGACGGAATCAGCAATTCCTATATCGTCGATGCCGGCGGCAATGTGAACCTGCCGCTGGTCGACGTAGTTCCGGCGCGCGGCGCCACCACCCAGCAACTGTCGCGGATGATCTCCGATCGGCTCAAACAAGGCTACGTGCGCGAGCCGCATGTGACGGTCGAAATCGAGACCTACCGTCCGTTCTTCATCCTCGGCGAGGTGACCAATCCCGGCCAATATCCTTACGTCGCCGACATGACGGTGGAGAAAGCGATTGCGATCGCCGGCGGCTTCGCCCCGCGCGCCAACAAGAGCAGGGTCGAACTCACCCGCAACGCGCTCGGCCAGCAGAGCAATGGCGAGGTGCCGCTCACCTATACCTTGCGCCCCGGCGACACTGTGGTGGTGAAGGAGCGCTGGTTTTAACCAATAAGTGTCGTCCCCCGCGTAGGCGGGGGACCCAGCACTTCGCAGCTAAGAGATGGATCCCCGCTTTCGCGGGGATGACCGGCTAACGCCGGTCACTTCTTCATATGCTTGCCGAGGAATTCCTGCGTGCGGCTCCAGGCCAGATCGGCCGATTCTTTGCGGTAGCTGGCGCGCTCGTCGCAATAGAAGCCGTGCGGCGCGCCCGGGTAGATGTAGGTTTCCGCCTGCGGCTGCTTCTTCTTGATCTCGTCCACCACGCTAATCGGAATGCCTTCGTCCTTCTCGCCGAAGTGCATCTGCAGCGGGCATTTCGGCTTCTCGTCGGCGAACTTGCCGATCGTGCCGCCGTAATAGGCGACCGCCGCCGACAGGCCGGGAATCCGGCAGGCCGCCAGAAACGCCGCGGTGCCGCCCATGCAGAAGCCGATCACGCCGAGCGGGCCTGAGCCTTTCAGGTCGCCGACGCCGGCAGCGATGTCCGCCATCATGTGATCCCAGTTAAGATTGCCAAGATAGCTGCGCGCATGGGCGATCTCGTCGGGCGTATAGCCGCACTCGAAATTGCGCACGAAACGGTCGAACACCGCGGGCGCCACCGCCACATAGCCAAGCGCCGCCAGCCGGTCGCAGACCGCGCGGATGTGGTGGTTGACGCCGAAAATCTCCTGCACCACGACCAGGCCGCCCTTGGCTGCGCCTTTTGGATCGGCGCGGTAGGCGCCGAGCGAATGCTTGTCGGTGGTGGTGAGTGTGAACTGCTTACCCAATGGAACCTCCCCTGTATTTCAAACGCTGACAAAAGCGGAAAAACCTATCGCCCGCGTATCTTTTAGCACGGGAATTCTTTGCCCGTCATTCCGGGCCCGCTCGCTTGCGCTCGCGCCCCGGAATGACAGCTAAGCAAACGCCCGCGCCACCAGCTCGAAGGAATGCTTGCGCGCCTCGTGGCTGAAGACCAAGGTCGTCACCATCAACTCGTCGGCCTGTGTGGCGGCGATCAACGGCGCGAGCTTGGCTTTGATCGTCGCCGGCGCACCGACCGTCATGCGGGCGCGGTTATGCGCGATCTGCGCTTGGTCGACCGGTGTATAGTCGTAAGCGGCGGCCTCTTCCGGCGAAGCGAGCGGGAGAAATTGGCCCTTGGCGCGGCGCACGATATTGAGATCGGCGGTCAAGGCCAGCCGCTCGGCTGCCGCATCGGTGTCGGCGCACACCACATGGGTCGCCAGAATCGCGGAAGGCTTGTCGTGCGACGGCGAGGGACGGAAATTGTCGCGATAGATCCGCATCGCTTCCACCGGATCGAAATTGGCGAAATGGTGCGCGAAAGCGAATGCCGCGCCGATCCGGCCGGCCAGCTGCGCGCTCTGGTCGGACGAGCCGAGCAGATAGATCGGCGGCAGCCTCACGTCCGCCGGCATGGCTCGCACATTGTGGAACGGATGGCCGGCGGGAAATCCGCGCGTCTCCAGCAGCATCAATTCGTTGAAGCGGTCGAGGAAATCGTCCGCCTCGCTGATGTCCTGCCGGCGGCGCAGCGCGCGGAAGGTGGCCGGATCGGTGCCGGGCGCGCGGCCGAGGCCAAGATCGATGCGGCCGGGATAGAGCGCCTCCAGCACCTTGAAGCGCTCGGCCACCATCAGCGGGGCGTGGTTGGGCAGCATCACGCCGCCGGCGCCGATGCGCATGCGGCTCGTGACGGCGGCGATCTGCCCGATCATGATGTCGGGGGCGGAACTCGCGATTGACGGCATATTGTGGTGCTCGGCCACCCAATAGCGCACATAGCCTAAGCCGTCGGCGAGGCGCGCCAGATCGAGCGAATTGCGCAACGCCTGCGCGCCGGTGGAACCGGCCGAGACCGGCGAGACATCGAGAATGGACAGCGGGGTCATGGTCTAGCGATTTCACCTTATCTTGCCGGATGCCATCTATTCCCGCGCGCCCGGTCGCGTATGATAAATAGCGGACTAAAGGATAGGAAGCCCGGCATGGCCTCGTTGACCGAATGGAAGGTGCCGCCATCCGCGCAGCCGCGCGCGGAGGACTATTCTTACGATCTCGAGCGCGCGCTCTCCTCGGTGGTCGGCCTGCATTCGATCATTCCGCCCGACGCCTTCAGCGCCGAAACCCTCGGGGTCGAGCGCGCCGGCAATGGCGTGCTGATCGATGGCGGCCTGGTGCTGACCATCGGCTACCTGATCACCGAGGCGGCCACCGTCTGGCTGCATCTCGGCGACGGCCGCGTGATGGAAGGCCATGCGCTGGGCTCCGACCAGGAGACCGGCTTCGGGCTGGTGCAGGCGCTCGGGCGCATCGATCTGCCGGCGTTGCCGCTCGGCTCATCGGCCGCGGCCGAGATCGGCGAACGCGTGGTGATCGGCGGCGCCGGCGGGCGCACCCGTTCGCTCGCCGGCCGCATCGCCGCCAAGCAGGAATTCGCCGGCTATTGGGAATACGTGCTGGACCAGGCGATCTTCACCTATCCGGCGCATCCCAATTGGGGCGGCACCGCGCTGATTTCGCCGCAGGGCGAGCTGATCGGCATCGGCTCCTTGCAACTCGAACGCGCGCGCGAGGGCAAGAACGAGCATCTCAACATGGTGGTGCCGATCGATCTGCTCAAACCGATCCTCGACGACCTGCGCAAATTCGGCCGCGTCAACAAGCCGGCGCGGCCCTGGCTCGGGCTCTATTCGACCGAGATCGAGGACAAGATCGTGGTGGTCGGCATCGCGGCCAAGGGCCCGGCGGCGCGCGCCGAGCTGAAAACCGGCGACGTGATCCTGGCGGTCAACGGCGAGACGGTGTCCACGCTCGCGCGACTTCTACCGCAAGGTCTGGGCGCTCGGCCAAGCCGGCGTGGAAGTCCCGCTCACGCTGTATCGCGAAGGCGTCACCTTCGACGTGCGGGTGAATTCGTCCGACCGGGCGAAATTCCTCAAGGCGCCGAGGATGCACTAGCCGGTATCACGCCGGGCTTTCCTCGATTCTGTCCACGCGGTTGGGATAGAACGCCGGATAGCCGGCGGTCTCAGCGACCGCTAGTTGATCTTGATATTGAATTCCTTCACCAGCCTGCCGAACTTTTCATAATCCTTGCGGATCAGCGCGGAAAAATCTTGCGGCGACAGGATCAGCGGTTCGAGGCTTCCCGATACGTTGAGTTTCTCCGCCACCTCCGGGCGCGCCAGCAGGCTCTGCACCGTCTGGCGCAGCTTGGCGACGATCGGTTCGGGGGTGCCGGCCGGCGCGAACAGGCCGAGCCAGATATCGACGTCGTAGCCGGGATAGAATTCGCCGATGGTCGGCAGTTCGGGGAACCGCTTCGAGCGCTCTTTGCCGCTCACCGCCAGCGCGCGCAGCGTGCCAGCCTGGAACTGTCCGGCGCTGGCGGCGCCGGCGAACAGCACTTGCGTCTCGCCCGCGATCACCGCGGCCATCGCGGGCGTGCCGCCGCGATAGGTGACGCTGAGCATTTTAATGCCGGCGCGATGCATCAACAGCTCCATGGCGAAATGCTGCTGGCTGCCGACGCCGCCGGACGCGAAGGCGATCGGCGGATCGGCCTTGCGCGCATAGTCGATGAATTCCGGCAGCGTCTTGGCCGGCACCTTCGGATTGATCGACAGAATGAATTGATTGGACGCCACGCTGCTGATCGGAACGAGATCCTTCAAGGTATCGAACGGCATCTTGGAATAGACGTGCGGATTGATGACGATGCCGCTGTCGGCGGCCAGCAGCAATGTGTAGCCGTCGGGCGCGGCCTTGGCCGCCGCCTCGCCGGCGATATTGCCGTTGGCGCCGGTGCGGTTTTCGATCACCACCGGCTGGCCGAGGGATTCGGAAAGATATTGGCCGATCAGCCGCGCCGCGACGTCGGGCGCGCCACCGGGCGGGATCGGCACCAGCAGCTTGATCGTGTGGTTGGGATAGGGCGCCTGCGCGGCGGCCGGTGCGGCGCAAAAAACCGCGAGCGCGGCAACAGCGAGCGAGCCGATCGAAGCGAATTTCATCGCACGGTGCTCCCTATTTGATATCTCCCGGCCGAGCTAGTGCTGGAGCCTGAACAGCGTCTGCGCGTTGCGGTGGCAGATTTTCGCCATGTCGTCGGCGCTCAGATCGAGCGATTCCATCACCGCGATGGTGGCGCGAATATAGCCCTTGCCCTTCTCCGGATCGAACGGACAGTCGGACGCAAACAGCACGCGGTCGGGCGTGAAAAACGAGATGCCGCAGATGGTCGGCGCGCGCGCGCCGGCGAGCGCGGTATCGCCGTAGAATTCCTTGAAATAGTTGAGCGGCCGCTTCTTCAGCCGCTTGAGGATGGCAGCGTAGTCTTCATCCGACGTGCGCGCGCCGAGCTGGTCCCAGCTGTGGCCGACGCGGCCCTCGAAATAGGGGATGATGCCGCCGAGATGGTGCGTGATGATCTTCAGGTTCGGGAAGCGGTCGATGATGCCGGAGAACACCAGCCGCGCCAGCGCCGCGCCGGTCTCGAACGGCCAGCCGATCACGCTGTTGATCTCGTATTTCGATTTGTCCTCGGTGCGATAGTCGGCCATTTCGCGGGTGCGGATCGGATGCAGCAGGATCGGCCGCCCGGATTTCTCGATCACCTCGTAGATCGGAAGAAATTGCTCCTGATCGAGCGGAGCGCCGTCGACATTGGTGTGCAGCTGGATGGCGTTGGCGCCAGCGGCGAGCGCGCGTTCGGCCTCCTTCACCGCCGCTACCGGCGCATTCATCGGCAGCGAGGCGGCGTAACCGGGAAAACGGCCGGGATATCTGGCGACGAGTTCGGCCAGACCGTCGTTGCCGATCTTCGCCCATTCGGCGGCTTTGTCGGCCGGCCACAGGCGGTCGATCGCGGGCATGCCGAGCGAGAGCACCTGCGAATAGTCGGGAAATGAATCGACTACCCGCAGCCGCTCGTCGAGGTCGTAGAGCGCGGGGATGCCGCGCACGCGCTTGCCCATGTCTTTCTGCGCGGCCGGCGTTTCCACCAGGCCGTCGAAGAATCGTTTCGGGAAGAAATGATTGAAGGCGTCGATATAACGCATGGATTGCTCAAGAGCGGCGTGCCCGGTATCGGCGCCGCGAGCGATTAACGTAACGGTAATACCTCGTTCAGCACAAGAAAGGACGGCCACAATTCACGCGACCGAGAATTGAAACAAATTGAATGGTTCGATTTAGTAAAACTGCAGCCTCTGGCCCCCTAGTGTGGCGCGACAATAACGGGGCGCGCCGCCAGCCGATGCATACCAAGTCGATTGAGCCTCTGACCCAGAGCCTCGATATCCTGATCGCCGACAGCAACGCCTTTATGCGCCGGCTGACGCGCACGATGCTGATGAATCTCGGCGCCAAGTCGGTGACCGAAGCCGCCGACGGGCTCGGCGCGCTGGAGGCGATCCGCATCTGCGACCCTGACGTCGTGTTGCTGGAATGGGACATGCCGGTGCTCAACGGCATGGAGGTGATGCGCATCGTGCGCTCGCCCGGCGTGTTCCCGCGTCCCAATATTCCGATCATCATGCTGACCAGCCGCGCCCACCGCTCTTCCGTGATCGAGGCGCTGCGCGCCGGCGTAAACGAATTCCTGCTCAAGCCGACCTCGCCCAAGGCGCTACGCGACCGCCTGATGTCGATCGTAGTCACGCCGCGGCCGATGATGCAGCTCGGCGAGCTCTACGTGCCGAAGCCGCGGCGTAAGCGGGAAGAGCCCAAATCGGCGCGCATGGTTAGAGCATGATCCCGAAAAAAGCCTGCCCCGGACTTGATCCGGGGTGGGAACCGGTTTTCGGCAAAGATCATGCTCAATAAAATGCGCTGCTATCGCGCTTCTCACGCTTTCGGAAAATCGTAAAGCCGCGCCGGATTGTCGGTGAGGATGGCCTGCCGCAGGGCCGGATCTTGCGTCCACTCGAGGAACACTTGCAGCAAGCGCGCGGCATCGGGCACCGGGCCCTCGGGGCGCGGATGCGGCCAGTCGGTACCCCAGACCAGGTTGCGCGGATTGGCGGCGATGAGCGCGTCATGGAACGGGCGCGCCTGCGCGTAGTCGGGCGGCGTGGCGCCCAGCCGGTAGGTGCCCGATAGCTTCGCCCACAGCCTTCCTTCGCCGACGCCGCGCAGCAAGGCCTGGAAGCCGGCATTGTGCGTGCCGTGATGATATTCAAGACGTCCCATGTGATCGACCACCACCGGCACCGGTAAGCGCGCAAGCGCGCCCGCCATGTCGGGCAGGTCGCGCGCATCGATCCAGAGCTGCAGGTGCCAGCCGAGATCGGCGATCAGCGGCAGCAGCGGCTCGATCTCCTTTAAGGTCACGCCGTTCTGATAGTAGGCCTTGCCGTCGCGGCGGAACTCGTTGGCGCGCAAAGCCCGCACGCCGGCCGCGTGCCATTGCTTGAACGTGGCCGCGGTCAGCTCGGCGCCGCCGACCGCAACGCCGCGCAGGCGTTTAGGTTCGCGCGCGAGTGCGTCGAGCATGGCGCGGTTGTCGCGGCCATAGGCGCTCGGTTGCACCAGCACGCCGCGGTCGAAGCCGAGGCGGTCGAGCAGGGCCAGATAGGCTTCCAGCGGCGCGTCGGCGGGCGTGTAGCTGCGCGGCTCCGTATAGGGAAAACGCGCGGCCGGGCCGAACACGTGGCAGTGACAGTCGCAGGCGCCGCGCGGCAGCGCGTCGCTCATTTCGGCTCGATGCCCGCGAGCTTGGCGGCCTGGCGCATATGCTCGTAGTCGGCGCGGATGAAGGCGGCAAAGCCGTCCGGCGTCATCTGCTCGGGCGTGGCGATTTCCGAGCCCATGCCGCGCAACCGCTCGGGCGCCGTGCCGCTGGTAAGACCGCCGGCGATCGCCTTCTGCAACTGCGCGATGATGGGAGCCGGCGTGCCGGCGGGCGCCAGAATCCCGATATAGCTCGCGGCGGTGAAATCCTTGACGCCGCCCTCGATGAAGGTCGCGATGTCGGGCGCCAGTTGCGAGCGCTGCGCCGCTGCGATGGCGACGATGCGCGCCTTGCCGCCCTTGTGCAGCGGCAAGGCGGTGGAGAATTCGGTCATCGCCGCCTGAATGCTGCCGCCGATCAGGTCGGGCATCAGCGCGCCGCCGCTGCGATAGGGAATGTGCGTGATATCGGCGCCGGTCGCCGCCTTGAAGCGCTCGAGCGTCATATGCGTCGCGCTGCCGACGCCGCTGGTGGCGATGCTCACCGGCTGCTTCTTCGACAGCGCGATCAGCTCTTGCAGCGTCTTGGCCTCGACCTTGTCGTTCAGGATGATCACATGCGGCACGTAGCTGGTCAGCGCGACTGGTGCGAAATCCTTGAGCGGATCGTAGCCGAGCTTGGCCTGCACGAACGGATTGACGGTGAGCGGTCCGTTCGAGCCGACTAGCAAAGTGTAGCCGTCGGGCGTCGCGCGCGCGACCGCTTCGGCGCCGATGCTGCCGCCGGCGCCGCCGCGGTTGTCGACGATCACCGGCTGGCCCAGCGCCTGGCCCATCTGCTCGCCGACCAGGCGGCCGACAATGTCGGCATTGCCGCCGGCCGCGAACGGCACGATCAGCCGGATCGGCCGGTCCGGATAGGCGGCGAACGCGGTGCGCGGCAGCAGACTGGCGGCGGAGCCAAGGCCGAGGGTGATGATCAGTCTGCGGCGTGAAATCGGCATGGTTTCCTCCCCAGCGCGGTTATTGCTGCCCGGCATTGGTTCGCCCGAACGTCTTTGAAATTTCCGAAAAGGCGAGAATCGCGAAGCTGGCGCGCCCGAGACGATTCGAACGTCCGACCTTTGCCTTCGG
>CAWFMZ010000036.1:0-74822 GCA_963817045.1 uncultured Alphaproteobacteria bacterium
CGTGTTCTCGGATGCCATTCCTCGCCGCTCTAAGCGCGGCATCTGAGAGTCCAGCCCCGGCAGACAAACCCCGGGGTTTTTCAGGATCATTCCAACGCCGTCAGATTTTGTAATTTATCGCCTGGTCGATGATTTTCGCGCGATCAAAATCGTTGATCTCGTCGATCATGTCGTCTGAAAACAGTGGTTTCACGTCCTTTATCGCATCAAGACCAAGAAATTTTGCGTCCCGGACGAATTCGTCCTCATGGATGAAACCCATCTTCGTGTTCGGATAAGGCGGCCGATAGAGCGGGATGCGCCGCTTGGCCGCGAATAGGACCGAGCGTACCGCGTCTGCCTGGCTGGCTCCACGCGGCGCTGTTTCCGGATAAAGCTTGAGAAAGACCTTGGCACCGGCTTCCGAATTGGCGAGCAGGAATTCGGACGATTTAGCAACGCCGCGTGCAAACCGATGACGCCCGCGCCGATGTCTACCAACAAGGCGGATCACCGCCCAGGTCTACGACCGGGACACGCTAGAAGCTCACCGGCGCGTGGCCGCGGCGCGGAAAGTCCACCGGACCAAAGGTGAAAACAAGTAAGGAACATTCCGAGGAACGCGCGAGGAACGTCGGTCTTAAGCTGCTGTAAAAGCTTAAGGATCTAAAAAACAGTGTTAACGGTCTGCTAACGCGCGCTGACTAATGTGCGGATGTGCGTAAAGCGTAGCAGCCATGATGAAGTCCTCCGCATACCCTCCCCTCGACGGTCTGGTCGACCTGGCATGCCGGGACGGCGTCGACATTCGCCCGACCCTGCTGCGCGTCCTCACCGACCTCTATGTGCAGAAGACGACGCATAGCGCCGACGAAGAAATTCAATATGTTGAGCTAGCACTGGGGCTGATCGACGCCGTCGATGCGCCGACCTGCGCCGCTGTGGCAGCAAGCCTGTCGTGCCTACCCGGCCGCGCCGACGGCTATTCTCGCAAAGCTTACCAGCGCCTCCTCACAGCCTGGCTCCCCCGTGCCAGCCCAGACCGAGGCCAAGCCGATACCCAAAAATGACCTGATCGAATTGTTCTTTGCGGCCAGCGCCGAAGAACGCTGCCTAATCTTGACCAATCTCGACGTGGCGGCCGAGACGAGGGCGCGCCGGCCGGCGCCGGCCGCGAGCGAAGTGATCCGACGTCTGGAAAATGCGGCCTTGCAGCTCAACCCCGGCGAGTTCAGCCGCATGCTTGAACGTGCGCTTGGTATCAGCCGGGAGCTGGCCGAGCGCATCACACGCGATCACTCCGGCGAGCCGATCGTGGTCGCCGCCAAGGCGCTCGGCATGACGGCCGCGGTGCTCCAGCGCATTCTGCTGTTTCTCAATCCAGCGATTGGGCAATCGGTCGCGCGGGTCTACGACCTCGCCCGCCTTTTCGATGAACTCACGCCGGCCACCGCCGAGCACATGCTTACGATTTGGCGGCAATCGAACGCCCGGTCACGGCCCGGGCACGCGCCGCTACATTGGGACGACGAGCGTCGCGACGCCCGTTCGCTTTCGACCCCGGTGCGGTATCGCTCCGATCGCGGCCGCATCGTCCAGCCCTCGCTCGTCAAGACCGGTGAGAAATAGGCGGCGCTAAGCCACCACATTGCCGTCCAGGAAATTCCGTCCGGCGCGGTCCTCGACCTCGATGATCCACACATCGGGGTCGAACCGGATTTCTCGTACCAGGCGGGCCTCGATATTGGCCTCCGGCACCGGTTTTGCGCCGCCGAGCGCGGCGGTGAAAATGCGATCGGCCGGCTGCGCGTCATCGAAGGCGGATTGCGGCGCCGGCCCATACAACGTGGAGGTGCCGTCGAGTCGATTGATCTTGATGAAAACCGCGCCGGCTTCCTCAGCGCCGTGCCGGCGCACCGCCGCGAAGGCGCCTTCGATATTGCAGCGGCGCAAATAGGCCGCCACCCAGATCCCGGATTTCAACCGCATTGCGCATGATCCCGAAAAGTGGGAACCAGTTTTCGGAAAAGATCATGCGCGAAAAAAATATGAATTGCCAACTACTCTAGCGGCCGCCCGGTCATGGCGGCTAATTCGCGCGCAAGGCGATCGGATATCTGGCCGGTTACCGGCAGCCGACGATCCCGCTCGAATTTTTCGATCGCTCCCTGCGTCTCCGGATCGTATACTCCGGTCGGCTTGATCTGCCCGTAACCGAAATCCGCCAGCGCGCGTTGGATCGCGAGCATCTGCTTGGTTGGCGCGATCAGCTCGGCGATCGGATCGTTGCGCGTAGGCTCGGGCAAAGCGGCTCGAACGCTCTGCGCCTTGGCATTAGAGGTGACCATCGCCTGGAGCAGGCTTTCACTCGCTTCCGCGGTGATCTTCAAACCGGCGGCCTGCACAAAATCGCGCGCCGCCGCGTCAGTCTTGGCGCCCCAGATACCGTCGACGACGCCATCGTAGAAGCCCTTACGGCCAAGCTCGCGCTGAATATCGCGGATGATCTGCGCCTGGCTGCGGGCGACCGCGACAGGCGCGATACGGGGCTCCGCCGCACGCGAGCGCGGCAATGCGACTGGCGTATCTTGCTTCATCAGCGGCCGCGTCGCGAAGATCGGCGCCGGATGTGGGCCACGCTGCAAGAACAGCGCATTCATGAAAATCGCGGAGATGGCCACCGTCGCCATCAGAATGCCAACGAATTCGCGCGGATGACGGCCGATCGCGGCGGCCAGCTTACCAGCGCCGCCGTCAAAATCGCTGAGCTGCTCGCGCCGGCTGGGTCTACGCACTTTTCTTCGCCTGGATGTTGGTGGGCGCGGCGAATTCGCGGGCTCGCTCGGTGACCAGCTTGATCAGCTCAACGGCAGGGCGAATGCCTTCGCATTCGATCGGCAAGCGC
The DNA here is from genome assembly GCA_963817045.1 of uncultured Alphaproteobacteria bacterium. GTDB lineage: Bacteria > Pseudomonadota > Alphaproteobacteria > Rhizobiales > Xanthobacteraceae > Pseudolabrys. The sequence goes on from CAWFMZ010000036.1 coordinate 2,885, forward strand.
ACCGTCACTCGCGTGCCGTCGCCCAGTCGGCTGTGGATATCCATTTCGCCGCCGTGCAGGCGCACCAGGCCTTTCACGATCGAAAGGCCGAGGCCGGTGCCGTCGTGCCGCCGATCGTATGACGCGCGCGCCTGGAAAAATGCCTCGCCCAGATGCGGCAGATCGGCCTCGCCGATGCCGACGCCGGTGTCCTCAACCGCGACCGCAAGCTTTGGACCATCGCAAACCGCGCTCACGCTGACGCGGCCGCCGCGCGGTGTAAACTTGATGGCATTGGAAATAAGGTTGATCAGGATTTGATTGACCGCCCGGCGGTCCGCCACGATCTCGGGCAAATCGGCGGCGATGCGCGTCTTGAGTTCGACGCCGGCCTCCAGCGCCTTAAGCGCCAGCAAATCGCAGCAGCTTCTGATCGCCGGCGCTGGCGCGAACGGCTCCGGCGTGATCTCGAAATTGCCACTCTCTATCTTCGACATGTCCAAAATGCCGTTGACGACCGATAGCAAATGCAGGCCGGAATCGTTGATCAGCTTGGCATATTCGCGCTCGCGCGCCGGATCGAGCTCCAACGCGTCATTCATCAGCATGTCGGAGAAGCCGATGATCGCGTTGAGCGGTGTGCGCAGTTCATGGCTTATAGTGGCGAGGAAGCGGCTTTTCGCATTGTTAACGCGCTCCGACTCTTTTCGGGCGATCTCTAGGGCGCGCTCCTGCACCTTGCGCTCGGTCACGTCGCGCAGTACCGCGACCACTTCGCGCTCGCCGGATTTCGAGACACCAGTGGCGGGTTCGAGCGGACGGCAGCGCATTTCGATCCACGCGAAATGGCCGCCATGGGGCTCGGCGTCGCTGTTACGGCGAATGCGGAATTCGACCGAGCAGTCTTCGCCGAGCGCCGCCGCATCGGCTAGCGCGGTGAGATAGGCCGGCCGATCGGCCACATGCACGCGATCGAACAGGCCGTGTCCGGTAAGCTCGCTGCCGCGCACGCCTAACAGCGGCTCGGCAGCTGGCGAAACGAACAGCACGGCGCCGTTGCGTCCATGCCGGGTGATGACGTCGGTCATATTGCGCGCGAGCAGGCGATAGCGATCCTCCTCAGCATTGAGCAGCCCGGCGCTGGTGCGCGTGAGCTGTTCGGCGCCGAGCGCAAGGCCGGTGGCGTAGAGTGCGGGAAGAGCGAGCGCGGCCAGCGCGCCATGCTGGTTCGCCATTGTTGTGGCCGGCGGCTGCAGCTTGAGCGCGCTCAAGCTCAGCAACAAGCTGGCGGCGGCGAGCGCGAAGATCGAGGCCAGCGCCACCACGCGGCGCGAGGCGGAGAGCCCGGCTTCCAGCGGCACGACGACCAGCCAGATCGCAGCGAATGAGCCGATACCGCCGGTGCACCAGGCCACCACCGCCACGAGACCGGCAAGCGAGAGCGAGGACAGCACGTGCGCGCTTTCGTAACGGCCGGTGCGCGAGAGGAATTGGGCGATCAGGATCGGCGCTACCAGCCAGCCGAACACGCCGAGTTCGAGCCCACTCGGCACTCCGCGCAAGGCGATATAGACCGGAAAACTGGCGAGCGCAGCAAAGCTGCCGAGCAGACGCGGCGCGATGAAGGCGCGGTGGCGCGCGGACATCAGCGCATCCTGCTGCGCCGACGGGTGCACCAGCGCGTCAACATAGTTCCATACTGGCGTGAGGAAACTCACGGTTCCTGTCCCACGTCTTGTACGAACAGACGCGCCTCTTTTTTGTGGCTGAAATCGTAGCCAGACCCGCTTAAGCGAACGCTAAAGCTGGCCGGTTGCCGCTGCCGGTGGCCCATTCCGGGGCAGCGTCCAGTTCCATTCGCCGGGCATGGTGAAATTTCGGTTGCCGCATCGTGACGGCGCGCGCGTAGACGTCACTTGTTATCGTTGCGGTAACCATGAGCGGCCGGCCGAAGCCGCTCATGACACGTACTACGCAGCGACCTTTAAAATTTTATTCGAATTCGACTTTGTCAAATTTGACAAAAATTCACGTCGCATTCGCGTCGATTTTGGGCAAAAACCGCGCTTCATTGCCAACGACAGCTTCAAGTCTGTCTGCTAGGGTTTAGTTCAAAGGCGGCGGAACAGCTGTCGGGGATAACGGATAGGGTTATGTTCTTCCTGTTACGCATGGCGTTTTGGCTGGGCGTCGTTTGTGTGCTGCTGCCAAGCGGCACCAAATCGGCTGCGCCGGACTCCAACATCGATGCCAAACAGGCGGTGACACTGGCGAACGCCGCCGTGTCCGATGTGCGGGGTTTCTGCGCTCGGCAGCCCGATGCTTGCGTGGTCGGCGGCAAGGTTGCCGTCGCGCTCGGCCACAAGGCGGAAGCCGGCGCGCGCACAATCTATGAATTCATCACTGCCAAGCTCAGCGAGAAGTCCGCGTCGGCCGAAAAGATCGGTGCCAAAGTGATCTCTGTCTCTGCGCCCGGCCAAGGGACGCTAACCCCGACCGATATGCAGCCGGCCTGGCATGCGCCGGTTCCGCTGCCGCCTCGCCGCGAGGCGCGTGCCGGCCGGCCGGCCGTTTAAGCACCGCATTTATCGGCGTTTTGCCGCGGGCATGGGGCGCCCGCAGCGATCTTTTTTGGCCATCCGCGCACGCTGACCTATATATTGGCGGTATGACCACCATCGACGAAATTGTCGAGAATTTCACGCTGCTCGATCAGTGGGACGACCGCTATCGTTATGTCATCGAGCTCGGACGCACGCTGCCGCCGCTGCCGGAAAGCGCCCACAACGACGCCAACAAGGTGCAGGGCTGCGCCAGCCAAGTGTGGCTGCTCACGCATGTGAAGCCGGACGGCGGCGCCGGCCCGACCCTCACCTTCGATGGCGACAGCGACGCCCATATCGTGCGCGGCCTGATCGCCATCCTGTTTGCGCTCTATTCCGGCAAGAGCGCGCGAGAGATCCTGGCCACCGATGCGCTGAAGCTGTTCGACCGCATCGGTTTGCGCGAGAACCTCACGCCGCAACGCTCGAATGGCCTGCGATCGATGGTCGAGCGCATCCGCGCCGAAGCCAAAGCAGCGCTGGCGCCGGCGGCGTGATCGTTACCCGCCATCGACTCTAAACGTCGCGCCGTCGGCGAGCCACGTGCGGATGGGCGCATGGGCGGGCCCCCTGACCTGCGTCGCGAAGCCTTAATGACGTGCGAACCGATCGAGCGCGAGCTGCAGCACGACCTTGGCCGAACGTGCCGGCCAGGCGCGTTCGCGTTCGATATCTTCGAGACCTTTAAGGAAACAGCAGATATCGAGCAGCAGCCCGCTGAATTCCGGCCGACCACATCGAGCGCCTGATGCACGCGCTGGCGCGCAGCAACCATCGTCTCGGTGAAGGCCGCGGCGCGCTCGCCACCGGCGCCGCGGCGGCCGGACGATATTAGGCTCGACCAGTTGGAGGTCGTGCGCGGCATCATGTGGGCGCGGGTGAAGTCGGCACGCAGCCGCTCGCCGGCCTGAAACTGATGCGGCTCGATCAAGGCGCGGCCATTGCGCCCGCGCCGGCGCGCGAGCCAGGCGAGCGGGCTTTCGGCCTCATCGACGATGACGTTGGCGCGGCCGAGTTCGGTCGCGATCTGCCGTTCCGCCAACTCAAGATGCTGGCCGCGAAAGCAGTCAATCGCCGGCGTCGGAGGTTCGCCCGCGCGGCCGGCGGATTTTTCCGCGTTTCCGCTCATGGCCGCACCTGCGGGCGCGAGCGGATGCCGCGCGCCAGTTCGCCGCATAGGCCTTCGAGCGTGTGCAGCACGCGGTCGATCGCCGGATCGTCGCGCCGGTCCTCAATCAATTGGCAGGCACAGGCGGCGGTGGTGCGGTCGCGGCGAAACAGCCGGCCAATTTCGCTATAGCGTAAGCCCAGAACCACATGGGCGAGGTACATGGCGCTTTGCCGCGCGAAGGCAACGGCGGGGCCGCGCCGCGACGGCGCCCGCAGCTCGTCGACCGGCACGGCGAAGGCGGCCGCCGTTGCCGCTTCCATCAACCAGCAGATGCGGGCAGTGTCGTCGTACACCGGCGGCTGACCAATACAGCGCAAAAGAAACCGAGCGTCGCGTAAGAGTGGCTGCACAAGGCGCGTTTAATACGCCACCTAAGCCGCTTAAGAGCATGACTCCGAAGCGGCCCAAAAAGAAAGCCCCGCCGAAGCGGGGCTAGGGCTTTGCGGATTTGATGGTCGAATTAGTTGCAGACCATCCGGCAGTGCCCATATGGGCCGCAGACTTCATGCCTCCCTCGGCCTCCGCATGGTCCTACAGGAGCCACAACTACTCCGGGCGCAACTACTACGGCCGGGTCACCCCAGTAGCGACCGCCGTAGTAGCCGTTGGTACGACATCCTCCACGAGGACCGCGATGGAAACCGGGGCCGCAGCCGCCTGCAACTTGGGTTACAATTGACGGAGCATGATCGGGAAAAAGCGGCATGGCATGTGCTTCAACCGCCGACATACCAAGGCCGAGAGTGAAAGCAAAAGCGAGGAGCTTTATCATTCGATTTCTCCCTGAATAATTCGCGCCAATGGCATCATCCAATAACTGCGGATCGGAAGGCAAGAGGCCTAATAACGGCATTTATCTAAAGTTTATGCTTTCGCCGCCAGCGCAAGAACCGCCCGCTTTGATTTTGAAACTCGGCTTAGTGAGGTTGACGGTACGTGAGACGCTTATTTGCCGCATCCTTCACGGCAATCGTCGCACGCTCACCATCGTTGTAGCCAAGTTTTACGCGGTGATTGTACCGAAAATCGTATTCAGCCAACTGAGGCGTCTAATTGATCAGTGCTGGCGGGATAGAGGCTTCTTTCTCAATCGCTCTGGCCTCGTCCATTAACTCCAGGCTTATACCAAGTCGCGTTACCCGCAACCCACCTGCGGCGTTTCGGCAGGTTTGTTATGACCGTCCAGGTCTTTGATTTGACTCACGTTTACGAAGCGATCATCCGCGCACAAGGTCGGGTAATATGAGTTATCGTTTCTGAGTTTTGGTATTATACCAAGTCTCATTAATCAGAACCCGTGCGCCCATTTGCGCAATCCGATGGACATGATTCTCCAAGGCTGATCGGTAAGCTTGTTCCATGCTTGACAGCAATGGTCGACGAGATCGTCATACGATTTGAAAACGCGATTGGAGAGCCAGTTGTCGCGAACGAACTGCCAGATATTTTCCACCGGGTTGAGTTCGGGGCATTTCGGCGGCAGCGGGATGAGGGTGATATTCGGTGGCACAGTGAGGCGCGTCGACATGTGCCATCCGGCCTGATCGACTAGGAGTACAGCGTGGGCGCTGGGCGCGACAATTTCGGCGATCTCCGCCAGATGCAGATTTATTGCTTCGGTGTTGCAGGCCGGAAGAATTCAGGGCAGCACCTTTGCCATCCTTTGGGCAGATCGCGCCGAAGATGTAGGTGGAGGCGGTGCGCTGATCGCGCGGAGCGCTTGGGCGAGTGCCGCGCTTGGCCCAGCGGCGGGTGATCTTGTTCTTCTGACCTATGCGAGCCTCGTCCGCGAACCAGATTTCTATCTTGTTACTTTCGAGCGCCTTCTCGCGCGCGATTTCATCCAGGCGCGTGGGGAAGTTTTTTTAAAATCCTCGACCGCGCCCGCGGCCTGCGCATGGTGGCGTGGCCGGGCCGATAGCTTGCGATAGCCCATGGCCCGCAACTCCCGGCTCAAGGTTTGCTTGGCGATGGCGATGCGGAACTCCTCGAAGATCCATTGCGCCAGATCGATCAGCCGCCAGCGCACCACACCGTGAACCGCCGGGATCGGGCCGCTCTCGATCATTCGGGCTATCGCCTGGCGCTGGCCATCATTGAGCTTGGACGGTTGACCCGTTGATTTGCCATCAATGAGGCCGGCGGGGCCCCGCGCATTGAACCGCAATACCCAATCCCGGATGATCTGGAGACCAACGCCACCGATCTTCGCCGCCTCAGTGCGCGTCGCACCGTCATAGATCGCTGCCAATGCCAGCAGCCGCCGGGCCTGCGGGGCGTCCTTTGTCTTCTTCGCCAGGCCGCGCAACCGTGCCGCCCCAAAATCCCCACGCAATGCTATCGGAACCGACATGGCGAACCTCCCTCGTTCGCCAACATATGAATCAGAGAAAATCTGATTTGGATACCGATCGAGGAGTTAGGATTTCCGGGATCTGGTATTATCCGCAACTATGTGGGCTAGATTTCAAAACACAACCGCCGCGGTGATACCGCGGCGGCGAACATGATCGATTGCGAAGCCGGTTACTTGGCGCGGCGGCGGCGTTGCTGGCCGAGCCCCATTTGCTTGGCCAATTGCGAGCGCGCGGCCGCGTAACTGGGCGCGACCATCGGATAGTCAGCGCCGAGCGCCCATTTTTCCCGATACTGCTCGGGCGTCATGTTGTACTGCGTGCGCAAGTGCCGCTTGAGCGACTTGAACTTTTTGCCGTCTTCCAGGCAGACAATGTATTCCGGCGTGATCGATTTTTTCACGGAAACCGCCGGCCTGAGCGGCTCGGAGGGGGTATCGCCGGATTTTCCGGAGACCCGGGCGAGCGCGGCGTGCACCTGGTTGATCAGGCTGGGAATCTCGCTCGCGGGCACCGTGTTATTGCTGACGTAGGCGGAAACGATTTCCGCTGTCAGTTCAATGTATTTTTCGTCGGCCGTCGTGTCGCTCATCGAAGCTGCCCTGCTATAACGCGGCCGCCAAACCGGCGGCACGCAGACCGGACGAGGAGGAAGACATCACCGCGGCTGATTTGATGTCTTCAACATAACGAATATCGAACGCAAACTTTATATCTTTTGAATATTACTATCGAAATCCAGTCGCCGCAAGAAGAAGAACGTCAAAAACTCGGTTAGACTTCGGAATTTCAGGCCCGGGCAAATGTCTCGACTAGACCATTAATAACAATGCCGCCCGCGGCATGCGCAGACGGCATGGTTCTAGCCCTCTGCTTCTACGAATTCTTAGTGAGGTGTTCGCGCAATTCATTGATCGAGGCAAAACGCAGCGTGCCTTGCGGCAGCTCGGCTTCGATCGAACCATCGACATAGAGCGTGTAGCCCATGCCGTCGACAACACCGGATTTCAGAATCGCGACCGGCGGCTCGCTTACTGGATGCGAATTTACCGCTTCCGGCGCGGTGGCCATGGCCAACGGCGGCGGTTCGGGCTTGGGCTCGTCGATGACCGGGCGCTTCGCCGGCCGGGACTTCTGCCGGCCACATGGTATCGAAATAGTTTGTTTGCGGCTGACGCTCCTGCGGCAGCGATGCCGGTGGTGGTGCAAAACGGAATGGGGCGTCGAACTCCGGCTCGAGGCGCTTCTCGGCCACCGGCGACGCATTGGCGCTGACCGGCGGGGCAGACGCAGGCTCCTCGAGATCGGCAGCGGCCGGCGCGGGCATAGGCTGGGGCGGCGACAGCGAAACGTCTTCGTATTCTTTGATCTCGTATTCCTCGACCACGACGGTGGGCATATCGGGATTTCGCAGCGTCGGCGCGACGGAAGCCCCAGCGCGGTCTTCGACCGGCATATCGACGGACGCCAATGCGTCGATCGGCGGCTGCGGTTCACGAACGCCGGTCTCCGAATTCGACCTGGACGGGAACGGAATTTGGCCCGGCATCCGGGCCGCACGTGAACTGGCCGCCGGTTCGTACATTTCGAAGGGCCGGCTGGACCGCACCGGTGCGCGTGTCGCCAGTGTTTCGGCGATCCGCTGCAATTGACTGACCACGGCCCCGATTCCGATGATCAAGAGGCCGCCGACCGCGGCCGTGGTGCCTGCGATGATGAGCGTGTTGCCAAAGCTGAATTCATTGATCGGAATGCCATATCCGACCATCCCGACGCCCGCCAAGGTGGCAAGGGCGCCGACGACAAACAACAGGACTGACATACGCGTTAGAACTCCGTGTGAACCAGCAACCCAGCGTCCGGTACATAGAACCCGGTAAGGCCTTCCCGCAGCGGCGAATTTTGACCTTTCGTGGCACAAGCTGCAACTGTTAAAGTTAATATAGGGGCGAAGGCCCTCAAACTTGATTAACGGCGGGGTCGCCGAGACGATCGTTACGGGGCCATTTCCCGGCCTTTCCAGGGATTTAGCGGGCACGGTCAAGCGGGCTTGTGGTGACGCACATCCTACCAAGCCGTTGCCCCGGCCCGCGCCAGCGCCTAATTAACTTAGTCGAGGAACTCGCCCGGGACATCCCGGTTTCATTCTGAGACCGGCTTATTTCCCAATCATCGTTTGTGGATCGAGGAGGACCTGATGTCGTTCACGCTGCCCGAACTGCCCTATGCCTATGACGCGCTGGCGCCCTACATGTCGCGCGAGACGCTCGAATATCATCACGACAAGCACCACAAGGCCTATGTCGATAACGGCAACAAGCTGCTGCAAGGCAGCGGGCTGGAGGGCAAATCGCTCGAAGACGTGGTGAAAGGCGCCTTCGGCAAGAATGCCGGCCTCTTCAACAATGCCGGCCAGCACTACAACCACATCCATTTCTGGAAATGGATGAAGCCGGGCGGCGGCGGCGACAAAATCCCCAGCAAACTCAAGGCGAAAATCGATTCAGATCTCGGCGGCGTCGCCAAGATGAAGGAAGATTTCGCTACTGCCGGCGCCACCCAGTTCGGATCCGGCTGGTGCTGGCTGGCGGTGAAGGACGGAAAACTCATCGTCACCAAGACGCCGAACGGCGAGAACCCCTTGGTTCACGGGGCTATTCCGGTGCTGGGCTGCGATGTGTGGGAGCATTCCTACTACATCGATTACCGCAACCGGCGGCCGGACTACCTCAAGGCCTATCTCGATCACCTGGTGAATTGGGACTACGTGGAAGAGATGTTCGTGGCGGCGAGCAAGTAACATCCGCCACTTCTCGACCTTTCCGACGGACATGTCCGGCGCGGGGTCGGCGCATGTCGAGACTTCTCGAACGACTTTCTACGCCGACCGTATCGCCGTCGCCGTCCTGGTTATCCTCGCGCTCATCGCGGGGATAACCTTCCGCGACTACGGCCTCGGCTGGGACGACTATACCCACTCGCAATACGGCGACCTGCTGCTCAAGCTCTACGGCTCGGGCTTCGCCGACACGCGCGCGCTCTCCTTCGTCAATCTCTACAAATACGGCGGCGGCTTCGACATGGCGGCGGCGCTCGCCGCCAAAGTGCTGCCGTTCGGGCTGTTCGAGACGCGCCGGCTGGTCGGCGCCGTCATTGGTATCATCGGGCTCTTTGTCACCTGGCGGATCGGCCGCCGCATTGGCGGGCCGATTGCTGGCCTGATCGCGCTCGTTCTGCTCGCCACCTGCCCGCTCTATTACGGCCATATGTTCATGAACCCGAAGGATGCGCCCTTCGCCATGGCCATGGCCGTGCTGCTGCTCGGCCTGGTGCGCGCATTCGACGAATATCCGCAACCGACCGCGCGCACGGTCGCGCTGGCCGGCGTCGGCCTTGGGCTAGCCTTTGGCTCGCGCGTGCTCGCCGGGGTCGCCGCCCCTGCCGGGTTCGCTGCGCTCCTGTTCATCGTCATGGCGGAAAGCCGCGCCAGCGATTGGAAAGCGGCCATGCAACGCTGCGGACAATTCCTCTGGACCATGCTGCCGGCTTTGGGGCTCGGCTATCTGATCATGGGCCTGTTATGGCCATGGTCGATCGTTTCGCCGCTCAATCCGCTCTATGCGGCGGAATATTTCGATACGTTTTTTGAAAAGCCGTGGCAGGAACTCTACGAAGGCCGGCTGATCAGCGTCCCCGACATGCCGGCGAGCTACCTGCCGCATTTGTTCATGCTCAAGCTGCCGGAGATCATGCTGGCGCTTGGACTAATCGGCACCGTGGGCGCATTTGGCGTCGCCGCGCGCTCCAGCGTGCCGGTCAACCGCCGCGCCAGCCTGATTGCCGTGGCGCTTGTCACCATCTTCCCAGTCGCCTTGGCCGTGGTGGCGCGGCCGGCGCTCTATAACGGACTGCGCCATTTCATTTTCGTGGTGCCGCCGTTCGCGGCGCTCGGCGGGCTCACCATGGCATGGCTTGCCGAGAGCGCGCGCCGCCATGGCAAAGCCGCGCTCACTGCGCTGGCTGCCGTGTTCATCGCCGGAATCTCGTTACCGGTGAGCGACATGGTGCGGCTGCATCCGTACCAATACACGACGTTCAACCTGTTTTCGGGCGGCGTGCGCGGCGCGCAAGACAAATACATGCTGGATTACTGGGGCCTCGCGTTCAAACAGGCGGCCGACGAATTGCGCACCCGGCTCGCCAACGCGAGCGAGCACCCGCCACAAGGCCGGCGTTGGGTGGTGGCGATTTGCGGTCCGCAGACCTCGGCGCAGGTCGAACTCGGGCCGCAATTCGAAACCACCTTCGACCGCAAGACTGCCGACTTCGCTCTGGCGCTCGGCACGTTCTATTGCAACCATTTGCAGTATGCGATCATGGCCACGATCGAACGCGAAGGCGTGATTTATGCCCGCGTCTACGATCTGCGCGGCGGCCCGACGCCGAAACTGCTGACCCAGCCGCCGCCGTGAGGCGTGCGCTCGGCATCATTTCGACGGCAGACGATCGATGAGGCCTTGCGCCTGCCGGGTCAGTTCCGCGAAGAATTTCTCGCTCTTCGCCCGCTCCGCGAAATTGCGGTGAAAGGCGGCATCGCCTTCCTCTTGTAGCCGGTTGCTTTGCTCGGAAAGCTTTTCGTCTTTCAGCTGTGAAGCGATGTAGGCATCTTGAACGGCGGCCGCTTTTTTCTCGGCCTCCTGCCAAATCTGCTGGCATGCCGGCATCTGTTCGATCTTGGCGTTCGCCGGCGCACTCACCACGTACACGCGGGCCCCCTGGACGACCGCCACAATGAGTTCATCGGCCGTGCGCGGGCCGATGTCTTGCGAGCGCGCGCTCAGCATGGCGAAGGCAAACTTGGCCTGCGCCGGCTTGGCGACCGGAAGCTCCACGTATTTGGATATCGCGGCATCGGTCTGCAACGCCTGGGTATAGAAGGCCTCCGACGTCAGCGCCGCGTTGACCTCTTGCGGCACGTTGGCGACCTTCGGGCCCCACCAATCCTTGTGCTCGCGCAGCCAATGCGCGAGCAGCGCGTCGGTCGTCACGATAACGTGTGTCTTGTCGTCCGCGGACGAATAGAGCAAACCGTCGAGCAGCCCGAAGCCCAAATCGCCTTCGAAAAGACTATCCAGGTTGCTCTTTCCCTGCGCGGGAAAATCTTTGATTGCTACCGGTCCGACGATCGGACGCAGCAATGTTCCCAATTCGCTAATCGCCAGCTCATGTTGCTTTAACGCGTCATCGTCGATCTTTTGGGCGTCACTGATCGCCTTGAATTTCGCGATGTACGCATCGCGCGCGGCAAAATAGGTCTCCGCGGGGGAAGCCGCCTTGGCCGCCACCGGGGCCAATAACAACATCGCGATGAGCAGCGATTTCATGGGAGCGCTCATAATCCCGGCAACATATTAAGTCACGAGTGCGCAAATTCCCAATACAATTCGCGCGCCTTGCGGTAGAGCGGGCCGGGCTGCAATGAGACGATCATCGATGCGGTTGACCGGCATCACCTTGGAATAATTGCCGGAGGAGAAAATCTCGTCGGCATTCTCCACGTCGGAATAGCTCAACGTGGTCTCCACCACGCTGACGCCGGCGTCGCGCAACAGCTTGATCACGCGCTGGCGGGTGATGCCGTTCAGGAATGTGCCGTTCGGCGCCGGCGTGAACACCACGCCGTCCTTGGCCGTAAACAGATTGGCGGTGGCAAGCTCGGCCACATTGCCGAGCAGGTCGCGCACCGCGCAATTGCCGAAGCCGCGCGAATTCGCCTCGATCAGCGCGCGCGCATTGTTGGGGTAGAGGCAGCCGGCCTTGGCGTCGACCGGCATGCATTCCATGCTCGGCTTGCGGTAGGGCGACAGCGTGATGGAGAAGCCTTCCGGCGGACGCATCAGCGCCTCGTAGAGCGTGAGGCACCATTGCGTCGAGTCCGGATCGGGCGCGACCAACAGCGTGCCGCTGCGCTCGGCCCAGTACATCGGCCGGATGTAGAGTGCGGCGTCCTTGCCGAACCGCTTGATGCCATCCTGCGTCAGCCCAAGCCAGGTCGCGGCCGGGACAGTTGGCTTGAGATGCATGGTAGTGGCCGAAGCATTCACCCGTGCGCAATGCAGGTCGAGGTCAGGCGACACGCCCTCGAAAGTGCGCGCGCCGTCGAACACCGAGGAGCACAGCCAGGCCGCATGCGAGCGCACGCCCATGATCGGGATATTGCCCTCATGCCAGTCGCCCTCATAAAACGACCAGGTCTTCGACCAGCCCTGTCCCGGCGCCATTCAGCGCTCCCAACGTCATGCACGGACAACCGGGTCTGGCCGTTGGCCAATCCGGCTGTAAACTTGACCCGCGCCGCCATGCTACGCCAGCCTCGCCGCCATTGCCTATGAGTTTTGTTGATCGGAGAAATCAATGTCGATCTTCGTGTTCGACGCCTATGGCACGTTGTTCGATGTGCACGCGGCGATTGCGCGCTTTCGCGAACGGGCCGGACCCGACGCCGACCGCATGTCGGAAATCTGGCGCACCAAGCAGCTCGAATACACCTGGACGCTGACGCTGGCCGGCCATTACGTGGACTTCTGGACGCTGACCGAACGGGCGCTGGATTATGCGCTGGCGCGGGCGCCGTCGGTGGACAACGCGCTTAAAGCCAAACTGCTCGAGGCCTATTTCCAGCTCGATGCCTTTCCCGACGCGCGCGTGGCGCTGCGCGCGCTCAAAGCCAAGCGCCACAAGACCGGCATTCTGTCGAACGGCTCGCCCAACATGCTCAAAGGCGCGGTGGATGGCGCCGGCCTCGGCGCCGATCTCGACGCCGTGCTATCGGTTGATGTTCTGAAGATGTTCAAGCCGCGGCCGGAGGTCTATCGCCTCGTCACCGATCACTACAAATGCGCGCCCGGCGACGTAACTTTCGTGTCATCGAACCGCTGGGACGTGATGGCGGGCGTTTCGGTGGGTTTTATCGGCCTGTGGGTCGACCGCAGCAAGATGCCGGATGAATATCTCGACTTCCCACCCAAGCAGACCCTGAGCGATCTCAATTCATTAGCGACTTTAGCCTAAGGCACTTGCCTTGGGGCTAGCGCGTGTCGGCGCAGGCGCCTATATGCGCGGAATTCGCCACGGCCTCCCATCCATGCAGCCGATCATTTCCATCACCAACTTGTCGAAGACCTACGCGTCCGGGTTCCGGGCGCTGACGGAGATCAATCTCGACATCAGGCGTGGGGAAATTTTCGCGCTGCTCGGCCCCAATGGCGCCGGCAAGACCACACTGATCGGCATCGTCTGCGGCATCCTCAATCCATCGCAGGGTTCCGTGACGGTCGACGGCCACGACATCATCAAGAGCTACCGCGCCGCCCGCTCGCTGATCGGCCTGGTGCCGCAGGAGCTGCACACTGACGCGTTCGAGAGCGTGTGGGCGACCGTCTCCTTCAGCCGCGGCCTGTTCGGCAAGCCGCGCGATCCGGCGCATATCGAGAAGGTGCTGCGCGCGCTGTCGCTGTGGGACAAGAAGGACGACCGCATCATGACGCTGTCTGGCGGCATGAAGCGCCGCGTGCTGATCGCCAAGGCGCTCTCGCACGAGCCGCAAGTGCTGTTCCTCGACGAGCCGACCGCCGGCGTCGACGTCGAATTGCGCAAGGACATGTGGCAGGTGGTGCGCGATCTGCGCGCCTCCGGCGTGACCATCATCCTCACCACGCACTACATCGAGGAAGCCGAGGACATGGCCGACCGCGTCGGCGTGATCAACAAGGGCGAGATCATCCTGGTCGAGAACAAAGCCGAGCTGATGCGCAAGCTCGGCAAGAAGCAGTTGATCCTGCATTTGCACAAGAAGCTCGACGCCGTGCCGTCGGCGCTGGCCGCGCATGCCTTGACGCTTGCCGATGGCGGCAGCGATCTGATCTTTACCTACGACACGCAGATGGAACGCACCGGCATCACGACGCTGCTGGACGATCTCAATCGCGCCGGCATCAGTTTCCGCGATCTGCGCACCGAGCAAAGCTCGCTGGAGGATATTTTCGTCGGTTTGGTGAGCGATCGACAATGAATTATCGCGCCGCCCTCGCCATCTACCGCTTCGAAATGGCGCGCACCGGGCGCACCATCTGGCAGAGCATCGTGTCGCCGGTGCTCTCGACCTCGCTCTATTTCGTGGTGTTCGGCGCGGCGATCGGCAGCCGCATCACCGAGATCGAGGGCGTCTCCTACGGCGCCTTCATCGTGCCCGGGCTGATCATGCTGACGCTGCTGACGCAGAGCACGATGAACGCCTCGTTCGGCATCTATTTCCCGCGCTTCACCGGCACGATCTATGAAATCCTGTCGGCGCCGGTGTCGTCGTTCGAGATCGTGCTCGGCTATGTCGGGGCGGCCGCCACCAAGTCGATCATCCTCGGGCTGATTATTCTCGTGACGTCCTTCCTGTTCGTGCCGCTGCACATCGCGCATCCGGTCTGGATGCTGGTCTTCCTGCTGCTGACGGCGGCGACCTTCAGCCTGCTCGGCTTCATCATCGGCATCTGGGCCGACGGCTTCGAGAAGTTGCAGATCGTGCCGCTTCTGGTGATCACGCCGCTGACGTTCCTCGGCGGGACCTTTTATTCCACCCAGCGTGCTGCCGCCGCTCTGGCAGACCGTCACGCTGTTCAACCCGGTGGTCTATCTGATTAGCGGATTCCGCTGGAGCTTCTTCGAGATCGCCGATGTGAATGTGGGCGTCAGCGTCGCCATGACGTTCGTGTTCCTGGGTGTTTGCCTCGTCACCGTCTGGTGGATTTTCAAGACCGGCTACCGGCTCAAGAATTGACCCTGCTCCCGCTTCAATTTTGCGTGCCCGCGAATAAAGCAGGCGCGGCTGGGGTATGTTCAGGTCAGGGGCCGCGTATTCCCCGCAAAAGATCTACAGGGAGGTTACCTCATGTCGCCGTTGTCGAAGGCCTTCGCGAGTTTCGCCGTTGCCGCCGCGCTGTCATCGCCCGCCGGCGCGCAGGGCGTGATCACGCAGAAGAACGTTTCGCTTGGGCTGGCGCAGGCCATAGCCAGTGCCGCGCTCGCGCAGTGCGAAAGCATGGGCTTCAATGTCTCCGTGACAGTGCTCGATCGCGACGGCCTCGCGGTCGTCATGCTGCGCGGGGATGCCGCCGGCCTGCACACGCCGGAAGGCAGCGACCGCAAGGCCTACACGGCGCGCACCTATAGCTCGCCATCGGCCAATTTCGCCAAGCGCGTGACGACCGAGCCGAATTACGCGCCGGCGATTCAATATCATCGCGTACTGGCGCTGAGCGGCGGGCTGCCGATCAAGGTCGGCAATGAGGTGATCGGCGCGGTCGGCGTCTCCGGCTCGCCCGGCAAGGACGACGTCTGCTCGCAGGCCGGCATCGACAAGGTGGCCGATCAGCTCAAATAAAGCCGCCGGCCGTCAACTGCCGGCGAGTTCCTCCCGTAGGATTTCGAGCTCCAGCCATTGCTCTTCGGCCGCGGCGATTTTCCGCTGTGTTTCGCCGAGGTCGGTGGTGACCTTTTCGAAATCGGCGCGGTCGCGCGCATAGAATTGCGGATCGTCGAGCTTTGCCTGCAAATCATTGGCTTTCGCTTGCAGCGCGACAATGGTTTTCGGCAGCGTTTCCAGCGCGTGCTTTTCCTTGAATTTCATCCGCCGCTTCGGGACCGGCGGCTCGGTGCCGCCGGCGGCGGGCTCTTTTGTGATTTTTTGCGGTTCCGGCTTGTGGCGCTCGCGCGTCAGATCCGCGCCGCGCTGCACCAGCATGTCACTGTAACCGCCGGCATACTCGGTCCAGCGGCCATCCCCCTCCGGGGCAATGACGCCGCTGACCAGCCGGTCGAGGAAATCTCGATCATGGCTGATGAGCAGGACGGTGCCGGGATATTCGCCGATCATGTCCTCAAGCACGTCCAGCGTTTCCATATCGAGATCGTTGGTCGGCTCGTCGAGCACCAACAGGTTTGACGGCTTGGCGAGCGCCTGCGCCAGCATCAAGCGGCCGCGTTCACCGCCCGACAGCTTGCCGAGTGGGGTGCGGGCCTGTTCGCTCGAAAACAGAAAGTCCTTCATGTAGCTGACGACATGCTTAGGATGACCGTTGACCATGACGGTGTCGCCGCTGCCGCCGGTCAGCGCTTGCTTGACGGTGATATCGGGATCGAGACTGTCACGATGCTGGTTGAGCGTCGCGACGGCGAGCGTCGACCCGAGCCGGACGGAGCCTGTATCCGGCGGCAAGATACCGGTCAGCATACTGATCAGCGTGGTCTTGCCGCTGCCGTTCGGCCCGACGATGCCGATACGGTCGCCGCGCTGGATGCGGATCGAGAAATCGCTGACGATGGGGCGGCCAGCATAGTTCTTGCCGATCCCTTTCGCCTCGATCACCAGCGCGCCGGACGGCGCTGCCGAACCGGCGGTGATGGTGGCGTCGCCGGCTGCCGCGCGATAGGTGCGGCGCTGTTCACGCAGCGCCTGCAACTGGCCGACCCGGCGCATGTTGCGTTTGCGCCGGCCGGTGACGCCGTAACGCATCCAATGCTCTTCGGCGACGATTTTGCGGTCGAGCTTATGCTGTTCCCGTTCCTCCTCCGCCAGCAACATGTCGCGCCATTCTTCGAAATGGGCAAAGCCACGTTCGATGCGGCGCGTACATCCGCGGTCGAGCCATACCGTCGAGCGCGAGAGCGTGGAGAGGAAGCGGCGATCGTGGCTGATGATCACCAGCGCGGTGCGCCGGGCGTCAAGATCGCGCTCCAGCCATTCGATCGTGGTCAGGTCGATATGATTGGTCGGCTCGTCGAGCAGCAGGATATCGGGTGACGGCGCCAGCACGCGGGCAAGCGAGGCGCGGCGCGCTTCGCCGCCGGAAAGATGGGCCGGATCCTCCTGACCGGTGAGGCCAAGCTGCTCCAGCAGAGTGCGGGCGGCATGCGCGTCGTCACTCGGCCTAAGGCCTGCCTCGACATAGGCCAGCGTCGAGGCAAATCCGGAGAAATCCGGCTCCTGTGGCAGATAGCGCACCAAAGCGCCCGGCTGCACGAAAACCGAGCCGCGATCGAGTTCGAGCAAGCCGGCCGCGATTTTCAGCAGCGTCGATTTGCCCGATCCGTTGCGCCCCACCAGCGACACGCGCTCAGCCGTCGAGACCGACAGCTCCGCTCCGGACAGAAGCGGCGTGCCGCCGAAGGTCAGTGCAATGTCTTTGAGTTGAAGTAGCGGTGGAGCCATTTCGCCTTACGATATTACGCTGACGCCAGCGCGGCCAAAATCCGCGCCCAGGAGCGGATGCCCTTATGGAAACATTTGAGGTCGAACTTCTCGTTCGGCGAATGCACGCGGTCGTCGTCGAGCGCAAAGCCGACCAGCAATGAATCCATCCCGAGCACGTCCTTGAAATCGGCGACGATCGGGATCGAGCCGCCGGCGCCGACCGCCACCGCCTTCTTGCCCCATTCCTCGGCCAGCACGGCGCGCGCCTTGTTGAGCGCCGGATTGTCGAACGACAGTTGCAACGGCGGCGCCAGGCCGAAATTGCCGAACTCGACCTGGCAGTCGGCCGCCAGGCGCGTAGCGCACAAAGGCGCGGAAGGCGTCGCGGATTTTTTGCGGGTCCTGCTGGCCGACCAGGCGGAACGAAACCTTGGCCGATGCCTGACCGGGGATGACGGTCTTGGCGCCCTCCCCGGTATAGCCGCCGATAATACCGTTGATCTCGGCGGTCGGCCGCGTGGTGATCTGCTCGATCAGCATGCGGCCCTTCTCGCCGGCGGGGGTTTTCAACCCGATCGGGCCGAGGAACTTCTCCGGCGTGAGATCAAGCGCCTTCAGGTCGGCCTTAATGTCGGTCGGCAGGTCCTTCACGCCGTCGTAGAAGCCCGGAATTGTGACGCGGCCATCGTCGTCCCACAGGGCGCCGAGGATCTTGGCCAGCAGCCGGATCGGGTTCTGCGCCGCGCCGCCGAATACGCCGGAGTGCAAGTCCCTGTCGGCGCAGGTGATCTTCACGTCCTCATAGACCAGCCCGCGCAGCGACGTGGTGACCGCTGGCGTCTCCGCGTCCCACATGGCGGTGTCGCAGACCAGCGCCAAGTCGAGCTTGAACTCGGCGGCATTGTCGCTGACGAATTTGAACAGGTTCTTGCGAGCCGCATTCCTCTTCGCCCTCGATCATGGTGGTGATCGGCAGCGGCAGCTTGCCGGTGACCACCTTGAAGGCCCGGCAGGCCTCGATGAAGGTCATGGCCTGGCCTTTGTCGTCGCAGGCCCCGCGCGCGACGATGATCTTACGGCCGCCCGGGAGCTCCTCGATGCGCGGCTCGAACGGCGGGGTCTTCCACTGGCTCAGCGGATCGACCGGTTGCACGTCATAATGGCCGTAAAACAGCACGCGCGGGCCGGAAACGCCGTTCGCCTTGCCCACCACCACCGGATGGCCCTCGGTCGGGCGGACGTCGGTGGCAAAGCCGATGCTGCGCAGGTCGGCGGCGACATGCTCGGCGGCGGTCCGGCAATGTTCCTTGTACGCCGGATCGGTGGAAACCGAGGCGATGCGCAACAGCGCAAACAAGCGCTCGACGCTTTGGTCGATATCCTGATCGATGCGGCTCAAGACCGCGTCGAGTGTGCTCATGACAGGCTCTCTCCAAGAGTTGCGCATGATCTTGCCCGAAAATCGGTAGCCACTTTTCGGGATCATGCGCGGGCTGGAAGGGCAAGCTAGCAACGGTTTCGCGGGCTGAAAAGCGGCGTTGTCCGTATAAACGTTCGAAATTGCCGCTGGATTGCAAGGTGAAACAGAAGACTTGTGTTATTCGGCGAGGTTTTTCCATTTTCTATTCAGGATTTCTGAAAGCATAGCCGGCCGGCACGCCTGCCCCGCCCGGAAATATGACCGATCGTGATATTCCGGATACTACCAAAAGTATCGGCGGATGACTTTTCGATCTACCGGTCGCGCACCAAGGCATGCGCGGACAATCGGAAGTTAGTTCGGTCGCCGATAGGACACGCGTTACTTTTCACTTGACATGCGGCTGCGACAATGCGTTCGCACAAGGACAGCATTGCGCATGTTACAACGCAACGCGCTTGTCATCGCCGCAAACGACGTTCAATATAACAACAACCCGCCGCCAGTGCGGGAGCGTGAGGGGGCTATGGACGAATTGATCGCGCGTCTCGTCGCCAATGTTGGCGTCGATCGGGCTGCCGCGGAAAAAGCCGTCGGCATCATCCTCGACTTCCTGAGCAAGGAAGGCCCCCCCGACAAAGTGCAGGCCCTCATCGACAAGCTTCCGGGGGCGCAAGCGCTTATCCAGGCCCAGCAAGCCGGCGACGCCGGCGGCGGCATGTTCTCCATGGGCGGCCTCATGGGCGCCGGCACCAAGATGATGGCGGCCGGCCTCAGCATGGGCCAGGTGCAAGGCGTCACCAAGGAAGTCATTGCCTATACCCGAGAAAAAGCCGGCGAAGACGCGATCGGAGAGATCGTCGGCGCAATTCCGGGGTTAAGTCAGTTCGTTTAATCGATCCGTTCGACGTCGTAGATAAAAGTAAGAAGCAGGCCAGGAGTCCCGGATGTCCTATCCCATTACCGATATCGACGGGATCGATGGCGAAGCCGCAACGATCCTCAAATCGGTCGGGATCCGGTCGACCGAACGCCTGCTCGAGGCGGCGCGCACCGTGCGCGGGCGCAAAATGCTCGCCATGAAAACCGGTTTCGACGAAAAGCTCCTGCTGTGCTGGGCCAACGTCGCCGACCGCATGCGCATCAAGGGCATCCGCAAGGAATATGCCGAACTGCTGCAAGCCGCCGGCGTCGATACCGTGAAGGAGCTCAAGTATCGCAACCCGGCCAATCTCGCCAAGGCGATGGCGGAGGCCAACAAGAAGCGCAAAATGGTCCGCCTGCTGCCGTCCGAGAAAGTGGTCGGCAACTGGATCGAAAACGCCAAGAAGCTGCAACTGAAGATCACGTATAAGTAGCCGCGCGCCGCCACCCTGGGCTGCTCGGTATGGACCAAGGGACGGCTGCTTGACAGCCCCGCGCCGACCGCGCAAAGCGACCGCCATGGGGCTCGCCCGCACCTTCGAAACCACGGCTGATCAAGCGCAAAAACCCGCGCGCGACGCGCTTTCGAGGCTGCTTGCCCTCGGCCGGCCGCTGGTCATGGGCATCCTCAACGTGACCCCGGACTCGTTCTCCGACGGCGGCCGATTCATCGATCCGGCCAAAGCCATCGCCCATGCCGGTAAGATGGCCGAACAAGGCGCCGACATCCTCGATATCGGCGCGGAGTCGACGCGGCCCTATGACGGCGCGATCCCGGTGTCGGCGGACGATGAGAACGCGCGGCTTAGCCCCGTGTTGCCGGGAGTGCTCAAGCTTGGGCCGCCGGTGTCGATCGACACCATCAAGGCCAGCGTCGCCGCCTGGGCGCTCGACCAGGGCGCGGCGATCGTCAACGACGTATGGGGCCTGCAGCGCGATCCGGATATGGCGACGCTCGTTGCCGCGCGGGGCGTGCCGGTAATCGTCATGCACAACCGCGAGGCCGCCGATCCCGCGATCGACATTGTCGCCGAGGTGATCGCCTTCTTTTCGCATTCGCTCGAAATCGCGGAGCGCTCCGGCATCGCACGCGAGAAGATCGTGCTCGATCCCGGCATCGGCTTCGGCAAGACGCCGGAGCAGAGCATCGCCTGCATCGCACGGCTCGCCGAATTCAAACGCTTCGGCCTGCCGCTGCTGGTCGGCGCTTCGCGCAAGCGCTTCATCAATTCGGTGACGCCTTCCTCACCCGACAATCGGCTCGGCGGCTCGATCGCCAGCCATCTCGAGGCGGTCAACAACGGCGCGGCCATCGTGCGCGCGCACGACGTGACTGAGACCGTACAGGCGCTGCGGGTGGCCGCGGTCATCGAGGCCGCGCGATGAGCGATCGTATCTTCATCAACGGATTGTCGCTGCACGCCAATCACGGCGTGATGGCCTACGAGGCCAAGGTCGGGCAGACCTTTACGATCGATCTCGAGCTCGAAATCGATCTCACCGACGCCACGCGTTCGGACAAGGTCGTGGACACCGTGTCCTATGACAAGGTGGTCGATTGCGCGAGCCGGGCATTCTGCGACCGGCGTTGCCGACTGATCGAGGCCGCCGCCGGCCAGGTCGCCGATGCGGTGCTCGCCGCCTTTCCGCGCGTGCACAAGATCAAGGTGACGATCCACAAGCCGCATGCACCGATCGCGGCGACCTTCAGCGACGTCGGCGTCACGCTGGTGCGCGCGCGCGGCGATTCCAGATCATGACCGAGGCGTGGCTTGCGCTGGGCGGCAATGTCGGCGACAGCCGCAGCATTCTCGACCGCGCCGTGACGCTGCTGTGCGACGGCAATGAGGTGCGGCTGACCGCGCGCTCGTCCGATTACCGCACGCCGCCCTGGGGCTTCAAATATCAGCCGCCGTTCATCAACCTGTGCATCGCGGTCGAGACTTCGCTGAAGCCCGCGCGACCTGCTGGCGCGCGCGCAAGCCGTCGAGCTGCAACTCGGCCGCGACCGCGCGCATGAAAAGCGCTGGGGCCCGCGCACCGCCGACATCGACATCATCGCCTATGGCGGCCTTGCGGTCGCCGAATTGGGCTTGACCGTGCCGCATCCGCGCCTGTTCGAGCGCGCCTTCGTGCTGCTGCCGCTCGCCGAAATCGCGCCCGATCTGGTCATCGGCGGGCGAAAAGTGCGCGAGGCGGCGGCCGGCGTCGATACCGCCGGGATCGAGCGGCTGCCGCCACGATCCGGGCATGTAATTTGCTTTACCTCAATGGCGACACCGCGCCGACTGTGGCACTTTGCGCCGATGACCGATGACCTTCCCCTCGCCGCTGAATTCCCGGCCACCAGCCAGGCGGAGTGGCGCAAGCTGGTCGAGGCCGCGCTGAAAGGCGCCTCGTTCGACAAGCGGCTCACCAGCCAGACCTATGACGGCTTGCGGGTCGAGCCGCTGTATCCGCGCGCGGCCGGGGCAAAACCGGTCGCCGGGCGGACGCCGGGGGCGGCCTGGACATTGATGCAGCGGGTCGACCATCCCGATCCGGCGGCCGCCAACGCGCAGGCGCTGCAAGACCTGGAGAATGGCGCCACCGGACTGACCCTGGTCATGGCCGGGTCGGTCAGCGCCAATGGTTATGGTCTCGACGCGTCGCCGGCGACGCTGGCGCGCGTGCTTGACGGCGTCGAGCTCGATGCCGGCATCACCATCGATTTCAACCTCAGCCCGCCGACGCGCAACGCCGTGCAGCATTTCGCCGCGCTGGTGAAAGCGCGCAAGCTTGCGCCGGCCACCGTCGACATGCGCGCCAGCATCAATCCGATCGGCGGCTTCGCCGCCTCGGGCGCCAGCCCGCGGCCTTGGAGCGAGCTGTCGAAAAGTTTTTCCGGCATGGTGCGCGAACTGGCAAGCCAAGGCTTTCGCGGGCCGTTCGCCGTCGCCGACGGGCGCATCGTCCACAATGCCGGCGGCTCGGAAGCGCAGGAACTCGCCTTCGCGATCGCCAGCGCGGTCGACTATCTGCGCGCGTTGCAAACGAGCGGCGTAGCGCTCGATGCCGCGCGCGGCATGATCTATTTCCGGATGTCGGCCGACGCCGACGAATTTCTCACCATCGCCAAATTCCGCGCTTTGCGAAAATTGTGGGCGCGCGTCGAGGACGCCTGCGGGCTTACGCCGAAGCCAGCCTATGTCGCGGCCGAGACCGCCTGGCGAATGATGACCAAGCGCGACCCTTACGTGAACATGCTGCGCACGACCATCGCGGTCACCGCCGCCGGCGTCGGCGGCGCCGACAGCATCACCGTGCTGCCGCATACCGCCGCGCTCGGCCTGCCCGACGCCTTCGCGCGCCGCGTCGCGCGCAACACGCAACTCATTCTGCTGGAGGAATCAAACCTCGCGAAAGTCGCCGATCCGGCCGCCGGCTCCGGCGCCATCGAGGATCTGACCGGCAAGCTCTGCGCCGCCGCCTGGGCGCAATTCCAGGAGATCGAAAAAGCGGGCGGCGCTTGGGCCGCGCTCGAACGCGGGCTCGTGCAGAAAAACGTCGCGGCCGTGCGCGCCGAGCGCCAGAAGGCCGCCGCGACGCCGCAAGGATGCGCTGACCGGCACCAGCGACTTTCCGGACCTGCACGAAAAGCCTGCCGCGGTGCTCGACGTCGCGCCGGTCGTGCCGCCGACAGAAAGCGCCGCCGCCGTGACCATCGAGCCGCTGCCGCGCATCCGCCTGGCCGAGCCGTTCGAAGCCTTGCGCGATGCGTCCGACCGCATGCTCGCGAAAACCGGCGCGCGGCCGAAAGTGTTTCTGGCCAATCTCGGCAAGCTGTCGGAGTTCACCGCGCGCGCGATGTTCGCCAAGAATTTCTACGAGGCCGGCGGCATCGAGGCGCTGAGCAATGACGGCTTCAAGGATCAGGCCGCCATGATCGCTGCGTTCAAGGCGTCGGGCGCCAAGCTCGCCTGCCTGTGCTCGTCGGACAAAGTCTATGAAGGCCCAAGCGGCCGAGGCCGCCAAGGCGCTGACCGCCGCCGGCGCGATCGTCCACCTCGCCGGCCGGCCGGGCGAGAACGAGGCGCAATGGCGGCAGGCGGGCGTGAAAACCTTCGTATATCATGGGCTGCGACGTGGTTTCGACCTTGCAGGCCGCGCATGATATTCTGGCTGTGAAATGAGTCAGGTCCCCAACTTCGCCACGGTCGATTTCGCCGATACGCCGGTTCCCGCCGGCAACGGCTCGGCAAAGCCATGGATCACGCCGGAAGGCATCCCGGTGAAACCCAGCTATGGCGAAGCCGATCTCGCCGGCCTCGATTTCCTCGACACCTATCCCGGCAAGCCGCCGTTCCTGCGCGGCCCCTACCCGGCCATGTACGCGGCGCAGCCCTGGACCATCCGGCAATATGCCGGCTTCTCCACGGCGGAGGATTCCAACGCCTTCTACCGGCGCAATCTCGCCGCCGGGCAGAAGGGCCTCTCGATCGCCTTCGATCTCGCCACCCATCGCGGCTATGACAGCGATCATCCGCGCGTGTCGGGCGACGTCGGCATGGCGGGCGTGGCGATCAACTCGATCTACGACATGCGCACGCTGTTCTCCGGCATCCCGCTCGACCAGATGAGCGTGTCGATGACCATGAACGGCGCGGTGCTGCCGGTGCTGGCGCTCTACATCGTCGCCGCCGAGGAACAGGGCGTGCCGCACGAGAAGCTGTCGGGCACGATCCAGAACGACATCCTCAAAGAATTCATGGTGCGCAACACCTACATCTATCCGCCGGCGCCGTCTTTGCGCATCATCTCCGACATCTTCGCCTACACCTCGGCCGAAATGCCGAAGTTCAATTCGATTTCGGTGTCCGGCTATCACATGCAGGAAGCCGGCGCGACGCAGGATCTCGAGCTCGCCTATACGCTCGCCGACGGCGTCGAATATGTGCGCGCCGGCTTGAAGGCGGGGCTCACCGTCGATCAGTTCGCGCCGCGCGTGTCGTTCTTCTGGGCGATCGGCATGAATTATTTCATGGAGATCGCCAAGCTGCGCGCCGCCCGCATGCTCTGGGCGAAGCTGATGAAGCCGTTCAAGCCGGAGGACGCGCGCTCGCTCTCGTTGCGCACGCATTGCCAGACCTCGGGCTGGTCGCTTGCCGCGCAGGACGTGTTCAACAATGTGTCGCGCACCATGATCGAGGCGATGGCGGCGACGCAAGGGCAGACCCAGTCGCTGCACACCAATGCGCTCGACGAGGCGCTGGCGCTGCCGACCGATTTCTCCGCCCGCATCGCCCGCAACACGCAGATCGTGCTGCAGCAGGAAGCCGGCGCCACCCGCATCGTCGATCCCTGGGGCGGCTCCTATTATGTCGAGCGGCTCACCTACGAACTGGCGCGCAAGGCCTGGGGCCATATCGAGGAAGTCGAGGCGCTCGGCGGCATGACCAAGGCGATCGAGGCCGGCATCCCGAAGCTGCGCATCGAGGAAGCCGCCGCCAAGACGCAGGCCCGCATCGATGCCGGCGTGCAGTCGGTGATCGGCGTCAACAAATATCAGCCGACCGACGAAGCGCCGATCGACGTGCTCAAGATCGACAATACCGCCGTGCGCACGATGCAGATCGACAAGCTCAAGCGGCTGAAGGCCGAGCGCGATCCGGCGGCGCTGCAGGAGGCGCTCGATGCGCTCACCCGCGCCGCCGACCGCGGCAACGGCAATCTGCTGGCGCTGGCCATCGACGCCGCCCGCGCCAAGGCGACGGTCGGGGAGATTTCCTCGGCGCTGGAGAAGGTGTACGGACGTCACCGCGCCGAGATCAAAGCGATCACCGGCGTCTACAAGCGGGAGGTCGGCATGACCGGCGCCGTCGAACGGGTGCGCGTTGCGGTCGAGGCGTTCGAGGCCGCCGAGGGCCGCCGGCCGCGCCTCCTGGTCGCCAAGATCGGCCAGGACGGCCATGACCGCGGGCAGAAGGTGATCGCCTCGGCCTTTGCCGACTTGGGCTTCGACGTCGATATCGGGCCGCTGTTTGCCACGCCTGCGGAAGCCGCGCGCCAGGCGGTGGAAAACGACGTGCACATTCTCGGCGTGTCCTCGCTCGCCGCCGCGCATTTGACGCTGGTGCCGGAACTCAAAACGGAACTGGCGAAGCAAGGCCGCGACGACATCATGATCGTGGTCGGCGGCGTGGTGCCGCCGCAGGATTACGACGCGCTGATGAAAGCCGGCGCCGAGGCGATCTTCCCGCCCGGCACGGTGATCGCGGAAGCCGCCGAGAAATTGCTCAAGACGCTCAATAAGCGATTGGGGCACGGGAAAGAGGCCGCGGAGTGAAGCCCTTCATTGTCCGCGCGGCCATTGCCGGGCTTTGCGCCTTATCGCTGTCCGCCTGCATCAACTCGGCGGGTCCGATCCTGCCGGACTCGCAAGCCGTGCTGGGGCAGCGCTTGAACCTGCAGCTCTATTCGCTGCGCGACGGCCACGCGTTCGATCCCGAACGGTCGAGCTTCACCTGGAATGGCAAGCTTATACGCCCATGCCAGCGGGAGCCTGGACGATGTTCGCGCCTTCACGGTGCATCCGTTCGAAGGCAGCGACTACATCGTCCAATCGCGGCCAGCCCGCCACCCCGAACACGTCGAATATGCGCTGATGCGCAAGCTCGCCGAAGGCGTCTATCAGGTGATCGCCATCGACGAAGCCGACGCCGACGAGGCGACGCGCGCGGCCAACTGCAAGCACCCCGGCGGCGTCGCCTGTCGCATCGAGACACGCGAGCAGTTGTTCGCTTTCGCGCGCGCCACCGCGGCGCGACGGAAGACCGACGGCGGGTTGGCGATCCGGCTGCCCGACGACAAGCGCCGACGCTAGCGTTCGATGGCTTCGCGCACCCTCAAGCCTTCCGATCTCGCCCGCGACATCCGCGCCGGCGACCGCGCGATGCTGGCGCGCGCCATCACGCTGATCGAGAGCAAGCGCGCCGATCACCGCAAGGCCGCGCACCATCTGGTGCAGGAATTGCTGCCGCTCACCGGCAAGGCGGTGCGGCTCGGCATCACCGGCGCGCCCGGCGCCGGCAAATCCACCACCATCGACGCGCTCGGCACCACGCTCACGGCCCAGGGCCACCAGGTCGCGGTGCTGGCGGTCGATCCGTCGTCGAGCCGCACCGGCGGCTCGATCCTCGGCGACAAGACGCGCATGGCGCGGCTCGCCAGCGATCCGCATGCCTTCGTGCGGCCCTCGCCGTCCTCCGGCACGCTCGGCGGCGTCGCCGCCAAGACGCGCGAGACCATGCTGCTGTGCGAGGCCGCCGGCTACGACGTGGTGCTGGTGGAGACCGTCGGCATCGGCCAGTCGGAAACCGCGGTCGCCGACATGACCGATTTCTTCCTGGTGCTGATGCTGCCAGGCGCCGGCGACGAGTTGCAGGGCCTGAAAAAGGGCATCGTCGAGCTGGCCGACATGGTCGCGGTCAACAAGGCCGACGGCGACAATATCGCGCGCGCCAAGGTGGCGGCCGCCGAATATCGCGCCGCGCTCAACATCCTCACCCCGCAGTCGGAGACCTGGTCGCCGCCGGTGGTCACCTATTCGGCGCTCACCGGCAACGGCATCAGCGAACTGTGGAGCCAGGTGCTGGCGCACAAGAAACTGATGACCGCCTCGGGCGAACTGGCCGCGCGCCGGCGCGCGCAGCAGGTGAAATGGATGTGGAGCATGCTGGAGGAGCGGCTCACCGCGCGGCTGCGCAGCGATCCGGCCGTGCGCGGCAAAGTACGCCAGGCGGAAGTCGCAGTCGCCGCCGGCAAGCTGACGCCGACGCTGGCGGTGGAAGAGATCGCGCAATTGCTCGGAGTGTGATGGCTGCCACCATCCTCGTCACCGGCTTTGGGCCGTTTCCGGGCGCGCCGTTCAATCCGACCGGGCCGCTGGTGCGAGCGGCTGGCGCGATTGCGGCAGCCAGGTTTGGCGCGCACGAAAATCATTCCGCATATTTTCCCGACCAGCTACGCGGCGGTCGATCGCGATCTGCCCAAGCTGATCGCACGGCACAAACCGGACGCGCTGCTGATGTTCGGGCTGGCGCCGCGGGCGCGCGCCTTGCGCATCGAGACGCGGGCGCGCAACACGGTGTCCCTGCTTCCCGACGCGGGCGGCGTCGCGCTGCGCCGCCTGACGATCGCGGCCGGCGGGCCGCAGGCTTTGGCCATGCCGGCGCCGGCGCGCCGCCTGCTCGCTGCCGTTCACGCCGCGGGCGTGCCGGCCACGCTGTCGCGCGATGCCGGGCGCTATCTGTGCAATTATCTGTGCTGGCGCGCGGCCGAGGCGGCGGGCAACAAGGACGGTCCGCATCTCGCCGCTTTTGTGCACGTGCCAAAGGTTGCGCGCACGGCGCGGCGGCCGGGAAAGCGCCGCAAACTTACGCTCGACGATCTGACGCGCGCCGGCGCCGCTGTGCTGGCCGCGGTGGCTTGCCACGTTTAGGCCGGAAAGTATCCCTACCTTTATCGCCATGCTAACCGCTCGCCCCTCGCGCCGAAAGCTCATCATGCTCGTAATCTTTGCCCTATTCCTGGCGCCGCTCATTGCGCGCGCCGCGCTCTATACCGCCGGCAACGGCCCGCGCAGCTGGCGCGACGCCGACTGGTCGAGCACCGGCATGCTGCCGCCGGCCGGCGACTCCAAACCGGCGCGCGTGATCGTGTTCACCGGCACCGCCGGCGCTTGGAAGGGCATTTTCGCGGTGCACAGCTGGATCGTGCTCAAGCACGCGAATGCGCCCGGCTGGACGCGCTACGACGTGGTCGGCTGGGGCAACCCGGTGCGCACCAATGGCTGGCCGGCGGACGGCCGCTGGTTCGGCAACATGCCGGTCGCCATCGCCGACGTCTCCGGCGCGGAAGCGGAGAAGCTGATCCCGCGCATCGAGGCCGCGGTCGACAGCTACCGCTTCAACCGCGCCGGCGACTATCGCATCTGGCCGGGGCCGAACAGTAACAGCTTCACCGCCGCGGTGCTGCGTGCAGTGCCCGAACTCGGTGTCGCGCTGCCGCCGAACGCGGTCGGCCGCGATTACCGTGACGGCATTTATGCGGGACGCACCGACAGCGGCACCGGCGTCGAGCTCAACCTGCGCGGTTTCGCCGCGGTCAAGCTCGGCTGGGTCGAGGGCATCGAGGTCGATCTGCTCGGGCTGGTCGCCGGGCTCGATCTGCGCCATCCGGGCGTCAAGCTGCCGGGTTTCGGCCGCATCGGCGTCGAATCGCCGGTCACCACGGCGCTGCGCTAAATTAAGCTCACGCCGATGCACTTTGGGGTGACGCGGGCGCAGCGGCCCGTGGCAAGTTGCCCAGGCAAGCGAGGATTTCCTATGCGCGACACGCGGCCGCTGCTCGACCAGGTGCCCTTCCCGGCGATCCGCCGCGGCAAGCTCGATACGCTGCAGGTCAATGTCGGCTATCGCTGCAACCAGTCGTGCTTCCATTGCCACGTCAATGCCGGGCCGAACCGCACCGAGGAAATGTCGGCGCAAGTCGCCGACCTGGTGCTCGACTTCATCGCAGCGCCGGCGCATCGGCACGCTCGACATCACCGGCGGCGCGCCCGAGCTCAATGCGAATTTCCGCCGCCTGGTGACGGCGGCGCGCAAGCTCGGCGTCAAGGTGATGGACCGCTGCAATCTCACCATCCTGGAGCAGCCGGGCCAGGAAGACCTCGCCGAATTCCTGGCGGCTGCCCAAGTCGAGGTGGTGGCCTCGATGCCGTGCTATCTGCAAGACAACGTAGAACGCCAGCGCGGCAAGGGTGTATTCGGCGGCTCGATCCGCGGCCTGAAGAAGCTCAATGCGCTCGGCTTCGGCCGTGATCCGGCGCTGGTGCTCAACCTCGTCTACAATCCGCAAGGGCCGTCGCTGCCGCCGCCGCAGATCTCGCTCGAAGCCGACTACAAGCGCGTGCTCGGCGAGCGCTACGGCATCGTGTTCAACAAACTGTTTGTGCTCGCCAACATGCCGATCCAGCGCTTCGGCACTATGCTCGTCAACTGGGGCGAGTTCGACGGCTATCTG
This sequence comes from uncultured Alphaproteobacteria bacterium, assembly GCA_963817045.1. Lineage (GTDB taxonomy): Bacteria > Pseudomonadota > Alphaproteobacteria > Rhizobiales > Xanthobacteraceae > Pseudolabrys. Next base: position 32,640 of record CAWFMZ010000036.1, read on the forward strand.
CGATTGCTGCAGGACGCGCATCTCGACGCCAATCTCGACGGCGTGATGTGCCGTAATCTGATCTCGGTCGACTGGCGTGGGCTTGTCTACGACTGCGACTTCAACCAGATGCTCGATCTGCCGATGACGCGGGGCGCGCGTAGCCGCGTGCATCTGTCCGATCTCATCGACGACGATATCAAGGGCAATCCGATCCGCACCGCCGGCCACTGCTATGGCTGCACCGCCGGGCAGGGCTCGAGCTGCGGCGGCGCACTGAAAGAGGCGGCGGAATGAGCGCCAGTGCCGCAACTGAGCTGTTGCAAGCTGGCCGCTCCTGCCCGATCGACTACACTTATCCTCCGGCGGTGCTTGCCCGTGAACCGGATTTCACCGCTGACACGCTCTACGTGGTCGGCGGCCTGTACGGCAATCTCGAGGCGCTTGAAGCGGTCGAACAGCTCGCGGCGCAAGAAAACGCGCGGCCGGAGATCGTGTTCAACGGCGATTTCCATTGGGTCGATGCCGAACCGGACTGGTTTGCCGCGATCGGACGCGGGGTCGCGCGCCGCCGCGCCACGCGCGGCAATGTCGAGACCGAAATCGGCCGCGCCACCGATATCGGCGCCGGCTGCGGTTGCGCCTATCCCGACACTTTCGCCGAGGACATTGTGCAGCGTTCCAACGAAATGCTGGCGATTTTGCGCGCCAGCATTCCGGCGCCCGTGCGCGAGCCGCATTACGGTTTGCCGACTCACCTGGTCGCGCGCGTGGGCGCGCTGCGCATCGGCATCGTGCACGGCGACGCCGGCTCGATCGCCGGCTGGGGCTTCGCGCGGGATGCACTCGACGACCCGGGTAAGCGGACCTGGCTTGCCGATGTCGCCCGCGCGACCAAGGTCGATGTTTTCGCCTCGACCCATACCGGGCTCGCGGCCTTACGCGACTTCGCGCTGCCTGCGGGCCGGCTCACCATCATCAACAACGGCGCCGCCGGAATGCCTAATTTCGCCGGCACCGGCTTCGGTGTCATCACGCGCATTGCTACCTCGCCGTCACCGCACACGCCGCTCTATGGCCTGCAACGCGACAGAATATTTATCGATGCCATCGCGGCCCATTACGACCGGCGAACATTTCTCGATCGCTTTTTGAAACGCTGGCCGGGACGCTCGGTTGGCCATATGTCTTACTATCAGCGCATCGTCTCCGGGCCAGACTATCAAATCGCGCAGGCGGCGGGGCGATGAAACTCTCCATCGTCATGCCGGTGCTCGACGAGGCCGCCGGGATCGAGGCGGCCCTGGCAGCTTTTGCGCCTTATCGCCAACGCGGCGTCGAAGTCATCGTGGTCGATGGCGGCAGCCTCGACCACACGGCCGAGCTCGCGCGTCCCCTCGCCGACCGCGTGCTCTCCGCATCGCGCGGGCGCGCCACCCAGATGAACGCCGGCGCCGCCGCAGCCCAGGGCGATGTTTTGTTGTTCCTGCATGCCGACACGCGCTTGCCGGAGGACGCCGACCGCCTGGTGCTCGACGGCCTTGCCCGCGCGGGTCGCGTCTGGGGCCGCTTTGACGTGCGCATCGCGGGCGGCGGCATCATATTGCGCGTGATCGCCATCATGATGAATATGCGCTCGCGCCTGACCGGCATCGCCACCGGCGACCAGGCCCTGTTCGTCGCCCATGCGGCATTCGACGGCGTTGGCGGCTTTCCGCCCATAGCGCTGATGGAGGACGTGGCGCTGTCGGCGCGGCTCAAGCGCATCGGCCGCCCGCTCGCCCTGCGCGCGCGTGTGACCACCTCGGCGCGGCGCTGGCGGGCGCACGGAACGCTGCGCACCGTGCTGCTGATGTGGCGGCTGCGGCTGCGCTTCTTCCTGGGTGCCGATCCTGCCAAACTGGCGCGGCAGTACGGCTATGTCGACCGCTAGTTCTGTCGCAATCGCCATCATGGCGAAGGCGCCGGTTCCGGGCCTCGCCAAGACCCGTCTGATCCCGACGATCGGTGCGCACGCGGCGGCCGTGCTGCAGGAACGAATGACCGAGCGCACGGTCGAAACCGCGCTTGCCGCTGCGATCGGGCCGGTGACGCTGTGGTGCGCACCCGATCCCAGCCATCCCTCGTTCCGCGATCTGGTCGTGCGCCACGTGGTGACGCTGAAGCGGCAGCCGGCTGGCGATCTCGGCGCGCGTATGCTCGCCACGATCGCCGCCAGCGGGCGTCCCACGCTGGTGATCGGTACCGATTGCCCCGCCTTTACGGCGGAACACTTGCGCGCGGCCGCGACCGCGCTCCGTGACGCCGAGGTCGTGCTAATCCCGGCCGAGGACGGCGGCTATGTGCTGATCGGCGCGCGCGCGGCGCATCCACAGTTATTCGCCGGCATCGCCTGGGGCACCGCAACGGTTCTGGCCGAGACGCGGGCGCGTATTTCCGCGCTGGGCCTCGCCTCGGTTGAACTCGCGGCGCTGTGGGACATCGACACCGAAAGCGGTCTAGCGCGATTCGAGAGCGAGCATCCGGAACTCGCGCTCTGAGCCGCTGTCTACTCGACGCGGATCAGCACCAGCCCGCACACGATCAGCAGCGCGGCGGCGATGCGAACCGCGCGCAACGGCTCTTTGAGCACGACCACCGCAATGCCGGCGCCGAACAGCACGCTGGTCTCGCGCAAGGTGGCGACGATGGCGATTGGCGCCACCGTCATCGCCCATAGCACGGTGCCGTAGGAGAGCACCTGCAAGGCGCCGCCGACAAAGCCGCGCCGCCAAAAGTGCCGCATCGCCGGGATGACTTCGCGGCCGTCGCGGATGAGCGCGTAAGGCAGCATCACCAGCGCGATGCCGACGAACAGCGATAGCGAATAGGCATTCGGGTTGCCGGCAAGGCGCGCGCCGATGCCGTCCACCACCGAATAGGTGCAGATGGTGAGCGCGGTGATGAGCGCAAAGCCGACGGCGCGGCGATCGATCTTGACCAGTTCGCGGCCGCCGCGCGCCGAGAGCAGGAACACGCCGGCGACCAGCGCGACGATGCCGGCCCAGCCTACGAGGTTGAGTTTCTCGCCGACGAAGATCGTGGTCGCCGTCGCCGTCATCAGCGGCGCCGCGCCGCGCGCGATCGGATAGACCTGACCGAGGTCACCGGTGCGATAGGCCTCGATCAGCGCGGCGAAATAGACGAGATGAATGAGCACCGAAGCGATTAACCAGGGCCAGGCGGCCCAGGCCGGCAGGCCGACCAGCGGCAGCAATGCAAGCGCCACCACGCCGGAGCCGATCGAAATCAGCGTCGTGGTGGAGAGCGGGTCGAGCCCGATTTTGATCAGCGCGTTCCAGCCGGCATGGCAGGCGGCGGCGAACAGAACGGCGAGGAAAACAAAATTTTCCACGGCCCTCAGCCGCGCGCGGCGGCCGGCGCCCACAGCTTGGGGCCGGCGCGCGCATATTGCGGCGGGCGCGCCACTTCGGCGCCGAGCGCCTTGGCCGCGTGCCAGCCCCAATGCGGGTCGTCGAGAAAGGCGCGTCCCAACGACACCATGTCGACCTTGCCTTGCGCCACGATCTCCTCGGCGTGTTCGGGCTTGACGATCAGACCAACGGTGCGGGTCGGAATGCCGGCTTCCTTCTTCACCCGTTCGGCGATCGGCACGTTGTAGCCGGGCTCGGTCGGATTGCGGATATCGACGGTGACGCCGCCCGACGAGATGCAGATGAAGTCGAGCCCCTCGCCCTTGAGCGCCTTGGAGATCGCCACCGCGTCGTCCGCGGTCAGCCCGCCCTCGCGCCAGTCGCTGCCGGTGATGCGCGCGCCGAGCGGAATGCCCTTCGGCACCACGGCGCGCACTGCGCGCGCGATCGAGAGCGGAAAGCGCAACCGGTTCTCGAACGAGCCGCCGTAGGCGTCGGTGCGCTTGTTGGAGATCGGCGACATGAAGCCGTGCGCCAGATAGCCGTGCGCCATGTGCAGTTCGATCTCGTCGAAGCCAATGCGCAACGCGCGCTGGGTGGCGGAGACGAAGGCGCCGCCCACGCGCGCCATGTCGGCTTCGGTCACCTCGCGCGGCGTTTGCCAGCCGTCGCCAAACGGGACGGCTGAGACGGCCATGGTCGGCCACGGATCGGCCTCCGGCTTGAGCGCGCTGCCGCCGTCCCACGGCTTTTGCGCCGAGCCCTTGCGGCCGGAATGGGCGATCTGGATGCCGAATTTGGCGCTGCCCATGCGGCGGGCTTGCGCGATCACACGCGCCAGCGCGGCTTCGTTGTCGTCGGAATAAAGCCCCAGGCAGCCATGGGTGATGCGGCCATGGCGTTCGACATGGGTCGCCTCCACCACCACCAGCGCGGCGCCGGAATTCGCCAGCATGCCGAGATGGACCAGATGCCAGTCGTTGGCGCAGCCGTCGTCGGCCGAATACTGGCACATGGGCGAGACCACTATGCGGTTGGCAAGCTCCAGGCCGGCCAACCGATAGGGCGAGAAAAGGGCACTGCTCATGGGAAAAATACTCTGGATGGCGGCGCGGCCTTAGAGCTCAGCGCTGCTGGATGGACTTTAGGTAAGCAATGATGGCACCGACATCGTCGGCGTCAAACTCGAATTCCGGCATGTCAGGGTGGCCAGACATGAAGCCCTCGCCCAGCGCCTCCTCCAGGGATTCGACCGGATAACGCTTGCCGAGGCTGCGGAACGCCAGGGCGTCCTTGACTGGACTATCGCCGCTGCGGCCGACCGCGTGGCAGGAGCCGCAATCGCGCGCCAGCAGCGTTTCGCCGCGCTTGAGATCCGCGGCAGCGGCCGGATGCGACGCCATCGCCAAGCCCAGCGCCATCAGCAGGGCTGCCGCAACCGCTTTCATGCGGCGGGACGCAGATCGTTCTTGTCGGCAGCAGATGCGCGGCGCCTGCCCGGCCAGCTTTTTCCAAGTCGTCACTGCCCGGATCGCGTCGCGCATGCGCACGGCAAGATTCTCCTCGGTGTAATAGTGCTGCCAGCGGCCGCTGCGATATAGCTCGATAAAGTGCGCCAGCCGGCGCTCGGCGAGATGGAGCCATTTGCGCGAAATCTCGTCGAAGCGAGGTCGAGGTTGTATTGCCGGCATGAATAGTCCGTGGCAGGCACTGAACCGGCAACCGATCGACCGGACCGGTGACGATCAGCAGTTGCACAATGACGCCAACGCACAGATTTGGATATCTCTTGCCGTGTAAGCTGATTCGCGAATGTTTTAAATAGGCCATCACCGCCACCACCGGGGCGCGATCAAAGCCGCGGCGAGTTTCATCGAAGCCTGAGGCGTTATCTTCGATCAGTTCGGCTTGAACTTCTTGGCCAGCGCGTCGGCATTGCGCGCGAGCAGCCCGACATCGGCGCCGACCGCCACGAACAGATAGCCCCACTCGATATAGCGGCGCGCTTCCTCCTCATTGCCGGTGAGGATGCCGGCCGGCTTGCCCAGCGCCTTGAGCCGCGTCACCGCATCTTTCATGGCCGCTTGCACGTCGGCGTGTTGCGGATTGCCGAGATGGCCGAGCGAGGCGGCGAGATCCGATGGGCCGATGAACACGCCGTCGACGCCGTCGACCTTGGCGATCGCTTCAAGCTGGTCGAGCGCGAGGCGGGTCTCCACCTGCACCAGCACGCAGATCTCGTCATTGGCCTTGGTCAGATAGCCAGGCACGCGGCCATAGCGGCTGGCGCGCGCCGCCACCGACACGCCGCGAATGCCTTGCGGCGGATAGCGCGTGGAGGCGACCGCGTGGCGCGCCTCCTCCGCGTTCTGCACGTACGGGAACAGCAGTGACTGCGCGCCGAGATCGAGGCAGCGCTTTGCCAACACGGCGTCGTTCCAGGCCGGCCTGATGATCGGCGTCGCGCTGCCGGCCTGGATCGCCTGTAGCTGCGTGACCAGATCGGGAATTTCGTTGGGCGAATGTTCGGTGTCGAGCAGGATCCAGTCGAAGCCGGAATCGGAAATGATCTCGGCGGCGATGTTGCTGCACAGGCTCGACCACAGGCCGATCTGCAGCTTGCCGGCGGCGATGGCGTGCTTGAAGGCGTTGCGCTCGAATTCGGTTCCCATGGTGCTCACACGAAACTGGATGGCGATGCCGCCGAGCGCACCGAAATCGGCGTGCAGGGTGTCGCCCTTCTGCGCGAACACCACGCGGGTGAACGAGCCGGCGAGCACGATATGCCCGGGCTCGAGCGCATGGCCATGCGGACCGATCTTGTTGGCGAGCCAGGCGACGCCGAGCGCCGGATGGCCGAGCACGCCGGCGGCCAGCCCGGTCTCCTCGATCTCGGAGTTGCGATACATGATGCCGCCGACCCAGCGCAGATCGACGTCCATGGGCCCGACCGGCCGCCCGCCGATCGCAATGCCGGCGGCAGCGCCATTGTCGGCCACGGTATCGACGATCTTGCGCGGGTCCTGGATGCGGGCGTCGACGATCTCGATCGCCGGCACGATATATTCGGTGGCGCGCAGCACGTCGGTTAAGCCCACGCCCGGGCCCTGCAGACGCTTGCCCATGATGAAGGCGAGTTCGACCTCGACCCGCGGCTTGCAAAAGTCGGCATGCTTCACCTTGGCGCCGTCCGCGATCATCTGATCGTCGAGGATGTAGCCGTAATCCGGCTCGTCGATCATCGAGGAGCGCTGCATGGCCTTGGAGGTGAGGCCGACCTTGTGGCCTATCAATTTGGCGCCGGCCTTGATCTTGCGTTGCGCGACCTCGGTGGAGATCGCGTAGGAATCCTCGATAGTGATGTTCGGAAAGGTGACGTGCAATTGGACCGCCTGTTTGCGCTCCTTTTGCGCGGCCACCAGAATGTCGGCGGCCCTTTTGTGGTCGGCATCGGAGAGCATGAGGGTTTCCTCGAGGGTCGCGTGCTTGTTCTGACTTTCATGCCCCGCCCCCGCCTGCGCGGGGGCAGGCTACAGCGGGGCATCCAGTATTCGTTAGCGTCTGCAATTGACCGCAACGCCGATGGCTACTGGATCACCCGCTTTCGCGGGTGATGACAGGTTGGGCTAATGCTTCAGCTTCGCATCGACCTTGAAGCTTGCCTCGGTCTTCTTGGTGATCTCGCCCACCGTCACCCCGGGGGCAATCTCGATCAGCGTCATGCCGCCGGCCTTGCGGTCGATGTTGAACACGCCGAGATCGGTAATCACCATGTCCACCACGCCGGCGCCGGTGAGCGGCAGCTTGCATTTGTGCAAGAGCTTGGGGTCGTCCTTGGCGGTGTGTTCCATCACCACCACCACCTTCTTCACGCCGGCAACCAGGTCCATAGCGCCACCCATGCCCTTTACCATCTTGCCGGGGATCATCCAGTTGGCGAGGTCGCCGTTCTCGGCCACCTGCATGGCGCCGAGGATCGCGATGTCGATGTGGCCGCCGCGGATCATGGCGAATGAATTGGCAGACGAGAAATAACTGGTGCTGGGAATTTCCGTGACCGTCTGCTTGCCAGCGTTGATCAGGTCGGGGTCCTCGTCGCCCTCATAGGGGAACGGCCCGAAGCCGAGCATGCCGTTCTCGCTTTGCAGCTGCACACTCATGCCGTCAGGGATGTAGTTCGACACCAGCGTCGGGATGCCGATGCCGAGATTGACGTAGAAGCCGTCGCGCAATTCCTTGGCCGCGCGTTCGGCCATCTGCTCGCGGGTCCAGGCCATTAGACTTCCTCCCCGGTTCCTGCCGGCGCGACGCGCTTGCGCACGGTGCGCTGTTCGATGTGCTTCGTCGCGTTCGGCACGTGGATGATGCGTTTGACATAAACGCCCGGCGTGATGATGTGATCGGGATTTAGGTCGCCCGGCTGCACCAGGTGCTCGATCTCGGCGATGGTGACCTTTCCGGCAGTTGCCATCATCGGATTGAAATTGCGCGCGGTCTTGCGATACACGAGATTGCCTTCGGTATCGCCCATCCAGGCGTGCACGATCGACAGGTCAGCGACGATGCCGCGCTCCATGATGTAGCGCTCGCCATCGAAGGTGCGCTCTTCCTTGCCCTTGGCGATGTCCGTACCGGCCCCGGTCCTGGTGAAAAAGGCGGGAACGCCGGCGCCGCCGGCGCGGATGCGCTCGGCCAGCGTGCCCTGCGGATTGAATTCGATCTCCAGTTCGCCGGCGAGATATTGCTGGGCGAACAGTTTGTTCTCGCCCACATAGGACGAGATCATTTTCTTGACCTGCTTGGTCTCCAGCAGCAGGCCGAGACCGGCACCGTCGACGCCGGCATTGTTGGAGACGACCGTCAGATTTTTCACGCCGGAATTGCGGATGGCCAAAATCAGCGTCTCAGGGATGCCGCAAAGACCAAAACCGCCGGCACAGATCAACATGCCGTCCTTGAGCAGACCGGCCAGTGCGCTTCTTGCGTCGGGATAGACCTTCTTCATGCAACTCCACCACTCTCCCGGACCATCATGACCCTACCCAAAAGTGAGAGAACATCAATAACACGGTCTGACGCAAGCCTAGCGCGCAGGGCTCGCGGGCGGCGTGATGTCCGTGACCGGGTTGCGCGGCCTGACCGGGGCGCTCGGAGCGGCGGGGGCGGCCGGCGCGGCCGGGGCGACTGCGGCCTTCTGCACCGTGACCGTGATCGGCAGCGGCAAGCCATGCGGGTAATAGGTCCAGAGCACAAAGAGCCCCGCGAACACCAACGCCGACAGCACGGCGGCCATACCGCGGTGGTTGAAGGACAACAGGTTGCCCACAAACGTGGCGACAAACACGAGCACCGCCAGCACGGCGACATAGAGCCAGTTTACAGTTGCCAGATCGATCGGCATTGGACGTCATCCTCTTCAAAGGCCTTGGCCGGCGATGTTAGCGCAGACCCACGATGCGGGTCACCAGCGCCTGGTTATTTGCCCGCGGTCGGTTTGCCATTATACCTGCCCCGCCATGCCAAACCTCCTCATCCTCACCGAAGTCCAGGAATTGATGCGGGCCCGTTACAAAGCCATGCTGCTGGAGCAGTTCCCGCAGCTGTCCATCAACGTGGTCGGTCACCATACCCTGGTAGAGCCCTACATCGCCGACACCGACATCCTGTTGTGCTTTTCGCCGCCGATGGCCGACCACGTGGTGCGCGACGCCAAGAAGCTGAAATGGATCCAGGCGCTGGGCACCGGCGTCGACAACATCGTCGATCTGCCCTCGCTCGGCAAAGAGGTGCTGGTCACCAATATCCGCGGCATCCACGGCGCGCCGGTCTCGGAAGCGACCATTGCCTTCATGCTGTCGCTGGCGCGCGACCTGCCACGATCGGTGCACGCGCAGGAACGCAGCGCTTGGGAACGCTGGCCGTCGCAACTGCTTGCCGGCAAGACCGTCGGCATTCTCGGCGTCGGGCTGATCGCGGAATATCTCGCGCCGATCTGCAAGACTTTCCACATGAACGTAATCGGCATCAGTGGCAACCCGCGCGCAACACCGGCCTTCGACCGTATGGTACATCGTGATGAACTCGTAAAGGTCGCGGGCGAATTCGACTATCTGGTCGTTCTCACTCCGCTCACACCCGAGACACGCGCCATCGTCGGCGCCAAGGTCTTCGCCGCCATGAAGCCGTCCGCTTTTCTCGTTAATGTCGCGCGCGGCGGTGTGGTCGACGAGCCCGCTTTGATTGCCGCGCTCGAAGCCGGAAAGATTGCCGGCGCCGGCCTCGACGTTTTTGCGCAAGAGCCGCTGCCGCCCGACAATCCGCTGTGGAAGACCAAGGACGTGACGATTTTCTCGCATCTTGGCGGCTATTCGCAAGGCTACGAGGACCGCGCTATGCCGACCATCGCGGGTAATATGCGCAAATTTTTCGCCGGCGATCTCAAGAGCATGATCAATATCGTGCGCAAGCCCGCGTCCTGGGGAGATTAACGCTATGGCATTGTCCGAACGCCTGAATACTCCGATTTCGACCGCCGAGCTCGAGCGCCGCTGGCGCGCCGTGCGCGCCGCCATGGAGCGCGAAAAGATCGACGTGCTGCTGATGCAGAACAACAACGATCACATGGGCGGCTATGTGCGTTACTTCACCGACATGCCGGCGACCAACGGCTATCCCAATACGGTGATCTTCCCGCGCGACAGCGAGATGACCGTCGTGTGTCAGGGCCCGTTCGGCGGCGGCGAGGCGACCGCGCAGGGCGACCAGACTTGGCGCGGCGTCAAGCACATCCTCACCACGCCAAGCTATGCCTCAGCGCATTACACCAAAGATTACGACCCCGAACTCGCCACCAAGGCGCTGGAGTCATTTCGGAACGGCACCATCGGCTATGTCGGCACCTATCAGATGTCGTTTGCCATGCTCGACTACATCAAGCGCGCGTTTCCGAAAACGCGCTATGTCGATGCCACAGACATTGTCGACCGAATTAAAGTAATCAAGAGTGCGGAGGAGATGGAACTGATCAAGCGCGCGGCGCTGATGCAGGATGGCGCCATGCGCGCGGCATTCGCGGCGGTGAAGCCTGGCATGCGCGACACCGAGGTAGCCGCGGTCGCGCAACATTACAGCCAATGCCACGGCAGCGAGAATGGCATCTATCTCTGCGCCTCGATGCCGCTCGGCAAGCCAAGCAAGTTCGCCAATCGCCATCTGCAGAACAGAGTGATCCAAAGCGGCGACCAGATCGCGCTGCTAGTCGAGGACAACGGTCCCGGCGGCATGTTCACCGAATTGGGCCGCTCCTGCGTCGTCGGCGCCAAGGTACCGCAAGCGATGAAAGACGAGTTCGCATTCTGCAAGGAGTTGCGCAAGCTTACCCTCGACATGCTCAAGCCGGGCACGGCCTGCAAGGACATTTGGGACGCATTCAACGCCTTCATGCGCAAGAACGGCCGGCCGATGGAGGCGCGGCTTTATTGCCACGGCCAGGGCTACGATTTGGTCGAGCGCCCGCTGGTGCGCAACGACGAGCCGATGACCATCGCGAAGGACATGAACATCGTCGTGCACCCGACCTATATCCATGAGGGCTATCTCAACTGGCTGTGCGACAATTATCTGATCGACGGCAACGGCCCAGGCGACCGTCTGCACCGGTTTCCGGAAGAAATTGTCGAAGTGGGATAACAGCCATTCCAGCGATGCCCTTGACCGCCGGGGCAACAGGCGCAAGGGTTTCGTCTTCACGTGGAGGAGCCCATGAAAAGAACAATTCTTAGCACCGCACTGGCGATGCTGTTGGCGCTGGCCGGATCGGCTGGCGCGCAGAACTTCCCGAACCGCGCGGTGACGATGGTCATCCCGTTCGCGGCCGGCGGACCGCAAGACACCATCGGCCGCATCATCGGGCAGCGCATGGGCGAACTGCTCGGCCAGACCGTGGTGATCGAGAATATCTGGCGGCGCCGGCGGCATGACCGGCTCCAAGCGGGTGGCCGAGGCCACGCCCGACGGCTATACCATGGTGCTCGGCAGCGTCGGCACCCATGCGCAGAACCAGACGCTCTACAAGCATCCGCTCTACAACGTCATCACCGATTTCACGCCGGTGGCATTCCTCGCCGAAACACCGATCGCGATCATCACGCGCCCCGACCTGCCAGTGAACAACTTCAAGGAATTCGTCACCTACGCCAAGGAGAATCAGGCCAAGATGCAATACGGCTCGGCCGGCGCGGGTTCCGCCACGCACCTCGCCTGCGTCGTGCTCAACAGCGCAATGGGTACGACGATCATCCATGTGCCGTATAAGGGCACCGGCCCGGCCATGCAGGACCTGCTCGGCGGCCGCATCGACTTCCTGTGCGACATCATCGCGACCGCCAAATCGCAGATCGATGGCGGCAAGGTGAAAGGCATCGCAATCATGACCAAGGAGCGCTCACCAGTGCTGCCGAATTTGGCGACCACCGGCGAACAGGGTCTTGACGTGCAGGCCTATACTTGGAGCGCGCTGTTCCTGCCCAAGGGTGCGTCCGCCGATGTCGTCAATGCGCTGAACAAGGCGGCGGTCGGCGCGATCGAGACGCCGTCGGTGCAGGAACGCCTGGCGAAGCTCGGCGCCACTGTGGCCAAGAAGGACCAGCAGAGCCCGCAATGGCTCGGCGACTTCGTCAAGAGCGAAGTTACGAAATGGGAAGCGCCGATCAAGGCGAGCGGCGTGCAGGTGGAATGATATAGCGAGAGCCGGAGCGCGCGGGAGAAGGGGTTTGACGATGGCTGACATCAAGATTCTCAATCCCGACACGCTCGGCAAACCGCTCGGCCAATACTCGCACCTCACCCGTGTGAAGGCGGCGGAATTCGTCTTCATCGCGGGGCAAGTCGGCGTCGACAAGGACGGCAAGGTCGTCAGCGACGAATTCGACGCGCAATGCGGTCAGACCTTCGCCAATATCGAGGCCGCGCTGAAATCGGTCGGCGCCGGCTGGGGCAACATCATGCAGTTCACCACCTATCTGGTGCACTCGCAGGACATTGCCGAAATTCATGAAATTCCGGCTGCGCGAATTTCCCAAGATGTTCACGAACGGCGCCTATCCGCCCAACACGCTGCTGATGATCGACCGGCTGGTGCAGGAAGCCCTACTGGTCGAGGTGCAGGCGGTCGCGGCGCTATAACGGCCTTCGTATCAAACAGCCAACCGCCATCGCCCGTATTCTTGGCGGCGCCGGGTACGCCATAATCCCTCCCGGCTTTCGCCGGGCACTTTCTTTCCCCCTCGCATAAAACGAGGGGACGGAGCGCCGAGCGGCGCATCCTATTCAATCCACGCCTTGCGGCGCGGGCACCCGTGGCGACGGGTGCGCGCCGATCGGCGCTCCATCGCGGCTTTTCTGTCCCCGGGACCGCGCCGCATCCAATCCCACCCACATGACGCCTCATGAGAGCGCCCTCGGTGGATCGGACGATTTGGACTATATTCCTATCGGAGAAAATTGTCAACGGGAAATTCTGGCGCTACTCCACCGCCTGCGCGACGCGCTGCCCGAACGCATCGGTGCCGAGCGGGCCGCCCATGTCCGGTGTGCGCCATTCTTTTTTGGCGATGACGCGGTCGAGTGCGCCCTCGATCGCTTGGGCGGCGCGCGTGAGTTTGTCGTCGCCGCGCCGCTCGCCCAGCCAGGCCAGCAGCATGGCGGCCGAACCGATCAGCGAGGACGGATTGGCGACGTTCTTCCCCGCGATGTCGGGCGCCGAACCGTGCTGCGCCTGCGCCACCGCGTGCCCGGCGCCGGCATTGAGCGAAGCCGCCAGGCCGAGACTGCCGGCGATCTCGCTAGCCTCGTCGGAAAGAATATCGCCGTACATATTGGTGGTGACGACAACGTCAAACTGGCTGGCGTCGCGGATCAGCAGCGCCGCCATGGCATCGATAATGCGCTCTTCGTATTGTATTTGCGGGTAGCGCGCCGCCACCGCGCGCGTGCATTCGAGATAAAGCCCGTCCGATACGCGCAGCACATTGGCCTTGTGCACGGCGGTCACCTTTTTGCGCCGCCGCATGGCGAGCTTGAAGGCGGCCTCCGCGATGCGGGTCGAGCCTTGCCGCGTGATCTTGCGCACGGCGAGCGCGAGGTCCGGGGTCGGCATGAATTCACCTGGCCCCAAATGCATGGAGCGGTCGGCGTAAAAGCCTTCGGTGTTCTCACGCACGATCACGAGATCGACCACCGAGCCGCAACGCGGCGGAAAGCCTGCGCGCGAGCGCGCGGGCCTAATATTGGCGTAGAGATCGAGCCGCTTGCGCAATTCGCCGGACGGATTGAGGCCGCCCTGCTCCACCGGCGGATATTCGTTGTGCGACACCGGCCCCAGCAGCACGCCATCCGCGGCCTTGGCCTTGTCCAACACGGATGGCGGGAAGGTGGTGCCCTCAGCGCGGCGCGCGCTCCAGCCGACCGCCGCCGTCTCGCAGGCGAGCCGCAGCCCGAACTTGGCGTCCGCCGCGCGCAGCACGGCAAGCGTCGCCGCGGTGATCTCCGGTCCGATGCCGTCGCCTTCCAGCACCAGCAGGCGCAAGGCGCCCTTTACGTCCGTTGCGTTCATTTCAGCGCGTCTCCCGACCATCGCGGCATATTTGCCTTTTTAGCGCATATGCGCACACTCCGTCCCCGACAATAAAGAAGACTGCGTTATTGTAGGAAGACTTGCCATGCCGACTGGTTCCGAAACTTTCGTGCTGCGCTCGACGCTGACCTCGCCGCCTGGCTCGCGGCCTTCGCCAAGCATGAGCGGCCTTCGAGCGCACGCTCGCGCCGGCTTCGTGACGGATCATCCATGACACACACCGCCGACATCCCCGCCCTCCCGCCGACCTGGACGACGACGCCGAGCAAACCGAAACTCAAGCTGCCGACCGGCGCCTGCGACGCCCATGTGCACGTGTTCGGGCCGCGCGCGCGCTTTCCCTTTGGGGGCAGCTACACGCCGTCCGACGCGCCGAAAGAGACGCTGTTCGCGCGGCACGCTTTTCTCGGCATCGAGCGCTGCGTGATCGTGCATAGTGCCGCGCACGGTTTCGACCTTGCCGCCACTGCCGACGCGCTCGCCGCCAAAGGCGGCGCTTACTTGGGTGTGGCGCTGATGCCGGTCACCGTCTCCGACGCCGAGCTCAAGCGGCGCGACACGCAAGGCTTCCGCGGCGTGCGCTTCCATTACATGGAGCATCTCGGCAAAGGCACGCCAATCGACGAGGTGGTCAAGTTCGGCGCGCGGCTCGCCGATATCGGCTGGCATTTGCAGATCCATATGGCAGCCGAGCGGATCGGCGAATTGGCGCCGGCGCTCCGGCGTCTGCCGGTGCCGTTGGTGATCGACCACATGGGCCGGATCGACGCCTCGCGCGGCCTTGAGCAGGAGCCGTTCCGCAACATGCTGTCGCTGATGCAGAATCGGAATGTGTGGGTCAAGGTGAGCGGGGCCGACCGCGCCACGCGGCAAGGCCCGCCTTACGCCGACGCGGTACCGTTCGCGCGCAAGCTGGTCGAGGAATTTGGCGACCGCTGCGTCTGGGGCACCGATTTTCCACATCCCAATCTCGAGGGGCCGATTCCGGACGACGGCGAACTGGTCGACTTGCTGGCGCAGATCGCGCCCAAGCCGGCGCAGCTTCAGGCGCTGCTGGTCGACAACCCGCAGCGCTTCTACCGCTTCGGAAAGCTCGCACCGGCTAAGGAGGCTCGATCATGAGCGGACGCTTACAGGATCGCATCGCCATCGTAACCGGCGCCGGCTGCGTCGGCCCCGGCTGGGGCAACGGCCGCGCCACCGCCGTACGCTTCGCCGAGGAAGGCGCCAAAATCTTCGCAGTCGACCGCAATCTCGACAGCGTGGCCGAGACGGTCGAGCGGGTGAAGGCGGCCAGAGGAGAGATCGTCACCCATCAATGCGACGTGACTGACAATGGCTCGGTCGCCGCCATGGTCGCTGCGTGCGTGAAGCGCTTCGGCCGCATCGATGTGCTGGTCAACAATGTCGGCGGCTCGGCCCATGGCGGGCCAGTGGAAATGACCGAGGAGGTTTGGAATTCGCAAATCGATTCCAACCTCAGCAGCGTGTTCCTCACCTGCAAGCACGTGCTGCCGGTGATGGAGAAGCAAAAAAGCGGCGCCATCATCAACGTGGCGTCGACCTCCGGCATCCGCTTCACCGGCGCGTTCCAGGTCGGCTATGCCGCCACCAAAGCGGGCGTGATCCAGCTCTCGCGCGTGGTGGCAGTGCAATACGCGTCCAAGGGCATCCGCGTGAACACCGTGGTGCCGGGACAATTGCATACGCCGATGGTGGAGGCGCGCTTGGCCAAGCAGCGCGCCGGCGGCGACATCGAAGCCTTGCTGGCGCAGCGGCTGGCGCGTATTCCGGCGGGCTTCATGGGCGACGGCCGCGATACCGCCAATGCCGCGCTGTTCCTCGCTTCCGACGAGGCGCGCTTCGTCACCGGCACGGAAATCGTGGTCGACGGCGGAATGACGGTGCGGTGCGATTAGGGCGTGTCCGCTTAGAACGCACCGCTGACAGGGCCAAACGGTCATGCGGCCGGTCCGGGAATTGGGCCATTGCCAAAATCGCACTGATGAGGGCAACAAGCAGGATTAGTTTTTCCATAGCGCACATTCGCAAGAACGAGCGGCTCGGTTCGGCTAGCGCCAAACGTCAAGCGCGGCCGCTGCCAAAACAAACGACCCCATGCTCGCGAACATGATAATCGCCGAGGCCCGGCCGAGGACTTCGCAGCAGTGGTTAAATCCAGATCTGACCAGCATAAAGCGACTCTAGCCCGCACAACGTGAAGACCAGTGTGAAGCGGATCACACAGTGGAAAATCTTTACGCTCCTGCCCTGCCCGCTCGGCCTGACGTTTTAAGGCTATGCGCTGATTAGCGGTTTAACCACCGCCGCGCGAAGCCGAGCAGACCCTGCGGCAGGAAAATGATCATCGCGATGAAAATGAATCCGAGCGGAACCAGATAGGGGAACTGGTCGCCGAATATGCGCGACATTAGTTCGCGCAGCAGCTGGAAGAACCCTGCGCCGACGATCGGGCCTGCCAGCGTGCCTATGCCGCCCATGACGTTGAAGATCACGGTATCGCCCGAGGTGATGAAGTAGACGAAATCGGGCGCGGCAAATTCGTTCTGGATCGCGTACAGCACGCCGGCGAGCCCCGCGAACACCCCCGACAGCATCACCGACACGATCTTGTAGCGCTCGACCGGATAGCCGATGGCGCGGGTGCGGCCCTCGTTCTCGCGGATCGATTGTAGCACCATGCCGAACGGCGATTGCGTGACGCGGCGCAGGATCAGATAGGACGCCGTCACCACCGCCAGCACGAACCAGTGCATGATCGTTGAGGTAAAGCGCGTGTCGTAGAGGAAGGGTATCGTGAAATGCGGGCGCGTGAAGATCAGCCCGTTCTCGCCGCCGGTGACCGCCGTCCAGGTGAAAATGATGACGTAGAAGATCTGGCTGAAGATCAGCGTGGTGATGGCGAAATAGATGTCGCGCAGGCGGGTGGAGAAATAGGCCACGAACAGCGCGGCGCCGGCGGCGCCGGCAAGCCCGAACAGGATCGCCAGCCAAAGATTGGGCGGACTCACCAGCAGCAGCGCGGCTGCCGCGCCGTACATGCCGAGGCCGAAAAAGGCCGAATGGCCGAACGAAATCATGCCGGTGTAGCCAATCAAGAGATCGGACGACATCGCCAGCAGGCCCCAGATCAGGATCTCGGTCAGGAAGCGGCGCCAGAATTCCGGCAGCAGCAGCGGCGCGACGATCAGCAGCGCCATGACGACGCAAAATCCGATCCAGTAGGTCTTGTTCGAATGCTTGGTCATTTTGGCGTCGGGACGAACAGGCCGGTCGGCCTGAACAACAGCGTGAGGATCAGCACCACGAACGAGACGATCACCGCCTGCGACGGGTTCACCCAGATAGAGGCGTAGGATTCAAGCAGGCTGATGAAGATGGCGGCTGCGATCGAGCCGCCGAGATTGCCCATGCCGCCGACAACCACTACGATGAAGGCTTTCAGCACCCAATCGAGCCCCATGGTGTGGCTAACGCCGGCCAGCGGGGCGAACAGCACACCGCTCGCCGCCGCCATCGCGGCGCCAATGGCGAACACCCCGGTGTAGACCCAAGGCACCGGGATCCCCATGGCTTGCGCCATCACGCGATCCTGCGTGGTGGCTCTGATCCAGATCCCGTATTTGCCGAATTTTAAAAACAGATAGAAGCCGCCGATGATGAGGGCGGAGAGCAGCGCGATCAGCAGCCGGTACCAGGGATATTCGAGATAGAACAGATTGAAATGGGCGGTGATCGGCTCACTGATCTTGCGCGCCACGGGGCCGAACTGCCAGAGCACGTAGTTCTGCAAGATCAGCGAAATGCCGAAGGTGGCAAGGATCGTGGTCAGCGGATCGCGGCCGATCAGCGGCCGCAGCGTCACGATCTGCAGCGCGGCGCCGAGAATTGCTACCACAAGCGACGCGATGACGAGCGCCAGCCAGAAACTTCCCGTCGCTGTCAGTACGATGACGCCGATATAGGCGCCCAGCATGAACAATTCGCCATGGGCGAAGTTCACAACATCCATGATGCCGAAGATCAGCGTCAGGCCGGAGGCGACCAGCGCCAGGATCATGCCGGTGACGATGCCGTTGACGGTCTGGATCAATAGCAGGTCGAGCGGAATGCCTTGAAGGAAATTTACTACCGCAGTCATCGCTTACACCCCCAGATACTGCTTGATAACCGGATCGTTCACGCCGATCTCGGAAGCCGCGCAATGATGGCGCACGCTGCCCTTCTCCATGATGTAGACCCGTTGGCTGGCTGCAAGCGTCAGCGGCACGTTCTGCTCGACCAGCAGGATCGCCACGCCCTCGTTGTGCAGCACCTCGATGATCTGCCGGATCTGCGACACCATCCTGGGCATAAGCCCCTCGGTCGGCTCGTCGAGCAGGATGATCTTGGGCTCCAGCGTCATGGCGCGCGCGATGGCGAGCATCTGCTGCTCGCCGCCCGACAGCGTGCCGCCGGCCTGGTTGCGCCGCTCACCCAGCACCGGAAAAAACGCGAATACCTTGTCGAGCAGCGCAGCTTTACGCGCTTCGCTGACGCCGTGGCGGTCGAGCCCAGTGCGCAGGTTTTCCATCACCGTGAGCAGGCGGAAAATGCGGCGGTCTTCCGGCACATAGCCGATGCCGAGCCGCGCGAGCTTGTGCGCCGGCATGCCGGTGATGGCATTGCCGTCGAGCCGCACCTGGCCCTGGCTCGGCTGCACCAAGCCCATGATGGTCTTCAGCGTGGTGCTTTTGCCGACGCCGTTGCGGCCGAGCAGGCCGACCACCTCGCCGGGCCCGACCTGCAGCGAGACGCCGTGCAGGATGTGGCTCTTGCCGTAATAGGTGTGCACGTCCTCGACCAGGACGAGCGGCGTGCTGCTGGTGGAGGCCACGCTCATGTCTTGAGGTAGACCTCTTGCACCTTGGGATTACGTTGGATTTCCTCCGGCGTGCCGTCGGCGAGAATTTCGCCGTAGTGCAGCACTGTAATGCGATGGCAGAGCTCCATGACCACCTGCATATCGTGCTCGACGATCACGATCGTCAGGTTCTTGGCGATGCGCCGCACCAGTTCCATGGTGTCGTGGGTTTCGGCCGCACTCATGCCGGCGGTCGGTTCATCGAGACACAGCAATGTCGGCTCGGTGGCGAGCGCGATGCCGATCTCAAGATTGCGCTGCTCGCCGTGCGACAGGTTGGCGGCGAGCTCATCGGCCTTGCCGAGCAGCCCGACGGCGGCTAGCGCCTTTTCCGCCTTCTCATTGATGTCGGGAAAGGCACCGTGGTGCGAAACCATGTTCCAGGCATGCCGCCGCGACTGGGCGGCGATGCGCACGTTTTCCAGCGCGGTGGCATTCGGGAGGATGTTGGTGATCTGGTAGGAGCGCGCGATGCCCTTCTGCGAGATCATGTTGGACGGCAGTCCGGTGATGTCGTCGCCGTTGAACAGGATGCGGCCGCCGGTCGGTCGCAGCACGCCGGTCAGGCAGTTGAAGAAGGTGCTCTTGCCCGCTCCATTCGGCCCGATGATGGCGCGGACCTCGTCGCGCTGGAGCTCGAAATTGATCTGGGAAAGCGCCGCCAGGCCGCCGAAACGGACGGTGAGCATTTCGGTCTTAAGGAGAGGAGCCGACGCGGCTCCCCGGCTTGGCGCCGGGGAGCGCGAGTCAGTTACATGTTCCACGCTCACTTACGCCGAGGGGAACTTGCAGACCGGCGGGACGACGGTTTTTTCTCCCGCAACTGTCTCGAGCAGGTGGTGCTTGCCATCCTTGATGTCGAAGATGAACTGGCGGATGAACGCCTGGTGATCTTCCTTGCGGATCACGCCGCCGCCTTGCGGGAAGTCGTCGCCTGCCGGCATCACCAGACCTTCCAGCGCCTCGATCAGCTTCATGGTGTCCGCACGGCCCTGGAACTTCGACTTCTCCATGCCGAGCTTGAGCGCGTTGATCGACTCGTAGTTCGACTGCACGTAGCGGTCGGGCAGCGGACCGGACGGATCCATCTTGGCGAGCCGCGCCTTGGCTTCGGTGAAGAACTTGCGCAGCGGCGGGGTGTCGAGATCGCCCTCGAGCACCGGGATATAGCGGTTGATGCCGACGAAGCCTTCGATCTTGCTGCCGAGCGCCGGCAGGTTGACCGACTCGGCGATGGCGCCGTCGCCCGCCCATTTGTACTTCTTGGTGAGGCCGAGGTCGTAGGCCTGATTGCCGATGGTGATGCCGTCCTTGCCGAAGAAGATGCCGAACATCCCGTCGAAAGATCCGGTGATCTTGGAGAGGAACGGCGTCATGTCGGCCGTCCCCAAAGGAATACCGGTCGTCTCGACGACCTCGCCGCCCAGCTTCCTGATTTCCTGGGCGTAAGCGTCGCGCGTGGACTGGCCCCAGGAATAGTCGGCATAGACGATGTGCCACTTCTTGCCCATCTTGTTGACGAGATAGGGCGCGATCGCCACCGCCTGCGCCGGCGCAAATTCGTATGTCCGGAAGCTGTAGCGGTTGCACTTGGTGGTGGTCAGCGTGGTGTCGAGACACACGCTGATCATGTTGACGACCTTGTTTTCCTCGAACACCGGCATGCAGGCGAGGCAGATGTTGGAGAGGAAGCCGCCGACATGCACGTCGACATTGTCTTCGACCAACAGTTTCTGGGTCTTGCGGCGGCCGACGTCGGGCTTGGATTCATCGTCCGCGATGATCGCTTCGAGCGGCCGGCCATTGACGCCGCCCGACGCATTGACACGGTCGATCGCCATCTGCAGGCCGACCACCGCGGTCTTGCCGCCGAGCGCTGCCGCGCCCGAGAGCGGCTGCAACGAACCGATCTTGTAGGGCGCAGCGGCGCCGAAAGCGGCGCGCCACGGCGCCGGCACCAGCATGGCCGCGCCGATCGCGCCAGCGCCCCAGCCAACGAGGCGGCGGCGCGTCACCTTGCCGCTGTACCAGATGTCCTGCGCCCAGGCCTCGTCTCTCCACTTTTCAGTCATTGCGAGTTCCTCCCTCTAGCGATCGTTTGATCGAAATGAAAAGCCCACGCCCGCGCGGCCACGCGAACGCCGAAGCGACGTCAAGAAGCGATGGTCTGAATGGAATTCGCAGCCGCCCGCCCTGTCCGCGCCGGCTTTACGCCTGACGACAGACATGGCCGCGAGCCCAGTCACCGCACGCCCAACCGTGGCGGCACGAGGCAGCATTCCCAGATCCTCCCCTCGCGGCCCTTAACGGGCTCTTTGCGTCATTAGTCTCTTAAGCAAACGCGATCCTGGCTCAAGTTTCAACCGCTTTTTCGATATGGATGCATGCCCGCTCATATGGTCGGATTGCTGCCTGCGGATTATGCATCCGCCCTCGAACCGCGCTGTAGCCGATGCTAGACTTTGCCGCGCGGATAGTTTGCTCCGATTGAATTGGACTAAAGGCTGATGGCCGTCGCCCCCATGCGTCGAGACGAAATGCCGCCGCCCGGCAGCGGTCTGGCGGCGCGGCTGGCGGTCCGCGCCAACAAGCACCGCGGGCCGACGTCGGGGCTGGCCCCCGGCTATGTGCAGGGCAATCTCGCTATTCTGCCGCAAGCGCTGGCCGCCGATTTCCTGCGTTTCTGCCAGCTCAATCCCAAGCCTTGCCCGCTAATCGGCACCTCCGCGCCCGGCGACTGGCGCCTGCCGGCTTTGGCGGAGGATCTCGATATCCGCACCGATCTGCCGCGCTACCGGGTGTGGCGGAAGGGCGAACTGGTCGCCGAGCCGGACGACATCGCTGAGTTCTGGCGCGACGATCTGGTGAGCTTCGTCATCGGCTGCTCGTTTTCCTTCGAGGAAGCGCTGATGAGCGACGGCATCGAATTGCGCCACATCGTGCGCGGCTGCAACGTGCCGATGTACCGCACCTCGATTGCGACCGCCGAGGCGGGACCTTTCCACGGGCCGATGGTGGTGTCGATGCGGCCGATGACGCCGGCGCATGCCATCCGCGCGGTCCAGATCACCACACGGTTTCCGTCGGTGCACGGCGCGCCGGTGCACATCGGCAAGCCGGAGATGATCGGGATCAAGGACATCATGAAGCCGGATTACGGCGACGCGGTCGAAGTACGCGACAACGAGATGCCGGTGTTCTGGGCTTGCGGGGTGACGCCGCAGTCGGTGATCGCGACCGTGAAGCCGGAATTCTGCATCACGCATTATCCCGGCAGCATGCTGGTGACCGACCGGAAGAATACAGAATTTGCGATTATGTAATCACGGGGGACTTCGATGAAATATATGCTCACCTGGTCGGAACGTCCGCAGGGATCGCCGATGGAGTACGAGAATGCCCAGAAGCGGATCCTGGAAGTTTTCACGCAATGGAAGGCGCCGGACAATTTCAAGATCGAGTTGTTCGTCATACGCGTGGGTGACTGGGGCGGATATATGATGCTGGACTGCGACGATCCGTTGGCGGTTCACAAATTCTGCTCGATGTTGCCGGCTTTTGTATTCGAGGCGCGGCCCGTGGTTCCCGTCATGGACGCTGTCCGGGTCGAACTCGAAGCGATCGCCTTCCGCGATGGACTTAAACGCAAGTGATCGTCGAGCTGCGCGCTTATGAGGGCGCGCCCTAGGCGGCGTCCCGCGCGGCATTCTTGTCGAGCAACCCCGCTTCGATCAGCGCAGCACGAATGCGCGCGATCTCGGCGCGCTCGATCTTGACCAGCGGCGGGCGCACCACCGCGCGCGGCAGCTTGCCGAGCAGCACCAGCGCTTCCTTCATGCGGTTGTGCATGTCCACGAACGGATCGGTGTAAAACACGCGCGCGGTCGGCGCGATGCGATCGTTGAGGCGTTTCCCCTCCGCCAGGTCGTTGGTCTGCACGGCGCGGAACAGTTGCGCCTGCAAGTCGGCGATCACGCTGCCCGAGCCCGACAGCAAGCCGTTGGGGCCGAGCACCAGCGAGGAGAACAGCCACGAACTGTGGGTGGTGAGCACGTTCACCGGCCGGGCCAGGCTTTGCAGGGTGCGGATGTGCCACTCGTGATGCGGCACGTTGCCGATCCAGTCCTTGATGGCGCGGATGGTCGGCACCTCCTCGCACAGCTTGAGCAGCGTGTCCTGCGGATAGCCTTGGCCGGTGGCAAGCGAATACTGGAACACGATCAGCGGCAGATCGGTGGCGTCGGCGATGCGCTTGAAATGCGCGAGCGCCATCGCCGGCGACTGGCCAAGCGTGAACGGCGCCGGTGGAAACACCAGGAGCGCGGAAGCGCCGCCTTGCGCCGCCATGCGCGCGATCCGTGCGGCCTCCAGGCTGCCGTCGGCCCAGATGCCGTTTACCAGCGGCAGGCGGCCGCCGATCTCGTCCTGCGCGATGTCGAGCACGCGCCGCTGTTCCTCGAAGCTGCAAGAAGCGACCTCGGTCGAATGCGCGTTGATGGTGATGGCGGAGACGCCTTCGACCGCGGCGACGTCGCGCAGATGCTTGCGGAAGCTCGCCTCGTCGATCGACAGATCGTTTTCGAACGGCAGCAGCACCGCCGGGATCACGCCCTTGGGAACATAGTTCGCGTGCCGTGGCATAGCTCTCTCCTGCTTCAGACCGCCGCCTTAACCCGTGACTCGGGTTCCCCAGTATAGCCGAATTCGCCCGACAGGCGGTCGGCGGCGGCGCGCACCTGGCGCGCGCGCTTCTGCAAGGCCTCGATCGACAGCCGCCAGACCGGGCCGGAAATGCCGATGGCGCCGATCACCTGGCCGCTGAAATCGCGCACCGGCAGCGCCACGCAACGCAACTCGGGATCGAACTCGCCGTCGTCGAAGGCGATCCCCGCGCGCCGCACCTCGGCGATCTCGCGGCCAAGCTGCTCGGCCGCGGTGATCGACTTCGGCGTATAGGCCTTGAGCTCGGCGCGCTGCAGGAAGCGCCCGAATTGGTCGGGCGCCAAGGCGGCCAGCATGATCTTGCCGAGCGCGGTGCAGTGCGCCGGCCGCACCACCCCGACGCGGTCGGTCAATTGGAACGCGCCCGGCCCGCTGGTGCGCGCCAGCACCACCACGGCGTCGCCCATGCGCACCGAAAAATGCGCAGCTTCGCCGGTCTGGCGCGAGAGATCCTCGAGCACCGGGGTGGCCAGGCTCATCATCTCGATCTCGTCGAGCGCGCTGGCGGCGAGCGCGAACAGCGGGCGGCCGATGCGGTAGCGCTTGTTGTCCTTCAGCTGCCGCACATAGCCGAGCGACACCATCGTTTTCACCAGGTGGAAGGTGGTGCTGTTATGCAAGCCGACGCGCTTGCTCAGCTCGGCCAGGCCGATGCCGTCGCGGTTGCGCGCGATCTCTTCCATAATTGCAAAGCCGCGGCCGATCGACTGCACGCCGCCACGCGCCTGTGCGGCACTGCTGTCGGTGAAGACGCGTAATTCGGCGACGCGGCTCCGCGCTACCCTGCTGCTCGCCGGTTTCCGTTTGGTTTGCGCGGTCACCTGACCCGTCTCCCGTTGCCTCGGCTCATGCTCTGCGGCAGTCGCCGTTCCAGAATTCGGTATTTTTGCGGTTGCGATAATGCGAGAGGGACTTTAACCATATCGGTGACGGATCGACAATATCGCGGCGCCGGCGCCTCTTGGCGCGGGCGTGGCGGCGGGGCACAACAAAACGATCGCGTAACCGGACTTGGGCCGTAGCGTATCCATGAAAGCAGCACCGTTCGAGTATTCCCGCGCCGCCGACATCGACGAAGCCTGTGCGATGCTGGCGGCCGACGACGGCGCGCGCGTCATCGCCGGCGGGCAGACGCTGGTGCCGATGATGGTGATGCGGCTGGCGCGCCCCACCCGGCTGATCGACATCAACCGCATCGCCGCCTTGTCGTATATCCGCAAGGACGGCGACGGCGTCTCCATCGGCGCCACCACGCGGCAATGCGTGGTCGAGCGCGACGTGCTGGTCGCGCGCGAGGTTCCCCTGCTGGCGCGTGCGATACCCTTTATCGGCCACAGCGCGACGCGCGCGCGCGGCACCATCGGCGGATCGCTCGCCAATGCCGATCCGGCGGCAGAATTGGCGCTGATCGCCGTCACGCTCGATGCGGTGCTGAGCTACCGCGCCGACGGCCAGACCAGCACTATTCCGGCGCGCGAATTTTTCGTCGGCCCGATGATCACCACGCTGCCAGTAGGCGCCTGCCTCTCCGGGGTGCGCTTTCCGGTTTGGCTCGGCAAAGTTGGCGTCGGGTTTCACGAAGTGAACGCGCGACGCAGCGATTTCGCTTTCGTGTCGGCTGCGGCGCAGGTCGAGCTCGGCGCCGACGGCAAATGCAAGCGCATCGCCATCGGCGTCGGCGCAGCCACCGATTTCCCCATGCGGCTCGAAAGCGCCGAGCAGCAACTCAAGGGAACCGCGCTCGATGGCAAGGCGGTGAACGCCGCGGTACACGACGCGCTCGCCGATATCGAGCCGCTCGCCGATCTGCATGCCTCGGCGGAATACCGCCGGCGCGCCGCTATCCATCTCGCCACGCGCGCCGTCGCCGATGCGCTCGCCCACGCGCAAGGGAAGAAAGCCCATGCGCATTGAGCTCAACGTCAACGGCACCGTGCACACGCTCGAGGTCGAGCCGCGCACCACACTACTCGACTGCCTGCGCGACCTGCTCGATCTCAAGGGCGCGCATGCCGGTTGCGAGCACGGTGTCTGCGGCGCCTGCACCGTGCTGTTCAACGGCGTCGCGGTGCGCTCCTGCCTGATGTTCGCAGCGCAGGCGGCGGGAACGCCGATCACCACCATCGAAGGCGTGACGCCCGGGCCCGGCGAATTGTCGCCGATCCAGGACGCATTCTGCGAAACGCACGGCATGCAATGCGGCTACTGCACGCCGGCCATGATCCTGGTCGCGCATGCGCTGCTCGCCGACAATCCGGAGCCGACGCGCGAGCAGATCGTCGAGGCGATCTCCGGCAATATCTGCCGCTGCACCGGCTATGCGCAGATCGTGGAAGCGATCGCGCTCGCCGCCGAGCGCATGCGCGGCGCCAATCGGCCCTCGGAGCTGCGCAAATGAGCGAGCACGGCCGCCACCGCTACGTCTCCGGCGACCGCCGCGTGCGCGAGGACCGCCGCTTCGTCGCCGGCAAGGGGCAATTCGTCGCCGACGTGGACCTTCCCAATATGCGCCACGTCGCGCTGGTGACCTGCCCCTACGCCGCCGCGCGCATCAAATCGATCGACAAGAGTGCGGCGCTCGCCATGCCCGGCGTGCATTACGTGCTGGACGGGCGCGAACTGGCGGAGGCCACGCTGCCGCTGATGACCGGTCTCGATACCCCGAACGTGCCGCGCCGGCCGCTGGCGGTCGACGTCGCGCGCTATTCGGGCGAATGGGTGGCAGCCGTGGTGGCCGACACCAGGGCGCTGGCCGAGGACGCGGCCGAAGCGATCGAGATCGACTACGAGGCTCTGCCCTTCATACTCGACGCCGAACAGGCGATCGAACCGGGCGCCGTGCTGGTGCACGAGGCGCACGGCTCCAACGTGCTGCTGGATAAGACCTTTGTGTGGGGCGAGGTCGAGAAGGATTTCGCCGCCAGTGCACACCAACTTTCTTTGCGGGTGAAATGGGGCCGCAGCGCCACGGTGCCGATCGAGACCTTCGGCGTGGTGGCGAGCTGGGACCCTGGCGCGACATGCTCGACATCTATGCCTCGATCCAGATGCCGCGCTATGCCGACCAGATCGGCATCGCGCTGAAAATCCCGGTCACCTCCGTGCGTGTGCATCACGACGTCGACGTCGGCGGCAGCTACGGCGTCAAGCGCGGCATAAAGCACACCGTGCTCGCCGGCTATCTCGCGCGCCGGCTCGGCTTCCCGGTGCGGCTGATCGAAGACCGCCTGGAGAACATGCGCGGCGGCGATGCGCACGGGCCGGAGCGATTGTTCGACGTGGACGTGGCCTTTGACGACAACGGCATCATCCGCTCGATGAAGATGCGCGCGCTGGAGAATGTCGGCGCCTATGCCGGGCGCTCGCCGTTCCAGCTCGGCAAGCCGATCGGCGCCATCGTCGGGCCCTACAAAATAGAAAGCGTGCAGTACCGCGCCATCGCGGTGGTCACCAACAAGACCACGCAGGAAGCGGTGCGCGGCTTCGGCCAGGGGCCGACCAATCTGGCGCTCGAGCGCACCATGGATGAGGTGGCGAACGCGCTCGGCCTCGACGCATTGGAAATCCGCCGCCGCAACATGATCCGGCACGAGGAATTTCCCTACACCATCCCGAGCGGCACCACCTACGACAGCGGCGACTATCACACCGTCATCGACAAAGTGCTGGCGCACACCAGCTACGAGGAGCTGAAGGCCGAGCGCGACCGCCTGCGCGCCGAGGGCAAGCTCGCCGGCATCGGCATCGCCGCCTGCCTGGAGCCGTCCGGCGGCAACGCCACCTTCGAGGCGCTGATCAATCCGGCCATCACCACCTCCACCTTCATGGATTCCTGCCGCATCAATGTGGACGGCATGGGCACCATCACCGCCACCATGCACACCACCTCCTCCGGCCAGGGTCACGAGACGCTGCTCGGCACCGTGATCGGCGAGGTATTGCAGGTTGATCCCGATTCGATCCGGGTGACGCGGCCGGATTCGCTCAATTCGCTGCCGAGCGGCTCGCCGGTCGGCAGCCGCATGGCGATCATGCTCGGCGGCGCGGCGTTCCACGCCGCGCACAAGCTCAAGGCCAAATTGACGGCGATCGGCGCACACGATCTCGGCATCCCGCTCGAACGCGCGGTCTATGAGCAGGGCAATGTGGTCGATCGCAACGCGCCGCAGAACAAGCGAAGCTGGACCGATCTGGTGCAGATAGCGTTCCGCAACTATCACCGCATGCCGGCCGGCATGGAGCCGGGGCTTGCGGTCGAGCACGTCTATCAGGTGCCGACCGGCGGCGCGCTGCCGACGGCGGATGGGCGCGTGCAGATGTATCCCTGCTTCTCGTTCGAATTCCATCTGCTCCTGCTCAGCATCGATCCCGATCTCGGCCTGCCGGAGATCGTGCGCTACCGGCTCGGCCACGACTGCGGCACGCAGATCAATCCCAAGATCGTGCGCGGCATGACCATGGGCGGCATCGCGCACGGCATCGGCGCCGCGCTATTCGAGGAATTCGCCTATAACGACGAAGGGCAACTCATCGCCCAGACCTTCATGGATTATCTGCTGCCGTCCTCGCACGAAGTGCCGCCGGTCGAGATCATCGATCACGAAACGCCCTCGCCGCACACCGTGCTCGGGCAGAAGGGCTCCGGCGAATCCGGTTATCTCGGTGCGCCGGCGGCGATTGCCAACGCCATCAACGATGCGCTCAGGCCGCTCGGCATTTCCATCAACACGCTGCCGCTGAAGGTGTCGAAGCTCGGCGACCTGATCGCGGAAGCGTGTGCCCGCAAAGGAAACTGAATGATCGTCGATTGCCACGCCCATCTGGTGCCGCCCGACCTCTTAGCCGCGATCCGCAAGGATGCCGCGCGTTTTCCAAACGTGCGGCTGATCGAGGACGGCGGCAGCCTTGCGCTGGCATTCGTCGGCGGCAAGCCGACGCGGCCGGTGTCCAAGCCGCTGTCCGATATTGCAGGCCGCGTGGCCTGGATGGCGAAGCAAGGCATCGACAAACAGGTGGTCGGCGGCTGGGTCGACATGTTCGGTTATGAGCTGCCCCGCGCCGAAAGCGAGGCCTGGAGCCGGCTTGCCAATGATTGCCTGCGCGCCGCCGCCAAAGCCGAGCCGCATTTCGTGCCGCTGGCGACCGTCCCCTTGGGCGACGGCGCGCGCGCAGCTACTGTACTCAAGGACGCAGTAAAGGCGGGTTTTGCCGGCGCCATGATCGGCACGCTGCCGCGCGGCGTCGGCTCAACGCTCGATGCCGCCGATCTCGATCCATTCTGGCAGGCGGCCGACGAGACCGGCGCCTTCATCCACATTCATCCGAGCTTCGATGCCGGCGACGTGCGCGTGAACGATTTCGGGCTGGCCAACGGACTGGGCCGTATCACCGATGCGGCGGTGGCGGTGGCACGGCTGATCTCGGCCGGCCATGTGGCAAAATACAGACAAGCAAAAATCTTCGCGCCGATGGGCGCTGCCGCCCTGCCCTTCGTACTTGGTCGCCTCAAGCGCAACCACGCGATCACGCCCGGTATCGGCGACCCGGTCGAGGGCTTGGCGCACATCTATACCGACACCATCCTGCACGATGCGCGCGTGCTGAAATTCGTGATCGAGATGCTGGGCAGCGAGCGCCTGATGATGGGCTCCGACATGCCGTTCCCGATCGGCGATACCGAGCCGATGAAGATCGTCGCCGCGGCCGGCTTGTCCAAAGCGCAGACCGATTTAATCAATGGCGGACTGGCGGCGCGGCTATTCAAGATTCAATGACAAGAAAAAGGGCCAAAGGTCCACTGAGCTGAACGCGACTTGGAGGAGGAACAGAAATGACAAGATTATCAACGATCCTGCGATCGGCGCTATGCGCGTTCGCCGCGCTTGGCATCGCCGCGCTAATGATGCCGGCGCCCGCCGCCGCGCAAACACCGGCCAAAGTCACCATCGTGGTGTTCGGCTTCCCCTCACTCGGCGCTTTCATGCCGCCGGTGATCAAGGCCAGGAAGATCGACGCCGCGCACGGGCTCGATATCGAATTCGTCGAGCGGCCGCCGGATGCCTACACGACGCAATTCAATTCCGGCGAGTTCAAGGTCGGCGGCAGCGCGGCGGTGCTTACCGTCGGCCTCGCCGACGCACGCGGCGTCAAGGTGAAATATCTGTTCAATCTGTTCGACTTCTGGGGCACCATCGTCACCTCGCGGCCCGAGATCAAGACGGTCAAGGACCTGGAAGGCAAGGAGTTGGCCGCCGCGGCCTCGACTACCAATTTCGTGATGTCCAGTTTCTTCGCCAAGCAGCAAGGCGTCGATGTCGCGAAAGTGAAAGTGATCAACACCGCGCCGCCCGGCCTGGTCGGCTATGCGCTGGCCGACCGCGCCGATGCGATCCAGCTATGGGAGCCGGCCTATACGCTGCTAAAGTCGAAAAAGCCCGACATTCGCATGCTCGACACCAGCATGAGCAAAACCTGGAAGAGCTTCGCCGGCGGCGAGCGCATTCCCTATCTCGGCGTCGCCGCGCATAGCGACTGGATCGAGGCCAATCAGACGCTGATCCCGAAGCTTTACGCTACCTACAAGGAGGCTGGCGAGTTCATCGCCAAGAATCCGGAGGAAGCCGCAGCGCTGATCGCGCCAAAATCGACACCGGATGACCGCGCCGCGCTGGTGTCGCTGATCAAGGCCAACGACCGGCTCGGCATGAGCGTGGTGCCGGCCGGCGAGGTCGCCAAGCAGATCGACGCGGTCTACAAAGCCGGCGTCGACGTCGGCTATTTCAAGGCAATGCCGTCGAACGACACCATCTATACGAAGCCGATACAATGACGAATTCGCGCACCATGCGCGTTCTGCAAGCCGCCGCCGGAATGATCGTGCTGGCGGCGGGATGGCAGATTTTATCTTACGTTTTTCCGCACTATCTGTTCCCGCCGGTGCCGGAGATCATCACGCGCACCATCGAGGTGCTGATCACCGGCTCGCTGCTGGTCGACGTGCTGCTCACCGCCGGGCGCATTTTTGGTGGGCTGTTCGGCGCCTTTCTTCTCGGCGGCATTCTGGCGATGGTGATCGGGCAATCGAAGACAGCGGAGAATTTCATCGCGCCGGTGTTGACCTTCTTCCAGGGTATTCCGGCGCTGTCCTGGGTGGTGTTCGCCATCATCTGGTTCCACGGCATCGAATTTCGCGTGCTGTTCATCATGGTGATGACCACGCTGCCCGCCTTCACCTTCCAGATTCTCGACGCCTACCGTTCGATGTCTAAAGATCTGTTCGAGATGACCATGGCGTTCCGCCCGAGCCGCTGGTCGCTGTTCCGCTTTCTGATCGTGCCGACCATTGTGCCGGGCATTCTCACGGCGTGGAAAGTGAATCTCGGCAATGCCGCACGCGTCGTCGTGGTCGCCGAACTGGTGGGCGCCACCGGCGGCGTCGGCTACCAGTTGCTGCGCCAACAGCAATTGTTCGACATGGCCGGCGCCATGGCCTGGACGCTGCAACTCGTATTGTTCGTGCTGGTGGTGCAACAGACCATAACGGGAATCGAAAACTGGGCACTGCGCTATCGCGCGGTGTCCGAGCGGGCCATGTAGATCATGGCTAACGCCGATCCGGTCATCCGCTTCAAGGACGTGAGCAAGTCCTTCCGCCGCCCGGACGGGCGCGGCGATTTTGTTGCCGTCGACAAGTTGTCGTTCGAGATCGCCAAGGGCGAGATCGTCGCCGTGCTGGGTAAGACCGGCTGCGGCAAGTCCACCATGTTCAATATCGTCGCCGGCCTGATCGAGCCGAGTTCCGGCGAGGCCCGTGTCATCGGCCACGACCCATTCCGCGAGTTCGCCTTTTTCCGCGGTAAGATCGGCATCGTGTTCCAGAACGACCGGCTGATGCCGTGGCGTAGCGCGCTCGACAATGTGCGGCTCGGCTTGCAGATCCTCGACACCGATGCGGCCCAGGCGGAGGAAACCGCGCGGCGCGGGCTGGCGCGGCTCGGCCTCTCCGGCCACGAGAACGACTATCCGCACGCGCTCTCGGGCGGCATGCGCCAGCGGGTGTCGATCGCGCGCGCCTTCGCGGTCGATCCGGAGATTCTGCTGTGCGACGAACCGTTCTCCTCGCTCGATGAGATGACTGCGCGTGATTTGCGCGCCGAGTTCGTGCGCCTGGTGCGGCAGAGCAACAAGACCGCGGTGTTCATCACCCACCAGATCAACGAGGCGATGGAGATCGGCGACCGCGTGCTGGTGTTCCACCGTCCGGCGCGCATCGCCTACGAGACGCGGCTTAGCGCCGCCACCACCGACGCCGACCGGCGCAAGGCGCATGAAGACATCATGCGCGTGCTAGCGGTCGAGCAGGCGCCGGCGGATGGCTAAAATGCTTGCGGTGCAGCGGATACCCGCTGCACCGCAATTTTCGATGAGCCGGTGAAGAGCTTACGCCGGCAGCGGCTTGCCCTTGGTCTCCGGCAGGAACGGCACCAGCACGAAGCCCAGGATGTAGATGAACGAGAACGTCACCGCCACATTGCTGACGCCACCGAGCTGGGCAATGAGCGCGCCTGCGAACAGCGGCCCCAGGAAGGCGATGAAGCGCGGACTGTTGAAGGTGAAGGCCATACCCGGTTGCGCGCATGCGCGTCGGGAACAGTTCCGGCAGCCAGACCGACATCCACGAATACTGCCCGAGCGTGAAGAAGCCGTTGACCGCCGCGACCAGCAACAGAAGATGCAGATCGTGCGTCCACAGATAGAGCAAGGGCGTGAGCACCAGCGAAGCTGCGAAGAAGATCATCACGACCGGCTTGCGTCCGAAATTGTCGGCGAAGAAGCCAAGCCCGATATAGCCACAGATAGCGCCGATATTGTAGCTCATGCCGGCATAGCTCGCCCAGGTCTGCGGCGGCAGCCCGGCCTTGGCGGCCGCGGCGGCGATGAAGGGCGGCACCCAGGTCGAGATGCCCCACCACGCCACCGTCGTCGTCAACGACATCAGGAACACGATGACGGTGCGCTTGCGGATTTCCGGATCGGCGAACAGATCCGCGAAGGTGAAGCGCGTAAGGTGGTGTTCTTCCGCGCTGAGCGTGGCGCCGCTTTTTTTCTTAGCATGCGCCGATTTGCGCTTTTCGTTTGAGTGCTCCCATTTTTGCGACTCCGGGACGCCGCTGCGCAGCCAGAAGGTAAACAGCGCCGGGATCACGCCAATGATGAACATGATGCGCCAGGCGCCCGGGCCGTAGCCGCTGACGAACAGCCAGGTGAACGAGGCCAGGAAGAAGCCTATGCCGAGCCCGCATTGCATCAGGCCGGCGCCGCGGCCGCGCGCGTTGTCCGGCCATACTTCCGCGGTCAGCGAGGCGCCGGTCGACCATTCCGAGCCGATGGCGATGCCGACCAGGAAACGCAGCAGCGCGAACGACACCCAGTCCCACGCGAAAGCGGACAGGCCCGTGGTGATCGAATAGGCGAGGATCGCGAAGATCATGGTGCGCCGGCGGCCGATATAGTCGGCCAGCACGCCGCCGATCACCCCGCCGATGCCCCAGCCCAGCAGCGTGATGCCGATCACCGTGCCGGCAAAGGCCGGGATCTGGGGGAATTGCGCAGGCGCAAGCAGATCGCGGAGCGCCACGCCGACCACCAGGATCAGCGAGAAAGTTTCATAGCCGTCGAACATCCAGCCGAGGTTCGAGGCAAACACCGTTTTCCATTGGGTCGCGTTGAGGCTGCGGTACCAAGGTTGCGAGCCGGCCACAGCTGCCGTTGTCATGGATCAGTCCCTCCCTCAAGGTCGCGTTTTAAAATCAGCCGGTTGATCCGGCCTTGGTCTTACGCGCGGCCATTTTGACCGCATTTACGATCTCTGGATAGGCCGCACAGCGGCACAGGTTGCCGGACAGGTAGTCGCGGATCTGCTCATCGTTCGGCTCGGGATTTTCGCGCAGCAGCATTTTCACCATGAGAACAAAGCCGGGCGTGCAATAGCCGCACTGGAAAGCGCCGCACTCGATAAACGCCTGCTGCACCGGATCGAGCTTGCCCGGCGCGGCCAGGTGCTCGACGGTGATCACCTCGGCGCCGTCGAGAAAGACCGCGAGCGTGAGGCAGCCCGACACCGGGCGACCATCCACCAGCACGGTGCAGCAGCCGCACAGGCCCTGCCCGCAGCTTTCGCGCGCGCCGAACAAAGCGAATTGCGTCTGCAGCAATTCGACCACGTTATGGTGCGACTTCACCTCGGCCGAAACCGGCCGGCCGTTGAGGGTGAAATTGATCGTCCGCGCGCTCATCTCATTCGTCCCCGAGCGGCCTGTTGTCCTTGGCGCGCAGCGCGCGGAACACCGCCTCCGCGGTCAGCGGCAATTCGGTGAGCCGCACGCCGATAGCGTCATCGATGGCGTTAGCGATGGCCGGCGAGACGCCGAAGGTGGCGAGCTCGCCCACGCCCTTGGCGCCGAACGGGCCGTTGCTCTGGTAGGTGTCGACCGCCTCGTTTTCCATCACGAGCGGCACGTCGTGAATACCGGGGATCTTGTAGTCGGCGAGCGAGGCATTGGTGACCTGACCGCCGTCGAGATGCATCTTCTCGAACATGGAAAAGCCGAGTTGCATCAGCGAGCCGCCCGATAATTGCGTCTCGACGATCTTCGGATTGATCGGCTTGCCGACGTCGGCCACGTTAATCAGACGCGTCACGCGCACATGGCCGGTTTCGGTATCGACCTCGATCTCGACGCCGCTGCCGGCCACCATCCAGAACGGCGTCGCGTTGGTCGTCATGCCGTCGGCGTCGGGCGGGATGTAATCGGGCTTGTAGGTGCCGGTGCCGACGATGTTGCCGGCCTGCATGCCATATTTTTTCCGGAATAAGTCGGCGAGTGGGACGTTGCTGCCTTCCGGCTCGCCTACTTCGCGCGCCAGCGCGGCGATCTTGGCGCGCGCCTCCTCGGCGGCGAGCCGCACTGCGTGGCCCATGTGGAATAGCGAGCGCGAACCGAGCGTGCCCATGTCGTAGGGCGTCACGTCGGTATCGCGCGGGACAATGCGGATGGTTTCCGCCGGCATGTTGAGCACCTCGCCGACCATCTGCGCCATGGCGGTGTCGGAGCCCTGCCCCATGTCGACGGTGCCGCAATATAGCGTGGTGCTGCCGTCGGCCGAGACGTTGACGATCGCCACCGACGTGGTCGGCGAGATCACCGCCTTGAGCGCGACCGCGAGGCCTCGGCCGCGCCGCACCACGCCCTTGCCGCGGTCGAATGGCGCTTTCCAGTTGAGCCGTTCGGCGATGCGGTCGAGTACCTTCTCGATAGCGGCGTCTTTCAAAATGGTGCCGGTCGCCTGCGGGCGGCCGTCGCGCAGGATGTTCTGCTTGCGGAAATCGAGCGGATCGCGTTTGAGGGCGCGCGCGATCATGTCGGTGTGGCTCTCATAGGCCCACACCAGTTGCGGAATGCCGAAACCGCGCAGTGCGCCGGCCGGCGTCAGATTGGTATAGAGCGCGTAGGAATCGATTGAGACATTGTCGATGTCGTAAGGCCCCGATGCGGTGAAGCCGGATTTCTGCGTCACGCGCGGGCCGACGTCGGCAAAGGCGCCGCCGTTCCACCAAATTTCGCATTTGCGCGCAACGATGCGGCCATTCTTGTCGAGGCCGCTCTTGATGCGGAACGTACTGGGGTGCTTGGTGATGGTGTAGAACTGCTCTTCCATGGTGAGCGCGATCTTCACCGGCCGGCGCGCCAGCATCGACATTGCGACGCTAAGCGCTTCCATCCTGATATAGAGCTTGCCGCCGTAACCGCCGCCGAGATACGGCACCTTGATGCGCACGCGATTCTCCGGCCAGCCGAGCAGGCGTGCGATCTCGGTGCGTACGAATGACGGCCCCTGTGAGGCTGAATAGATCGTGACGCCGTCGTCGCGGTAATCGGCGATCGAGGCGAACGGCTCCAGCGCCAGGTGGAGCACCTTCTGGGTGCGGAAGGTGTGCTCGAACACGTGGGCGGCGGAGGCGAAGGCCTTGTCGACGTCGCCGCGCCGCAGCCGGAAATCGAGCGCGGTATTGGTGCCCTTGCGGCCCTTGAGATGCTTGAGATCGGCGAAGGTGCCGGCCGGCTTGAGCTCGTCATGCACCAGTGTCTTGTTGTCGGCCGCCTCGACCTCGTCGAACACGGCCGGCAGCTCCTCGTATTCCGCAACGATCTGCTGCGCCGCCTGCTCGGCGACGTGCGGATCGGCGGCGAGCACCACAGCGACCGGCTCACCGACATAGTGCACCTTGCCGATGGCAAGGATCGGCTGATCGTGGAAGGCCGGCCCGTAATAGGGATCGGGGATCACCTTGCGCACGTCGTCGCTGGTATAGACGGCGAAGACGCCAGGAACTTTAAGTGCTTCGCTGGTGTCGATCGACTTGATGCGGCCGTGTGCTACCGTGCTGCGGAATATTTTTCCGTGCAGCATGCCGGGCACCTGCATCAGATGGGTGTATTCGGCGCGCCCGGTCACCTTCTCGCGGCCTTCGAGCCGCGGCAGCGAGCGGCCGACTTGTCCGCCTGAGGCTGGGATGGTGGCCATCAGGACGCTCCGCTTGGCTGCAGGGCGGCGCGCACGGCGCGCGCGGCGTAGACGCGCAGCAGTTCGCGCTTGTAGGAGGCCGAGCCGCGCAGGTCGGCAATGATGTCGGCCTCGGCCGCGGCGGCCTCGGCGACTTTATGCAGCGTCTTGTCGTCGGCGCTGGCGCCGATCAGCGCCTGTTCGGCGGTTTTCAGGCGCGTGGCTTTACTTGTCGCCGAGCTCACCACAATGCGGGCGGCTGTCACGCGCGAACCTTCGGCGGCAAGCGCGACCGCGACGCCGAGCGCCGGCCAATCGTCGGCGGAGCCGGCGGTGATTTTGAAATACACTGAACGCGTTGCGCCCTGCGCCGGAATGCGCAATGCGGTGATTAGTTCGTTCTTGGCAAGCGCGGTTTCGTAATAGCCGGTGAGCAGGTCCTCGACCGCCATTGTGCGTTCGCCCGCGGGCCCTGCAACCGAAATCAAAGCATTGAGCGCGATCAGCACCGGCGGCAGGTCCATGTGCGGGTCGCCATGCGCCAGCGCGCCGCCGACGGTCGCCACATTACGAACGCGCACATTCGACAGCCGCTTCATGGCGCGCACGATCACCGGTGCATGGCGTGCGACCTCGGGCGAATGTTCGAGCGTCGACAGCGGCGCCAGCGCGCCGATCGTGAGTTCGCCGGACGGCGCCGCCGCGATGCGCGCGAACTTGTCACCCAGCTTGCGCAAGCTCACCAGCCGACGCGGACGGAACACGCCGGCCTTCATCATCAGCATCAGCGCCGTGCCGCCGGCGATCGGCCGCACCTCCGGATCGTCCGGATCGATCAGCGCGATCGCTTCCTTGAGCGTGGCCGGCTCGTTGAGCTCGAACGGCGTCATGGCGCCGCCCCGCCGGCGAAGGCGGCGGTGAGCCGTGCGGTGAATTGCCTTTCCATCTCCTTCGCCTTCGCCTTGAGCACCGGTTGGCCCATGCTACCGAGTTTCCCGGTTAGCGTCGCGTCGATCGAGTAGCGGATGATGGTCTCCCCGCCGGCGTCGGCGAGCCGGGTGGACGCGGTTGCCGTCAACCGGCCCACCATACCCAGCGGTGTGCCCTCGACCTTGGCTTCGATTTCTTCCGGCGGCGTCATCTTGGTCATCTCGACGCCAACCTTGAACTTGAAGCGCAAATACGCGATGCGGGTTTCCAGCACGGCGTCGTAGTGGGTGGCGTCGATTTCGGTGAGATCGCGCACGCCCTCGATGCAGGAGGCGAAGAACGGCGCGTCGCTGAGCGCCTTGAACACCGCTTCGCGTGGCGCGGCAACCGTGATTTCACCGGCGATATTCAAGACAGCAACCTTGCTGGATCGGGACTAGCTGAAACCGCGGTGCAGATGGCCGCCTGCTCCGCCCATTTTCCTGCTACCAAGGAATTCTGCCAAATCCCAGCCCTTCCTGCACCAGCGCCTCCAAATACGCGCGCACGGCATAGTCATTGATAATTGTCGTGGGTATGTACCCTCAGCCCTTGGTCAATTTGAGATGCGTCGTGCGGTAATTAACCGCGCCGTCGATCGTGACGAGTTTCGGATAGTCGAGTTCCGGAATATCGAGGCCGAGCCGATGATGGATGGCGGTGATAAAATTCAGGAAGTCCATGGAATCGATGTCGAGGGCTTCGCGCAGGTCGGCCGCAGGGTCGACGGTCGCCATGTCAACTTCGGGCGCAATATTATTGAGTTCTTCCTGGACGATCTTTTGAATGTCGATGTCGCTCATAGTTTGTCTGGCTCCTGTAGCAGCTGGCCAATCTCGGCAAGGAACAGTGCGCCCGCGTGTCCGTCACTGACCCGATGATCGGCGGAGAGCGTGATGGTGACGACGGAACGCGGCCCGATCGCGCCGTCGATCATCCAGGGTCGGGCGACGACCTTGCCGAAGCCGACAATGGCGACCTGAGGCGGATAGATGATCCCGTACAGCGCTTCGACGCCGCGCTCGCCAAGACTTGATACGGTAATGGTCGGATCGGACATCTCGGAACTTCGGATGCGCCCGGCGCGTGTGCGCTGAATGAGGTCGCGCATGCGGCTCATGAGCTCGTCGAGCGAGCAATGGTCGGTGTCGTGCAACGCCGGCGCCGCAAGACCACCGCCACGAATTGCTATGGCGACGCCGACATGGATGGCTTGCGATGGGGAAAATCGGTTGTCGAGATAGAAGCCATTGAACAGTGGAAAGCGGCGCGCAGCCAGTGCGGCCGCCTTGATCGCCAGCGCACCGATCAGGAGGCGAGTGTCGGGCGGCAGCGTTGCGTTCTTCTCGGTCAGCCATTGCTCGCACGCGGTCACGTCGACCTGATCCGCGAGATAATAGTGCGGGATTTCGCGTTTCGAACGCGCCATGGCCGCCGCGATCGCCATGCGCATGGCGGCGAGGTCGAGCCATTGCGCCTTCCTCTTTTCCGCTGGGGCGGCGACGCCAAGGCGTTGCGCGACGTCGGCGTAGATGATTGCGCCAGCGGGACCACTGCCTTTCACCGTAGAAAGATCGATGCCACGCTGTTCACTCAAGCGTCGCGCCGCGGGTGAAGCCGGGATCCGGCGCGGCAGCCGGGCATCGGGGCGGCGATGGCGCGCGAATAGGCGTCACCACCGGGGGCGTGATAGGCGGAGCAGCCGGCACCGCGCGTGGCGGCGCGACAGGCGGAACAGGCGCGGCAGGGCGGCATAACGACGGCGGGCTCGCCTTCGCCCCGCGAATTTCAGCCAGCGGAGTTCCCGACCGGGACTTCGGTATTGAGTGCGACCAGGATCTTCTCGACTCGGCCGGCCTGGAACGTCTCGATCTCGATCGCACCCTTCTGGGTCTCCACCACGGCGACGATGTCACCGCGCTTCAACCAGGTCGCCCGGTTTGACCAGCCACTCGACCAGCGTGCCGGCCTCCATGTCGGCACCAAGCGAGGGCATGCGAAATTCGGCCACGACATCCTCTCAGCGTCGCGCGAGGACGGCCTTTGCCGCTGCGATGATCTTTGGCGCTTGCGGAATTGCAGCATTCTCGAGGTGACGCGGATAGGGTATCGGCACCTCTTCGCTGCAGACACGCCCGATCGGCGCGTCGAGCTCCCAGAACGCCTGCTCGACAATGCGCATGCCGATTTCGGCAGAAAGGCTGCCGCTCCGCCAGCCCTCATCGACCACGACGGCGCGCCGGGTCTTCGCAATCGACTGCATGATCGTCGCATCATCGAGCGGCCGCAGGCTGCGCAGATCGATCACCTCAGCCTCGATGTCCTCGCCTGCAAGCGCCGTGGCCGCCTCGAGCGTCTTCCACAGCGATCCGCCATAGGTGATCAGCGAAATGTCCTTGCCGGCACGCCGAACCGCTGCCTTGCCGATATCGACCGCACCGGCGTCGGCGGCGAGCCGCCCGGTCATGTTGTAGAGCATGACGTTCTCGAAAATCAGCACCGGGTCGGGGTCCTGCAGCGCGGTCCAGAGCATGCCGCGTGCATCTTCAAGGGTCGCCGGCGCCAACACCTTGATGCCGGGAATGTGCGCGTACCAGCCCTCCAGGCTGTGCGAATGCTGGGCCGCGAGCTGGCGGCCCGCACCGGTCGCCATCCGGATCACGAGCGGCACGCCGAACTGATTGCCCGACATGTGGCGCACGGTTGCCGCCGTGTTCAGAATTTGATCGAGCGCCAGCAGGCTGAAATTGACGGTCATCAGTTCGACGATCGGTCGCATGCCCGCCATCGCAGCGCCAATCGCCCGCGCCGGTGAAGCCGGATTCCGACAGCGGCGTATCGCGAATGCGCTCAGGGCCGAATTCGGCGAGTAACCCGTGGCTGACCGCATAGCAGCCGCCGTAGCGGCCGACGTCCTCACCCATCAGGAAGACGCGCTTGTCGCGCCGGAGCGCATCGCGAAGCGCCTCGCGAACCGCTTCGCGGTAGGTCATCTCCGTTGGCTCGATCGGCTCTTGTTTCATGGCGTTCACCGATCGCGGGCGACGGCACGTCGGCGTAGGTGAAGCGCGTCAGCTGCTCGACCGGCTCCCAAGTCCCCGCTTCGGCGAAGGCAACCGCCTCGGCGATCTCGGCGTCGATGCTGGGCTTCGATGCGAGCCACCTCCTCCGGATGCACCATGTGGTTGGTTTCCAGCCATTCTCGCAGGCGCAGCGATCGGTTCGTTCTTGCGGCGCTAGCTTCGACCTCGGCCTTGTCCCGGTAAAGCTGCGGATCGAACATCGAATGTGCGCGCAGCCGATAGGTTCGACATTCCAGAAAATAGGGCTTGTGGTTTCGCGGACCGCATGAACCGCCCGGCGCGCGGCCGCCTCGACCGCGACAACGTCCATGCCGTCAACGGCCTCGGAGGCGATCTTGTAGGACGCGGCCTTGCGCTGGATATTCGTTTCCGATTCGGAGATCGCCAGCGCGGTTCCCATGGCATAAAGATTGTTCTCGCACACGAACAGCACCGGCAGCCCCCACAAGGCCGCCAGATTCAGGCTTTCGTGAAATTCGCCTTCGGCAACGGCGCCCTCGCCAAAGAAGCACGCGATCACCAGCTCGTTGCCCTGCATGTGATCGGCAAGCGCCAGACCGACCGCGAGCGGCAGGCCACCGCCGACAATGGCGTTGCCGCCATAGAAATTGGTGGCGCGGTCGAATAGGTGCATCGAGCCGCCGCGGCCACGGCTGCAACCTTCCTGTTTGCCGTACATCTCGGCCATGACCGTCGTCATCGGCACGCCGCGCACCAGCGCATGCCCGTGCTCACGATAGGTCGCAACGATCCGATCACGCTTTTCTAACGTCGGAATGACGCCGACCGCGATCGCTTCCTCGCCGTCGTAGAGGTGAAGGAAGCCGCGGATCTTCTCCTGCGTGTAGAGCTCGGCGCATTTGTCTTCGAAGCGGCGAATGCGGATCATCTGCTTCAACAGATCCAGCATGTGTTCGCGCGACAGATGCGGCTTGTCGGCTGATGCGGTCATCGCTCCTCGCTTTCGAGCGTCGAGATGTCGCCCTCTGGCAGGCCCAACTCACGGGCCTTGAGCAAGCGGCGCATGATCTTGCCGCTGCGCGTCTTCGGTAAATTCTGCCGAAAGGCGATGTCCTTCGGCGCGACGGCCGGGCCGAGACGTTGGCGCGCATGGCCAAGCAATTCCTTGCGCAGCGCATCGCTCGGCTCGATACCGTTCTTCAGCGCGACATAGGCCTTGACCATCTCGCCGGCGGTCGGTTCGGGGATGCCGATTACGGCTGCCTCTGCGACGGCCGGATGTTCCATCAGCGCGCTTTCCACTTCGAACGGACCGATGAGATGGCCGGCGCTCTTGATCACGTCGTCGGCGCGACCAACAAACCAATAGTAGCCGTCACTGTCGCGCATCGCGAGGTCGCCGGTGAGATACCATCCGCCGACGAAACATTTCTTGTAGCGCGCCTCTTCATTGAGATAGCCGCGCATCATCGACGGCCAGCCGGGCCGCAAGGCCAGTTCGCCCATCGCCATCGGCTTCTCGATCTCGCGCACCCCGCCGCCTTCAACGTGCTCGACGATCCCGGCTGTCACGCCGGGAAGCGGCCGGCCCATCGATCCCGGCTTGACGTCCATGGCGCGGAAATTCGAAATCATGATGCCGCCGGTCTCGGTCTGCCACCAATTGTCGTGGAACGGTTTGCCGAAGGCTTCGACACCCCAGACCACGGCTTCCGGGTTGAGCGGCTCGCCGACACTCGCCATCAGCCGCAGCTTGGATAGGTCAAACCGCTTGGCGATGCGGCGCCCACCTTCATCAGCATGCGGATTGCGGTCGGCGCGGTGTACCAGACAGTGACTTTTTGATCTTGCAGAATGCGATACCACCGTTCGGCGTCGAACTCGGCCTGGTCGACGATCATGGTCACGCCGTTCGTCAGCGGCGATATGATTCCG
>CAWFMZ010000037.1:0-77465 GCA_963817045.1 uncultured Alphaproteobacteria bacterium
GAAAGGCACGCCGGCCGGCGCGGTGCAACTCAACGACGTGTTCGTGGACGAGCGCGAGATCGTCTACACGGTCGACCGCTTCACCGGCGGGCTGTACACGCTGGAGATGGATTTTTGATCTTCCCTCGCCCCGCGTAGCGGGGAGAGAGTGGCGAGCATTGAGCGGCAGCGAAATGCGAGCCGGGTGAGGGGCAATTTTTCGCCAGAATCGCAGCAAAGCCCCCTCACCCGATTTCCTCGCTACGCTCGGAGATCGACCTCTCCGCCGCACGGCGGGGAGAGGTAAAGTAAGGTCCCATGAACGAACTCTTCCCCTCCCCGGCCGCTGGAATGTTCGGGCGCCGGCTCAAGCGCGAGCGCGGCCATCGCATTCCGGTCACCGTGGTCACCGGCTTCTTAGGCGCCGGCAAGACCACGCTGCTGCGGCGTTTTCTCAGCCTGCCGGAAGGCCGCGGCACCGCCGTGGTGGTCAACGAATTCGGCGCCGCCGGCATCGACGATGCGCTGGTGCGCGCGAGCGCCGATGAAACCGTGCTGCTGGGCAATGGCTGCCTGTGCTGC
The DNA here is from genome assembly GCA_963817045.1 of uncultured Alphaproteobacteria bacterium. GTDB lineage: Bacteria > Pseudomonadota > Alphaproteobacteria > Rhizobiales > Xanthobacteraceae > Pseudolabrys. The sequence continues at coordinate 562 of CAWFMZ010000037.1, forward strand.
ATCGCGCGCAGCGATCTGCAACAGGCCTTGCGCCGCCTGGTGGTGGAGCGCGAGCGCGGCGAATTGCCGGATTTCCGCCGCATCGTGATCGAGACCAGCGGGCTCGCCGATCCGAGCCCGATCCTGCAGACTTTCGCCACCGACCGCGCGCTCGGCGAGGTGTTCCATGTCGAGGCGGTGGTCACCGTGGTCGATGCGGAAACCGGCGGCGATACGCTCGGCTGGTCGGCGGAAGCGCGCAAGCAGGTGATTCTGGCCGACCGGCTGGTGGTGACCAAGACCGACATCGCCGGCGAAGGCGCCGCCGGTGCGCTGAGCACGCAGTTGCGCGCGCTCAATCCAGGCGCCGAGATTCTCGAAGCGGTGAACGGCGAACTCGATCCCAGCCGGCTGACGGAAGCCGCCAGCGATCAGCGCAACGCCTTCGTGGCCGAGGCCGCCCACAGCGACGGCATCGGCAGCTTCGTGCTGACGGAAAGCACACCGATGCCGTGGCCGGCTTTCGCCAAAGCCATGGACACGCTGATGGCGCTGCGCGGGCCGGATCTGCTGCGCGTGAAAGGCTTCCTCGACGTCGAAGGCTGCAACGGTCCGGTGGTGGTGCAATTCGTCCAGCACCTCGCGCATCCGCCGGTTGAGTTGACGACCTGGCCCGACGGCAACCGCCAAAGCCGCGTGGTATTTATCACAAGGAATATTTCGGAAGCGCAGGTGCGCGACCTGTTCGCGGCGGTGCGTGCGTTGACCTGATTACTCGCGATCCCGCCCGGCGATTTCCGCCTGCCAGGGCGCGACGCGGCGTTCGACGAAGCCGATCAGGCTGTTCAACCCGATCGCCATCAGCATCAGGATGATGATCGGCACGAACATGGTGGCGGTGTCGAAATTATTGGCGGAGTTGATGATCACCGCGCCCAGCCCCGAGATGGTGGTGAAGAATTCCGCGATCACCATTGCCACCACGGCGCGGCCGACCGCCAGGCGAATGCCCGCCATGATGTAGGGCAGCGTCGCCGGCAGGACGATGCGGCGCAGGATCACGATATTGGGCGCCACGAACGACTTGCCGACCTCGATCAGCGTCTTCGGCACCGCGATGACGCCGAGCCAGGTGTTGATGCAGATCGGGAACAGCGACATCAGGAACACCACCGCGACCTTGACCTTGAAGCCCAAGCCCAACCACAGGATCAGCAGCGGCACCAGCGCGACCAGCGGCATGGCGTAGCCGGCGGTGATGTAGATGCCGAACGCGGCCTCCGCCGTGCGGAAGCGGCCGACGATGAGGCCGACCGGAACGCCGATCACGATGGCCAGCCCGTAGCCGAGGAAGAAAGGCTGCAGGCTCTCGACCAGCGCCGCCGACAATTGCCCGGTGCGCAGGAGTTCCCAGAACGCCACCGCGATCGCGCTCGGATAGGAGCCGAACACCGGATTGACGTCGCGGCCGAAGATCTCCCACAGCAACAGCATGCCGACGACCGAGGCGAGCGTGATCGCCCAGCGCGGCAGCGGGCGCCGCTCGCTTGCGTCGGCATCCGGCGGAAGCGCGGCGGTCTTATTCTGGGTGTCGGCAATATCGACCATAATTTTTAATGGACCGTTGGAGTGCCGTGCAGCATGCGCCAGATTTTGTAGCGGATCTCGCTGAACTCGGGCAGGCCGCGCACGATGCTCAGATCCGCGCGCGGACGCGTCAACGGAACGCTGATGATCTCCTGCACGCGGCCATTGTTCATGACCACGATGCGGTCGGAGATCAGCACCGCTTCATCGAGGTCGTGGGTGACGAACAGGATGGTCTTCTTGGTGCGGGCGTGGATTTCCAGAAGCTCGGCCTGCATGGATTCGCGCGTCTGCGCGTCGAGCGCGCCGAACGGCTCGTCCATCAGCAGCACCTTGGGATCGATGGCGAGCGCACGCGCGATGCCGACACGCTGCTTCATGCCGCCCGACAGCTGATGCGGGCGGCGGTTCTTCGATTCGGTCAAGCCCACCAGCTCGAGATATTTTTCGGCTGTCTCGCGCAAAAGCGCCCCGCGCATGCCCTTCATTTCCAGCCCGAACATGACGTTCTGCATGGCGGACAGCCAAGGCAGCAGTTCGGCGTGCTGGAACACCATGCCGCGGTCATGGCCGCAGCCTTGCACCTCGCGGCCGTCCACGGTGACGCGGCCGCCATTGGCCGGATCGAGCCCCATGGCAACACGCAGCGCCGTGGTCTTGCCACAGCCGGACGGCCCGATCAGCGCCACGATCTCGCCGTCGCGCACGGTGAAGCTGACGCGCTCGAGCGCCTGCACGTGATGAACTTCGTTGTCCACGCGCAAGGTGAAGCGCTTGGATACGTCGACGAAACTCACCTCACCCATGCGGGTCTCCGGTTAATTTTACGCAGTTATTTGCCGACATGCTTCAAGGCCCTTTCGCGATATTCCGGCGCGGTGACGGTCTGCATATCGAGCGCCTTGGTGAGCTTGCCGGCCTTCACCATCTGCTCCTGGATCCATTGGATCTTCGCCGCCGGCAGCGGCAGGGTCGGATCGACCGCCTTGTGCTCGACCGCGTCGTCATACACGAAAGCCGGGCGCAGGTCGTCGGGCTTGGCGTGGATGATCTCGCGCGTCAGCGCGACCGTAGCGTCCTTGTTGGCGAGCGCGAAGCGCAGCGCGTTCATCTCGGCGGCGAGGAACTTGACGGCGTCGTCGCCGCGCTCGGCCAGCTTCTTGGCCGTGGAAATAATGCAGACGCGCAGGAAATTCGGCACCGCGTCGCGGCCGGCGACCAGCAGATGGACGTTCTTCGGCGCCACCGGCTGGTACTCGTTCGACACCACTGCGGCATCGACGACGCCGCCGACGAGCGCCTGGTAGCGGTCGTGGTCGCTGCCGATGGCGGCCAGCTTCACTTCGGTATCCGACACGCCGTAGGTCGCCAAGGCCGAGCGCGCCAGCATGTCGGGCATGGAATTCGGCGCCGAGACCGCGATCGACTTGCCCTTCAGGTCGGCGACCTTGGTGATGTTGTCCTTGGCGTAGATGCCATGCGGCACCACGATCCAATGACAGCCGAGGATTTTCACATCGGCGCCCTTGGAGTCGGCGGCGAACACGCCCTGCGGCCCGCCTTCGAAGCTGTCGAGTTCGCCGGCGATCAGCGACTTGAGGGCGAGCTGGTCGTCCTTGAACTGCGAGATCTCGAGCTTGAGGCCCTGTTTGGCGGCAAAATCGCGCGTCGACACCATCAGGAAGATGCCGGCGTCGGCTTTGGCGTTGATCAGGCCGTGGCGCCACAGCTTCTCTTGCGCCGCGCCCGGAGCCGACAGCAGGCCAATCGTTGCGGCGGCAACGATGGCGGTAAGCGCCCTATGCCGCGTCCTGGCGATGGTCATGGTGCGGGTCCTCCCTCCCTTGCGAGCCTTTTGGCAAGCCCTTTTCGCTTTTGTTCCCGGCCACTTTAACATTATTTTATTGCCGGAGTACGTTCCCAAGGCCAGTGTGCGGGACTAGGCTTCCCCCTGCAAGCGTCGGCCGGCGCATGATCCCGAAAAGTGGAAACCGGTTTTCGGACAAGATCATGCGCAGACGGTAACGACGCGCCGCGGACATCCGCGACCGAGCGGCAGGGCCGCTCAACGCCCAGGGAGCGACACGCCATGAGCCAAAAATTCACCCTCAACGTCAACGGCCAGACCCATACGGTCGACGCCGACCCCGACATGCCGCTGCTTTACGCATTGCGCAACGATGTCGGCCTCAACAATCCGCATTTCGGCTGCGGGCTGGCGCAATGCGGCGCCTGCACCGTGCATCTCGACGGCCAGCCGATCCGCACCTGCATCACGCCGCTGTCCGCGGTGGGCAATGGCAAGATCGTGACGCTGGCCGGCCTCGGGACGCCCGAGAAGCCGCATCCGTTGCAGACGGCCTATGTCGAGGAGCAGACGCCGCAATGCGGCTACTGCATCAACGGCTGGATCATGACCGCGGCCGCGTTCTTGCGCGACAAAAAGAAGCCGACCGAAGCCGAGATCAAAGACGCGCTCTCTGGCTTGAAGTGCCGCTGCGGCACGCACATCAGCATTCTCAAGGCGGTCAAGCGTGCCGCCGAGATGATGGGTTGAGGGAGAGTGTCATGACAAAATTCGAAAAGACCTCGTCATTCACCCGCCGCTCGGTGCTGCTCGGTAGCGGCGCGCTGGTGGTTTCGATCGGCGCCGCCGTCTCGCTGGAGACCGTGCTGTCGATCAGCCAGGCTTACGCGCAGGGCGCCAAGCCGCCGCTGACGCCCGACCAATTGTCCTCCTACATCGCCGTCAACGCCGACGGCAGCGTGGCCGCCTATTTCGGCAAGATGGATATGGGCCATGGCCTGCACGTCGCCATCGGCCAGATCGTGGCGGAAGAACTCGACGTTCCATTCAAGGCCGTAAAGGTGATCATGGGCGACACCGCGACCTCGGTGAACCAGGGCGGCGCTTCCGGCTCCACCGGCATCCAAAACGGCGGCAAGCAGATGCGCATGGCGGCGGCGGAAGCGCGCCGTGTGCTAATCGAGATGGCGGCGGGCCTGTTGTCCGTTCAGGCCGACAAGCTCACTGTCAATGACGGCGTAGTGAGCGCCAGCGACGACAAGTCCAAACGCATTTCCTATGCGCAGATGATCGGCGGCAAGTATTTCAACGTCCAGCTCGACTGGAACAAGCAATACGGCAACACGCTTTATGCACCAGGAAAGGCGCAGCCAAAAAATCCTAAGGACCACAAAATCGTCGGCCAGCCGATCAAACGCGAGGACGTGGCGCCCAAGGTGTTCTGCCAGGAGGATTACTGCACCGACGTGAAGGTGCCGGGCATGGTGCACGGCCGCATGATTCGCCCAGCGGTTGCCGGCGCTGTGCCGGTGAAGGTGGATGAGGCCTCGATCAAAAATATTCCCGGCGCCAAGGTGGTCTGGGACAAAGGCTTCCTCGGAGTCGTTGCGGATAAGGAATGGGACGCCATCCAGGCGGCGGAAAAACTGAAAGTGGAATGGTCGGACGCCAAACCGCCGTTCCCGGAGCAGGCCACGCTCTACGATCACATCCGCAAAGCTTCGGTGCGCAAGCGCGAGGTGGAAAAGCAGAACGGCGACGTCGACGAGGCGTTCAAGTCGGCCGCCAAGGTCATCGAGGCCGAATACGAATGGCCGTTCCAGTCGCATGCCAGCATGGGCCCGGCCTGTGCGCTGGTCGAGATCAAGGACGGGAACGTCACCTGCTGGAGCGGGACGCAAAAGTCCCACTTCGTGCAGGAAGGCCTCGCCGCCACGCTTCAGGTGCCGCTCGACAAAGTGCGCGTCATCTTCAAGACCAGCCCCGGCTCTTACGGTCGCAACGACGCCGACGACTGCGCCATGGACGCCGGCGTGTTGGCGAAAGCCGTCGGCAAGCCGGTGCGGCTGCAATACATGCGCGACCAGGGCACCGGCTGGGACCCGAAGGGCCCGGCCTCGATCCACAAGGCGCGCGCCGGCCTCGACGCCTCCGGTAAGGTCGTCGCTTACGAATTCACCAGCAAGGGTTTCTCGCGGGTGGACGTGAACACCAATGGCGGCAAGCCGCACGACACGCTGGCCGGGCAGACCATGGGCGTGACGTTGAAATCCGGCGACGGGTTCGGCGTGCCGGCGGAATCCTATGCCTTCGATCACAAGCGCATGGCCTGGGAGACGATCCCGCCGCTGCTCGACCGCTCGTCGCCCTTACGCAGCGCGCACTTGCGCGATCCGGTCGGACCGCAAATCCACTTCGCCAGCGAATCCTTCATCGACGAGTTGGCGGCGGCGGTTAACGCCGATCCGATCGAGTTCCGCCTGCGCCACATCAAGGAGCCGCGCGACGTCGCCGTCATCAAGGCGGCGGCTGAGAAGGCCAAGTGGGAGACGCGGGCCTCGCCGCGCCGCGACCAAACCGGCAACAAGGTGTCCGGCCGCGGCATCGCCTACTCGCAGCGCAACGGCACCCGCGTCGCCATCGTCGCCGAGGTCGATATCGACCGCTCAACCGGAAAGATCTGGGCGCGCAAGTTCACCGTGGCACACGATTGCGGGCAGATCATCAATCCCGACGGGCTGGTGAAATGCATCGAGGGCAACATCGTGCAGGGCGTCAGCCGCACGCTATGGGAGGAAGTCACCTTCGACCGCAAAGCGGTGACCAGCGTGGATTGGATTTCCTATCCGATCCTCGACATCACCGAGACGCCGGGCCAGGTGGACGTGGTGCTGATCAATCATCCCGAACTGCCGCCGACCGGCGCCGGCGAGCCGTCGATCCGTCCGGTGGCGGCGGCGATCGCCAACGCCATCTTCGATGCCACTGGCGTACGCATCCGCCGCGTGCCGTTCTCGCCTGATCGGGTGAAGGCGGCGCTGAGCTGAGATTTCTACTGGCGTTCAGGACGCGCTTTCTTTCCCTCTCCCCGTTTACGGGAGAGGGGGGCAAGCGCCGGTCAGGCGCGAGCCGGGTGAGGGGCATTGCATGGCCCCTCACCCGGCTTTCTCGTTTCACTCGAAAGCCGACCTCTCCCCGCATTGCGGGGAGAGGTAAAGAAACGTTAGACCGCCGCCAGCCGCGCGATTGTTTCGCGCGCCGCCTTGATGATGTCCGGCACGACCGCGTCGTTGCCGGGCGCCATGATGTGGCAGCCGGCGACCTGCGGAATGTCGGCGAGTTCGCGAACGAGGTCGAGGCAGATGCGGCGGCCTTCCGCCGCCGGATCGCTGGCGCTTTCCATGCGCTCGACGACTGCGTCGGGGATAATGGCGCCGAACAATTTTTCCTTGATCCAGCGCGCCGACTTGGCCGAGCGCGGCGGCACGATGCCGACGATGAGCGATAGCTTGCCGGTGATGCCATGCTCGGCCAGCCGCGCGACGTAGCGGCGCACCACGCCGACATCCATGCAGAATTGCGTCTGCACGAATTGCGCGCCGGCGTCGATCTTGGCTTGCAGCCCTTTCGGCTGCCAGCCGGGCGGCGGATCGAGCGGATTGTCGGCGGCGCCGAGGAAGAAATCGGCGCGGCCGGAAACCTTGCGCCCCGACGGCAATTCGCCGGTATCGCGCAGGCGGCGCGCGGTGTCCAAGAGCTGGCGCGGATCGAGATCGAACACCGGCTTGGCGTCGGGCTGGTCGCCGGCGCTGGGGTCGTCGCCGCGCAGCATCAGTAAATTGCGCACGCCGGAGGCCGCCGCGCTGAGCAGATCGCTCTGCAAGGCAATGCGGTTGCGGTCGCGGCAGGTGAGCTGCAGCACCGGATCGATCCCGTCCGCCACCAGCATCGCCGCTGCCGTCACCGCGCCGAGATGCGGCCGCGCGCCGGCGCCGTCGGTGATATTCACCGCGTCGGCCAGGCCCTTGAGCGGCAGCGCTTTGGCGAGCAGCTCGTTGCGGTCGGCGGTCACCGGCGGGGTGATTTCCGCGGTGATCACGAAGCGTTTGGCGCGCAGCTTAGCTTGCAGGGTCGTGTCCATAGGTCCAAGTGGCAAAATCCAGTGGACCTGGCAAGCATAAGGATGAGACAGTTAGCTATGTTTCAAGCGGCGAAATCTCTCGACGATGCGCTCGCGGCCGTGACCGACGGCTGCATGCTGGTGGTGCCGCGCGAGGTATCGGGTGTGCCAATGGCGGCGACCCGCGCGCTGATCCGCCGCGGCGTCAAGCGGCTGCATTTGGTGGCGCTGCCGACCTCCAGCCTGCAGGCGGATCTGCTGATCGGCGCCGGCTGCGTCGCGACGCTGGAGACGAGCGCGGTGAGCCTGGGCGAGTTCGGGCCGGCGCCGCGCTTCACCGCTGCTGTGACTTCGGGCGCCATCAAGATGAAGGACGCCACCTGCCCGGCGCTGCACGCGGCCTTGCAGGCGGCGGAAAAGGGCGTGCCGTTCATGCCGCTGCGCGGGCTGATCGGCTCCGACGTTTTGAAATATCGCGACGACTGGAAGGTGATCGACAGCCCATTCGGCAATTCCGATCCGATCGTGCTGTTGCCCGCGATCAAGCCGGACGTGGCGCTGATCCATGCGCCGATGGCGGACCGCTTCGGCAATGTCTGGATCGGCCGCCAGCGCGAATTGGCCACCATGGCGCATGCAGCGGAGAAGACCATCGCAACGGTCGAGAAAATTCACGACGGCAATCTGCTCGACGATCCCGTGCTGGCGGCCGGCACGCTACCCGGCTTCTATGTGGAGAGCATCGCGGTGGCCGAGCGCGGCGCCTGGCCGCTCGGGCTGCCCGATTATTATGCCGCCGACGCCGATCACCTCGCCGAGTACGCCCGCATGGCGGCGACGGCGGAAGGTTTCGCGGATTATCTCGAACGGTATGTTTATGAACGCCGCGCAGCGTGAATTCCGCGACGAGGAATTGCTCGCCGACGTGATCGCGCGGCTGATCGGTGATTGCCGGCATGTGGCGGTCGGCAATGCCTCGCCGATCCCGGCTACTGCCGCGTTGCTGGCACGCGAGCGCGGGCACGGCCGTCCCTACGTGTCGCTGCTGCAAAGCCGCAAGCATAATTTCTTCACCGACGGCGCGCGTGAATTGTTCGATTGCGCGGGGCAAGGCCGCATCGATGTGTTCTTTCTCTCGGGTGGACAGATCGATGGCCGGGGCAATGTCAATCTGGTGTCGACCGGCGACTATGAGCATCCACAAGTGCGCTTCCCCGGCTCGTTCGGCTCGGCCTATCTTTATTACGTGGTTCCCAAAGTTATTTTGTTTCGAGTCGAGCATTCGCGCCGCACGCTGGTGCGACAAGTCGATTTCATCAGCGCGCCGGGCGTGAGCGACGCCAACGTCTATCGGCCGGGCGGACCGATCGCGCTGGTCACCAACCGCTGCCTGTTCTCGTTCGCCGATGGCCGCTTCCGGCTGGCGAGCGTGCATCCCGGCCACACGGTCGCGGAGGTGATCGAGAACACCGGCTTCGAGTTCGACCAGCCGGCGACGGTGCCGGAAACGCCGGCGCCCTCGCCCGACACACTGAAGTTGATGCGCGAAATCGTGGCGCCGCAACTGGCCGAGGTCTATCCGCAGTTCGCCGCGCAGATTTTCGGGGTCGGTCAGGCCGCCCTCACGCGCTGAAAATACGAACAATTCCAATGGTGTATCTGGTATTCGATATTGCTTGCGGCAGCCCCTTTGGGCGCGCGCCGACTTGGCATACTGTGCCGGGCGCGGCCGTCCGGCCGCGCAAAATCACAATGCAAGAATAAAAAGGAATCGTCCGGTGGAACGAGTTGAAGTTGCGGTAATCGGCACCGGCTGGTGCGGCGGGATCAGATCGGAGACGCTGTCGCGCTCCGCGCTGGTGGACAAATTGCACATCTGCGAAATCCGGCCTGACCGGCTGGCGGAGGTGAAGAAGCTGACGCGGCCGGCGACGGCGACGCTCGATTATCAGGACATCGTCAAAAATCCGAACATTTCGGTGGTCTATATTTCGACCACCCCGGAATCCAATCACTATCCGATCGCCAAGGATTGCCTGAAAGCCGGCAAGCACGTGCTGCTGGAAAAGCCGATCGCGCTCGAATTGTGGGAAGCCGACGAGTTGATCGAGCTCTCCAAGCGCAACAAGGTGAAATTCACCATCGGCTATTCGCAGCGCTTCAACACCAAGTTTGCCTTCGCCAAGAAGAAGATCACCGACGGCACGCTCGGCAACGTGGTCTCGGTGATGGTGAGCCGGCATCTGTCGCGCAGCCTCGGCAAGAAGATCGCCAGCCGCGTACGGCTCTCGCCGGTGGTGATGGAATCGACCCACGATCTCGATTTCGTGTTCTGGCTCTTGGAGCCGGCCAAGCCGGTGCGGGTCTACAGCCAGGGCGCCTACGGCTACATGAAGCCGGTGAACGGTTCCTACGACGTGATGTGGTCGATCGTGACCTTCGACAACGGGTTGATCGCTACTATCGGCGGCGGCTGGAACCTGCCGCCGAGCTATCCGAATTACTGCGCCACCTGGGTGGAGATTCTCGGCACCGAAGGCTCGCTCGTGCTCGACGATACCCATCGCGACAATTGGCTCAACACCGTATCCGACGGTCAGCGTTTCCCGATGTCGACCATGCCGGGCGAGCAGGTCGACCACGTGTTCGCCGGCCAGATGGGGCCGGAGACGCTGCATTTCCTCGAGGCCTGCATCCTCGACAAGCCGCCGATGGTGACGCCGGAATCGGCGCGCATGGTGATGGAGACTTACACCGCCGCCGATCTGTCGGCCGAGCGCGGCGAGCCGGTGGATCTGCCGCTGTCGAACGAGGCGATTTCGGCAGTGGCGGAATTGAAAAAGAAGAACATGGCGGGAGCGCATCCCATGAAGAAGTCTGCCAAGGGCGTCGGCCTCGCGATCATCGGCGGCGGCCGCGTCGGGCTGTTCCGCGGTGAGGTAGCGGCGCGCCATCCGGCGGTCGAATGGATTGGGCTGGCCGAGAAAAACCCCAACCGCGCCGGCGAAGTGGGCCCCAAAATCAGCGCCGATTTCGTCACGCAAAGCCACGTCGAATTGCTCAAACGGCCGGAAGTGACTTGCGCCATCATCGCCACCGACGAGCATCTGCACGTCGATCCGATCATGGCGGCGGTCGAGCGCGGCATTCCCTTGTTGATCGAGAAGCCGCTGGCGACGCGCCTGGATGAGTCCGCGCGCGTGCTGAAGGCGATCCAGGACGCCAAGATCGACGCGGTGGTTGGCTATACTCAGCGCTTCCGTAGGCGGTGGCTGGCGGCCAAGGAGAAATGCAGCACCGGCGCGCTCGGCGACGTCACACTGGTGACCTCGCGCGCCTTCATGAACCGGCTGGTGGCGATCGACAATTACAAGCGCACCGACGATCCCACGACGATCTCGCCGATGGTGATTTCCGGCACCCACGCGCTCGACATCTGCATGTGGTGTCTGGAGGGTAAGAAACCAGTCGAGGTCTATGCGCGCTCGATCGACAAGGTACTGGGCCCGCTCTACAAAGGCATCGATGCCACCGCCGGCATGATTATGTTCGACGACGGCACGGTCTATCACCTCAATATTTCCTGGGCGCTGCCGGTGACCTGGCCGGCCGCGGTCTACTCGCTCGAAGTCGGCATCGTCGGCACCACCGGCGTGCTCACCATCGATGACACCCATCGCGACATCGTGCTGGCGGTGTCGAAGGCGCAGTCGGAGGGCTACAATCCCGACGCCACCCGGCTGGTCGATTTCATGGGCAGTTATCCGCCCGGCGACATGGCGCTCGGCGAATTGCGCGGACCGATGGCGGAGGAGACCGACAGTTGGCTCAACCGCGTCGCGCTTGGGTTACCCACCGCGGCGGCGACGGTGGAAGAAGCGCACCGCAACCTGATGCTGACCAAGGCATTGGATTTGTCGGCCAAACGCAAGCAGCCGGTGAAACTGCCGCTCGATCCCGACGAGGTGAAGGCGGCGGCGTAGTTCCGTATTACTCGTGCGTGCCATTCAAACGCAAGCGCGCGTGACGGCCACCTTTAGACTAACATGGCGCCCGGCCCACGCAGTTGGCGTTGGCGTCGTTCACCGCGAACAAACTTTCCACGATAGGCCGTTGATGATTTGTAACCGGTGGAATCGATAACACTTCCATATAGACTGTACCCAGCCCTTTAAATCCCAGCAAGGCTCCGGCCCCGAGACTTAGATCCAAGTCGCGATCTGGCGTAAACGGCCCACGGTCGTTGATCGTCACATTGATCGATCTGCTGTTCTTGGGATTTGACACGCGGATCAAGGTTCCGATCGGCAAGGTCTTGTGTGCTGCATGCCATCCGATCGGATTAAATGTTTTCCCGGTCGATACCAGTTTATCTTCCCAATACATCGAAGCAACAACCCACTGACCGGCTTGAATTCGATCGTAGGTATTTTCGCTAGACACATTATTGATGTGAATTGCGGACATCACGCCGCCGCAGAACAAAACAACTGCAAGATAGGACAATTTCTTTTTGGCCCATTTCATCATTTTCATTACCGATCGTTTCGTTTGCGCCGCTATTGGCTGTGGAATCGCTATTGCCGGCAGCAAGGCACCGATTTTTTCGGCCGATGTCGTCACGATGGCGACGGGATGGATGATTGACGCACATAGGCCCGTCAAATGAGGCATATATGTGATTCTGTCGGTTCCGGAAATCGGAAATCGGCGAATCAATTGCGAATTATTCGGCATTTTTGTGAGTTTTCGGGCTAGCCCGGCGCTTGGCGCCGAACTTCGGCAGGGCGATACCGCCGCGTCAATTTATCGCAGGTTTTGGCAGCGCGGCGGTGCGGCCGGCGACGAGAGCTATCCGGTGGAACCGCCCGCGAATGTCCGCTATTGGTTGCCGCCGCCGCCGAACAGGATGCGTTGCGGGTTTTTCGCCAGATCCGATACCGCCTTGTCGATGTTGATTATGGCGCGATGCGCGTCGCCTCCGACAATCGCGATGTGCTTGGTCGCCGTCTCCGTCATCTTGTTGATACCCGTGGTGATGTCGGCGGTGCGCTTGTCGAGGTTGTCGGCAAGATCGCTAATCGATGCGGTCGCGTTCTTGGTATTATTCACGATCTCGTCGATGCTGTCCGCATTGCGCGCCAAGGCAGCGGTGAAAACAGATAGATCCTTGACTGCCTGATTCAGCGCGACCCGATTGTCGGCGATGACCGCGTTGGCATTGTTCAATGTGTCGCGGACGGCGTTCATCAGATCCTGGCTGGCGGTTGAATCAGCCTTCAGCGTGGGCGGTTCACCCTCTTCACGTTCTATGAGTGGGGTCGTGGCCGAGACACCTTTGAGCGACACCGAAGCGATGCCGGTCAAGCCGGTAAATTCCAGGCCGACATGCGTGTCCGAGCGAATCGGCGTCGCCTTGTTGACTTGCAGCGTGGCCGTAACCTCCGATGGCTTGTCGGCGCTGAGCTGAAGATCGGTTACCTCACCGACGCGAATGCCGTTGAACAGCACCGGGCCCCCGCGGTGCAGCCCGGACACCGAACTGTCGAAGATCACGCGGTAAATCACGCTCTGTTTCTTTCCGGCCGTTTGATGGATCCAGAACACGAAGCCGAAGGCACCCGCGACGACAGCAAACGTGAACAACCCGATCAGGACGTAATTCGCCTTGCGTTCCATCACTCAACTCCGCAGTTAATTCTCTACCACAGCTTGTCGGCCGGCGCGCCCCCGTGCACCGTGGAAATAGGCCCGCAGCCACGGGTGCTGCGAGGCCAGCATCGTCGTCATCGTGCCCGCTTCGCCGATCTTACCATCGCTCAATACCGCGATCCGGTCGCAGATCGTATGCAGGCTGTCGAGATCGTGTGTCACCATGAAAACCGCCATATTCGACGTACGCTGCAGCGTCAGAATCAGCTGGTCGAAGTCGCCAGCGCTGATCGGGTCGAGGCCGGATGTGGGTTCGTCCAAGAACAAAATCTCAGGGTCGAGCGCCAGCGCGCGGGCCAGTGCAACGCGCTTGATCATGCCGCCTGACAATTCTGACGGATATTTATAATAGACGTCCGGCTTCAGGCCGACCATTTCGATCTTAGTAATCGCCATCTCGGTCATGAGGCGATCCGAAAGATCGAGATATTCGTGGATCGGAAATTCGACGTTTTGGCCGGCGGTCAGCGAGGAGAACAGCGCGCCTTGCTGGAACAAGATGCCCCAGCGCCGCTCGATCGCCTGCCGCTGATCCTCATTAGCCTGATCGAGGTCGACATCGAGCACTTCGATGCGTCCTTGCGCCTTTGGCAGCAATCCGATGATCGTGCGCAGCAAGACCGACTTGCCGGCGCCCGAGGCGCCGACGAAGCCGAGGATTTCGCCGTGATAGACGTCGAGATTGACCCCGTTGAGAACCCGATGCGACTTCAGGTTGACGACCAGATCGCGCACGCGGATGACGGTTTCGGCCGTAGCGTTTGCCATCGGCTACATTCCGATCGAGGCGAAGAACATGGCGAAAATCCCGTCGAGCACGATGACGAGGAAGATCGATTTGACCACCGAATTGGTTGTTTGCTCGCCGAGCGACTCGGCGCTGCCCTGCACCTGTAACCCTTCGACACAGGCGACGATTCCGATCACCAGGGCCATAAACGGGGCCTTGATGATCCCAACCTCAAAAGTCTCGATCGAGATCGCCTCCCGCAAGCGGGACAGAAACACTGGCGGCTGGATTCCGCCATAGGCCCATGACACCAGGCCACCGCCATAGATTGCGGCCATCGAACCGAGAAAGGTCAGGACCGGCACGGCGATGACAAGCGCGACGATACGCGGGAGGATTAGCACTTCGATGGGGTCGAACCCCATCGTGCGCAAGGCATCGACCTCCTCGCGCATTTTCATCGCGCCGAGCTCGGCAGTGTAGGAGCTGCCGGAACGGCCGGCCACCATGATACAGACGATCAGCACGCCGACTTCGCGTAGCACCAGCACGCCGACCATATCGATGACGTAAATATCGGCGCCGAATTTGCGGAAATGGAATATGCCCTGCTGGGCAAGGATGGCACCGATCAGAAAGGTAATCAGAAGAATGATCGGCACCGCGTGCCATCCCACGCGCTCGAGATGGTTGACCATCGACGTCAGGCGGAAGGTCCACGGGCGCAACGCCACCCGCTTAAGCGCGACCACCAGCGACCCGACCATCTGCGCCAACAGGATAAAGTCGTCGCCAGCACCCACCATGGTTCTGCCGACGCTTTCCAAGCTGGCGATGATCGAATTCGGCTTCGGCGGCTCGGGCGTCAGTTTGTGGGTTCCGGCACGGACTTTCTCGAACAGACCGCGGTAGTCGTCGCGCAGGCCGACCAGTCTGGTCTCGCATCCCTGGCTGGTCCAACTGCGCAGCGCGCGTTCCAGCAGCCAGGCGCCGTAAGTATCAATCCGGTCGATCCGCGCCATATCGATGGCGACGCTGCGCACGGGCGAATTGGTGCGGGTCGCTGCGTCGACCTGCGGCTCGAGCGTTCGCGCGTGCTCGGCCGTCCACGATCCGGCCGCGGCAAGATCGAGGCCATCGCCACGTGATTGGCCACTAAGCAGGGTCCCTGCAGTCACGATGCCGCTCCTTGGTCGATGCAAAAACACCGAGCGCCTGCGCAAGACCCTCTTCTGGCTGATGAGCCAAGATGAGTAGGGTAAATTAACAATTTAGTAACAATTCTTAAACGCTATTTACCTGTTTAGGTTAATGAAAGGTTAATGGCACAAAAAAGGCGGCGCCGCCGGCAATCTGCGGGGTAATTAGGGGTTTCGCCCTAGCGCGCAGCTATCGACTTGATTGACAGCTCGGCGGCGAGCTTATCGAGCTGCACCAGCAATTCCGGCGGCAGCGCAAGACCATTGGCCAAACGGTCGGCGCGCCGCTGGGCGCGCTGATCGCCCGGCAGGCGCACCGCCTCTTGTCCCGGCAACGCCTTGGACTTGCGCAGATCGCGCACGTGGCGGTCGACTTCCGCCTTGAACTGTTCGAGCGGCTGGAATCGGCTGGGATCGAGCGCGAGCACGAACTGGCCGGTATTGGTGACCTTGCCGGGCTCGGCATTGAAATCGACGGTGTCGCGGCCGAACAGCGCGCCGTTGAGCGTGCCGGCGAGCAGGCCGAGCATCAGCGCGAGGCCGGCGCCCTTGTAACCGCCCATCGGCAGCAGCAGCGCCTCGGCGCTTTTCTGCGGATCGGTGACCGCGGCGCCGGTCTTCGGATTGATCATCCAGTCGCCCTGCAGCGGGCGGTTCAGCAATTTGTGGTTCTTGATGGTGCCGTAGGACACGATCGAAGTCGCGATGTCGAGCACCAGCGGCGGCTCTTGCCCCGCCGGAATCGCAATCGCCAGCGGATTGGTGCCGAGCAGCGGCTCGGCGCCGCCGGCAAGCGGCATATGGTTGGCGTTCGCCACTGCCGAATAGATGCCGATCATATCGGCCTTGAGCGGCAGCGCCGCATAGACGCCGGCAGCGCCGGCATGGCCTGACATGTGGCAGCCGACCCAGGCGACGCCGCATTCGCGCGCGAGTGCGATGGCGGTTTCCGCCGTGCGCGCGACGACCAGATGGCCCATGCCGTTGTCGCCGTCGACCAGCGCGGTGGCCGGTGCGCTGCGCTTGACCGTGATATTGGGACGCGCATTGGTCGATCCCAGTTTCAGGCGGTTCACATATTGCGGCAGGCGGAACACGCCATGCGCGTCAGCGCCGGTGAGGTCCGCCTCCAGCATTAGCTCGGCTATTTTGGCGGCATCACCCGCCGACACGCTGGATTTCATCATGGCGTCGACGATCAGACCGGAAACGGCGGCGGTGGGAATGCGGCCGGTCTTGGCTGTAGCCTGCAAGTTCATGATCGGCCCCCCGACAACAAGGCTTCGGCGCGGCCGCCCAGGATGGTGGCTTTATCGGCTTCGGAAATCTTCAAAGACCGCACGTGGCTGACGCAATCGAGCATGGCCATGTCGTAAGGATAGTCGCTACCGAGCAGCACGTGGTCGCTGCCAACCAGGCCGATCATCGCTTCCAGCGTTTTGTCGGAATGCAGGATTGTGTCGTACATGAAACGCTTGGCGATATTCTTCGGCTGCGCCGAAACATTCTTCTTCGGCTCGGGCCGCACTTTCCAGCCATGCTCCCAGCGCGCCGCCTGATAAGGTGTGAATCCGCCGCCATGAGCGAGCATGAATGTCAGCTTGGGATGGCGATCGAGCACGCCGCCGAATAAGAGACAGGCGGCCGCGATGGTGGTGTCGAGCGGATTGCCGATCAGGTTTTGCAGATAATAAGACTTCAGCCGGTCGGCGCCGGCGACATTGTTGGGATGGATGAACACGAACGCGTTGAGCTCTTCCGCGGTCGCCCACAGCGGCCCGAAGCTGGGATCGTCCAGGTTCTTGCCCAAGATGTTGGAGGCAAGCATCGAGCCGCGCAACCCGAGCTTGGTCATGGCGCGCCTGAGTTCGTCAGCCGCGCGCACTGGATCCTGCATCGGCAAGGTGGCAATGCCCATGAAGCGGTCCGGATGGGCGGCAATATGTTTCGCCATCTGATCGTTCTGGATTCCCGACAAGACGGCGCCCAGCGCGGGCTCCTGATTGTAGAGATAGGTCTGCGGCGTGGCCGAGAGCACGTGCACTTCAACGCCCGCCGCATCCATGTCGCGCAGGCGGCGCGCGATGTCGAAGCCGCCAGTCGGAAACGGCCGGTAGACAACACCGCCCACGTCCAGCGCCGCCAACTCTGCGTCGGTGGGCGTGATGGTGACCGGAACCTTGGGCGCGGCCTTGCTCATCATGGCGGCGGTTTCCTGGGTTAGGATGTGGGTATGGGTATCGATCGTCCGCGGCTTGGCCATTTTGTCCCCTGAAAACTGTCTTGTGATCCCGGGCAAAGAGCGCCTGAGTGCCGCAGCCTTGCAGCGGACGCAAGCCCCTGTCCGCCCCTGATCTATCGGCTATAAAAGAGCCCCTACAGCCCACTTTTTCGGATCAGCCATGACCGCGACCAGCCCTGCCCGCAGCAAACACGAACCGCGCGTCGAGGACGACGCCCTGGTGCGCGGCAATGGCCGTTTTGCGGACGACCCGCGGCTGCCCAAGCAGACCTATGCCGCCTTCGTGCGCTCGCCGCATGCCCATGCCCGCGTACTGGCAGTGAACACCGAGGCGGCGCACGCGGCCAAACAAGTGCTGGCCGTGCTCACCGCCGAGGACATGAAGGCCGCCGGCGTGGGGAGCGTATCGCGGCATCCGCCGGTGGTGGGCCGCGGCGGCGCCAAGATGGCGATGCCATTCCGCCCCGCGCTCGCGGGCGACAAGGTGATGCATGGCGGCGATCCGGTGGCGATGGTGGTGGCGGAGAGCGCAGCCGCCGCGCAGGACGCCGCCGATCTGGTGGTCGTGCAATACGAGGAATTGCCGGCAGTGGTCGACCTGGAAACGGCGATGAAGGGCAAGACGCAGCTCTATCCGGAAGCGCCCGGTAACCTGTGCATCGACTGGCCGGGACCGGTGGCCGACGCGAAGAACGAGCGCGACGTCGCCGATATCATCGCCAAGGCACCGCAAGTGGCGCGCATCAGCGTCACCAATCAGCGCATGGTGGTGGCCTCGCTGGAAACCCGCGGCGCCACCGGCGTCTACGATGCGGCCAATGACAGCTACACACTGTACGCCTGCTCGCAGGGCGCCAATTCGCTGCGCAGCATGGGCGCCGCCATCATGAGTATCTCGAATGAGAAGCTGCGTGTGATCACGCAGGACGTAGGCGGCGCCTTCGGCATGAAGACCACGGTTTATCCGGAATATCCGGCGCTGCTGGTTGCGGCGCGCAAGCTCGGCCGGCCGGTACACTGGCAATCGACCCGCTCGGAGGCCTTCGTCACTGACATCCAGGCGCGCGACACTGTCTCGAATGTCGAGTTGGCACTCGACGACAAGGGCAAGTTCCTGGCCCTGCGCGTGCGGCACCTATGTAACCAAGGCGCCTATGTGAGCACCGCCGGCATCGGTCTCAACACCAATAATTTCGCGCGCTGCCTGCCCGGCATGTACCGGATCCCGAAGGTCGACGTGTCGGCGGCATGCTATTTCAGCAACAGGATCCCGATCGGCCCCTATCGCGGCGCCGGCCGCCCGGAAGCGAACTACGCGCTCGAACGCGCGGTCGAGGAAGCAGCGCGCATCACCGGCATCGATCCGGTGCGGCTGCGCAAGAAAAACCTCATTCCGCCGTCGGCGATGCCGTTCAAGACGCCGATCAACACCTATGACAGCGGCGATTTCCCCGGCATCGTGGAGCAGGCGCTCGCGCTCGCGGACTACACCAATTTCAACAAGCGCAAGCGCGAAGCGGCCCGGCGCAAGAAATATCGCGGCATCGGCGTATCCTGCATGCTGGAGCACGCCGGCGCGCTGCCAACGGAGACAGCTTCGGTCGCTTTTCCCAGCGACGATAAACTCATCCTCGGCTGCAATGTGCAATCGACCGGGCAAAGCCACGCCACCGTGTTCGCCCGGCTGCTCGGCCAGCATCTCGGCATCGATCCACACAAGATCGAGCACCAGCATGGCGACACCATTCTGGGTCTGACCGGCTTCGCCTCGGTCGCGTCGCGCTCGGCCATGTGCACCGGCAACGCCATCGTTCATACGGCCGAATTGATGCTGGCGAAGGGAAAGAAAGTCGCATCGGCGCTACTGGAAGCCTCCGAGTCCGACATCCAATACCGGCAGGGGGGTTTCGAGGTGGTCGGTACCGACCGCAAGATTTCACTGTTCGAGACCGCCAAGCGCGCCAAGGAGATGGCGGCACGCGGCGAGATTCCGGAAAGCCTCGACACCAAGGGCAAGCTCGACACGCCGCTGACGTTTCCCAACGGCTGCCATATCGCGGAGGTGGAGATCGATCCCGACACCGGCGCGATCGATATCGTGACCTATACCGCGGTGGACGATTGCGGAAATATGCTCGATCCTATCGTCGTCGAGGGCCAGGTGCAGGGCTCGATCGCACAGGGCCTCGGCCAGGCGCTGGTGGAGAACGCGGTCTATGATCCGGCGAGCGGACAATTGGTGACCGGCTCGTTCATGGATTACGGCATGCCGCATGCGCACACCATGCCGATCGAGCTGCGCGAGGCGGCGCACTCCGTTCCGGCCACGAGCAACGCGCTAGGCGTCAAGGGGACCGGCGAGGCCGGCACCACGGCGGCGATCGCCGCGGTGATGAACGCGATCTCGCACGCGATCCCAAACGGCGCCGCCGATCACATGGACATGCCGGCGACGCCCGCCAAGGTGTGGGCAGCGTGCCAGAAGGCGATGGCGAAATAACTAACGATAGGCGCGCGAA
This sequence comes from uncultured Alphaproteobacteria bacterium, assembly GCA_963817045.1. Classification (GTDB taxonomy): domain Bacteria; phylum Pseudomonadota; class Alphaproteobacteria; order Rhizobiales; family Xanthobacteraceae; genus Pseudolabrys. The sequence continues at coordinate 20,457 of CAWFMZ010000037.1, forward strand.
GCCACGCCGATCGGACACGCGATGAGCGAGTGCCCTTTGCTACTTCGTTCCCACCACCAGCGAATAGCGCCCGTCGGCGGCCAGGCAGTCGGCTTGCGGCAGCCCGAGCTCCTTGCGCACGATGTTGGTGCCGAGCACCAGCGACACGATCTTGTAGTAGGCGTGGCGGCGGCTCATGCCCTCGCGGCCCATGCCACAGTCGGACGAGATGACCAGCCGCTCGGCCGGAATGTATTTGAGCGCGCGGCGGATGTGGTCGGCGATCTCCTCCGGCTTCTCGACCTGCAGCGAATGATGGTCGATCACGCCGATGGCGATCTTCTTGTCCGAGGAGATGATCTTGCCGAATGCTTCCAGGTCCATGCCGCCGGCGCTGACCGATTCGAAGGTGATCACGTCGGCATCGACCTTGTTCAAGGTCTCCAGCGCGCCCTTATAGCTCTGCACTTCCTTGAACATGCGCTGCTGCGACGGATTGCCCCAGCAGGTGTGGCACCACACTTCGGTCTTGGCGCGCAGGCCCTTCACGGTGCGATTGAACACCTCGACGCTGAAGTTTGGATTGATCACGTCGTCGACGACCTTACGTATCGCCAGCATGTGGATCTGCGGCTCCTCGAACTGGATCACCTGGCAGCCGGCGTCGGCTAGCTCGTGCAATTCCTCATTGAGGGCGTCGGTGATCGCCAGGATGCGGTCCTTGATCGACTTGTAATGCTTGTCCTGCACCGCGAAGGCGACCAGCTCCGGCCCGATGGTGCCGAACTTGACCGGCTTCTTGGTCATGCGCTGCGCCACTTTCCACATGGCGGCGTATTGCAGATCGCCGCGCGTGACCGGACCGTTGATGCCGGGCATGACGCGCGCTTCCAGATAATCATGCAGGATATGGCCGGGCGGGAACATCAGGCCGCCCTTGCCGGCCGGTGTCGGCTGCGGATTCTTGTCGAAGCCGCCCATGTGGCGCGGCGGATAATTGGTCCAGCTCTGGCCGCCGACATCCGAGTCAAAGTGCGCGTCGCCGTCGGTGACGATGTCGAGACCGGCCATTTCCTGCTCGTGCAAATAGAGGCCAACCGTGTCAACATATTGCTCGCGGAACTGGTTGTTCACCATCGCGTCGAGAAAACTGCGCATGCCGAGATTTTGCGTGTACCAGCTCGGTCGCGGCAGCGAGCCGGTGATGGTGGTCGGCAGCATGATATCCTTGGTTCCGCGAAGCATCGTTGAGCCCTCCCAAAAAACAGACGAGCCGTTGGCGGCCCGTCGCCATTGACGCCATATTAGAACCGCTGCGGCGTACATGGAAACTCATGATTGCCATGCGGCCCGCACAAAGCGCGTCGATGCGCGGCTGCCCACCGGTGTGGGCAGTGCGGAATCTCTGCTATAGTCGCTCTATGAGCAAGAAAACCGACGCTTACATCATCCAGCCCAATCCGTTCGATCCGCGGCTGACCGAGCGCGTCACCGGCATCGACCAGACCGGGGCGCGCATCGAGACCTCGGTCACAGTCGAGCGTGCGCTGACGATTTTCCTCAACTCACAGGAAATCGTCACCGCCATGACCATCGGCGATTACCCGGACTATCTGGCGGTCGGCTATCTGCTCAATCAGAACATGCTCATGCCCGACGACGTGGTCACCACCGTCGACTACGATGAAGAACTGGCGGTCGTGGTGGTGCGCACCAAGCGCAAGACCAACTACGAAAAGAAACTCAAGAAAAAAGTGCAGACCTCCGGCTGCGCGCAGGGCACCGTGTTCGGCGACCTGATGGAGGCGCTGGAGGACGTCACGCTGCCGAAGGCGACCTTACGCACCTCGTGGCTTTACGCGCTGACGCAAAAGATCAACACCACACCCTCGCTTTATCTGGAGGCCGGCGCCATCCACGGTTGCGTGCTGGCGAAGGAAGATCAGCCGCTGGTCTATATGGAGGACGTCGGCCGCCACAACGCGGTCGACAAGATCGCCGGCTGGATGTTCAAGGAGAAGGTGAAGGCAGCCGACAAAATTTTCTACACCACCGGGCGGCTCACTTCGGAGATGGTGATAAAGACCGTGCGCATGGGCATTCCGATCCTGATTTCGCGCTCCGGCTTTACCGCCTGGGGCGTCGAATTGGCGCGCAAGGCCAATTTGACACTGATCGGCCGCGCGCGCGGAAAACGCTTCGTGGCGCTCGCCGGCGAGGACCGCATCGTGTTCGACCAGGACTTGGCGTTTGTCGAGGAAGAGAGCAGCAAACATCGCCGCAAGGCCGCCGTGCATGATGAATGACGCTTTCTGTGAATGATGACTGAGACCCCGATCCCCCCGACCCTCGGCCTAGTGCTCGCCGGCGGGCTGGCGCGCCGCATGGGCGGCGGCGACAAGGCGCGCATCGAGATCGGCGGCGTTTCCATCCTCGACCGCGTGCTGGCCTGCCTGTCGGCGCAATGCGCCGGCATCATCATCAACGCCAATGGCGAGCCTGCGCGCTTCGCCGATACCGGCCTGCCCGTCGTCCCCGACAATGTCCCGGGATTTGTGGGGCCGCTCGCCGGCATCCTGGCCGGGCTTGACTGGCTGGCGGCGCAGAACAACGGCATCGAATGGCTGCTCAGTGTGCCGGGCGACTGCCCGTTCCTGCCGGACGACCTGGTCGAGCGCCTGCATGCGGCCCGCCGCAAGCTGGGCGCCGGCGTGCCACTGGCCTGCGCCCGCTCCGGCGAATGGCGTCATCCGGTGGTGGCACTATGGCCGCTGGCGCTGCGCGAGAGCTTGCGCAATGCGCTGGTCGAGGAGGGCCTGCGCAAGATCGAGATCTGGACGGCGCGGCATGGTGTCGCCGTCGCCGATTGGCCGGCTGATCCGATCGATCCGTTCCTCAACGTCAATACACCCGAGGACGCCGAGCGCGCCGAGCACATTGCGATGCAGCATCAGGGCGGCTAGTGCGTCTTGACCGGCCTCACCCCGCGCCCATATCTGATATAGTTGCAAGCCGTGAGACGTGTGGGGGAGGAACCAATTCCATGAAAACATTCATCATCGCCTGCGTGGCGGCCATCATCATCGCGGTAATCGGCGGGGTCGTGCTCAGCGGCATACAGGAGCCAGTCGACAAGGCCTTCAGCACCACGGGCGTGCGGCTCGGCGTCTGAGCTTTTTTCTTGCGCATGATCTTATCCGAAAACCGGTTCCCACTTTTTGGGGATCATGCGCTGAATTATCAGCCGATGAGCGCCGCGTAGGATAAGAAGCCGACGCGCGCGCCCGGTTCGATCGTGGTCACGTCCTCGGGAAATTCAAGCAATCCATCGGTTTCCGTCAGCGACGTCAGAATGCCGGCGCCGTCCTGCGGGTGTTTGACCGCCTCGATCTCGCCGTCGCTACCCTGCCTCAGCGTCACCCGCACATATTCGCGGCGGTCTTTCTTCTTCTTGTAGGCAAAGGCGGCGCGCACCGGCAACGGCACCAGGCTTTGCGGCCGCGCGCCAGAGAGCCGCCGCAGCAGCGGCTTGACCACCCGCACGAAGGTCACGAACACCGCCACTGGATTGCCCGGCAACCCGACGAAGGCCGCGCTTTGCCCGGCAACGCCGCGGATCACGCCCATCGCCACCGGCCGGCCCGGCTTGATGGCGACGCGCCAGAACACCAGACTGCCGATGCGCTCGATCGCGCTGCGCACATGGTCGGCTTCGCCGGTGGAGACGCCGCCCGAGGTGACGACCAGATCGTGGCCGGCGGCCGCCGCGTGCAACGCGCGCACCAGCGCATCCGGATCGTCGGCCAGAATCCCGAGATCGGTCACCACGGCGCCCAGCCGTGCCAGCAATTCGCTCAGCAGATAGCGATTGGCGTCATAGATCGCGGAACCCGCGCGCGGCGAGCCCGGTTCCACCACCTCATCGCCGGTCGAGAAGATCGCCACCTTCAGCCACCGCCGCACTTCGATATCCGTGATACCGAGCGCGGCGGCGAGCGCGATATGCTGCGGCTCCAGCACCGTGCCGGCCGGCAGCACCACATGGCCGGCGGCCACGTCCTCGCCGGCCAGCCTTCGGTTGGAGCCGAGTTCGAGCCCGCGCGGCACGATCACGCTGCCGCCGTCTACCGTTACGTCTTCCTGCATGAATACGGTGTCGGCGCCCGCCGGCATGGCAGCGCCAGTGAAAATCCGGATGGCTTGGCCCGGCTTTAACGCCAATTCCGCCTGAGCACCGGCGGTCAGGCGGCCGCCGATTACGAGCTTGCTGTCGCCATCCTCGCGCAAATCGGTATGGCGTACCGCATAGCCGTCCACCGCCGAATTATCGAATGGCGGCAGATCGCCCGGCGCCTTCACGTCTACGGCGACGACGCGGCCGCGCGCGACGCGCAGCGGCGCGCGCTCGGTCTCGGCGACCGGCGCGACGCGCTCGCCGATCAGCCGCTCCATGTCCGCAAGCGGCAACAGCGGACCAGAAAACGCGAAGCAGTCGTCGGTCAGTTGCGCCATTACGCCTTCCTGGCGTCTGCGGTAGCAGTGGCCGCGTTAATCGGCACCGCATGCTTGAGCAAGAGATCGGCGATCGCGTCGATGTCGTTGAGATCGACCACCGGGACTTGCGCGGCCGGCAGCGAGCTGTCGCACGCCACCGCGACGATATGCGGATCGTCGGGATGAATCAGCGGCTTGCCGTTCGCGATCCGGTGGATCTCGAGCTTGGGGAAGCTGTCGCGCTTGAAGCCTTCGACCAGCACCAGATCGACCGGCGACATCTTGCCGACCAGGGCGCTCAAGTCCCATTCCGGCTGCTCGCGCAGCTCGTGCAGGATCGCCCAGCGCTTGGCCGATGAGATGATCACCTCGGTGGCGCCGGCGGCGCGGTGGAAGAAGGAATCCTTGCCGGGCTGGTCGAGATCGAAACCGTGATGGGCGTGCTTGAGCGTGGACACAGCTATGCCGCGCGCGATCAGGCGCGGGATGAGCTTCTTGATCAGTGTGGTTTTGCCGGAACCGCTCCAGCCGGCGAGACCGATGATGCGCATGGCCCCCTTATAGCAAAACGCCCGGCTGCAAGGCCGGGCGTTTTTATTGCCGATCGAGGCGGCCGGTTATTCGGCGGGCCGCATCGCCGGGGCCTTGGTGGTACCGGACTGCGCTTCCTCTTCATGCCAGAGGCTATGGCGCTCCTTGGCCCAATTGACGTCGACCGTGCCGTCGGCCATCGCTTCAAAAGCGCCCTCCACGCCGATCGTGCCCATATAGATATGGGTGAACATGGCGGCGACGTAGAGCACCGCCACGACACTGTGCACAATCTGGGCCAGTTCCATGCCGGAAACGGTGGTGCCGTAGAACGGGAACAGCAACAAAAACCCGGTCACGATCACCGCGCCACCGCCGATCATCGAAATCCAGAAGATCAGCTTTTCGCCGCCATTGAACTTGTAGGCGGGCGGCTCCTTGCCGCCAAACATGCCGCCGCCCTTCTTGAACCATTCAACATCGGCGGCCGTCGGTATGTTTTTCGCGACCCAAATCAGAAACATCAGCACGACGCCGACGGTGAAGGCGAAGCTGACATAGTTATGGGAGAACTTCGCCCATTCCGACCACTCGCTGAACGCCGGTGCCCCCAGCCACGGCAAGATCAGGCTGCGGCCGAAGGTGATGTTGAGACCGGTGATGCGCAAGGATAACGAAGGCGACCGCAGTCAGCCAATGGACGAAACGCTCGAACACGCTGAAGCGCAGGATGGTGCGTCCCGACCGGCCACCCTCGATGCGCACGGCCCCGTGCCACAAATAGTAGATGGTAAGTAATGCGAGCATGCCGAGGATGCGCAATTCCGCCGATCCATTTCAGCGTGACGGTACGAAATTCGCGCCACTCGCGGCCGGCCGGTTGCTCGATCGTGTAAGACTTCACGTCCGGGATGGTACCGCGGCCTTCGATCTTGTTGAGCTGCTGGAGCAGTTGCTGCTCCTTCACCGAGGCCGCGGTCGGGTTGACCGAGGTCGGCTGCTGCGCCGCGGCCGGCATTGCCGCCGCGACGACGAACGTGAGCGCCAGTGCGCCGGCGATCAAGCGCACATTTGCAAAAATTTTCGCCATATCATGTCTCCCAAAATTCAGGTCTTCCTCAGCGGCGAAACCGGCGGCGCGGGATGTCCGCGCCGCGCGATGCAATCAGGTCGCAATCGATTCGCGGTAAGCCGTCTGCCAGCCCCAGGCGCCGGAGCCGTACCCGCGTTTCGCCACGCGCTCTTTGTAGATCTGGGCGATGACGTCGCTGTCGCCGGCGAGTAGCGACTTGGTCGAGCACATCTCGGCGCATAGCGGCAGCTTGCCTTCGGCGAGCCGGTTGGCGCCGTATTTCTCGTACTCTTCCTTGCTGTGGTCTTCCTCCGGACCGCCGGCGCAGAAGGTGCACTTGTCCATCTTGCCGCGCGAACCGAAGTTGCCGACCTTGGGATATTGCGGCGCGCCGAACGGGCATGCGTAGAAGCAATAACCGCAGCCGATGCAGAGATCCTTGGAGTGCAGCACCACCGCGTCCGCCGTGGTGTAGAAGCAGTTCACCGGGCAGACCGCTGCGCAAGGCGCGTCGGTGCAGTGCATGCAGGCCATGGAGACCGAGCGCTCGCCGGGCTTGCCGTCATTGAGCGTGACGACGCGCCGGCGGTTGATGCCCCAGGGCACCTCGTGTTCGTTCTTGCATGCGGTGACGCAAGCGTTGCATTCGATGCAACGATCGGCGTCGCAGAGAAATTTCATACGTGCCATGGTCGTTGCTCCTTACGCCGCTCTGACTTGGCAGAGAGTGGCTTTGGGTTCTTGCATGCCGGTGACCGGATCGAAGCCGTAGGTGGTGAGCGTGTTCACGCTCTCGCCCAGCACGATGGGATCGGCGCCTTTCGGGTAGTTGCCGCGTTGATCAATGCCTTGGAACCAGCCGGCGAAGTGGAACGGACACCAGGTCACGCCCTTGCCGACCCGCTCCGTGACGAGTGCTTTCATGCGGCAGGTCTTGCCGCCGTCCATCTCCGCGCCCGACACCAAGACCCAGCCGCCGTCCTTAATGCCGCGTTCGGCGGCATCGGCGGGATTGATCTCGATGAACATGTCCTGCTGCAACTCGGCCAGCCACTTGTTGGACCGGGTTTCCTCGCCGCCGCCTTCGTATTCGACCAGACGGCCGGAGGAGAGGATGAGCGGGAACTGCTTGGCGATGCCCTTGTCGACCACGGCCTTCTGCACGTCAAAACCGATATTCGGCATGCGAAATTGCTTCGCGTTCGGCAAGGTCGGGTATTTCGCGACCAAATCCGGGCGCGGCGAGTAGATCGGTTCGCGATGAGTCGGGATGGCATCGGGTAAGCCGAACGCGTTGGCGCGCGCCTTGCCGTTGCCGTACGGAATGCAGCCGTGCGTGATGGCCACGCGCTGGATGCCGCCCGACAGGTCGATAGACCATGACACCGCATCCGGCGTGGTCGGGTTGATCTTCTGGATGACGGCCACTTCTGCTGGCGTGAGGTCCTTGTCCCAGCCGAGCTTCTTGAGCACGCCGAGCGTGAACTCCGGATAGCCGTCCTTGATCTCGAAGTCCTTCGAGTAATAGCCGTTGCCGAGCAGGCTGACCTTGCGGGAGGTGCCGTCGGGCAGCTTTTCCTCGACTTCGAGACCGAAGCGGGCGCGGAACGTGCCGCCGCCTTCCTTGATCGACAGGTTGGTATTGTAAAGCAGCGGCGTACCGGGATGCTTGAACTCCGGCGTGCCCCAGCACGGCCATGGCAGGCCGTAGTAGTCGCCCTGGTTCGGCCCGGTCGTGGCCTTCTGCGTGCGCATGTCGAAGTCGGCCTGGTGGGCCATGTGCGATTTCAAGCGTTCCGGCGACTGGCCGCAGTAACCGGTCGAGAACCCGCCACGGTTGATCTCGCGCAAAACGTCCTCTGGCACCGGCACGTTGTTTTCGACCTTGATGTTCTTGAACATCAATTCGGCGAAGCCGAGCTTCTTGGCGAGGAGGTACATCACCTCGTTGTCGTCCTTCGAACTCGAATATCGGCTTGACGATCTGTTCGCCCCATTGGATCGCGCGGTTGGACGCGGTGCGCGAACCATTGGTCTCGTAGCTCGTGGCAATCGGCAGGAGGTAGGTACCGTTTTTGCGCTCCGGCGCCAGTGCCGCCCACGTCGTGGGATGCGGGTCGCAGACCACCAGCAAGTCGAGCTTTTCGATGCCCTTTTGCGCCTGCGGTATGCGTGTCACGGTGTTGCCGCCGTGGCCCATGACGAACATCGCCTTAATGTTGTCCTTCTGGCCTACGTCCTTCCTGTCGAGGAGCGTGGCGTCGAACCACCGGGTCGATGGAATGCCGGGCGTGTTCATCGTGGTCGTGACCTTGCCGTCCGCCGCGGTGGACTTGTCGAAGCGATCGACGAACCATTGATAGTCGACCTCCCAGACGCGCGACCAGTGGCGCCAGGCGCCTTCGATCAGGCCGTAGTAGAGCGGCAGCGTCACGATATCGAGGCCGAGATCGGTGGCGCCCTGCACATTGGTGTGGCCGCGGAAGATGTTGGCGCCCTTACCGGGGCCGCCAACATTGCCGGTGGCCAGCAGCAGGATGCAGCTCGCGCGCACGTTGGCCGTGCCGACCGTGTGCTGAGTTTGACCCATCGCCCAAATCAGACACGACGGCTTTTCAGTCGCAAACATCTTGGCGACGCGCTCGAGCTGTGCGCCCGGCACGCCGCTGACGCGCTCGACTTCCGCAGGATCCCACTTCTCGACCGCCTTGCGGATGTCGTCCATCCCGTAGACGCGCTGTTCGATGAATTGCTTGTCTTCCCAGCCGTTCTTGAAGATGTGCCAGAGCATTCCGTAGATGACCGGAATGTCGGTACCGGGACGCAACCGCATATATTCCGTAGCATGCGCGGCGGTGCGGGTGAGCCGCGGATCGGCGACGATGAAGTTCGCGCGATTGAGCTCCTTGCCTTCGAGCAGATGCTGGAGCGACACTGGATGCGCCTCGGCCGGATTACCGCCGAGGAAGAACAAAGTCTTCGAGTTGCGGATGTCGGTGTAGCTGTTAGTCATCGCGCCGTAGCCCCAGGTATTGGCCACGCCGGCAACCGTCGTTGAATGGCAGATACGCGCCTGGTGATCGGAGTTGTTGGTGCCCCAGAACGCCGCGAGCTTGCGGTTAAGGTAGGAGCCTTCGTTGGTGAACTTGGCTGAGCCCAGCCAGTAGACTGAATTCGGCTCCCGACTTGGCCCGAATTTCCATCAGCTTGTCGCCGATCTCATTGATCGCGACATCCCAGGAAATCCGCGTCCACTGGCCGTTCACCAGCTTCATTGGATAGCGCAGACGGCGGTCGCCGTGCACCAGCTCGCGCGTCGCCGCGCCCTTGGCGCAATGCGACCCGCGGTTGATCGGGCTATCCCAGCCCGGTTCTTGCCCGACCCACACGCCGTTCGACACTTCGGCGATCACGGTGCAGCCGACCGAACAATGCGTGCAGATGTTCTTGCGGATGGTAGCGCCGTCGACGTTGGGGCCGGCCGCTTCCGCCTTGCGCACGCTGGCGAGCGGGAGCGCGCCGATGGTGGCGAGACCACCGGCCACAAGGCCAGACTTGCGCAGGAAGCTGCGGCGATCCAACCCGCCGCCCGCCTGATTACCGACGCTCGCTGCGAGGTTGCTGCGGCGCGCCTGGCGTTCTGTTCTTTTGATCAACATGGTGCGCCCCCCTCAGCCTGGATAACGGTTGACGCGGTAATAGGCTTTCACGTGATCGGTCTCTTTGTAGCGCGCCTTCTTTTGGTCAGCTTCGGATTCGGCGGCCACAGCCTCGCTGGCAAGCGGTGCCGCCACCGCCAGACCCGCGCCGGCGCCCATCGCGCGCAGGAAGTCGCGACGGCCTAGCTTGGACTTGTCCTGTTTTTTCATCGCCGTTCCCTCCTCGAATTTTCCAATTCAATCCCTTCGTCTGCCCTAGCCGGGCAAATCGAAGGCTTCCGCTTCGATGTCCATGAACACCCGGCCGAGCGTCCCCAGCGCTCGGTAGAAATTCGCCGTCTCGGCGCGCTCCAGATCGGTGAAGAAGCGGCCGATCCACGGCGCCATATGTTTTTCGAAAATCAGGCGGTCGGAAACGGGCGGCGCTGGCAGACGGCGGCTCGCCAGCCCCGCCATGATCTCGCACAGAATTCCGGCGTGATCCTCCGGCTCGAATATGCCCTCGGCGCGCGCGACCCCGATAGCACGGAGATCCTCACGCAGCCGCGCCAGCGGACGGTCATGCAGGAAGCCGGTGAGATAGTAAGAAGCGTAGGGCATCAACTCGCCGCGGCCGAGACCGATGAACAGATTGAAATACTCGCGTTCGACGCGTTCGGCGGAAGTGTCGCTGGCGGCTTGCGCGAGTGCGGCATGGGCGAGGCCCAGCGGTGTCGGATCAGCGCGCAGCTCGGACAAACTGGACAACAGTTGCGCATCCGGCGCGCGCGTGAGCAGCGCGGCGATCAGCGCATATTCTTGCGCGCGCGCCGCATCCATTTCATCGATGTCGCCGGCCATCTTTTGTCCGCTGTAAAGATCGGGCCGCAGGACGACGCGATCGACGCCGGTGACGGCTTCGACCGAAACGACACGTTCTGCGGGAATGCGAACCCAGTTGGAGACGGACGGTTGGGAAATGCCGATCTGGCGCGCAAGCTCACCGACGCCACCGGCGGCGCGTATCGCTTCCGATAATCCGTGCTCCCTCATCCCTGCTTCGTCTTGTTGTTTTGTTATTTTATTCTTTTGCGAATTATTACTAGGAAGCCTAACGGCCCATCGAAGAGTGGGTCAATAGCCTGAGGCTATAAGCCTGATCATAATTATGCGAACAGGCGTGGAATAATATTGCAAATCACCGCGGCATTGCCCCGCCATGCCGCCGCGCGCTTGTTGCAGCAGCGTGTTTTTGCGGGTCGTCGTGCTGCGTCGCAACATTCTCATCGCGTTGCAGCAGGGATTCGCCATCTATAGGCGCACCGTGTTGCGGGCCTGCCGCCGCTGATTCGCTTGCGCTGGAAGTGGCCGTGGCCACATTGGCATCCTCCAGCAGCGCGGATTGCTCCGGCGTCGGGGCAGAACTTGCCGCATCTGCGCGCGGTTCAATGTCCGATTTGGCATCACCGAAGACCTCGGCGACCAGCTTCTTGATGTCGACCTCGGGACCGAGGTCGCCGAAACCCGGCATTGCCTTGGGATCGGTGAAATCCCAGGCGTATTCGGCCGGCCCAATGTAATTGCGGATCGCCGGATCGGCCGACCAGGCGCGCCGCAGCGCCGCATTCCTGAGCGCCAATGGCACGCCCGATTGCAGGAAGGCCTTGATGTCGGAATCGGCGCCGATCGAATCGAGTGAGGGCAGCTTGCTGAGGTCGAATTCCGGTACCGGCGCCGCTTCGCCTTGCCGCGCCGGCGATGCGGCCGCCGGCTTTGCCGCATCCGCACTTGCCGCCGGCGCGTCGGCCGTCTGCGGCGGTTCCGTTGGAACTTTTTCGTCCGCCGGCTCAAGCTTGCGGCGCGACCAGCGCGAGAGGAATTTTTCCTGATCGCTCATTTTCGATCCACCGGCGGGCCGCGGCGCGCCATCGATTCCGGATTGGCGCGATCGCGCTTGCGTTTCACGAACACCTGCTCGACATGGTGCTCTGCGACGAAGGCCGCAATCGTTTCCTGCATCGCCTTCGGCATCTCCACCGTGCCCACGAGATTGACGCCGGATTCGGTCATCGCCTCGCCTTCGGCCGGGTCCGCCGTGACCGCCGCCAACTCATAGGGCGGATCGGCTTCGGTCGGTCGCAGGATGATCCACAGCAGCGGCGTTTCAAATTGGAGATTGTCGCGATAATTGGCGGTTTCGGTACGATACAAATCGACCTGGGCGGCGCCGACGTAAAAACTGACGCGATCGCCGTCGTCAGACAGCTTACTCCAGGGCGGCGTGTCCGGCACGCCCGCAAGCACGCCGGCCGGACGCCAATAGTAATCCGCCCATTGGCTCGCGCTCTTGCTGCGTTCGACCACGACGCCGACTGGAATACTTGCCAATGGAGGTACGGCGCTCAACTGACCGCCTCCAGATGCTTGATCGGCAGGCCGGTGATGAGGTTCTGCGGCTTCATGCGGATGGTCGTGTCGCCCGTCATGGCCAGGATCAGATAGACCGGCTCGCCTTTGACCTTGTCCAGCACGAGCGACGGATCGCGGAACGTGAGCGTGAACAGCCCGACCACGCCTGCCATGGACGCCTCGTCGAGGTCCTCGCCGTTCCACAACCGGTCGCCGATCTTGGTGGCGTCGGCATCGAGCCCGACATACCAGGTGAGATGCGCGTCGCGCAGTTCGGTAAGCGGCTCGATCGCCACCTCGACGCCGAGCACATGCGCGATCCAGCGCCGCATTGCTTCGGCCAGCGCGACCAGTCCGGAGCGGCCGCCGGTCAGATCGAGCGCCATGTCGAAGCGGTCGCTGCGTTCCCAATAGCTCTCTGCATTGTCGTCATTGAGGATGTCGATCGCGGCCTCGGCCGGAATGCCGAGCATCGAGACCAGCGGCGTCACCGGCGCGGTATTGATGCCGCCGATGGTCTCCTCGTCCGCCGCGATCAATGAGCCTTCGTGCATGGTGACGCGCTGGGTGCGGAAGAACAGTTCGGCGGCGCGCACCACGCGCGCGTCCTCCACGCCGTCGAGCGCGTTGCGCAGGATCACGTGCACGAGTTGGCTGACGAACAGCGGCGGCGTCTTGCCGATGCCTTTGCGCACCAGCTCGGCATAGGCAGCTTCCAGCGTCTTGTGGCGCAGCAGGTGATCGCGGAACGCGATCAGCAGGTGCCAATTCTCGCGCGCATCGGCATCGGCGATGGCCGCGACGTCGGAAGCCGCGACGGCCATGCGCGGATCGGCAAGCAGCGCGGCATGCAGCGTGCGTTCGACCGCACAAGCCTCCGGCGGCGGGATCAATTCCGGCCGCGCCAAATAAAGTTTTAGGAACTCGTCGGTCACGAGCAGCCCGCCGCCCTCGTCGCGGTCGAGCAGATGATGGCCGCAGGAGAGCCAGAAATCGTTCATTTGCGTTCCCGCTCGGCCATTCCGATCAGATCGACGGCTTCCGCCGGCTGTTCGTCCTCGACCTCAAAGAACGAGAACGCGCGCGCCGGCTTCGGCCCATTGCGCGGACGCAGCGTGCGAAACGCCTCATGGATACCGTCCTCCTCCGCCGTGCGGTGCACGGCGACCAGCGTGTCGGCGGGATGATTGCAGAGCGAGGCGGCGAACGCGAACTCTTCCTCCGCCGCCGCAACCGCGTCGGCGACGCTGGGAGCGCCGAAGTGGGCGATCAGTTGCTTGGCCAACGTATCGATGGCCGCCAAACGGTCGTCCTCGCTCGTCTCCACGATCTGCACCAGCGTCGACCAGCCGAGCGAGCCCACGCCTAGAAAGCCGCCGCGAAACGCCGAGCGCGCCTTGCCCTCGAGCACGGCGGGATCCATGTTCCAGAACACAAAGGCGCCGGACACCGCCCACTCGCCCGGCTCGGCCGCCTGCTCGAACACAAAGGTGTCGGAAGGGTCGAGCCGTATGGTGCGCAACAGCTTCACGTGCGCGGCCCCTTCGCCGCCGGATCGAACCAAGCGGGCGCGGTGAGCCGTGACAAAAACTTTTTCCGCTCGACCTCGGCCTTGGCCATGCGGCGCAGCAGCAGATCGCCGTTCTCATCGATGTCGCGACGCAGACCCTGCTCGACCGGTAGCCGCTTCAGATAGCTGCGCGCCACCGCGCCGAAACCGTGCTCCTGCCAGGCGTCGATGGCGACCATGAAATGGCGCGCGAAGCTCTCCACCACCTGGTCCGACATCGCGTCGGTGAAACCCTCCTCCTCCAGCGCTGTGACCAGCGGATTCAAGCCCGGCTCGGCGCCGCCCATCGAGACCGTGCGGATCATGGCGCCGAACACCAGCCACGGCGGCGTTTTGTCCTCGCTTATTCCTTTCGGCCAGGCCAGGCGGCCGCCGCCCACCAGTCCAAGATTGACCGAAATCGAATCCGGCCAGTCGATAGTGATGGCGGTTTCCGGTTGCGCGTGGGCGGTGAGCGCATCGGCCAGCGCTGCCATGCCGGCATAGAAGACGCGCCGCGACAGCCGCAGCGGCTCGTCCGGCTCCAGCACCACGGCGAATTCGGCAAGGTCGAAGCGCCCGACATAGACCAGCGTGCCTGCGCCCTGCTTGGGAGCGATCGATGTTGCATGCGCGAAGGCGTCGCCCAATTCGCGCAGGCGCACCAGCGTGAACGGCGGCGGCAGCGTCAGTTCCGGCGCTAGCGGGCGGTCCCGCGTCTCCAGCGGCATTGATCCTCGCTGTTACTTTCTTGTTTAAACACCTATAATTACGCTCCAGAAGGTCCCGAGGCCAGTCCCGCGGCCATGAGGATTAAGAGCGAAAGCGACGCCGCAGGCGGTATTTCGCCGCCAAAACGCGGGGACACGCGAAAAGGTTAGCAAGCCCGATGGCCGAACGGCCGCGTAATATTCTGATCTGTTCCTGCGAAGACAGCATGCCGCTCGATGGCGAGGCGGTGGCCCATGTCTGCCGCGGCGCGGATGTCGTCGAAGGCCGCCAGCTTTGCCGCGCCGAACTCGAGCGCTTTCGCAAATTAGCGGCTGGCGGCGTACCGCTCACCGTGGCCTGCACGCAGGAAGCACCGCTGTTCGGCGAGGTCGCCGGCACGATCAAGGGCGCGGCTGAGCTCACTTTCGTCAATATTCGTGAGACCGCCGGCTGGTCGAAGGATGCTCGTTCGGCCGGCCCGAAAATGGCGGCATTGATCGCGGCGGCATCGGAGCCAGCGCCGGATGTCGTTTTCGTTCCGCTGACCAGCGACGGCGTCACGCTCATTTACGGCAAGGACCAACAGGCGGTCGAAGCCGCCAATCTGCTGAAGGATTATCTCGACGTCACTGTCCTTATCAAGCAGCCCGCCGATGTCGCGCCGCTGCGGGTGACCGACTTTCCGGTGGTGAAGGGCACCATTCGGCAGGCCAAGGGCTATCTCGGCGCCTTCGAGTTGACCGTGGACGATTACGCCGCGCCCCATCCGTCCTCGCGCGGCGCGTTTGAGTTCGGCCCGGCGCGCAATGGCGCGGTGTCGCGCTGCGATATCGTGATCGACCTTTCCGGCGGCGCTTCGCTGTTCCCGGCCGCCGATCTGCGTGACGGCTATCTGCGCGCCGACCCCGGCGATCCTGCCGCCGTGCTGCGCGCCGTGCTCAAGGCGCGCGATCTCACCGGCACCTTCGACAAGCCGCGCTACATTACGTTCACCGAGGATCTGTGCGCGCATTCGCGCTCCAAGATCGTCGGCTGCCGCCGCTGCCTCGATCTCTGTCCGACCGGCGCGATTTCGCCCAACGGCGATCATGTGGCGATCGACGCCCAGATTTGCGCCGGCTGCGGCCAGTGCGCCGCCGCCTGCCCGACCGGCGCCGCGGCCTATGCCCTGCCGCCGTCCGACGCGTTGCTGCGCCGATTGCGCGCGTTGCTCGGCGCCTACCGCGAAGCGGGCGGCAAGCAGGCGGTGGTGATGTTTCACGACGCCGAGCACGGCGGCGAATTGATCGACGCGCTGGCGCGGCACGGCGATGGATTGCCGGCGAACGTGCTGCCGGTGCAAGTCAACGAGGTCACGCAGGTCGGACTGGAGGCGGTCGCGGCGTCTTTTGCTTACGGCGCATCGGCGGTGCGCTTCCTCATCCGCGCCAAACCGCGCCACGATGTGGCCGGCCTCGCCAAGACGATTGCGTTGGCGCAGCCGATCCTGGCCGGCCTCGGCTTTGCCGGCGCGCGCGCCGCATCAATCGAGACCGACGATCCGGATGCGCTCGGCGACGTCTTGCGCGCCATCGCGCCCATGGACGGCGCGGCCAAGCCCGCCACTTTCTCCGCCGTCGGCGGCAAGCGCGACATGGTGCGGCATACACTGCGCGAACTGCATGCGGCGGCGCTAGTGCCGATCGATATCGTCGCGCTGCCGGAGGGCGCGCCGTTCGGCACCGTCGAGGTCAAGGTCGAGGGCTGTACGCTGTGCCTATCCTGCGTGTCGGCCTGCCCGACCGGCGCGCTGTCGGGCGATCCCGAAAAGCCGATGCTGCGCTTCGCCGAGGATGCCTGCGTGCAATGCGGGCTGTGCAAGGCGACCTGCCCGGAAAAAGTGATCGAGCTGAAGCCGCAGATCGATTTCCGTAGCGCTACCGCAATGAGCCGCATCATCAAGCAGGAAGAGCCGTTCGAATGCATCCGCTGCGGCAAGCCGTTCGGCGTCAAAAGCACGGTCGAACGCGTGGTTGCCAAGCTCGAAGGCAAGCACTGGATGTATAAAGACTCCACGAAGCGGCTCGACGTCATCCGCATGTGCGAGAATTGCCGCGTCACCGCGATGGCAGAGGAGAAATTCGACCCGTTCGCGACGACGCCGCGCCCGCCGGTGCGCACCACCGACGATTACTTGCGCGAGCGCGAGCAGAAGGGTGAGAGCTGAGTCAATTCTTCTTCGTGACCCGCCCGAGAAATGCCACCAACGCCTTGCGGTCCTCGGGCGAGCCGATCGTCTGCTCCGGCATCTTGGTGCCGGGGGTGTAGGTCATCGGTCCGATCTCGAACAATTTGCTCACCGTCTCCGGCGACCACACGATGTCGAGCTTCTTGAGCGCGGGCGAGAAATTATAGCCCGGCAGCGTGGCGATGCGCCGGCCGAAAACACCGGCCAGCGTAGGACCGGCCTTGTTGCCTTCATCGGGAGTGAGCGTGTGGCAGGCGACGCAGGCGCGGAACACCTGCGCGCCGGGATCGCTTGGCGTAGGCTGCCAACGGATCGTCGGGCGCGCCCACCACCACCGAGCCGATCGGCTCGCCGCTTACCGCGTCCCAGCGCCGGATCATGCGGTCGGTGCCGCCGGTCAATAACGTATGGTTGTCGGGGAAGAACGCCACCGACCACACCGGCAGCCCAGGGCCGACCAGGGTGTGTTCGAGCTTGCGGGCTTTGCGCTCGATTACCGCTACCGAGCCGCGCACGCCGGCGGCGGCGACGAGTGCGCCGTCGTGCGAGATCGCGACCGCGATCACCGGCGTCGCGGACGCCGGCAGCTCGCCGCGCAGCTCGCCCTGCGGCGACAGAAAATAGAGCTTGCCGTCGGCGCCGGCGGTGACGATCTCGCCATCGGGCGCGACCGCCACGGTGTTGAGCGGCGTCGGCAGATTGCGCACGGTCACCGAGCCGTTGCCGCGCAACGGCCAGATGCGCAGCGTGGCGTCGTAGCCCGCGCTCACCAGGTCGCCGCCGTCGGGTGAGAAGGCAACGCCGTTGACGTTCTGGCTGTTGCCTTCCAGCACGCGCGGCGCGCCGCCATCGAGCGGCCACAGGCGCACCGTGTGATCCCATGACGCCGAGGCGAGGGTCGCGCCGTCCGGCGACAGCGCCAGGGCCACGATCGGGCCGTTGTGGCCGTCGAGCACCTTGTCGGGCTGCGGCTGGCCTTGCGTCCAGATCGCGATGTGGGCGTCCTCGCCGGCGGTGGCGATGCGGCCGTCCTTGAGCCAGGCGACCGCGTTCACCGCACCGTCGTGGAAGCGCATTACCTGTTCGGCGACGCTGCGCGTAAGTGACCAACGGATCGCCGATGTGTCGAAGCTGCCGGAAACGGCGTGGCTGCCATCGGACGAGATCGCCAGCGCGCGCACCGGCCCGCCGTGGCCGCGCAATTGCGCCTGCGCGCCGTCGGCCACAAGCGGCAACAGAAACAAGCTAACGCAAATACGGTTGAGCCACCAAGTCATGCCGCTGGTCCGACAAGCCGGGGGCATAAAATTGAAACTAGTCATCAGCCGGGCGCATGCCGAGCGCAGCGATGCGCTGGCGTGGCGCGTCGTCGCGTAAGGCCGCCAGGAACGCCTGCACCGCCGGCCGCTCGCGGCGGCTCTCTACAACCAGAAAGTCGTAATGTTCCGGCGCGAGTTCCAGGAAGCCGAGGCCGTAGAGCTTGGCCACCGGCTCGATGGCGACGCCCCAATCGGCGCGGCTTTGCGCGATGGCGGCAGCAACCGCATTGTGCGACTTCGGCTGGTTGGCGTAGCCGGGCGGCCGCACGCCTGCGAGCAACCTGTCGATCAGCACCCGGGTGCCGGCGCCGGCGTTGCGGTTGACCATTAAGGCCGATGAATCGGCGAGCGCGGCCTTGAGTGCTTCATGCGCGCTGCGGCCTTCGAAGCGCTTGTCGCCGGGGCGGAATAGAATGCCCTGCATGCGCTCCCAGCCGCGCACCAGCGCAAGGCCGGGCGTCGCCAGATGCACGTTATATTGGCCACTTTGCGGATCGATCAGATGTACCGGAGCGATGTCGCATTCGCCGCGGCTGGCCGCCGCCACGCCGCCCAGGCTGCCGACCGCCAGCGTGCGCGCGGAAAAGCCGCGCTCGGCCAGTGCACCCACCACCACGTCGAGCGCCACATCGTGGCTGCCCATGATGACCAGGTCGGGCGCGCGCGCGGCGCTGCCGATCAGGGTCACTTGCGCCGCGCTGCCGGCATCGAGCGACGACGCGAGCGCGTCGATCTCGAGAAAACCATCGGCTTGCGAAAAGCTGGTCACCGAGCCGGAGCCTTTGCCGGTCGGGAATGCGACCGGGCCGCCCTCGCTTTCGATCAGCGAGACGAGCACGAATTCCTTGCGGCCGAGCTCGGAGGCAACCCGCACCGGCACGCGCGCGGTGACGGTTTCCGCCGCTTCCGGCGGCAGACCGGCGCGGGCGCGGATCACCGGCGCGACAAAGGCATGAAAGGTAAAGATCGCCGAGGTCGGAAAGCCGGGCAGCACCACGATCGGCTTGTCGCCGATCACGCCCAGACAGAGCGGCTTGCCGGGCTTGAGCGCGACGCCGTGCACCAGGATGCCGGGTTGCCCGAGCCGCGACACCACGCGATGCGACAGATCGCCGGCGCCTTTCGAGGTGCCGCCCGAGAGCACCACGATGTCGCTGGTCGCCAGCGCCTGGCGCACCGCCTTTTCCAGCACCGCCTCGTCGTCGGGAAACGCGCCCATGGCCAGCGGCTCGCCGCCGGCTTCCGACACGGCAGCGGCGATGACGGCGCCATTGCTGTCGTAGACGCCTGCCGGCTTGAGCGGCGAGCCGGGCGCCACCAGCTCGTCGCCGGTAGAAAGCACCGCCACTTTCGGCCGCCGCACCACGTCGACGCTGGCAAGGCCGCAGGCCGCCAGCATGCCGATTTCGCGCGAGCCGACGCGTGTGCCACGTCGCAACAATGTCTCGCCGCGCGCGATGTCGGAGCCGGCATAGGAGACGAATTGTCCGGGCGCGGCGGCGCGGCGCAGTTCGATGCTCGGCGCGCCCTCAGCCGTAAGTTCGGTCGCCTCGATCATCACCACCGCGTCGGCGCCGCGTGGCATCACGCCGCCGGTGGCGATGGTCGTGGCGGTGCCGGGCTTAACTTCCAGCGCTGGCGCATCGCCGCAGGCGATCACTTCGGCATTGAGCCGGAAGATTTTTGGCGTCGTGTCGCCGGCGCCGACGGTATCGGCCGCGCGCAGCGCAAATCCATCCACGTTGGAACGGTCGAATGGTGGCGCATCGACCGCGGCCATGACGTCGTGCGCGAGCACGCGCGTGAGCGCGGCCGCCAACGGCACGGTCTCGGACGCGAGCGGCGCGAGATCGAGATGCTGCTCGAAGCGCGCGCGCGCCTGCTCCGCCGACACCACCTCAAGGAATTGCTCCTGGCGCGCGGCTGCGCGCACGCGCGCGAGCAGTTCGGCGTTGACGTCCGGCCGGGCTTTGCGCGTCTCACTCATTTTAGGTTTCTCATGGCCACGGCCTCACCAGCACCTGCGTGCCGGCGGCATAACCCTCGCTGTCCGCCGGCACCAGGATCCACCCGTCGGACCGCGTCAGCGACGACAGCGGCAGATATTTCGTCGCCAGCGGCTCCGCCTGGTCGGCATTGCGCCGCACCGGCACGACCTCGGCCAAGCCCACCGTGGAGGCGACCTTGCGCGCCAGCGTCAAGGTTTCGGCCGGCTCATGCTCGTTGGCCTTGGCCGCGGCGAGGCGATCGAGCACGCGCCGCCCGACTACCAGCCAAACCGCCAGCGCTGCATCGAGCCGGCCCGGCAGCAGCAACACCGGCCTTGGGCCCACAAATCCGAGCGCGGCGGTCTCGCCGGGTGTGAGCGCGATGCCGTGCACGGCAAGCCGCCCCTCGCGCACCAGCGTCTGCACGCTGGCGTCGTTGCGTCCGTTGCCGGTGCCGCCGATGGCGACGATGGCGTCCGTGCTTTCCGCCGCCAGCACGACGTCAAGATCGCGGCCGGCGTCGTCCAGCCGCGCGGCGCCGCCGCGGCGTTCGATATCGCTCGCCACCAGACGCGCGGCGGCGACAATGATGCCGCTGCCGCGCAGCGGCACCACGCGGATGCGCGGCTCGCGCACGGTGACGCGCGCGCGGCCGGCGCAATCGAGCGCGGCGAGATCGGTGATGCGCAGGCGTTCGCCGGCGCGGCGCAGCGGAATGCCCGGATCGCTGTCGCCGCCGGCCGGCAACACGCCGTCGCCCGGATTGACGGTGACCAGCGCCTCGGCGCGGCCATTGCTCACCTTCACCGCATCAAGCGGCGCCACGCTGTCGGTGCCGACCGGCATGGCTTGTCCGGCTTCGACGCGCTGCGGCGTCTGCATGAGCGGCACCGGCGCATAGCCGCCGGCGCCCAAGGTGTCGTCCGCGGCGAGCGCCCAGCCATCCAGCAAGGCCGTCGCCGCGCTCGGGCGCGCTGGCGCCACCGCGTCGGCGGCGAGCGTGCGGCCGGCGGCGGCAGTTACATCGACCGTGCGCGGGGTGACCGGCTTCACGTCGGCGCGACCGTCGCCAGCACCTCGGCGAGCGGGGTCAGCCGTGTAATCGTCTGTATTGGGTCGGACGCCGCAGCCATTTTGCCGTGCTTGACCTTGCTGGTCTCAGAATATTCAGTCTACCTCAACAACGCGGCGGGCACAGCAACCTGAACCGGACCTAGCCATGGCGGAAAAGACCATGAATCTGCGCGGCCTGAAATGCCCGCTGCCGGCGCTGCGGGTGCGCAAGATGCTGTCCGGCTTGAAAGCCGGCGACCTGATCGTAGCGGAATGCACCGATCCGCTGACCGCCATCGATATTCCAAACCTGCTGCGCCAGACCGGCGACACGCTGGAAGGCAAGGCAGAGGCCGACGGCGTTCTCAGCTTCCATATCCGAAAGACGTAATGCAGCCGGTCGATAGCGCGGTCTCACGGCGCGTCAAGCGACGCGCAAGACCGCCCGCCCGGTGACCTGTCCCCGCTCCAGCAGGTCGTGCACGGCCTCGGCCTCCTGCAACGGCCGGACGACGGTGACCAGCGGCCACACTTCGCCGCGGGCCACCAGATCGCACGCCTCCAAGATCTCGACGTGCGTGACATAGCGACTGCCCAGGATCGACTGTTCCTTGATCAGCATGTCCCGCGCCGGCACCTGGAACGGCTGCGCGGCGCCGCCGAGAATTACCAGGCGGCCGCGCTGGCCGAGCGCCTTGACGGCGGCCTCCTGCGTCGCCGTGGTGGAGACGTAATCGATGGCCACGTCCACGCCCGCGCCGTGCGTCAGATCGCGCAGCGCCTCGACCACGTCGCCATCACGCGGATTGACCACCTCGTCGGCGCCGGCCTTGCGGCAAGCGTCGAATTTATCGGCGGCAATATCAACGGCGATCACGCGGGCATTCGCCCATTTCGCAATCATCACCTGATGGATGCCGACGCCGCCGCCGGCGCCGAACACCGCCACCGTCTCGCCGCCCTTGATCTGCGCGCGGCGCAGTACCTTGTACGGCGTCGCCAGCGCGTCGGTGATGACGCCCATTTCCGACGGATGCTTCTTGTAGTCGAGCGTCTCCGGGTATTTGATGAAGATGTGCGCGGGCAGCTTGATGTATTCGGCATAGCCGCCGTCGCATTCCAATCCGACATTGCCGCCGCAGTTCACGCAGAGCGGCTCCAGATTGGCGAGGCAGAAGCGGCAATGGCCGCAGTTGAGGTAGAAATAGGCGGTGACGCCGTCGCCCAGTTTGAGCCCGGAAACGCCGGCGCCCACCGCGACGATTTCGCCGGTGATCTCATGGCCGATGATGCGCGGAAACTTGATTGGACGGCGGCCGGCCTTGGCGTGCTGAATGGTCAGCCCCGATCCGCAGGTGATGACGCGCGCGACCGCTTCGCCTGGACCGGCGACCGGATCGGGCATCTGAACCAGCTCGAACGGGGTGTTCGGCCCCCGCAACACCATCGCTTTCATAGGAGTGCCCCCGCCCTTCGCTGCCGCGCCTTGTCATGTCATATCGATTGACGGACATTGGCAAGATCGTTGGAAGCGCGAGCGCAAAAATGATCAATGCAGCCATGGTCGGCCTGGGCCGCTGGGGCCAGACGGTTCTCGGTTCAATTCAAGGCAAAAGCAGCCGCCTGCGCATCGTGCACGGCGTCAGCAAGGAGCCCGAACTCGCGCGCGAACTGGCGGCGCGGCATGGCTTCCGGTTGTCCACCGATCTCAAACACGCGATCGCCGACCCGCAGGTGCAGGCCATCCTGCTCGCTACGCCGCATTCCCTGCATGTCGAGCAGGTCCGCATGGTGGCCGCCGCCGGCAAGCCGGTCTGGTGCGAGAAGCCGCTGGCGCTTACCCGCGCGCAAGCCGAGCGCGCGGTCGCCGCCGTGCGGGCGGCCGGCGTCCCGCTCGGCAGTGGCAACAACAAGCGCTGCTTTGCCTCGATGCAGGAACTCAAGCGCGTCGTCGACAGCGGCGGCATTGGCAAGGTCCTGCATATCGAAGGGCATTTCTCCAACGAGCATTCAACTCGCGTGTCCGGCGGCTGGCGAGACGATCCGGCCGAATCGCCGGGTGCCGGCATGACCGGCGCGGGCCTGCACGTACTCGACGCCTTCGTCAATCTTGCCGGACCAATCAGCTATGTCGATGCGCGCAGCATCGCCAAGAAAGAGCCGCCCGATCCGCGCGACGTGGTCGCTGTGCTGGTAGAGTTCGCCAGCGGCGCCACCGGCGTGATGGGCACCGTGCGCGCCGCGCCGATGTTCTGGCGCTGCCACGTGTTCGGCACGGAAGGTTCTGCGGAAGCGCGCGGCGAGGATACGCTGATCGTGGCCAAGATTGGCGGCGCGCCGCAGGAGCAGATTTATCCGCATGTCGATTCGCTGCGCACGCTGCTCGAAGCCTTTGCCGACGCGATCGAGGGCAAGGCGCCGTTTCCGGTCAAGCCGGAGCAGATGCTGGACGTGATCGGCGCCTTCGAGGCGATCATTACCTCGCTCGCCAAAGGCGTGCCGGTGAAACTCGCACGCTAGGCGGCGAGCCGGCGCGCGATCTTCATGCGCGACACGCTGTCGCCGGCGAGGTGGTTCCAGATGAAGGCGTCGCGCACCAGCTTGTCGGTGTGGTGATCCATGTGGCACCCCTGGGCGCCGCGCACTTCCATGTAGAGTTCGGTAACCTCGTTCACGACGTCGCAGGAATAGTTCATCGCCAGCCCGGCGTTGCGCGAGTGGATTTTCATGTCGTGCTCCCAGGCCACCCGCATCACGAACGAGCGCAGCGCCTCGGTCAGCATGAACATCTTGTTGATCTGCAGCTGCACGTTCTGCTGCGCGAACAGAACCTGGCCGCCTTGCTTCTCGGTCTTGGCGTAGCGCAGCGCGGTCTCGCAGGCGTCGTCGCAGATGCCGAGCGCATTGGAGGCAAGCTCGAGGTCGCCGAACAGATCGCCGCCGGTGGTGTCGCCGCCGGCGCCGCCGGTCTTGCGCACGGCGCCGCCCACGTCGCCGACCACATTGGCGTGCGGCACGCGCGCGTTCTCGAAGATCATCTCGCCGTTCTGGTAGAAACGCCAGCCGCTCTTGTTGAACACCTTGCCGATGCGGAAGCCGGGCGTATCGCGCGGCACCAGAAACATGGTGGTGCCCTGCCGTGGCGCCACGGTTGAATCGGTGCGCGCGTCGATGAAGAACAGTTTGCCGATCGGCGCGTTGGCGATGAACGCCTTCTCGCCGTTGAGGATCCATTCGTCGCCCTTGCGCTCGGCGCGCAGCTTCAGCCCGGTCTTGGGATCGTCTTGCGGCATGCGGTTGTCGGAGCCGGCGCTCGGCTCGGTGATGCCCTTGCCGAGCACGAAGGTGTCGTCGGCGACGAAGGCCGGGAGGAAGCGCTGCTTCTGCTCCTCGGTGCAGGCGGAAGAGATCAAATGGCTCCATTTCCAGTTTTGGCTGAAGGCCTTGGAGATGGCGCTGTCGGCCTTGGCCAATTCTGTCATCACCAGCGCTTGCGTCACGAAATCGGTGCCTTGGCCGCCCCATTCCTTCGGCACCGCCATGGTGCGGAAGCCGAGCTTGGAGCCCTTCTTGATGATGTCCCAGTCCCAGGTCTCGCGCGCGGTCGGAATGGCGTCGCGCGCGAGCGAGAGCGGGCGGATTTCCTCGTCGGCGAATTTGCGCGCCGCCATCTGCCAGGAGCGCTGTTCGTTGCTCAGGGTGAAGTCCATGGGAGCATCCTCAGCGTGAAATGTTTCGGTTATTCGCCGGCCAGCGCCATCGCGCGTTTGTCCGCGCGCCGGTAGCCGGCCAGCTCTTCCGCGATGCGCAGCTTGGCTGTCGGTATTGCCGTCGCCGCTATGCTGGCAGACGCGGGCGTCGTGGATGTATTTCTGCAGCGGCATGTCGCGCATCACGCCCATGGCGCCGAATATCTCGGCCGCGTCCTTGGCGGCTTTCATCACGATCTCGGAGGTGAACACCTGCGCGATCGTCTGCAACGGCAGATCCGAAAGGCTGCGGTCGGCGATCGCCTCCGGATGATCGGAGGCCCATGCCGCCTGCCAGACCGCGCTGCGCGCGACCTCGAGCCGGATCGCGATCTCGGCCAGTTTGGTGGCAATCGCCTGATGCTCGATGAGCGGGCGGCCGCCCTGCACGCGCAGATGCGCGTAGTCGAGCGCGGCTTCGTACGCCGCGCGGCCGATGCCGAGATTGAGCGCTTGCGCCAGCGGATTGCCGCGGCCAGGCGCGTCCGTGCCGATCAGCAGCGCCGCCGCGTCGTCGCCGAGCAGATTGCCAGCCGGCACCCGGCAGTCCTTGAACGCGACCTCGCCGCACGCGCCGTGCAGCCACGCATTGTCATGCGCACGCACGCTCACGCCCGGCGCGTCCGCCGGCACCAGCAGCACGCTCGCGCCAGCGCGGCCCGGGATATTGATCAGCACCGCGAACAGCCCGGTGACCGGCGCATTGGCGACGCAATCCTTGACGCCATTGACGATCCAATCGCCGCCGGATTTCACGGCGCTCGTCTTCACCGCAACTTCCGAAGACGCCGGGCGATGATAGTTCACGCCCAGCCGCGTATCGGTGCCGCCCTCATGGCCGGCGAAGGCGAGATGATAGCGGTCGCCGTTGAGGAATTTCGGCAGCAACGCGTCGCGCTGGGTGTCGCTCATGGCGCGGTCGAACAGCAGATGCGCCAGCTGCGAACTTTCCGACAGCACGGCGGCGATATCGGCATCGCCTGCCGCCAGCTCCTCGGTCACGATGCACGAGGTGAGCGCGTCGGCGCCGGCGCCGCCGCGCTCCTCGGATAAAGCGAGCGTGCGCAAGCCCAACTGCGAGGCTGCATCGATCTGCGCCATCAACAGGCTGCGGTCGCCGACGTCGAGCCGCTCCGCCTTGAGCGCGACCGGCTTGATCTCGCGCGTGACGAAGTCGCGCACGGTGTCGCGGATTTCCAACTGTTCGGAGCTGAGCTGAAGATTGTACATGACGCTGCCCGTTTCAAGTTTTGCGTGGCGCTATTGCAGGACGGCCGCCGCGATGGCGTCGCCCATCTCCTGGGTGCTGGCCTTGCCGCCCAGGTCTTTGGTCAGGTGCTTGGCTTGCGTGACGACCTTGTCGATCGCCGCCTGCATAAAGCCGGCGGCGGCGGTGGCTTTCGGTTCGTTGTGCTTGCGGCCGAGAAAGGCCAGCAGCATCTGCGCCGACGCGATCATGGCGTAAGGGTTGGCGATGTTGCGGCCGGCGATGTCGGGCGCCGAGCCGTGGGTGGCCTGCGCCATGGCCTGGCGCTCGCCGACGCAGAGGCCGGGTGCCAGGCCCAGTCCGCCGACCAGTCCGGCGCCGATGTCGGTGAGGATGTCGCCGAACTGGTTGCTGGTGACGATCACGTCGTATTGCTGCGGCGCCATCACCAGCTTCATCGAGATGGTGTCGATCATCGCTTCGTCGAATGTCACGTCGGGATAGTCGCGCGCGACCTTGCGGCATTCCTCGGCGAACATGCCGCAGGCGAGCCGATAGACCGGCTCCTTATGCGCGGCGGTCACCTTCTTGCGTTTGCGCGTGCGCGCGATCTCGAACGCCTCGCGCGCGACCCGGTTCGAGCCCTTGCGCGTGATCACGCGCATGGCGACGGTGATATCGTCGTTCGGCCGGAACTCCGGCGCGCCCGCCACCACCGTTTCCGAATAGAGCATGCCCTCGGAGATTTCGCGCAGGAAGACGATGTCGACGTTCTTGTGGATCGAGTTGACGCTCGGATAGGAACGCGACGGGCGAACGGCGGCGAACAGTTCGTATTTCTTGCGTACCGGCGGCATGACCCAGGTGGGGTCGTTGCGCGGATAGGCGGCATGCCCGATCGGGCCCATGATCCAGCCGTCGAGCTTCCACAGCGCGGCCTCGGTGGTCGGCGGAAGCGTATTGCCTTCCAGCTCGTGGCCATTCTTGCCGATCGGCAATGGATGCCATTCGATGGCGAGACCGGAGCGCGATGCCGCGGCTTTCATCACCTTGACGGCCTCCGGCACGACCTCAAGGCCCGATGTCGTCGCCTAGAAGAATGCCAATTTTCAAGCCGGAGTCTCCTGGAAGGTGCGCGCCGCCGACATTTTGCGCGGCGCCAAGCTAGCGCCGCGATGGTCCCTCGTGCAACCGCCGTCCCGGGCATAGGCACGTTGCACGATAATCCGGCGCATGGAAAATCGCCAGTTGCGACTCGTTTGCGGCTAATTCGCCGTCAGCCCTCCATCGAGCGCCAGCGTCTGGCCGGTGATCGAGGCGGCGCCGGGGCTGGAAAGGAAAATGACGGCGGCGGCGACTTCCTCCGGCGTGATGAAGCGGCCGGTCGGAATGCGGGCGAGCATGCGCTCGCGCGCCTGCGGGTCGAGCATCTTCTGGCGCGAGGCGGTGAGCGCGGTCGCCGGCGCAATCGTATTGACCCGGATGTTGTGGCTGGCCCATTCGATCGCCAGCATCCGGCTCATCTGGATCAGCCCGCCCTTGGAAATTCCATAGACCGTGCGGCCGGCAAACCCGGTAAGACCGTGGGTCGAGGCGATGCTGACGATAGCAGCCGGGACGATTGCGGGCGATGCAATGCGCAGCGTAGGTCCGCGATATGAAATAGGCGCCCTTGAGATTGATATTGACGACGTCGTCCCATTCCGCCCAGGTCACCTCGACCGCGGACTTGAGCAGTGCACGGCCGGCATTGTTGACCAGAACGTCGATGTCGCCGAAGGCTTCGACCGCGGCGGCGAAGGCTTGCGCGATAACGGTCTCGCTGCGCAAATCGAGTTGCACCGGCACCACCTTGCGGCCCTGCACCGCCGGATCCTGTAACAGCGCGTCGAGCCGCCCAATCTCGCGGCTGGTGACCGCGAGATCGTAACCTGCTTGCGCCAGCCCGCAGGCGATGGCGTAACCGAGACCGGTCGATGCGCCAGTGACAAAGGCGGTGGGGCTAGATGTCATCGAGGGTGATCCATTTCTGTTCCGCCGCGCTGCGATAACACGCTTCCGCCAACTGCACGTCACGGATGCCGGCGGTAAAATCGCAATTAAGCGGCGCGCCGGCAACAACGTGGCGCAGGAAATTCTCCCAGCCGACCCGATAGGGATTTGTATAGGCCGACCTGCCGGCGACCTCTTTCCATTGGCCGCAGTAGTCGGCGCCGATATCGGTGTCGGGATTGAAGCGCCGGATGGTGGGCGTCTCGGCCGCGCATTGCGTCCAGCAGCGATGCAACCCGGCAAGCGCCGAGCCGCCGGTGCCGTCGACCTGCAAGGTCAGGAGATCGTCGCGCCGCACCCGCGTCGCCCAGGAGCAGATAATCGTTCCAACTGCGCCGTTCGCCAGTTCGGCGAGGGTGAGCGAGGTGTCGTCGACATCAACGTGATATCGCTTGCCGTCCTCGTCGAAGCGCTCTGGGATCGCGGTGGTCGTTGCCGCCACCACTCGGCGAATCGGCCCGAGAATGCCTTCGATCACGTAGCGCCAATGCGGCACCATATCGATGGTCAGCCCGCCTTCCCCGCTGCGCTGGTAATTCCAGCTCGGGCGCTGGCTGGGTTGCTCGGCACCATCGAACACCCACCAGCCGAAATCGAGCCGGAAGCCAGTGATGCGGCCGAAATAGCCGGACTGGGCAAGATGCAAAAGTTTCTGCAAGCCCGGCAGGTTGATTTTGTCCTCGACTGCGCCGGCCTTGAGTCCGCGCGCTTGCGCGGCGCGCAACAGTGCGAGCCCCTCGGCCATCGAGGGCGCCACCGGCTTCTCGCTGTATATGTGCTTGCCGGCGGCAATCGCCTTGCTCAGTGCCGAAACGCGCTGCTGGGTCGCCGCGGCGTCGAAGAAGACCGGAAAGTCCGGCTTCGCCAACGCCGCATCGAGATCGGCGGTCCAGTCGTCGATGCCATAGGTCTGCGCGAGGCCGGCGAGCGCCGCGCGATCACGGCCGAGCAGCAACAGGCGCGGCACGATACGGTCGCCGCCCACCACAAGCCCGCCTTCGGCGCGGATCGGCGCCAGCGCGTTGGCCAGATGCTGGGTCGCGCCGATGCGCCCGGTGGCGCCGTTGAGAATGATGCCGATTTCCTTAACCGCCATGGCCTCTCTTACCCGTCATAGTATGATGCTACCCGCTAGCCCCGCGCAACGCAGGTCGCTCACGTGCCCCGCCACATCGTCTGCCTCACCTTCGATTTCGACACCCAGTCCGGCTTCATCGCCCGCGGCATGACCACGCCGACGCCGCTGTCGCGCGGCGAGTTCGGGGCCATGGCTTCGCGCCGGATTCTCGACTTCCTCAAAGTCCGCGGCATCAAGGCGACCTGGTTCATCCCGGGCTTCACTATCGAAAGCTGGCCGCGCGAATGCGAGGCGGTCGTAGCCGGCGGGCACGAGGTCGCGCATCACAGCTGGGCGCATATTCCGCCGGCGACGCAAAGCCGCGCCGAGGAAGAAGCCGATCTGGTGCGCGCCAACGACGCGATTCTCCGTCTGAGCGGGCGCAAGGCGCGCGGCTATCGTTCACCGTCATGGGACTTGAGCGAGCACACCATCGATCTCTTGCTGCAGCATGGCTTTAAATACGACTCCAGCCTGATGGGTTCGGATTACCTGCCCTATCGCGCGCGGCGTGGCGACGTCGCCAAGTTGGGCGAGCCGTTCCGCTTCGGCGAGGAGACGCCGCTGATCGAGATGCCGATCAGCTGGTCGCTCGACGACTATCCGCATTTCGAATTCGTGCGCACCGCTTCCAGCATCCTGCCCGGCCTGCAGCCGGCGCGCGCGGTGATGCAGAGCTGGCTCGACGAATTCCTCTACATGCAGAAGACGGTCGATTGGGGCGTGCTCACCTACACCATGCATCCGTTCGTGATCGGGCGCGGCTACCGCATGCTGGCGCTCGAGGGCCTGGTCGACCGGCTCGGCAACGAAGGCGCGCTGTTCATGACCCTGGAGGACGCCGCGCGCGAAGCCGAGATGCGGCGGCCTGCGGCGCGCTGATCGTCAGCGCCCGGCGGCGTAGCCTTGCATGCCGCGTGGATTGGCCGCTGCCCGACGGCGGTTGCCCACGCGCGAGGCGGCCGTCAGCCGGCCTTCCGACCAGGCCGGCCCGACTTCGACCTCGTGTCCGCGCGCGCGCAATTCCTTGACGGTTGCCTCCGGCACGCGCGATTCGACCACCAGCACGCCGGGCCGGGCGGTGCGCGGCCAGAACGAAATCGGGAAATGCTCGGAGTGCCACGCCGGCGCATCGATCGCTTCCTGCAAATTCATGTTGGCGTGGACATGACGCAGAAAGAATTGCGCGGTCCACTGGTCCTGCTGATCGCCGCCGGGCGAGCCCCAGGCCAGATAGGGCTCGCCGTCGCGCAGCGCCAAGGTCGGCGACAGCGTCGTGCGCGGGCGCTTGCCGGGCACCAGCGCGGCCGGATGCTTCTCGTCGAGCCAGAACATTTGCGCGCGGGTGCCGAGGCAGAACCCCAGCTCCGGAATCGACCGGCGAGGATTGCAGCCAGCCGCCCGATGGCGTCGACGACACCATGTTGCCGGCCTGATCGATGATGTCGAAATGCACGGTGTCGCCGACCACCTCGCCGAGCCGGCCGACCGTCGGCTCGCCGGCGCCGAGGCTGCCGACGGCGGCGCGCGGCCCGTCCTCGCGGCGCATCTGCACCGCACCGCCGAATCCGGCGAGCGAACCGGGCCGCAATTCCAGCGACGCCTTGTTCGAAATCAGCTTGCGGCGCTCGGCGTTGTATTTTTCCGAGAGCAGCGTTTCGATCGGGACTTTCACAAAATCGGGATCGCCGTAGAACGCTTCGCGGTCGGCATAGGCGAGCTTGGCGGCCTCGACCTGCAAATGGATGAAGTCCGGTCCGGTCGGATCGAGCGCGTCGAGATCGTAAGCCCTGCAGCAGCGCCAATTGCTGCAACATCACCGGGCCCTGGCTCCAGACGCCGGGCTTGCACACCGTGTAGCGGCCATAGTCGTAAGCGAGCGGCGCCTCGACCTGCGCCTGCCAGCGCGCCATGTCGGCGCCGGTGAGCACGCCGCGGTGGCGCTCGCCGGAAACGTCCATGACGTCCTGCGTGCGGCAGAACTTGTCGATCGCCTCGGCGACGAAGCCTTGCGACCACATCTTGCGGGCGCGATCGATCTGCACGACGCGATCGCCGCCGGCGCTTTCGGCCTCGCGCAGCACGCGGGCATAGGTTTCGGCGAGCGTGCGGTTGCTGAATAGCGTGCCCGGCTTCGGCACCGCGCCGCCGGGCAAATAGATTGCCGCCGAGGTCGGCCAGTGCTCGCGGAACAAATTTTCCACCATGGCGATGGTGGCGCTGGCGCGCTCGACCAGCGGATGGCCGTCGCGCGCGTAGGAAATCGCCGGCGCCAGCACGTCGGCCAGCCGCATGGTGCCGTAGTCGCGCAGCAGCAGCATCCAGGTGTCGAACATCCCCGGCACGCAGGCGGCAAGCAATCCGGTGCCCGGCACCATGTCCAAGCCTAGACCGCGGTAATGCGCGATAGTCGCCGCCGCCGGCGCCGGTCCCTGGCCGCAGATGACCTCCGGCTTTGCCGCGCTTCACGTCATAAAGAATGACCGGCACGTCGCCGCCCGGCCCATTGAGATGCGGCTCGACCACCTGCAACGTGAATGCGGTCGCGACCGCGGCGTCGAAGGCGTTGCCGCCCTTTTCAAGCGTGGCCATGCCGACGGCGGTCGCGATCCAGTGAGTCGAGGCGACCACGCCGAAGGTGCCGTCGAGTTCCGGCCGCGTCGTGAACGGGTTGGGATTGATCTTGGAGACGCCGGCGCGCATGGCTGGTTCCTAGCGCGCTAGCGTAGATGACAGGCGACCAATTGCCCAGGCTTGACCTCGCGCAATGGCGGCGTTTCCGCCCGGCAGCGGTCGATCGCATAGGGGCAGCGGGTGTGGAAGTGGCACCCCGAGGGCGGATTGATCGGACTCGGCACGTCGCCTTGCAGCACACGCTTCTGCCGCTTGACGCTCGGATCGGGCACCGGCACCGCCAGCAGCAGCGACTCGGTGTAAGGATGCAAGGCCTTCGTGAACAGCGTGCGCTTGTCGGTATATTCGACGATGCGGCCGAGATACATCACGGCGATGCAGTGGCTGATGTGCTCGACCACCGCTAGATTGTGCGAAATGAACAGGTAGGCGAGCCCCATCTCGCGCTGCAGATCCATCATCAAATTGAGCACCTGCGCCTGTATCGAGACGTCGAGCGCGGATACCGGCTCGTCGCCGATGATCAACTTCGGCTGCAGTGCGAGCGCACGCGCGATGCCGATGCGCTGCCGCTGACCGCCGGAGAACTGGTGCGGATAGCTGTCCATCTGCGCCTTGCGCAGGCCGACCCGCTCGAACAATTCGGCCACGCGCTTGCGCACGTCACGGCCGGCAACGGTGCGATGCACGCGCATCGGCTCGGCGACAATGTCGCCGGCCGACATGCGCGGATCGAGTGAGGAAAACGGATCCTGAAAGATGATCTGCATCTGCCGGCGATACGGGCGCAGCTCGGTCTTGCTCAAGTGAGTAATGTCGCGGCCGTCGATCCTGATACTGCCGCCGGTCGGTTCGATCAGCCGCAGGATGGTGCGGCCGACGGTGGATTTGCCGCAGCCGGATTCGCCGACCAGGCCGAGCGTTTCGCCCCGCGCGATCGAAAAACTGACGCCGTCCACCGCGAACACGGTGCCGCCGGCGCGCTGCAGCAGGCCTTTGTGGATGGCGAAATGCTTCTTGAGGTCGCGCACCTCAAGCACGGCCGGACGCGAACCGTTGACGGCGCCAGGTTCAGCCATTGCGGTCACCGAATAGTTCGGCGGAACGCCAGCACGCTGCCCAGTGCCGCGGTCGTTTTTCCTCGTAGGCCGGATATTCGCGGCGGCAGCGGTCCTCGGCATGCGCGCAGCGCGGCGCGAACACGCAGCCCTCCGGCAAGTCGGTCAGGGCCGGCACCATGCCGGGAATTTCTTGCAGCCTTCCAGACGCACCTTCCACCTCGCCGCGCATCAGATCAAGCCGCGGGATCGAAGCCATGAGCCCGTGCGTATAGGGATGCTGCGGCCGCGCGAACAACTCGTCCACCGGCGCCTCTTCGACCTTACGGCCGGCATACATCACGATGACGCGCTGCGCGGTCTCGGCCACCACGCCGAGATCGTGGGTGATCAGGATGATCGCGGTGCCGAGCTTGCGCTGCAGGTCGAGGATGATGTCGAGAATCTGCGCCTGGATAGTGACGTCGAGCGCGGTGGTCGGCTCGTCGGCGATCAACACTTTCGGATTGCAGGCGAGCGCCATGGCGATCATGGCGCGCTGGCGCATGCCGCCGGACAATTGATGCGGATATTCCTTGGCACGCTGCTCCGGCTCCGGAATGCGGGTCAGGCGCAACATGTCGACGGCCTTCTCTCGCGCTTGCTGCCGGTTGATCGGCTCGTGCAGCAGCAGCACTTCCGCGATCTGGCTTCCGATGGTGAGCACCGGATTGAGCGAGGTCATCGGCTCCTGGAAGATCATCGCGACGTCCTTGCCGCGCACGCCGCGCATCGCCTCCTCGCTAAGCGTGAGCAGATCGACCCCGTCGAGTTTGACCGAGCCGCCGGCGATGCGGCCGGGCGGATCCGGCACCAGCCGCATGAGCGAGAGCGCGGTGATGCTCTTGCCGCAGCCCGAACTCGCCGACGATCGCCAGCGTCTCATGCAGTCCGAGCGCGAAGCTGACGCCGTCCACGGCTTTGACGATGCCGTGGCGCAGATCGAAATAGGTGCGCAAGTCGTCGACCACCAGCAACGGCGGCTGGTTCGAAATATCGACCGGAGCCGGTGTGACCGTCTCCCGCTCGCTGGTCGTCATGGTCATCGCGCGAGCCGAGCCATCAGTTGCGCAGCCGCGGGTCGAGGATGTCGCGCAGCGCATCGCCGAACAAATTGGTGCCGAACACCGCGAGACTAATGGCGGCGCCGGGGAATATCACCAGCCAGGGCGCGGTGCGCACATATTCGGCGGCCGATTCCGACAGCATGCGGCCCCAGGACGGATGCGGCTCGGGCACGCCAAGCCCGAGGAACGACAGCGACGCCTCGGTCAGGATCGCCGCGCCGAGCTGCGCGGTCGCAATTACGATCAGCGGCGCCAGCGTATTGGGCAGCACGTGGCGGACCGCGATGCGGAATTCGCTCATGCCAATGGCGCGCGCCGCCTCAACAAAGGGCTGTTCGCGCAGGGTGAGCGTGTTGGAGCGCACGACGCGCGCGGTATAGGGGATCAGCGGGATCGCGATCGCGACAATGGTATTGTCGAGCGCCGGCCCGAGCGCCGCCGCCATCACCAGCGCCAGCACCAGCAGCGGCACGGCCTGCAGCACGTCGACGATGCGCTGGATCACCAGATCGACCCAGCCGCCGAGATAGCCCGAAGTCAAGCCGAGCGTGACGCCGAATATGCAACCGAGGAACGTCGAGCCTAAGCCCACCGCCAGCGAAATGCGCGCGCCGTAAACGATCCGGCTGTAGATGTCGCGGCCCATGTTGTCAGCGCCCAGCCAATGGCCCTGCCCCGGCGGCACCAGCGAAGCGAGCGCATTGGTCCTGATCGGGTCGTAGGACGTAATGAAATCGGCGAAGATGGCGGCGAACACGAACAGCGCCATGATCGCGGCGCCGATGACGCCGAGCGGATGCGCGGCAGCGTGATAGCGGATCTTCGACCACACGCCTTCCGCGCGGACAGTGTCCACGGGCCCCGGGACGATATCGATGCTCGCCATTGGCTAGCTCTCCCGTTAGCCGGAATATTTGATACGCGGATCGAGCGCGGCGTAAAGCATGTCGACCAGGAAGTTGATCGACACCGCCAACACCGCGATGAACATAACCAGATTCTGCACGATCGGATAATCGCGCCAACGGATCGCCTCGACCAGAAAGCGCGCGACGCCTGGAATGTTGAACACCGTCTCGGTGACGATCAGGCCGCCCATCAGGAACGCGGCCTCAATGCCGATCACGGTGACGACCGGAAGCACCGCGTTGCGCAATGCATGGTGGTAGTTGACGTTCTGCTCCGACGCACCTTTCGCGCGCGCGGTGCGGATGTAATCCTGCCGCAGCACTTCCAGCATCGACGAGCGCGTCAGGCGCATGACCAACGCCGATGAGCGAAAGCCGACCGCCGCCGCCGGCACGCTGTAGAGCCCCAACGCGGCCCAAAATCCCCCGGGAGCGTTGCTATAGATCGGAATCGTGCCGAAGAATTTCACGAACGCCATCAGGATCAACAGACCGAGCCAGAATGACGGCATCGACAGCCCGCTCAGGCTAATCACCCGCAGCGTGTAATCGAGTCCAGAATTCTGCTTGACCGCGCTGAGCACCCCGAGTGGCACGCCGAATACAATCGCAAACGTCAGCGCCAGTCCGGCGAGCTTGGCGGTGATCGGAATGCGCGGCAGGATCTCGTCGAGCGCCGGCTTCTCCGACACGTAGGAATAGCCGAGATCGCCGCGCGCCAAGCCGCCAATCCACTGCACGTATTGCACGGCGATCGGCTGATCGAGACCCAGTTCTTTTTCCAGCTTTGCTTTTTCCGCGACGTCGATCATTCCGGCCGCATTGAACACGATATCCGCGATGTTGCCGGGCACCACCCGCAACATCGTGAAAATCAGCACGGAAATTCCGAACAGCGTCAGGAGCATCAAGAAGAAGCGCCTGATCAGATAACTCACCACCAAGTCCTCCCATGGTGTGCGGAAAAAGGCGCGCCCGGCCTCCCTCTATCGACCAGGCGGCGATGCCGGAGCTTATTTGTCCAGCCAGATGTCCTCGTAACGATAACCGTTATAGGCGCTGTTGTTCATGATCGTCATGTTTTTGACGTAGGGCTTCCAGCAGGTGCCCGACCGCGCATGCATTAGGATCGGACGCGCCACGTCCTCCTGAAGTTTCTTGTCGATGTCCCACACCATTTTCTTGCGTTTTTCGACGTCGGTTTCGACCGATTGCTTGTCGAACAGCGCTTCCAAATCTTTGTTGCAGTAATGCGTATAGTTGCGCTCGGACCCGCAGGCATAGTTTTCATAGAAAGCCTGGTCCGGATCGTCGATGCCGTTGCCGGTTAGGTTGAGGCCGACCGAATAGTCGTTGCGCGCGACCTTCGCGAACCACTGGCTCGATTCCACCGGATCGAGCTCGGCATCGATATAGATGCTCTTGAGTTGATCGATCAGCACCACCGCCGGGTCCCGATAGGTGGCGAGGTTGCGCGTCGAGACCTTGATCTTGAGCGGCTTGTCGGGCCCGTAGCCGAACTTGGCCATGATGGCGCGGGCTTGCTCACGATCCTTGTTTACGTCGCCGTAGCCGGGAATGGTCTTGAGCATATTCGACGGCATACCCCAGACGCCTTCCGGTGGCGGCAACAATGTACCGCCGGCGTCGGCCTGTCCCTGGAAGATGATGTCGATGAACGATTTGCGGTCGAGCGCGAGCGCCATCGCTTTGCGCAGTTCAATGTTATTGAACGGCGGGTTCTCGCGGTTGATGATGAGATTGGTGCTGACGTTGATCGGCGCGATCTCGCAGACGGCGGTGGGATCCTGCGATTTGACGTCCTTGATCAGCGCCGCGGTCATCTCGGTGGGGAACGTCATGTCCACATTGCCGGCGACGAAGGCGAGCACCGCGGTCGCGCGATTGCTGATGATCGTGTATTGGATGCCGTCGAGATAAGGCAGGCCCTTCTTCCAATAGTCCGGATTCTTCGTGAGCGTGATCGATTCATTCTGCTTGAACTCCACGAATTTGAATGGACCGGTGCCGATCGGATGCGTGCGCATTTGCGCCGCGGTAACGTGGCACGAATAAATCGGCGTGTAGCCGGAAGCGAGCATCGCCACCAGCGAGGGCTGCGGCCGCTTGACCTGCAGCGTCACCTCGAAGTCGCCATTGGTGGTGACGTCGCTAATGTTGCTGAATAAATCCTTGCGCGGATTTTTCCGGAACTTATCTTGTCCCTTGCCTTGCAGCAGGTCGAATGTGCACTTCACGTCCTTGGCCGTGAAGGGCACGCCATCGTGCCACTTGACGCCCTCGCGCAACTTGAACGTCAATTTTAGATTGTCCGCGCTCCAGGCCCAGCTCGTCGCCAGCTCCGGCACGATGGTACCCATGCTGTTTTGCGGCATGTGCTGATCGTACACCACAAGATTGTTGAACAGACCCATCGCGGGGGCGTTGACCGAGAAGGTCGCCTCCTCGTGGATGGAAAGGCTGGGCGGCGTCTCGCGGTGATAGACTTTCAGAATGCCTCCATGTTTCGGCTCCGCCGCCTGGGCGGTGGAGAGCGTGAGACTGGCGAGAATAGCCGTCGCCAAGGCGACAAGTTTCGTTCCCATCGGATCCTCCCAGAGATGCGCGGCTGACGAGGCCAAGGCTGGCCGGCAGCCCATTTTTTGCTTGTTATGACGGCAACGCTACCCGGTATGGTAGCCCCGATCAACTCGACAAAAGTACGCCGGGGCCCGCCATTCCGGCACGAAACCACCGCCGCTTGCCAACGGTCCGGCCGCACCGCACGATGGCCCTATGATGGCGTCCGCCATTGAGTAAAAAGTCGGAGCGGCAATGGTGACTGAGAGCGACAATATCGTCGCCGAAACGGCGGCGCGGATTTTTGCCGACCTTGCCGATCCACAGACGATCAATCGCGCCCGCGATGACCGCTGGAAGGAATTGTTATGGCGCGCATTGTCGGAAGCCGGCCTGACGCTCGCCTGGGTGCCTGAACAACAGGGCGGCGCCGGCGCAAGTCTGGCCGAGGGCTTCGCCATACTCGGCGTCGCCGGCCGCTATGCCGTGCCGGTGCCGCTGGCGGAGACGCTGTTGGCGGGATGGCTGCTGGCGCGCGCCGGAATTGCCGCCCCAGCCGGCGCGATGACCGTCGCGCCGGCCCGCCCGCGCGACCGGATTGTTTTAAATGCCGACGGCACTTTGAGCGGACACGCCAGCGGGATTCCCTTCGCTAAAGATTTAAAACACATCGCGGTCGTGGCTGTCGGCGACAAGGGCGCGACGATTGCTTTGGTCAAAACCGACGACTGCGGCGTCAGCGAAGGCCAAAATCTCGCCGGCGACGGGTCGGACAGCGTGACCTTCGAGCGCGCGAAACCCATCCGCAGCGCGCAGGCCATCGCCGATTTCAATCCATCCGCGTTGATGCTGATGGGCGCGACCGTGCGTAGCGTGCAGGCCGCTGGCGCCATGGAAACGATCCTGTCGCTCAGCGTGCGCTACGCCAATGAGCGCGTGGCGTTCGAGCGGCCGATCGGCAAATTCCAGGCTGTCCAGCAAAACCTCGCCCGCCTCGCTGGCGAAACCGCGGCCGCGCTGGCCGCCGCGGGTTCGGCCGCCGACACGATCGCGCAAGCGCCTGCGTTCGACGACACGGTGTTGCTCGAGGCGGCTTCCGCTAAAATCCGCGCGGGCGAGGCCGCCGCCGAAGGCTCCGCTATTGCGCATCAGGTGCACGGCGCAATCGGCTTTACCAGCGAACATGTCCTGCATCGCTTCACGCTTCGCCTGCTGGCGTGGCGGGACGATTTCGGCAGTGAAAGCTACTGGGCGGCGGCGCTTGGCGAGCTGATCGCGCGGCGCGGCGCCAATCAATTCTGGCCCATGCTGGCGGCGCGGTAGATTACGATGAGCACCGACCTTCGCTTCGATCAAATCCGCCTGCCGCCCGCGTGCGAGAAACTTCGCGCCGAGGTGCGCGCCTTCCTCGCCGAGGAGGTGGCGGCCGGGACCTTCGTTCCCGACCGCCCCGGGCACGGCGACACCCACAATCGCGCGTTCAGCAAGCGGGTCGGCGCCAAAGGCTGGATCGGCATGACCTGGCCGAAAAAATACGGCGGGCACGAGCGCAATTTTCTCGAGCGTTATGTTGTGACGGAGGAATTCCGCGTCGCTAACGCGCCGGTGCGCCTGCACTTCGTCGCCGACCGGCAGAGCGGCCCGATCCTGCTCAAATACGCGCCCGAGCACATCAAGCAGGATATCTTGCCGCGCATCTGTCGCGGCGAATTGTGCTTCGTGATCGGTATGAGCGAGCCGGGTTCCGGCTCCGACCTGTTCGCGGCCAAGACTAAAGCCACCAAGGCCGACGGTGGCTGGCGCATCAATGGCAGCAAAATCTGGACCAGCAACGCCCATATTGCCGATTACATGCTCGGCCTATTCCGCACCTCGCCCGCCACCAAGGACAACCGTCGCCACGGCCTCACGCAATTTCTGGTGGACATGAAATCGCGGGGCATTACGGTCAATCCGATTTATCAAATGACCGGCCAGCACGATTTCAACGAAGTCGTGTTCGATGACACTTTCGTGCCGGACGATCACTTGCTGGGCGAGATCGACGGCGCCTGGAAGCAGGCGACCAGCGAGCTCGCCTACGAGCGCAGCGGGCCCGAACGCTTCCTGGAAACCTATTACGTGCTGGCCGAGCTGGTGCGCGCGCTCGGCCCCAATCCCGATTTGCGCAGCGTCGAGGGCCTCGGCCGTCTGGTGGCACAGCTGCATACATTACGAAGAATGTCGGTGTCGGTGGCCGGGATGTTGCAAGCCGGTAAGGAACCGGTGGTGGAAGCATCGATCGTCAAGGATCTCGGCACCATCTGGGAGCAGAAGCTGCCCGAGCGCGTGCGCGATCTCAGCGCGTTTCTCGAGGCCGGCGCGAGCAACCGGGTAACGCTGGACGAGCAGATCGCGTTCGCGATGAAAGTCGCGCCCAAGCTCACGATCCAGGGCGGCACCACCGAAATCTTGCGCGGCATCATCGCGCGCGGCCTCGGGCTGCGGTGAAGAAGGGGGAGCGGTGCCGGATATCGGAAAATTGCTCTGGCCGAAATCGGTGGCCGTGGTCGGTGCGTCGTTCGACACCAAGGGCCTGCGCGGCCGCATCCTGGAAGTGATGCTGAGCCATCCTTACGCCGGCACCATCTATCCGGTCAGCCGCAGCGCGGCCGAGGTGCAAGGCCTCAAGGCCTATGGGTCGGTCGCCGAGCTCCCCGAGCCAGCCGATTTGGCCATTCTGATCATTCCAGCGGAATTCGTGCCGGAAGAACTGGAGCGTTGCGGCCGCGCTGGGGTCAAAGCCGCCGTCATTTTGAGTTCCGGCTTCGCCGAGGAGCCGGGTGAGTCTGGCCGCCAGATGCAGGCCAAGATCGGCGCCACCGCGCGGCGCCACGACATGGCGGTGTGCGGGCCTAACACTGAAGGCTTCGCCAATATCGCAGCGGCACTATGCCCGACCTTCAGTCCGGCCATGGACAAGAACGCCGGCGCCATCCGCCCGGTGCGCCCGCTCGGGAAGGGACAAGTCTCGGTGATCTCGCAGAGCGGCGGCCTCGGCTTTGCCTTTTTCGACCGCGCACGCTCGCGCAATCTTGCCTTCCGCCACATCGTCACCACCGGCAACGAGGCTGCATTGGAGGTCGCCGACTTCCTCGATTACTTGCTTGAGGAAGGCGGCACCGATGTCTTCCTGCTGCTGCTCGAGGACGTGAAATCGCCGGAGAAATTCAAGCGCGCAGCCGAGAAGGCGCTGAAAGCCGGCAAGTCATTGATCGTCGGCAAGATCGGCCAGTCGGAACCGGGCAGCCGCGCGGTCGCTTCGCATACCGCCGCGCTCGCCGGTTCGCAGGCCGCCTATCGCGCCATTTTTGAGCATTACGGCCTGATCGAAGGACGCGACTTCGACGAAATGATCGACCTCGCGGCCGGCTTTCTCGCCTGCGGCGACAAACTGCCAGCCGGCAAGCGCATGGGGATTTGCACGTCATCGGGCGGCGCCGGTGTTTGGATGGCTGATGCCTGCGCCGCTGCCGGTCTCGAGGTGCCGGTGCTCGACGATGCGACGCGCAAGGCCATCGACGTGCATTTGCCCTCTTACGGCACCTCGCAGAATCCGGTCGATTCCACCGCGCAAGGCGTGCACAAGCTCGGTTATGCGGAATTCGCGCGCTTGGTCGGCCAGTCGCCGCTGATCGACGGCGTCATCGTCGTGGTGACGGCGCGTCGCTCGGCATTTCTGGAGACTGATCTGCCGAAGCTGCAGGCGCTCGGCCGCGATTCCAAGAAGCCGGTGTTCATGTGGACCTACACCCTGCCCTCTGACCGCAGCGTGGAAATCTTGAATGAAGCCGGCTATCCGCTGTTCACTGGCGCGCCCGGCTGCGCCCGCACTATGCGGGCGATGGTCGATTACCGGGCGCTGCGCGAGCGCTTGTTGCAGCCGGCGGCGGCCGGCAAGGCATTTGCGTTGGATCGCGCGGCAGCGCGCAGGCTGCTGGCAGAAGCTCCGACCATACTTAGTGAATGGAAGGCACGGCCGGTGTTAGCAGCCTATGGCATCGGCGGCGGCGATGCAGGGCAGCTCGTGCATTCACCCGCCAAGGCGGAAGCCACGGCCCGCGCGCTGGCGCAGTCGGTCGCGCTAAAAGTGCAGTCCGCCGCCATCCCTCACAAGACAGAAGCCGGCGCGATGGCGCTCAATATCTCTGGCGATGGCGCGCGCGCCGCCTATGATCGCGTCCTCGCCGCTGCGAAAAAACATGCGCCGCACGCGCGCATCGACGGCGTGCTGGTGCAGCCGATGGCGCCGCCCGGGCGTGAGGTCATCCTCGGCGTAAATCGCGATCCGCAATGGGGCCCGCTGCTGATGGTCGGTCTCGGTGGCGTACTGGTCGAGGCGCTCGGCGACGTCGCGCTGGCGCCGGTGCCGCTCGATCACGCCGCGGCGCGCGCGCTACTCGGCCGTCTCAAAGGCGCGCAGGTGCTCGGAGCATTTCGCGGTTCGCCACCGGCCGATACCGACACGCTCATCGAATTAATCGTGCGGCTGTCGCTTTTCGCAGCGGACTATGCCGACGAGATCGCGGAAATCGACCTCAATCCGGTCATCGTGCACGCCAAGGGACAAGGCGTTTCGATCGTGGACGCCTTGATCGTCAAGCAGCAGCCGCGTCCGGGGCAACACCGCGCGGCCGAGTAAAGGAATATCCTATGGGCCCATTCAAGGATATCGACGTCGAGAAAACCGGCCACGTGGCATTGATCGAAATCCGGCGGCCGCCGAATAATTTTTTCGACATCGCGCTAATCCAGGAAATCGCCTCCGCGCTCGAGGCGCTCGACCAGGATGCCGCTTGCCGCGCGGTGGTGCTGGCTGCGCAAGGCAAGGCGTTCTGCGCCGGCGCTAATTTCGGCGACGGCGCAACGCTCGACAAGGAAGGCCAGCGGCCCGGCGAACTCAAACGCGAAAAGGCGGTGCAGCATCTCTATCTCGAGGGCAACCGGCTGTTCCGTACCAAGAAGCCGATCATCGCGGCGGTGCACGGCGCAGCGGTCGGCGGCGGGCTCGGCCTCGCCATGGTGGCGGATTTCCGCGTGGCCTGCCCGGAGACGCGCTTCTGCGCCAATTTCACCCGGCTCGGCTTCCACCCCGGCTTCGGGCTGACGGTGACGCTGCCGCTTGTCGTCGGCGTGACCAAGGCAGCGATGATGTTCTACACCAGCCGGCGCGTGCGCGGCGACGAGGCCTATGCCATGGGGCTCGCCGATATGCTGGTGCCGCAGGATCAGGTGCGCGCCGCAGCGATGGCGCTGGCCGGCGAGATCGCGGAGAACGCCCCACTCGGCCTGATATCGACG
Organism: uncultured Alphaproteobacteria bacterium; assembly: GCA_963817045.1. Taxonomy (GTDB): domain Bacteria; phylum Pseudomonadota; class Alphaproteobacteria; order Rhizobiales; family Xanthobacteraceae; genus Pseudolabrys. The sequence continues at coordinate 63,178 of CAWFMZ010000037.1, forward strand.
CGCGCGACAATGCGCGGCGATCTCGCCGACCGCGTGCGGCAGGCGACCGAGCACGAGCTCAAGGAGCAAACCTGGCTGCGCAAGACCGGCGACTTCAAGGAAGGCGTCAAGGCCACGGCCGAACGCCGCCTGCCGAATTTCTCCGGGCGCTGATCCCTCAGATCAGGCCGCTAAGCACAGCGCGCAACTGCGGAAGGGCGTCGCCAAGCAACGACGGCGGCCACGGCACGTGCAGCAGCGTGTTGAACAGAAGATACATGGCGATCCACAGCGGGATTGCGATCAGGAGTGCGGTCGACCAGCGAGCGGCTCCGACGAGACGAATATAAAGAACGATAAATGCCCCCAACGCCGGCATCATGCCGATGACGAGTACCGCCAGAAGCAACGCAATCAGCCAGCCGAGCTGCGATCCGAGCCGGGTGTAGGTCAATCGCGCCTGCGATGCGGCCGCCGCGCTGTCGGCTACGTTGATTGACGCGATGGCCGGCTGACGCGCGCCGAATAGTGCCGTGCACGCATAGACCAGAACGACAACAAAGCCGGCGACCGACGCCGTCTGCGGCATCAATCGCGCGGCAAACTGCCAGGCGCTCGCACTCCAAAACGCAATCGCGAAACCGAGGCCGGCGATGACCCATAGCGCTGCCGCAACGAATTTCTCATTCGGCGCGAGTTCGGACATTCCGGGCTTATGGGCTTTGGCGCCAGCCGCCTCGGTGCCGCCGCGCCAGTATCGATACGCCGATACGACCATCGGCCGGCATAGCACCAGCACGGCGATGCTTAGCACCACGATCACCAGCGGACGCTCCAGCCAGCTAAAACCATAGCGCCCGACCGAAATGAACAGATATTTCTCGATCAGCTTTCCGAGGATGAATCCGAGAATCAACGGCGCGCGCGCCCAGCCGTAGCGCTTCATGAACCAGCCGACGATGCCGAAACCGATCAGGGTGACGAGATCGCCGTAAGAGCGCGAGCCCTGAAACGCGCCGACAAAGCAGATCGCAAAGACGATCGGAACCAGGATGCTCCAGCGTACCATGGCCAGCCGCGCGAGTTGGCCGGCGAATAGAAAGCAGATGCCCGCCCCCACCACGTTGGCGAGCGCCAGCGACCAGACCAGCGTGAACGTGATGTCGAGCTGCGTCGTCAGCAGCTTCGGACCCGGCGTGATGCCATGCGCCAGAAACGCGCCGAGCAGCAACGCCATCGACGGCGAGCCGGGTAACCCGAACGCCAGCGTTGGAATCAGCGCGCCGCCTTCACGCGAATTATTGGCGGCCTCGGCGGCGATGACCCCGCGCACGTCGCCCTTGCCGAAGGTTTCCGTTGCGCCCTTGAGCATGCGCGCCGCCGAGCCGTAGGCGAGCCAATCGATGATCGGCGCGCCCATGCCGGGGATTGAGCCGAGCACAACGCCAAGCACAGATGAGTTGAGCACCAGCTTCCAATTCTGCACGACGTCGCGCACGCCGCGCAATTGCTCGCGAAACAGACCACCGATCCGCTGCCCAGTAGACAGGTTTAGCTGCGTGATCGCCATGTCGAGCAATTCCGGCAGCGCGAACAGGCCGAGCGCCAAGGCCTGGATCTGGATGCCGTCCCACAGATAGATCTCGTCGAAGGTCCATCGCAGCGTGCCGGTCTGCCCCTCGTTGCCGATGGCCGCGAACAAAACGCCGATCATCGCCACGGTGAGGCCCTTGAGCACCGCGCCCTGACTGATGGAAGCGATCAGCGTCAAGCCCAGGATGCAGACTGCGAGCAGGTCGGGCGAACCGATGGCGAGCATGAACGGTTGCAGGATCGGGATCGAGACGCCGAGCAGAATCGCGCCAAACAGTCCACCGAGAATCGATGCCGAGAACGACGCGCCGAATGCGCGCCCGGCCTCGCCGCGCTTCGCCATCGGATAGCCGTCGAGCACGGTGGCGGCCGACCCGATCGCGCCCGGAACGCCGAACAGGATCGCCGGCACGGTGTCGGATGTCGCGGTCACCGCCCACATGCCGATCAGGAATGCGAGCGCGGTATACGGATCCATGGCGTAGGTGAACGGGATCAGCAGCGCCAATCCGGCGAGCCCGCCGATCCCGGGAATGACGCCGATGATCAGGCCGAGCACGACGCCGCTGCAAATGATGGCAAAACGCGCCGGATCGAAAACAATCGCCAGCGCGCTGATGGCTTCCTGCAGCAAGGTGAAGGTCCCGACGGATTAAATCGCGGCAACGATACACGGCGGGCAATGGATTACAACGCCCGCTTATTGTATGACTGCCGGCGTAGCCAGCGAGAAGCGGCCGATGCTCGACAAAGCAGGCAAGTCAAAAAAATCCGGCCAGGCGATGGCCGGCGGTCCGCCACTCGATTTTCAGGATCACCTGCGCCAGCTTGAAGCGCGCGGCCTGGTCACCCGCATCGATCACGCCATCGACAAGGACCGCGAGTTGCATCCGCTGGTGCGTTGGCAGTTCCAGGGGGGGCTGGCGGAAGAGCAACGCCGCGCCTTTCTGTTCACCAACGTCGTCGACGGTTCCGGGCGGCGCTACGATATTCCGGTCGCGGTCGGCGCGCTCGGCGCCTCGCCGGAAATCTACGCGGCCGGCATGGGCAAGCCGGTCGAGGACATCGGCGAGGCCTGGACGCGGGCGATCGCGCATCCGATTCCGCCAACCCTTGTCGCATCCGCGGCCTGCCAGGAAGTCGTGATCAAGGGCGACGCCTTGCTGAAACCGGGCGAAGGCCTCGCCCGCCTGCCGGTGCCGATTTCGACGCCCGGCTTTGATTCCGCGCCCTATCTCACGGCCACGTTGTGCATCACGCGCGACCCCGAGACCGGCGTGCAGAACATGGGCACCTATCGCGCCGCCTTGAAAGCTCAGGACCGGCTCGGCGTGCGCATGTCGTCGCGCCCGGGCGGCGCCGGCGGCTACCTGCACTGGCGCAAATACCAAAAGCGCAAGCAGCCTATGCCGTGCGCCATCGTCATCGGCTGCGCCCCGGTCGTGCTGTTCACCGGCCCGCAAAAGCTCCCGATCGATGTCGACGAAATGGCGGTGGCCGGCGGACTGGCCGGCGCGCCCATCCGCATTGCCAAGGCAGTCAGCGTCGACCTGCACGTCCCGGCCGACGCGGAGATCGTGATCGAGGGCCTGATCGACAGCGAACTGCTCGAGCCGGAAGGTCCGTTCGGCGAGAGCCACGGCCATGTGGCGCTCGAGGACTTCAATATGTCGATGCGGGTGACCGCGATCACGCATAAGCGCAAGCCGGTGTTCGTCTCCATCATCAGCCAGGTCACGCCGAGCGAATCGAGCGTGATGAAGAAGGTCGCCTTCGAGCCGATGTTTCTGTCGCATCTGCGCGACCAGCTCGGCATTCGCGGCATCAAGCGCGTGGCGATGCACGAGCCGTTCACCAATTTGCGTAAAGTCATCTTCCTGCAGTTCGCGCGCGGCACCGCCCGCACGGAGGTCTGGCGCGGGTTGCAGGGCGCGGCCTCGCTGCGCGCCGATTGCGGCAAAATTTGCATCGCGGTGAGCGAGGACATCAACCCCGCCAATGCCGATGCCATCTTCTGGTCACTCGCCTACCGCTCCGATCCCGGCATCGACGTGCAGATCATGCCGTATCGCTCCGCCGGGCACGGGCCGAAGTCGGGCAAGCGCGAGGATTCCACCATCCTGATCGACGCCACGCTCAAGCACGACATGCCGCCGCTGGCTCTGCCGCGGCAGGAATTCATGGAACGCGCGCTCACGCTCTGGAGAGAGCTCGATCTGCCGCCGATCACGCCGCAGCCGCCGTGGCACGGCTATTCGCTGGGCGACTGGGACGAGCATTACGATATTTACGCGCGCCGCGCGGTCGAAGGCCGCTGGGGCGAAAGCGGAAACGAGACCATCAAGCGGCGGCGTGGCGGCCTCACGCCGGAAACTCCAGCGCGCGACGTCGAGAACGCGACCAAGAAGTCCTGAAGGTTTTGTTTCGCCGAGCCGGAGTCGAACGATGATCAGATACGCGTTGCGCAGTTTCGCAGTCGCCGTTGGCGCGGTGCTCTTATGGACGCTGCCTGGCGCGACCGATCCGGTCGCCGATTTCTACAAGGGCCGCGAGTTGACGATCCTGATCGGCCATCCGCCCGGCGGCTCCTACGATTTGTATGCGCAGCTTGCCGCCGCGCACATCGGGAAATTCATTCCGGGTCACCCCACCGTCATCGTGCAGCAGATGCCGGGCGGCGGCGGCTCGAAGGCTACCGCGCATTTCTACAACCGGGCATCGCACGATGGCTCGATCATTGCCCTGTTTCCCGAAACGATCGCCTATGTGCAGCTGATGGACCCGGTGCAGGGCAAATGGGACGTCACCAAGATGCACTATGTCGGCTCGCTAGCGCCGGTGAATTCGACCTTCATGATCCGCAAGGGCGGTGCGATCAAAAGCGCGCAGGATCTGTTCGCGACCAAGACCAATGTCGGCTGCAGCGGCCGCACCTCGCAAAGCTTCGAATATCCGGCGACGCTCATGGCCTTCGGCGGCGCCAAGCTCAATATGATCTGCGGCTACGATGGCTCGTCATCCTATACGCTGGCGCTGCTGCGCGGCGAGGTCGACATGGTCTCGAAGGCGTGGAATTCCTGGCGCACCGAGAACAAGGAGGCGATCGCGGACGGAACATTCATTCCGATCCTGCAAGGCGGCCTCAAGCGCAGCGCCGAACTTCCCAATGTGCCGCTGATGCAGGAAGTGACCAACGACGCCTTCGCCAAGAAGGCGCTGATTTTCATCTCCAGCGGTTCCGCCATCGGCCGCGCGCTGATCGCACCGCCGGACCTGCCGGAGGAACGGCTGGCCGCTCTGCGCGCGGCCTTCGACGCCATGGTAAAAGACCCGGACTTCCTCGCCGACGCGCAAAAGCGCAATATCTATCTCGATCCGACGCCCGGCGCGAAAGTGCAGGAAGACAGCGACGAGATCGTCAAAACGCCGAAGGATATTGTCGAGCGCGTGGCGAAGGTGTTCAAGGAATAATGCCTATCAAACGTCACTTGACCCGTGCCCGCCGATGAATAAACCGGTAACCGGCTTTCGCTTCATCGGGCAGCCCATGCCGCGCAACGAAGATGCGCGGCTTGTCGTTGGCCAAGGCCGCTTCACCGACGATTTCGATTTTCCCAGTCAGACTTACGCGGCGATGGTGCGCTCGCCGCACCCGCATGCGCGCATCGTCTCGATCGACAAGAGCCGCGCACAGGCGCTGCCCGGCGTGCTCGGCGTTTTCACCGGCGCTGATTGCGCCGCCGACGGCCTCCGCCCAATCGGACACGATCCGCTGCCGAAGACGCGCGACGACATGAAGCTCACCGGCCCCGGCGGAAGCAACGTTTTCATCGGCCCGCATTTACTGCTGCCCGCCGACAAAGTGCGCCACGTCGGCGAAGCCGTCGCCATGGTGGTCGCGGACACCAAAGCGCAGGCGCTCGATGCGGCCGAGGCGCTCGTTGTCGTCTACGAGGAACTGCCCTTCGTGCTGCAGTCCGAAGACGCCATGAAAGCCGGCGCGCCGGCGGTGTGGGATGAGGTACCAAACAATATCCTGGTCGATACGCATTTCGGCGACGCGACCGCGACCGACCGCGCCTTTGCGCTAGGCCGCGAATGTCGTCGCCATGGATTTTACTATCGGCCGCGTCACCGGCGTTCCGCTCGAAGCTGCGCGCCTGCGTCGCCAATTACGATGCGACCAGCGGCCGCTATACGCTATACGCCGGCAGCGGCGGCGCCGTGCGGCAGAAAAACGAGCTGGCCAGCATTCTCGGCATCAAGCCCGACACCTTGCGCGTGCTGTCGTTCGACGTCGGCGGCAATTTCGGTACCCGCAACCGCGTCTATCCGGAATACGGCCTGGTGCTGTGGGCGTCGCGCAAGCTCGGCCGCCCGGTGAAGTTCACCGCCACCCGCTCGGAGTGCTTCATCAGCGATTATCAGGGCCGCGACCTGGTATCGAAATTGGAACTGGCGCTCGATGACGCGGGCCGCTTCCTCGCCTTGCGCGCGACCAATATCAGCAATGCCGGCGCGCGCTGCGTATCACTCTCCCCGCTCAGCAAGGGCGCCGGCCTGATCACAGGCAACTACGCCATTCCGGTGGCGATCGCTGCGCGCTGTCTCGGTGTTCACCAACACCATTCCGACGCAGGCCTATCGCAGCTCCGGCCGCCCGGAAGTGACCTTCGCGATCGAACGCTTGATCGACATCGCGGCGGCCAAACTCGATATCGACCGCATCAGCCTGCGCCGCCGGAATTTAGTGCGGCCGAAAGCCATGCCCTACCGCAACGCGGTCGGCATGACCTACGACAGCGGCCGCTACGAGGAGAACATGGACCTTGCTATGCGCATCGCCGATTGGGACGGCTTTAAGGCGCGCCGGCGCGAGGCCAAAAAGCGCGGCAAGCTGCTGGGTCTAGGATTGGCCAACTACGTCGAATCCTCGATCGGCGCGCCCAAGGAGCAGGCCCGCATCACCATCCGGCCCGAGGGCCGCGTCGACGTCATCATCGGCACGCAGCCGGCCGGGCAAGGCCACGAGACCAGCTTCGCGCAAGTGGTGTCGGATCTGCTGCAGGTGCCGGTCGAGACCGTTCAGATTATTCTTGGCGATACCGACGTGGTGCGCACCGGCGGCGGCACCCATTCGGGCCGTTCCATGCGCCATGCCGCAACGGTGTTCTCGATCGCGGCGACCGACCTCATCGCCAAGGGCAAGCGCATCGCCGCGGTCGCGCTCGGCACCACGCCGGACCGCGTCGAGTTCAACGACGGGCGCTTTGCCGCGCGCGAAACCAACCGCAGTTTCGATTTCCTCGAACTGGCGCAGGAGATTGCAAAACTCACGCTGCCCGACGATCTCACCGGCGGCCTTGCCGTCGTCGCCGACAACGAGATGCACGATCCGGTGTTCCCGAACGGCTGCGCGATCTGCGAAATCGAAATCGATCCCGACAGCGGCGGGTTGACGCTCGTGCGCTACGCATCGGTCGACGACGTCGGCCGTTGCATCAATCCGCTGATCGTCGACGGCCAGACCCATGGCGCGATCGCGCAGGGCATCGGGCAGGCGCTGTGGGAGCAATTCGTGGTGGACCCGGATTCCGGCCAGCCGCTCAGCGGTTCGCTCATGGACTACGGCATGCCGCGCGCCCACCTGCTGCCGTCATTCGTGACCGAGATCGTCGAGGTGCTATCGCCGACCAATCCGCTCGGCATTAAGGCCGGCGGCGAAGGCGGCACCACGGCGGCGCCGGCCGCGATCGTGAGCGCCATCGTCGATGCGCTCAAGTCTTACGGCGTCCTCCATATCGATATGCCGGCAACCGCACATCGCATCTGGCAGACGATCCAGGATGCCAAAACAAAAAGCGCCGATTAAAGAGTCCAGTCCGCTGGCAGTACCCCGCTCGCGCGCCCGCGGCCGACGTAATATTCCCACAGCTTGTCGATGTGCCGCGCGCGATTGAATTCGTCTTGGAAACTCGCGATCTCGGAGGCCGCGAGCGGAACGACCGGGCCGAGGCTGGCGGCATAATGCATGGCCTGCGCATTCTCCACAAAATGAATGCTGTCGATCAGCGCGGCCGGCACCGATTCCGCGACCACGACCTGGCCATGGGCGCGGATCAGCAGGCCGTGATGGCTGCCGAGCGTGCGCGCCAAGGCGCGGCCCCGATCCGCATCGCTGACGTGACTGGGGTCGGCATGCACCGGAATCCCGCTCGCCCAGCGTACCGCATGATTCTTCACCGGCTGCAGCGAAACGCCCTTCACCAAGGTGAACGCCGTGGTCAGATCATGATGGAAATGGGCAATGGCATTGACATCGGCGCGGGCGCGAAAAATCTCGCAGTGCAGATAGACTTCCGACGGCGGCTTCACGCCGGCCGGTCCCGCGATCACCTTGCCATTAAAATCGCAGATCAGCAGATCGCCGGGCGCGACGGTCGAGCGGCTTTGCTCGAACGATTGAATGAGCAACGCGTCGCGTCCGGGCAGCCGCGCCCCGATATGGCCGCTGTAGCCCAGAATTCCGAGATCGTTGAGCAGCAACGTCGCGGTGGCGACTTGGACTCGAAGCGATTGTTCGCTGCTCTGCATGGTGGTCAACGTCCTGAGGCATGAAAGGCGCATGAGTATTGCATTGTCGCAGGCTCGGGCTCAATTTGCTTGTTGGCTTGCGGCCGAAACGATGCCGGTCCCGCGAAGCGTCGGTCGTCGGCCAAGCCTTGAAAGCACAGGGAATCCACATGAGCCCACCGTTCTGGGATTTCTCCATCGCGGTCTATGGCGCAAACGCGGTCCAGGACGAATGTCTCAATCTGCAGGACCAGTTCGGGCTCGACGTGAATTTGCTGCTGTTGTGCGCGTTTCTCGGCGCGGTCCATGGCGTCACATTGACATCTGACGATATTGCGTCGGCCCGGCAGGAAGTCGGTCAATGGCATGACGAAATTGTGCGCCCGCTGCGCGCTGCGCGCCGCAGTCTTAAGACAATTGAATTGCAGGATACGGCTGCCACCAAGGCGGCGATGCAATTGCGCACGCAGGTCAAGGCTGCGGAACTGGAAGCTGAACGCATCGAACAAACGATACTCGAGCATTGGGCTAACGCGCGGTACGCGGCATGGCCGCGCGGCAACTCCCGCGCTGCCGTGCCGGCGAACCTGCAAGCGCTGCTGGCCGCCTATGGTATCGGCCCGGAGCGGCTGGTCGCGGCGGACGCCTTGCGGCATCTCATCGCGGCCGCGCAACTTTAGGCTCGAGCTACCGGAGGCCGGGCATTGCTGCTCTTCAAATTTGCCGAATATTTTGCCACCTAATTGCCCGCCGACTTGATATGCATCAATGGGTTACGGCGGCTGCCGTTCGAGAGGAATGCGCTGACGGCGGGCAGGCCGTGATTCCGACGCTTTTGCGTTGAAATATCGTTTCAGGCAGCAAATCCAATGGCTTACCGGGCAGTATAGGTCGATGACGCTCTGGCTCGTTTTTGCACTGATGACAGCGGCGGCGATATTCGCCGTGTTGTGGCCGCTGGGGCGGCGCAAGCCCTTGCGACGCGGCAGCGATATCGCCGTCTATCGCGACCAACTGGACGAAATCGTTCGCGACCGTTCGGCCGGCCTGATCGGTGAAGCGGAGGCCGAAGCCGCCCGCGTCGAGGTTTCGCGCCGGCTGATCGCCGCCGCCGATACCGCGGAATTTGAAAAGCCTGCGCTGGAAACGTCATCGCTCTGGCGCCGCCGCGCCACCGCCATCGTCGGTCTCGTCCTGCTGCCGGTTGGCGCCGTGCTGCTCTATCTCATGCTCGGCTCACCACAACTGCCGGGAGAGCCGCTGGCGGCGCGGCTGAACGCGCCGAATGAGAATCGCTCGATCGAGAACCTAGTCGCTCAGGTGGAGAACCATGTCGCGCGCAATCCCAATGATGGCCGCGCCTGGGAGGTGCTTGCGCCAGTCTATATGCGGGTTGGGCGTTTCGACGATGCGGTCCGGGCTTGGAGCAATGTAATCAGCCTGAACGGCAGCAATGCTGAACGCGAGTCCGAATACGGGCAGGCACTTGTGGCCGTCGCCAACGGCGTCGTCACCGCCGAAGCCAAAGCCGCCTTCGAGCGTTCGCTGAAGCTTGACGCGCAGGACGTGTTGGCGCGCTTTTACGTGGGCATGGCCGCCGATCAGGACGGCCGGCGCGCCGACGCCGACAAGATTTGGGGCGACCTTCTGGCCAACGCGCCGCCAGGCGCGCCCTGGATCGAATTCGTGCGCCACGCCATGGAACGCAAAGCGACGGTTTCAGCGACCCCATCGGCCACGCCGGGCGAGTCCGGCACGCCGCCCGCCGATCATGACGTCAACGCCATGGTGGAGCGGCTCGCCGAGCGGCTGAAAAACGACGGCTCCGACGTCCAGGGCTGGCTGCAGCTGGTACGCTCGTACCGCGTGCTCGGTCAGAACGACAAGGTGCAGACCGCCATCGCCGACGCCCGCCGCACGCTGGCGAACGATCCCGACAAGCTTCGACAGTTCGATGAAGGTAGCGAAGCGGCCGCCTCGGCCACGCCAGCCACGTCAGCCGCAACGCCGGAGCCCGCTACGGCAGCGCCTAAGGTGACGCCGGGGCAACACGACCAGTCGATGGACGCAATGTTGGCGCGGCTTGCCGAGCGCCTGAAGAAGGACGGCTCCAACGTCAACGGCTGGGTCGAGTTGGTACGCTCCTATCGCGCTCTCGGCCAGAACGACAAGGCGGACGCCGCGATAGCCGACGCCCGCCGTGCGCTGGTGAACGATCCCGACAAGCTTCGCCAATTTACCGAACGCAGCGAAGGCGCCGCGCCGGCTGCGGCGGCGGCTTCCACGGCGCTGGCAACCCCGATGGCGCCGGCAGCCAGTGCGCCGGGACCCTCCGCCTCTGACGTCGCGGCGGCGGAGCAGATGAAGCCTGACGAGCAAAATCAGATGATCCGGAGCATGGTGGCGCGGCTCGCCGACAAGCTCAAACAGGATGGCTCTGACGTCGCCGGATGGGAGCGGTTGTTGCGAGCCTATATGGTGCTCGGCGACCGCGAAAAGGCGCAAGTCGCCGCCGCGGATGCGCGCAAGGCGCTCGCCGGCGACCCCGACAAGCTTCGCCGCCTCGCCGAGGTGATCAAGGACCTGGGCGTCGAAGGCTGAACATCGACGCCGGCGCGTGGAAAAAACTGCGCGCCACAGCCTGCCCGCATTTACCCAAAATATCAGACTGGTCGTTAATCTGCGTTATCGTACATGGCGTTATCGTACGTCCACTGGACTGCGTTCTGGCACGTCATCGATAAGGTGTTAGCGTCGCATCTACCCAGTAGGTTCGTTTTGCCAAAAACACGTAAAAGTCACATTATGAAATCGATACAGTTTTTAGTAGATCGAGTGAACGGAGTTTCGTGAGTCCAGAGGGATACAGTTTTCACGTTGCAGATGTATCGATAAATTGCGGGGATTCAAATTTTTAACTTCCTGACAACTATTTTGAAGTACTCACGAAACGCACGCTGGACAAAGAGTGTCTAGGACGTGAGTCCGCCCCGTCTCCGCGTGCACTACATTCCTGATCAGCAAAGAGAAGCCTGACGTCGGTAATCACCGGACGTCTTGCCGCAGTAGCGGTAAATTCTTCCTCCAACTTGCCACGCGCACGAGCGCCCGAATGCAATTCCGGCGCGCGGCGCGTTCGTTTGCTACGACGAACTAACCCACTTCAGCAGTAAGCGGCCAAGCATGCACCCCGTACACCGGGTGCCTGTCTGTTTCAGCATGGCCGGGCGGCTGAAGCGATAAACAAACCCGACATCAAACAACGAAAGGAAACGCTATGACTCAGGTCACACAAGCGACGACAACCACAGCTGTTTTGAGCGAACTGAAAACAATGTTCGGACCATTGCCAATCTTGAGCACAGAAAAGCCTGAGGTCTACGATGCGATGCTCGCCGGTCTGGTGGCATCCCATAAGCCCTGGGACTACCCTTCGAAGTTCTTTGTCTGGTTGATGGCCAATGCCGCTTGGGACATCCTTCGGTACATTCGGCACAAAAATTGGACGATCGACAGAAGATTTCGACAGCATCTGGCGCATCAAGCGCAACGAGCAAAGGCACTTGCGGAGAAGAAAAAACAGCTCGCGAACGAGCAAGATAAACTCCCAAAAGAAGATTCAGCGGAACTTGACCGACTGTTCGATCTTCTACATGTGGTCGAAACCGGCATCGAAGACGTCGACGAAATCATCGATCGGTCGGCAAAAGAGCTTGATCACGCCCGAGCGCTAGAGCACGGGATCGATTATATTGAACGCATCGACGTTCTGCACAGCACCGCGTTCAAGCGTTACAACGAAGCCTTCATACTGTTGCAGCGGTACCGTGAAGTCTTCAACGGTATAGCGATGCAGGAGTATAACAAAATGATGTTGGAAATGGATTTGGACAGATCTCATGCTCGCATTGAAGCGTCGATTGCGTTAGCTAAAGAGACAGGCCAATGACTTCTGCAACGGAAATTGGGACCCATTGGGTCGACGGTAACAAGAGCAAAGACCCGACGTTTCCAGGGGGCAAGCGACGCGCCACCTACAATGCGTACCGGCATGGATTGTCGATGATTGCTCACAACAATCCGGCCTTTCATGGCGAGATCGAGCAGGCGGCGAAAGCCATCTGCCCCGATCACTCGAACCCAGCACTCTTCGAACAGGCAGTCATTATTGCCGAATGCGCACTTGTGTTGCGCTTCGTGGCGTTGGAGAAGGTGGCAATGGTCGAACAACTACGTGATCCATTTGCTACGTCACCGACGAAAAAGAACAGATCGCTAGCGATGGCGAGATTAAGATCCCGTCAAACAGATGTTGCCTACAATGAATTTGCGCACCTTCAGGATAAACTCCTTGAGAGCGGCGAATTAGCGCGCGAAGTGCTGCCACGCAAACAATTGAAGCCGGGCGAGGCCCCGCCTTCGTACATACCTCTAAAAGAGCGGGACGAATACGAGGCGTTGAAGGTAGCCATGCCAGATCTTACGCGGCTTCGTCGTTACGAACGACGGGCTTGGTCCCGGTTAAAACGGGCATTTGAGAGGCTTATGGCAATTTTAGTGATAAGCCGCCTTGGTATCTGCAGCTAGGTCGACTCCAATCTCAGTTCGCTGCGGAGAGCCCCGATATAGAGCGGGATCGGTATGCGACTCGCCAGTCAGGAGCGAGTCCAATCACCATCCGTCTATTGCATAACGATAGTCAAAATGACGGCCGCCGCTTGCATGAGGCCACAGCTCTCGTCTCTATAATAAATAGTGCATCCGCGTCGGCGATATTTTCAAAGCCCCAAAAAAGTCAGAGATCGCTCGCGCACGCGAGTCTGCGGACTATGGACAAACAGCATTTAATTGTTTTTCGCGCCTTCGCGAATCCAGGCGCGGATGTCGTTGCGGTCACACGACGACAACTGCTTCTTGCCGTGCGGCATGCGCAGCTCCGGCGACGCGCGCCAATCCAGTAGCAGCATCAGATTGCTGCTTTCCGGATCGCCCGGGATAATCATGGGCCCGAATTTGGTACCCTTCATGACGCCCGCATATGAGGTGAGGTCCAGACCGCTTTTTTCGGTGCCTTCCCCGTTCGGCTGATGACAGCTTACGCAGCGGCCGACGAAAATCGGCATCACGTCTTCCCTAAAGCTCTTCTTCGACTGGCTGGTTTGCAGGACGGCCCCCTTCGGCTGCTCTTTCGGCGCGCAATAGGCGGTCGATGAGGTGGTGATCTGCATACTGGCCACCGTCACAATGGCGAGCCCCGCAGCCGCCGCTGCGAATAAAAGACGTTGCCGTTTCATAGCCGGTCTCCTTTGATTCCCGAGTCTTTGTAATATACTAGTCCGGCCCCCGCCATTCGGCATGGATCTTTTTACGATAAAATGATGTTCGCCGTTTGATGAATATCAACGGGGGGCCCGAACAAGGCCTGACGTTAGCCGCCAAAACCATAAGCTTTCGGGCGACCATAACTGTGATACGGAATTTTTCGGGTCCGCTATGGTGCTGTCGATCAGATAAGACTGTCTCGCAATTTCGAAGCCAGCTGATCGAAAACACGTTTCCAGATGCCCTGGCGGGACCAGCGATTGAAGCGATTGTAAGGCGTCGTTTATACCAAAACTCAGAAACGATGACTCATATTACCCGACCTTGTGCGGGGATGATCGCTTGCGTAAACGTGAGTCAAATCAAAGACCTGGACGGTCATAACAAACCTGCCGCAACGCCGCAGGTGGGTCGCGGGTAACGCGACTTGGTATTAGGGGCCATAGCGCGCCGGTAAATCTTTCCAGGGCATGCCGGTGCGCCGCACATAAAAGATAGCATTCACGGCCTTGCGGTCGTCAACGCGTTCACTATTTCGGCTTTTCGGCAGCAGCGATTCGAGCAGTCCATTCCTCGTCGCTCAAATCAAATCGCATGATCCAGCTCCGCGTAGGGCGAACCATGCCGGTCCAAACTATTCAATGAATGATTTGTGCACAGATTCTAGTCGTCAAACTCCCAAAGGTCACAACGCGGACCGCGACTCCCGGTCAGGCAAGTCTACTAGTTCGCAGTTTTTGTCTTTTTTTGCTTTTTTGTGCCCGTTGCAGGCATAGCTGCTACCGGTGCCGGTACCAGTGCCAGTGCCGGTCCGGTCGTGT
>CAWFMZ010000038.1:0-153446 GCA_963817045.1 uncultured Alphaproteobacteria bacterium
GTGATCAAGGTTACCAGCGGGCGGAGGCACCCCCTAATCGGGCTTCCCTATCGGCTGCCGGTGCTCACCTGGGCGACGACATCGAGGTCGACGCCGTCAGCGACGGCGAGGTGCACCGGATGCCGAGCCTCTCCCGCCCGGAACTCGACCGTTCCGTGGGGGGAGTCCCAGGCCCACGAGGGGAACGCCCGCCGAGCGTCGTCGATCGTGGGGACGCCCCGCCCCGCGATGCCGGCCAGCAGGTGCACCCCGGAGTAGGTCGTCTCGGCCATCGTGCCCGGAGACGGAGCCACCAGAGGCACCCAAGGGCTCGGCTCCGCAGACGAGGTCCCAGGCGCCGCTGAACTTTCGAGCGAACTCCACCGCCGACGCCGTACGCAGCGACGAGAACCAGCCGGCCGACACGAAGAGGTTCTTGGTGGCCCGTGCCCCGGTGGCGAGGACGACGGTCTCGTCGATGAAGGGGCTGAACCGGACGAGGGTGTCATCGATGCCGGCCTCAGCGAAGGCCCGGTTGAACCGCACGGCGTCGGAGCCGACCAGGAGGGTGATGACCCCCTCGGCGCCGGTGTGGACGATCTCCTCGAGGACGGACTGCCCAGCACGGCGGGGCTTTCGGTGCCCAGCGGCACGAATCGGCACCTGAGCACGTCGATGTCGAGGTCCCTCAGCGCCTCGATGGTGCGCGCCGCCGTCTCGCGCGGCCAGACGTAGTCGTTGCCGACCACGTACCACCGCCGCAACCGGAGCTGGGTGCGCAGCCAGCCCAACGAGGCCGGGGTCTGGTTCCGGAACCTCCCCGCTGCACAGGACGCCGTCGCCGCTCTCGCCGCCTTCGTAGGCCGCCGCATAGACATACGGCACACGACCCTGCACGACCCTGGCGATGGACTGCCGCAGGTTCGACAGGTGCCAGCGGTGATCGCGTCGATCTCACCAGCGGCCGAGAGGGCGCCGACGTGGCCGGCGACGACATCGGGGTCGCCGCCCGCGTCGACGTGGACGTACCGGACGGAGCGGCCGGCGACCCCACCGGCGGCATCGATCTCGGCAGCGGCCAGCTCCGCCGCGGCGAGGCACTCGAGCCCGAAGATGCCCGCGGGGCCCTGGCGCGGCAGGACGAGGGCGACGCGGTAGTCCGAGGCAGTCGGGCGAGATCCGCCGCGTCCAGAAGCAGGCATTGCCATACTGGGCATGTGACTCTGCCTCCTTCCCACGCCGTGTCGAACCGCGAAGAGCACCTGCTCTCGGTTCTGCGCGTGGCGGCCGAGGCGCAGTCGCAGCTCGAGAGTGCCTTGAGACCTGTCGATCTTACGGTAGACGGCTGGCGTGCGCTCATGACGATCCGGGCGACGCCCGGTGCCTCCATGGCTGAGGTCATCGAGGCGCTGGTCATCCCGGCGACATCGGCCACCCGCGTCGTGGATGCTCTGGTGGAACGGGGCGCCGTGTTCCGGACGCCTGCACCCGAGGATCGTCGACGCGTCACCCTGAGGCTCTCGGCCGAGGGACTGCGCCGGCTCCGACGGGCGCAGGACGCGATCCGCGCGATCGAGCCGTCGGACGCCGGGTCACCTCTGCCCGACTGACGCGCCCGACGGACCCACCCGACGGGCTCTGGACAGATCCGCCAAAGGGCCCTAGCATCCCGATATTCCCGTTGGGGAATATGCAGGTGGGATGGTGTGCCGGAGGTGGCCGATGGCGACGTACGAGTTCCTCTGTCGGCGCGACGGCCTGATCTCGGTGCGCCTGCCCATCGGGCAGGCGCCTGAGTCGCTGAGCTGTCCGGGGTGTCACGAGCCCGCGAGGCGGCTGTTCAGCATTCCGCAGCTGCGGATCGGCGACTCCCGCGCCCGCCAAGTACATGGCCGCGCGCAGCGGAAGGGTCGGCGCCGCTGCGGCAGATCGCAACGTTCGAATACAAGCAGGAATACCCTATCGTTCTGGCGCCGGGACCGGGTCCCGACCCTGACAGTGCAAGCCGATGTGGTGCAGGGCACGCTCCCTGCCACGGTGACGCAAGCCATTCAGCCGGCGATCGATCAGCTCGCTGCGACGCTGCCGAACGGCTACCGCATTGCCACGGGCGGATCGGTGGAGGAGAGCGGCAAGGGCCAAGCGTCCGTGCTGGCGGTTGTGCCGTTGATGCTACTACTAATGCTGACCATCCTGATGTTCCAGTTGCAGAGCTTCCAGCGCGTGGCGCTGGTGCTGAGCGTGGCGCCGCTTGGAGTGATTGGGGTGGTCGCGGCCTTGCTGGTGGCGCAGGCCCCGGCTCGGGTTCGTCGCTGTGCTGGGCGTGCTGGCGCTGGTCGGAATGATTGCCGCAACTCCGTCATCCTGATCGACGAGATCGAACACGAGAGAGCGGCGGGCAAACATCCATGGGACGCGGTTGTGACCGCTGCGATCCACCGGACCCGACCAATACTGCTGACCGCAGCCGCGGCAACGCTGGGCATGATCCCGATCGCGCCGAGCGTATTCTGGGGTCCGATGGCGTTCGCGATCATTGGCGGGCTAACCGGGGCTACGGTGCTGACCCTGATCTTCCTGCCCGCCCTGTATGTCGCTTGGTTCCGGATCAAGGAACCGGTTCCTCACGAGACCGCCGCTTAGGCCAGGATTTGCTTCGCAACCGATTTTATATTGGAGAGGTGGCATTTAAAGGCGAGGTCTTGGCCGGCGAGCAATCAGCCATCATTGATCGGGACCTATTCGATGCTGTCCAGGCTAAGCTGAATGAGCAGAACAACAATCACACGACCACGAGGATGAAGTCCGAGGCACTATTGGCCGGACGTATCTTCGATGACCGAGGCAATCGGATGAGCCCGAGCCATACCCGCAAGCGAGGTACCAAATACCGGTACTATCTCTCGTCCGCTCTGCTCCAGGGCTTAACTGCGCAGGCCGGATCGATAGGGCGAGTACCGGCAGCTGACATCGAGGAGCTGGTCACGAAGTCGGTTCGGGCTCATCTTAAACCTGTGGTCCAGATTGACGACCGACGCCTCATCAATACTTACGTTGCGCGCGTCGAAGTCGAGCCGGAGCAATTGATTATTCAACTTGCACAAGCGCAGAAAGCCAATCTTCAGAGCAAGAGAAGCCATGGCACCCTTCGTGTTCCGTGGCAAAAAATGCCGTCAACGCGACGTCGTGAAATTCTCGTACCCGCAACCGCGTCGATCCAAGGCGGTCGCCCAATACGGTCCGAAACGCGCGCCACATTGGTCGCATCGATTGCGCGCGGCCGGCGTTGGCTTGACGAACTCATCACCAATTTTTCGGCAACGACCGAAAGCATTGCGGAGCGGGAAAGATGCAGCGCCCGGAAGATCAACATGACTATCTCGCTCGCCTTTCTAGCGCCTGATCTCGTCAAGGCGGCCGTTGAAGGAAGGCTGCCTCACGGAATGGGTGTAGTCCGTCTTTGCGATCTGCCAGCCGAATGGTCGCGCCAGCACCTGGTTCTGGGCCTCACCTCTCAATAAAGCGCGTCTATCGAACCGCTCTCTGCCCGCGGCGGTCTCCGTTTCCGGGAAACGGGATTTCACGGCCAGAGACAAAAGTCACGAAACAGCCTCCCAAATCCTGTTGCCCCTTTGCAGAGACTAATCTCTCGCAGCATACGCCGCCCAGTCGGCGCTATTCGAGGAATCTCAAGAAATCTTAGTTCGAATGGGAATGCGTGGTGGGCGCACCAGGGCTCGAACCTGGGACCCGCTGATTAAGAGTCAGCGGCTCTTGATGCTCAGGACTGGCCCAAACCAGCAATAAGATTATCCAGAAATGACTGGCATTCCGCTGCAAACAGAGCGGTACTTCGTTCAGTCCCCGGCTCTTGACATGGTCTGGGATCCTGCCCCGCCGGCCTAAGCGCTGTGGTGGGGCTTCGGTGGTGCGGCGCAAAGACGCTGCTAACCGAACGGAGGATCTCAATGTCAAAACCTAAAAAGGGGCGCTCACCCAGGCGCAAAGCCGCCTCCCGCATTCCAAGGAAGGGTTCTGGGACAAAGAAGCGCCCGAACCCTGAAAATGCGTCTTCTAAAACCAAGCAGTCTCGCGCGATCGCAATGTTGCGGTCGGATGGCGGCGCCTCGATAGCCGCATTGATGGAAGCGATGGGCTGGCAGCAGCACTCGGTCCGAGGCTTCCTTGCAGGCGTCGTGCGCAAGCGCCTCGGATTGAAACTTAAGTCGAGCAAAGTCGATGGATGCCGAATTCTATCGCATCATGGGCACGGGCAGCGCTGATTTAGAACTCCTCACGAGCCACACGGGGCTCGTGAACGACATGCCGAGGATAAAGGTGGGTGCGCTAGGTGCGGACCCTAGCTCCGTCGATTTCGAGATCGCGCGCTTGCGCGATCTCGACATCGAAGCACTGCAAAACCGGTGGCGAACGACATTTCGGCGAGAGGCACCGCCCCATCTCGCACGGCATCTTCTATTTGCGATGATCGCCTATCGCATCCAGGCCGAAGTAATAGGCGACCTGGATGCCGAAACACTGCGCCTGCTGAAGCAAATTGATCTCGCCCCATCGAAGCAGGCGGCCGTTCCTTTGACGCAGGCCTTTGACCAACGGAAACGCGGATTGTGTCCCGGCGCGTTGTTGACCCGAGAATGGGGCGGACATCATCACCGTGTGATGGTGGTCGGTGGAGGGTTTGCCTGGGAGGGGCGCACGTACAACAGCCTATCGAAAATCGCCAAAGCCATAACTGGCACCAAGTGGAACGGCCCTCGCTTCTTTGGCTTGCGCGACACCAAACAGGCGGAGGCGCCACAGTGACCGCCTCCTCCAAGACCGTTCGATGCGCGATTTATACCCGGGTTTCGACCGATTCAGGACTCGACCAGGAGTTCAACTCTCTGGACGCCCAATATGATGCAGCGTCCGCCTACATTCGCAGCCAAGCGCATGCACATTGGACGCTCGTCCGAACGAGATACGACGATGGCGGTTTCTCGGGCGGGTCGACTGACCGACCGGCTCTGCAGCGCCTTTTAGCGGACGTCAAAGCGCGGAAAGTCCAGGTTATCGTTGTCTATAAGGTCGATCGCCTGACGCGGTCCTTGGCAGACTTCGCCAAGCTCGTCGAGTTGTTCGACGCGCATGGGGTTTCGTTCGTTTCGGTGACCCAGCAGTTCAACACAACGACCTCAATGGGTCGGCTCACGCTCAACGTCCTGCTCTCGTTCGCCCAGTTTGAGCGGGAGGTCACGGCCGAGCGCATTCGCGATAAGGTCGCCGCTTCGAAGCGCAAAGGGCTTTGGGTCGGTGGGATGGTGCCGCTCGGTTACAGATTGAAAGACGGTAAGCTTTACCTCGTCGAGGAAGAGGCCAAGCAGGTCCGAACGATTTTTAGCCGCTACCTTGAGCTTGGAAGCGTCAATCGATTGGTGATCGAGCTCCGCGAACGAGATTTTCGAACCAAAGTTCGTAAGCTATCGGATGGCCGCACGCGCGGTGGCGTGCCATTCACGCAAGGCCCCCTCTTCTACATCTTGCGTAACCGATTTTATATCGGCGAGGTTCTCTATAAGGGCGAGATCTGCCCCGGGCTCCCAGCCGCCGCTTATAGATCGCGAGTTGTTTGAGGCCGCGCAAAGACGCCTGACCGAGCAGCGATCTCATTACATCACAACGAAGATTAAGTCCGACGCCCCGCTACGCCGCATCCTGTTCGACGACGCCGGCAACGCTATGGTTCCGACTCATGCGACCAAGCAAGGTGTGCGTTATCGGTATTATGTGTCGCTGCCCTATCTTCGCGGCTTAACCAAGCCACCGATCGGCGCGGTCGTCCGAGTGCCTGCTTGCGAGCTTGAAGCTGTCGTGACCAAAGCACTTAACGAGCACCTAACTCGGGAGAATACGAATACGGACGGCACAAGCGCGGCAGATCAGCACAGCGTCCTCACAAATATCGCTCGAATCGAAGTCCAAAAGAACCGACTGGCGGTTTGGCTCAGGCAATATGATGCTAACGGATCAGATGGAACCACCAAACAACCCGCTCTCGCCGAAGAAAGCCCGTCGCTCTTGATCCCCTGGGCTAAGCCGCCGGCAAAGAGGTTCAAGGAGATCCTGCTTCCTGCGTCGACCATTCGATCGCACGTGCGGCCGATCAAGTTTGAGCGCCGAGCGGCACTGCTTAAGTCAATTGCTCGGGGCCGCACCTGGCTCGATGAGATCGTCTCAGGTAGTGCGAGCGTCGAACTAATCGCCGCCCGGCAGAAATGCAGCGTCCGTCACGTCAATATGACGATATCGATGGCATTCATCGCGCCGGGTCTGGTCAAAGCCGCCATCGAGGGTCGGCTTCCTCGCGGGATTGGCGTTGCGAATTTGCGTGACGCGCCGGCCGAATGGTCGCTCCAGTTTGAGCGGCTCGGTCTGGCCCAGTCCTGATCCCGGTTCCTCCGCCTGCTCAACTTCCGGCAGCGACAGCTTTGGGGCGAAGACTTTCGCCTCACACCTTTTCGGTTTCAGGAACGGGAATTTCAGGGGCGGAGACTGACCCTCGGAATGGGCCATTTGGCCACCCTGGAGATTCGGAGACCTAAAGCACGCATCAGAAAAGCCCGCCGATGGCGGGCAATATCTGCAAGTCTCCAGAAGTCAGCAGAAAACGAGAGTGGGTGGTGGGCGCGACAGGGATCGAACCTGTGACCCCTACCATGTCAAGGTAGTGCTCTTCCGCTGAGCTACGCGCCCTTTAGTGGATTTGGTCTTATCGGCTCCAAACTGGCGAGGCAAGCCGCCCAATGGAACCTCAGGCCGCCAGCATCTTCTGTACTTCGTTGACCAGGTCGCGCAGATGGATCGGCTTGGACAGCACCTTGGCGTGCTTGGGCGCAGTGGAATCGGCATTGAGCGCGACCGCCGCGAAACCGGTGATGAACATGATCTTGATGTCGGGATCGAGTTCGGCGGCGCGGCGGGCGAGCTCGATACCGTCCATTTCGGGCATCACGATATCGGTGAGGAGAAGCTCGAACGGCTCCTCGCGCAGGCGCTGATAGGCCGACAGCCCGTTGTCATAGGAGGTCACGTCGAATCCGGCATTCTGCAGCGCCTTGACCAAAAAGCGCCGCATATCGGTATCGTCTTCAGCCAGCAGGATTTTCGACATAATACCTGAACGTCCTGTCCCGGCCGCCCCTGGGGGTAGCCCCAACCGCCACATAAGACTTATGCCAGGTAAATATCGGGTGAACCGAAAGCATGACTTGGCATTGCCCCCCGGCGCATAGACAATAGAACGTTATTTTGGGCCGGTTGGGCCCGTCCACCGCAATGCTACCTGTGCTTGAAATGGCCATCATCAACCATGAGTGAAATCCGCGACGAACTCGACCCGCCGTTCGAGGTCCTGGAGCCGGTCGAGGGCAAAGGGCCGGTACTGTTCAATTCCCCGCACAGCGGCTCGACCTATCCGCGTGACTTCCTGGCCACCTCGCGGCTCGATATCGCCACCCTGCGGCGGTCGGAGGACAGCTTCGTCGACGAATTGATCACTGGCGTGGTGAAGCACGGCTTCCCGCTGATGCGCGCGCATTTCCCGCGCTGTTTCGTGGACGTCAATCGCGAGCCTTATGAGCTCGATCCGCGCATGTTCGAAGGCCGCCTGCCCTCCTTCGCCAACACCCGCTCGATGCGGGTGGCGGGCGGCTTAGGCACCGTGGCGCGGGTGGTGGGCGATGCCCAGGAAATCTACGACCAGCGCATCCCGGTCGACGACGCGCTGCGCCGGATCGAGAGCTTGTACAAGCCCTATCACCGCGCGCTGCGCCGCCTGTTCACGCGGCTACAGCGGGACTTTGGCGCCGCCGTGCTGATCGATTGCCATTCCATGCCCTCCACCGCCGGCCAAAAGGACGAGCGGCCACGGCCGGAATTCGTGCTCGGCGACCGCTACGGCACCAGTTGCGTCGGCGCGGTGGCCGAAACCGTGGAAAAGACCTTGCGGACGCTGGGCTACACCGTAAGCCGCAACAAGCCCTATGCCGGCGGCTTCATCACCGAGCATTACGGCAACCCGGCCGCCGGCTTGCATGCCATCCAACTCGAGATCAACCGTGGGCTCTATATGGACGAGCGCCGCTACGCGCGCTCCGGCACCTTCGGCAAGCTGGCGGCCGATCTGGAGACGCTGGCCAGGCGCCTGGGCGAGATTCCGTTGGATGAGCTGCGGCCCTACCGGGCGGCGGCCGAATAGCCAAAAAAAGGCCGCTTGCGGTTGCAAGCGGCCCAAGTCTAGGGAGGAAACGCCCAAGGAGGGCAACGATAGCTCTCGCTACCGCATTGCAATAAACTACACCGCGACGCACAAAAATCAAGGGCCGCGGTCGAAAATCTCATGTTTTAATGCATAGCTGGATATTGGATTTGAAGTGCAAATTTCACAATTTTCGGGGCGGGTGGCAAAAACATCACAATTTCAATGAGGCGAGGCAACCTCACTCAGTGAGATTCGCATTGCTTATTGCTAAGAAAATGCTGTGCCGCACTCGGCCAAATGAGGCGCCGTATGACTTTCGGGAAAACCGGGTGCCACTTTTGGGGATCGTGCGATAAGCAATGGGCGATGACGGCCATCGATTTCAGCAGCTTCGTCGATCGGCTCGCCGGCGTGTCGGGCGAGACCATCTTGCCGTTTTTCCGCACGGCGCTGGCAATCGATAACAAGAAGGCCGGCGGTTTCGATCCGGTCACCGCCGCCGACCGCGCCGCCGAGCAGGCGATGCGCACGCTCATCCGCAAGAATTTTCCGGGCCACGGTATTCTCGGCGAGGAATACGGCGCCGAGCGCACCGACGCCGAATATGTCTGGGTGCTCGATCCGATCGACGGCACCAAATCCTTCATCACCGGCATGGTGGCCTGGGGCACGCTGATCGGCCTGATGCGCTTCGGCGAGCCGGTGTTCGGCATGATAAACCAGCCGTTCACGCGCGAGCAATTCTCCGGCGACGGCGGCGCGGCGCATTATCGGGGACCGGCGGGCAATCGCGATCTGCACGTGCGCGCCTGTGCCTCGCTCGACGACGCGATCTTGTCCACCACCAGCCCGCTGTTGATGAACACATCCGACCGCGCCGCTTTCGGCCGGCTGGAAAACGCGGTCAAGCTCTCGCGTTATGGCGGCGACTGCTACGCCTATTGCATGCTGGCGGCGGGTTTGATCGATCTCGTGATCGAGACCGAGATCAAAGCCTTACGACATCGTCGCGGTGATCCCCATCGTCACCGGCGCCGGCGGCATCGTCACCACCTGGGAGAACGGCCCGGCGCAGACCGGCGGCCGTATCGTCGTCGCCGGCGATGCCCGTGTGCACCAGGCGGCGCTGGAGATGTTGAGCGCGTGATCCCGAAAAGTGGGAACCTGTTTTCGGATAAGATCACGCGTAGCGAACTGCCCTAATACCGCGGCGTGCCTGGCACGAACGCGTCGAATGCCGCCCAGAATTGACCGCGATAATGATCCTGCTCCTGCAGGATCTCATGCTTGCTGCCGGCCAGAATGAGATGGCGGCCGGCCAGCAGATTCATCCCGAACGCCTCGATCGCGGGCGTCGAGACCACTTCATCGCGGCCGGCCGCCACCAGCAGGATCGGCTGGCGGATGTGGCCGGCGTAACCGGGCGCGACAAACTGCTTCATCAGACGCAGCGCGGCATCGACCCAGGCTACCGTCGGCGCGCCGATGCCGAGTTCCGGCGCTTCCTCGAGCACCGCGGCATTGCGCGCGTAGCGCACCGGATCGGAGGTGAGCACATTGCCGATGAAATCCTCAGAGCCGGTTGCGGCGCCTTGCCCCGTCGGCACATAGCCGGAGCCGCGTCCCAGCATGCGCATGAGGCGCGCCAGCGGCCGCGCCATGGCGGTGAGCCGGCCCGGCCGCAGCGCGATCATCGGCGCCGACATCACCATGCGTTCGAACCAGCGGCTGCCGTCATGGCAGGCGCGAATGCAGATCGCAGCGCCCATGGAATGGCCGAGCGCGAAGATCGGCGGCGGGCAATCGGGCAGCACCACCTGCTCCATGATGGCTTCAAGGTCGGTGGCGTATTCGGAAAAATTTCGCACGTGACCTTTGTGGTGGTCGGACAGCGCGCGGTCCGACATGCCCTGCCCGCGCCAGTCAAACGTTGCCACGGCGAACCCGCGCGCGCGTAAATCGCGCACGGTCTCGAAATATTTCTCGATGTATTCGGCGCGGCCCTGCAGCAGGACGACCGTGCCTTTGCGTCCAGCCGGCGGCGCCCAGCGCGCAAAACGCAAATTCACCCCATCCGGGGTCTGGATGCTGCCGGTCACCACATCGTCGGGCACCGGATTGGCGAGGATGGAGACGAGTTTCATGGCGCCGAAAATGAGCCGATGCGCGGTGGCCCGGGGCCTTATAGCAGGGCGCAAGGCGGGCTCAATCGCACCCCGATCATCGATTTAAAACCACGATATTTCAATGGTTTATGGACTAGCAGGCCGCCCTCTTGCGAGCCCCAAAGCAGGTTCCCATATGATTTTCGCGCAGGCCATTCCGGCTGCGCACGGGTCTTTCGGTTTGGCCATATGGCGGACCGCCCGCATGTCGCTCAACGAAGGAGGATATGCCTATGCGAACGTTTGATCTTGCACCCCTTTATCGCTCCACCGTCGGTTTCGACCGGCTGTTCTCGATGATGGACGGCTTCGATGCCGCCCCGGGCTACCCGCCCTACAACATCGAACGCACGGGCGAGAACGAATACCGCGTCACCGTCGCGGTCGCTGGCTTCGGCGAGAATGAGCTTTCGATCGAAGCGAAAGAGAACACGCTGACGATCAAGGGCGCCAAGCAGGCCAAGGAAGGTCAGAACGGCGCGGTGCTCTATCAGGGCATCGCCGCGCGCACTTTCGAGCGCGTCTTCCAGCTTGCCGACCACGTCCAGGTCAAGGCTGCTGCCCTCGAGAACGGATTGCTGCACGTCGATCTCGTGCGCGAAATCCCCGAGGCCAAGAAGCCGCGCCAGATCCCGATCGGTAACGGCAATACCAAGCCGCAGGTGGTCGAGACCAAAGCCGCGGCCTAACACCGCAGCATCAATCGCGAACAACGGCAGCGCCCCGGACATCCGGGGCGCTTTCGTTTTGCAAGTGGTCCGTTGCCGCGCGGCAAGGCTGCGGGCGGCGTGTTGTCGGCCGGCGGTGGCGACGGCTCTGACGCCGCGGCCGCGTTGTCCGGCGTGCTGGACTTATCGATTTCGTTGGCCTTGGCATTAAACCGCGGGGTTGGGCGGATCGGCGTCGGCCCTTCGGCGGGGAGCGGCGCAGCGCTCTGCACGTTGCGGCGGGGATCTGGCGGCGGAGGCGACGCATCGCCGCGCAGTGACTCCCGCGGCGTGGTGCGATGGCGCGGAGGCGGCGTAGCCAGCTCGTTGTCATCATTGCCGGCGGCGTCGGGCTCATCGCGTTCACCGTGTTGCGGAACATGGATGATGCGCGGCCCGCGTTCGTAGATCGGCGCATAAGCATTATTTAGCGCCTGCGCCGGTGTGGTCGAGAGAATGTCGCCGAGCTGGGCATCGGCGACGACGCGCACCTCGACGCCGTACGGATCATAGGCGTGCAGCACGTAATAGGGTCCGCGCCGCAACGGCTCAGTGGTCGGGTCGAGCCCCATCGACCGCACGGTGGTAAGGATATCATTGGCCGGCAGGGCGTCCGTGGTCATCGTCTGCCCGCGCTTGAACGAATCGGCGCCGACCAACGACAAGGTGGCGGCCAGCGCCACCCCTGCCAAACTGACCGTCAACGCTTTTTTCACAACGCAATCCTTAATGTCAGCGCCGCGCCACGAAACGGATGATGTGATCGAGCGAGATTTGTCCGGCGCCGAGCGCGAGCAGCACCATCAGGATCGACGCCCAGTAGACGTGCACGCTCCACAGGGCCTGCGGCATCACGTAGATCTGGATCAGCGCGGTCATGATCAGCAGCCGAGCGCGGCGAAGCGCGTGCCGAAGCCGAGCACCAGGCAGATCGGCAGGATGAATTCGGCGTAGCTCAGCAGATACGCGGCCAGCACCGCCGGCAGCGGCAGGGCGGCATATTGGCTGAAGAAGGCGGCAACAGTTTCGGCTTTCACGTGCAGCGGCAGCACCACCGAGAGGTCGAAGTCATGCACGTTAAACGGAACGCGCGGTCCGTCGACCCTGGTCTGGCCGTCGAGGAAAAACAGCCGCGCCATCACCAGCCGCAAAGTCAGCGCCACCAGCGCATAGGGAATGAACGAACAGGCGGATACGAAGCTATCGACCACCGTGCCGATGATCGAGCGTGAACGTCGCGCGCGCCGCTCGGCGCGCGCTGACATCGCCGCGTTGCGGCTCAACGCCGCCGTCACCGCCGGCGAGAACTGCGTGGCCGACGGCGGCGCGGCCGCCGTCAAACGGTCGGCAAGCCGGGACATGGCCTTCACGCCGGCCGTTTTGTCCACCGGTGCCGGTGCGGTTGCGATGCTGTCGATCATGGCGCCTCTCCGTCCAATTTTTCGGCACCATAGCCAAACGGCGGCGGCACGCGGCTTTTTCTCCTCACCACGGTTAAACGGTTAACCCGCCTCGCAATTTGGCCAGGCATGAGCCGCGCAACGGCATTGCGCGAAGCGGCGGCGCGTGGTCCTCTTCTTGCTTGGTGAGAAGGCGCCGCCGCAACAAAGCGAAAGGTTCGAGTAAATCCGGCGTGGACCAGCCTTGTGTGACGGGGCAAAATTTGGCATGGTCTATTAGGACAGTATTGCTGTCCTAATAGCGGTGACCCTGGTGGCGGCCTTTAGAGACGGGCCGACATCGATGGCGCCCAACGGGAGCAGCCACGGCGGCGACGACCGGGCAAGGCTGCCCTTCTCGAGATCGGTTACGCGTTGACGCGGCGCCACGGCTCTGCGGACGAGGCGGGTACGCCGGAGGCCATGGTGGCGCCGGCGAGGCAGGATGAGATGAGCGCACGAAAGAGCAGCGCAGGATTTGGCGAACGCGAGATCGCAATGCGCTCCCGCGACGCTAGTCCATTTGTCAGCTCCACCGCCGATCCCGGCACGCCGCTGCCGCAAGGCCTGTACGATCCGGCGCTCGACAAGGATGCCTGCGGCGTCGGATTCATCGCCGACATCAAGGGCCGCAAGTCGCACCTCATCGTCGAGGACGGCTTGCGCATCCTCTGCAATCTGGAGCATCGCGGCGCGGTCGGCGCTGACCCGCGCATGGGCGACGGCGCCGGCATCCTGGTGCAGATCCCGCACAAGTTTTTCGCCAAGAAAACCGCCGAGCTCGGCTTCAAGCTGGCGAAACCGGGCGAATACGCGGTCGGCTATCTGTTCATGCCGCGCGATACCAACTGGCGGCAGATCATCCGCGACATATACGTCGAGGTGATCGCGCGCCAAGGGCTGACGCTGCTCGGCTGGCGCGAGGTGCCGACCGACAATTCGACGCTCGGCGAGTCGGTCAAGCCGACCGAGCCGGTCCACCTGCAAGTGTTCATCGGCCTCGGCAAGAAAAAATTCTCTGAAGCCGAATTCGAGCGCCGGCTCTACATCCTGCGCAAGTCGATCTCATACATCATATACACGCGGCGTGAGCGGCGCACATCCGGCTATTACCCAGTGTCGATCTCCTGCCGCACGGTGATCTACAAGGGCATGTTCCTGGCCGACCAGCTCGGCGCCTACTATCCGGATCTGCACGATCCGGACTTCGAGAGCGCACTCGCGCTGGTGCACCAGCGCTTCTCGACCAATACTTTCCCGACCTGGTCGCTGGCGCATCCGTACCGCTACATCGCGCATAACGGCGAGATCAACACGCTGCGCGGCAATAACAACTGGATGGCGGCGCGCCAGGCTTCGGTGTCCTCGCCGCTGTTCGGGGCCGACATCAACAAGCTGTGGCCGATCTCCTATGAGGGCCAATCCGACACCGCCTGCTTCGACAACGCGCTCGAATTCCTCACCCAGGGCGGCTACCCGCTCGCGCATGCCGTGATGATGATGATCCCCGAAGCTTGGGCGGGCAATCCGCTCATGAACGAGGAGCGGCGCGCCTTCTACGAATACCACGCCGCGCTCATGGAGCCGTGGGACGGCCCCGCCGCCATCGCCTTTACCAATGGCCATCAGATCGGCGCCACGCTCGACCGCAACGGATTGCGCCCGGCGCGCTACCTGCTCACCCGCGACAACCGCATCGTGATGGCGTCCGAGATGGGCGTGCTGCCGATTCCGGAAAAGGATATCATCAAGAAATGGCGGCTGCAGCCAGGCAAGATGCTGCTCGTCGATCTCGACGAGGGCCGGCTCATTCCGGACGAGGAATTGAAGGCGACGCTGGCGAAGAGCCATCCCTACAAGGAATGGCTCGGGCGCACCCAAATTGTGCTGGAGGAACTGCCCGGCACCGCCAACGAGGCGCCGATCTCGAACCTGTCGCTGCTCGATCGCCAGCAGGCCTTCGGCTACACCCAGGAAGACCTGAAGTTCCTGATGACGCCGATGGCCACCACCGGCGAGGAAGCGGTCGGCTCCATGGGCAACGACACACCGATTTCGGCGCTGTCGGACAAGCCGAAGCCGCTGTTCACCTATTTCAAGCAGAACTTCGCGCAAGTGACCAACCCGCCGATCGATCCGATCCGCGAAGAGCTGGTGATGAGCCTGGTGTCCATCATCGGGCCGCGGCCTAATTTGTTCGACCTGGAAGGCATGTCGCACACCAAACGCCTGGAAGTGCGCCAGCCGATCCTGACCAATGCGGACCTGGAAAAGATCCGCTCGATCTCGCAAATGAGCGGCGATCACTTCAAGTCGCGCACCTTCGACATCACCTTCCCGGCCGAACACGGCACCGACGGCATGGGCTGGGCGCTCGATGCCTTGTGCGAGCACGCCGAGGAAGAGGTGCGCGCCGGCTGCAACATCATCATCCTGTCCGACCGTAAGGCCGGCGCCGAACGTATTCAGATTCCGGTGCTGCTCGCCTGCGCGGCGGTGCATCATCATCTCATCCGCAAAGGCTTGCGCACTTCGGTCGGGCTGGTGGTGGAGACCGGCGAGCCGCGCGAAGTGCATCATTTCGCATGTCTGGCCGGCTACGGCGCGGAAGCGATCAACCCCTATCTCGCCTTCGAGACGTTGGTCGCCGTGAAGGACGATCTGCCGCAGAAACTCGACGAGAAGGAAGTCATCAAGCGCTACATCAAGTCGATCGACAAAGGCCTGCTCAAGGTGATGTCCAAGATGGGCATCTCGACCTATCAGTCCTATTGCGGCGCGCAGATTTTCGACGCCGTCGGCCTGCGCCAGGACTTCGTCGACAAATATTTCACCGGCACCCACACGCGCATCGAGGGCGTGGGCTTAGCCGAGATCGCGGAAGAGGCGGTGCGCCGTCACCGCGACGCCTTCGGCGATTCGCCAATCTACAGCGCGATGCTCGACGTCGGCGGCGACTATGCCGTGCGCATGCGCGGCGAGGACCACGTTTGGACCGCCGAGACCGTCGCCCGCTTGCAGCATGCGGTGCGCGGCAATTCGCAGGAGCACTATCGCGCCTTCGCCACTATCGTGAACGAGCAGAACGAGCGGCTGCTGACGATTCGCGGACTGTTCCGCGTCAAGTCGGCGGAGGATGACGGCCGTAAGCCGGTGCCGATCGAGGAGGTCGAGCCGGCCAAGAATATCGTGCGGCGCTTCTCCACCGGCGCCATGTCATTCGGCTCGATCTCGCGCGAAGCCCATACCACGCTCGCCATCGCCATGAACCGCATCGGCGGCAAGTCGAATACCGGCGAGGGCGGCGAGGAAACCGAACGCTTCAAACCGCTGCCGAACGGCGACAGCATGCGCTCGGCCATCAAGCAGGTGGCCTCGGGACGTTTCGGCGTTACCGCCGAGTATCTCGTCAACTCGGACATCATGCAGATCAAGATGGCGCAGGGGGCCAAGCCCGGCGAAGGCGGCCAGTTGCCCGGGCACAAGGTCGACAAGACTATCGCCAAGGTACGCCACTCGACGCCCGGCGTCGGCCTGATTTCGCCGGCGCCGCACCATGACATCTATTCGATCGAAGACCTGGCGCAGCTCATCTTCGACTTGAAGAACGTCAACCCGACCGGCGACGTCTCGGTCAAGCTGGTCTCCGAAGTAGGCGTCGGCACCGTCGCCGCCGGCGTCTCCAAGGCGCGCGCCGACCATGTCACCATCGCCGGCTATCGAGGGCGGCACCGGCGCCTCGCCGCTCACCTCGATCAAGCACGCCGGTAGCCCATGGGAGATCGGCCTGGCCGAGACCCACCAGACGCTGGTGATCAACCGGCTGCGCGGGCGCATTTGCGTGCAGGTGGACGGCGGCATCCGCACCGGGCGCGACGTGGTGGTGGGCGCTTTGCTCGGCGCCGACGAATTCGGCTTCGCGACCGCGCCGCTGATCGCGGCCGGCTGCATCATGATGCGCAAGTGCCATCTCAATACCTGCCCGGTCGGGGTCGCGACCCAGGACCCGGTGCTGCGCAAGCGCTTCAAGGGCCAGCCCGAGCATGTGATCAATTATTTCTTCTTTGTCGCCGAGGAAGTGCGCGAGCTGATGGCCGCGCTGGGCTATCGCACCTTCAATGAGATGATCGGCCAGATGCAGATGCTCGACCAGCGCCAGCTGGTGGAGCACTGGAAGGCCAAGGGTCTCGATTTCTCCAAGCTGTTCCAAAAACCGCCGGCCGCAGCGGGCACCAACATCTTCAAGTGCGAGCCGCAGGATCACAAGATCGTCGACATCCTCGACCGCAAGCTGATCGCGGAATCGCAGTCGGCCCTCGACCGCGGCGCGCCGGTGCGACTGCAAACCGTCATTCGCAACATCGACCGCACCGTCGGCGGCATGCTGTCCGGCGAGGTGGCCAAGCGCTACGGCCATGCCGGCCTGCCCGACGGCACCATCCACGTGCGCTTCACCGGCAGCGCCGGCCAAAGTTTCGGCGCCTGGCTTGCGCACGGCATCAGCTTCGAGCTCGACGGTGACGCCAACGATTATGTCGGCAAGGGCTTGTCGGGCGGTCGCATCGTGATCCGGCCGCCGGTGGACAGCGGTATCGTGCCGGAGGAATCGATCATCGTCGGCAACACCGTGTTGTATGGCGCGATCGCGGGCGAATGCTATTTCCGCGGCGTAGCGGGCGAGCGTTTCGCCGTGCGCAATTCCGGCGCCATCGCCGTGATCGAAGGCGCCGGCGACCATTGCTGCGAATACATGACCGGCGGCGTCGTGGTGGTGCTCGGCGTCACCGGCCGCAATTTCGCCGCCGGCATGTCGGGCGGCATCGCCTATGTGATCGACGAGGACGGTAGCTTCAAATCCCGCTGCAACATGGCGATGGTCGAGCTCGAGCCGGTGCCGGAAGAAGAGCAGGTCGCCGAGCAGGAATTCGGGCACTATAGCGATCTTGAGAGCCACGGCCGCGTCGACGTGATGGCCGACCTTACAGCCAAGGATGCCGAGCGGTTGCATATGCTGATCGCTAACCATGCGCGCTATACCAATTCCAAGCGCGCGGCCGAGATCCTCGCCGATTGGCAACGCTATCGCCCGTTGTTCCGCAAAGTGATGCCGGTCGAATACCGCCGCGCGCTTGCCGAGATGGCAAAGGAGAAGGCCGCCACGATGCAGGCTGCGGAGTAGTATGGGTAAGATCACCGGCTTTCTCGAGATCGAGCGGCACGATCGCAAATACGAACCGGTCGAGTCTCGTATTCGCCATTGGCACGAATTCGTGCTGCCGCTGCCGGAAAAGGAAATCCGCGATCAGGCCGCGCGCTGCATGGACTGCGGCGTGCCCTATTGCCACGGCACCAGCCGCCTCACCGGCGCGCCCACCGGCTGCCCGGTCAACAACCAGATTCCGGACTGGAACGACCTGGTCTACCGCAATCATTGGGACGAAGCAGCACGCAATCTGCACTCGACCAATAATTTTCCGGAAGTCACCGGCCGCGTCTGTCCGGCGCCGTGCGAAGCCTCCTGCACGCTCAACATCGACGACAATCCGGTCACCATCAAGACCATCGAATGCGAGATCGCCGACCGCGCCATCGCGCAGGGGCTCAAACCCGAACTGCCGGCGCACAAGACCGGCAAGAAAGTGGCGATCGTCGGCTCCGGCCCGGCGGGCCTCGCCTGCGCGCAGCAGCTCGCGCGCGCCGGGCATGAAGTGCATGTCTATGAACGTTGGACCAAGGCCGGCGGCCTGCTGCGCTACGGCATTCCCGACTTCAAGATGGAAAAGATTCACGTCGAACGCCGTATCGAGCAAATGCAGGCCGAGGGCGTGCAGTTCCATTACGGCGCCGATGTCGGCGTCAATGTGCCAGTCGAGAAACTGATCAAGGAACACGACGCCGTGGTGCTCAGCGGCGGCGCCGAGAAGCCGCGCGATCTGCCGGTTCCCGGCCGCGAACTCAAGGGCATCCATTTCGCCATGGATTTCCTGCCGCAGCAGAACCGGCGCGTGAGCAACGAGCCGCAGGGCAATGTCGAGCCGATCCTGGCGAAAGGCAGGAAGGTCGTCGTTATCGGCGGCGGCGATACCGGCTCCGACTGCATCGGCACCTCGATCCGCCAGGGCGCGGTGTCGGTGACCAATTTCGAGATCATGCCGCAGCCGCCCGAGCACGAGAACAAAATGATCGTCTGGCCGGATTGGCCGCTCAAGCTGCGCGTCTCGTCCAGCCACCAGGAAGGCGTCGAGCGCGAATTCGCCGTGCAGACGCAGAAGTTCAGCGGCGAGAACGGCCACGTCAAGAAACTGCATTGCGTACACGCGGACGCGAAGTTTAAGCCGGTGCCCGGCAGCGAGTTCGAGATCGAGGCCGATCTGGTGTTGCTCGCCATGGGCTTCGTGCATCCGGTGCACGAAGGCATGCTCAAGGCGCTCGGCGTGGCGCTCGACAGCCGGGGCAATGTCAGCGCCGATACCAACGCCTACCTGACATCGGTGCCCAAGGTGTTCGCCGCCGGCGACATGCGCCGCGGCCAGTCGCTGGTGGTGTGGGCGATCCGCGAAGGCCGCCAAGCGGCGCACGCGGTCGACAAATTCCTGATGGGATCGACGACGCTGCCGCGTTGACCAACGCGTTTTAGCGCTGCCAGCCGAATGGCCCGCCGGACCGCTGAATCGACTGCGGCGGGCGCGGCACCTCGCGTGGCGGCGGCCGGGTCTCCACCGGATGCACAGGTTTGGGCTTGGCGGCCGTGTTCTGCGTGGTCGTTCTGGCAGCGCCGCGCTTGGGCTCTTCCGGGGCCTTTCCAGCGGCGGCGGGCGGCTCCGTCCGCGCAACCGCATTGACCGCCGGCTCCGCAGCCGACGCGGGCGCGTTAGCCACCGGCGGAACGCTCTTGCCGTCACTGCCAAGCGGCCAAACGAAATCATCGGCGCGTCCGGGCGGGGCCGGCACCGGCTCGCCCTTGACCAGCACGCGGTTGGCGGTGGCGTCGCTGTGCACCGGCTGACTGTCGGCGCCGCCGAGCAGTTCTTCGGAATTTCCCGGCGTCACGGTCAGCGGCACCACCGGTCCAGCCACCGGCCGCACCGTCGATTTTGCGTCGGCCGGCACGGGCCCGACCGGCCCGGAGGGGAGCGCCACCGGCAGCGCGCGATTGCTCATGTAGCGGCGCAATTCACGTTCGACATAGTGCGCAAGCTTGCGGGCGCCGGCCTTGGTGAAAAAGACGCCGTCACCCGAACGCAACCGCCGCATCTGGCCCTCATAGTCGGGGCCAAAGCTCGTGAATTTGCCGGCCTCGTCCACGAAGCCGTCCCACACGTCGATATAGACGGCGCCGGCGCGCTCGGCGCGCGCGCGATAGAGATCGTTGAGATAGACCGCGTCGGCGGTGGAGCGCGGTCCGCGGATCGACGGCAAGCCGACCCAGAACACCGGCACGCCCTTGCTCTTGAGCGCCGCGAGCGTGTCGTCAACGCGTTTCGAGTAGACCTCCGCCCATTTGTCGCTGCGAAATTCGATCGTCCCGCTGGCCTTTTTTCCTGGCGGCGGCTCGGGCGCGATGATCGATTGCTGATCGGCATCGTCGGATTGTTTTTGGTTCTGCGCGTTCTGATCGGCCTTGTTCTGCTCGTCCTCGGCCTTCTTCTTGTCGGCCTCCTTGGCAAGATCTCGCTCGCGGATGTTCTGGCGGTCGCTGACGCCGAGCATCATGACCACGTAATTGGGCTTCTCTTGCGCGAGGAGGTCGCGCGCCACGTGCCACCAGTCGAGATCGCCCTTCGCCTCATAGCGCAAGAGGCCGGAATAAGTCTTGTTCTTGCGGATGATCGCGACCTCGGGCGAATCGGAAAACGCATCTTCAAGTCCATAGGCGAGCCAATCGGCCATGCTGTCGCCCATCACCACGACCGAGGCGGTGGGGGTGACCGGCTCGGCTTTCGGATCCGGCTTGCGCGGACTCGGCGCGCGCGAATAGTCGGATGGCGCCGCCGCCGGGCCTTCGTAGATCTGCCGCTCGGGCGGCGTGAATATATTGCCGAAGAATCCGCCCGATCGTGGAGAACGTTGCCGGCTCAGGAAGGGGAAGCGGTCGTCGCGAAACTGTGCCTGGGCCGGCACCGTGAGGGCGATTTCGATCGCGGCAATGCTGGCGCAATCGGCCGCGGCCAGAATGGCCGCCCCGATAAGCCAACGCGAAAGCCGGATTTTGCCAAACATGCCGATCGCCCAAGGCCTTAATTGATAAGGGTAAAGGCCAGCCGCCAGCTTGGCCTTCGCCAACCAGCATGGGTCAATAACGCGCAAAAAATGTCAACTCGAAGGTGGCGGGGTGGTTACCCTTAGTTTCCGCATGATCTTTTCCGAAAACCGGTTCCCACATTTCGGGATCATGCGGTGAACCTCAGCGGGTACGCAGCTGGTCGAGGACAACTGCCGACGCGAAACCGTCGGGAACTTGCCCGATTCTGGCCTGGAAATCGCGGATCGCAGCCCGGGTCTTGGCGCCGAGATGTCCGTCCGGATCGCCGACATCGTAGCCGTGGCGTGCCAGCAGTTGCTGCAACTCCAGCCGTTCGCCGCGCGACAGCACCCGCTCGTAGCGCGGCCAACTTTGCGCGAACGGCTCAGCCCCGCGCAGCCGGTCGGCGAGATGGCCGATCGCCAAGGCATAGGCCTCGGCCGGATTGTATTTCATGATGACGCGGAAATTCGGCAGCATCAGGAACCCGGGTCCCTGCACGCCGGCCGGGATCAGCAGGAACGCCCGGTCGTCCGGCACGCGGGAACGGCTTGCCGCCGGGGCGCGCGAGCCCGTAGCGTTCCCAGTCGCGGATCGTCATCGTCTGCGCGTGGTCGGCGAGCAGAAAATTGAAGCTCGCCGGCACCACCACTTCGTAACCCCAGGTCTGCCCGCTGGCCCAGCCGTCCTTCTTCAGGTTGTTGGCGGTCGAGGCGATGATGTCGGGAACCGAATCGACCACGTCGCGGCGGCCGTCGTGATCGAAATCAACGGCAAACTTCTTGAACGCCGTCGGCATGAATTGCGTCGGCCCAAACGCGCCCGCCCATGAGCCGACCAAGCGGTCGGGCTTAACGTCGCCGCGCTGGAGAATCTCCAGGGCGGAGAGGAATTCCTCGCGGAAATAATTCTGCCGGCGACCGATGCAGGCGAGCGTGGCGGTCGAGCGGATGACCGGACGCTCGCCGTCGATGGCGCCGTAATTGGTCTCCACGCCCCAGATCGCCGCGATAATGTAGCGGTCAACGCCGTAGGCCCGCTCCACCGCATCGAAAGTCGCGCGATGTTGCTCGAGCAGCCCGCGGCCCTGCCCGATACGCGCATCGTTCACCAGCAGGTCGAGATAGTCCCAGAACGATTTGGTGAATTCCGGCTGCCCATCGAGCAGATCCATGATCCGCAAGTCCGGCGTCAGCGCCGCGGTGTAGGTGGCGAAGGTCCCGCGCGAGACGCCGCGGCGGGCCGCCGCCGGCCACAGACGTTCGATGCAATCCTGGAAATTCGCCGCCGCCGCGCGGATCGCGCTGGCGGTCATGCGGGGATCGCCGGACGCGCCCGACTCACCGCTCCATTCCGGCGTGGCTGCCGATGGCGCGACCGCGGCCGGCGGGATCGTCCCGGTCACACCGGAATAGCGGTCGTCGCGCAACTGCGCCGTGGCGGCAGCGCTGACGGCCGCCAGCAGGACGGCAGCCAAGAGATAGGATCGGGTCTTTTGCATGCCGTGCCGGCTCGCTCCGTTCGCTCCTCGATGGCCCTTATGGGTGCCCCGATATCGTTTCGGCGGCGTTAATGGTCTACCATTTGGAACCGCCATCTGGACCCACGCCCGCCACCGTGCTTTCTGCTCGCTCGAACGCCATCATGGCCGCTGCAACGACGGCAAATTCTGCATGACTCGCATCCGCAAAGCCATCTTCCCGGTCGCCGGCCTGGGGACCCGCTTCCTGCCGGCCACTAAGGCCATACCGAAGGAAATGCTCCCAGTGGTAGACCGGCCGCTGATCCAGCACGTGGTGGACGAAGCCCGCCAGGCCGGTATCGAGCATTTCATCTTTGTCACCGGCCGCAACAAGGCGGTGATCGAGGACCATTTCGACCGCCAATTCGAGCTCGAGCTTACCCTGGTCGAACGCGGCAAGAAGGCCGATCTTGCCCTGTTATCGCAGGATTTGCCGGAGCCGGGCACCTTCAGCTTCACCCGCCAGCAATCGCCGCTTGGCCTCGGCCATGCGATCTGGTGCGCGCGCGAACTGGTCGGCAATGAACCGTTCGCGCTGCTATTGCCCGACGTGCTGGTGCAGCATCCGCGCGGCTGCCTGGCCCAGATGATCGACGCCGCAAAGGACCTCGACGGCAACGCCAATGTCATCGCGGTGGAGGAAGTGCCGGCCGACCGTATCCACATGTACGGCGTGGTCGGCGTGGGCGCTGCCAAGGGCAAGGCTTTCGCGATCACCAAAATGGTCGAGAAGCCGAAGGCGGCCGAGGCGCCGTCCAATCTCAGCATCACCGGGCGCTACATCCTGCAGCCGCAGATCTTCGATCTCTTGGAAAAGCAGGCGGCCGGTACCGGCGGCGAAATCCAACTCACCGACGCCATGGTGGCGCTCGCGCGCACGCAGCCGTTTTACGGCCTCAAATTCGAAGGCCGCAGCTTCGACTGCGGCTCCAAGATCGGATTTCTCTCCGCCAACGTGGCCTATGCGTTGCAGCGCGCCGACATCGCACCGGAATTTGGCCGTGAGCTGCGCCGCCTGCTCGATCAGGAATAGCGCATTGATCGCGTTCAGCGCGCCGGTAGCCCGAGATGTCGGTAATGAGATCGTGTATGCGGCTGTCGGCGTCGAGTTCCACGAACGGCTTCACCCCCGGCGTCAATTCGTAGCTGCCGCGCAGCTTGATAGTATTGGCGATCCTCGTTGCTGACGGCGTGCCTTTTCAAAAGGAACGCTCGCCCGCGGGCCGCAGGCTTTGGTTAACGGAAGTTAAAACTCTATGGTTAACGAGACGTTGATGGGCTCGCGCGTGATCCCGAAAAGCGGGAATCGGTATTCGGACAAAATCACCCGCAATCAAGAATGCGCGGCCCAATTGGCCTCAAATCCAGCCCTTTAGCTCGCGCAGTACCACGTCGCGGATCACCGCCATGCCGCCGGGGCTGTCGTTGAGGCACGGGATGGCCGCGAAATTCTGGCCCCACGCGTGCTTGAAGATCTCGGCATTCTCCATGGCGATCTCTTCCAGCGTCTCCAGGCAGTCGGCGGCAAAGCCGGGCATGACGACGGCGAGGTGCTTCACGCCGCGCTCGGCCAGCGATTTCACGGTTGCGTTGGTGTAGGGCTTGATCCACTCGGCGCTGCCGAAGCGTGACTGGAAGGTCATGATCAGCCGCTCCTCGCCGAGCTTGAGCTTTTTGCGCAGCAGCGCCGTGGTCTCGCTGCAGTGGCGATAATAGGGATCACCCTTGGCGACATAGTCTTCCGGCATGCCGTGGAACGAGGCGACGATCACCTCGGGCTTGAAGGCGAGCTTCGCCAGTTCCGCATTAAGCGAATTGGCGAGCGTGTCGATATAGACGGGCTCGGCGTAATAGGGCGCGGCCACACGCAGGCTGGGCTGCAAGCGCATGCTTGCGAGCGCGCGAAAGGCTTCGTCGCACACGGTCGCGGTGGTCGCCGCCGCGTATTGCGGATAAAGCGGCACCAGCAGGATGCGCTCGCAGTTCTGCGCGACGAGCGCCTCGAGACGCGAGCGGATCGACGGATTGCCGTAGCGCATCGCCCAGTCGACGCGGATGCGCTTGTCGACCTTCTCCAGCATCTCCTCGAGTTTATCCGACTGCGAGCGCGTGATGGTCTTGAGCGGCGATTTATTGCGCGCCCGATTCCAGATCTTGTCGTAGTCGCGGCCCTTGCGGCCGGGGCGCACGGTCAGGATGATCAGATTGAGCACCAGCCACCACTTGATGCGGTTCTCCTCGATCACGCGGCGGTCGGAGAGGAATTCCTTCAAATAACGGCGCATCGACCAGTAGTCGGTGGCGTCGGGCGTACCGAGATTGACCAGCAGCACGCCGATGCGGCCGCCTGCGGTTGGGACGGTCGCCGGACTCATGGCTTGCGCTCGTCGGCAATCACCTTGCCGTCGTTCGGCAGCGCGCCGGGAGCAACCAGCTTGACCGCGCCTTTGAGCTTGGTGACCGACTGCAGGGTGGCGGCAACCGCAGCTTCAAGCGCGGCATCGGGCGCGGCGCTTTCCGCCATCAGCGTCATGGTGTCCTGCTCAGCCTCGCGGCCGACCACGAGGCGCAGCCGCTTGAGCTCGGGGTGCCGCGCGGCGACTTCGGCGATCTGTTTGGGATGTACGAACATGCCCTTTACTTTCGCGGTCTGGTCGGCGCGGCCCATCCAGCCCTTGATGCGCGCGTTGCTGCGCCCGCAGGGCGAGACGCCCGGCAATAACGCGGACAGATCGCCGGTGCCGAGCCGGATCATCGGATAGTCGGGATTGAACGAAGTGACCACCACCTCGCCGACGTCGCCTTCAGCGACGGGATCGCCGGTGCCGGGCCGCACGATTTCTAAGACGACGGATTCATTGACGATCATGCCCTCTCGCGCGGACGACTCGTAGGCGATTACGCCGAGCTCGGCGGTGGCATAGCATTGCAGCACGGTGACGCCACGCTTGCCAAGCTCGTCACGTAGCGAGGCCGGCAGCGCCGCTCCGGAGACCAGGCCGCGCTTGATGGACGACGCGCTCTTGCCGGTCTTCTCGGCGGTGTCGAGCAGGATCTTGAGAAAATCCGGCGTGCCGACATAGCCCGACGGCTTGTAATGCGCGATCGCCTCGAGCTGCTGCTCGGTATTGCCGACGCCGCCCGGAATGACCGCGCTGCCGAGCGCGTGCAGGCCCGCTTCCAGAATGAAGCCGCCGGGCGTGAGGTGGTAGGCGAAGGAATTGTGCACGATGTCGCCCGCGCGGAAACCGGCGGCAAACAACGCGCGCGCCGAGCCCCACCAGTCCTTGCCCGCGCCTTCCGGCTCGAAAATCGGGCCCGGCGACATCAGCAGACGCCGTGCCTTGCCGGGCGCGGTGACGTTGAGGCCGCCGAATGGCGGGAATTCCTTTTGCAAGGCCGCGACGTCCGCTTTGCTCAGCACCGGCAGCCGCGCCAAGGCGCCGCGTGAATTGACCGATTTCGGATCGACGCCCGCCAGCTGCTTGGCCCAGCCCGGCGCGGTCATGGCGCGCGCGACGATCCCGGGCAGCGCGGCGAATTGCTCGCGTTCGCGCACCGCCGGGTCGCGGGTTTCCAGGGCGTCGTAGTGGTCGGGCATGGCTTACGCCAGCCAGCGCTTGCGCCGGCGGTAGTGCTTGCCTTCGCGGAAGGATTTGCGCCGGCCTTCGGAAATGCCGAGATAGAATTCCTTCACGTCCTCGTTCTCGGACAGCGACTTGGCGTCGCCGTCCATCACCACACGGCCGTTCTCGAGGATGTAACCGTAGCGCGCGAAGCGCAGCGCCATGTTGGTGTTCTGCTCGGCCAGCAGGAAGGTGACGCCTTCCTTCTCGTTGAGGTGCCGGACGATCTCGAAAATCTCTTCGACGATCTGCGGCGCCAGTCCCATCGATGGCTCGTCGAGCAGGATCATCTTCGGGCGCGACATCAGCGCGCGGCCGATGGCGCACATCTGCTGCTCGCCGCCGGAGGTGTAGCCGGCGAGCGAACCTCGCCGCTCGGCCAGCTTGGGGAAATAGGCGTAGACCAGTTCGAGATCGCGCTTGACCGCGGCCTTGCCGTCGCGCGCGCGTGAAGGCGCCGGTCATCAGGTTCTCCTCGATGGTGAGATGGCCGAAGCAATGGCGGCCTTCCATCACCTGAATGCAGCCGCGCCGCACCAGCTCATTGGGCGAAAGGCGCTGCACCTCGTGGCCCTCGAACACGATCGCGCCCTTGGTGACGTCGCCGCGCTCGGCATGCAGCAGATTGGAGATCGCCTTCAGCGTGGTGGTCTTGCCGGCGCCGTTAGCGCCGAGCAATGCGACGATGCCGCCCTTGGGCACCGAGAGCGAGACGCCTTTGAGCACCAGGATGACGTGGTTGTAGACCACCTCGATGTTGTTCACCGAGAGAAACGATTTATCAGCGGCAATCGATGCGGCGCTTGCGACGGATGACACCAAATCGACTCCGGTCATGCGGTGCAGGGATAGAATGGGAGGCGGCGCTCCGCCGCCTCCCGATATTCATCCGCGTTGCGCGCTCAGGCGAGCACGCGCCGCGGGATCGCCGGCATCAACTCTCTTTGGAGCAGTCACGCGCCGTGATCTTCTTCTCGGTGGCGTATTTCTCCGACGCTTCCTTGACCATCGGGTCGAGGATCGACAGATCGGCCTTGTAGTAACCCGAGATGGTCTTCCACTGCTTGCCGTCCCATTGCTGGACGGCGCAACGTCGGCGCCCTGATGGTCCTGACAGCTGAAACGCAACGGCTGCAGCATGCCTTCGAACCCGAGCTCCTTGATCCGCTCGGCGGTCAGGTTGAGGTTCTCCATACCCCAGCGAACCTGCTCGCCGGTCATCGGCTTGTTGCCGTACTTCTTCATCGCGGTGCGGATCGCCTCGGTGCCGATCATGGAGTTGATCACGCCGCGGTTGTAGAGCACCTGCGCGTAGTCGTCCTTGGACATCGACTTGCCCTTGGAGATGACGAACTTGTCGAGGTCGGCATGCACCTTGAACTTGCCGGCGCCGTGCTGGAGCATCAGCGCCTTGTAGCCGACCGACTGATCGCCAGCCGGCGTCACGTCAGGCTCGGCGCCCGACCACCACACGCCGATCATGTGATCGCGCGGATAGCCGACGGCCGCCGCCTCTTTGATCGCGGTGGAGTTCATCACGCCCCAGCCCCAAAGCAGGACGTAGTCGGGCTTGTCCTGCCTAATCGCCAGCCACTGCGACTTCTGCTCGACGCCCGGGTGCGTGACCGGGATCGCCTTGAAGGTGAAGCCGTTGAGCTTGGCGCGCGCTTCCAGCGCCATGATCGGCTCCTTGCCGTACGGGCTGTCGTGATAGACGAGGCTGATCTTCTTGCCCTTGAGCTTGTCGAAGCCGCCGAGTTCGTGGGCGATGTGCTGGATGGCGACGTCGGCCGCGGTCCAGTAGCTACCGACGGCGACGAAGTTCCAGGGAAACACCGCACCGTTGCGGCTCTCCGAGCGGCCATAACCCATGGTCAGCAACGGAATTTTGTCGCCCGGCACCTTCTCGGTCAGCGCGAAAGTGATGCCGGTCGAAAGCGGCGAGAAATAGCCAGCGCCGGTCGGGCCTTTGCTCTTGAGGCGCTCATAGCATTCGACGCCCTTGTCGGTCGCGTAGCCGGTCTCGCATTCCTCATGCACGATCTTGACGCCGTTGATGCCGCCATCGCGCTCATTGAGCAGCGTCCAGTAGTCGGCAACGCCGTCGGCAAACGGAATGCCGTTCGGCGCATAGGGACCGGTCCGATAGACCAGCGCCGGCAGAAACTGCTCGTTCTGCTGCGCCATCGCGGGAACGGTCATCGCCGTCACGCCCAACGCTGCGGCAGTTAGAGCCAAGTGAACTTTCTCATGTTTTCCTCCCTGTGAGCCCCGCCTTAAGGCCGGCGCTTTGAAGCAATTATTGCTGGTGTCCTGGTGCGGCGTATCGTCCATCGCCCGCCAGTACCGAGAAGCTGCAAGCCTAAGCCCTCAATAGGGGTAAGGCCAGAGCCTCAGCTTCTCCTTTCCGGTCGACCAAAGTCTAGCAAAGCCACGAGGTTCGACGATCAGAAGCCAGCAGATCAGCGCCCCCGTGACCATGAACACAAGCAGCGACACGGTTTCCACGGAGATCGGGACGCCGAGTGCGTGCGGCACTTGGTCAAGCGCGATCGGCAAAACCAGGATGAAGGCCGCGCCGAGGAATGAGCCCAAAATCGAGCCAAGTCCGCCGATGATGACCATGAACAGAATCTGGAAGGATCGGTCGATGTTGAAGGCTAGCGGCTCCCAGGAGCCCAGATAGACGAAGGCCCATAAGGCGCCGGCCACGCCCATCACGAACGAGGAAATGGCGAAGGCCGAGAGCTTGGCATAGAGCGGCCTGATCCCCATCAGCTCGGCTGCGATGTCCATGTCACGGGTCGCCATCCACTGGCGGCCGATATTGCCGCGCGCGAGGTTCTTGGCCATCAAGGCGAACAGCGACACGAAGATGAGGCACAACAGATATCGCTCGATCGGCGTATTGACGATGAAGCCGAAGAACTTCAACTCCGGCGCGGTTACCGAGCCGGATGAGGTGTAGTTCGTGAACCACTTCACGCGGATGAACACCCAGTCGAAGAAGAACTGGGCGGCGAGCGTGGCCACCGCGAGATAGAGCCCCTTGATGCGCAGGCTCGGAATGCCGAAAAGGATTCCGACTAACGCCGCCGTCAGCGCACCGAGTAATATCGCGGGCAGTGCCGGCAGCGGCGGAATCGAGATAGCGAACAGGTCGAGTGGAATGTGAACGCCAGTGACGAATTTGTAGGCGCTATAGGCGCCGATCGCCATGAAGGCGCCGCTGCCAAGCGAAAGCTGGCCGCAATAGCCGGTGAGGACATTAAGGCCGACGGCCGCGAGCGACAGGATGAGGAACGGAATGAGGATGGCGCGCAAGAGATACTCGCCGCTAAACGGCCATATCTGAAACGCGTCGAGCAGCGGTACGCCGATGAAGGCAGCGGCGAGTAGAATCCAAAGCGCGATGCGATCCTGGCGGATCGGAAATATCGCCATGTCGGCGGTGTAACTGGTCTTGAACTGGCCGGTCTCGCGGTAGAACAAGTTCGTCCCCTCAAATCCGTTCGATAATCCGTTCGCCAAACAGGCCTTGCGGCCGCGCCAGCAGCACGACCAGCGCAAGCACATAGGCGAACCAATATTCAATGCCGCCGCCGATAAAGGGACCGAGATAGGCCTCAGCAAGCTTCTCGCCGGCGCCGGCGATCAGACCGCCCACAATCGCGCCCGGCACCGACGTGAAACCTCCGATGATAAGCACCGGCAGCGCTTTC
This sequence comes from uncultured Alphaproteobacteria bacterium, assembly GCA_963817045.1. Classification (GTDB taxonomy): domain Bacteria; phylum Pseudomonadota; class Alphaproteobacteria; order Rhizobiales; family Xanthobacteraceae; genus Pseudolabrys. The sequence continues at coordinate 29,663 of CAWFMZ010000038.1, forward strand.
AACGCAAGGAACGTGATGGAGAATTGCACGCCGAGTTTGGTGCCCCACACGGTGGCGGCGACGAGCGCCACCAGGCCCGCGACCAGCCAGACGATGAACCAGATCCAATTGAGCGAAATGCCGACCGATTGCGCCGCGGTGTGATCGTCGGCGACGGCGCGCAGCGCGCGCCCGGTTTTCGTGCGTTGAAAGAACAGCGCGAGCGCCACGACCAGCACCGCCGCGATCATCCCGCCCCAGACGTCGATCTTGCTGACCAGGATGCCGCCCTGGAACGTCTTCTCGAACAGGAACCAGGCATCGCTCGGAAACAAGGGCAGCGGATAGACGTCGGAGCCGAACAGCATTTGTGAGCCGCCGTCGAGCATGAAGGTCACCCCAATGGTGGACATGAACAGCGTTAGCCCATCTTGATTGGCCAGCGGCCCGAGCACGAAGCGCTCAATCAGCCAAGCGGTAATCGCCATGATGACCGCGGCAAACAGCAGGCCGCTGATCACCGCCGCCCAGAACGAAAAGCCTTTGGTCACCAGGAAATCGAGCGAGCGCACCAGCGCCAGGCCGGCGAGCAGCACCATCGAGCCTTGCGCGAAGTTGAACACGCCGGACGCCTTGTAGATCAGCACGAAACCGAGCGCGACCAGCGAGTAGAGCACGCCGGCAAGCAGCCCGCTGATCAACACTTCGAGAAACTGGCCGAACTCAATCACCACGCGCTGTTCTCCTCATAGGTCGCCCTCAATGCGCCACGCCGAGATAGGCATCGATTACCGCCTGATTGCTCTTCACCTCACCCGGCGTGCCGTCGGCGATCTTGATGCCATGATCGAGCACCACCACGCGGTCGGACAGATCCATCACCACGCCCATGTCGTGCTCGATCAGCGCGACGGTGGTGCCGAAATGATCGTTCACGTCGAGCACGAAGCGCGACATGTCCTCTTTTTCCTCGATGTTCATGCCGGCCATCGGCTCGTCGAGCAGCAGCAGATCCGGCTCCATGGCGAGCGCGCGGCCGAGTTCCACGCGTTTTTGCAAGCCGTAGGGCAACCGGCCGACCGGCGTGTGCCGAATCTCCTGGATCTTGAGAAAATCGATGATTTCCTCGGCCCGGTGGCGGTGCGCGACTTCCTCGCGCAAGGCCGGCCCAACGCGCAGCAATTGCCAGAAGAAATTCCTGTGCATCTTGAGCGTGCGGCCGGCCATGATGTTGTCGAGCGCGGTCATGCCGCGGAACAACGCGACGTTCTGGAAGGTGCGCGCGATGCCGCCAAGAGCGGCGTCCTGCGGGCGCATCTTGGAACGCGTTTGCCCCTTGAAGGTGATGCGGCCCTCCTGCGGATGATAGAAGCCGTTGATGATGTTGAGCATCGAGGTCTTGCCGGCGCCGTTCGGCCCGATGATGGCGCGAATTTCTCCTAGCCGGATATCGAAGGAGACGTCGCTCACCGCCTTCACGCCGCCGAACGACAGCGAAACGTTCTCCACCGATAAGAGCACGTCGCCGACCGCAACATCGGGGCCGCTCGGCGCTCTCATGCCGCTTTCCCCAAGGCGGCGGCAACCGGCTCGGTCTTCATGTCGCGAATTTTCACCCGCGCACTTATCGTCCCCTTGCGGCCATCCTCGAACGTGACCTCGGTAGAAATGTCGGCTTCCTTGGAGCCGTCGTAGAGCGCCTTGACCAGCGGGCCATAACGATCGGCGATGAAGCCGCGGCGGACCTTCTGCGTGCGCGTGAGCTCGCCGTCGTCGGCGTCAAGCTCCTTATGCAGGACCAGGAAGCGTTTGATCTGCGCACCCGCCATCACTTTGTCCTGGGCCAGCGAGCGGTTCACCTCGGCGACATGTTTCTCGATCATATCGTAGACCAGTGGGTGGCCGGCAAGCTCCTGATAAGAGCCGTAGACCACATTGTTGCGCTCGGCCCAGCTTCCCACCGCGGTTAGATCGATATTGATCATCACGGCGACGAAATCCCGCTTGTCGCCATAGGCGACCACCTCGCGGATGTTCGGGTAGAATTTGAGTTTGTTCTCGATGTATTTCGGCGGGAACAGCGTGCCGTCGTTGAGCTTGCCGACATCCTTGGCGCGATCGATGATTTTCAGGTGGCCGGTCTTCTCGTCGAAGTAGCCGGCGTCGCCGGTTTTTACATAGCCGTCCGCCGTCATGACTTCGGCGGTCTTGGCATCGTCCTTGAAGTAACCGGAAAACATGCCGGGCGACTTGAACAGCACCTCGCCGTTCTCGGCGATGCGGATATCCACGTTCGGGCAGGCCGGGCCGACGGTGTCGGAATAAATTTCGCCGTCCGGCTGCGCCGAGACGTAGAGGAAGGCTTCGGTCTGCCCGTAGAGCTGCTTCAAATTAAGGCCGATCGAGCGATAGAAGTTGAACAGATCCGGCCCGATCGCCTCGCCCGCCGTATAGGCCACGCGCACGCGCGAAAAGCCGAGCACATTCTTGAGCGGGCCATACACCAGGACATTGCCGATCGCGTAGAGCAGGCGGCCGGTCAGCGGCACCGGTTGGCCGTTGAGGATGCGTTCGCCATAGCGGCGCGCTACGCCGATGAAGTAGTGGAATAGCTTGCGCTTGAGGAGGCCGGCGTCCTCCATGCGGATCATCATGCGCGTGAGCAGCAGCTCAAGCGTGCGTGGCGGCGCAAAATAGAAGCTTGGTCCGATCTCGCGCAGATCCTGCATCGCCGTGTCGGCGCTTTCCGGACAGGCCATGCAGAAGCAGGCGACCAGGCCTTGCGCGTAGTTTAAATAATGATCGCCGACCCATGCCAGCGGCAAATAAGCGAGCGCCACGTCTTTTTCGTTCAATTTATCGAACGCGACCGTGTCGGTCGCCGCTTTGATCGAGCGCTCGCCGGTGAGCACCACGCCTTTGGAGGTGCCGGTGGTGCCGGAGGTGTAGAGAATGATCGACGGATCGGAGCCCTTGCCGGCGGCGATCTCGGCATTGAGCCAGGCGGCGACGGCCGGATTGGCGAGCGCCTTGCGTCCGTCCGCGATGATGTCGTCGATCGGATGCAGGTGGCTGTGATCGTAGTCGCGCAAGCCGCGCCGCTCGTCGTAGACCAACTGCTCGAGCTTGGGCAGGCGCTCCATCACCGACATGATCTTGTCGACCTGCTCCTGGTCCTCGACCGCGGCGAAGCGCACCTCGGCGTGGGCCAGCACAAAGCTGAGCTCGTCGGCGACCGCGTCGGCATAGACCGGCACCGGCACCGCGCCAAGCATCTGGGCCGCCATCACCGACCAATAGAGTTTCGGCCGGTTGGCGCCGACAATAGCAATGGTCTCGCCGCGCTTGAGGCCGAGCCGGTGCAGGCCGGCCGCATAGGCGCGCACAATCTCGAGCACCTCGCCCCAAGTCCAGGTTTGCCAGATACCAAGGTCCTTTTGCCGCATCGCCGGCCGCGCGCCATACAAATTAGCGTTGCGAATCAATAGCCTGGGAAATGTATCCGCCGGAGCGGCGGCAATCGGCGCCACAGCCTATTCCTCCCGTTCAGCCGCGCTCATTGGTGGCGCGGCTTCGTAACCCCTCGCCGCCTTTGCGGGCGGTCTTGTTGCCACGATATGAAAACACCGATGCAGGCCGGTCAAGCCTTGGGCAGGTCCGTATTTGGTCGCAGAGGGGGGCTAAATTATTCCGCCGCCTTGAGAAATGGCGTTGCGCCGGCGCCGAATTGCTCGCGCAAGGCGGCTTCCTCGGCCTTGGCAACGGCAAGATGGCGGTGCTTGATGGGGCCAAATCCGCGGATCTTCTCCGGAATTGACGCCAATGCGACCGCGACATGATGGTTGTCCGGCGTCAGATGTTCGATGATCTCGCCCAGAAGTTTCTCGTATTCTGCGATTAGGCGGCGTTCTGTTCTGCGCTCGGCGGTATAGCCGAACGGATCGAGCGGCGTACCGCGCAGGACCTTGAATTTCGCCAGCACCCGCAATACGCCCAGCAGCCAGGGGCCGAACGACATCTTCTTCGGCTCGCCGGTGACCGCGTCGCGCCGCGCCAGCATCGGCGGCGCCAGATGAAACTCGAGGCGCAGATTGTCGCCGTCGAAGTTGGATTTCACCCGCTCGAGGAACGAGGTGTCCGTATAGAGCCGTGCGACCTCGTACTCATCCTTATAGGCCATCAGCTTGAATAGGTAGCGCGCCACGGCTTCCGACAGCGCGCATTGGCCCGGCGCCTTGTTGGCTTCGGCGGTTTTCACCTTTTCGACCCAGTCGCGATAGCGCCGCGCGTAGCGCGTGCTCTGATAGGCGGTGAGGAATGCGTCGCGACGATCCACCGTCTCGGCGAACGACTGCGACAGTTTGAGCGAATCGTTGACCGCTTCCGGCGCCGGTTTCACCAGCGCTTCGAGCGCGGCGGGATCGATCGCCGCGCGGCGGCCGTAGCGGAAAGCGGCGACGTTCATCGCCACCGCCTCGCCGTTCATCTCGATCGCGCGCTCGATCGCTTCCGCCGACAGCGGCAGCGCGCCGGTCTGATAGGCATAGCCGAGCATGAACATATTGCTGCCGATCGAATTGCCGAGCAGCGCCGTCGCCAGCCGGCTGGCGTCGACAAAATGGCTCTGCCCGGGGCCGGCAGCAGCAGTGATGGCGCGCTTGAGCCGCTCGGTCGGCAGCGAGTAGTCGGCATTGCGGGTGAAGTCGCCGGGCAGGAATTCCGCCGTATTGACCACGACCCGGGTATGACCCGGCTTGATGGCGCCCAGCACCTTCTTGCTGCCGACCACCACGCTGTCGCCGCCGAGCACCAGATCGGCGCCGCCGGCGGCCACGCGGATGGCGTGGATATCCTCGGGCGCGTTGGCGATGCGGATGTGGCTATAGACCGCGCCGCCCTTCTGCGCGAGGCCGGCCATGTCGATGACGCCGGCGCCCTTGCCTTCCAGATGCGCGGCCATGCCGACGATGGCGCCGATGGTGACGATGCCGGTGCCGCCGATGCCGGTGACGATGATGCCGTAGGGATGATTGATCAGCGGCACGCGTGGCATCGGCAGCGCCGGCCAGTGCTCGGGCTCGGCGACGCCCTCGCCTTTCTTGAGCTTGGCACCATGCACGGTGACGAAGGACGGGCAGAAACCTTTGACGCAAGAATAATCCTTGTTGCAGCTCGACTGATCGATGGTGCGCTTGCGGCCCCATTCGGTCGTCAGCGGCTGCACCGAGACGCAATTCGATTTCACGCCGCAGTCGCCGCAGCCTTCGCAGATGAGATCGTTGATCAGCACGCGCTTGTCGGGATCGGGGAAGGTGCCGCGCTTGCGGCGGCGGCGCTTCTCGGCGGCACAGGTCTGGTCGTAAATGAGCACGCTCACGCCCGGCACGGTGGTGAGTTCGCGCTGCACCGTGTCGAGCTCATCGCGGTGATGCACGGTCAAGCCGCGCGGCCAGTCGGTGTCTTTTGCGTATTTCCACGGCTCGTCGGTGACGACGATCACGCGACTGGCGCCTTCGGCGGCCACCTGGCGCGCGATCTGATCGACGGTGAGGCCGCCGTCATTGGCCTGCCCGCCGGTCATCGCCACCGCGTCGTTGAACAGGATCTTGTAGGTCATCTTCACGCCGCTCGCGATCGCGGCGCGGATGGCCATATTGCCGGAGTGGTTATAGGTGCCGTCGCCCAGATTCTGGAACACGTGCGGGCGCTTGGAAAACGGCGCCTCGCCGATCCAGTTGGCGCCCTCGCCGCCCATCTGGGTGTAACCGAGCGTCTGGCGGTCCATCCACTGCGCCATGTAGTGGCAGCCGATGCCGGCGTAGGCGCGGCTGCCTTCCGGCACGCGGGTCGAGGTGTTGTGCGGGCAGCCCGAGCAGAAATAGGGAATGCGCTGGCCGACGTCGGCGGTCTCGGCTAACGCGCGCTGCGCCGTTTTCAGCCGCGCCACGTTCGCCGCCAACTCGTCGTTGGCGTCGTAGCGCAGCAGCCGCTCGCCGATGCAGATTGCCACGTCATTGGGATCGAGCGCGCCCTTGACCGGGAACAGCCAATTGCCCTGCTCGTCTTTCTTGCCGATGCAGACCGGCTGATTGGCGTTGCCGTACAATTCCTCGCGCACCTGCACTTCGATCAGCGAGCGCTTTTCCTCGACCACGATGATGAGATCGAGCCCCTGCGCGAACTCCGCGAGCTCCTGGCGGCCGATCGGCCACACGCAGGCGATCTTGAACAGACGCAGGCCGAGGTTGTTGCATTTCACTTCGTCGATGCCGAGTTCGTCGAGCGCCTGGCGCACGTCGAGATAGGCCTTGCCGGTGGTGATGATCCCGATCTTCGGATTACGTCCGCCCGAGGTGACGATCTTGTTGAGTTTGTTGGCGCGCACGAAGGCGAGCATGGCGTCGCGCTTGAAATCGTGCAGGCGCGCTTCCTGCCCGAGGATGGTGTCGGCGAGGCGGATGTTCAGCCCGCCCTCCGGCATGCGGAAATCGGTCGGCGTGACGAGCTTGATGCGATCGAGGTTGCCGTCGACGACACCGGTCGACTCCACGGTCTCGTGCATGCATTTGAGCGCGGTCCAGGTGCCGGTAAAGCGCGACATCGCCCAGCCGTAGAGCGCGTAGTCGATGATCTCCTGCACGCCGCCCGGGTTGAGGATCGGCATCATCACGTCGACAAAATGGAATTCCGATTGATGCGCGGTGGTGGAGGATTCTGCGGTGTGATCGTCGCCCATCAGCGCGATCACGCCGCCATTCTTTGAGGTGCCGGCGAGATTGGCGTGGCGGAACACGTCGCCCGAACGATCGACACCCGGGCCCTTGCCGTACCATAGGCCGAACACGCCATCGAACTTGCCCTCGCCGCGCAATTCGGCCTGCTGGGTGCCCCAGAGCGCGGTGGCGGCGAGTTCCTCGTTGATACCGGGCTGGAACTTGATGTCGGCGCTAGCGAGCTGGCGGCCGGCGCGCATGAATTGCTGGTCGAGGCCGCCGAGCGGCGAGCCGCGATAGCCGGTGAGATAGCCGCCGGTGTTGAGGCCGACGGCGCGGTCGCGCGCTTTCTGCATCAGGCAGGCGCGGATCAGCGCCTGATAACCGGTCACCAGGACACGGGCTTGCGCCAGATCGTATTTGTCGTCGAGGCTGACGGGTCGGAGCGTCATCGGTGACCTTGGGCTAACGCCGAAAAGCCTTTGGAAAGGGCCGTCCCGGGCACCACTCATATAGGCTCACGCCACGGGACGCAAAGCGGCGAAAGCCCAATAAAAGCTGGCACCGCAAGGCCCTGCGGTCAATTTCGTTATGGGGCGGCGGACCAGAAGGATATTTCGAGCGGGCGGCGTTTTGCGCATTTTGGCGCAATGCAATACGCGGGGCAGCTTCCAGTATGGCGCAGTGGTCAAATCTGGCGTGGCCTGTAAAAGGTACCGTCCGCCGGGTTCCCTTTTGATGTTGCAATCCTCCTCGATCGAGAGCCGCGCATCCTGGGTCGTCGCCTCGGTGGCGCTGTTCATCATGATGATGTCGTTCGGCGCCGCCTGGATCACGGCGGTGGCGCTCAAGGACATCGCCGCCGAAGTGGGCGGCACGCGCTCGATCCCGGCGCTCGCCAGCGCGCTGGCCTGGCTCGGCTCTGGCGCCGGCGGCATCATGATGGGCCGCATCGCCGACCGGGTCGGCACGCGCTGGACCGTGCTCTGCGGCTCGCTAATGATCGGCGTCGGGTTGACGCTGTCGACCCTCGGCCCGCCCTGGCCGTTGTGGATCGGGCACGGCCTGTTCATCGGCCTGATCGGGCTCGGCGGCATCAATGCGCCGATGTACATCTATGTCAGCCGCTGGTTCGACCGCCGGCGCGGCTCGGCACTGGCGCTGATCTCGAGCGGCAGCTATCTCGCCGGCGCCATGTGGCCGCCGGTGTTCGAGCGCATGATCGCCTATGCCGGCTGGCGGCAGACGATGCTGTGGTACGCAGCTGCAGAGATCATCGTCATCGTGCCGCTGGCGGCGATTTATTTCCGCCATCCCCCCGAAGTGATTTATCCGGCGGTACCGTCAGACGGCGCTGGCGACAAGGCGCGCGTGCTCGGCTGGCCGCCCAATGCGGTGTTCGCACTGATGTGCGGCGCGGCGGTGCTGTGCTGCATCCCGATGGCGATGCCGCAGGGCCATCTGGTCGCGTTCTGCAGCGATCTCGGCATCAGCCGATCGGTCGGCGCCTTGATGCTGTCGGTCTTGCTCGGCACCGCGTTCCTCAGCCGGCAGATCTGGGGCGCGATTTCCGACCGCATCGGCGGGCTCGCCACCGTGCTGATCGGATCGGCCTGGCAGGCGGCGGCCATGACGTCGTTCCTGCTCACGCAGGATGAGGTCGGGCTGTTCACCGTCGCCGCCGCCTTCGGGCTCGGCTTTTCCGGCATCATCCCGGCCTATGTACTGGCGCTGCGCGAACTGTTCCCGGCCTCGGAAGCCTCCTGGCGGATTCCGACGCTGCTTTTGTTCAGCGGCCTTGGCATGGCCGCCGGCGGCTGGATCGCCGGCCTGCTCTATGATCATTTCGGCTATTACGCGCCCGCCTTCGCCACCGGCGTCGGCGCCAACCTGCTCAATCTGCTGGTGGTCGGACTGCTGGTGGCGCGGCAGCGCTATCGCGCGGCGTATGTCTGACGGTCATAATTTTTTGCGTATGATCTTGCCCGAAAACCGGTTCCCACCCCGGATCAAGTCCGGGGCAGGCTTTTTCGGGATCATGCGCTCGGCGGGCCGATCAGCCGGACGCCGGCCAGAATGCCGATGGCGACCAGCGCCGGACCCAGCGCTATCCAAGTCCCCGCCGCCGCCAGCGCCGCCGTACTGGCCCAGGCGATCGATGAAAATGCCTCGGCGAAAGTCGCGATGCGCGATGACGGCTGCCGACGGCGGAACTGGCTGCGCCGCGCCTGCACCCGGAAGCAGAGCTGAATCAGCGTGGCGGCGCCGGCCGCGGCCAGCACGCCCACGCCCGCAACCACGGCGGCAAATAGCGAATCGAAGACCAGCACGGCCACGATCGGCGCGAACACCAGCGCGATCATGCCGATGACCGCCTCGATCTTGGCCCATACGATGCGCGGGGCGGCGATCGGCGCGGTGGCGACCAGATCCGGCGCGTCTTCGCCCGAGATCGACAGCCAAGCCAGCCCGCCGCCGAGCTGACCGGCCGCCATCGCCACCACCGGAATCAACACGACGTAAGCACCATTGCCGTCGCAAAAGGTGACCCACAGCAACAATGCGGGCGGCAGCAGGTAGAGAATCTGCATCAGCGTCTGCGACATCAGCCAAGGGTCGCGCCGCAGCAGCGTCCATTCCTTCTGCCGCAGCACGCGCGGCGGCGAGCGGCGGCGGAAGGCGAGCGACCAGCGACGCTGGCGCACGACCGCGCTCGAAACGCCGGCGGCTGCCAAGGCATGGTCGCCGAAGCGGCCCGAGAACACCGCAATCGAGACCCCGAGCACGGTAAAGCTGAACGCCACGACGGCAACGAGCGCCCGTGGATCGCCCAGCACGGCGTGCGCCGGCCACCAGAAGACGCTGCTGGTGTCGGGCGCGTGCGGCAGCATCCATTCCGATTGCAGCGCCGTGAAACGTGAAATGCTGCCGGAGGAAAAAATCGCGGCGATCTGCAATCCGATGACGAAGGCCGCGCCGATCACCGCCGACACGATCTGCGCGATCAGCCGCGTGCGCTTGGCCCCGACCAGGCGGAACAGCGCGATGGTCAGCGCGAGCGCCGCCGCCGTCGCCACCGCCCCCATGCCGGCGACCACGCCATAGGCGGCAAGCGGCTGCGGCGGAGCACGGCCAGCAGTTTCGCTTAATGCTAAACGGCGATATTAACGCTATTGTCGAGGAGTCCGATCTCGACCTGACCCTGACCTCGCCGGTTTCGGCGCGCAAAGTGTTCGCGGTGCGCATGAGACGCATCGCCGGCGCGGCCGTGTTGGTCGCCGTGCTGCTGGCGGCTCTGCTGGTGACGGTCTCCGGTTTATAAATCATCAACCGCGACGGACTGGCCATGGAAACGTGTTTTATGGGAAGGACATCCTCATATACGTAATAATACCTAAGCTGTCAGTTCTAATCGCACCGGTGACGAATTTCACAGGTAGCCCATGATTTTATTGATAGTTTTAATGGAAGAGGAGCGTCAACAGTAGGAGTGCGTAAAGTGAAAACAATACATCTGGATCCGGATGTCGTCCGGTCCGATAGTTCGCGCGGAAAAGTGATGATCGTGTCTGCTCCGAACTGCGGTTCTGTCTGGCCATTGTGGGCGAGCATCCCCGGCGCGTCAGAACGACCGGCCGACAACATGTCGTCCCCGCCAGCTGTGGGTTCGATCCGGAAGAAGCCGCACCTTACGTTAACGGAAGCCCCGGCGGTGTCACTGCCTTTAAGCATGGATACGCTGACCCGCCGTCAGCGAGATGTCTTGTACCTGATCGTGCAGGGCAGGACCAACAAGGAGATCGCGCGCAGCCTTGGGCTTGGCGAGGGAACCGTGAAAATTCACGTGGCGGCACTATTCGGCAAGCTTGGCGTCCATCGTCGTGCGGCCGTTGCCGTTGCGGGCTCGCGATTTCTCTCACCTGGCGCGTTGAAATCCGCATAGCCGTCGACTGCGAATAAGCGCACCGTCTCCGCGAGACTGGCCACACCTCGGGCGTTCGTTGAAGGATGAACCTATGGCTCGAGTTGAGCAGTGCGAGGTTGTTGATGATGGTTGGATTAGGTTTAAACAGAGGGGCCGGGGGTTAGAACGTTGGGGGTCCCATGCGCCATACTGTCAGCGAAGCCGCTTAACGCACGAAGGCAGAGCCACAATTTTCGCCGGAATGCTCCGGTCGACATTGCCGGTGAAGGTCGCCGCATCAGGATGGACGAATGGATCCCTGCCCAGGCAAGCTGCTTGCGGTATCGACTTCGCTTTTGCCGTTGTAGCGCCGGTTCACGGCACACCCCGCGATGACATGCTACTGAGCGCCGCTGCCGTTGTCGCAAGCGCGATCTTGTGCCACTCGGGACCTTCTTCGAAATCGATATCGTGCCTCACGTAGTCAACCAGGGCGGCCGCCCCTGCCAGCGTAGTCGGTTTCGTCTTAGCCATACATATACCAGCGGCTGTCTCCGCACGTCGCGTGCGTTCGTATAGCTGGCGCAACGGCGCTATGCCCGCACGCTTATCCCATTCAAGCCCGGCACGCACGGCGGCGCGCGCGCGCTCCTTTGCGTATCGATATTCCCGTTCCACCTGTTTCTGGTCAGCGCCCGGTTGTCGCAAAAATTCTTCGCGGCGATCATCGATCTCGGAAGCGCCGATCACCGAGTAACTGCGCCAGGCTATCAATGACGAAGGGCGCCGGCCGTGCTTCTTTTCGGCCACGTTCTCCGCCTTCTGGAGCATGTCATAGAGACGGTCACTTTCTGCAGTAAGCTTCCGATGTTGCTCGATTGCGGAACAGATCGGATCAGATTCTACGGCCGACGCTGCGGAAAGAGTGCGGCGAAATGTTTTTTCGGTCGTCATCGCAGTTGCTCCTGCTGCGGGTTAGGGCCGCCGCGCGGAGGATGTTCAAAGCATCCAGGTGCCCTTTGATCTTTGGATACTCGATATGTCGGGCCGTAGTATGCTGGGGTTGCGCCTGCCAGGAGGTCCGAACCTTGGTGCCACGTTGGGGGACACGTGTAGCGGCGTTCAAGCAAGGCGACCATTAGGTCTGATAGCCTAGTCGTCCGCGCATGCCAATAAGCGCACACGCCGCAGGGCTTCAACGTGACGCGTGTCGAATTGCGGCGCGCGCATTTCTGGAGGGAAAAGCCGATCCAGGAACTTGTTGAGTCGGATGAATCGGATGTGATTCTGTATTGGCTGCTTGATTCGGGTAGGATTTTGGCGCGGGCCTAGGTCGTTTAGCTTAATAGTCTCCGGTCTGGTGTCCTGATATCGATCACCGAAGCGATTAAGGAACAGACCAACCTGACATTGAAAATGAACAAGAGAGTTCTTGCTGCTGCGATCTTGTTAGCGCCTGTCGTCTTCGGGCTTCTGACCGGAGCCAAAAGCGATGCCATTGTTTTCTTGGGAGTCTTGGGCAGCGGGCCCATGCTGATTGGGTTGATAACTCAGCGGATGAAGGGTCGGAGCGGTGCAGCATGGTGTTTCCTAAGCCTCGTAGTGCTGTTCTTCTTTATCCCATTCTTCGCCGCGTCCTTTGGTGGACTCATCAACGATCCGGGCCAAAAACCCCTGTTCGTTGGCCTCTCGGGCGCCATATTGTTTGGTGTAATGCCCTTGGTCGTCATCGCGTTTACCTCTCAACGGCGAAGGCTTATGCGCGAATTCGAGCGCATCTTAGAACACCCGGATCGCCCTCGTTAAAATAGTTCCCCTCCCGCATGCACTAAAAGGCGGTCGCGCAGCTCCGCCTTTTTCCGCGTCCGGGTCGTCGCCGAAATCCGATCAGGTATTTGGATCCACGCGTCGAAAGTGTGTGGCTTTATTTAGCATATCACGCTTTGATCGCCTGAAAAATCGCTTCTGGGTAGGCGCGGACGCGCGGCCGAATTGGAAAGAGATGCACAAGCCCGAGCCGATCACGCGGGCGAGTACCTGGTTGATTTAAATTTTGCGAAATCCGCGTCGCTGATGTTCTAGCCAGAAATATACACGCAGTCCGTTGGACAACAGCATAAGCAACGCTTGATGGATTCGCGGGCAGTCAATGTCATGTAATAAAGTTTGCTGCGACTGCTTAGATGTCTGAATAGCGTCGTCAATCCGTTCGTTAATATTCGCAAATTGATAATTGGTATCGCTCTCGTTACGGCTCGCCAAGTGGATCGCGAATATCCATGTAAGACGCCGGCCGTGTCACCCAAAAGCGCCAAGCAACCTAAGCGTTATGAGCGTCTTCATAAGTACTTGTTTTTATTATATTATTAACCATAAATTCGAACCGGCTGACCGCTATCAAGTAGAGAGTGGTTTCCGCGGCGTAAACCGCCGAACCGAAAGGCCGAGGCCGGACATTCGGTTTTGTTAAGCGCGCGGAAACCATGTTGGGGACGCCGCCTCACGCGGCGCTCGCTGCCTCACCCCAAGCGCCCAGAGTGTGCGCTTTGTCTATAGCCAAATTCGTCCGCTTTCCCGTCGTCCCGCCGGTCAACTCATAGTTATTTGGAGCGATCGCCTGCAAACCGGCCTTGGCATCGGGATCGTTGAGCACATCGGCGAACCGTTGCTCGTCGCGCCATACCCACTTGCCGTGTTTCAGCCGCGCATAGACTTGGCCCGTTTCATGGTCGGCGAAATTAATGATCGGAATCCAGCGTGCGCACCGCTTCAGAAACTCAACGTTACACTCCGGTGCCAAGTTCTCATTGACGTAAACTTCCTCGGGTTTCTGAGCGTGAATATTTATTTTCCTAAACCTTTCGATATCGAGCATACTTTTGATGTCCAAGACGGTCATTTCTCCGTTCCAACCAAATGCCACAGTCCGTGGAGGGCGACCTTCCGCGACGCTATTATCGAGAAACTCGTAGTGGACTCGCTTTCCGGTGGTCAGCGCCCAGGTGAAAAACAATTCAGGCATGCCGGTAAAGGCTTCGACGTTATGAGCCAGGAGATCCTCAACGGCCTTGTACCTGCCGACTTTCAGTCCTCGCGTCCAAGCGCGCTCGACGGTCATTTCCGGCGGCGTAATCATGAAAAACATGTAGACCAGCTCGCCAAATCGCGTCAGCAACCGGCTGGACCCCTTGCCTTCCCAATCGGGCACAAAACTATCGAAACGGAAGCGGTCGATCAGCAGATGCGACATCTCTCCTCTGGCGGCTCTAGCCGCCATGCGGCGATCGAGCTTCTTGTCGATGATTTCGACCTCGATCCCTGACAGCGTGCCGGCATATTTGTAGGCAGGACCCAGCGACTCGTAGTCCAGAAGAAACTTTCGCCAAATGTCGGGACTGATCAGCGCAAACTCTTCCCATGGAAAATTAAGTTTTTGCGCCAGGATTTTCTGCAGCGGCCGCATCGTGCTTTTGCCGGACGCCGACGCACCCTTGACGTTCATGACGACCGGTTTTTCCTGCGGCGGCAATGGCCGGTAACTTTCGCGCGAAACCGCCTCTTGAAAAAACGGAGCGATAGCGTCGCCAATGACTTCGCTGCCATATTCATTACAGACCAACGTGACGGCGAGTTCCGTGAGCAATGCGTTGTCGCCGAACAGCCGGCCGCGCCGGCTCATGACCGCCGTTGCGACCCTGTTCAATGCATCGCAGCAGGCTTCGTCCAACCGATTGTCCGCAGTTTCCGATTTTTTCCGCCATTCGGAAACAATCCGCCGGTCGCGCTCTGCGCCGGTCTCGATCGGCGCGGTCGGTCGTTTTGTTGACGTATGAAATGCGAATAGCCGCCGCCACAGGCCTCCTTCATCGGCTTTGACTGCCGGCTTCGGGTCGGCGAAGGCTTTTGCGAACTCCCGCTCGATCTTGAGGGATGCTTCCCTTTTCAGTTGCTCGAATAGTTGCACCAATTCCCTGCGATGGGGCGCAATATATCGATTGAGAATGGTGCTAGCGATGACACGAAAGTTTCGGCCCAAGTCTTCGTAGTCCCGGCCGTCCGGGACAGCAACGCCGGTCGTCACTTGGATGAGCAATTCGTGGACGATCAATCGATCGGCGCGAAACGCGACAAGCTCCTCCACGGGCAAACCGCAGTAGTCGCTCAGTTCATGCGCTTTCGCAACGCCGGTCGAAACGTTATCGCTGCGGAATATTGTCGAGAGCGGCAAATACTCTCGCGGCACCTCCGATTCCAAACCCGGGTTCCAGGCCCCAAACTCGGTGGACTGCGGTTTAATATTCATATCTGTTCCGCCCGCCCGGTGATTATTTGGTTCAAGGCACCATCTGGGAATAAAGGCTAAGCCTTTGCCGCCATCTTAAACATTTCCTGGCCGCACTTCATAAGGGCCGATCATGTACCGTATTTCTCGCTCGCTACCGGGGCCAAGGCTGCTATATTTTGCGAATTATTAAAGCCGTCGTCCGGACGGGGGCACATGCAGCGGCGCGAGTTCATCTTAGCTCTCGGCGGCGCGGCGGCGGCATGGCCGCTCGTGGTGAGCGCGCAGCAGAGCGAGCGGATGCGGCGCATCGGCGTGCTGATGGCCTACGCGAGGGATGAGCCGGAGGCGCAATCTTTTGTCAGCGCCTTCGTGACCGGGCTTCAGGAGCTGGGGTGGACAGCGGGGCGCAATTTGCAGATCGACTACCGATGGGCCGAAGGCAACGTCGACCGCATGGCGTCCTTTGCGCGGGAACTAGTCGCGCTCCGACCTGACGCAATTCTAGCAAATACGACGCCGGTCACCGCCGCGTTCCACCGGGAGACCCGCACCATTCCCATCGTGTTCGTCATCGTTTCCGACCCGGTTGGCGACGGCTTCGTCGCCAGCCTTGCGCGACCCGGCGGCAATATCACCGGGTTCATCAATCTGGAAGCGTCCGTCGGCGGCAAATGGATGGAGCTCCTCAAGGAAGTCGCACCGAGCGTGACCCGGGCGGCGCTCATGTTCAATCCCGACACGGCCCCGGGGCGCGGCGCCTATTTCCAGCCGGCATTCGAATCCGGTGCGCGAGCTCTTGGCGTCAAATCGATCTTGGCTCCGGTCAAGAGCGATGCTGAAATCGAAACAGCAATGGCGGCGCTCGCGGCCGAGCCGAATGCCGGGCTGGTAGTCATGACGGATGGTTTCATGCGAGTGCATCGTGGAACGGTCATCGCGGCGGCGGCACGTTTCAAGATTCCCGCGGTATATCCGTTGCGCACCCAGGCTCAGGATGGCGGCCTGCTGGCGTTTGGACCCTATAATCTCGATCTGTTCAGCCGGTCGGCAGGATATGTCGATCGCATTCTTCGAGGGACAAGCCCCGCTGAACTGCCGGTTCAGGTTCCCACCAAGTTCCAACTGATCATCAACCTCAAGACCGCGAAGGCATTAGGCCTCACGGTCCCACCCACTCTTCTCGGCCGCGCCGACGAGGTGATCGAATGAGGGCTAAGGTACCATCCGCGAATGGCGGCTAAGCCTTTGCCACCAACTTAAACATTTTCTCGCCATACATCTTGCGCGCGTCGGTGAGCAGCGGCTGGACGGCGGCGACGAAGGCGGCGTGTTCCTTGGGCGTTAGCTCGACGATCTCGCAGCCGGCGTCCTCGATGATCTTGCGCGAAGCCTCATGCTCCTCGACCGCGAGCCGGCGCTGGAAGGCGACGGCTTCGATCACCGCAGCCTGCATCGCCGCTTTAAGATCGTCCGGCCAGGCGTCGAACGACGCGCGGTGCAGGAAAATGGGTCGCGAAATGTAGAAGTGAGACGTGAGCGTGTGGAACTTGTGGAACTTGTGCACGCCATAGGTGACGGTGTTGGCGAGCGGATTTTCCTGCGCGTCGAGCGTGCCGGCCTTGATCATGGCGATGGCCTCGGTCAGGTCCATGCGCATGGCGATGGCGCCGAGCAGTTCGAAGGTGCGCTTCTGGATCTCGCTCGGCAGCACGCGGATTTTCATGGCCCTAAGGTCGGCCGGCAGGTGAACCGGCCGCAGCCGGTTGGAGATGTGGCGGAAGCCGTTCTCGAACCAGCCGAGGATGCGGTAGCCGATGCGCTCCTCGGTCTTAGCGGCCAGGAACGCGCCGAGCGCGCCGTCCATGGCGCGCGCGCGCCTGCGCGTTGTCGGCGAACAAAAACGGCAGATCGACGAAGCCCAGTTCCGGCACGCGATCGGTCAAGTAGCTCGACGACTGATAGCCGAGCGTCATCTCGCCGTTCTCGACCAAGGTGAGAATGTCCTCGGCCTTGTAGCCGTGCTCCATGATGTTCCAGACGTATTCGATGGCGACGCGCGGGCCGAACTGGCCTCGCAATTTGTCGCCGATGAATTTCAGCGATTTGCTGAAACCGGTGGTGGGCGGGCCGTAGCCGCCCATGCGGATCGGGATGGCTTTGCTCATAATGAGTTTCTCTATACTGGTGCGGCGCGATCTGGCCAAGCGCAGCCGCTGTGGTAATCTCCGCGCAAATTGGAGGAAACCCCATGAACACGCGCGCCAAAGTCGCCGCGGTCGCGGCAGTTTCACAGGATCGAATTGCACCGGCGGAATGGCAGGCGCGGGTCGATCTCGCCGCCGTCTATCGGCTGCTCGCTCATTACGGCTGGGACGACGTGATCTACAACCACTCGTCCATGCGGGTGCCGGGCGAGCCGCGCAATTTCTTGATGAAGCGGCATGAGCTGCTCTACACCGAGGTGACCGCGTCTAACCTGGTGAAGGTCAACATGGACGAGGACCTGGACGAAAAGTCTGGGGTCAACCGGCCGGGCTTCACGCTGCACGGCGGCGTGCTGAGTGCGCGGCCGGACGTGAACTGCGCGGTGCATGTCCACACCGAAAACGGCACGGCGCTGTCGGGCTTGAAGCACGGGCTGCGCATGATTTCGCAGCAAGCGCTGCGTTTCTACAAGCGCCTCGGCTATCACCCCTATGAAGGCATCACCGAGGATTTCGACGAGCGCGCGCGCATCAACAATGACCTCGGGAAGAACCGCGCCATGATCATGCAGCACCACGGTCTGCTCACGGTCGGCAAGAGCGCGCGCGAGGCCTTCGTGCTGATGAAATATCTGCTCAGCGCCGCCGAAATCCAGTTGAAGATGGAAGCAACCGGCGGCGAACTGCTCGAGGTGCCGCCGGAAGTTTGCGCCAAGGTCGCCGAGCAATTCGAGCATCACGATGCCGGCCGCGGCAGCGCCGACTGGCCGGCTTACCTGCGCGTGCTCGACGGCATCGACAAGAGCTATCGGAACTAGGACGGTATTCACATGATTACTGTTCTCAAGAAGTCCTTTCGCGTGCTGTACCGTGCCGCTCTGCCGGCAATCCTCATTGCCGCAACCGCGTCGGCGAATGCGCAGCAATATCCGAACAGACCCATCAGGGTGATCAGTCCCTACCCGGCCGGAAGCGCCTCGGATACCGTCACGCGGGTCGTCCTCGATCAGGTGTCGCAGCTGATCGGACAGCCGATGATCATCGAATTGAAGCCCGGCGCCGGCGGAGCCACCGGCTTCGCGTCCGTCGCCAGGTCTGACCCGGATGGCTACACGCTGGTAACCAGCTCCTCTTCGATGGCCACCGAAACCGTGCTGCACAGCAAGCTGCCTTATGATCCCGTCAAGGATTTCGTTCCGGTGGCCTTGCTCGGCACCTCGCCGAACATTCTGGTCGCTTCGGCCAAGAGTGGGTTCAAGACACTGGCCGACTTGGTCGCCGCCGCGAAGGAGAAGCCAGGTACGCTGACTTTTGCCTCCGCCGGCATTGGCTCCTCCTCGCATATGGCGGCGGAACGATTCCGGCTCGCGGCCAAGATCGACGTTCGCCACGTGCCGTTCAAGGAAGGCGGCCTCGTGCAAGTGATGGCCGGCAATATCGACTTCTACTTCATTCCGTTGGCGGCAGCGGCCTCGGCACTCGGAAGCGACAAGCTCACCATCCTGGCTGTGAGCTCACCGCAACGCGTGCCGCGGCTGCCGAACGTGCCGTCGGTCGTCGAAGCCGGATATCCGGACGCCGTCTTCCGCTTCTGGAACGGCATATCGGCGCCGGCAAAGACACCGCCCGACGTCGTGAAGAAACTGCACGACGTGACCCAAGAAGCGCTGAAGGATCCGGCCCTCAAGGACAAACTGGCCAAGCTTGGTGTCGAGCCGGCGCAGATCAGTTCAGAGGAATTCGGCAAGTTCTTCAAAGACGATCTCGCCGCGACACAGCAGCTTGCCAAAGAAGCCCATATCGAACCGGTCGACTGAGCTTGGGCTAGCGCTCTCGCAGAGCATGACCGTCTACAAGGTCGAGAAAGACTCACAATGACTATCAGCCCGCCCCGTATCGGCCCGCAGCCGTGGGATGTCGTGCGCACCAAGCTCGACCAGTCGCTGCCCTTCGCCAATATGCGCGACACGCCCTATTACCGCGACGCCGTGTGGGAGCAGTTCTCGAAGGCCGAATACGACCGCCGCTATCGTGCGTTGCGCGCGAAAATGCGCGAGCACAAACTCGATGTGCTGATCGTCCCCGGTGGTCCCAGCCACTGGAGCTTTGGCGGCGGGATGCTGTGGCTGACCGGCCATTGGGAATGGCACGCGCTGTCGAGCTACGTGCTCGTCCCGCTCGAAGGTGAGCCCACGTTGATCTATTCCATGGGCGGCACGCATGCCGAAGCCGTGCGCCGCCAGGTCGAGGTCGCGGTCAAGGACGTCCGCCACAGCCGCAGCGGCCGCTATGCCGACATCATGGTCGAGCGTATCCGCGAACTAAAACTCGAGCGCGGCCGAGTAGGCCTCATGGAGATCGATCCGCGGCACGGCGACTATCTTCCGGTCAACCAATACAATGTGCTGCGCGAGAATCTGCCCGACGCGGAGCTGGTATTCACCAAGGGCTTTTTGCACGAGCTGCTGTCGATCCACAGCGCCGAGGAGCTCGACTGCGTCCGCAAGGCCGGGGTGCTGTGCCAAAAGGCCATGGATGCGATGGTGGCGCGGGCTCGTCCTGGGGTGAAAGAGTACGAGCTGCGCGCAGCGGCGGGCGCGGCCATCCTCGAAGGCGGCGGCGATATCGACTTTCTGATCATCGGCTCGACGCCGATGGCGAACCCGACGATGATTTTCGGCAACCCGCGCCCCTCCGGTCGCGTGCTGCAAAAGGGCGACATCGTCAATATGGAGCTGGCCGCCGGCTATCGCGGCTACACGGCGCAGATCGGCTCACCCATCTGCGTGGGCGAGCCCACTGAAATGGTGAAGAAGTTCTGGAACGACATCACGCTACCCGGTTATCGGCGCATCGTTGCCGAGATCGCGCCGAGAAAGCCAGTGGAAGCCATGCGCCTCGCGAGCAAATTCTTTCGCGATAACGGCTACCAATCGCGGCCGACGCAGTGCCACGGCATTGACCTGGTCACCGACAAGCCGCACGTCGTGGCGGAGCACGTCTCCGCCGAAAAATTCGAGGAGGTGCTGGCGCCCGGCATGGTGATCATGGCGGAACCCAATCCGATCACGCCAGACGGTCTTTTCGGCATTTTCCTCGGCCACACATTCATCGTCACCGACAGCGGGCACGAGGTCGTTGACGACTTTCCACTGGAGATCGCGGTCGCGCGGGGCTGACGCCAGCAAAATCGATCGGTTACTCGCAGCGTTCGCCGCCGTCTATCCCCACTTCCAGAAATCGCGGCCCTCTTCGCGCATGAAGCGGGCGAGCACCATCTTGTGCACTTCCGAGGCGCCGTCGACGAGCCGCGCCGAACGGCCGTAGCGGTAGATCCATTCCAGCACGGTGTCCTTGGAATAGCCGCGCGCGCCGTTGAGCTGGATCGCCACGTCGGCGGCCTGGTGCAACGTGTCGGCGACCTGCACCTTGGCCATCGAGACTTCCTTGCGCGCGCGGTCGCCCTGGTCGAGCTTCCAGGCCGCGTGCATGGTGAGCAGGCGGCCGATCTCGATCTGGTGCGCCACCTCGCCGAGCTTGATCTGGATGCCCTCGCGGCTGGCGAGCTTGCTGCCGAAGGCGTCGCGCCGGCCGACATACTCTTGCGCGATCTCCATGCAGCGCTTGGCGAAGCCGAGCCAGCGCATGCAGTGCGTCAGCCGCGCCGGCCCGAGCCGGATTTGCGTGACGCGCAAGCCGTCGCCGACATTGAGCAGAATATTTTCTTCGGGGATTTCCAGCCCGTCATATTCGATCTCGCAATGGCCGCCGTGCTCGTGCGGCCCCATGATCGGGATGCGGCGCAGGATGCGCCAGCCGGGCTGATCCTTGTGATAGAGGAACGCGGTAAGGCCGCGGCGCGGCTCGTCCGAGGTGCGCGCCATCAGGATGAAATGCGCGGCGCCTTCGGCGCCGGTGATGAACCATTTGCGCCCGCGGATGATGTAGCGGTCGCCCTTCTTCTCGGCGCGCGTCAGCATCATGCCGGGATCGGAGCCGGAGCCGGGATGCGGCTCGGTCATGGCGAAGGCCGAGCGCACCTTGCCGTCGACGATCGGCTTGAGCCATTTGTCCTTCTGCGCGGGCGTGCCGGCGCGCGCCAAGAGATTCATGTTGCCGTCGTCGGGCGCCATGCAATGGATCGCGAGCGGGCCGAAGATCGAGCGCGCCGCCTCCTCGTAGATCGCCGCCCAGGCCACGATCGGCAGCCCCATGCCGCCGTATTCTTTGGGCGCTTGCGGCGCCCACAGGCCAGCCTTCTTTGGCTTTCTCGCGCACCGGCGCCAGCCGCGCCGCCGGGATGTTCTCATGCTCGGTGAAATTTTCCTTGTCCGCTTCGAGCGGCAGCACGTGCTCCTCGACGAAAGCGCGCACGCGCAGGCGGATGGATTCGATCTCGGGTGAAAGTGTGAAGTCCATGGTCAGTTCCCTTACCCTCTAATTGTCACCACCTGTCCGCCATCGACCACGATGGTGGCGCCGGTGATAAAGCGGCCGGCGTCCGAGGCGAGCAGCAGCAGCGCGCCGTCGAGATCGCCATCGATGCCGAAGCGGCCCATCGGAATCTCGCGCTTGATCGCGTCGCCCGCCTCGCTAAGGAGATACGTGTCGTTCAGTTCGGTCACGAACCAGCCGGGCGCAAGCGCATTGACGCGCACGCCCTTGAAGGCCAGCTCCACGGCCAGCGCCTTGGTGACCTGTATCACGCCGGCCTTGGCGGTGGCATAGGCGACGGCCCCCTTGGAAACCGCGAGGCCTAGCACCGAA
Organism: uncultured Alphaproteobacteria bacterium; assembly: GCA_963817045.1. Lineage (GTDB taxonomy): Bacteria > Pseudomonadota > Alphaproteobacteria > Rhizobiales > Xanthobacteraceae > Pseudolabrys. The sequence continues at coordinate 51,515 of CAWFMZ010000038.1, forward strand.
GCGATGTTGATAATCGCGCCTTGCTTCTTGGCCGCCAGCATGCGGCGCGCCGCCTCCTGCGCCCAGTAGAACACCGCGTCGAGATTGGTCCCGAGCACCCGGCGCCATTCCTCCGCCGGCATGTCGACGGCGCGGCCGCCGTGCGCGACGCCGGCATTGTTGACCAGGATGGTGACGGTGCCGAAGGCTGCCTCAGCGGCGTCGAAGGCGCGCAGCATGGCGGCGCGGTCGGTGACGTCGGCCTCGATCGCCACCGCGCGGCCGCCAGCGGCTTCGATCGCGTTCTTCATGTCCGCCAGCCGGTCGGCCCGCCGCGCCACCAGCGCGACGGCGGCGCCGTTTTCGGCCAGCGCCTTGGCGAATTGCGTGCCCAGCCCGCTGGAGGCGCCGGTGACCAGCGCGACGCGGCCTTTCAGGCTGAAGAGATCGGCGGCTTTCATGCAGCGTCCTTATACACACCCCGTATGATGGTATGGAATAGACTAGCAAAAAGAGCCCGCGTAGTTTGCCCGGGCAGGCCGTTGACGGGGGCGGATGGCGTGAAACGACTTTGGCGAGCAACCATCAATAGCTGGCACGGCCTCGTTGCAGCGACACAATCGGAACAGGCGTTCCGCGAGGAGCTGGCGCTGCTAGCGATCGGAATACCGCTCGCCTGCTTCCTGACCGCAGACGCCGGCAAGCGCTTTGCACTGATCGGCGCGCTGGTCTTCATCCTCATTGTCGAATTGCTCAATACCGCGATTGAGAAGCTGAGCGATCGCATCACCCTCGATCAAGATCCGGCCCTCAAGCGCATCAAGGACATGGGCTCCGCCGCCATCTTTCTGTCGCTGCTGCTGGCCGGCGCGGTGTGGCTCTGGGTTCTGGTCGAGCGATTTTGGCCGCTGTTGGGCTGAACGCATCACCGCCCATAAAGCGCATGCGGCAGCGCGGTCGCTAAGTCGGGCAGGAACCACAGCACCACCAGCGCGAAGAGCTGGATCAGCACGAACGGAATGATGCCCACATAGATATGCCGTGTGGTGATCTCGGGCGGCGCCACGCCGCGCAGATAGAACAGCGTCGGCCCGAGTGGCGGGTGCATGTAGGAGGTCTGCAGGTTTACCGCCATCATGATGCCGAGCCAGACCGGGTCGACGCCGGGCATGATCAGCAGCGCGGGCGCCACGATCGGCACCACTACGAAGATGATCTCGAAGGCGTCCATCACGAAGCCGAGCAGGAACATCGTAAGCATCACCGCCAGCACCGCACCGTTCACGCCGCCCGGCAAATTTGAGAGTGCGCGATGCACCATGTCGTCGCCGCCGAGCGCGCGGAATACCAGGCTGAATAGCGTGGCCCCGATCAGAATGAGGAAGATCATGGCGGTGATCTGCGTGGTCTTTTCCACCACCGGCATCATCAGTCCGTGCAAGCCGGCCTTGCGCGCGGCGAGCAAAATGGAACCGACGGCGCCGACCGATGCGGCTTCGGTCGGCGTCGCCACGCCGCCGAGGATCGAGCCGAGCACGGCCAGAATGAGCAACACCGGCGCGACCAGGACTTCCGCCAGCTTGCGCGCGAGTTTGAGCCCGCGCGGCGCATTGGGATCGGGCGGCATGGCCGGCGCGGCTTTCGGGCGCAGGATCGCGACCGCGATCAGGTAGAGCAGATAGAGCGCGACCAGCGCGAAGCCAGGCAGCAGCGCGCCGGCGAACAGGTCGCTTACATTGACCGAACGCGGCGCGAAGATTCCCTTCGACAATTGCGCCGCCTGGTAGGCGTTGCCGAGCTGGTCGCCGAGCAGCACCAGCACGGTGGCAGGTGGAAATATCTGTGCCAGCGTGGCGGTGGCGGCGACGGTGCCGGCGGCGAGCCGCGGATCGTATCCGAAGCGCAGCATGGTTGGCAGCACGATCAGGCCCATGGTCACCGTAGTGGCGCCGACCACGCCTTTCGCCGCCGCGAGCAGCGTGCCGACGATGACCACCGAAATGCCGAGCCCGCCGCGCAGGGTGCCGAACAGCCGGCCCATGGTCTCCAGCAGCTCCTCGGCGACGCGCGAGCGTTCGAGCATGACCCCCATGAAGATGAACATCGGGATCGCGAGCAGAACTTCGTTCGTCATCACGCCGAAAATGCGCTGCGGTAATGCTCCTAGAATCCCCAATCCCATGGCGCCGAGCATGTGGCCGAGCATGCCGAACATCAGCGAGACACCGGCCAGCGTCAGCGCCACCGGATAGCCGGCCATCAGCGCGGCGATGACCGCGGCGACCATGAGGATGGCGAGGGCCTCAGTGAGCGGCATCAGCCCCCACCCGGTCGACTACGTCGACCACCCTCCCCCGCAAGCGGGGGAGGGATAAGAAGAATGACCGCCCTTATCGCCTGCGCGATGCCTTGCAGCGCCATCAGCAGCGCGAACAGCGGAATGAGCGTCTTGAGCGCGAACACCAGCGGCAGGCCACTGGTCTCCTGCGAACGCTCGAGGATTGCCCACGAGCGCGCGGCATAGGGCCAGGCCAGCCACAGCAGCACCAACGCGAACGGCAGCAGCAGCAGCAGCGCCCCGATCAGGTCGATCTTGGCGCGCGTGCGTGGACTAGCCTCGGCATAGAACACATCGACCCGCACATGGCCGCTGGCCTTTAGCGTCCAGGCCGCCGCCAGCATGAACAGCGTGGCGTGGGCGTAGATCACCGTTTCGGTGAGCCAGATCGAGCCCAGCCCGAACAGGTAGCGCGCCAGAACCAGCGCGAACTGCAGCAGCACGATGGCCAGTGCCAGCCACGCCACCGCGCGCCCGACCGCCGTGGTCAGGCGGTCGATGCGGTCGGCCAGCGCGGTCATGGACGTAAAACGCATGGCGCCGATGATGGCATAAGGCCAAGTCTTTTGCTTATAGTACCGCCATGTCCGGACACGATGACCACCACCACGACCACGACCATTCCGAGCTCACGGAAACCCAGCTGCGCGTGCGCGCGCTGGAAACCGTGCTGACCGAGAAGGGCTATGTCGATCCGGCCGCGCTCGACCTGCTGATCGAGACCTACGAGAAGAAAGTCGGTCCGCGCAACGGCGCCCGCGTGGTGGCCAAGGCCTGGGCCGATCCGGCCTACCGCGCGCGGCTGTTCAAGGACGCCACGCCGGCGATCGCCGAACTCGGCTATGCCGGCCGCCAGGGCGAGCACATCGTCGCGCTGGAGAACACGCCGCAACAGCACAACATGGTCGTGTGTACGCTATGCTCCTGTTATCCGTGGCCGGTGCTCGGCCTGCCACCGGTCTGGTACAAGTCGGCGCCCTATCGGTCGCGCGTGGTTTCCGATCCGCGCGGCGTGCTGACCGATTTCGGCGTCGCGCTGCCGACGGACACCGAGATCCGGGTGTGGGATTCGACCTCCGAGATTCGCTATCTGGTGATCCCGCTGCGGCCCGCCGGCACCGAGGGCTGGAGCGAAGAAAAGCTCGCCGAACTGGTGACGCGCGACTCGATGATCGGGACCGGATTGCCGAAGTCGCCGAAGGATTTGAAATGAACGGCGCGCAGGACATGGGCGGCGTGCACGGCTTCGGGCCGGTCGAGCCGGAGCCGAACGAGCCGGTGTTCCACGCCGACTGGGAGAAGCGCGCCTTCGCGCTCACGCTGGCGATGGCGATGCCGGGCGGCTGGAACATCGACATGGGGCGCTTCGCGCGCGAGAACCGGCCGCCGGGCGAATACCTGTCGATGAGCTACTATCAGATCTGGTTTGCCGGCGCTGGAACAGATGCTGAAGGAGCGCGGTCTGGTGGTGGACGACGAGATCGCCGCCGGCCATTCCTTGCATCCGCCGAAGCCGGTCACGCGCATCCTGTCGCCCGGCGACGTCGCGCAGGTGCTTTATCGCGGCGGGCCGACCGAACGCGAGACCAACACGAAGCCTGCGTTCAAATTCGGCGACAAAGTGCGCGCGAAGAATATCAACCCGCTCACCCACACGCGGCTGCCGCGCTATGTGCGCGGGCACATCGGTACAATCGAGCGCGTGATCGGCTGCCACGTTTTCCCCGACAGCAATGCCCTAGGGGCCGGCGAGAACCCGCAATGGCTCTACACGGTGCGCTTCGACGGCCGCGAATTGTGGGGTGAAGACGGCGATCCGACCTTGAAGGTCTCGGTCGATGCCTGGGAGCCGTATCTGGTGCCGGCATGATCGACCAGGCCGCAGCAGCCCGCGCCACGCAGGAAGTGCCGAGCATTCCGCGCGATGCCGACGGGCCGGTATTCCGCGAGCCGTGGGAGGCGCAGGCCTTTGCCATGACGTTGGCGTTGCATGACCGCGGCGTATTCACCTGGCCGGAATGGGCGGCGGCGCTCGCGGCCGAGATCAAGCGCGCGCAAGACGCCGGCGATCCCGACACCGGCGAGACCTATTATTCGCATTGGCTGGCGGCGCTGGAAAAACTGGTGGCCGAGAAAGGCGTGACGACCGAGGTCACGCTGCATCGCTATCGCGACGCCTGGGATCACGCCTGCGACCGCACCCCGCACGGACAGCCGATCGAGCTTAGGAAAGTGGATTTTTCCTAACCGATTTCCGCTCATTCCCGCGCAAGCGGGAATCCAGAGATATGCGGCCCTGGGTCCCCGCTTTCGCGGGGACGACAATGGATCACACCCCTACCAACCGCTCGCTCACCATGTAGCCGGTGAGCAGCAGCGCGCCGAAGGCGACGATCAGCGCCGCCGCCGCGGTCTCGAAGGCGCGCAGCAGGAGCATGCCGGCGCCTGGCTTGGCCTTCGCCAGCTTTCCGGCCAGTCCGCGCGCGCCGACCGCGATGGTGGCGATGGTGGCGACCGTGATCGCGGTGCCGAGCCCCATGACGAAGGTCGAGGCGGCGCCGATCCAGAACAGCCCCTGCGCCAGCGCGAACACCAGCACGATGATGGCGCCCGAGCACGGCCGCAAACCGACCGCGACGATGGCCGACAAGCCGTGCCGCAGCCAATGGCGGCCGGCGAGTTCCTGCGGCTCCGGCGCATGGGCATGGCCCCAGGCGGACGCCTCCTCGTCATCGTCGTGATGATGATGGTCATGGCCATGATCGTGCGCGTGACCGTGGCCATGTTGATGATCGTGATGGGCGTGGGCGCCCGGACGCAGCAGATGCAAAAGCGCGCGGCCCTTCACCCATAGCAGCCGCAGCCCGATCAGCACGATCAGGCCGTAGCTCACGATCTCGATGACGCGGACGGCGTTGCCCATAGTCTTGGCGGTAGCGTCGAGCAGCACCGCCGCGATGCCAACAATGGCGATCGCGACAAATGCCTGCAGCAGCGCGGAGGCGAACGACAGCACGACGCCGCGCCGCCAGGTCTCGTTATTGGCGACCAGATAGGACGAGATCACCGCCTTGCCGTGGCCGGGGCCGGCGGCGTGGAAAATTCCGTACAGAAACGAGATGCCCATTAGCGTATAGGCGGCGCTGCCGTCGGCCTTGGCGGCGCGGATGGTGCCCGACATCATGCGGTAGAACTCGGCCTGCTTGGCGAAGATCCAGCCGGCGAAACCGCCGACTTCCGGCAGCGGCGCGCCGCGCGTCATGCCGAACGGCTGCGCCAGCGCGGCGTCGAGCGCGCCGAGCACGAGCAGCAAGCATAAGATGAACAGCGCGCCTTGCGCCAAACGGCCGGACGACATTTTTAGGCTTCCCCGCGCACGTACGCCGCCCCGCGAACGTTCTAATTACGTCAAGGACAGTGTACCAGGATTTTATTGGCGAACTGCGCGCCCCAGGCCATGGTCGTGTTCTGCTGGTCGGCGGGAATGTTGCTGAGCGCCTTGCCTTCCGCGTAGGTCATTTCGCGCGGCAGCGCGACGTCGAGCTTGCAGGCCGGCGCGCCGACGAGCTGGACCGGCTTGTCCTTGGCGAATGAAAAATCGACGAAGATGGTCGGATCGTAGATCTCGATCTTCAGCTCCTTCGACTTCACCGGCGTCTTGAACGGCAGCGTGAAGTTGAGCGTGAGGACGGAATCCTTGTAGTCGAGCCAATAGTCCGACAACGGCTCGGTCATTTCCGTCTTCACTCCGTCGGCGGTCGCATAGGTGAAATAGTCGTATTCCTTGAGCGACTCGATATTGACCTTGGCGAGCGGGGCCAGCTCCTCGCGGGTAAACTTGTCCTTCTCCTTGCTCTCCAGCCCTTGCGTGGCGAAGGCGGAGAACATGTCGTCGAAGGCCCAATGGTGGCGCACGCCGGTGACGGTGCCGTCGGGTGCATAGACCAGCTCGGAGTGCATGGTCACCCAGACATGCGGATGCGCGCGCACGGGCGCGGCGAAAGCGAGAGTTGTCAGGGCGATCAACAGGATGCGGAGCGAAGCGGTCATGCGGCGCACATTATCATGGAGTGCGGCATAAAGGTGGCGTGTAACAGTGTTGCAGATTGACTCGGTTAATCAGATGCCCGCCGCGCCGCCATCGGCGCGCGGATCGTGGCCGCCTTCGAGCGTGCCGTCGGGATGCAAGATGACGGCGCCGGCGTGGCCCATGGTGTCGGAATAGGCGCCGCCGAGTACCTCGACATCATGGCCGGCCGACATCAGCCGGTCGATCAGATTGCCGTCGAAGCGGGATTCCAGCCGCAGGTTGGTGTGGGTCGAGCCCCAGGTGCGCCCCAGCAGCCAGCGCGGCGCGTCGAGCGCCTGCTCGAGCGGCTGGCGGAAAAAGACGTGGCGTGTGAACACGGCTGCTTGCGTTTGCGGCTGGCCGTCGCCGCCCATGGTGCCATAGGCGATGACGCGGCCATCCTTGAGCGCGGCGAGCGCCGGATTGAGCGTGTGGAACGGGCGGCGGCCGGGCGCGAGCGCGTTCAACGCCTTGGGGTCGAGCGAGAAGCTGGCGCCGCGGTTCTGCATCAACACGCCGGTCGCCGGCAGCACGCAGCCGGAGCCGAATTCCCAGTAGAGCGACTGAATGTAGGACACGACCAGTCCGCTGGCATCTGCCGCACCCATCCAGACGGTGTCGCCTTCCGTCTCGGACGCCGGCCAGCGCGCGGCTTTCTTGGCGTCGATCTTGGTGGCCTCGGCATCGAGAAATGGCAGCAACAGAAAATGATTGAGATTGCCGTCGATCTGATCCGGGTCAGTGATGACGCGGTCGCGCACGAGGAAGGCGCGCTTGGTGGATTCGATTAGCCCGTGGATGTGCTCGAAGCTTTCGGCCTGAGTGACGCGCAAACGATCGAACAGCGCGAGCATCATCAGCGACGCCAAGCCTTGCGTGGGCGCCGGCGTGTTGTAGAGCGTGCCGGCTCCGATCGGGACGCTGAGCGGCTCGGCGATCCTCGCCTCGAATTTCTCCAGATCGGCGCGCGTCACCGGGCTGCCGATGCGATCGAGATCGGCGGCGATCTCGCGGCCGACGTCGCCGCAATAGAAATCCTCCAGCCCGGCTTGTGCAAGTTGCTCAAGGGTTGCGGCGAAGGCGGTTTGCTTGAGCTTCGCGCCCGCCTCCGGCGCTTTGCCGTCGACCAGGAAGGCTTCCTTGAAGCCGACAGCGTCTTTCATCTCCGGCAGTTTTTTCGCCGTCAGCCGCGCCTGGCTGCGCGTCACCGTGTAGCCCTCGCGCGCGTGTTTGATGGCGGCTTCAAACAGCACATGCAGCGGCAGCTTGGCGTGCGTGCCTTTGCCGGTTTGCGCCTTGGCGGCCTCGCTCGCGAGCATCCACCCCGACACCGCGCCCGGCACGGTGAGCGCGGCGAGCGGCCCGCGCGCCGGGATCTCGTGGTGGCCGGCATCGCGATAAAGCTGCAACGTCGCTTTGGCGCCGGCGCGTCCCGCCCCCATCAGCGCGCGCACGCGGCCCGAAGGCTCGCGGATCAGCCAGAAGCCGTCGCCGCCCAAATGATTCATGTACGGATAGACCGCCGCGATCGACGCCGCCATCGCCAGCATCGCCTCGATGGCGTTGCCGCCTTCGGCCAGGATGGCGCGGCCGTCCTCGACGGCGGCGGCATGCGGCGCGCAGACGACGCCGCGGCGATGTCCGGCGCTGTGAAGGTTCATGCGGGCGCCGGCGCGGTATCGAGCCCGCGCTTCTTGAGCAGCGCATCAACCGCCGGCAGGCGGCCGCGGAAGGCTTTGTAGCCTTCCGCCGGCTCACGCAGATTGCCGGCGCTATAAATGTAATCGCGCAATCGCTGGGCGGTGGTGGGATCGAAGGCGTTGCCGGTCTCCTCGAAGGCCTCGAAGGCGTCGGCGTCGAGCACCTCCGACCACATGTAGGAGTAGTAGGCCGCCGCATAGCCGCCGCCGGAGAACAGATGCTGGAAATGCGGCAAACGGTGGCGCATGACGATTTCCGCCGGCATGTGGAGCGCATCGAGGCTCTTGCGCTCGAATGCGGTGACGTCGAGCGCGTCGGGCTTGGGCAGCGAATGAAGTTCGAGATCGACCAGCGCGCAGGCGGTGTATTCCACGGTGGCGAAGCCCTGGTTGAAGGTGCGCGTCGCCAGCAGGCGGTCGCGCAGCGGTTTCGGCATCGGTTCGCCGCTGCGCGCGTGACGCGCATATTTCTGCAGGATCTCCGGCACCTCCAGCCAGTGCTCGTAAAGCTGCGACGGCAGCTCGACGAAATCGCTGGAAACGGCGGTGCCGGCGAGCAGCGGATAGGTCACGTTCGACAGCAGACCGTGCAGCGCGTGGCCGAATTCGTGGAACAACGTGCGCGCGTCGTCGAACGACAACAGCGCCGGCTCACCCGCCGCCGGCTTGGAGAAATTGCAGACGTTAAGGATGATCGGACGGACGTCGCCGGCGAGCTTCTCCTGGTCGCGCAGCGACGTCATCCAGGCGCCACTGTGCTTGGAACCGCGCGCGAAATAATCGCCGATGAACAGGCCGACATGACGGCCAGCCTCGTCCTTCACCTCGAAGGCGCGGGCATCGGCGTGATAGAGCGGGACATCGACGGCGGTGAAGGTGAGGCCGAACAGCCGGTGCGCCGTTTCGAATGCGGCGTCGATCATTTTGTCGAGCTGGAAGTACGGCTTGATCTCGGCCTCATCCAGATCGAAGCGCGCTTTGCGCAGCTTCTCGGTGTAGTAGCGCCAGTCGTGCGGCGCCAGCGCGAAGTTGCCGCCTTCCTGCGCGATCATCTCCTGCAGCGCGTCGCGTTCGACCGCGGCCTTGGCGCGCGCGCGGCCCCAGACCTCGTCGAGCAGGCCGCGCGCGGCTTGCGGGGTCTTGGCCATCTGGTCGTCGAGCCGGTAGTCGGCATAGGTCGCAAAGTCCAGCAGCTTCGCCCGCTCGGCGCGCAGTGAGACCATCTCGGCGATGATAGCGCGGTTATCGGTTGAGCCGCCGTTCTCGCCGCGCTTGATCCAGGCCTGGAAGATTTTTTCGCGCAAGTCGCGGCGCGACGAGAATTGCAGAAAGCTCTCGCATAAGGAACGCGCCAGCGTGATGGCGAATTTGCTCGGGTGCCCGCGTTCTTCCGCCGCCGCGCGGGCGGCGGCGCGGGCAAAGTCCGGCAGGCCCGCGAGATCGCCCTCTTCCAGCACGAGCGCGTAAGCCTTCTCGTCCGCCAGCACGTTCTGCCCGAACTGGGTGCCGAGGCTCGCCAGCCGCTCGTTGATGACGGCGAGGCGGTCCTGCGCCGACTTGTCGAGCGCAGCCCCGGCCCGCACGAACCTTGTGTGGTAGCGGTCGAGCACGCGCGCCTGCTCGGCATTGAGGCCGAGGGCCTCACGCCGGCGGTAGAGCTCGGCGATGCGGGCGTAGAGAGCGCGGTCGAGATAGAGCGCATTGCTGTGGCGGGCGAGCAGCGGCGACACGTCACGCTCGATCGCCTCGATGGCGTCGCCGGTATCGGCGCCGGCCAGCACGAAAAACACGTTGCTGACGCGGTCGAGATCGCGCCCGCTCCGCTCAAGCGCCACGATGGTGTTGTCGAAGCTCGGCGCCGCCGGATTGGCGGCAATAGCGTCGATCTCGGCACGGTGCGCGGCGAGCGCGCGGTCGAAGGCCGGGCGGAAATGCTCCGGTTTGATCGCGGGCAGCGGCGGCAGGCCGAACGGGCCGGTCCAGTCGCTCAGCAGCGGATTTTGCGTGTCGGGGGACGACTGCAGCTGGGTCATGCGGCCTATCTAGAGCGTGGACACCCAAACGCCAAGCGATAGCCGGCTAAAGCGAAGCTTGATTGGGGTCAATGAATGGACTGCCCGAAGGCTTCGTCGCAGCTAATCCAAGCCGGCGCGGCGGAACGCTTCCAAATAGTGCTCGCGGTCGGCGTCGCGCTGGAATGGCATTTCGCTTGCGACCCAGGCCAGCGAAATACTGGGCTGCGCACGGCGTAGCTCCTGCAACGCGGCCGTGGCGACATCGCCGTCGCCGGCCATGCCCGCGGCGGCGGTCAGCACCCGGTGGGCGCCGACGAAATCGCCGCGCAGACGGATGGCCTCGCGCGCCAACCGCATCGCCTCGTCGTAGTTGCGTCCGAGGAACTGGGCGTAGGCGGCGACGCCGTAATAGATCGCCGAGAACGGATCGCGCGGGCTCAGCCGCAACGCACGGCGGGCGGCCAAGTCGCCGTCCTCCCAGCGCCCGCAATAGCACAGCGCCACGCCGTAATAACCCTGGGTTAGCGAGAAGTTCGGATTAAGCCGCAGCGCCAGTTCGAACTCGGCCAGCGAGTCGTCGAAGCGCCGCGCGAACAAATAAACACCGGCCAACGCGTGGTGCGCCCAGGGGTCCTCGCTGTCGGCCTGGATCGCCGCCAGCGCCGCACGCTCGGCGATCGGCGCCACTGTCGCCGCGTCCGCCCAACCCATGTGGGCGCTGAAGGTATGGCTGGTGGCCAGCACGCCGAGCGCCTGGCCGTAGTTCGGATCGATGCTGATCGCTTTTTCCAGCAGCGCCTGCGCGACGACATTGTCCTGCCGCGTCACTCGCCAGTAATGCGACAGCGCGCGCATCACCAGATCCCAGGCGTCCAAGCTATCCGGCGGCTTGCGCTGAGCGTGAAAATTTTCCGCGGCATAGAGCTGCGGCTCGATGGCGGCGACGATGGCTTCGGTGATCTCGTCCTGCACGGCGAACACGTCGGCGAGGTCGCGGTCGTAACGCTCCGCCCAGAGGTGGCTGCCGGTGGCGACATCGTTGAGCTGCACGGTGATGCGCACGCGGTCGCCGCCTTTGCGCACGCTGCCTTCGACCACATAGCCGACGCCGAGCTCCTCGGCGACCTGCTTCATATGGACGGCCTTGCCCTTGTAGATGAACGAAGAGTTGCGGGCGATCACGAAGAACCAGCGCAGCTTGGACAGCGCGGTGATGATGTCCTCGCTGATGCCGTCGGAAAAATACTCCTGCTCCGGATCGCCGCTCATGTTGATGAAGGGAAGCACGGCGATGGCGGGACGGTCGGGCAGCGGCAAGGCCGGCCGTGGCGGCTCGTGGATTTCATCCGGCGGTGGCGCGCTGGCAGGCGCCGGTTCGGCGCCGTTTGTTTGCGTGCGCACATCAGCCACGAAGCGAATACCTTTGCGCGCGATGGTGCGGATCAGCTTCTGATCTTGGCCGCTGTCGCCGACCGCCTTGCGCACGGCATTGATGCGGCTGGTCAGCGTCGATTCCGACACGATCCGTCCGCCCCATATTGACGCGATGAGATCGTCCTTGCTGACGACGCGATCGCGGTTCTGCAGCAGATAGATCAGCAGGTCGAACACCTGCGGCTCCACGGCAACGCGCTCGGAACCGCGGCGCAGCTCGCGCCGGTCTGTATCAAGCATATGATCGGCAAAGAGAAATTGCACGTTGGGCTCCAAAGCCGGACTACGGCACCGCCCTCAAGGAATAATCAAGCCCATCTCAAGGGCAAATCAAGTTTCCGGCAAAGCCTTTCGGCCGCGCACTCGGCATCCTCCGCGCATCAGTCGCAGCCCCCGTGATCGCAATCGATGCAGCTGGCGAATGAACACGAAGGAGAGAGCCATGACTCACGTCGGAAGCTGCTTTTGCGGCGCGGTTAAACTGGAGGTCACCGGTTCGCCGGAGGCCATGGGCTACTGTCACTGCAGATCCTGCCGTTCGTGGTCGGCCGCGCCTGTGAACGCCTTCAGCCTCTGGAAGCCGGAGGCCGTACGGATCACGTCGGGTGCCGAACATGTCGCAATGTTCCAGAAGACTAAATTCAGCCAGCGTCAGTATTGCGCGAAATGCGGCGGGCATCTGATGACCAATCATCCGCCCGTAGGCCTCGTGGATGTGTACGCCGCGACGATCCCGACGCTTAAATTCACCCCTGGCGTTCATATCAACTACGCCGAGACAGTGCTGCCCATGCGGGACGGCCTGCCCAAGCTGAAAGACTTCCCGGCCGAGTTTGGCGGCTCCGGCGGGGCGATCGCCGAATGACGACTGGCGTATCAAACCCAACAAGGCAAGGAATCAACCAATGAACGTTCACGCAGCCACCCCCGCCGCCATTGATCTCGCCACGATCAAGAGCCGCCAGCAAGTCGCCTGGGGCTCCGGCGACTACGCCGTGATCGGCACCACGTTGCAGATCGTCGGCGAAACGCTCTGCGAGGCCGTCGATCTGCGCAGCAACCAGCGCGTCCTCGATGTCGCCGCCGGAAACGGCAATGCGACGCTCGCCGCAGCCCGCCGCTTCGCCGACGTCGTGTCGACGGACTATGTCGGCTCGCTCCTTGAGCGTGGGCGCGAACGTGCCGCAGCCGAGCGTTTGACCGTCGTGTTCCAGGAAGCCGATGCGGAAGCGCTGCCCTTTGCGGACGCCAGCTTCGATGTCGTCCTGTCAACCTTCGGCGTCATGTTCACGCCAGATCAGGGGCAAGCGGCGAGCGAACTCCTTCGCGTCTGCCGTCCGGGTGGCAAAATCGGATTGGCCAACTGGACGCCGGAGAGCTTCATTGGCAAGCTGTTCAAGCTCATCGGCCAATACGTCCCGCCGGCACCCGGCGTGAAGTCGCCGACGCTCTGGGGCAACCAGGCGCATCTCGCCAACCTGTTCGGATCCAAGGTGACCATCTCGGCCGAGCGCAAGAACTTTGTCTTCCGCTACAGGTCGCCCGAGCATTGGGTCGAGATTTTCCGCAACTATTACGGTCCGGTTGTAAAGGCGTTCGCGGCGATCGATCCGCAGGCGCGCGAGGCGCTTGAGTCGGATCTCAATTATCTCCTCAACAAACTTAACGTCGCCGCGGACGGCACGCTGGTTATCCCCAGCGAATATCTCGAAGTGGTCATCACCAAGAGGAGCTGATCCCGGATCGATCGGGCGCGGCGCGCTCGCCGGCATCCTCCGCATATATCGATCACGATCCCCGTAATCACAACGGAGCTGAGAGACCATGAATCCGACCCAATGGATCTGCCAGGACATCGGCCGCCACCCCGACGATCTCACCGACCTCGATTTCTTTCGCAGACGCGCAACCGAGCTTCGCGCGCGAGGGATGCGGGACACCGTCACACTGAAGTCTGCATGTGTGGGCGTTTTAATGATCGTCGTTTTCGCCGTCACCGTTGCTGTCGGGGCGGCATCCGTTCATGCGCTGACCAGGCATGCGGCGGTGACGCAGACTCACGCGGCGCCGGTCCGGTGATCGCAGACCGCATAACATCGCGGAAACCAGCACTAACATCGTTTTCAACGCAGGAGAACCCCATGACGCAGCTACACGCCGCACATGCACGAGACACCGAGCATCGCCCCGTCCTCGCCAAGAGCGGAGGGGTCGTGGGCCGATTCGTCGCATTTCTTTATGGGCTGGTGGCCTACGCCGTCTTCTTCGCCACTATCCTCTACGCCATCGGCTTCGTCACCGGACTGGTGGTGCCCAAGACCATCGATACCGGCACGGTCGTGCCACTGGCTGAAGCGCTGACCGTCAACCTCTTGCTGATGTCGGTGTTTGCCATTCAGCACAGCGTGATGGCGCGCCGGCAGTTCAAGCAATGGTGGACGCAATACGTGCCGAAATCGATCGAGCGCAGCACCTACGTGCTGCTCGCGAGCCTCGCCCTGGTCCTGCTGTTCTGGCAATGGCGCCCAATGCCGGCACTCGTGTGGCAGATCGCCGATCCGCAAACCGCCATGGCGGTAATGGGCCTGTCGTTGGTCGGCTGGCTGATCGTGTTTTCCAGCACTTTCCTGATCAACCATTTCGAACTGTTCGGATTGCATCAGGTCGCCAACAATCTCGCCGGCAAGCCGATGCCGGCGCCGCGCTTCCGGATGCCGCTGTACTACAAATTCGTGCGGCACCCGATCTATCTCGGCTTCATCATTGCGTTCTGGGCTGCGCCGACGATGACAGCCGGGCACCTGCTGTTCGCGGCGGTCACCACGGCTTACATCTTCGTCGGCATTCTGCTGGAGGAGCACGACCTGATCGAGATGTTCGGCGACGAGTATCGGCATTACCGCGAGCGGGTGTCGATGCTGGTGCCCTGGCGCAAGTCGGTCTGAGCAATCATCGCAGCTTTGGATTTTCTGGGCGGTGCCGACACTTTGCCGGTGCCGCTCGCCTTAACCGGGCCTTGCAGGGAGACGATGGGTGAACAAATTTCCAACGATCAAGGCTGATTTCCTTGAGGCCGGGTCCGGTCCACTGGTTATGCTCGTGCATTCGAGCGTGTCGGGCGCTCAGCAATGGCGCCGTCTGATCGAAGATTTGAAAACGGACTTCCATGTCCGTGCGGTGAATTTGTTTGGATACGGCAAGACTCCGCCTTGGCCAAATGGGACACCACAGTCCCTCGATGATCAGGCGCGCCTCGTGGAGACTGCGCTGCCGGCGAACGCCGAGAGTATCTGCCTTGTCGGGCACTCCTTCGGCGGGGCGGTCGCGATGAAGTTGGCGGAGCGGCTGTCGGGCCGGGTCACCAAGCTGGTGCTGCTCGAAACAAACCCATTTTTTCTCCTCAAGCAATCTGGCCGGATGAATGCGTTCGCCGAGGCGATGGAATTGCGAAATTGCGTCAAGAAGTTTGGAGCGCTTGGCGAATGGGCAACAGCGGCTGAGCGGTTCGCCGATTATTGGGGCGGCGCAGGATCCTGGCGGGACATGTCACCAAAGCGGCGCAATGCCTTTGCGGAAGCGATGAAGCCAAATTATTTCGAGTGGGACGCGGTGATGAATGAAAAGACCCCCGTGGCGCAATGGGCAGGACTGCTCCCCCGCGACACGCTTGTGGTCAGCGATCCCAACACCGTTCTTCCCGTCCGCGAAATCACTGCGATTCTGCGCCGATCATGCCCGATGTGGACTTATAAGGAGATCGCAGGCGGACACATGGCGCCGCTGACGCGCCCAGATCTGATCAACCCGCTGGTGAGGTCGTTTCTGCAATTGTCGCTTGGCGACGATAGCGCCAGCGCATGCATCAGGATGGCGGCTTCCGGCGCTTAGCGGAGGTTTCGCCAGCGCCCTGGGCGCCTGGTATCTCGGCGTGGCGGGTACGAACGCGTCGAACGCCGCCCAGAACTGGCCGCGATCGTGATCCTGCTCCTGCCGGATCTGATGCTTGCTGCCGGCCGGA
The DNA here is from genome assembly GCA_963817045.1 of uncultured Alphaproteobacteria bacterium. GTDB lineage: Bacteria > Pseudomonadota > Alphaproteobacteria > Rhizobiales > Xanthobacteraceae > Pseudolabrys. The sequence goes on from CAWFMZ010000038.1 coordinate 67,068, forward strand.
ATGAGATGATGGTGGCCGGCGAGCAGCCTTACCCGCGTAGCGCCCGCAGCGCGTTGAAGATGACCGCCACGTCGATCACCTCCTGCAGCAGCGCGCCCTCGACCGGCACGATGTAGCCGAGCGCCGCCGCGATCATGGCGAGGATTGAGAGCCCCATGCCGGCGATGACGCTTTGCAAGGCGATGAAGCGCGAGCGCCGCGCGATTCGAATGGCAGGCAGCACGCGGTCGAGCTGATCGACCAGCAGCACCACATCGGCCGCCTCGGCCGAGGCCGCCGCCCCCTTGGCGCCCATCGCCAGCCCGATATCGGCCGCCGCCAGGGCCGGCGCGTCGTTGATGCCGTCCCCGATCATCATCACCGGGCCGTTCTTGCGCTCCGACAGCACCACCAGGATCTTCTGGTCGGGCGTGAGCTCCGAGCGCACCAGGTCGATCGACAGGCCGGTGGTGATGAAGCGCGCGACCTCGTGGCGGTCGCCGGTCGCCAGCACGATGCGGTCGATGCCGAGCGCGCGCAGCTCGCGCAGCAGCACCTCGGTGCCGGCGCGCAGTTCGTCGGCGAGGATCAGGATGCCGGCGAGCTTGCCGTCGACCGCCACGGCGGCGGCGAGCGCGCCGGGTGGCCGGTCCTGCGCCAACAGCGGCGAAAGACCGCGATCGGCGATCTTGCTCGCGATGAAATGCAGGCCGCCGACCATGACCGGGCGGCCGTCGACCCGCCCGCTGATTCCCTCGCCGGGCATTTCCACCACGTCGGTCGGGATCGCCAGCGCCAGACCCTTGCCGCGCGCCTCGGCGACAATGGTCTGCGCGATGATGTGCTTGGAGGCCTGGTCGAGCGAGGCGGCGATCCGCAGCAGTTCGTCAGGGCGTAATGGTATCGGTCACCCGGGTGGCAGACGAGCTTGGCCTGGCCGTGGGTCAGCGTTCCGGTCTTGTCGATGACCAGCGAGCGCACCCGCGCCAGCGTCTCGATCGCCTTGCCGCCCTTGATCAGGATGCCGAGCTTGGCCGCGCGCGAGAGGCCAGCGACGATGGCCACCGGCACCGCCAGGATGAGCGGACAGGGCGTCGCCACCACCAGCACGGCCACTGCCCGGATCGGGTCACCGGTAAGCGCCCAGGCAGCAGCAGCCAGCGCCGCGGTCACCGCCAGGAATATGATCGCGTAGCGGTCCGCCAGCCGCGACATGGGGGCGCGCGAGCGCTGCGCCGCCTCCACCAGGCGGATGACGCCGGCATAGGTGCTTTCCGCCGCCAGCCGCGACGCCACCAGATCGAAGGCGTCGCCGACATTGGTCGAGCCGCTCAAGACCGAATCGCCGCTGCGGTGCTGCGCCGGCAGCGATTCGCCGGTCAGCGCCGACTGGTCGAGCACCGCCACCCCGTCGGCGACCGATGCCGTCCACCGGCACCACGTCGCCCCGCCGGACCAGCAGCCGGTCGCCGGGCAGGATGAGATCGAGCGCAACCTCCTCCAACTGACCGTCGCGGTGCCGCATGGCGGTGCGCGGCACCCGCGACAGCAGCGCGGTCATCTCGCGCCGGGCCGCCCGCTCGGCGAAGGCCTCCAGGTACTGGCCGCCGGCATACATCAGCGCGACGATGGCCGCGGCGAGGTTCTCCCCGACGGCCAGCGCCGCCGTCATCGACAGCGCGGCGACGATGTCGAGCCCGAGATCGCCGCGGCGCAGGCTGGTGACGATCTCCGCCAGCAGGGCCAGCAGCACCGGCAGGGTGACGGCGGCCCAGATCGCCGGCGACCAGGCGTCGAGCCCGGCGAGCTTGGCAGCGAAGCCGGCGGCAAGGCCGAGCGCCACCAGGACGGCGAGGAACGGACGGATATTTTTGAGCGCGCTGGCGATCGACATGGCTGAAACCGTCGCCGCTTCGGCCGGCCGCCGCCATGACCAAAATCAATTCCGCCAGCGCCGCTATGGACTTGATCTGGCAGGCGGATTCGTGGACATTGCCGACTTCAAGAGGAGACCCGCATGGCCGCCAACCGCCGCATCGTCTGGCTCAACGTCATCACCGTCATCAGCGCCGCCATCCTGATCGGCGCCGAGGTGTTCGGCGCGGCCTTCGCCGGCTCCTGGGCGCTCGCCACGCTGTTCGACCTCGGCGGCATCGGGCAGCGCATCCTCGACGGCGTCTTCGTGCTCTGCGGCATCGCCATCATGGCGCAGTTCATCCGCAACGCGCACCGCATCGAGCCGTTCACCGCGCGTCAGTAAGCTCAGCGCGGCGGCCGTCGAAGCAAACCGTTAAGAAAGTTTTTGCGTGCGGGGAACTAATTCTCTTGCATCGCGCGAAAAATTTGTTATTTCAATGGTGCCCAAATTCGCACGTGCCTGTGGCCGTGTGTCGGTCGGTAGGTAGCCGGACAAGAGGCCGGCCAGCCGCCTGGAGAGAAAGTCCAAAGCTCTCCAAGAAATCTGACCGGCAGCCGGAGGCGAAACCGGCAAACTCTGCTCTCAGCAGGGGACGCGGCTTAAAGCAACGACGATCGGGCTTCCTTGGTCTCTGCCGGTCTCCACCACCGGCCCGGGTCACCGAAGAGGCTTGTTCATCTTTGCCGGCCGTGCGGACGGGGGTCTCCCCTTTCCAATCCAAGGCAGTATGAGCGGTTCAAGAGCGGAAGCGCTTGCGCGTCCCCATCGCGCGCGGCGGCATGCTCGGAAAACCGCGACATCAGGGGCCTAAACCGCCCCCTTGAGTTGGGGAGAGCGCCATGACTGAGCGCATCCGCGAGTTTCTACGTAAACGAAACGAGGACGGGCCTTGCCTCGTCGTCGACCTCGACATCGTCCGCGACAACTACAATGCCTTCGCCAAGGCGTTGCCTGACACGCGCGTGTTCTACGCCGTGAAGGCCAATCCGGCGCCGGAGGTGTTGACGCTATTGGCCAAGCTCGGCTCCTGCTTCGACACCGCCTCGATCGCCGAGATCGAGCTGGTGCTGGCGGCGGGCGCCACGCCCGACCGCGTTTCCTATGGCAACACGATCAAGAAGGAGCGCGACATCGCGCGCGCCTTCGCGCTCGGCGTCCGCCTCTACGCGGTCGACTGCAAGGCCGAGGTGGAGAAGGTCGCCCGCGCGGCGCCCGGCTCCCGGGTGTTCTGCCGCATCCTGTCCGACTGCGTCGGGGCGGAATGGCCGCTGTCGCGCAAGTTTGGCTGCGAGCCCGGTATGGCGGTGGACGTGCTGGAGCACGCCCTGCGTCAGGGCCTCGAGCCGCATGGGGTATCGTTCCATGTCGGTTCGCAGCAGCGCAACCAGCATGCCTGGGACCGTGCCCTCGCCTCGGCGGCGGCCGTGTTCAAGGAGTGCGGCGAGCGCGGCATCAACCTCGCCATGGTTAACCTCGGCGGCGGCTTCCCGACCAAGTACCTGAAGAACGTGCCGTCGGTGAAAACCTACGGCACGGCGATCTTCAAGGCGCTGCGCAAGCACTTCGGCAACCGCATCCCGGAGACCATCATCGAGCCGGGCCGCGGCATGGTCGGCAATGCCGGCGCCATCGAGGCCGAGGTCGTCCTCGTCTCCAAGAAGAGCGAGGAGGACGACGTGCGCTGGGTCTATCTCGACATCGGCAAGTTCGGCGGCCTGGCCGAGACCATGGACGAGTCGATCCGCTACCCGATCCGCACGACGCGGGACGGCGACGCCATGAGCCCTTGCGTGCTGGCAGGCCCGACCTGCGACTCGGCCGACGTGCTGTACGAGAAGCAGCCGTACCCGCTCCCGGTGAGCCTCGAGATCGGCGACAAGGTGCTGATCGAGGGCACTGGTGCCTATACGGCGACCTACTCGTCGGTGGCCTTCAACGGCTTCTCGCCGCTGAAGACCTACCACATCTGACACACGCCGGAGGCGGGCAGCGCCGCCTCCGCTTTCCCTTCATGCGACTGGATGAGCTCGGGTGAGCGCGCTTGCGCGCGCCGGGCGGGGAATGACCTGACATGATCACCATTCGTGGCGAACGACCTTCCGATACCGCGGCGCGCGAGGCGCTGCTCGACCAGGCCTTCGGCGACACGCGGGCGCGCAAGACCTCCGAGCGGCTGCGCGCGGGCCGTCTGCCGGCCGAAGGCCTCGCCTTTGTCGCCGCCGACGGCAAGCGCGTGATCGGCACCGCCCGGCTCTGGAACGTCGCGTGCGGCAGCGGCCAGCCGGCCTTGCTGCTGGGCCCGGTGGCGGTCGCGGCCGACTGCCGCAGCCGCGGCATCGGCGCCGCCCTGGTGCGCCATGCGCTGCGCGTAGCGCGCCGGCTCGGCCATGGCGCGGTCATTCTGGTCGGCGATGCGCCCTACTACAGCCGCTTCGGCTTCGCGGCCGAGAAGGCCGCAAGCCTGAAGCTGCCCGGTCCGTTCGAGCGCCATCGTCTGCTCGCGCTCGAACTCACCCCGGCGCGCTCGACGGCGCCAGCGGGCTGGTGCGTGCCACCGGCCGCCTGGCGCAAAAGCCGCAGGCGCGCGCGGCCTAGCAAAACCGGCAGAATATCGTGGACGCCGCGCCGGAATCGCCGGCGCCGCCCTTCCGTTTGCGCGCCGCGGCGGATATCACCCAAAGTTTGCTGGAGGCTTGGAAAAATGACCGCTTGGCCAGTGCATGCCCGCATCGACGGCCCCATCGTGATGATCGGCTTCGGCTCGATCGGCAAAGGCACCCTGCCGCTGATCGAGCGCCATTTCAGTTACGACAAGGCCCGCTTCGTGGTCATCGACCCCGAGGACAAGGACCGCAAGATGCTGGACGAGCGCAGCATCCGCTTCATCCATGAGGCGGTCACCAGGGACAATTACCGGCACCTGCTGACGCCGCTGCTCACCGCCGGCGGCGGCCAGGGCTTTTGCGTCAACGTTTCGGTCGATACGTCTTCACTGGAGCTTATGGAGTTCTGCCGCGAGATCGGTGCGCTCTACATCGACACGGTGGTCGAGCCCTGGCCGGGCTTCTACTTTGATTCCAAGCTCGGGCCGGAGGCGCGTTCGAACTATGCGCTGCGCGAATCGGTGCTCGCCGCGCGCCGCCGCAAGCCGGGCGGTACCACCGCGGTGTCCTGCTGCGGCGCCAATCCGGGCATGGTGTCCTGGTTCGTCAAGCAGGCACTGCTCAACGTCGCCGGCGACATCGGCCTCAAATTCAAGGAGCCGAAGACGCGCGAGGAATGGGGCCGACTCGCCAAAAAGGCCGGCATCAAAGGCATCCATATCGCCGAGCGGGACACCCAGCGCGCCAAGCAGCCCAAGCCGCTCGATACTTTCGTCAACACCTGGTCGGTGGAGGGCTTCCTGTCCGAGGGCATGCAGCCGGCCGAACTCGGCTGGGGCACGCATGAGAAGTGGATGCCCAAGAACGGCTACAAGCACAAAAAAGGCTGCCAAGCCGCGATCTACCTGACGCAGCCCGGCGCCAACACCCGGGTGCGGTCATGGACACCGACCGCCAAGGCGCAATTCGGCTTCCTGGTCACCCACAACGAATCGATCTCGATTGCCGACTACTTCACGCTGCGCAACGGCCGCAAAGTCATCTACCGGCCGACCTGCCATTACGCCTATCACCCCTGCAACGACGCGGTGCTATCGCTGCACGAGATTTTCGGCTGGGCGGGAAAGCGCCAAAGCCACATCCACATCCTCGACGAGCACGAGATCGCCGACGGCATTGACGAACTCGGCGTGCTGCTCTACGGCCACAAGAAGAACGCCTATTGGTACGGCTCGCAGCTCTCGATCGACGAGACCCGTGACGTGGCGCCCTATCAGAACGCCACCGGCCTGCAGGTAACCTCCGCGGTGCTCGCCGGCATGGTGTGGGCCTTGGAGAACCCGAAAGCCGGCATCGTCGAGGCCGACGAAATGGATTTCCGCCGCTGCCTCGAGGTGCAGACGCCCTATCTCGGCCCGGTGATCGGCGCCTACACCGACTGGACGCCGCTCACCGACCGGCCCGGCCTGTTCCCGGAAGACATCGACAAGCGCGATCCCTGGCAGTTCAGGAACGTACTTGTGCGCTGAGTCGCCGGGCGCGCCGTCAGCCGCGCACGCGACCCACAAAAACCAAAAAGTTAACGCGCTCGCATTCACCACGCAGTGGATGCGTTCACTCGCGCGCGAGATAAATTGTTGACTCTCAGCACAGTTGGATTATTCCGGTCGTTGCCCTTTTTCGCACGTGCCTGTGGCCGTGTGTCGATCGGTGGGCATCCGGACAAGAGGCCGGACAGCCGCCTAAGGAAGTGCGCTCACTTCCTTGCTCATGCGATCGGTAGCCGGAGGCGAAACCGGCGATCCCCGCGCTCAACGGGGTACGCGGCTTAAAGCAACGACGGATCGGGCTTTTTTGGTAACCGGCGCGAATGCCGGATGTCCGAAGAGGCTTGTCCATCTTGCCAGGCGCGGAGCGGGGTGCATCCCCAATCCAGACCATGGCAGCAGACGGCTGCAATCAGCCGGGTCGCAGCGGCGTATCTCGCTGGCCCGCAAATCTTGCAGCCATTGGCGCTTTGACCTGAGGGGACAAATGAGCAATGACCGACCGCATCCGCGAGTTCCTTAAGAACCGCAAAGAGGAAGGGCCCTGCCTGGTGCTCGACCTCGACGTCGTCCGCGACAATTACGGCGTCTTCGCCAGGACCCTGCCCGACACCAAGGTCTACTACGCCGTCAAGGCCAATCCGCATCCTGAGATTTTGAGCCTGCTGAACCGTCTCGGCTCGTCATTCGACGTGGCCTCGGTGCCGGAAACGTTAGCCGTGCTCGCAACCGGCTGCACGCCGGACCGCATTTCCTACGGCAACACGATCAAGAAAGAGAGCGAGATTGCGGCCGCCTGCAAGCTCGGCGTCACCCTGTTTGCCGTGGACTGCGAGGCGGAAGTGGACAAGGTCGCGCGCGCCGCCCCCGGTGCCCGCGTGATCTGCCGCATCCATTGTGACGGCACCGGCGCGGAATGGCCGCTGTCGCGCAAGTTCGGCTGCGAACCGGAATTCGCCGCCGATATCCTGGAGCGCGCCCATAAGCAGGGCCTCACCGCCTATGGCCTCTCGTTCCATGTCGGCTCGCAGCAGCACAACGTGGAAGCCTGGGACCGCGCGCTGGCCTCGACCGCGGCGGTGTTCCGCACCTGCGCCGAGCGCGGCATTGCGCTCTCCACCGTCAATCTCGGCGGCGGCTTCCCGGCCAAATATGTGCGCAAGACGCCGAAGCTGGAATCCTACGGCAAGGCGATCTTCCGTTCGCTGCGCCGCCATTTCGGCAACCGCATCCCGGAAACCATCATCGAGCCCGGCCGCGGCATGGTCGGCAATGCCGGCGTGATCGAGGCCGAGGTGGTGCTGATCGCCAGGCGCAGCCCCGAGGACGAAACCCGCTGGGTCTATCTCGACATCGGCAAGTTTCACGGGCTGGCGGAGACGATCGGCGAATCGATCCGCTATCCGATCCGCACCCGCAGGGACCGCGACGAAAGTGGGCCATGCATCGTGGCCGGCCCCACCTGCAATTCGGTGGACGTGCTGTACGAGAAGACGCCCTACCCGCTGCCGGTTACGCTCGCCATCGGCGACAAGGTGCTGATCGAGGCGACCGGCGCCTATACCTCGACCTATTCCTCGGTCGGCTTCAACGGTTACCCGCCGCTGAAATCCTATGTGATCGCGCTGACCGAGTTCTGCGCTCGCCGCCTAGCCGGCCGCGTCGGTCAGCGAACATGCAACGGGCGGCCCGCGGGCCGCCCGTTTCATTTGTTTGCCGATTACCGCCCGCTATTTCGGTACGTCCGGCTTGTTCTCGCCCGGTTTCGGCTGTTGCTGCGGCGGCTTCGGCTGTTGCTGCGGCGGCTTCGGCTGCTGCGGCGGGGGCGCGGGGGCGCGTGCCGCTGGCGGCGGTGGTGGAGGCGCGCTGGGGCGCGTACCGCCGGCGGCGGCGGCGCAACCGGACGCGGCGGTGGCGCCGACTGAGGCGGAGGCGGCGGTGGCGGCGTTTGCGGCGCGACCCGACGCTCTGGCTTTGCCTGCGGCTGCGACTGTGCGCCGCTGCGGCTCGCCCTGACGGATGGTGGGGGCAGCACCGCCACCACCACCTGCACCGGCCGGGCTGCCTGTTGGCGGACGAATCTCGCGGCGCTCCGGCGTTTTCGGCGGAGCCGGCGGCTGTTGCCCTGACGGCGCCGCGCCTGGCGCCAAAGGCTGCGGCGTTGTGGGCGTCGTCACCGGAGCCGGACCGGTGCGCAGTGGCGCAACTGCCGGCGGCTTAGCCGGCGTCGTCTGCGGTTGCTGCTGCGGAGCAGCGGCCCCGCCTTGCGCGGCGCGCGGCGGATGGCTGCCGAGCTGCCCGCGTTCACCCTTGCCGAGCTCCTTCGGCGCCGGCACCGCAGGGCCGGCATTGATCACGGTGGTGGTGCGCTGCACGGACACCGCATTGATGCGGGGCCCGCCGGCCGGACCGCCCTGGCGGCGTGCACGCAAGTCCTCGGGCCGCACATGGACGGCGCCGGACACGCCTTGCGTCGAGCCGAGCACGCGCGGGCGCACCCGGTAGGTCGGCAGCGCCGTGCGCGTCGCCGCGGCCACGAAGGCGGGCGAGATGCCCGGATTGACCGCAAGCCGCGCGCCACGCACGGCTAGCGTGCGGTTGATGATGCGCGTGTTGCGCAGAATGAATACGCGCCGTTCCCGCGGCACGTAGTAGCTGCGCAGCCGTGGCGCCGTCATGTAGCGCCCGGGCACGAACACCCAGTAGGCGGGCTCGACTTCATAAGTGTCGATGAGATCGTCCGGCGGCAGCGGCGCCCAGCCGACGTAATCCTCGCCATAGCGCCAATCGACCCAGGCCGGCGCCCATTCGTCGCCGGGCACCCAGAACCAGCCGAGGTCGCGGTCAAACGCCCAGCGGCCGTAGTGATAGGTCACCCAGCCCCAGTCTTCTTCCTGGTCGTCGGACACCCAGTACCAGCCCCACTCGTCGGTATAGACCCAGTGGCCATTCTCGTAAGGACGCCAGTCGGGCGATAGGCCGGTCGGCACCCAGACGTCGCCGAAGCGCGGATCGCGACGCCATTCGCCATAGGGCCCGAGCGCGTCCTCGAATTCGGCCGAGACCTGCGCGTAGGCGGGCGTGAGCGCGCCGACGAAGACCGGCACCGAAACGCCAGCGACAGCGAGCGCGAGGCCGGTCGAGAGGCCGAGCAAGAGGCGGCGGACTAATGAATGGTGCAAGCATATTTTCGTTCCTATCGGCGACCTAAAGAGCGGAAGCAGCGGCCGCCAAACTGCATGGTTTCGGATAGTGCCATAAACTCTAGCGCGGCCAAACTGAATGGCAGCCGAATTATTATGCGCAATAACGCAGCAATTAAAACGACAAAGCGCCGGCATCCCCCGCCTCGGTGCCGAAGGCGAGCGTCTGCCCGGTGGCATCCCAGCCGAGCGCACTGACCGGCGCGGCGCCCGCGCCCTTAACCGAAATCAGCGCGCCGTCGTCGATGCGCACCAGCAGCAAGCGGCCGTCGGCATAACCCACCGCCACCACCGGCTGGCGCGGATGGCCAGCCACGACAGCCACGCGCGCCTCGGAGCGGGCGAGGATTTTCGGCTGCCGGCCCATCGGGCCGTCCTTGCCGTCGAACGGCCAGAGGATGAGCTGCTCGGAGCCCGAGGTGGCGAGGAATTGCCCGTCCGCGGTCCATGCGAGCGAGCGCACGCGCGCCGAATAGCCCGACATGCGCATGTTCTTGGCATCGGCCAGGCGCCAAGCATGCAGTGTCGGCTCCTGCATGGCGGTGACCAAATATTTGCCGTCCGGGCTGAACGCCACGCTGAGATGCGAGCCCTTCCATTCCAGCGTCTCCGGCTTGGCTGAGGCGTTGGGAAACCAGAGCGTGGCGCCGTTGTAATGCGCGATTGCCGCGCGAAAGCCTTTGGGCGCAAACGCCAGGCCCGCCACCGTCGATGGCGCTTCGAAGCTGCGGATGTCGCCCTTTTTGGTGAGCACGTGAGCGGTCTTGCCGGCCGACCAGGCGACGGCGCCGTCCGGCCCGAGCGCGACTTGATCGATCCATCGTCGCTTATCCTCGGTGGCGAGGACGCGATGCTCGCCGGAAGCATCGGTAGCGACCAGTGTGCCGTCGTCGCCGCCGCTGAGGATTTTTTTGCCGTCCGACGCGCTCGCCAGAATGCCGCCGGCATGAATGGGCACGCGTTTCTCGCCGCCCTCATCCGCAAATAGCAACGCTTCCTCGCCCAGCACGAACACCGGCGTATCCTTGAGAAAATGCACGCCGACGATTCCGCCGCCCGCCGCGATCGGGCGGACGCGGTCGGCGAGGGAGGGAATGGGGGCGGCGGTGTCGGACATCATAAAATTCGCGGGCGTTTCGGATGTTTATCCCTCCCCCGAAGGGGGGGTGGCCGCGAGCGTGAGCGAGCGGACGGGTGGGGATATCGCAAGATTGAACGAAAGGTAACCCCACCCGGCTCGCTTCGCTCGCCACCCTCCCCTTGCAGGGAGGGACTAAGCCAAGCAGCTTTCGAACCCGGTACGGATTTTTTCTTCCGGCAGCTTGCGGCCGATGAAGACGATGCGGCTCAGACGTTCCTCATCCTCGCCCCATGCTCGCTGATGGTCGCCGTCGAGGATCATGTGTACGCCCTGGAACACGAAGCGCTCGGGATCGTCCTTGAACGACAAAATCCCCTTGCAGCGCAGGATGCTCGGCCCGTCGGTGGCGACCAGATCCTGCACCCAGGGGAAAAACTTGTCCGGATTGAGCGGCTTATCTGTTTTCAGCGCGACCGACTGCATGTCCTCGTCGTGGTAATGCTTCAGGCCGTGGTGAACATGGGCATCATCGTGTCTGTCGCCATGATGATGAACGTGATTTTCCCCATGTTCATGCTCGTGCACGTGCGCTTGCTCGGGCTCGAGGAAGGCCGGCTCGAGGTCGAGGATGCGGTCGAGGTCGAAGGCGTTGCGGCCGAGCACTTCGTCGAGCGCCACATTGGCCCGCTCGGTGCGGTGCACCTTGGCGTAGGGATTGATGGCGCGGATGCGGGCCTCGATCTCGTCCAAATCCGCCGGCGTCACCAGGTCGGTCTTGTTGATCAGGATCACGTCGGCGAAGGCGATCTGGTTCTTGACCTCGGGCGCGTCCTTCAGCCGCTCCTTCAGCCACTTGGCGTCGGCGACCGTGACCACGGCGTCGAGCTTGGTCTTGGCGCCTACAGCCTCGTCCATGAAAAAGGTCTGCGCCACCGGTGCGGGGTCGGCCAGCCCGGTGGTCTCGACGATGATGGCGTCGAACTTTCCTTTGCGCCGCATCAGCCCGTCGATGATGCGCACCAGGTCGCCGCGCACGGTGCAGCAGATGCAGCCGTTGTTCATCTCGAACACTTCTTCGTCGGCATTGACCACCAGCTCGTTGTCGATGCCGATCTCGCCGAATTCGTTGACGATGACGGCGAATTTCTTGCCGTGCGGCTCGGACAAAATGCGGTTGAGCAGCGTGGTCTTGCCGGCGCCGAGATAGCCGGTGAGCACGGTGACGGGGATTTTGGCAGGGGCGTCGGGGGTGGGCATTGGGGATGGGGGCTCCGTGAGGGGGGAGATATAGGGGGTCCGGGGCGGGGGTGCAAAAGGCGGGAGGCCTCTTCACTATTGGCCGAGATGGACACATTTCACGGCGATTTTACTCCGCTGCGCTCGCTTCGCCCGTTTGGATGATTTTACGACAGCATAAGAGATCGCCACGTCGCGATAGTGACGCAAACACGTTGCTGGGCAGCTCAGAATAACAGGCCAAGTTGAATTGTGTTTTTGCGACTTACCCCCCTCCCCAACCCTCCCCCACAAGGGGGAGGGAGAAAGAAGGGGCGCCGACCGGCACGCGGTCGGTGAGACCGACGCTGTCCCGATTGAACAGGCGGATGTCGCCGCTCAAGACGGCCTGGCCGATGGGCCAAAACACACAAGACGTTGCGCGTTTAAGCCGCTGCTATTGCAAAAAGACGAATGCGAATACCGCCAAGACAAATATACCGGCGACAGCGATATAAGTAACACGGTCAGCCATGCTCATTGCGTGAGGTGGAGCGATGATTTTCGTCATGTCCATAACCCTTTCAATGAAACGATGCGGCGGCACACGCCCCGCAGCCGCATAATGCAGGTGGTCACGAGCACAAAAAAATGAAGGCGATTTGTTCAAGCAGCTTGGGCCCTTTTAGATAACAATACAAGCGCGGGGAGGGAGCAGAGAGCCTCACTCCTGCACCACCTGGCCGCCGTCATAGCCGCAGGCGATGCGGCCGAGCGAGGCGCGGAAGGCCTCGCTGCCGACGGTTGTCCGCAGCGCCTCGACCGCGCGCGCGTCCTCGATTCCCCGCGCGCGCGCGAGCAGCGCGGCGATCAGCTCCGGCTCGAGCCAAGGGAGCGCGGCCCAGAAGCCGCGCGCGAGCTCGCGCGCCAGCGCGTGGTCGGGATGGCTATCGTTCTCCGGCGCGCGGCCGATCTCGTACATGTGGCGCACCGCGTGCCAGTCGGCGCGCTCGGACGGCAGCCGCGCCAGGATTTCGGGACACTCCTGCGCGACATAAAAACGGTTGAGCGTGTCGAACAGGCGAAAGCGGTAGCCGTTGGCGGTGAGCAGCGGCTCCCATTCGGCCCAAGCCGGCTCGTTCGAGCCGGGCGCCACTGCCTCGGCGACGATCACCTTGGGGCGGAAGCGCTTGAAGTCGGCGCCCGCCAGCACGTTGGCCTCGGCGCCCTCGACGTCGATCTTGAGGAAGTCGATCTCGGTGAGGCCATGCGTCTCGCACAATGTGGCCAGCGTCATCACCGGCAGGCGCAGCTTGCGATAGCCGGCGCCGAACGCCTGCGCTTTCTGCGCATGCCGCTCGAGCGTGCTGGAGAAGCCGTGCAGACGGTCGACCAGAAAGAAGTCGCTCTCGCCGTTTTCGCGCCCAATCAGCGCGCGCACCGCGGTGTCGCGCGGGCGCAGCCGCGCATAGAGCGCGGCCAGTTCGCCCTGCGGCTCGACCGCGATGCCGCGCCAGCCGCGCTCGTAGAACCAGAACGAGACATTGTCGGCGATCGGATGGCCGGCGCCGATATCGATATAGGTGCCTTTGGCCTGCCCCGCGAAGGCGAGCGCGAGGTGATAGTCCTCGAGATTCTGCGTGTAGGACAGGTCCATGCGGTGATCCCTCGCTGGTGCCGTGCAGGCGGCCCTCGAAGGGCAACGGCCCGGGAGTCAGCGCCCGTTCATCCTTCGAGGCTTGCTACGCTCGCACCTCAGTATGACGGATTAATGTTTCTGCGTTGAAGCTTACCCCCTCGCCAACCCTCTCCCGCATCCGCCTTCACCCTGCGGGCTATGGCGCGACAAGCGCGGGGAAGGAGAAGAGAGCCTCACCCCTGCACCACCGTCACACGCGTGCCGAGCGGCACGCGGTCGTAGAGATCGATGATGTCCTGATTGAACAGGCGGATGCAGCCGGAGGAGACGGCCTGGCCGATGGTCTCCGGCTCGGTGGTGCCGTGCAGGCGGAAAAAAGTGTCGCGGCCGTCGCGGTAGAGATAAAGCGCGCGCGGGCCGAGCGGATTGTCGGGACCGCCCTCCAAGCCGCCGGCGAAAGGCCTATAGCGCGGCATCGCCGCGATCATGTTGGCGGTCGGCGTCCAATGCGGCCACTTTTCCTTGCGGCCGATCACCGCTTGCCCACGGAAATTCATCCCCTCGGCGCGGCCGACGCCGACCCCGTAGCGCAGCGCGCGTCCGCCGGCCGCGACCAGATAGAGCCGGCGTTCGGGCACGTTGACGACGATGCTGCCCGGCTTCTCCTTGCCGTGCCAGGCGACTTCCTGACGCAACAGGCTGCGATCGACGGTGGTGAGATCGATCGGCGGGACGTTGAATCCGCCATCCTGAGTGCTGCCGTAGCCGCCCGCGCAGCCGGCGAGCAACATCGGCAGGCCGGCCAGCACCGCGCGCCGGCTCAGCGCGTGCACGGGGATTTTGGTGGTCGCAAAGGCGGTCATGAAACGACGGGCTCCGTGAGCAGGCTGATATAGGCGATGGGTGGCGGGGGTGCAAAAGCCGAACGATCCGCTGCGCGAAACCGGCGTCGCGGCCCACTTTCCCGACACTTCCTCCGTAAATCGCGGCCCCGCCCATCCATCTTGACGCCGCATGGCCGGGCTGTGCAGCTATCGCGGGAGACCATACGCCTCGTCGCCCGGCGCCATGAACACAAGGGAAAAGCGGAAATGCCTGAAGCCTTCGTGCGCGGAGTTCATATCAATTACGAAGTCATCGGCGCCCAAGGCCGCTTTATCGCGCTGACGCCGGGCAGCCGGCGGTCCTATGGCGAACTGGTCGAGCTATCCAAATCGATTGCTGGCGCGGGCTACCGCGTGCTGCTGCACGATCGCCGCAACTGCGGCGCTTCCGACATCGCCTTCGACGGCTCGGGCTCGGAGCACGAGGTCTGGGCCGACGATCTCTACGCGCTGGCCCAGCAGCTCAAGGCCGCGCCGCTCTATGTCGGCGGCTCCTCGGCCGGCGCGCGGCTTGCGATCCTGTTCGCGATCCGGCACCCGGACGCGCTGCGCGGCCTGCTGCTGTGGCGCGTCACCGGCGGCCAGGAGGCGGTCGACCGGCTGGCCGAGAACTACTACGGCCAGTTCATCACGCTGGCGCGCGCCGGCGGCATGCAGGCGGTGTGCGAGAGCGAGCACTTCAGCGAATGCATCGCGGCGCGGCCGGCAAACCGCGCGCGGCTGCTGGCCACCGATGTAAGTGAGTTCATCAAGGTCATGACCACGTGGCGCGAGGCTTTCCTGAAATCGGCAACGCTGCCGATCGTCGGCGCCAGCGAGGCGGATTTAAATGCGATCAAGGCGCCGGCCTGCCTGATCGCCGGCAACGACGTCATCCATACGCCGGCGACGGCGCGCAAGGCCGCGCGGCTCATCCCCAACAGCGAGCTGCACGACGACGTGGTCGAAAAGCGTTCCGACGACAAGCTGTTGAAGGAGTGGGACCGCAAGGAATGGCGCGATGCCGAGCCGCGTCTCGCGCAGATCTTCGCGGACTTCCTCAAGCGCGCCGAAGCCAAACAAACCGCGGCTTAAAGCAACGCGCGGCACGCGGCCGGCAGGCCCCGCGCCTCATTGCGGCTCGATGCCCGCCGCCTTCACCGCGTCGGCCGTCGCTTCGACCTCCTTGCGGAAGAACACGGCGGTCTCCGCGACGCTGCGCTCGTCGGGGAAATAACCGTCACGCTGCATGACGGCCGCCACCTTCGGATTCTTCAGCGCCGCGCGGATGGCGGCATTGAGCTGCTCGACGACGGCAGCGGGTGTCTTGGCCGGCGCGAAGAACATGCCCCACGAGCCGATCGGCTTGAAATTCGGCAGCACGCTGGTCATCAACGGGACGTCGGGAAACGCCGGGAACGGCTTGGTGCCGGTGAAGGCGAGCGCGCGCACGCGGCCGTCCTTGAGCAGGCCCATGACCGAGGGCGGCGTCACGAACATCACGTTGACGTTGCCGCCGAGCATCGCGGTCATCACTTCGGATGCGCCTTTGTAAGGAATGTGCTGCATCTTGATGCCCGCCGCCTTGCTGAACAGCTCGCTCGCCAGATGCAGGCCGTTGCCGACGCCGGGCGAGCCGTAGAGCAACTGCTTCTGCTTCGCCTCGGCGATGAACTGCTGCAGCGTCTTGAACTCCGATTTGGTGTCGACCAGCATGAACAGGCCGTCGAGCTGGCCGAGGGTGGCGATCGGCTTGAGATCGGTGAATACGTCGTAGCCGAGGCTCTTGTAGATGTAAGGCGTCGGCGCGATGCCGTTCGACGAGAACAGCAGCGTGTAGCCGTCCGGGTGTGACTGCACGACCGAGCGGGCGGCGATGGTGCCGTTGGCGCCGAGCCGGTTTTCCACGAAAAAGGATTGGCCGAAGTCGGCGCCGAGTTGCTGCGCGATGGTGCGCGCCTGGATGTCCGGCCCGCTGCCCGCCGCGTATCCGACGATGACCCGCACCGGACGATCAGGATATTGCTGCGCTTGCGCCGGCGCCAACAAAAACGGCAGGATCGCGGTGAGAAGAAAGAAAGGCCGAAACATACTCTTGTCTCCTCCGATTTTATCGTTGCGTCGAAGGCATTTGGCGATTGCACCATCCGGTCAGCGATCCAAACGCTACGTCATCGCCGCGAGCCAATCCAGCCTTACTGGCGACGGCGCTTCGTAAGGCTCTCGTTTGCGGCAACTCATCATGGATGCCATCCGAACTCGGGCTTGCCCGAGTTCGGGGATTTAGATCGCTGCAAGTCGGGTAAACCCGACTTGCAGTGTCAAACCCGGGCATGACGATCTTTGCGCCTTCAGCTAGTCTTCGTTTCGGCCGTTGCGCCTGAAGCTATACGAACCAAAAAATGGGGAGGGTGGGGATGAAAATCATAACAAAAATAACCGCGGCACTGATCGCCGCGCTGGCGATATTTTCGACAGGCAACAACGCCGTTGCGCAAAGCGGTTACCCGGACCGCGCGGTCAGAATGATCCTTGGCTATCCGCCCGCGGGACCGGTGGACATCATCGCACGCATCATGGGCGACCGGCTGAGCCAGATCTGGGGCCAGCCGGTGGTGGTCGAAAATGTGTCCGGCGCCGGCGGCAACATCGCGGGCGACCGCGTCGCCAAGACCGCGCCCGACGGCTACACGATTTTGATGGCGACCAACGCGCAGGTCGCCATCAATCCAGGTCTCTACGCCAAAATGACTTACGACCCCGCCAAGGACCTGATGCCGATCTCGCAGGCGGTCTACTCGCCCAATATTCTCGTCGTCCCCAATGACGTGCCGGCCAAGACCGTGCAGGAGCTGGTCGCCTATGCGCGCGCGAACCCCGGCAAGCTGAGCTTCGCCTCGGCCGGCGTCGGCACGACGCAGCACCTCGCCGGCGAGCTGTTCAAGGCGATGGCGCACATCGATATCCAGCACGTGCCCTATCGCGGCGCTGGTCCCATGATCACCGACCTGCTGGGCGGACGCATCACCATGTCCTTTATCGCCATCGCGCCTGCGATCCCGCTGGTGCGGGAAGGCAAGTTGCGCGCGCTGGCCGTCACGTCGGCCAAGCACTTTGGCGCGGCGCCCGAGCTGCCGACCATGATCGAAGCCGGCTATCCGGGCTTTGTCTCGATTCTCTCGATCGGCCTGATGGCGCCGGCCGGAACCCCGGCCGCGATCATCGAAAAAATTCACCAGGTCTCGGTGAATGCTTTGTCCACGCCGGAGGTGCGCAAAAAATTGAGCGACATCGGCATGGAAGTGATTGGCAACTCGCCTAAGGAGTTCGCGGCCGCCCTCGCGGCGGAAACACCGCAATGGGCGAAAGTCATCAAGGACGCCGGGATCGCGGCGAGTAATTAGTTCGTGGGGCGGATGAGCGCAGTGTCATCCGCCATGCTGACAAAGACGGCGGGTTACGCCTTCGCCTAACCTGCCCTACGCAGTGTGTTAGGCTTCACCTTATGCTCCCTTCAGAAGAAAAACCCCTCCCCGCCGTCGGCGCCTATTGGATCGACGAAGCCGACTATTCGGCGGCGCTGAGAATATTCGACGACGGCAACACGTTGCCGCGCAGCTGGAAGGAATGGCTGAAGATCGCCGAAGAGATGGAGAAAGGGCTCAAAGCCTACGGACACGTCGTCGAGCGCGTCCGCATCGATCCGGCCACTTTCCCGGCATGGTGCGCCGCCCATGGTACGACCCCGGGCCGGCAAGGGCGAAAAGCTTTCGTGGCGGCCGCGGTCACTGAGAAATACGGCAAGCAAGACTGATCCGCCTTGCCCGCTGGGAAGGCTTGCCCCTCCCCAATCCTCCACCAACGCCAGTCGGGCTTGCCCGACTCGGGCTTAACTTTGCAAACCCCAGGGGCAGGTCCGGGTTTCTCGGCGGCGGGAGCAGGCTGCGGCATGCTGCACCGCCAAAGAGAAAGAATGCGCGACAATGCCGCAACGCCGTTTTGATCTAGCTCAATGCGCCCGGGCAGTCGTTGTTTCGCAATCACAACCTAAACTAGCAGGAGGGTTCGATGCTCGATCGCACCACCGCTACTCATCCACACCACACCGCCACGTTCGGCCGGGCCGCAGCGACCGCGCTTCCCATTATTCTTTTCGCCGCCGTCTTGCTGTTCGCGATTCTCGTTACGTTGCGATTCGCCTACGGCTGGGTCTAGGCGGTTTCCGAGGGGGCGGCAGCCACGGTTCCGATGGCCAGCGACGGTCTCGCCGCCTTCGTTTAGGTTTTGGTCACAGGTGCCGGGACCGTTTGACTCTACGTGAGACACCTCGCTCGCTGGGCAAGCGCAGAACGGGCGTGCCGGCAAAATCAGATTTCGTCCCGCATGAACGCGCGGGCTCTGGCGTTCCCGCCTGCGCGCCTCACGGGCTGCGGCGAGACGCTACCCACGTTTGCCGCGGCTCGACCAAACGGCCCGCGACGCTGGCGCCGGAGTCTTAATGCGGCAGTTGCTGGCGCGCCTGGCAGGCTTGCCGATAGCCGAGCAGGCGCTCGGCCGATTCGGTCGACAGCCGGCCGTACTCCGCGCTCATCTCCTCGAGCATTTGCTCGCGGCCGTCGCCCATGCCGGGCAGCGTGTTGAGCACCGCGTGCGCGACCAGCCATTCCAGCCCGATGGCCCTGCACAACGCCATCGCGTCAAACGGCTCGCTGTCGCAGATCAGCCGCGAGACCAGCACGATCGGGACGCCGCTCAGGATCGAGAGCGCGGCCACCAGTTCGGCGATGCGGTTGCCGTCGGCGAATTGCAGCACCTTGGAGCGGGTCTGCTCGGTATCCTGGCTGAACGAATGCACCAGACGCCGCGCGGCGGCGAATTCCTTCGGCGAAACGGTCATGCTGCCGGCCGGGTTGGCGATCTGCGTGAGCACGCGATTGATGGCGTCGCGATCGGCCGGCCCGGCCGCGGCCAGCAGGGGTTGCCGCGCTTCTTCGGTCGCGTGGCCGAGCAGCCGCTTGAACAATGCGGGCGAGAAGTCGGCGCGCCGGGGGCATCGCCTCGGTGAGTTCGTTGTCGCCGCTGGCGCGCATCACCAGCATCGACATGCCGGTCTTCGACAGCCGCGCGCCGGAATTGACCGCGACCCTGGTAACGACCTCGCGATCGCCGCGGTCGACCAGCACATCGGTGACTACCGGGCTGAGCTGTACACGCTCGGCGATCTTGCTCAGGTGCGGCTGGCCTTTGCTCCCGGCGATTTCGACGGGATTCTGGTCCGTCAGCCGCGGCGATTGCGCCAGTACCGGCCCGGCGACGGTGATGTTGTCATCCGAGGCAAGGCGGCGAATGACGTTGCACGGCGCATTGGCGAACGGCGCAAGACCCCAGCTCAGCTCGACCCGCGCCCGGCTTTCGACATGGTCGACCAAGCGGACGATGACGTCGTCGAAGACCGACGACACTTGCTCGGTGATCCTGTCGCGGCCGGCCAGAAAAAGGGCGGTGACGCTCTTCAATATCGACAGGTGGCGTTCGGTCGAATTGCTTTTGATCGCATATTCGAGTTCGTCAATAATTTGCAGAGCTTGAGACATTCCTTGTCCTTCTTGGGCAGGAATTCTTCCCGCCATCTTAGCCGCGTAATCGATCGGTCATGCGTCAAACTGCGGCACGTAGTACTAAGCTGAAAAAAATTAAAGCTGCTTTAATAGGTTCCACGCGACGGCCGCCGCGGCCTTGCCATTTGATATGTTATATTGTTACATTAGGCTGTGCGGGGCACCCCGATTTCACGCGGAATTGTAGGCTTTCCAACCATGAAGACCGTCTCCGGGCTCGCCGCCGCCCTTGCCCTTCTCCTCGCCATTCCGTCGGCACCCGGCGCGCGCGCCGCCGACGGCAAGATCGCCGTGGTGGCGGCGGAGAACTTCTATGGCGACATCGCCCGCCAGATCGGCGGCGACCGGGTCGCGGTCGTCAGCATCATGAACAACCCCGACCAGGACCCGCATCTGTTCGAAACCACGCCGGGCATCGTGCGCCAGATCGCGGACGCGCAAATCGCGATCGTCAACGGCGCCAACTACGACCCGTGGATGGAAAAGCTGCTGGCGGCCGCGACGCGGCCGGGCCGCACCGTCATCACCGTCGCCGACTTGGTCGGCAAAAAGGCCGGCGACAACCCGCATCTTTGGTACCATCCCGCCACCATGCCGGCGGCCGCCAAGGCGATCGCCGCCGCGTTCACGACAGCCGACGCCGCGCATGCCGCCGATTATTCGGTGCGCCTCGCAGCGACGCTGACCGCGCTCGACCGCGTTACCCAGCGCGTCGCGCAGATCAAAGCCAAGCACGCCGGCGCGGCGATCACCGCCACCGAGCCGGTGTTCGGCCCCATGGCCGAAGCGCTCGGGTTGACCATGCGCAATCAGTCGTTCCAGCTTTCCATGATGAACGATACCGAGCCGAGCGCGCGCGACGTGGCCGCGTTCGAGAACGACCTTAAAGGCCACAAAGTGAAGGCGCTGCTATACAACAGCCAAGTGTCGGAGAAACTGACTGAGCGGCTGCTCGACATCGCCCGGCAGGCCAAGGTGCCGGTGGTCGGCGTGACCGAGACCCAGCCGGCCAATATGTCGTTCCAGAATTGGATGCTGGACGAGCTCGATGCGCTCGACAAAGCGCTGACCGGACCGAATTCATGACCGCTGTCATCGCGCTCGACCGCGCCAGCCTCCGGATCGGCGGCCGCACCGTGCTGGCGGAGGCGAGCTTCGCTATCAATGCGGGCGAATTCATCGGCGTGCTGGGGCCGAATGGCGCCGGCAAGACCACGTTGATGCGCGCCATTCTCGGGCTGCTGCCGCCGAGCGCCGGAACGTTGCGCGTGTTCGGCCACGCGCCGCAGCGCGGCGACCGCAGTATCGGCTATCTACCGCAAGTGCGCACCGTTCTGCCGGACTTAAGGGTGCGCGGGCTCGATTTCATCGGCTCATCGCTACATGGCGAGCGCTGGGGCCTGCCGTCGCTCGCGGCCTCCGACCGCCACATGATCGAAGCGACGCTTGACGCGGTCGGCGCGCGCGATCTGGCCAACCGTCCGCTGTCCGAAATGTCCGGCGGCGAGCGGCAGCGGCTGCTGCTGGCGCAGGCGCTGATCGGTTCGCCGAAATTGCTGCTGCTCGACGAGCCACTGATCAGCCTGGACGCCCGCCATCAGGAAGTGGCGATCGACGTCGTGCGCAAGGTCTGCCGCGAACGCGGGATCACCGTGCTGTTCAGCGCGCACGAGCTCAACCAACTGCTCGGCACGCTCGACCGCGTGCTCTATCTCGGCAACGGCCAGGCGGTGCTCGGCACCGTGGAAGAGGTGATCACCGCGCCGGTGCTGTCGCGCCTGTACGGCACCGAGATCCAGGTGGTGCGCGCCGACGGCCACATCTTCGTGATGTCGCGCGGCCGCGAGGTCGAGGCTGCCGACCACCTGCACGACGACGACCACGGCCATGGGCATGAGCATCATCATTGAAAGCGGCCTCTCACCTCCCCTCCCCCCGCGAAGCGGCGGGGAGGGGTCGGGGGTGGGGGAACGAAATTCGATTGGGGCGCATAAAGCACCCCCCACCCCTAACCCTTCCCCACCACTCGCAAGAGCTCGTGGGGGGAGGGGAAAAGAAGACTGACATGTTCGCCTATGAATTCATGAACAATGCCTTCGCCGCCGCCGGCATCGTGGCGGTGGTGTCGGGCATTGTCGGTTACTTCCTGGTGATGCGCGGGCAGACTTTCGCCGGCCACGCGCTCTCGCATATCGGCTTTGCCGGCGCAACCGGCGCCGGATTGATCGGACTGGCGCCGCTCTGGGGTCTGCTCGGATTCACGCTCGCCGCCGGCATCGTGATGGGCATGCTGAGCGAGCGCATCAGCAATCGCGACATCGCCATCGGCATCGTATTGTCGCTCGCGCTCGGCTTCGGCCTGCTGTTCCTGCACTACTATACGTCGTTCGCCACGCAGGCGACCGCGCTGCTGTTCGGCAACGTGCTGGCGGTCGACCGCCAAATGATCGCGACGCTGGCGGTGCTCGCCGCCATCACACTGCTCGCGCTCGGGGCGATCATGCGGCCGCTGATCTTCGCCAGCCTGCAGCCGGAACTGGCGGAAGCCAAGGGCGTGCCGCTGCGTTTCGTGTCGACCGCCTTCCTGGCGATCGTCGCCTTGGCGGTGTCGGAATGCGCGCAGATCGTCGGCGTGCTGCTGGTGTTCACGCTGATGGTCGGCCCGCCCGCCGCCGCGCAGCGCGTGACCACCGGCCTGTGGAGCGGGCTGCTGTTGTCCGCCGTGCTCGCCTTGGGCGAGGCCTGGCTTGGCATCACGCTCGCCTATCACACCGACTGGCCGGTGAGCTTCTGCATCGCCGTGCTCAGCGCGCTCGGCTATTTCGCGGCCTTGAGCACGCCGAGACGGGCGCATACGGACGTGCTAATCAGCCGGCATGACTGACCCGGGCCAACGCGCAGTCTGCATCGGCGAGGCGATTATTGAGCTCGCGCGCGGCGCCGACGGCCGTTTCGCGCTCGGCAGTGGCGGCGACACCTTCAACACCGCGATCTATCTGGCGCGCGCCGGCGCTGCCGTGGCGTTTGCGAGTGCGCTCGGCGACGATCCTTTTTCCCACGCGATCGTGTCGCTGGCACGGGCGGAAGGCATCGGCACAGACCTCATCCTGCGCGCGCCAGGCCGGCTGCCCGGCCTCGCGCTGATCGACCAGGACAGCAAGGGCGAACGGCGTTTCCATTATTGGCGCGAGGCGGCGCCGGCGCGCGAACTGTTCGAGCTGCCGCAGTGGAGCCGCATGGCGGAAGGCCTGACGGCGGCGCGGCTGATCTACTTTACCGGCATCACGCTTTCGCTCTATTCGAACGTGGGGCTCGGGCGCTTTCTTGCCACCGTCGAGATCGCACGCAACAATGGCGCCAAGATCGCCTTCGATGGAAATTTCCGCCCGCGCGGCTGGCATGGCGATCTCACGCGCACCCGCACCGTGTTCGCGGAAGCGCTCAAGCGCGTCGACATCGCGCTGCCGGCCTATGATGACGAGGCGGTGCTGTGGGGCGACCCCAGCCCGGAGGCGACCATCGAGCGGCTGCAAGCCTTCGGCGTGAATGAAATCGTGGTGAAGAACGGGCCGAACAGCGCGCTGGTGGCGGCTTCAGGTGAGCGCGACGCCGTGCCGGTGCCGGAGGTGGTGGTCCCCGTCGATCCGACCGCCGCCGGCGACGGCTTCAATGCCGGCTATCTCGCCGCGCGGCTCGAACGGACGCGGGGCCATCGAGGCGGCGCACGCCGCGCACAAGCTCGCCGGTCAAGTGATCCGGCACCGCGGCGCCATCACGCCGCGCGCCGGCGCGGCGGTGCATTAGCGCATGCGACAAGTGAAGGTTTACAAGATCTCCAAGGCGATGGCGTGCCGCATCGTTGCGCTCTATCTGTTCGGCGCGCAGGGGGCGCTCGCGGCTCCGATGCTTTGCAGCGGCGAGCAAAAAACCTGCATCGCCGTCTGCCAGGGATATCCCCGCGCTTTGGTCGGGGATTGCATCGCCAATTGCCGCGCCCGGTTTAACTATTGCAGGCAAACGGGGTGCTGGGACGACGGCAGCAACCGGTATTGCGGCCTGGGACGGCAGTAAGATTCATCACGGCTTGGCGAGCAGCATCGCCAGTGCCGCCGCGATGAACGGTAGCGGCAGCGACACCGCGGCGCGCAGCCAGACAATGCGCGCCGGCATCATCGGCACTTCCCAGATCACCAGCCGGTGGATCGCGTAGAGCGCCCAGGCGGTGGAATAGGCGATCACCTGCGGCGCACCCGCTCCGCCCTTCAGCGCGGCGGCGCCGATGGAAAAGCCGACCACCGGCCCGCCCGGCGTGAGCGCGCCGCCGAGCGTGGCGATGACGACGCCCGTGAAGCCGGAGCCCGGGCCGATCCATGCGGCGACCAGGGCCTTCGGCAGCACCTCGGCGATAAAGCCGGAGCCGACCACGCCGGCGCCGATGCGCGGCAGCAGCAGGATGAATTCCATCACGCCGTCGCGCGCGCCATTGTTGAGCAGCACGCGTCCGCGATATGCCGCGATGAAGCCAAGCGCGGCGACCACCAGCCACAGCAGGCTGTTGATGGCGAGCGTCATTGCGCGTCGCGCTCGCGTGCGAAGCCGGCGCGCACCGCGATCCGCGCCAGGATGCCGGCGAGGATCGGCAGCGGCAGCGCCTCGACGATGCGCCAGATCACGAACTCCGAGCCGAAGAACGGCAGCTCCCATACCAGCGCGCGCGTATAGCCGATCAGCGTCCAGCTGACGATGAAAGCCACCACCGCGCCGGCATCGGCGCCCATGACAAGAAAGGCGCCGGCCACCGGATAGATGGTGATCGGACCGCCAGGTAGCAGAAAGCCGAAGAACGCCGCGATCAGCAGGCCGGTCATGCCGGATTCGTGGCCGACCCAGCGCGCCACCAGTTCGCGCGGAAGCAGCAGCGTGACAAAGGCGCCGATCAGGCAGCCGGCCAGGACCTTGGGCAGCATCTCGCCGAACAACGTGAGGTCGCTGCCGAGGATGGCGAGGAAATGCTCACGCCCGTCGCGCCAATAGACCGCCGCCGCGGCGGCAATCGCCACAACGGCGATCGCCGCCGTCGACCAGTCGAAGGCGCGCCGACGGCGTTTGATGGTGGGCTCTGACGGCAAGACCGGGATAAAGTCCGCTGCGGGGAGCGCATCCTGCGTCCGCGCGGCCGCCCGTTCAAGACGGTCGGCCGCACGCATAGATGCAATGCGCTAATGCGCGGCGGCGGACGACGCGGCACCGGCGGAGGCGACCAATTCGCTCTGGCGCGGCGAGCTTGCGACCGCCGCCACCGCGATCATCGCCAGCACGATCGAGGCATAGACCGGGATCATGATGCCCGCGAGTTTCTTGACGTCCTGTTTGTCCTCGGCCGAGAGCGTGACATGGACGTGAACATGGTGGCACATCGGCGCCTCCTGGAAAGCTTGAGTCATCGGACTCTAGTCCAATGCCGGCCGTCTGTCTGCCGGCGCCCGGTTGACCCTGCGCTTGCCGGCCGGTAATTTGACCTGCGATGGGGATGGAGTCCCCCGAAACCGCCCGTAACGGCTGATGACTCCTACCGTCTTTTTAGTTTGCGCATGATCTTTTCCGAAAACCGGTCCCCATCCCCGATCGGGGTCGAGGACATGCTTTTCGGGATCATGCGCGCGGAACGGTAGGATTCGATCGGTCGAGCGAGGCGGATTTTCTATGTCAATTTCGCGCCGCCACGCTTCCGATCCCGCGTCGGCTTGGTGCCGCACGCGCACAATGGAGCGTGACTGATGATGGATAATATCTGGCTGGCGTCGGCGGTGTGGACCGCCCTCGCGCTTGCCTCCGCGCTGATTTCAATCCGGGTGGCGCTGTCGGTCGCCTTGATCGAGATCGTGGTCGGCGCCTTCGGCGGCAACCTGATCGGCCTGCCGCTGACGCCCTGGGTGAACTATCTCGCCGGCTTCGGCGCCATCCTGCTGACCTTTCTCGCCGGCGCGGAAGTGGACATGGCGGTGGTGCGCCGCAATCTCGGGGCCAGCATCGGCATCGGCTTCGTCAGCTTCCTGTTGCCCTATCTCGGCTGCATGCTGGCCGCCCGCTACCTGCTCGGCTGGCCGTGGCCGCAGGCGCAGATCGCCGGCATCTCGCTGTCCACCACCTCGGTGGCCGTGGTCTACGCGGTGATGGTGGAGACCGGCCTCAACAAGACCGAGCTCGGCAAGATCATCCTGGCCGCCTGTTTCATCAC
Organism: uncultured Alphaproteobacteria bacterium; assembly: GCA_963817045.1. GTDB lineage: Bacteria > Pseudomonadota > Alphaproteobacteria > Rhizobiales > Xanthobacteraceae > Pseudolabrys. Next base: position 92,972 of record CAWFMZ010000038.1, read on the forward strand.
CGATCTCGGCACCGTGCTGGCGCTCGGCATCGTGTTCGCGTCCTTTACGGTTTGGCTCATCGCCTTTGCCGCGGCAACGATCGCTGTCGTTGCCTTGCTGCCGAAGCTTGCGCCCTGGTTCTTCGCTTTCGCCGGGCGGCGGGTGAGCGAACCGGAGATCAAGTTCCTGCTGCTCATCCTGTTCGCGCTGGGCGGCTTCGCCACCGCCGTCGGTAGCGAGGCGGTGCTGCCGGCCTATCTCATCGGCATGGCGCTGGCGCCCGCTTTCCAGCACGACCCCGAGCTGCCGCACCGCATGCGGGTGATCGCCTTCGCGGTGCTCACGCCGTTCTATTTCCTGAAAGCCGGTTCGCTGGTCGAAGCCAAGGCGCTGGTGGCCGGCGCCGGCTTGATCGCGCTGTTCCTCGGGATGAAGATTGCCACCAAGTTCGTCGGCATCTTGCCGCTGACGCGCTATTATCGCTTCGACAAACGCGAGGGCATGTACACCACCTTGCTGATGTCGACCGGACTGACGTTCGGCTCGATCTCGGCGCTCTACGGACTGACCAACCACATCATCGACCAGGAGCAGTACACCATCCTGCTCACGGCCGTGATCGCCAGTGCGGTGGTGCCCACGGTGATCGGGCAGAAATGGTTCCTGCCGAAGGCCGGTCTCGCCAAACAGGAGGTGTGACGTGTTCAAACACATCGTGGTCGCCAACGACGGCTCAGAGGGCGGCCTGAAAGCGCTGACATTGGCCTGCGACATTGCCAAACGGTACCACGCCAATCTGCACATGATTTCGGTCGAGGAAATCCCGAATTTTCCCGCCTCGATCGACGAAGTGATCGAAACCAAGACCGAGGAAAATCACAAATTCCACGACGCTCTCGCCAAGGCGAAAGCGGTCGCGAAAAAGAAGGGCGTCAAGCTCGATGCCGAGGTGGTCGCCGGCCACGCCGTGGCGGCGGTGGTCGCCTTCGTCAAGGCCAAGCATGCCGATCTTCTTGTCGTCGGCTTCATGGGCCATTCGGCGCTCTACGAGCGGATCATCGGCGGCACCGCTGACCGCTTGGTGCGGCTCGCGCCTTGCCCGGTTCTGGTGGTGAAGTAGCGCGCGGTACTTAAACCATCGGCCGCAGGCCGAGATTATCCAACAGCGCCATGTCGCGGTCGCGCTCGGGGTTGGGCGTGGTGAGCAGCTTCGGTCCGTAGAAGATCGAATTGGCGCCGGCGAGGAAACACAAAGCCTGCGTCTCCTCGCTCATGTCCTCGCGCCCGGCCGAGAGCCGCACCACCGAGGCCGGCATGCAGATGCGCGCCACGGCAATGGTGCGCACGAAATCGAGCGGATCGAGCTTGGCGCTGGCTGCGAGCGGCGTGCCTTCCACCTGCACCAGCATGTTGATCGGCACGCTCTCCGGATGCACCGGCAGGCTGGCCAGCGTCGCGATCATGCCGACGCGGTCGTCCAGCCCCTCGCCCATGCCGACGATGCCGCCGCAGCAGACATGGATGCCGGCTGAGCGCACGTGATCGAGCGTGTCGAGGCGATCCTGGTAGGTGCGCGTGGTGATGATGGCGCCGTAATATTCCGGCGAGGTGTCGAGGTTGTGGTTGTAGTAGTCGAGGCCGGACGCTTTCAGCCGCGCCGCCTGCTCGCTGGTCAGCATGCCGAGCGTGGCGCAGGTCTCGAGCCCCAACGCCTTCACGCCCTCCACCATGGCGCAGACCTGGTCGAGTTCGCGGTCCTTAGGGCTGCGCCAGGCCGCGCCCATGCAGAAGCGCGAGGCGCCGCTGGCTTTCGCGGCGCGCGCTTCGCTGAGCACCGCGTCGAGGCTCATCAGCTTCTCGGCCTTGACGCCGGTGTCGTAGCGCGCGGCCTGCGGGCAATAGCCGCAATCTTCCGGGCAGCCGCCGGTCTTGATCGACAGCAAAGTCGAGATCTGCACTTCGGTGGGATCGAAGTTCTCCCGATGCACCAAACTGGCGCGGAACATCAATTCCGGGAACGGCAGTTCGAACAGCGCGCGTACCTCCGCGCGGGTCCAGTCGTGGCGGGGCCGGTTCGCAGCCGTGTGCGGCGCGGTCGCGTGGGCAAGTGACATCCGTTACCTCAGTTGCGCCGGAATCTCCGGGCAGGCTCACGATCGCATTCTAACGAGGCGGCGGCGAAGTTTATAGCCGCCGAAAAGCCTGATTGCGCCGCGATTTCATCGGATTGAGAGCCCAAAGGCGGCATGCTAGCCTTTTGGACGGGGAACATATGGGTAGTGCCGTGGCAAGATATATCGTCGCACTGGTGTTGCTGGCCGCCTTCGCGGGGCCTGTTTTCGCCGAGGAAGCGATACCTGACGATCCGCAGGTGCTGGAGCGCATACAAAAGAAAAAGGAAGCCGAGGCGCTTGATAAGCAATACAAGTCCACGCTCAAGAGTACCAACCAGGCGACCACGCCGGTGCGCTCCGATCCGTGGCAAAATATGCGCGGGGCCGACGATTCCAAAACCAAGCGCTAACGGCCGGCTCGCATGAACCGACAGGCGATCGGACGAATTGTCTCGGTGCTGGTCGGCGCCGCCGTGCTGTTCGGACTGCAGCAGGGCCTCGGCCTGCAGCTCTACATCGCCATCCCGCTGGCCGTGGTCGTTTACCTCGCCGTCAAGGTTGCGTTCGGCCTGCTGTGGGGCGCCGACGACAAGGCGACGTGAATCCCGTTTAAGCGACGGCGATCATCGCCGCCACGTTGACTTGTATCAATGTGTCGATGCGGCTCTTAATGTCGTTATTCTTTTTTGAGTTCGGGTGCGTTCCGGGGAATTCCGGTCGAGGGAGAAACATATGTCCATTTTGGCCCGGGCGGTCACGCTATGCGCCCTGATGCTGCTGTCGCTAATCCCTGCCAGCGCGCAGAATTGGCCTAACAGACCGATCAAGATCATCGTCTCGCAGGCTGCCGGCGGCACGCCCGACCTGATCTGCCGGATCATCAGCGACAAGTTGTCGATCTTGTTGGGACAACGGGTCTTCGTCGAGAACCGTCCCGGCGGAGCGAATGTGGTCGGCGCAACGGTGGCCGCTCACGCACCGGCTGACGGCTACACTCTGTTCTTCGCGACCGCTGCCGCGCTGGTGAGCAATCCCCATACGTTCAAAACCTTGCCCTACAATCCGGTCAATGATTTCGTCGCGGTTTCCATGGTGGCAAAGAATCCTTTCTTGATTCTCGCCAACGCCAACTTGCCGGCCAACAATCTTTCCGAGCTGGTCGCGTACGATAAGGCAAACCCGGGAAAGCTGACCTTCGCGACCGACGGGCCGAGAAATTTCTCCGGCATCCTGGCCACCTGGCTCAATAAAGTCAGCGGCGCGAACATTCTGCAGGTGCCGTACGCGACCATGCCGCAAGGCGTGCAAGACACGCTGGCGGGGCGCACCCAACTCACGATCCTGTCGCCTCCGTCGGCGGCGCCGCACATCGCCAGCGGCGCGCTCAAACCGCTGGCCATCAGCTGGACCAAGCGCTTGCCGCAATACGCGCAGGTGCCCTCGATTTCCGAAGCCTATCCCGGGATCGAACTCACCGGTTGGTTCGTGATCGCCGCGCCGGCTGGCACGCCGGCGGACGTCATTACGCGGTTGAATCAAGAGATGGACAAGGTTCTCAAGTCTCAGGACATGGTGCAAAGGCTTGCCGACGTCGGTTTCTTTACCGAGGGCGCCGAGACACCCGAGGCAACGCGCACCTTCGTAAAAGCCCAGTACGATCTCTGGAGCAAAGTCGTTCAGGAGATCGGTCTGCAGCCGGAGTGAAGATAGCGTGCGATGCGTTACCGCCGCAGGCGAGCAAATGACGCATGTCCCGCAAAGGCGCTTTCAAAATGAGCAAGCGTGCCCTTCGATGATTTTTGTGGGATTCCCGATCGAGCCGATTCCCACGGCGCACCGGGCAAGCGCTGCGTCGCGAGAAACCAGTCCGCCGGGCTCTCTCCGACGACGTCGCGAAAATTGCAATGCCTTGCCGGCTCGCTGAGCAGCCCGAGCCATAAAATCATGAAATCCAGCGCAGAACGCGCCGGTGTCCGCGTTTCCGCGACGTAACGGATGACATTGCGCGAAATTTTTTCGCGTAATTCCGGCAATAAAAGCAGCATTTGCAACAATGAAACGCATTCCTCGGTGGACTGCGCAACAAATCCGGTCTCGCCATCGCGGACGGTCGCCATTTCCGCGGGATTGTTCAGCACGACGGGCGTCAGTCCCAGAGACATCGCTTCAATGAGCGCGTTCTCCGCCGTGCCGTAGTGATCACGCTGCAAAGGATAGAAAAAGATGTCGGCCTCCGAAAGCGCGACAGCGGGCTCTGCTGTTTCGCCACAAAATTTGACGCGCTCTGGATGACGCATGGCGCCAGCGCGGGCAGCCACCGGGCCTGACGGATCGACGGAACCCCAAACCGAAACTTCGAAATCGTTGCCGACCAGCCGATCGATGGCGTCGAAAAATCCCGGATGCATTTTGACGAAATCAACAGTCCCGAGATACGCGATGACAGGTTTTCTGTTTCGCGAGCGCGCGTGTCGCAAGCCATCGGGAAAACCGAAGCCGCTATTGATAACGGAGATTTTCTTTCGTGCCGTCTCCGGCAGAAGGGCTATCGAGCGGAATCGAGCGCGAAGCTTCAGTCGTGAAGACGAAGCGCCCGGCCTCTTCCATCAGACCGGGTTGAATCAGCGGTTTGGAGAGGCCTGAAATGTGCGACCAGAACACGCTGCGCATCGCGGGAAAAGCGGACTGGGCAACGCACTCAAACAGACGGGGATGGTTCCAGAACTCGAACTGGACAATGTCGGCCGCACTCGCCAATCGCGCTACCTGATCGAGCCCATCGGCGACGATAACGCGCGCTCCGCCGGCTTCGATTATATCCGCGTAGCGGCGGTCGCGGGGCTCCTCAAGAAGCAGAAAGGTCTGCTGCACCGCCTCTTTGGGCAAGGCGCCGCTGAGGGCCGCATGAGCTTTGCCGACACCTCCGCCCAGGTGCGGCGTAACATGCAGGATCTTCATTCCGCCGCCACGTTGGTGAACTCGCGCGCGCCGCCCGGCGCCTCGATGGCCGGATTGACGGGGACGAGCTTCTTGAACTTGTCCAGCAGCACCAGGCGGTGAGCGTCGATATTGTCAGGCAGGCAGTGGCTGAGCTGTCCGCAATTGCCGCAGACGCCGTTCTGCTTCCGGCGGCCCTCGAGATGCTGCAAACGCAGCGCATTCATGCGGTCGGAATTCCAGATCTCCTTCATCGACTGCTGCCGCACGTCGCCGATCACGAGCTTGCGGCCCCAGTCCAGGAAGCAAGAGCTGACGAGACCATCGGCGTTCACCGAATAGCCGTAGAAAATGTAAGGACATGTGTCGGTTTCGCCGATGTCCTGCTGGTATATGCCTTTGCTGATTTTGACGCCGGTATGTTTCTCGATATCGAATTCCGGCCAGCAGGGCGCAAAGTTCTCAACGAAAATGCGGTCGCAATGGTCGCCGAACGTGTCGAAGAACTCCTGGCGCTGCGCCTCGGTGATGAGTTCGCCGGGAATCTTGACGACGATTTCGCAGCTGCCTTTGTTGTCGTACAGCCATTTGACGTTTTCGACGAATTTCTTGAAGTCGAACTTGAATCCGGTGAATTTCGCGTAGGTCTCCTCGGTCATGCCGTCGACCGAGATGTTGATCTTGTCGATCCCGGCTTCGATCACGGGGCCGACGCGGTCGGGAGAAATGAATGTGCCGTTCGTGGTCGTGTCGATGTAGTCGACATGCTTCGACCGTCTTCGCATAGGCGACCATGTCGGCCAGCCGCTTGTTGAGGAACGGCTCGCCGTCCTTGTACATGCGCAGGACTTTGATCGGCTTGTCGAATTCGCCGAGGTCGTCGACGATCTTCTGAAAGACGTCGAGCTTCATCACGCCCTGAAAGCGCCCGGTCTCGGCGATCATGTCGCGATGGCCGGTCGGGCAGAACGTGCATTTGAAATTGCACGAGCTCGCCGGATCGACGAAGACGATGAAGGGCGTGGCAAGCGGGATGACCGTCTCCAGCGCCGTGCGTCCCTCGAGATTGATTCGCGGTTCTAGCCGAGCTTTCATGCGCGTTTTCCTGCAACGAGCGGCGTCGGCTCAATGTCCTATAAGACAATGGTTAACAGGGATTAACCAAGCTTCCGGGGGCGTATCGGGGGCAGGCGAAAAGCGCCGGTCTAGCCGGCGGCGCGCACGCCGACGACGCAGGGCGGATCGACTAAATTGTCCGGACGGGCGCCGAAACAGAGCAAATCGCGGCGCCCGTATTCGTCGGCGATTCGCTCGGCAAGCTGTCGTATCGTCATGGGCACGCCGGAGCAGATGTTGACCGGACCTTGCACTGCGCCGAGCGCGGCTTCCACGATCATCCGGCCGGCGTCGCGCACATCCAGGTAGTCGCGAATCTGTTTGCCGCTGGTCAGCTCGGCCGGTTCTCCGGCCATGAGTTTGCCGCGCAGATAGGGCACCAGCCGCCGCTCGTTCTCGCCCTCCCCGTAGAGATAAAACAGCCGGCACCAGGCAAACTCGAACGCCGTTGCTGCGGCAGCGATCGCGACAGCTGCCGTGAAGGCGGCGACCTTTGCCTCGGCATAGGGCGTCGATGGCCGCAGCGCCGTATGGATGCTCAAATGGCCGGCGCTCAGGTCATATTCGAAACAGGTGCCGATACCGACAAAGCGGCGAACCTTGGCCTCGGCCGCCCCTTGCGCAAGCCGCAAGGTTCCCGCCAGACAATCCGAATTCTTCGGCGATTGAAGATACTCGCCCGGCTCGGCATACCATGCGACGTGGATCACGCTATCGACGCCGCGACAGACATCGGCCCACCATGCGGCGCTTTCGGACCACAAATCCGGCGTCGCGACGATCTTTTCGATCGCGGTCGACGGTGCAATCCGATCCTGCGTTCCTGCTCTGACGACGGCACGTACTCGGTAATTTCGCTTGGCAAGCTCTCGCAGCACCTGCCGACCGACAAAGCCGGTCGCTCCGGTCAGCAATATCAACGCGGGAGCAGCGGCCATTTGGCGTCCTTGTCCGATACGTTCGGAACGGCACGCGGCCACTTGATGGCCAGCCGCGGATCGTCAAATCGCAAGCCGCCTTCGGAGTCCGGAGCGTAAAACGAGCTCACCATGTAGAACGCCGTGGCGCCGTCGCTCAGCGCCTGGTAGCCGTGTGCAAATCCTTTCGGCACGTACATCATCAGTCCGTTTTCTTCCGACAGCTCGGCGCCGAACCAGCGAAGATAGGTTTTTGAGCCTTCGCGCATATCGACGATGACGTCGTAGATCGTCCCTCTGGTGCAGCGCACGAGCTTGACTTCGGCATGCGGCGCGCGCTGAAAGTGCATTCCGCGCACCGTGCCGGCACGCGCATTGGTGCTGATATTTGCTTGCACAAACGAAGTTTCGAAACCATGCGCGGCAAATTCCTGCGCACAAAAAGCGCGGGCGAACGTGCCGCGCTGGTCCACGCGCGGATCGAGGTGGATCAGATATCCGCCGGTTAATGGTATCGTTTCAAATCGCATGGTGTTGCCGGTGCAAGACGCTGCGCCGCGTTAACTGCACATTTTCACGTCGGCAGCCGTCGCGGCAGGCCGGCTCAACGATCGTTTCTCAAAGTCGGAAATATCGGCATCACAGAGCTGCCGTGCATTCGCACCCGCTTTATGGGCGCGATACCAGGCCATCGTCGCGTTGACCGCTTGCGCCAGCGTCAACGTGGGTGTCACGCCGAGTACCGTTCGCGCTTTAGCAACTTCCAGAGTGAGCCATGCGGATTCGTGCGGGCCTTCTGTGCCGTCGCCGTAATGCGCTTCGTCCCTCTCCATATGCGCGACGGGCCATTTCAACGAGTTCGCCGACGGAAACGGTCTCGCTAGGGCCCGGCCCGAAATTATACGCGTCGGCAGGCGCGGATCGCTCCCACAGTTTGCGCGCCAAAGTCAGATAGGCGGCGAGCGGCTCCAGCACGTGCTGCCAAGGCCGAACGGCCAACGGGGTCGGACCTGCAAGAATCCGCCCCGCCTGCCAGGCGCGAACAGCATCGGGAATCACGCGGTCGTCCGACCAGTCGCCGCCGCCGATCACGTTTCCGGACCGGGCGCTCGCCACCGCCACGCCCTGCGCGGACAAGAAACTGGCCCGATAGCTGGCGATGACGATTTCGCAGGCGGCCTTGCTGGCGCTGTAAGGGTCCTGTCCGCCGAGCGCATCGTCTTCACGATATGGCCGAGCGATTCGTGATCGCGGTAGACCTTGTCGGTCGTCACCATCACGGCGACCCGCACGCTGTCGAGCCCACGCAGCGCATCCAGCACATGGGCGGTGCCCATCGCATTGGTCGCGAACGTCGCAAGCGGTTCTCGATAGCCCGCGCGTACCAGTGGCTGAGCCGCCAAATGGAAAACGATCTCCGGCCGCGCCGCTTGGACGAGATCGGCGAGCGCCGCCAGCATCGCGAATATCGCAAAAACGGCTCTGGCAAAGAGCGCCGATATCGGCCTCGGAATAAAGGTTGGGCGCTGTCGCCGGCGGCAGGCTGATGCCCGTCACCTCGGCTCCCAGCCGATGAAGCCAGAGCGTCAGCCAGGAGCCCTTGAAGCCGGTATGACCCGTGAGCAGGACGCGCTTGTCGCGCCAGAACGAAGCACTTGTTGCGTTCGTCAATGCCAGATTTTCCATGGCGCCTTGCCGGATGCCCAAAGCTCTTCCAACATCGTCTTGTCGCGCAAGGTATCCATCGGCTGCCAGAACCCGCGATGTTCGAACGCCATCATCTGGCCCATGGCTGCGAGACGGATGATGGGCGAGCCTTCCCAGCTGCTGTCATCGCCGTCGATGAGATCGAGACAACTCGGCGACAGCACAAAAAAGCCGCCATTGATCATGCCGCCGTCACCGCGCGGCTTCTCGATGAACCCGGTCACCTCGTCCCCTGAGCGTTCCAACGCGCCATAGCGGCCGGGCGGGCTGCACCGCCGTGACCGTGGCAGCTTGCCGTGACGACGATGGAATTCGATCGGATGATCGAATGTTCACATTGCTGACGCCGTCGCCATAGGTAAAGCAAAACGCCTCTTCATCTTTGACGTAGTCCGCGACGCGCTTGAGACGCCCGCCGGTCAGCGTGTTTTCGCCGGTATCGACCAGCGTGACGCGCCACGGCTCGGCCTTTCTCTGATGCACGACCATGCTATTGTCCGCCATGTCGAAGGTGACGTCGGACATGTGCAGGAAGTAGTTGGCGAAATATTCCTTGATGACATAGCCCTTGTAGCCGCAGCAGATCACGAAATCATTGACGCCGTGCGCGGAATAGATCTTCATGATGTGCCAGAGAATCGGCTTGCCGCCGATTTCGATCATCGGCTTGGGCTTCAGGTAGCTCTCCTCGGAAATGCGAGTGCCGAGGCCACCGCGCGAGGATGACGACTTTCATGGAATTTCTTGATGCGTTGACATCCAGCCCCCAGGTAAACAGAACCACGCACTTTCAGACTGCACGTCTTTCGGCCACGACGTTGGCAACACGCGGTATCGGCTCGTTTGTTGAGGATCGAATTCCAGAATTCAAAATAGTTTCTGCGTGGCCTTTGGAAAACAGAGCGATCAGGCTGCAAATTTCCGTCAGCATGTCCTGAAATGACAGTTGCCCCGTCGATATCAGCAATTTCGCGCACAGCTTGTCGGCTTCGCCCGTGAAACGGGACTCAAAAGTGAGCCGCGCATGACCTTTGAAGCGCATAAACATTCCTGAAAACCAGTGGTCCGCGATGACTTGGCGCTGGGCGAGCGTAGTCGAAATTGTCCGTTGGAAAAGAGCGAAATAAAACACTGAAACGAAAACGAATCGCCTTCGCCAGCCGGAAAGTTTCGGAAAATTCGTAGAATGTCGCACGTCGGCGATGACAATATTGCAATTATCGCGCCGGCAGTGAGCGAGAAATTCGCGCTTTTGCGCGACGCCCGAACTGCGTGGACGAGGGTTTCGATATCCGGAGAGGCCCAGGAACAGGCCTGGGCGATTTTAGAACATGCCAGCATGCCCGTCCGGTTGCGTCGCTAGTAAAATTGATAGTTGCATGAATTCGCGCCGGTCGTCGGCGCAATCGATGACGCGCCGACTGCTGGACACCGGGTTTGTGCCGCACTCAGCGGCGCGTTCAACGTTTGTAAATGTTCGCTCGATAAACACTATAATCTGGCGCTGGCGATTTGTTCTGTCCCTCAGGGTAAACTGGTAGTGCCGGCAAGAGGTGCTACTATGCAAAGAATGATAGCGGCGGCCCCCCTTTCATTTCGGCAGAAGTCATTCGGCGCACCGAAGCCGCGCATTCAAAAGGCCACCGGATATCGATCAGGCTGCAATGCTGCTGGCGGAATTGGCAACGGCGCCGTGCGCATATTCTCCGGTAGCAGCGGACGTGCCACTTGTCTCTATGGCGGGGAAATATGATCTATCTATCGCGCGAATTTTGGCCAAGAGTGGACCACGATCCTGTCATGGTGATCGACCGTGATGCGCGACGCTGCACAAGAGCATATATGATGGCGAACGGTTGGTGCATCCTGACGAGCGGCGGAACTTGCAAGGATGGGCTTCGCATCGCCGTTAGCGTGGTCACTCTCTCTATGTGCCGCTTGAACGGTCGCTTGCAGCAACTAGGTTTCGAAGATATCGTGCCGTTCTATGACTTGGCGGAGAGTTTCCGCGGAGTGCATCCATTGTCGAATGGCTGGTTTGCGCACCGCTGTCTGCGTTAGACCAGGAGAAGACGGCTAAGGTTATGGGCGTTGGGAGAGATGTGTAAGGTATATTTGAATTTATGGTTGGGCAGATGAGGAGGAATGGGTTTTGATGGTTTACCTGAATGAAAGTTTTTTATTAGGAAGTGGAAGGTTTAAGAGATGAATTTTGTTAGATGGGGCTAGATGAGGTGTGAAAGTTTTGTGAGTTTAGAAGGATATTTTGGGATGGATTGAATGAATAACGTGCGCGCACTCAGCGCGCGTTCAACGTTTTGATGTCCTTGATGCGGATTGCGGCAGAGGCCGCGCTGCTAGTCAGGGTGCCATGGGCGACGACGATTTCCGCGATGAGATCGCGCAACTCGAAGCACGCAGCGAGGCGCTGACGGAATCGATCGCGCGCTGCGGCAAGATTTCGCTGGCCGCCAAGCTCAGCATCGCCGCCGGAGCGATCTGGATCGTGCTCGTGTTGCTGGGAGTGATCCCATTTTTCCCCGGCACCATCATCGCCGCGCTGGCGGCCGTGATCGGCGGCACCGTGCTGTTGGGTTCGAATGCGACCACGTGGACGCAAGCCGAAGCCGACCTGCGCGCCGCCGAGGCGACGCGGGCGGACTTGATCGGGCGGATGCAGTTGCCCGTGGTGGGAGAGGAACGGCCCACGTTGAATTGAGCGCGGTACATCCCTCCCCGCTCATACCCGAGAACGCAGACATCCGGTCATCATGCTACAAAGACACCCACCCCGTCCGAAAGAGCCTCCATGCCAGATGTCCCGCCCGACCGCCTCTGCAACGATCCACGCAGTCCCTATTTCAACGAGAAAGCGCTCGCGCGCGACGTCGGCATCCGGTTCAAGGGCGTCGAGAAATCCAATGTCGAGGAATACTGCGTCAGTGAAGGATGGATTCGGGTCGCGGTCGGCAACGCCAAGGACCGGTTTGGCAATCCGCTAACGATCAAGCTGACCGGGAAAGTCGAGCCTTATTTCAAGAATAAGAAGCCGGCATGATGAGATAGGCGAGCGTAAGGTAGAACGCCCCCTACTCCGCCGCCTGCTGCCGCGCCCCCGCCGCCTCCACCTTGGCCGCGCAGAATTTGAATTCCGGAATCTTGCCGAACGGATCGAGCGCCGGGTTGGTCAGGATATTGGCCGCCGCCTCGACGAAGGCGAACGGGATGAACACCACGCCGTCGGGGATGGCGTCGTCCTGGCGCGCGGCTAGCTCGACCTCGCCGCGGCGCGTGGTGACGCGCAGCATGTCGCCGGGCTTGAGCCGAGCTTCTCGAGCGTGCCGCGCGAGACCGAGGCGCACGCGCTCGGCTCCAGCGCGTCGAGCACGGAGGCGCGCCGCGTCATGGCGCCGGTGTGCCAATGCTCGAGCTGGCGGCCGGTGGTGAGGATGAACGGGTAGTCGTGGTCGGGCGTCTCGTCCGGCGGCGTGAGCTTGGCTGCCACCAGCTTGCCGAAGCCGCCCGGGCGCGGGAAGCCCTTGTCGAACACCACGTCGCGGCCCGGCTGGTCCGGCGCGTCGGTCGGATAGGTGACGTGATCCTCGCGCTCGACGCGCTCCCAGGTGATGTTGTCGAGCGCCGGCATCAGCTGCGCCATCTCCTCGAACACTTCGCCGACGTGCTTGTAGTTCCACTTCTCGCCCATGCGCTGGGCGAGATCCTGGATGATCCACAGATCCTGGCGCGTGTCGCCCGGCAGCGGCAGCGCCTTGCGGCCCATCTGCACCTGGCGGTTGGTGTTGGTGACGGTGCCGTCCTTCTCCGGCCAGGCGCGAGGCCGGCAGGATCACGTCGGCATAGGAGCAGGTCTCGGTGAGGAAGATGTCCTGCACCACCAGATGTTCGAGATGGGCGAGCGCGCCGCGCGCGTGATTGAGATCGGGGTCCGACATCGCCGGGTTTTCGCCCATGATGTACATGCCCTTGATCTCGTCGGCATGCACCGCGTCCATGATCTCGACCACGGTCTTGCCGCGCTTGGGATCGAGTTTCTTGCCCCAGGCCTTTTCGTATTTGGCGATCATCTCCGGGCTCTCCACCGACTTGTAGTCGGGGAAGAACATCGGAATGAGGCCGGCGTCGGAGGCGCCCTGCACGTTGTTCTGGCCGCGCAGCGGATGCAGGCCGGTGCCGGGACGGCCGACCTGGCCGCAGATCAGCGACAGCGCGATCAGGCAGCGCGCATTGTCGGTGCCGTGGGTGTGCTGCGACACGCCCATGCCCCAGAAGATGATGGCGCTTTCGGCGCGCGCGTAAGAGCGCGCCACTTCGCGCAGCGTGTCGGCGGGGATGCCGCAGATCGGCGCCATCTCCTCCGGCGTGAAGTCCTTGATGCTGCTCGGCGAAGGGGGCGAAGCCTTCGACGTAGGTCTGCACATATTGCTGGTCGTACAGCTTCTCGGTGACGATGACGTTGAGCATGGCGTTGAGCATCGCCACGTCGGTGCCGTTCTTGAACTGCATCATCTGCCAGGCGTGGCGCTTGAGCGCCTGCCCGCGCGGGTCCATCACCACCAGCTTGGCGCCGCGCTTGGCCGCCTGCTTGAAGAAGGTGGCGGCGACCGGATGGTTCTCGGTCGGGTTGGCGCCGATGACGATGATGAAATCGGAATTCTTGCACTCGTTGAAGGTGGCGGTCACCGCCGCCGAGCCGACGCCTTCCAAGAGCGCCGCCACCGACGAAGCGTGACAGAGCCGCGTGCAGTGATCGACATTGTTGGAGCCGAAGCCGGTGCGCACCAGCTTCTGGAACAGATAGGCCTCTTCGTTCGAGCCCTTGGCCGAGCCGAAACCGGCGAGCGCACGCGGGCCGTCGCGGTCGCGGATTTTCTTGAGGCCCGAGGCGGCGCGCTGCATCGCCTCTTCCCAGGTCGCTTCGCGGAAATGCGTGAACGGGTTGGCCGGATCGACCAGATCGTCGGCGGATTTCGCTACGCCGTCCTTGCGCACCAGCGGCTTCATCAGGCGCTGCGGATTGCTGACATAGTCGAAGCCGAAGCGGCCTTTCACGCACAGCCGGTTCTGGTTGGCCGGGCCGTCGCGGCCGGTGACGTAGAGCAGCTTGTCGTTCTTGATGTGGTAGGTGAGCTGGCAGCCGACGCCGCAATAGGGGCACACCGAGTGCACTTCGCGGTCGGGGAATTCGCGTGCGCACGTTCTTGGCGTCGACCAGCGTCGCCGGCATCAGCGCGCCGGTCGGGCAGGCCTGCACGCATTCGCCGCAGGCCACGCAGGTCGAATTGCCCATCGGATCGTCGAAGTCGAACACGATCTTTTCGCCGTGGCCGCGGCCGGCCATGCCGATGACGTCGTTGACCTGCACTTCGCGGCAGGCGCGCACACACAGATTGCACTGGATGCAGGCGTCGAGATTGACCGCCATGGCCGGATGGCTGCGATCGGCCTCGGGATGATGGCGCTTGCCGAAGCGGCTGGTGGCGACGCCCATGCGGTCGGCCCAGGCCCAGAATTTCGACTGCGGATCGTGCGCCAGCGTCTTGCGCTCGGGCTGGTCGGAAATCAGCAGCTCGAACACCATCGCCCGCGCGGTCTTGGCGCGCTCGGAGGCGGCCTTCACCTTCATGCCGTCGCTCGGCTTGCGGATGCAGCTCGCCGCCAGCACGCGCTCGCCTTCGATCTCCACCATGCAGGCGCGGCAATTGCCGTCGGCGCGGTAGCCGGGCTCGGGCGAATAGCACAGATGCGGGATGTCGGTGCCGAGGCGCTTGGCCACCTGCCAGATGGTCTCGCCCTCGAGCGCCTCGACTTCCTTGCCGTCGAGGATGAATTTCACCGATTTGCCGGCGCCGTTGCCTGTGGTCATTGCGTCGTGCCTTCCGTCACCAGGTTCCCAGCGGTTTCGACAGTTCTTCGGGAAAATACTTTAGCACGCATAATAGCGGATTGGGCGCCGCCTGGCCGAGGCCGCAGATCGAGGCGTCGCGCATGGCGGCCGAGAGTTCCGTCAGCAGCGCGGGGTCCCAGGGGCCCTGCGCCATCAGCTTGACCGCCTTTTCGGTGCCGGCCCGACAGGGCGTGCACTGGCCGCAGCTTTCGTCCTCGAAGAACTTCATCAGATTGAGCGCGACCGCCTTCATATCGTCCTGGTCAGACAGGATGACAACCGCGTGCGAGCCGACGAAGCAGCCGTATTTTTCGAGCGTCCCGAAGTCGAGCGGCTCGTCCGCCATGGAGGCCGGCAGGATGCCGCCCGACGCCCCGCCCGGCAGATAGCCTTTGAAGGTTTCGCCGTCGATCATGCCGCCGCAGAATTCCTCGATCAGTTCGCGCGCAGTGACGCCGGCCGGCGCCAGCACCACGCCCGGCTTCTTGACGCGGCCGGAGACCGAGAAGCTGCGCAGGCCTTTGCTACCGCGACGGCCTTGCGAGACAAACCAGGGCGCGCCCTTTTCGACAACGTCGCGGATCCAATACAGCGTCTCGACGTTCTGTTCGAGCGTCGGGCGGCCGAACAGGCCGACTTGCGCCACGTAAGGCGGACGATGGCGCGGCAGCCCGCGCTTGCCTTCGATCGACTCGATCATCGCCGACTCTTCGCCGCAGATATAAGCGCCGGCGCCGCGCCGCAGATGCAGCTTGGTGTGCGGGGACAGCCCGGCCTTCTCGGCCTTCTCCAATTCCTGCGCCAGCATCAGCCGCAGTTCCGGATATTCGTCGCGGATGTAAATGTAGGTCTCCGGTGCCTCGACCACCCAAGCCGCGATCAACATGCCTTCGATGAAACGGTGCGGATCGCGTTCGAGATAAAAGCGGTCCTTGAAGGTGCCGGGCTCGCCTTCGTCGGCGTTGACGGCGAACAGACGCGGCGCGGGTTCCGCGCGCACCAACTGCCATTTGCGGCCTGTCGGGAAGCCCGCGCCGCCGAGGCCGCGCACGGCCGCGTCGGTGGCGATCTTGATGAGGTCGTCGCGCGTACGCTTGCCCGACGAGACAATCCTTCAGCAGCGCGTAGCCGCCCGTTTTTTGATAGGCGGCGAAATCAGCGCCGGGATGCCAGGCGTGCGGATGCTTGTTCGCTTTCACGTCGGCCGCAACTTTGTCGGCCGTCGCCTTGAACGTCTGCAAGTGCCCGACCGCGACGACCGGCGCGCGGTCGCAGGCGCCCATGCAGGGCGCGCGCACCACGCGCACGTCCTTGCCGAGAATGGCCGGCAATTTCTTCAACAGTGTCTCGGCGCCCGGCCATCGCGCAGGACAGCGAATTGCACACCCGCACGGTCACCGCCGGCGGCGCGGGTCCGTCCTTCACCACGTCGAAATGCGAATAGAAGGTCGCGACCTCGTAGACCTCGGTCTGCGCGAGCTTCATCTCCTGCGCCAGCGCGGCGAGATGGGCGGCGGACAGATAGCCGTAATGATCCTGGATCAGGTGCAGGTGCTCGATCAGAAGATCGCGCCGGCGCGGCCGGTCGGTGAGCAGCGCGCGCACCTCCTCGAGCGCCGCGGGGTCGACCTGGCGGCCCTTCGGCGTGCGCGGCGGCCGGCGGCGCTTGCCCGCTTTGTCGTCCGGCGATTGGGTCTTGAGAGCCATGAACGTCTTTAGCCGGAACTCGGTCAGGCCACCTTTACTGTCATATGCCGGAACATGGCATTGCGCGCTTCTTCGTCGAACTCGGTCTTGAACTTGTGCTTGCCCCTGAGCTCGTTGGCCCGCGCCGCCGCCGGCCGCGCGGAGATCTCGTCCACCAGCCGCTTCAGGTTGGGGAACTTGGCCCAGTCTTCCTCGCCCAGCGCGTTCGGAACGAGCCGCGCCCAGCCCCACAGCGCCATGTCGACGATGGTGTAGCTGTCGCCGACCACGTATTTCTGCTTGGCGAGGCGCGCTATCGAGAATGACCGAAGTGGCGCTGCGCTCTCGTAGGTGTAGCGGTTGATGCGCGTAGGGAATCTTTCTCCGGCGCGTATTGGCGGAAATGCACCGACTGGCCGGACGAACGGACCGACGCCGGAAGCGACGAACATCAGCCAGGACAGCAGTTCGCCGCGCAGCTTCGGCGTATTGGCCGGGCAGGAATTTTCCGGTCTGCTCGGCGAGATAAAGCAGGATGGCGTTGCTGTCGAACACCGTGACGTCGCCGTCGACGATCACCGGCACCTTGGCGTTCGGATTGATGGCGAGAAATTCCGGCTTGTGCTGGTCGCCCTTGCGGGTGTCGACCGGCACCGGCTCGTAGGGCAGCCCGGTTTCCTCGAGCATGAGCGCGACCTTCATCGGATTGGGCGCGCCGCTATAGTAGAATTTGATCATCTGTCGTCCTTGCCTGATGGCTAGGCTCGCCGCTTGGTGCAGCGAGCGAAAAAATTAGAACAGCCCCACGATCTGGCCTTGCGCGTTGACGTCGATCGAATCGGCGGCCGGCACCTTGGGCAGGCCGGGCATGGTCATGATCTCGCCGCAGATCGCCACCACGAACTCGGCGCCGGCCGACAGGCGAACCTCGCGCACATTGATGATGTGATCGTTGGGCGCACCCTTGGAGTCCGGATTGGTCGTGAACGAGTACTGCGTCTTGGCGACGCAGATCGGCAGCTTGCCGTAACCCATCTCCTCCCAGGACTTGAGCTGGTCCTTGACCGCCTTGTCGGCGGTGACCGCCTTGGCGCGGTAGATTTCCTTGGCGATGGTCTCGATTTTCGTAAACAGCGGCATCTCGTCGGGATAGAGCAGCTTCAGTTTGCTCGCCCCGCTATCGCAGATCTTCACCACCGCCTTAGCGACATCGGTAGCGCCCTCGCCGCCCATCGCCCAGTGGTCGGCGATGATCGCCTCGACGCCGAGCTTGGCGCAGGCGCTCTTGACCAGGTCGATTTCCGCCGGCGTGTCGGCCGAGAAGCGATTGAACGAGACCACCGGCTGGATACCGAATTTCTTCACGTTCTCGACGTGACGCTGAAGGTTGGCCATGCCGGCTTCCAGCGCCTTGAGGTCTTCCTTCTTGAGATCGGCCTTCTGCACGCCGCCATGCATCTTGAGCGCGCGGATGGTGGCGACCAGCACCACGCAATCGGGCGTCAAGCCGGCCTTGCGGCACTTGATGTCGAGGAATTTCTCGCCGCCGAGATCGGCGCCAAAGCCGGCTTCGGTGACGACGTAGTCGGTGAGCTTGAGCGCAGTGGTGGTCGCCGTCACCGAGTTGCAGCCATGCGCGATGTTGGCGAACGGACCACCGTGGATGAAGGCGGGCGTGCCTTCCAGCGTCTGCACCAGATTGGGCGCGATCGCTTCCTTGAGCAGCGCCGCCATCGCGCCGTGCGCCTTGAGGTCGCTTGCGCGCGCACCGGTTTGCGGTCGCGGGTATAGGCGACGATGATATTGCCGAGCCGCTCCTTGAGGTCGTCAAGGTCCTTGGCCAGGCAGAAGATCGCCATCACTTCGGAGGCGACGGTGATGTCGAAACCGGCCTCGCGCGGATAGCCGTTGGCGACGCCGCCGAGCGAGCAGACGATCTCGCGCAGCGCGCGGTCGTTCATGTCCATGACGCGGCGCCAGACGACGCGGCGGCTATCGATGCCGAGCGCATTGCCCCAGTAGATGTGATTGTCGATCAGCGCCGACAGCAGATTGTGCGCCGAGGTGATGGCGTGGAAGTCGCCGGTGAAGTGCAGATTGATGTCCTCCATCGGCACCACTTGCGCATAGCCGCCGCCGGCGGCGCCGCCCTTCATGCCGAACGAGGGACCGAGCGACGGCTCGCGCAGGCACAGCATCGCCTTCTTGCCGATGTGATTGAGCGCGTCGGTGAGGCCGACGGTGGTGGTGGTCTTGCCTTCGCCGGCCGGCGTCGGGGTGATCGCCGTCACCAGGATCAGCTTGCCGCTTTTCTTGCCTTGCAGCGATTTGACGTATTCCATCGACACCTTGGCCTTGTAGTGGCCGTAAGGCTCGAGGTTTTCCGCCGCAATGCCGAGCTTTTCGCGGGCGATGTCGATGATCGGCCGCTTGACGGCGGACTGCGAAATTTCGATGTCGGATTTCGGTGACTGATGCTGCGAGGCGGGCATGGATGTTTTCCGTTCAATGCAAGTGCGGTGAGCCGGCGATTTAGGGTTTTGTCGTCGTGGGAATCAGGTGAACCTCGCCCCGGTGGCGAGCTTGGCGGTCGCGATGAACTCGGATGCGTCGATCTTCTTGGCGCCGTCGGGCTGCACGCGGGTGACCTTGAAGCGGCCGTCGGCGCAGACGACAACGAAACCATCGCTCTCGATCGCGACGATCTCGCCGAGCTTGCCGGCGATGCCCTTGGGGTCCTTGGCCGGCAGCGGCTTGGCGTCGAAAATCTTGACGGTCTTGCCGTCGAGCGTGCTCCACGCGCCGGGCGCCGGATTGCAGCCGCGGATCAGCGGGTCGATCTGGCGCCAGGACTTGCCCCAGTCGATCTTGGCATTGCCCGGGCCGCAGCGGCCTTCATAGGTGGCCTTCGAGTCGTCCTGCTTGATGCGCGGCGCCTTGCCGGCTTTGACGAGATCGACCGACTCCAGCATCGCCTCGACGCCCATCGGAAACAGGCGGTCGAAATAAACCGTGCCGAGCGTGTCGGTCGCCGAGATCGGCGTTTTCTTCTGCATAAGGACGTCGCCGGTATCGAGACCGTTGTCCGGCCAGAAGATCGACAACCCGGCTTCCTTTTCGCCCATGATGATTTGCCAGTTGATGGCGGACGCGCCGCGATAGGCCGGCAGCAGCGAGGGGTGATACTGGATCGAGCCATGCGTCGGCGCGTTGAGGAATTCCTCCGGCACGAACAAGGTCACGAAGGCCATGACCTGCAGGTCGGGCTTGAGCGCCTTGAACTCGGCCAGCACTTTCGGGTCTTTGTAAGACGCCGGCTGATAGACCGGGAGCTTAGCGGCGAGCGCGGCTTCCTTTAGCGGATCGGCCTTGGCGCCTTCCTTCTCCGGCGCGACATAGACCGCAACCACGTTCTCGCCGCGCTTGATCAGCGCCTCCAGCACGGCCTTGCCGAAGGCCTGCTGGCCGTGAACCACGATACGCATCTTCCAAACCCTCCCACTCCTCGGTTGTCATGCCCCGCGCAGGCGGGGCATCCAGTAGACACCGACGGTGCGGTGATTACTGGATCGCCCGCTTTTGCGGGCGATGACAGCAGCGCTACGCCGCCTTTTCTTCCTTCTTCGGTGCACTAAGCGCGCCGGAGTTCTTGATCTCGGCGATATCCTTCGCCGCAAAGCCGAGCACGTCCTGGAGAATCTCGTCGGTATGCTCGCCCAACAGCGGCGAGCGCTTCACCTCGGAGATCGAATCGGACAATTTGATCGGATTGCCGACGCTCAGATACTTGCCGCGGGTCGGGTGATCGACTTCGACCACCGTGCCGGTCTTGCGCAGCGACTCGTCCTCGGCGATCTCCTTCATCGACAGGATCGGACCGACCGGAATGTCGACATGGTTGCAGATATCCATGACCTCGAACTTGGTCTTGGTCATGGTCCACTGCTCGATGCGGGCGAAGATGGCTTTCAGCTTCGGCAGCCGTGCCTTCGGCGTGGCGTATTCCGGATCGGTCTTCCAGGTCGGCTCGCCGATCACGTCGCAGATCGCGCCCCACACCGGCGCCTGGGTGATGAAATAGGTGTAGGCGTCGGGATCGGTTTCCCAGCCCTTGCATTTGAGGATCCAGCCCGGCTGGCCGCCGCCGGAATCGTTGCCGGCGCGCGGCACCGCCTTGCCGAACGGTACGCCTTCGCTGTGCTGGCTGTACTCGGTGAGCGGACCTTTCGCGATGCGCTGCTGATCGCGCAGCTTCACGCGCGCGAGGTTGAGCACGCCGTCCTGCATGGCGCACAGCACCTTCTGGCCGCGGCCGGTGCGGTTGCGCTGATAAAGTGCCGAGACGATGCCGAGCGCGAGATGCAAGCCTGTGCCGCTGTCGCCGATCTGCGCGCCGGTGACCAGCGGCGGACCTTCGCGGAAGCCGGTGGTCGAAGCCGAACCGCCGGCGCATTGCGCAACGTTCTCGTACACCTTGCAGTCCTCGTAAGGACCGGGGCCGAAGCCCTTGACCGAGGCGACGATCATGCGCGGGTTGAGCTTGTGGATGTAGTCCCAGGTCAGCCCCATGCGGTCGAGCGCGCCGGGCGCAAAGTTTTCCACCAGCACGTCGCACTTCTTGATCAGCGCATTGAGCACGCGCATGCCCTGCGGATGTTTGGAGTCGATGGTGATCGAGCGCTTATTGTGGTTGAGCATGGTGAAGTAGAGACTGTCGGCGCCCGGCACGTCGCGCAGCTGGCCGCGCGTGATGTCGCCGACGCCCGGACGCTCGACTTTGATGCAGTCGGCGCCGAGCCATGCCAAAAGCTGCGTACAAGTCGGGCCCGATTGCACGTGCGTGAAATCGAGAATGCGCACGCCGGTGAGCGCCTTGCCGACCTGCCCGTACGGCTTGGAACTCGGCTTCGGCAGCCCATTGCCGCTCGCTTTCTTCCGTGCAGCGAGCTTCACCACCTTGCGGGCGGATTTTTTTGCCGCGGCTTTCGCCTTGGCCTGCTTTGCCTTCTTCGGTTTCTTCTTTGCCATTTCCCGTCCTCCACTATCTCTCACTAGTCCCTAGGCCCGCTCGCGCGGGGGCGCATTGAATTGCGATTTCTTCGCGCGATCTATTTCTTGCGAATCTTGCTTTGCGGGTTGAGGTTGCCGATGCGGCCGCTCTCGCTGCCGGCCGCCGGGTCGAGCACCGCGTTGATCAGCGTCGGCTTGCCGGAGTCCATGGCCGCGTTGACGGCGCGCTTCAACTCGTCCGGGGACGTCGCGTTGACGCCGACGCCGCCGAAGCCCTCCATCATCTTGTCGTAGCGCGAGCCCTTCACGAACACGGTCGGCGCCGGGTCCGAACTTACGGAATTGACGTCGGTGCCGCGATAAATGCCGTCGTTATTGAAAATGACGATGCAGACCGGCAGCTTGTAACGGCAGATCGTTTCGACCTCCATGCCGGAGAAGCCGAAGGCGCTGTCGCCTTCGACCGCCAGCACGGGCTTGCCGGTTTCGATCGCCGCGGCGATGGAATAGCCCATGCCGATGCCCATGATGCCCCAGGTGCCGACGTCCAGGCGCTTGCGCGGCTGATACATATCGATGATGCCGCGCGCGAGATCGAGCGTGTTGGCGCCTTCGTTGACGAGGATGGCATCCGGCCGTTCCTTGACGATGGTGCGCAGCACACCGAGCGCGCCGTGGTAGTCCATCGGCGAGTTGTTGTTCATCAGCCGCGGCGCCATCTTGGAAACGTTCTCTTCGCGCTTCTTGGTGACAGCGGCGGGCCAATCGGCCGGCGGGGCCGGCCAGTTGCCGCCCATGCCCTGCAGCAGCGCCGAGACGCATGAACCGATGTCGCCGACCACTGGAGCGACGATCTCGACGTTCGAATCCATTTCCTTCGGCTCGATGTCGATCTGGATGAATTTCTTCGGCGCTTCGCCCCAGGCTTTGCCCTTGCCGTGCGACAGTAGCCAGTTGAGACGCGCACCGATCAGCATGACGACGTCGGAGTCTTTGAGCACAGTCGAGCGCGCCGCGCCTGCGCACTGCGGATGCGTGTCGGGCAAGAGGCCCTTGGCCATGCTCATTGGCAGGAAGGGAATGCCGCTCTTTTCGACCAGCGTGCGGATCGCGTCGTCGGCCTGCGCGTAGGCGGCGCCTTTGCCGAGGATAATCAGCGGACGCTTGGCACTCTTGAGGACATCGAGCGCGCGCTTGATGGCGACCGGAGCGGGAATCTGCGCCGGCGCCGGGTCGATGACCTTGACCAGCGACTTCTGCCCTAGCCTCGGCGTCCATCACCTGGCCGAACAGCTTGGCCGGTAGATCGAGATAGACACCACCTGGACGACCGGACACCGCGGCGCGGATCGCGCGCGCAAGGCCGATGCCGATGTCTTGCGCGTGCAGCACGCGGAACGCGGCCTTGCAGAGGGGCTTCGCTATAGCGAGCTGGTCCATTTCTTCGTAGTCGCCCTGCTGCAGGTCGACGACCTCGCGCTCGGAGGAGCCGGAGATCAGGATCATCGGGAAGCAGTTGGTCGTGGCGTGGGCGAGCGCGGTCAGGCCGTTGAGGAAGCCGGGCGCCGACACCGTGAGGCAGACGCCGGGCTTTTTCGTGAGGTAACCGGCAATCGACGCCGCATAACCGGCATTCTGCTCATGCCGGAACGAGATGACGCGAATCCCTGAGGCCTGCGCCATGCGGCCGAAATCCGTTATCGGAATACCGGGCACGCCGTAGATCGTGTTGAGGCCGTTGAGCTTGAGCGCATCGATGATGAGATGAAAGCCATCCGTCAGCTCCCGCTCTGCTTCCACCGTCGTGGTTTCGGGTTTCGCCTTCGCTGCAGCTTCAGCCATTGGGGAATCCTCCCGTCTTATTCGTTCAATCGAGATAATCGGCAAATCGCGCCACGTGGTCGGCCAGGCCGAGCGCGTGGTCACGCACGAGTTCTTCCGCGCGATCGGTTGCGCGCGCTTCCAGAGCTTCGATGATGTTCATGTGGTCGCGGATCGACCGGTCGGCGCGATCCTGCTCGCCGATGGTCTTGCGGCGGATCATGCGCATATGGGTGAACAGGTTCTCGGCCAAGTCGATCAGCACGCGATTCTGGCTCATGCGGATGATCGCCTGGTGGAATTCGATATTGACCTCGGAATATTCGTCGAGATGGGCGCGCACCTGGCCGTTCTCGAAGGTAGAGAACATACGGCGCAACGAAGCGATCTCGGCATTGCTGGCTTTTTCCGTGATCAGGCGCGCCGCCATGCTTTCGAGCGCCGCCCAGGCGGTGATCATCTCGATCACCTCGCGCTTGGTCTTGCGCACGACGTAGATGCCGCGGCGCGGCACCGAGCGCACGAAGCCTTCGCTTTCGAGCTGCGCCATCGCCTCGCGCACCGGCGTGCGGCTGATGCCGAAGTCCTGAGCGAGTTTGCGTTCGTCGAGGCGGATATCGTCGCGGCTGCGATAGATATCCATCGCCACGATGGCGTTCTTCAAGGCGGCATAGGCCTTGTGCTTGAAGCTCGGCGTGACGTCGATGGGCGCGAGCGAGGGCTGCGGCGTGGCAGCGGCGCCGACCGGCGACGGCCGGGTACGGGGACGCACATTAACGCGGCGGGAGGGACGACTTTGGCTACTCATGACTGGTATACAATATGCCAGTTGGCGCGATGGGTGTGCAACCAATTCCTGCGGTTGGCGGTGTTGCGCCGGAAAAACGGCCGCCCGCGAGAGGTCCCGCGGGCGGCGCTATTGCAAGCTCGAGAACTCGATCAGCCCTTGGCCATGGTCTTGATGCGCATTGGCTTGAGCACGAATATTGCCATGACCGCCGCGATGATATTGAGGATTGCCGCGACGTAGAAAACCGCGTGCCAGCTGCCGGTCGCCGCGGTCAGCACGCTGGCCAACGGGACCAGCAGCGATGCCGTCCCCTTGGCCGTGTACAGCATGCCGTAGTTCGTGGTGGCGAATTTCCGCCCATAGATGTCGGTGCAGGTCGCCGGGAACAGTGAGTAGATCTCACCCCAGGCGAAGAACACCACACCGGACAGGATCACGAACAGCACCGGATTGTTGGCGAAATAGAGCAGCGCATAGATGCCGACGCCTTCGAGGAAGAAGGCGATGAACATCGTGTTTTCGCGACCGATCTGATCAGACACCCAGCCGAAGAACGGCCGGCAAATGCCATTGAGCACCCGGTCGATGGTCAGGGCGAATGTGAGCGCCGGCAGGGTCAGTCCCAGGATCGAGACCGGTACGCCGGCGATCTTGTAGTCGAGGGCAATCGGCGCCAGCTGCGCGATGGCCATCAATCCGCCTGCACCGACCATGACAAACATGGCGTACATCACATAGAACACCGGCGTCTTCAGCACCTCGGCCGGTTTATAATCGCGCCGAGTCTGCTGCACGGCCGGTGCGGCGGGTGCCGCCACTTCGCCTTGCTCCGGCGCCCGCAGGAAGAATCCGACCAGCACCACGATGATGCCCTGGCCCAAGCCGAACCAGAGGAACGCGGATTGATAGCCGCTCGACGCGATCATGTTGGCGATCGGGATGACGGTGAGCGCGGAGCCTGCGCCAAATCCCGCCGCGGTCAGACCGGCGGCAAGTCCGCGACGATCCGGGAACCACTTGAGCGCGTTGCCGACCGAACCGCCGTAGATCACGCCGGCACCGATGCCGCCGATGGCGGCGCCGACATAGAGCAGGAACAGCGAGTCGGCCATCGAATTGATGACCCAGGCGATCGCCACCAGCACGCCGCTGCCGCAGATCATGATCTTCGGGCCGAACTTGTCGATCAGGTAACCCTCGATCGGCACCAGCCAGGTTTCGGTCAGCACGAAAATGGTGAAGGCGACTTGGATCGCCGCCCGGCCCCAATGATATTTTTGATCGATCGGATTGACGAAGAGAGTCCACCCGTATTGCAGGTTGGCGATCATCACCATGCAGATGATGCCGAACACCAACTGGCCCCAGCGCGTCGCTTCCGACGCCCGCGCCGTTGCGACTGATCCCGTAGCCACAGCCATTACATCCTCCCCCAAGTTTACGGTCGAATACCGATCGACCTTTTTTTGCGCTACCGAACTCGCAAGCTCGGCGTAACCGACGCCCCTTTATGTTGTTCGGCAAAATTTCGAAATGAGAATGATGCCGTCCCGCATTGGTCTCGCTTAGTTGTAACGATATGCAAATATAGACCAAAACGATCGATCAATAGTACCAAAGTTGGGTGCCGGCCAAAAAGGTAAATTCGCGCGATTAGTTAGCTTGGCGCTGGGGCCTACTGCCGCAGCTATTTTCGCAGTGCAGCAAAGCCGCCGATCTAGACAGATTTGGCTATTGAATGATTGTACCGCCCCGCGATTTCAAATGGCGAAAGGTCAACACCGGACAATTTTCCGCTACAAACAATGTGTGCAAACGATCAACTGCAGGAAGAGGATAAGATTGTCGAGGATAGTTTGACTCCGGTCGCAAAGCTCGAATTTGGCGTGATCATTCGGAAAGGTGCCACAAAACCCGACGTGAGCAGGGTTCACGCACTGAAGCAGACGTTGATGAGCGCAAAATCGATTGCTTCGGGTGATCCTGGAACAAGTGCGAGTGGGAAGTATTTCGCTAACCTGATCGAACGGCTGAGAATTGCCGATGCGATAAAGCCAAAAATTAAGATGTACTCATCAGGCACCGCAGCTTTAGAAGCCATCGCAAACGGCGAGGCTGACATAGGTGTTGGGGTAGTCAGTGCTGCAAATGAACCTGGCACTGAATTGGCCGGTGTTTTGCCAGCTCAGGCTAAGAAATTTAACTCATACGCGGTCGGAATTCTGACGAGCAGCAATCAAATCCAAGCAGCAAAAGCTTTCGCATCTTTTATCTCGTCGCCGACATCGTTAACCGTGATTAAATCGAAAGGCTTTGACGCGCCTTGATCTTGTGGGTCATGCAGGCTGCGGGATGCTAGAGACGGATGATAATGAAGGAGCCGACGATGCGTGCCGTGTGTCTTGGGGGCGGACCAGCTGGCCTGTATTTCGCGATTTCCCTGAAACGGCGCGACCCTGCACACGAGGTGGTCGTGATCGAGCGTAACCGGCCGGACGATACATTCGGCTGGGGCGTCGTACTCTCCGACGAGACGCTCGGCAACCTTGAAGCCAACGACCCAGAGAGCGCACAGCTCATTCGCAAGGATTTCGTTTATTGGGACGACATCGCGGTGCATTATCGCAATACGGTCGTCACTTCGACCGGCCACGGTTTTTGTGGCATCGGCCGCAAACGGCTCTTGCAGATTCTACAAGATCGCGCCCGCGCTGTCGGCGTTCAGCTCCAATTCGAAACCGAAGCGAGTGACCTCGAAGCCTATCGGAACTTTGATCTTATCGTCGCGGCCGACGGCGTGAACTCGCGCACGCGAACTAGCCACGCCGGTAATTTCAAGCCCGATATCGACATGCGCGCTTGCAAATATGTCTGGCTCGGCACGCATCAGAAGTTCAACGACGCCTTCACCTTCATATTCGAGGAAACCAAACACGGCTGGATCTGGGCGCACGCCTATCAGTTCGACGCTGACACCGCGACCTTCATCGTCGAATGCTCGGAAACAACCTGGCGCCGCGCTGGCTTCGATCGCATGAGCAGCGATGAGATCATCGCCACCTGCGAAAAGATCTTCACGCGCAACCTTGGCGGACACCAATTGATGTCTAATGTGCGTCATCTGCGTGGGTCGGCATGGCTCAATTTCAACCGCGTACTGTGCGAGCGGTGGAGTTACCGCAACATCGTGTTGTTGGGCGACGCCGCTGCCACCGCGCATTTCTCCGTTGGGTCTGGAACGAAACTCGCCATGGAGAGCGCCATCGCGCTAGCGGAGTATCTGCACACTGAATCCTCTATGGATCTAGCCTTCAAACGATATGAGGACGAGCGCCGACTGGAGGTGTTGCGGCTGCAAAGCGCGGCGCGTAATTCGACAGAATGGTTTGAGAATGTAGAACGCTATCTCCATCTCGATCCGGTTCAGCTTAACTATTCGCTGCTCACGCGCTCGCAACGCATCAGCCATGAAAATCTGCGTCAGCGCGACAGGGCATGGCTTGCCGATGCCGAAAAGTGGTTCGAGAAGAAAGCCACGGGCCGGACGCCGCAAGTCAATCATGCGCCGATGTTCGTGCCCTTCCGGGTGCGCGGCGTCGAGCTGAAAAATCGCATCGTAGTTTCGCCGATGGCGCAATACCGCGCGATCGATGGCAATCCAACTGACTGGCATTTCGTGCATTATGCAGAGCGTGCCAAGGGCGGCGCCGGACTCGTCTTCACAGAGATGACCTGTGTGTCGCCGGAGGGGCGCATCACGCCCGGCTGCACCGGTCTCTATCTTGGCGAGCATGAGCAGGCCTGGAGACGCATCGTGGATTTCGTCCATGCCGAGACCGATGCCAAAATCGCCATACAGCTCGGCCATTCAGGCCCAAAAGGCTCAACCCAACTCGGCTGGGAGACGATGGATGCGCCGCTCGCCGCCGGCAATTGGCAGGTCATGGGCCCGTCACCGGTGCGCTGGAGCCTCGCCAACCAGGTGCCGCGCGAGATGAACAGCGCCGACATGGACAAGGTGCGCGACGAGTACGTGCGCGCCGCTCAAATGGCGGTTAGAGCCGGCTTCGATTGGCTGGAGTTGCACTATGCGCACGGCTACCTGATGTCGTCCTTTATTACGCCGCTGACCAACAAACGCACCGACCGCTACGGCGGCAGTCTGGAGAACCGCATGCGGTTCCCGCTCGACGTATTTCATTCCGTGCGTGCGGTCTGGCCCGACGACAAACCGATATCGGTGCGTATTTCGGCCAACGACTGGGTCGGGCCGGACGGCATCACGCCGCTAGACGCGGTTGCCGTGTCGCGCATGTTGGTCGAGGCCGGCGTCGATCTCATCGATGTCTCGGCCGGGCAAACCTCGGTGCGCGCCAAACCGGTTTATGGTCGCATGTTTCAGACGCCATTCTCCGACCGCATCCGCAATGAGGCTAAATGCGCTACGCTGGCGGTTGGAAACATCTACGAACCCGATCACGTCAATTCCATCTTAATGGCAGGGCGGGCGGATCTCGTTTGTCTTGCGCGCCCGCATTTAGCCAATCCCTATTGGACGCTGCATGCGGCCGCCGACCTCGGCTACGAGGATGCGGCCTGGCCGAAGCCCTATCTCGCCGGCCGCGACCAGCTGTACCGGCTCAAGGCGCGCGTCGAAGTCATGACGGGGAAGGTATAATGGTCGCGCTCATGAGTGCACCAGCAAGGAAAATCGCTCCGCTCGGTCCGTCCGCGCATTTGGACACATTCGCGCGCGACAATCTTCCACCATTTGATCAGTGGCCCGATCTCATTCTCGATCGGCCCGAGTTTCAGTATCCGGAACGGCTCAATGCCGCGGTTGAATTGACCGACCGCATGGTGGAGAAAGGCTTCGGCGACCGCGTGGCGCTAATCGGCAATGGCCGGCGGCGCACTTACAAGGAACTGACCGATTGGTCGAACCGGCTGGCGCACGCGCTGGTCGAAAACTACGGAATTAAGCCGGGGAATCGGGTTCTGATCCGCTCCGGCAATAATCCGGCGCTGGTAGCGGCCTGGCTCGCCGCTACCAAGGCCGGCGCGGTAGTCGTCAATACCATGCCGCTGCTGCGCGCCGGTGAGCTCACCAAGATCATCGACAAAGCTGAGATTTCGCTTGCGCTAACCGATAGTCGCATCGCGGATGAGCTGGTTGCTAGCGCCAAAGGTAGTCGCTTTCTGAAGCAGGTCGTCGGCTTCGATGGCACCTCCAATCACGACGCCGAACTCGACCGCATCGCGCTCGACAAGCCGGTTAAATTCGACGCAATAAAGACCGGCCGCGATGACGTCGCGCTGCTCGGCTTCACCTCCGGCACCACCGGCGAGCCGAAGGCTACGATGCATTTCCATCGCGATATTTTGATCGTTGCCGATGGCTACGCCCGGGAAGTGTTGAACGTGGTGCCTGACGACGTGTTCGTCGGCTCACCGCCGCTAGCGTTCACGTTCGGACTTGGCGGGCTCGCGATTTTCCCGCTGCGTTTTGGCGCCACCGCGACCCTGCTCGAGACCGCAACCCCGGCCAACATGATCGAGATCATCGAAACCTATAAGGCCACGATCTGCTTCACTGCACCGACCGCGTATCGCGTCATGATGGCGGCCATGGACAAAGGCGCGGATCTTTCTTCACTGCGCATAGCGGTGTCGGCGGGTGAAACGCTGCCGCCACCGGTGTTCGAGGAATGGACGCGCAAGACCGGCAAGCCAATCCTCGACGGCATCGGCACCACCGAATTACTACACATCTTCATTACCAATCGGATTGGCGATGCATGCGCGGGCGCGACTGGAAGACCGGTGAGCGGCTACGAAGCCAAGATAGTGGATGAGGACATGAATGAGGTCGCGCCGGGTACGGTCGGGCGGCTGGCAGTCCGTGGCCCGACCGGCTGCCGCTATCTCGCTGACGTACGGCAGAAATCCTATGTGCGCGACGGATGGAATTTGACGGGCGACGCTTTCCTGCGCGATGCCGAGAGCCGTTATCATTTTGCTGCTCGCGCCGACGATATGATCGTGTCGGCCGGCTATAATATTGCAGGCCCGGAAGTCGAGGCGGCGCTGATGTTACATCATGATGTGGCCGAATGCGCCGTAGTCGGGGCACCTGATATAGAGCGCGGACAGATCGTCGCAGCCTTTGTCGTGCTCAAGCCGGGCGTGGCCGGCGATGCAGTATGCGTCAAACGGCTGCAAGATCACGTAAAGTCCGTGATCGCACCCTACAAATATCCCCGCTCAGTGGAGTTTATCGATGCCCTGCCGAAGACCCAGACCGGCAAAATCCAGCGCTTCAAACTGCGACAATAATCGTGAAATTAGACGCGCATAAAACTCGAAATAGCGGTTGAAAATAATACGGCCCCGATCGCGAGATCGGGGCCTTCGTCCTTGTGGTGCTGGTGCAGTAGCGGCTGGCTGCTGTTTACTTCGTCTGCTTGACCCGACGACGCTTGCGGAGACGCACGCCTGGGCCGCCGCCGTTCTCGTCGATGAATTCGATGCCTGCTTTCTCGAGAGCAGCCCGGATTTTTTGAGCGGTTGATATCCGGCCGCCGAGCCAGCCTTCCGCAGCTTCCAAGCGCTTTATGGTTTGGAGAGAGACACCCGCAGCTGAAGCTAGTTCCTCTTGCGACTAGCCAGCCCTCCTTTTCGCAGGCCGTCAGCCTACCGGCTGAAATCTTCTTTGCGGTGAATTCCTGTGATCACCGGACCGGCGCAAAGCGGTGTCAACCAGGGATCTCGGCTGTTTCAATGCTGGCTTGCACATAACTGAAAATTAGCGCAATTTTTATGCCTTCACCGTTGGGAGGATGACATGACGGCATTCAATATCGTGCGGTTCCGCGTCAAGCCGGGCCATCAAGAGCAATTCATTGCGCTACACCGCGGCATGAATTCCGGCTTCAAGGGCTTCCGCGGCGGGTCGCTGGTCAGGACCAGCGAAAGCACGTTCTGCTTCATAGGCGAGTGGGCGAGCTTCCAGAAGATCGTCGACGCGCGGCCTCTCATGATCGGCGTTCTCGACACGTTCCGCGAGCATCTCGAAGACCAAGGCGGCGGGCTCGGGCTCACCGATCCAGTATCCGGCGAAGTAGTGGTCAGGCTACCCGCGTCGAAGCCAGCGAAGAAGAAGCCTCGCGCCAGGACCAAAGGCGGCATACGCAAGAAGCGCTGGTAATCCCGGCGCCGGCTCACACGCAAAAACAATTGGCATGCCCATTTGGTGCCAGAACCGACGTCAATAAATTAGTGTTATTCTCGCCGGGCATGCTCCGCGTCCTTTCCGCCATCGTGGGTCTGTTTCTTTGTGCGCCCGCCGTCGCGCTCACTGGCAATGCGCCGCCGGCGAGCGGGTTTGCCGCGCGGCCTATCGTGATGATCGTGGATCCGCGCGGCGACCTGTGCACCGGCACCGCGCTCACGCGCGACCTGGTGCTCACCGCCGCCCATTGCGTGGCGGGCAAGCTCGACTATCAGGTAAAGACGTTCCAGACCGGCCAGTCGATCCCGGTGCGTTCAATCGCGCTGCATCCGCGCTTCGATCTGGCGAGTTACACGGCGAGCCGCGCCACCGCCGACCTGGCGCTGCTTAAGCTCAGCGCGCCGCTCGCCGACCTGGTGATGCCGGCAAAGCTCGCGCCGGCGCGCCGCGTCGCCGTCGGCGAGACGTTGGCCGTCGCCGGCTTCGGCGTCACTATCGCCGACACCGCGCGCGGCCTCGGCATCCCGCGCATGGCCACGCTCACCGTCACCGGCAAGCCCGGTAGCTTGCAAATCCGTCTCTATGACCTGACGACGCGCAACGAGCGCATCGGGCTGGGCGCCTGCACCGGCGACAGCGGCGCGCCCGCCTTCGAGCCCGCAACTGAAGCGGTCATCGGCGTGGTGAGCTGGTCAACCGCGCCCGGTGACGAGGAAGGCTGCGGCGGCTTGACTGGCGTCACGCCGCTCTTGCTCTACCGCGCTTGGATCGTGGACACCGCGCGCAAGTTCAATTCGCCGGTGGGGCCGTAGCTGGCGCGGCTCAGCGCAGCTCCGGCTTCTTCTTCGGCGCAAATGGATTGAGCTTCTGCAATCGCTGCCTCGACCCGTCGGGCGGCTGCACACCGGGACCGCGGTTTGGCTGCTGCCCGCCGCGTTGCTGCACGCCCGGACCGCGGCTCGGTTGCTGCCGGCCGCCTGGCCGCAGATTGTTCGGCTGCCGGAAATTCCGGCCGCGCAGTTGCCGCCGCTGGATCACCATCTGCCGGCCGATCCGGTGCGAGGCGAGACTGGCGGTTCGTAGTATCGCGGGTTTAAGATCGTCCATTGCACCGGTGCTATCAATACACCGAAAAAGCCACAACCCGATTGAATAGCGCGCCTTCCCAGGCGTACCTTGCCGCTAGATTCCTCGCCCCCACGGAGCATCCGATGATTGCCCTGCCCTTCCCGAAACATCTCTGGCTTGCACTAGCTCTGGTGCCGTTCGCCGCACAGGCTGAAACCGCCCGCGTCTACGTCACCAACAGCGCCGGCGACAGCGTCCACGTCGTCGATCCCGCGACCAACACGGTCGTGCAGGTGTTCAAAGGACCGGAGGCGATGCACGGGATTGCGTTCTCGCCCGACGGCACGCGGGTTTATGTCAGCAACGAGTCGGAAAGTACGCTCGACGTGTTCAACCGCAGGGATGGCAAACTGATCAAGCAGATCGTGCTTAGCAACCGGCCGAACAACATCGCCGTCGCCAAGGACGGGCGCGTCGTGGTCGGGATCGCGCGCGGACACGGCGCGCTCGATATCGTCGATCCCAATTCCCTGACCGTGCGCGCGACCGTCCTGGTGAACGGGCGCCTGCACAACGTCTACGTCACGAAGGACAGCAAATACGCCATCATGGGATCGATCCCGAATACCATGTTCACGGTGGTTGATCTTGACAAGGAAGCTGTGGCCTGGGAGCTCAAGCTCGACAAAGGCGTCCGCCCGATGACGATCGAATCCAATCCCGACGGCTCGCCCAAGCGCATCTTCATCCAGGTGTCGGACCTCAACGGCTTCGTCGTGTTGGATTTCGCCGCGCGCAAGGAGGTCGCCCGCATCACGCTGCCGAAGACCAAAGTGACCTTCGAGACCGACCCCGGTCGCGACACGTCGCCATCGCACGGCCTCGGCGTCTCACCCGACAACAAGACGCTGTGGGTCACCAGCATCCCGAACAATGCGGTGTTCGTCTATTCGCTCGCCGACCTGAAGCTCATCGGCGAGGTCGCACTGCCGGCGCTGAAGCTGCCCGGCCGCGAGCAGATCGCCTCGGTGCCGAACTGGGTGACGTTCACGCCCGACGGCAAGACGGTCTACGTCTCCAACGCCGGAATTCGCTCGGTCACCGCGATCGACATCGCGAGCATGAAAGTGAAGGCGGTGATCCCGGTCGGCGAGGTGCCGAAGCGGATCAACACGCTGGTGATGAATTAGGGCGTCTTGGCGCCGTTGACGAACGCCACCAGCGTCTTCCAGTCCGGGTCGTTCTTCGACTGGAACTGGCGGCCGCCGGAGTGGAAGGCGTGGCCGCCGGCCTCGGGCGCGAGCGGATGCTGCGTCAGAAGGCTGGTCGCCGAATCGCCCGGATTGACCAGCTTCGACACCATCTCGAAGTTCTTGCGCGATTGCTCGTCGGTCCAAGTCTTGGCGCCGGGCGCGAGCCGCTCTAGATGGAAGTTGTTGTTGGCTTCCGCGTGGCACACCACGCAGCGGGTGTGGCCGACCTTCTTGGTCAGAAAGATTGGCTCGACCCGGCTCTTGTAGAAGCCGTAGTCGAGCGTCGGCTTCGGCTGAGCGGACAAGCCCGACGACACCGCCAACCCCGCCACTGCCGCGAGCAGTATCGAGCCCCGAACCGACATCGCAACCTCCCCGGTCGCCCTGCAAAGCGCGAATGTTAGCATAGCGCCGGCGCGACGCTATGGGCCCGAAGGGCGTTCCATTGCGGCCGTCGCGGGGCATAGTATCGGTGGCGCGTAGCACCGGGATTCCCCAGATGACTCCGCTCGAATGTCCGAAAAGTGCCATGCCTTGCTATCCACCAAGCATTGCCCAACGTGTTGACGAGGCGCAGAGGGGCTTATCACATATCAACTACCGGGATTGCGCAGCACCACGCAGTCGCCGCCGATCCTATGAATGCGGTTGCAAAGATCATTAGCAACTGCCCGCGTCTCAGCACCAACCCTGATTTGGTATCGAGGCAGCGGACCTCGCCTGCGTTCAAGTAGAATTGGGTCGCGTCCCGCAAGCACTGCCGAGTAGCGTTGCTGTAGAGCGGAATACCGGGCCAAAACCTCCGGGCGTGATCTGTTGCTTCCGAGGATAGCCCCCCACGGCTGTATCTCGCCCGCGATCACGCGCTGCTCGAGCGCTGCAACGAAAGTTGTCGGCGCACGCTTGAGCAGCGCCATAGCTTTATCGCAAGTAAGTCCGGCTCCCTCTTTACCGTCGGGGTCGCCGCCTGTTGCCCATTGTTCAATCGAAGTGCCGGTGACAGCGCGCACGTAAGCGCGCGTCTCAGAGGGCATCGCGCCTTCGCCCGCCATCCACTCGCGGACGCGCCTCGGTCCTGCATTATATGCGGCAGCCGCAAGTCCGAGATTGCCAAACTGCCGACGCAGATCTTTGAGAAACTCGGCTGCTTTCGGTAACGCTTGTATGGGGTTCAGGGGGTCGAGTAATTCTCGTTCAGCCGCAGTGCCCGGCATGAACTGCGCGATGCCTATTGCGCGTTTACCGTTTCGGGTAGGCGGACCGACGGCGTCCGCACGGAACCGGCTTTCCTGCCAAATCAAGCGCACGAAAAATTCGACCGGTAGCCCATTAGAGTTGGCCGCAGACTCGAGCAGAAGGCAGATTGATTGCTGCGCTTCGTGCTTGCCTGCGGTGAGGGCAGGCTTGGGTGTATCGACAGACGTTCCCTGCGCCCTGGCCGCAGGCAACGAGAGCAAGACAAACAATACGTATGCAGCGCAGCGCACCATAAAGCGCCTTTATAGACGCCGTCTTGCCGTTAACGAAATGCCGATGCTTTGAGCGGATCAAATTTAGAATCGAGGCACTCAAACCGATGAATTCGCCGTACTCGTGACGCACACTGGTGATGTGCGCGATTTTTTTATAATAAATGGCGCAATGTTTGTGCGCAACCTCGTGATAGCGGGCATGCCGTGCGGCTGCGGTTGGAAAGCCCGCTTTGTGCCATTCGCTTCACTTCTGCGATGTCTGTGCCATGTCCGGGTTTCCCCCGATAGCGACCCAAACGACTATTTTCCTTGCTTAATGAAATCGATGATCTCCTGACCGAGTGTGTCGTCGGCTGTATTGATCGAGGCTGTCGTCGACTGGTGGTTGTGGCCGACGAGCCTGAGGAACCGGGGACACCGTGAACGTGACACACACATCTTGGCAAACAGCTCCGCGCTGTACACGTCGAGGCGGTAGCCGATTAGCATTGATCCAAGAACTTGAGCAAAGGAGATAGATGCGTGCAGCGTAGGCGCTCGTGCTTGCCTGCGATGGGCAGACGGGTGTATCGCAGACGTTTCCTCCGCGTGGCCGCAGCTAACGAGAGCAAGACAAACAATACGTATGCAGGAGCGCACATAAAGCGCCTTTAATATGCCCTTGGCGTCAATGATTGCCCCCGCGTTCTAACCCCAACAAGCTAAAATAGTACCCGAATAATATCGGTATGGCAGCCCAATTCCTCTGCATCACAGGCACCACCGCAAACAATTGCTGATGTCCGCTTTGGGTCTTGGTTGTGTAAAAACTCTCCGGCGGAAGCTTTGACGGCTGGCGACCTCGGCGAGGTAGGCGCGCTCAGTCATTTTCGCGAGTTTGGCGACTTTTTTGGTCTGAAGTTACGCCTGATGCGAATTCCGATCGTGTTAGGCAGTTCTGCAACATCGATGGCCGACTGGCGGCGACGACATGGGATGATCGCCGCCATGAGCGGCTGGACGCCCATGATGTTCATGACGCGGGTGAGATTGTAGGCGAGAACGTGCATTGCCATCTCGGTGGCGACCCGGGGCAGCGTCTTCATCAGGAAGTGGGTTGCGCCCATTCGAGCCTTGATCGTTCCGAAGGGATGCTCAACCGTCTCGCGCTGCTGGCGTATCATTGCTCCAAACCGCAAAGTTACCGCCTCGAGCGGTGCCTGCAATTAGGCTCAACATGACTGCCGCAAACGCGATCACTTTTACGCGCGTTGAGTAGCTGCGATCAGGCAACGAGCGATCAACAAATGTCGCCTTGCTCAACGCTCCGATTGGCCGTGGGAAATCGAATAATAACGTTCGTTCGTCGATTGGTCTACTGACGCGCGACGCGCATCATGGTCGCAACATTAACGGGATCTGCGCCATACGCCGCTCCATCTTCGCGCGCGTGAAGTTCCTGTCGCGGTTGTTCACCGCCTTGAACTTGCTGCCGTCGATCGCGACGCTGGCTTAGCGTGAGAAGGCCCATCGTGCGGCACAGCGCGATGAAGCGCGCGCACACTTTGCGGATGGCAGTGCCATTGTCCTTGCGGAAGTCGGCAATACGTCTTGTGATCGGGTACCAGCCGGCCCGTCAGCCACATCACCTCAACGTTGTGCCCGGCCTCACGCTCCAGCCAATGATCAAGGCCACGGAGCCCAGGATGGCCGGGATAAACCAAATCTCTTGCGGCGCTGGAGACGTGGTATCCCGTGCGGCCGCTAGGCGGAGAGACTACGTTTGCGACGTTCGCGCGCGTTCCCCTGCCCGGCATCATCGAGCGCGGTTGGCCGTTATCGCACCTGGCGTTATCGCACCTTGAAGCCGGGTCGCGGGGCCTGCGTCCTGGTAAACTCTTCGGCGGTGGATTCGTTTGGCCAAAATCGGGATTGTCTCTCAAATCGGACTATATTTCGGCCGACAGAAATACGAGCGTTCAACGAGCCAAATCTCGCGCTGCGAAGAGTTATTTCGACATCTTCTGCAAATACGCGATGAGGTCGGCGCGATCGCCCGGGTTGGCCAAGCCGGCATAGGGCATGCGGTTGGCCGGCACCATGGCTTGCGGATCGGCGATGAACTTGTCGAGTGTCTCTGGC
Source organism: uncultured Alphaproteobacteria bacterium (assembly GCA_963817045.1). Lineage (GTDB taxonomy): Bacteria > Pseudomonadota > Alphaproteobacteria > Rhizobiales > Xanthobacteraceae > Pseudolabrys. The sequence continues at coordinate 130,100 of CAWFMZ010000038.1, forward strand.
GTCCAGTAAATTCCACTGCGTTTCATCGCCGGCGAATAGCGAAAATCCGCCAGCGCGCCGGCCTTGCGCTCGAATAGTCCGTGCAGGTTCGGCCCCACATTATTGCTGCCGGCCTCGAGCTTGTGGCAGGCGGCGCAGTCCTGGAAGCGCGCCTCGCCGCGCGCGGCATCGCCATCGGCCCGGGCAGCGGCCATCAGTACCAGCGACAGGCCCAACGCCGCTGTGACGCGCAGCATGTCCCTCATGCCGGCACCAGCGGCCCGGGATTTTTCACATAACGATTTTTGATCGCGTCCGCCGTCCAATAGGCGAGCGCGCCGACCGGCCCGGTCGGATTGTACGACGCGTTGTGCGGGAACACGTTGGCGCCGACCACGAACAGATTGTGAGCGTCCCAGCTCTGCAAATACTTGTTGAGCGCGCTGTCGCGCGGATTGGTGCCCATGATGGTGCCGCCGGTGTTGTGCGTGCTCTGGTAAGGCACCACGGTCCACGGATTGGTGCGCGCCACGGCCGAAGTAAGCTTGGTGGGGTTCATCGACTTGGCGATGTCGTTGATCACCTGCGCGGCATGGGTGCCCATCTTGTGTTCGTTGGCCTTGTAATCGAAGGTCATGCGCATCAGCGGCTGGCCAAACGCATTGCGATAGGTTGGATCGAGGTCATAGCAGTTGTAGCGGTTGGCCATGACGCTGCCGCTGGCATTGATCACCATTGCGGTCTGGTACCACTTCGCCGTGGCCTTCTTCCATTCGCTGCCCCACTGCGGCGTGCCGCTCGGCACCGGGCGATAGCCGATCGGCAGATTGGTATTGAAGCCGCCGCCCACATTATAGGCGCCGACGAAATTGTGCGGGCCGCGGTCGAACGCCCAGTTGATGTTGAAGTCGTCGATGGTGGCGTTGGAGCCGCCGGCGCTCATGAACGGGTTGAAGTATTTGCCTTCAAAGAACAGCCGGGCGGCAGCACCCGTCTGGTAACAATAATTCTTGCCGATGACGCCCTTCTGCGCGACTGGATCGTAGGGCGCCCCGATGCCTGAGAGCAGCATCAGGTGGACGTTGTTGATGGCATAGGCGCACAGCAGCACGATGTTCGCCGGCTGCTCGAATTCCTCGCCATTGAGCACGTTGGTATAGCTCACGCCGGTGACGCGCTTGCCGTCGATGTCCTTGAGCACCTTGGTCACCCAGGAATGCGTGCGCAGCTCGAAATTCGGATTGCGCATCGCGATCGGGATCACCGTCATATGCGGGCTGCCCTTGGCGTTGGCTTCGCAGCCGAAGCGCTGGCAATAGCCGCAATACTGGCAGGCGCCGAATTTTGAGCCGTCGGGATTGGTATAGGCCTGCGAGGCATTCGCGGACGGCCGCGGGAACGGGTGATAGCCGGCGTTGCGCGCGGCCTCGCTGAACATCTGGCTCGCCAGGATTGGCGTCAGCGGCGGCAGTGCATACTCGCGCGCACGCGGCGCTTCGAACGGATTGCCGCCCGGCTGGATCTGTCCCTTGATGTTGCCAGCCTTGCCGGAGACGGCCGCGGTATATTCGAACTTGTCGTAGTAGGGTTCGAGCTCGGCGTAGCTGATGCCCCAATCCTGGATCGTCATGTCGTCGGGGATGAAATTCTTGCCGTAGCGCTCTTCGTAATTGGAGCGGATCTTGAATTCCATGTCGGTCCAGCGCCAGGTGTGACCGCTCCAATGCACGCCGGAACCACCTACCACCTCGCCTGGCAGGAACGAGCCAAGGCGGCGCATCGGCAGCGCTTCCTGGGTCGGATTGTTGCGTACGGTGAGAGTATCGCGCGCGGTGTTCTGCATCAGGTCGTGGCGCACCACATAGCGCAACTCGTCGCGGATATTAGGCAGCGAATAGTCATTCTCGCTCGTGCGGGGTGCTCCGCGCTCGAGCGCGACTACCTTCAAGCCGGCTTCGGTGAGTTCCTTCGCGAGAATGCCGCCGGTCCAGCCCAGCCCGACGATTACGACATCGACTTCCTTGAGTTTTGTGGTCATGGCCCGCCCCTCAACTCATATCAGCGATGCTGACGGGCTTGTTCGGGAATGGCTTGCCGCGATATTGCTCCACGTGATCACGGTGCACCGCAATCACGCCGGGGAAGCCGATCATGGCCCAGCCCGCCTTGTTGCGATTGCCGCCGTAGATCGGGTCGGAAAACATGCCTTCGATCACGGTCTGATAGAGCACACCCCAGAACACGCGTACCGGCAGTCCATTATCGAAAGTGATTTTGGCCGTGGACAGGCCGACCAGGACTTCTTCGCGCTGCGCGTCCTCGATCCGGTCGAACGATTTGCCGTAAGTCTTGCGGCAATGCGCGTTAGTGGCCTGAATGCCGGCTCGATAGAGCTGCGCGGGCGTCAGCGGCAGTTGATAGCCTTGCGACGGCACACCCTGTTTCCACGGGCCCTGCATGTACAGGCGGTCACCCTTGCCCCACGCGCCGGCGAGCGCGCGATCGATGTATATGGCGATGCCGAGATCGGTGCCCTTGGGCGTGAGCGCATCGGCCGGGACCATGTGATCGACCAACGCCTCAATGAATGGAGCCTCATCGAGATTGAGAAATTCATAGCCTGCCGCTGCCGAAGCGGGGGCAGCCGCTGGGAGCGCGGGCGCTTGAGGTTCCGCACTCTGGGCCGGAACAATCGCCGCCGACCCGCTGGCCGCCGCTGCGCCGCCAACGACGGCGCCTTTCAGAAAATCGCGCCGATCGAACTCTTGTTTTGTCATAGGCCGCCTCCCCTTCCCCTGGAGCGCCCGACGCGGGCCCAGAGGACACTCTTTTAATATTAAGCATGCTGCTTTTGGTTTGGTCCGGCAAGGTAGGGTGCTGGATATGATGTGAACTGCGCGGTGGTTTGCGTTGGCCATGCCGGCATAGGGCATGCGGTTGGCCGGCACCACACCGGCGCCCGCCCCCTAGCTTGCGGGTCATCCGCCGTCTACCATCGGCGGCGTCGGTCCAGCGTTTGTCTGGAAAACAAATATAAACAAAATCACTGGGGAGATGTCATGCCGCGTCGTTCCGTGTTTACGAGCGTCAGCTTCCTTGTACTCGTCGGATTGCTAGCGGGCGCAGACCCTGTGGCGGCACAGACCATCGCACCTGCGCTGACCGGCAAGGTCACCGTCGAGCAAGGTGCGCTGGAAGGCGTCCTGGTCAGCGCCAAGAAGAGCGGTTCCACCATCACCATCACGGTGGTGAGCGACAAAGATGGCCGTTACATCTTCCCGGCCGCCAAGCTTGAGCCCGGCCAATATTCCCTGCGTATTCGGGCCGTCGGTTACGACCTCGATAATTCCAGCCCGGTCACGGTCGCGGCTAACAAGACCGCGACGGTCGATCTCGCGTTACGCAAGACCGAAGACCTGGCCGCGCAATTGTCGAACGCCGAATGGCTCGCCAGCATGCCCGGCACCGATCGGCAGAAGGGTCAACTGCTCAATTGCGTCGGCTGCCACACGCTGGAACGCCCGCTGCGCTCGAAATACAGCGCCGACGAGTTCATGAACGTTATCCTGCCGCGCATGCAGGGCTATGTGAACCAAAGCATTCCGCAGCACCCGCAGTTGCGCAAAGCCGAACGCTTGATGGAGGAACGCGGCGATCAGCGCGTCCAGGTTTTCCGCGCCAACGCCGAGTTCCTGGCCAGCATCAACCTGAGTTCGCATTCGCAATGGAATTTCGAACTCAAGACGCTGCCGCGCCCGACGGGCGCGGCAACCCGCGTCATCTACACCGAATACGATTTGCCGCGCGAGACGATCGAGCCGCATGACGTGATCGTCGATGGCAATGGCATGGTTTGGTATTCCAGTTTCGGCGAGCAGAATCTCGGCAAGCTCGATCCGAAGACCGGCAAGGTGACCGAATTTCCGATCCTCGAGCACAAGCCGGGCTTTCCGACCGGCGGGCTCGGCCTGCGCAGCGATCGCGACGGCAATTTGTGGCTTGGCAACATGTATCAGGCCACGATCATGAAGTTCGACCGCAAGGCCGAGACGTTCCGGTTCTGGCCGCTGCAGGGCGAACAGAACATCGACGCCGCGCAGATCAATATGGTGAGCCCGCAAAGCTCCCACGTCGACGGCAAGGTGTGGTCGCAGAACAACGGCTTCGCCGGCGTTCACCGCCTCGACATCGCCACCGGCAAGATCGAGACCTTCCAGCCGTTCAAGGGCGCGGGCGAGCCGCACAATATCTATGACGTGATTCCGGACTCGCAGAACAACGCCTATTTCACCGACTTCCGCCAGCGCCACATTGGGCGGATCGATGCCAAGACCGGCGAAGTCAAACTGTTCGCGGTACCGACGCCGGCGTCGGCACCGCGCCGCGGCATGATGGATGCGCAGGACCGGCTCTGGTTCGCGCGAATATCGTGGCGATCGCATCGCCATGTTCGACACCAAAACCGAGCAGTTCAAGGAATGGCCGGTGTCACCGCGCTGGTCGGCGCCCTACGACGTCGTCATCGACAAGAACGAAGAGGCCTGGACCGGCTCGATGCTCAGCGATCAGGTCACGCGGCTCAACACCAAGACCGGCGCGAGCGTCAACTATCTGCTGCCGCGCGAGACCAATATCCGGCGTGTGTTCGTGGACAACAGCACGACGCCGGTTACCTTCTGGGTCGGCAGCAATCACGGTGCATCCATCGTCAAAGTCGAACCGTTGGACTGACCGTTCAACCGCCGTTGCTGACCGGGCCTGGCGATAGAATTTGGAGAAATTTGTATGTCTGCATTTGGCAGATATTGTTGCAAAAAGATTTTTCGCATCCCGCCGCGCAACATTGATTCAAAAAATCAGCTTGTCGCGCAAGATTGATTCAAGCGGCACGTTTGTTTGATTCGATAGTTGCGCACTTGGAGGGGGTCGCCGAATTCAGCCGCGCCCGCGTTTGTCCGCTTCTCTAATCGGCCGTTCGGGGTCAAGCACTTTCAAGCTGTCAACCACCACAGTGTCGATGTCGCTCACGGGCTCGTGCTTCTCTTCGGAATCGGCACAAAGGCCCTTCCATCATGGGATTCGAGGACGAGGCAGAACAATCTATTGGGCGGCCTTACCGTCAGACGAACGGCGGGTCCAAGCGGACAAACGAACTCACCTCATCCATCGTGCGTTTATCGTTGATAAACCGGCCGACACGTATGTTGTATTGTGGCCCGAACAGATTCCCGGTGAGCATCGAGGCCGCGCCAGGCTCGTCGTGGCCCACGACGCCGTGAATGGTGAAGTCGTTGCCTTGGGATGGCTGTGAAACATGGATGTCAGTGGGAGCCCAGAATTGTTTGCTGGTTCCCCACGAAAAGTACCATTCGCCCTCGTGAAAAAACCGCAAGAACGCACTGCCGGGAGTATCGATGGAAGGCCGCAAGAACGTATTGCCGCGATCATTGACGGAAGATTGCGGTTGGCCCGGCGTCAATCGGGCTTGCGCCGCTCCGCCCAGCCAACTCAGCGCAACGACAGCCGAACACAAACTAAGGAACCGACGCCCCACGATACCCCCATACCCTACCAAGAGTTTGGGAGACTTAAGCGATTATTGTGTTCTGGCAAAGAGGAAATCGTAGACGCGACGTCCGCTTCTGGCAGATATTGTTGCAAAAGTCGGCGACCCCCTCCAAGTGCGCAACTATCGAATCAAACAAGCGTGCCGCTTAAATCAATCTTGCGCGACAAGCTGATTTTTTGAATCAATGTTGCGCGGCGGGATGCGAAAAATCTTTTTGCAACAATATCGACCTAAAGCGGACATTAGACGGACGCTCAACGACCTGTTTCTGAACACAAACCAGGGCCATTCCCAGTGTGCTAGTGGATCGAATCTAACACTTGATACCCTCGCCTGACGGCGACGATGCTCTTGTTTGGGTCTGCGAGCCAGGTGAAGGGTTTAGCATCATCATTAGCCTCTGCGGCGAAACGGCTTATGGCAGCCTGAAGACCTACGACCACATTCGGTAAATCCGACGGGATTCCTATTCGGGATTCAAATGTCAGATTTGATCCACTAGTTTGGGCCAGTACGACGCCTTGTTCTGAGCCTCGGGGGGAGGCAATGAGACGGTGCGACAAAGCAGGCGGCAATGCAGTTCAAACGCGACGCCGCAAGACGTGACGCTGACGCGCCGCAATGCACTCCGGCGCTCAACTCTGTCTCTTTATCGCCTATTGCCTAGTTTGGAATATTGGGTTGATCTGTAAGGGTCGACCGCCGTTTATTTTTCCGATTTTCATGCGGTTCTCCGGAAGAATCCATCATGCCTACGCCCGCCATCAAAACGGATTCCCCATTCTGGCAACTCCCCGTCACGGCGCTCTTGGGACAGGTGGCCGCAAGCCCTGACGGACTGAGCAGTGCTGAGGCGGCTGCGCGCCTGGCACAGTTCGGCCCAAACCTGATCCATGGTGAGCGAAAGAGGGCGCTGGTCCTTCAATTTTTGACCAAGTTCCGCAACCCCTTGGTCATTATTCTTCTCACTGCCAGCGCCCTTTCCGCGTTCACCGGCGACGCCGCCAGCTTCTTCATTATCGGTACCATCGTCATCATCAGCACGACCCTTGATTTTGTCCAGGAATACCGCGCCGGACAGGCGGCGGACCGACTGCGCCAATCGGTGGCGGTACGTGGGCATGTGCTGCGGGACGGCAAGCCCCGTTGAGATACCGCTTGCGGAGTTGGTGCCCGGCGATGTGGCGCTCCTGACCGCCGGCGACCTGATCCCCTGCGACGGCAGGGTGCTGGAGGCAAAAGACTTCTTCGTCAACCAGGCCCTCCTTACCGGCGAACCATATCCGGTGGAAAAGGCCCCCGGTGAATTGCCGGGAGAGACAGAGATCCTCTCGGCCGGCAACACCGTGCTGTTGGGTACATCGGTGATCAGCGGCACGGCCAGAGTGCTGATGTGCCGCACCGGTCAGAATACGGAGCTTGGTGAGATTGCCGATACCTTGCTGGCCAAGGCCCCGCCCACCGCCTTTGAACAGGGTACCTACCGTTTCGGGATCCTCATCATGCGCATGACGGTCCTCCTCGTCCTGTTCGTCCTTCTCGCCAACGCCTTCTTTCACCGCCCCTGGCTCGAATCGTTCCTGTTTGCTGTGGCCCTGGCCGTCGGGCTGACACCTGAACTCCTCCCCATGGTGGTCTCCGTGACCTTGTCGCGGGGCGCGCTGCGCATGGCGGCCAACAAGGTGATCGTCAAGCGGCTCGCCTCGATCCAAAATCTGGGGAGCATGGATGTATTCTGTACCGACAAGACCGGCACCCTGACCGAAGCCCGCATCCATCTGGAACGCCACCTGGACCCCCTTGGCCGGGAAAGTCAGCGGGTCCTGGAGCTGGCCTACTTAAATAGTTTTTTTGAAACAGGACTGAAGAGCCCCCTGGATGACGCCATCCTGGAGCACAAGGAGATCGACGTCAGCGGCTGGCGCAAGATCGATGAAGTGCAGTTCGACTTCGAGCGCCGCCGGATCTCGGTGCTCCTTGACAACGGCAGCAACAGGCTACTCGTGATCAAAGGAGCTCCCGAAGATATCCTGCGTCTGTCGGTCAGCTATGAGTTGGATCAGGCGGCGGGCCCGCGTCCTCTGGATGATGCGGCGCGCGCGAGCATCAATGCTCAATTCGAGGCCCTCAGTAAAGAAGGCTTCCGAGTACTGGGGATTGCCTCACGGCAGGTCGGGAAGGACCAAGCTCATGCCGTGGTTGGCGATGAAGCGGAACTGGTCTTTGTGGGCTTCGCCGCCTTCCTCGATCCGCCAAAGGAGAGCGCCAAGGCGGCCCTGGCCGGACTTGCCGCCGATCGAGTCGCGGTCAAGATCATCACCGGCGATAACGAGCTGGTGACTCAACATATCTTCGCGCAGCTCGGCCTCCCAATAACGGGCGTGCTTACCGGTGCTGAAATCCAGCAAATGGATGATCTGGCACTCGCAGCGCGCGTGGAGCAGGTCAACCTCTTCTGCCGCGTGGCGCCTGCCCAGAAGAACCGGATCATCCTCGCGCTGAAACGGCGCGGCCATGTGGTCGGGTATCTCGGCGACGGCATCAATGACGCGCCTTCGCTCCATTCGGCCGACGTTGGCATTTCCGTGGATAGCGCCGTGGACGTGGCAAAAGAGGCGGCGGACATGATCCTCCTGGAGCACGACCTGGGAGTCCTTCATGCCGGCGTTCTGGAGGGGCGGCGCACCTTCGGCAATATCATGAAATATATCATGATGGGTACCAGCTCCAACTTTGGCAACATGTTCAGCATGGCCGGAGCCTCGCTCTTTCTTCCCTTCCTCCCCATGTTGCCGGTGCAAATCCTGCTCAACAACCTCCTCTACGACGTTTCCGAATTACCCATCCCGCTGGACCGGGTAGATGAAGACTACTTGAGCCATCCACGGCACTGGGACATGAAATTCATTCGCAACTTCATGCTGATTATCGGCCCGGTCAGTTCCGTATTCGACTTCCTCACCTTCTACATTATGCTGACGGTCTTCCATGCCGGAGAGACGCTCTTCCATACCGGCTGGTTCATTGAGTCCATGGCCACGCAAGTGCTGGTCATCTTCATCATCCGCACCCGCAAGAACCCCTTCAGAAGTCGCCCCAATCCGTGGCTCATCGCCTGTTCACTGACGGTGGTGGCGGTCGCCGCGCTGTTGCCGTTCAGCCCTGCGAGTGAGTTTCTCGGTTTCGTGGCGCCGCCGGCTTTCTTCTTCGTCATACTCGCTGCCATCCTGATCTTTTACCTGTTGGCGGTGGAAGGCATGAAACAATGGTTCTTCCGCCGTTTTGCCGCAGAGTGACGCCGAAGGCCGGTACGACTCCGAATTGACCTCACGATCCACGCACCATTTCTAACGAACTTATTCACCTGGATCGGCGGTCGCTATTGGCATGAAAGCCTACCCAGCCGTGGTCTACGCGCAGACCGCAATCGCGGCGGGGATCGAGGTCGCCCAAGAGGTGACAAACAAGGTGGGCTCGCTTGATCGCATCGCGGCGATCGAAATCGCAACGACGCGCCGGGGCTACCAGCAAACCGGGAGCGAACCCGAGAAATGGGCGCCGGACACCAGGGATACCGCCGATCACAGCCTTCCCTACATAACCGCGCGAGCAATGTTCGACGGCGACATCACCAACGACAGCTACGCACCGCAGATGCTGCGCGATCCGCGCATCCTCGCGTTCATGCGCAAGATCACGGTGAGCGAGGACCCTGCCCTCACGGCGCGCGTCGGAGCGGCGGTTCCGACGCGGGTGACCGCGATCCTCGCCGACGGGCAGCGCCTTTCACGCGAGGTCGATGACGTGCCAGGTTTCGCGGGACGCCCGATGCGCAGGGCCGATGTCGAACGGAAATTCCGCAGCAATGTCAGCAAGCGCTGGCCGCAGGAGCGGACGGACGCCATTCTGCAGGCGCTGTGGGCGCTCGATCGGACGGACGATTTATCTTTCTTGCTCGGTCGGCTTTCGATGCAAACAAAACCATGAAACACCGCGGGCTCTCCTAGGATCGGAAAGCTCATTGTCGAAGAAACCGAGAAGTAACCCAAGGTCGTCACAGTCTTGGGTGCCAGACTGGACTGATCCTAGTAATCACGACGGAACATTCCGTAACGTTCCGTACCGCAATCGGCGCCAGCCCCATGTCCGCTTTGCGCCACAAGCGGAAAAAATGAAAGAGGCCGCCAACAGAGGCGAGCCTCTCGAGGATGCTCAGGATCAGACGTGTGGGGTCATATTTGAGGCTGGGTTGAGATGCTCGTGAACTTGTCGTTGAGCTGAACGAGACCCAATGTGTTCACGAAACAGATGATGCGCGACGGCAAGCCCAGAAGCGAGAATCGGTGGCATTGCAAGACAAATTGGATCAAGGAATCGCGCTGCATCAGCAAGGAAGGCTGGCAGAGGCAGAGCGGATCTATCGGGAAGTTCTGCGACAGCAACCGAACCACTTTGGTGCGCTGCATCAGCTCGGTGTCATCGCCCTTCAATCTCGGCACACGGAGCGGGCCGTCGAACTGATCGGGAAGGCGATCGCGCTAAAGCCCGACGATGCCGGGGCATATAGCAACCGCGGGATTGCGCTGCGGGACCTAAAGCGCCCTGAGGATGCGTTGGTGAGCTACGACAAGGCAATCGCGCTGAAGCCGGACTATGCCGAGGCGTACAGCAACCGCGGCAATGCGCTGAGCGACCTGAAGCGCCCCGAGGATGCGTTGGCGAGTTACGACAGGGCAATAGCGCTGAAGCCGGATTTTGCTGAAGCGTACAATAATCGCGGAAAGGCACTACTAGACTTGATGCGCCCCGAGGATGCGTTGGTGAGCTACGACAAGGCGATCGCGCTGAAGCCGAACTATGCGGAGGCGTACAATAACCGCGGCAATGCGCTGAGCGACCTGAGGCGCCCCACGGATGCGCTGGCGAGTTACGATAGGGCAATCGCGCTGAAGCCGGACTATGCCGAGGCGCACTACGACCGCGGGCATGCGCTGCGGGACCTAAAGCGTCCCGCGGATGCGCTGGCGAGCTACGACAAGGCGATCGCGCTGAAGCCAGACTACGCCGAGGCGTACAGCAACCGCGGCAAGGCGCTGGCAACACTCAAGCGATACGATGAAGCTTTCACCGCTTATGACAAAGCGTTTGCACTAAAACCTGACTTAACTGGTGTGGAAGGTGATCGCCTCGATTCTAAATTGCACGTTTGTAATTGGAGCAATTTTGATACCGACTGCGCAGTCATCTGATTTCGACTGTTAGGAATGGAAATATAAATACAACACCATTCATGCTTCTCGCGATTTCCTCATCTTCCTCACGACCAGCTCCAATGCGCCAAGTTGTGGATCACAAATAAATATCCTCCTTCGAAAAAGCCGATCTGGCAAGGCGAGCGATACAATCACAAACGAATTCGTGTTGCTTATCTCTCCGCTGATTTTCATCAACATGCCACGTCATTTCTAATGGCTGGAATGTTTGAGTATCATGACAAATCGCGGTTTGATGTCACAGCTATATCGTTCGGGCAAAACGATAATTCAGCAATGCGCCAGCGACTGGAAGCATCGTTCGAGCGTTTTATCGACGCTAAGAAGTACAGCGACGATCAGATTGCCGATCTTGTTAGGTCCTTAGAGATTGATCTACTAGTTGATTTGAAGGGCTTTACATCGAGATTCTCGAACGAGCATTTTCGCTAAGCGTCCCGCTCCGATTCAGGTAAATTATCTCGGCTACCCCGGAACGATGGGCGCAGAATATATTGATTACATTATTGCCGATCGAATTGTGATTGCAGAGGACCAGCACAAGCTCTACTCGGAAAAGATTGTCTATCTGCCCAACAGCTATCAGGTCAACGACATCAAGCGGTCTATTTCAGATCGACTATTCACACGTATCGAGTTAGGACTGCCTCAGTCGGGTCTTGTCTTTTGCTGCTTCAACAACAATTACAAGATCATGCCCTCGGTGTTCGACCGTTGGATGCGGATACTCAATCAGGTCGAGGGTAGCGTGCTGTGGCTTCTCGAAGACAATGGCAGGGCAGCGAGTAATTTGAAAAAAGAGGCTGTGGTACGAGGCGTTCCCGCAGGGCGACTTGTTTTTGCGAAACGAATGCTATTGCCTGACCATTTGGCAAGGCATCGTTTAGCTGATCTGTTTCTGGACACACTGCCCTACAACGCTCATACCACTGCAAGCGATGCGCTATGGACAGGTTTACCCGTCTTGACCTGTCTCGGGGAAACCTTCGCGGGCAGAGTTGCCGCAAGCTTGCTAAATGCGATAGCTCTGCCCGAACTGATTACAACAACATTAGAAGCTTATGAGCAGATGGCGATTGATCTTGCTACGCACCCCGAGAAATTAGCGATTATCAAACGTAAGCTGGCTGAAAATCGTCTGACGACGCCGTTGTTCGACACTAAACTTTTCACCAGACATATCGAAGCAGCCTACACAGCGATGTATGAGCGCCATCAGGCAGGTTTACCGCCTGATCATATTATTATTCCGAACTGACGAACTTCTTGGAACCCGTAAGTGGCCTACTTTTATAGCTATCACTATACCCCCTGCTCAACGGAACAGGGAATTATTTTTAGGAAACGGGGAATTTGGGCGCAGGAACAGGGAATTTTGTCTGCCAAGACAGAAATCGTCGCCGGATGAGGTTTTCGGTACACACAGAACATTTATAGGCTGACCTCCCTATCGTCGCTTTCGTTGGCGCTCCCGAGGTATGCCCGAATAACCTCCGGATGCTTCAACACGTCATCGGGGCGCCCTTCGGCCAGCGTTCGACCGTAGTCAAGGACGTGAATCCGATCCGCGAGATCGGCCACCATCTGAATATCATGCTCGATCCATATCATCGCAATTCCTAGCTGGTGTTTAATGCGCAGGATAAAGCGAGCCAGATCCTCCCGCTCTTCGCGGTTCAATCCGGCAGAGGGCTCATCAAGCAACAGCAGTGTCGGCTCAAACGCGAGAGCGCGTGCGAAACCGACAATCTTCTGTGTGCCGAACGGTAAGTCGCCAACGGGGGTGTGGCGATAACGCTCAAGCTCTACGAAATCGATGATTTTTTCCGCCGCCTCCCGCTGACGCACTTCCTCCGTGCGGACACTGGGCAAGAAAAGCATTTCGGAAATGGGATTTGTGCGGAAGTGCGAATGCCTGCCGATAAGCAGATTCTCCAAAACTGTCATTTGCGGAAACAATTCGCCGTGCTGGAACGTACGCGCAATTCCGAGCCTTGCGATCTCGTGCGGCGTTCGTCTAATTACATTTCTACCGCGAAAACGGATAGTGCCCTCACCGCGATAAATACCACTAATACAATTGAGCACGCTGGTCTTTCCGGCACCATTCGGGCCGATCAGCGCCAGCAATTCTTGCGAGTTGGCGGCAAAAGATATGTCGTCGAGTACGACAAGACCGCCAAACCGCAACCTCAGCGATTCAATCTCAAGCTCAGCCATACCACCTCCGGCTGCGGCGATATTGCTTGACGCTCCGATAGCTCCGCCGATCGCTGCTGGACGATTGTCCGAGGTAGAATTCCTGGATATCGCCGTGAGCGCGCAGCCGCGCGCCCTCGCCGTCGAGTACGACTCGGCCATTTTCAAGCACATAGCCGTAATCGGCGATACTCAACGCGACCGCGGCACTCTGCTCCACGATAACGACGGTGATACCGAGTTCACGGCGGATCTGCGCGAGCCGCCCGATCAAATCCTCCACCACAACGGGTGCGAGGCCGAGCGATAGTTCGTCGACCAGCAGGAGCTCGGGTCGACAGACTAGCGCGCTGGCGAGCGCCAGCATTTGCCGTTCACCGCCTGACAGCAGCCCGGCCGTTCTGGTGCGCAGCTCCGCAAGGCGAGGAAAGAACTGGTATGCGAGATTTTCACTGTCACGACGATTGTAGCGCGAGGGCGCAAATGGCGCTGCAAGATTTTCGCCAACAGTGAGATTTGGAAATACCTTTTCGCGCTCGGGCACGAGGGCGATACCGAGGCGGGTAATGTCGTTCGGCTGACGGTTCTCAATGCGCTTGTCGTTGAATGTGATGCTGCCGTCCGTCACCCGGGCATCATCGATGCCGAGAAAGCCCGAGATCGCGCGCAGAGTTGTGGATTTGCCTGCGCCATTTGTTCCAAGTATGGCGACGATCTGGCCCTTTCGCACCGATAGACTGATACCTTGCACTGCAGTGATGGTGCGGTGATAGACGACCTCCAGCTTTTCCACGATCAGCAGCGCGGCCTCGCTCATTTTCCAGCCCCCGCAACCGGCCGGTGTTTAAAAGGCCAGAGAAGGAAATAGATCTGCACCCGGTGCCAGATACCGACGAGCCCGAGCGGTTCAAACAGCAAAAACAAGATCATCACCGCGCCGAATGCGGCGTAATTGACCGCAAACAGAACACCGGCGTAGCTCTGCGCGTTTGGCAACTTCTGTAGCGCGGATTCAATCACATACGGAAACAGCGTTACGAACACGGCACCGAGTACCGCACCGAGCAATGATCCCATGCCGCCGACAATGATCATCGCGACGTATTGAATTGACAAAAAAAGGGAGAACGCTTCGACCGAAACGAAGTGACGATAGTAAGCGAACAGGGCTCCTGCCACGGCTGCCATAGCGGAAGAGATCACAAAGGCGAGAAGCTTGTAGCCCGCGATATTGATGCCGAGTGCCTCGGCGACGGTTTCGTGCGCGCGAATGGCGCGCCAGGCACGCCCGGTCCGGCTGCGCAAGAGATTGATGCAAATCAGCAAAGTTACCGCCGCGGCGATCAGAAGGACAAAGTACCACAACCTGCCGTTAGTGATCGCATAGGCGCCGATTGCCGGCGGATCGATCATGATTCCGGTTGAAAATCCGCGTTTGGTCTCGTATTCACCGCCGAAATAAACAACGATGAAGTGAAGCGCCAACGTCGATACAGCGAGGTAAAGCCCGCGCAGACGCAGCGACGGCAGTCCGAACACAATTCCAAGCATTGCTCCGACGACAGCGGCAGCCGGCAGCGTTATCCAAAACGGCGCATTGAATTCCCGAAACAGTATTCCGGCGGTAAACGCCCCGGCGGCGAGCAATCCGGCATGCCCCAGCGAAATCTGGCCCGCATAGCCGGTGAGAAGCATCAATGAGAGAGCGCCGATCGCCGCGAGGAACACCTGGCAGGCGAGATCGAGATAGAACGCGGTGGCGAGGAAAGGAAACGCGGCAAGCATGACGGAAAATACCAGCAGACTTGCACGCTCGAGCGTTGTCTGTGTCAGCGCTAGGTCCTGCGCATAATCCGTGCGAAAATAGCCGCTCGCCCGAGGCACTTGTCTAGACACGGTCGAGTTCCTCGCGCGTTCCGAACAAACCCCACGGGCGCACGATTAGCATCGCGATCAGCACCAGGAACGGCACGACATCCGACAACAGCGGATCGATATATTGGATCGATAGCACCTCCGCCGCGCCGATGATGAGGGCGCCGGCCAACGCGCCGACGAGACTGTCCAGACCGCCGACGAGCGCTGCGGGGAAAGCCTTCAGCCCGATGACGGTCATCGAGTTGGTGAGACCGGAGTCGAGCGCAATCAGCATTCCCGCCATTGAGCCGGTCAATGTCGAGAGCCCCCACGCCAGCGCGTAAACAGCGTGCAGATTGATTCCGCGCTGGGCAGCGAGCAAGGGATTTTGTCCGGCGGCCCGCATACGAACGCCCCAGCGGCCGAAGCGAAGAAACACAAAGAGGCCGGCGTAAACCAGTGCGGTCGTCACCACGAGGATGGCGGCGAAAGTGGAGATGCGTCCGCCGCCCGAAAGGGCAATCGCCGGATTGTCGAAGCCGAGCGCCTGACCGGGATATTGCTGCTGCGCGGACCAGATCAGTACCATCAATCCGCGCAGCAGGGTGCCGAGTGCGACCGTAGTGAGGACCGCGGCGAGCACCATTTCACCGGTCATCTTCCGCATCAGGAAGACATAGACCAGGATTCCGACCACAAGGCTCAAGACCGCCGCAGCTGCAATCGCCGCCACCGGATTGCCGGTAAAACTCGCTGCCGTTGCCAGCAGAATATAGGCGCCTAGCATCATCAACTCGCCATGCGCGAGATTGAGCACGCGGCTGACGCGATAAATCAGCACGTAACCGCATGCGATCAGCGCGTAGATCGCCGAGAGCACAACGATATTGACGGCGAGCTGCACGAAATGTCCTACGATGCGGGGCCTGAGATAGTGCACCCGGCCATCAGGCCGGGTGCTGGATCAGAGACTACGAGTGGACGGCTACTTCACGTCGTAGGGAAACCAGTTCTTTACCAGGGCGACCTTGGAGCCGTCCCATTTGTAGATCCGGTAATACTGCTTGGTGCGGAAATGGTTGTCCTTGGTCCATTCGATCGGACCGCCACGCAGACCCTTGAGATCGACCTTCAGGTTATGCATCGAGGCCTGGATTTTGGCCGGCGTCGCGGGCCAGCCGGCGCCCTTCAGCGCGGCTTCGATCACCATGCCGGCGATCCAGCCTTCGGTCATTTGCTCGGGCGGATACTTACCGCCGGCTTTCTGCGCCGCATCGGCGATCTCTTTCTGGATCGGCAGTTTGTCTTCGAACAGCGCATTGGCGCCGACGACATACAGACGGCTATCCTTGATACGCTTGAGCTCGCCTTCTGCTTCCAGATGCGACCAGGCGATGTAGTCGCCTTTCCAGTCTAGACGACGAAGCGCTTCAAACGTACGCACCTGCGTTACCCACGGGGCCCAGGAAAATACCCAGTTCGCGCCGGCGTCCTTCAGCTTGGTGGCGAAGGGCGTATAGTCGGCGGTCGGCGGCGGAATGGCCTCGATGGCGAGCGCTGTCATTCCAAGTTCTGGCGCCTGTTTGGCGGCAAATTCCATCTCGCCACGCGACAATGGAATCGCCATAGCGGCAAAGCCGATTTTCACTGGCTCCTTCGCCGTCTCCTTGACGAACGCCAGTGCGGCGCGGCTGTCATAGGTCGAAGCGAACGCCGTGGTGCAGAACTGGCCCTCGTTCGCCGGCGGATAAACATCCTTCGGGCAGACCGAGCTGGCGAACACCAGCGGCACGCCGGCGCTCTTGGCCTCAGCAACGACCGGTGCATAGGTCGAGGACAGACTTGCGTCGAGCATCAAAACGACGTTGTCCTGCGTCAGCAGCTTCTTGGCGTTCGCGGCAGCCTTCGACGGCTCTGCCGAGTCATCCTGGATGATTAGGTTGACCTTCTTGCCGTTGATTCCGCCGGCTGCGTTGACCCGGTCGATATAGATGCGAAGCGCATCGACAGCGGGCGCATAGGTGCTGGCTGGCGGCCCGGTAAGCGCGGCGGTGATCCCGATCACATAGGAATCCTGCGCCAGTGCCGGGCTAATTGCTCCGGTCGCTAACGCGGCAGCGGCAACGATCAGTGAACGCATGAGCTTTCCCTCCATTGGATTTTATAGTTGGCCGAAATTCATCCGCACGATCACGCACGCAAGACATCCCCCACTTCGCCTGCCAGCAGACGTCCCTCGCTATCGTCGTACATGGCCTCGACCAGCGACTTGAACCGCTCGTACATTTGCGTGCGTTTAATTTTGCGCGTGGGAGTCACCGGCTCGCCTTCGTCCTCGGGATCCAGCGCCTTTGGCAGAATGCGAAACGTTTTGATCTGCTCGACGCGGGCGAGTTCACCATTGACCCTGTCGATTTCGCCCTTGATCAACCGCACCACCTGCGGTTTTTCGGCAAGATTGGTGAAACCGGTATAACCAATATCGCTGCGACGGGCCCAGTCGGAGACCATGTCGAAATCAATCTCGACAAGTGCCGTCAGGTATTTGCGGCCGTGACCAAATACCACCGCCTCGGAAATATACGCACTTGCGCGGAGAATATTCTCGACAAATGAAGGCGATATCGTCTTGCCGCCGGATGTCACAATGAAATCGCGCGCGCGATCGATGATGCGTAATCCACCGGCCGTCCATTCGCCGACGTCTCCGGTGCGCAACCAGCCGTCCGCGTGTTTGACGGCGCGTGTTGCGTCTTCGTTGCCCCAATAGCTTTCGAACAGATCCGGGCTGCGTACAAGGACTTCGCCATCGTCGGAAAGGCGCACGTCCCAACCGTCCGGGGCTGTACCGACATTGCCCGGCTGCGGAAAATAACCGCGTTGCCCCGAAATAATACCCCCCGATTCTTCCGTTTGACCGTAAATTTCAAGTACGTTGACGCCATACATGTGCCAAAGCGCTATCGTCTCGGGCGGCAATGGAGCGCCACCGCAAATGACGAGTTCCAGGCAATCGAAGCCAAACTTGTTGAGAATCGGGCGAAAGACCGCCGCATGACAGGCGCGGTATGCTGCCTCGTCGGCGCCGGTCACGGTGCCGTCCCAGCACTTGCGGACATGGCGGCGGGCAAACCGCATCGCAAACTCGTAGGTCGTCCGCTTCAGCGTCGAGGAATTTGCAATGCCGACGACAATCTGCGCGGCAAACTTTTGCAGGTAGCGCGGAACGGTGAAAAGCACGGTCGGTGCGACTTCGAACATCGTGGTCGCCAGATCTTCCGGATCCTCTCCGAAATGCGGCACCAGCCGCGAGATCAGCGGCAGCGTTACAGCGATGTCGCGGCCGAGAATATGGCAGAGCGGTAAGTAGGCGACGGTCCGGTGCTGTTTCTCCGCAAACGTCGGATAGTGATCGACGATATTAGCGGTGGCGGCGAGGTGCTTGCCGTGGGTGATAAGCGCGCCCTTGGGATGCCCAGTGGTGCCGGAAGTGTAAACGATAAGTGCCGGATCTCGCGCGGAGACTTGCGCGACCTGCGCTTCCAGCCAATCGAGATCACTTTCTGCTGGGCCAACCAGCCTCTCGTAACTCATGAGCTTGGGATGGTCGTAATCGAACATCGCCGAATCGTCGATAACGATGACGGCCCGCATATCCGGCAATCCATCGATGATCGGCAGGATCTTGTCGACGTATTCCTGATCTTCCGCGATGAAGATCACCGCGCCGCCGTCGCGCAGCTGATATTCGACCTCCGCGCCGGACGCGGTCGGGTAGATGCCGTAGACGATCGCGCCAAGCGACTGCGACGCGAGATCGCAGATCATCCACTCTTCGCAAGCGTCTCCCATGATGGCGACGCGCTCGCCTTTCATCAGGCCGATGCCGGAAAGCGCCCTCGCGGCCCGCGCCACCAGCAAAGCGTAATCGCGAAAGCTCCGCTCGCGATAAATACCAAGATGCTTTGAGCGGAATGCGATCCGATCCGGAATGCTGCGCGCGCGCTCACATAGCAATGACGGCGCCGTCCGCTTGCGCAAGGCGTCTCGTGTGATCGCTTCCTTGTCGACCATCACTCTGACCTTTGGGAGCGTTTCCCAAAATATCCTATAACCAAACCGCCACCAAATTCTATACGTCTATCAAATTTAATAGGAGCCTATAATCGCTGGTGGCCAAGCCCATCGAGCACGAGAGTAACGAATTCTGTGCCGATCCGCTCCACGGATGCATTTTCTTTGCCGTACCAACTGGAAACCCCGTTCGCCAAAGCCAGAATCGCCAGCGTTGTCAGGCGGGGATCGAGGTCGCCGCGAAACTCCCCCCTGCGCATACCGTCACGAATGACGGATTCGAAGATTTTCTCGAGTTCCCGCGACCATTTGCCGACCCGGCGGCGGCTGCCATTAGGCAGGAATTGGCGTTGCGTGAGAAAGACTCGCACGAAATTGCCGCGGTCCAGAATAGGCACCATGTGGGCCCGGATCAGCCCTGCGAGCTTTTCTCGCGCCTTTCCCGGTCCGGAGGCGATCGCCTGCGCCGTTTCAAAAAAGCCGGCTACCCCCTGAATACAGACAAGCTCAAGAGCGGCCTCCTTGGACGGGACGTAGTAATAAAGGCTCGCTTGGCGAATACGCAGGACGTCAGCGATATCCTGCGTGGTCGCGCCGTGATAGCCGCGCTCGGCAAAGACCTGAGCCGCCGCCTCGATAATCTCGACCGAACGGCGATGGGTATTTCGTTTTGGAGGCTTGCCTAGACGCGCCGAAACCAACTGCCGGCCGGGCTTGCGCCGCAGTAAGCTTGCCTTGACCGATCCAGACGATCTAGATTTCATCTATAAGCCTATAGACAAGGCGAGTCAGCTTACCCGGGAGGCGTCCATGATCAAGAGCTCCAAAGGCCGTCCGCCATTTCGCGCCGACCATGTGGGAAGCCTCCTGCGTCCGCCTGTCCTGCGGCAAGCCTTCAAGGACTATTTCGCCAAGCGCATCGATGACATCCATTTTGCACAAATCCAAGACCAATGCATCCGGGACGTGGTGAAGCTGCAAGAGGACGTAGGACTGGAGGTCGTTACCGACGGCGAATTCCGGCGCGGCTCGTACTGGAGCCGCTTTGTTGAGCGCATCGACGGGTTCGTCATCAAACCCGCTGTCTTCAAATTTCGAGATGACGACGGCCATGAAGTGGAATTCACCGCACCCTATGCGGCTGCCAAACTTCGCCGGGCACAACCTTTGGCGTTCGACGAATTTAGCTTCTTGCGCGGCGTGACGAAGGTGACGCCGAAGATCACGCTCCCCTCCCCTTCGACCATGCATTTTTACCGCTGCTCGAACTTTGCCGACAACAGCACGTATTCAAGCGTGGAAGCGTTCTTTGCCGATCTTGGCCGTATTTTCCGAGAGGAGATTGCCGAACTCGCGAAGGCCGGATGCCAACACATCCAACTCGATGAAGTGGCTATCGCTCTGTTGTGCGATCCAGCGATCCGCAAGAAAGCCGAAGACGCAGGGCAAAAACCGGACCATCTTGTCGATCTCTATATCGAAAGCCTCAACGACGCGATCGCCGGAGCGCCGGTAGGCATAACTTTCGGCGTTCATATATGCCGCGGCAACTTCAAGGGTCACTACCTTGGATCCGGTGGATATGAATCCGTCGCGGAGCGGTTGTTCTCCCGCACGAAAGTGAACCACTTCTTGCTTGAATACGACACCGAGCGAGCGGGCGATTTCAAGCCGCTACGGTTTGTCAAAGACAAGGGAGTGGTGTTGGGTCTTGTCAGCAGCAAGACCCCTATTCTTGAAGATATCGAGGCCCTCAAGAGACGCGTTGGCGAGGCAACGCAATATATCGATCTTGATCGACTAGCGGTCAGCCCGCAATGCGGCTTTGCTTCGACCGTTGCAGGCAATCCCGTCACTGAGGGGGATGAGCGGGCAAAATTGAAGCTGGTCGTGGATGCCGCGAAGGCGGTCTGGCACTGACCGAGCGCTTCGGGTCGAGGCTGTGTGAAAACGCTGCACAGTTCTCGCTTCTCGGGTCGAAAGCGCCGCTTACGCAAACGGCACTCACGGGCAAAAATCTACCGTTGTCCGCTTTGATCTAAAAGCAACTCCAACATCCGTCGAGGTACTCAAATCGCTGCTTTTTAGAGCCACAAAAACAGTTCGTGGGGCTTACCGACTGCGCTCGCCTTATGACGATGGTCACCAAGGAGGCATCGTCGCGAGATTGGACGTTAAATCGGAAGTCATAACCTGGCCGTCGGCGTTACCATCTTCGTCGATGTCCACGCCGGACCAGGCGCCGGATTGCACAAGAATCCTGACATTGGCATTTCGTGGCACGTGAATGTCGGATTTGCAGCCTTGACGGTCCCCGCCGCCTCCACCGCTTTCCTGGACGACCGGCGTTGTGCGGATCGCAAAACGGCGTTGATCGAAAATCTTCTGGTTCCGGCTTCTGTCGACTTCCTCCGCTCCCCAGGCGCCGATGCTGGATACCTTGGGGTTCTGCAGGTTCGTATCGACATCGAGGCCACTTGAGCATTTGCCGGGTGGCCCAAACCAGCGACGGTCAACCTGGTTTTGAAAAAGATGCCATTGTCCGCGGTTGTAGAAATCGACGGTTTCTTCGTGTGACCGCGATGCGCTTATCCAATTGTACGACACGAGTTTTTCCTCGCGGAGGATACGGTTGACCAGCCCGTTCCCGTAAACCCCTATCGCATAACGGCTGCCGATCGTCTGACCGATTACACGAAAGTACTCGAGAACAGCGTTCACTGCGGCACGATTTACATTGAAGTCGACACCGAAATAGATTGCGGATCCTTCGGGCTGTCCGACCAACCTGGCCTGATCCAGCGCGGCCTTTGCATCGGCTGCGACTTCCGCTTTTGCCGAACCGGTATCTTCCAATCCCTTTAGAAATTTTTCGGGAAGATTGTTTCGATACTGGTAGAGAGAAACGATCGAAAGGCCGTTTCTTATCAGAACGGTCGGCTCGCGAACGCCGTCGATCACATTGCCGTCGGATGCCATGATCTTTTCGCGCAGACCCGGCTGGGGCTTTCGCGCGAAAAACCGCACGACAACCTTCACATTCTGGGCAGCCAACTTCGATGCGACTTTTGCTGTATTATGCGGCGTATCGATAATCGCAATGCTTCCCGGATCGTTGGGTTGCCCAATCGCCGAATGGCCCGGCACCAAAGCGCTCGCAAGCAGACCCTTGGTGAATGTTCGTCTCGACACGATCGACATTGCCCCCCCGAAGAGCTGCTGCCTGATGCTCAACCTTATTGCAGCGCTTTGATCTCGCCAAATTTGGCCAGCGCCCGCTCGAATATATCATTGAAGAGCCACATCGAATCCAGAATTTCGCGCATGGTCGCGGATGTCCTCGCCCGGTCAGCCTTGCCAAAGGCAAACATGCTGTTGTTGCGCAAGTATCCCATGATTCGCGGCTCGGAAATCCTGTAATTGAGCAGGTTGCCTGAATTGAGCGCGGCTTTGGCCGGGCTGGGAATGATCTGGATAAGCTCAAAAAATCTCATTTGATCTATCGGGTCCGGCAAGGCTTTCATGATTGCCGGTATTTTCGGGAAAAGGTCCGCGTGCGCGTTCATGAGGCCGTTTCTCACAGCGGTCCAGTGATTGTATCGCTGATCTGAATTGCCAACCCGCGTTTCTTCCTTGTCGTCGCGAGCGTTAAGTTTGGGATTAAGGGCTGCGACGAACTTCTTGATTGCCGCCCATTTCTTCTGACCATTTTTGTCCTCGGACACCCCTGTCTGAAAACTTCCTTTGTAGGAATTCGAGCGCGCATTGCCTATGTTCTGATGGCCATCTGTCTCGGCAAAGAAGACGGCGAGACTGATGCGGCCTGCCACTTCAGCATGCGCTGTCATCGAGGCCCTTGATCCGCGCCATGACGGTGCCCAGGTCGACAACGTCTTTGAATGGCGTCTCGGATTTCTGCGCATTGGCGGGCGGCGCCTGCATGATGGCGAAAAGATTCTTATACTCGTCGATCAGCGGCTCATTGTCGGCATCGAAGTATGCCGGAGGAATTTTGTATTTATTGGGCCTCCCGATTCTGGACGGCAGCACGTCGGTAAGGTCTTTGTACGCGCCCATCATGCTGACGCGGGCAAGATAGGGCGCCTGTCCCGGCACATCAGCCAGCTTCTGATGCGAATTGATCTGTGCGCGCCGCTCGCTTAGGATCGCCCTGAAGTTCTGTACTGTCTTGTTATACGCATTGAGCGCATCCGATTGTGATGTCGTGAGTGCGGCGGGCTGAGCCAGTGCGATCGAAATGAAACTGAGATTGCCGATGTCGACCGAGAGCCCGGCCAGATTTGCCAGACCGCACAGTCCGATGACCGCCAATAAACGAGGATAATTCGGAACGCGCACGAGCTCACTCTCAGGTGCCAGCCTTGCCAAGGGATGG
>CAWFMZ010000039.1:0-315668 GCA_963817045.1 uncultured Alphaproteobacteria bacterium
CTACATTCCTTGACTCGATGATCATACTACATACTACATACTACATACCTTGAGGAGAAGGACCTGCCTTGTTTCCTCGGGGCACCAGCTTGAGTGCTCCGCATTCGTCTTTATTTCCAACCACCCAACTCAGGCTGTCGCCCGACGGGCCGGGAGGCGCAGACCTCATATCAGCGGTGCGGCTCATCAGTTTCACCGAATTCACGTTACGGGGGGATGGTGAACCCGGCTCTATAAACATCTGCTGATTGTGTTGTTCATCATCTGTTCATTTTCGGGATTCGTTAACAATCATGCACGGTGCTCGTCCGATAGGCAATGGTACAATTGGGCCTCGATCCCGGCGCGGCGTTCAAGTCCGCACTTGTCGGGGTCAAGCTGATGTACGACTTCTCTGCGTGCTGGCGGAAGCTACTCGCGCGTGCTGATCCAACGGAAAACAAGAGGCGCGCGCAATCAATCATCTCTTATTCGCCGCTCCCATGTTCTTCTTTGACTTCAACACTTTCAATGCGCGGATAATCAACGGGTCGACGCCGTTTTCAATATCGGTCTTCTTGTTGAGTAGTTTGATGTCGACTGGCACGCCCTTACCTTCGTAGCACACCATGTCTGCTGAAAAGTACTTCTGGTACGACAAACAGTAACGCCAGCCATTGGGGAGTTTCTTCTCGAGTTGGTACGAGAATATGCCGTTGGTATGATCACCTATGATCGAAACATGAGGCAGTTGCTTTATCGCCAGAGCAAAGACCTCTCCGCCGCTGAAAACAGAATCACAGGTCAAGAGTACGATTGGCCCGGTGAATTGTGCGTCACATTCCGGTTCGATGTGCCAGGTCTTCCGGCTTGTAAAGGCATCTTCGCCGGGGCCAATCTTTGTCTTCCTGTGGAACGCGACTCGCTTGCGGTCGCAAAACCGATTGATGATCGTGATTGCAGTACTATCGTCACCGCCGGGGTTGTTACGGATATCGATGACGACGCCGTCCGAGTCCTTGAAGTCACCGACAATCCTGTCCAGAGCGGCAGTCAAACTCCCCTTTTTAACGCCTTCCAGCTCGAGGATCCGGATGTAACCAAATGCCCGTGATTTGCAATAGTGAAGCATCCAGGCTTGAGTTTCTGTAGGCTGCCCGAAACCATTGGCGACAAGAGTCTTCTCGGTCGTTTTGAAGAGCTGCTTGATCTCTCGGCTTGTGAATTCCTGCCAAAATCTGGGCTTTTTCTCTGGGGTGAAGTATCGTTTCTTCCGATCCCCGCTTGCTTTGGCTATCAGCTCAACATGCCCGTCATGCAACGGGGCGAGCATTCGGCAGAAAATATCGAAGAGCTCATCATCACTGGTCTCCCTTGTGACTTTTGGTCTGTAGGTGTCATACTGTTTTTTCCAGTCGACATTTCTCAGTTCGAAAAATGGATATCTATTGTGGAAGGTCTTCCACAACTCTTCGAAATTCTTTTCAGGGTTGCGAATGACCATGGCAGTGTCGATCTTAAGGCGCTCGGTCTCACGGTGCCTGTGTGTACCGAAAACCTTATCCGCATTGATTAGCCGAAGGAATTACCTAATACCGAAACTCAGAGACCTTGACTCATGTTACCCCGCGTTGTGCCGGGATGATCGCATCGTAAACATGAGTCAAATCAAACACCTGGACGGCCGTCACCAACCCGCCACAACTCCGCAGGTGGGTCGCCGGTAACGTGACCTGGTATAACGTCAGTGGACAATGTTCTCACTGTTCTGCTTCGTCCTGGCCGTCTTGGCCTCGCCATTTAGCTCGAAGAGCCGACTTGAGGCAGAGATTGCGGTGCTTCGACATCAGTTGGTCGTTTTGCGGCGTAAGGTTCAGGGCCGGATCCGGCTGAGGAACAACGACCGCTGGTTTCTTATCCGGCTATATCGCTGGTTTCCGTCGATCCTGCAGGTCATCACAATCGTCCAACCTGAGACCATCGTGCGGTGGCATCGGGCCGGCCTTCGCTGCTATTGGCGTTGGAAATCACGCCGACAGGGAGGGCGGCAACAGATCGAGACGGTCCTCCGTGCGCTGATCCGGCAGATGAGCATCGAGAACCCGCTTTGGGGAGCGCCACGTATCCACGGCGAATTGCTCAAGCTCGGGTTTGATGTTGCGCAATCGAGCGTCGCCAAATACATGGTCAAGCGAAGTGGGCCACCAAGTCAGGGATGGCGCACCTTCCTGCGTGATCACGCCCCGGATATCGCTGCTATGGACCTGTTCGTTGTCCCGACCATTGGCTTCGACCTGCTCTATGCCTTCGTCGTCGTCCGGCTGGACCGCAGAGACCTCGTCTGGATCAACGTCACAACAAACCCAACGGCTGAATGGATCGCGCGCCAGTTATCCGAGGCAATTCCATGGGATGAGGCGCCGCGCTACCTCATCCGCGATCGGGACCGGATCTACGGCACCATCGTTATGCGCCGAATTCGCGCCATGGGCATCCGGGACAGGCCTACGGCACCGGCCTCGCCCTGGCAGAATGGCTTTGCCGAACGCCTCATCGGATCGATCCGGCGCGAGTGTGTGGACCACTTTGTCGTCTTGGGCGAGGCGCATCTGCGCCGCATCCTGCAAACTTATGCTCGCTATTACAATAACATCAGAACGCATCGGTCATTGGACAAAGATGAGCCGGTCTCTCGCTCGGTTCAGCGAACCGGAATCATCAGTTCACGCCCGATCCTTGGCGGGCTCCATCACCAATACGTTCGGGTCTAGGTTTTCGGTACACACAGGGTTCAAAAATGATCACTCAGCGTGACAATCCATCAAATAAAGGCTACGCGAGCACGGCATTCACACACTACAGCCTGCCGCTGAATGTCCGCTTTGGACCCGGTTGAGCTGACTACCCCAAAGCGGACATCGGCAAGCATCTCATGTTGCAGTAGCGAAGTCGGTTTCAGCCCCTTTGAGAATGCCAATTTGATCGGTTACGATGCAATGTCCAAAGCGTGGGGAACATCATGGCCACAACAATAGCTGCTCTTACGTCCATCCCGTTGCCGAAAGCGAAGCTCGTCCAAGAGGCAAAACGAAAATCCGAGATCAAGACATCCTGGGCCGGTCGGGTTCCGGTCCTGAAGCCGGGCAGATATGCCGACGGTATGCCCCTTCACGAGGTCGAATACTTGGCATGCAAGCTTATTCTTAAACCCAACAGGTTCAGGTCGCGCAAGAACCTGTTTGATTTCGCAAAGGTGCTCCGGGCGCCTGCCGATAAGTGCGGAGTGGAATTCTCCACGGAGGATTTCGAAGATGCGCCGCTCAAGATCCGGGAAGCCCTGTTTGTGGATACCAAGGACTTCCGGCTGTACAACAACGCGTTCATTCTGCGCCGACGCATCCCCTATACAGACGGCTTTCCTTCGGGCGAGCCCGAAATAGTGTTCAAGTTCAGACATCCGGACATACAGAAAGCCGCCGAAACCGATGTGCGCCCCGAGATCGTTGGCGATTATCGGGTAAAGTTCAAGTGCCAAGCGTTGCCTCTCAAAGACCAGCTTGGCGGGATCCGCCTGCTCTTTTCGCACAACGTGCAGTTCCCACGCTCACATATTGGCACTAACGACGTATTCCAATTCAAGGCGCTCACAAACATTTTCCCGGCGCTGACTGTCGTGCAGCATTCGCCGCAGGAAGAGATCGCGCTGGTCAACAACACCATTATCGAGGAAGTGCTCCAGGATATCGGGTCGCTCGATTTCGGTTCAGGACTCAAAGCGAAGACGAACGTAGCGATCTGGCGTACCCGGGGAGAACACAGGCCGCTGATCGGGGAGTTCGCCTACCAAATCCAATTCCGCGACAGGAAGCTATTGACCCTAGACGCGATGCAAAGGGCCGAGCGCTTCTTCCTAGCGCTCCAGTATGCCGCCAAGGATTGGATTGCGCTGAATGCCACGAAGACCGGTGTCGTGTACCGTCTCCTCGGCAATGCCCCGACGGCTCAAGAGTGACCGAGTGGGGAGTGATTGACCATGGCTAAGGAAATCGAACGCAAGTTTTTAGTGAAGGGCGATGCGTGGCGAGCTCTCGCCAAGGGCATAACGTACCGGCAGGGTTACCTCAACAGTGTCAAGGAGCGCACCGTCCGGGTTCGGACGGCAGAAGACAAGGCATTCCTCACTGTTAAGGGCTTAACGGTCGGCGCGACCCGGCCCGAATACGAATACGAAATTCCTTTCGATGAAGGCAAAGCAATGCTGGACGCGCTTGCAGAGAAACCGCTGATCGAGAAGAAACGTTACAAGATCCGCGCTGGCGATCTCACGTGGGAAATTGACGAGTTCCTCGGCGACAACGCGGGATTGATCGTCGCCGAAGTGGAGCTCACAAGCGAGGACCGGACGTTCGATATGCCCGCCTGGATTGGTGAAGAAGTTACTGGTGACCCCCGCTACTACAACGCGAATCTTATCAAGAACCCGTTCACACGCTGGTCATAATTCACCGCGCTGCAGTTCAAGACTTGTAACGAGCGCTGACCGCGGCACAGGGAGGATCTACTGTGACCGACGTTTTTGCGAAGAACACAGCGTTTTCCGCCGAAGCAGCCGCGAAAATCGCCCCGCGAGCCGAGTTCCGCGTGTTCGGGCATGGGATCATCGAGACTGTTCAAAAGAAAATGTGGGATGCCGGAGCAATACTGTGGAGGGCCCGGAAGATGCCGGCGGAGACGTATTTCCTTTCCGTGCACACCGACGAAGCGAACGTGAAGGTGCGCGACGGCCTGCTCGACATCAAGACCAAGGTCGGCGAGACTCCAGAGGGGTATGAGATCTTCCAGCCTCGCGGCAAGTTCCAGTTTCCAGTGAAGAAGCCAGACCTCACGACCATTCTGTCGCACCTCGGCGTGAAGATGGATCTCGGTCGGGAGACCTGCGCGCTTGAGGAATTCACCGAAATGGCGCGGCGTCATCCCGATCTCGTGCCGGTAACGATCGAGAAGATGCGCTACGGTTTCACGGTCGACGGGATCATCTGTGAGTATGCGCAGGTATGGTTCAATGGCGCGCTCCTTGAGTCTGCGTGCAGCGAGAGTGAGAACTACCTAGGCATGCGCAAGGCGATCGTGGCCTTGGGCATCGATTCGATGCCGAACATCAACTACCTGAAAGCGGCCAAGCGCGTCGTTGGCATGGTATGAGCCGATCTTGCGCCATCGCTGAACT
Source organism: uncultured Alphaproteobacteria bacterium (assembly GCA_963817045.1). Lineage (GTDB taxonomy): Bacteria > Pseudomonadota > Alphaproteobacteria > Rhizobiales > Xanthobacteraceae > Pseudolabrys. The sequence goes on from CAWFMZ010000039.1 coordinate 5,207, forward strand.
TTACGTATCGCCGACTTGACTGTGGCCCTCTTGATCGAGGCAAAAACGAACTGGTTTGGGCGACGATCGGAACTTACACGCATGACGAGGGCACCCATGACATGGCTCATTTCGGTCGTCCAACAAGACATCATTGGGGTGAGGTTCGCCGTCAATGTTTTTATCGGAACGACCGTTACTTGGTACGTGCTGACGCACATTCTCGACGATGAAAATCCAATCTGGGCCATTGCTTCAATGGTCGCGGCCTCTGATCCCCAGGTGAAAGAGGCGGTTCGGATTTTCAAGAGTCGCCTCATAAACGTGTTGCTTGGTTGTGCGGTCGGGTTGATCTTTGTGGTCATCGGTGGATCGAGCGAGTGGAAGCTACCGATTGCATTGGCCGTGACTGTCCTTTTGTCGTCTTATTTGGTTCAAATCAAGACGATGTGGCGTCAGGCGCCGATTACGGCAGCGATCGTTATCGCGGCAGGACTGACACACGATTCCAAGCTGAGCGGTATCGAACATGGCGTGCACAAGGTCGCAGAGGTCATCTTTGGCTGTCTTGTGGGCCTGATAGTAAGTTTGTTGATGTCGAAGGTCTGGCCGGTGGCCGAGCCTGAAAATCGACCATAACCACGCTGCTTGGACGCGCCGACGAGGTGATCGAATAACGATGTTGTTTGCTGCGGTGCATGAGTCCGCTTCTCTAATCGGCCGTTCGGGGTCAAGCGCTTTCAGACTATCCACCGCTGCAGTGTCGATGTCGCTCACGGGCCCGTGCTTCTCTTCGAAATCGGCACCAGGGCCCTTCCATCATGGGATTCGAGAACGAGGTGGAACAATCTTTTAGGCGGCCTTACCGTCAATGTAACAGCAGGTCCAAGCGGACTCACGAACTCACCTCATCCATCGTCCCGCGAGGGACATCATTCCACCGCTCGGTGGAGCTCGAGTTTCCTCCTATCGCATTTGATCCTGTGAGGCTCTCATGCCGCCGCGGCTTCCCGGGTCCACTGGAACTCGGTGCCGTCGACCCATATGCGGTGCATGATCACGGCCAGCCGGCGCGCCAGCGCCACGACCGCCTTCTTCATCCCGCGGCGCCTGGCGATTTGCATCGCCCAGGCCTTGAGCCACGACCACTTGTTGGTGCGGGTCAGCATGACCTGGGCCGCTTCGTAGAGCATCATCCGCATCATCTCGTCCCCGCAGCGTGATATTCTGCCGCTCCAATCGCTCTCGCCCGATTGATACTTGGAGCACGTCAGTCCAAACACCGCCCCGACTGACTTGGAGTGCCGGAAGCGCGCGGGTACATCTACGGTGGCACGATAGGTGAGCGCCACCACCGGGCCGACACCGGGCGTCGTCATCAGGCGCCGGCACACCCCATCGTCCCGCACGATAGCGAGCAAGCGGCGGTGCAGGACGCAGAACTGCTCGCGAAGCGCCCGTCGGACAATGAGCAGTGGTTCGACCAGCACTGCCAGGTCAGGAAGGTTCTCGACCAGCTCCCTGATGCGGGCCTCGAACTTCACCGTCCCCACCATGCCCACCTTGAGACCGAAGTTGCGCAAAGTACCGCGCAGGTCGTTGTCGATGGCGATGGCCTTCGACTGCAGCAGCTTGCGATGGGTCAGCAGCATTCTCAGCTTCTGGCTGCGTAACGTCTTCACATGCACCGGGCGATAAATTCCCGCCCGCATCATCTGCGCCATGCCGCGTGCATCGTTGCGGTCGGTCTTGTTGATCTGCGCCTGCAACACCGCCCGCATATGCCGCGTCTCGACACAGATCACCGGCAAGCCAGCTTCGGCGAGTGCACTGAACAGCCATTGCGACAGTGGCCCGGCTTCCAGTCCGATCCGCTTGAAGCGGTAGGCGGGGTTTTTCAGCACCGGCAGCAGAGCTTCCGGCTCGCTCGCTACCTTCACTTCCCGCACGATCCTGCCCGTGTCATCCACAATGCAGACGCTGGTCTCCTTGACCGATACGTCCAATCCAGCAAAATGGTCCATGGCTCACGCTTCTCCTTCTGATGCTTGAGGCCCGTAACCTCGGTGACCTCGTTTCACCATCAGCCTGAAGCGCAGCACCCAAAATCTTCAGCTATCCACAAGCTGCCGGCTGATTACCCCATCTCTTGGCAGATATTGTTGCAAAAGTCGGCGACCCCCTCCAAGTGCGCAACTATCGAATCAAACAAGCGTGCCGCTTGAATCAATTTTGCGCGACAAGCTTTTTTTTTGAATCAATGTTGCGCGGCGGGATGCGAAAAATCTTTTTGCAACAATATCGGCACATAGCGGAGACTGGTTGTCCTGGCTTTTCTGGCTGCCTTTCTGCGCGTGGCTGCCTTGGTGACAGGCGCCTTCGTCCGCTTTGCCCTGGCTTTGCCTTTAGCATTCCTTCTTGTCGCCATTACAGGCTCCTGGACGCTCATTTGTATGATCGTTGCCGAATAAAAAGGTAAATCAACGGGGGTAAGGAATTGCGACCTTGCCCGGACGAATGTCCGCGATTGGGGGTAAAGCGGACATCCAGATTAGAAGCCGCCATGTCCGCTAATGACCAAAGCGAATATTATTGGACCTCGGTCCAATCGCCTGAGCGTCTTTCGCGGGTACAATTTCTCGAACTGCCGGTAAGGGGGGCCTCATGAACCCGAAGTTAATTATTGCCATCTTGGTGATCGCCGCCGTGCCGTTCGGCTTTTTCAGTCTGCGCACACACCAGGTGACCAAGGCAGATGCGCAAAAGGTCCTCAAAATTATCAGTGGCGATAAGGCCAAGACCCAATCCTATTGCAATATGACCAAGCTCGATGAGCAGATCAAGCAGGCCAAAGAGAAAAAGGACAGCAAAACAGTCAATGTGTTGTCCCAGAATTTGGATTTATTGGAAGAAAGACTGGGTCCCGAATATGTCGCACTGATGGACGCGCTTGAGGACATCGATCCGAAATCTGAAGTTGCTCAGGAGATAGAATCGGTACTAGATGACCTATACGACAACTTGTGTGGAGGGTAGCAGCGGGCTCGCACCTCACGGAAGTAGTTGCTTCGCCACTGTGACAGCCGACGCGAGCCGCGGCCGAACCAAAGAGGCGTCCCATGAATTTTGTAGAAGCGATCAGCTCATGCTTCCGCAACTATGCCAATTTCTCAGGTCGAGCAGTTCGTTCGGAGTATTGGTACTGGTATCTTTTCGTAGCCATTGTTTTGATTGTGTTTGGTGCAATCAATGGATCGCATTATCCGGGACCGCTAGAGATGGGCCCCTTTAGCTACGTCACTATGGCGGTCGTGTTGGCTTTGATTCTGCCCAGCCTGGCCGTCTCGGTCAGACGATTGCATGATATCGATCGCACAGGCTGGTGGGTCTTGATCGCGGCTACCGCCATCGGCACGCTTGTCGTGATCTACTGGGCATGCCTGCCAGGCACGTCGGGTCCTAACCGCTTTGGATAAATCGGGTCCCCTTTGCATGCTCGGCTCGCTGCGGTGCATCAGTCCGCTTCTCTAATCGGCCGTTCGAGGTCAAGCACTTTCAAGCCATCAACCACTACCTTTCAGACTATCCACCACTGCAGTGTCGATGTTGCTCGCGGGCTCGTGCTTCTCTTCGGAATCGGCGCTAAGGCCCTTCCATAATGGGATTCGAGAACGAGGCGGAACAATCTATTGGGCGGCCTTACCGTCAGATTGATGGCAGGTCCAAACGGACAAACGAACTCACCTCATCCATCGTCCCGCGAGGGACATCTTTCCACCGCTCGGTGGAACTCGAGTTTTCTCCTATCGCATGTGATCCTGTACGCTTTTTATACTGCTGCCGAGGCTTGTTCCCAGGTCCAGTGGAACTCAGTGCCATCAACCCATATGCGGTGCATGATTACGGCGAGCCGACGTGCCAGTGCCACGATTGCCTTCTTCATGCCGCGGCGTCTGGCGATCTGCATCGCCCAGGCCTTGAGCCAGAACCATTTATTCGAACTCAGCATGCTCTGGGCCGCTTCGTAGAGCATGACCCGCATCATCTCATCTCCGCAGCGTGATATTCTGCCGCTCCATTCCACCTCGCCCGATTGATACTTGGCGCATGTCATACGGTTTCCGAGTAAATTCCCATGTTGGGTCGAAGCGGTTAGTTTGAGCGGCCATGAATCGCGGAGGCGAGCCATGGCCCATGTCGAGACCTACCTGAGCATCGAAGATTTGGCGGCGCGTTATCGAGCCTGCGAGGACGTGTGCGCGGCGCGGCACTACCAGGCGATCTGGCTTCTGGCGCAGGGCCATACGGTCTCGGCGGTGTTGGCGATGACGAGTTTCGTGCCGCGCTGGATTGGGGAATTGTTGGCGCGGTACAATGCGTTGGGCAAAGCGGCACTCGGCGACCTGCGCCGCCACAACGGGGCGCGTCCTTCCGTCGTCAAGGGCGATCTCCTGGAAAAGTTCAAGATACGACTGCGGGAGCCGCCGCCGGACGGCGGGGTGTGGTCGAGTCGAAAGGTGGCGGACTTCATGGCGGCCGAGCTCGGTCTGGAGAAGCTCGCGCCGCGGCGCGGCTGGGAGGCTGTGTGTGCCGAAAACTTCATCCGGAGATGATTTCGGTTTTGGCAGGTAAATTCCCTGTTCCTGCCCCAAAATTCCCTGTTCTGTAAAAATAATTCCCTGCTCAGTTGAGTAGGGGGTATAGTGATAGCTGCAAAAGTAGGCCACCTACGCATTGTGGATGGTGCGGGTCGTAAGCTACGCCACCGCCTGCCCCGCGGGGGTCAGGCTGCTCAACGCGGTGGCCAGCGTGCTAAAAACACACATAGCAAGCCACTGCGGTGATGGTACACCACAACGGCCCTAGCCCTAGCCAAAGGAGGAACCACGATCGCCGAGGCTGATATACAACGAAAAAGTGCCGGGATGGTGGTGATGGTCACAGTCGCGATCGACAATGGTGCCGCTACGGCATGGCGTCCTACGGTGGTCGGCGCTCGTAGCTAGATTTAGACATGATGCCGAAGGCGCTCAAGCAATGCTTGAGGCAAGCTAAAGCGTGTCGGCGCGCATTGAGAGGCCGGGCAGAGTTGGGGGTTCGGCACATTACGGCGGCATGATTGCCTCACAAGTGTAGTGCTAGCCACAGCCAAAAAGCACAAATGGTATTCGAAAAGAATGGCGAATGGTACTCAAGTCGTACTGCAATGACTGCTGATTATGTAATCTTTCACGCGGCCGAACGCCCTAACGCTGTTGCCTTCTTCATCAATGGAAGAGAATTTACCTACGCGGACTTCGCTCGCGATATCCGAAAGTTCACGCGGGCCTTGCGTGAGTTTGAACTCCCACGTGGAGCGAAAGTGGCGATCGACGTTGGCGGCGTCTATTACCGTTGGCTGCTGCGCCTCGCCTTCGAGCGGCTTTGTGTGGTCACAGCGTTGTTCGATACCGGAGAGCGCTTAATCTTCCCACATACCTTCGACCTCGTGTTATCGGAAAAAAAATTTTATATTGCAGGCGTTCGACGGCAGTGGGAGATAACGCCGCAATGGCTGGATGGAATTTTAGCAGAAGCGGATACTGAAGAGGAGCCAATACCGGCCATTGGCCCCGACGATCCCTTCCGCATTGTATTCACATCAGGGACGACAGGCACTGTTAAGAAATTGCTCTACTCGCGACTGGTCCACGAGGCTTCCGTGGCGAAAATGATGTGGTTTGCTAACTTTACACGCCAGTCCAGATATTTGTTTAAGCTAGGCACTGTTGCAGCTCCCACGGCATGCATCCGGGCGGGTGGAACCTTGGTAATTGATAATCGGGTGACCGCGGGCGAGGTAATTACATCGCACGCGGTTACGCATACGATGCTACCTCCAATAATGCTGAAAAATATTTTAGACGAACTGCCGTGCAACTTTGCCAAACCTTCTAATCTGAGGATTTTTTCGTCAGGTGCGACACTATCGGAAACCTTGCGCGATCGGGCTCGTGTAAGGCTAGCAACTAACGTGTGGGACCTATATGGGACCTATGAAGCGGGATATGTCAGCTCGATTAAGGACGATGCAGAATTCGGATCCATATGGCCTGGAGTTCAGGTTGAGGTGGTCAATGATAGCGACGAACCGCTACCGCTTGGTGAAGTGGGGCAGATCAGGGTGAAAACTGACTGTATGGTGCAGGGATATCTCGACGATCCGAAAATCACCGAGCAAATGTTCAAGGACGGCTGGTTCTACGCAAAAGATTTGGGAATTCTCCACAGTGGCTGCCGATTGGAGGTAATCGGTAGAAGTGATGAGGTCTTTAATATTGGTGGGGCAAAATTTTCGCCCGACGCTATAGAAAATATAGTTCTCAAAACCGTCGAGGTCGATGATGTTGGCGCCTGTTCAGTTCAAAATCCGGACGGGATTGAGGAGATCTATATCGCCGTGTCGGGTGGCCGTATCCCAGAACAAGAATTGCTGGAACGAATCATAAGTGCATTGGATTTGCCTTTTAAAATCCACATATCAAAACTCGATCGAATTCCGCGAAACGCCAATGGTAAGATTGAGCGCAGCCTTCTGAAGCGCGGCTTTTCATGGACCACTTTGGCAGACCTCAAGGCGAATAGACTGGAATCAGGTATATGATAGATGCTCCGTTAAAAGCGTTTCGCCAGCCACGAGAGGTCCTCATGCCGTCCGCCTTCACGATCGAGGCAGCTGAGCAATGGGCGCTTGAGCGGGCCGCGCAATTTTCGGCAGATCTCTTTCGTCTCACGTCATTCTGGTTTGTCGATTTTGTTCGACAGACTGTGCCCGAAGAGAGAAAGACTCACTATACAATGTGCCTCGCCCAGTCTGAGAACTACGGAATTGCCTTCGGCCCGGCTGTTACATTGTCCGACTTCGGCTCTGATCTGCTGGGCAAGGATACTCGGGAAATACTCAAGGATCATGGCTATCGCGACGATATCGACCGCGTCGCGCTTATTGACCTCGTCATGGCACACGTCACGCCCGCAACGAGCCTTCAGGTAACCGTTGACAAGTCGATCGGCGACAAGCAAAGCCTGAGATCGCAGTTATTCGCCGATGAAGCGGAGACCGTCTTGCGGCGAAAAAATTCAGCGATCAAGGGGAGCAAACCTCGGGTACTTGTTGTGGGTGCTACAGTTGGAATTCTAAGTGCCCTTGTATCCCGCGGGTTCGATGTTTCGGCGACCGATATGTCGGGAGAGGTGGTGGCCCAGAAATTAGGCGGAGTTACGATCTGCAGTGATACCGCCAACACCGAACTCGTTGAGAAAGCCGATCTTGCAATTTTCACCGGAATGACGCTGCCTAACCGGACACTGCCCGCTCTCATCGAACGGGCAAAAAACTACAACACTTCCTCGATGATATGGGCGATCACCGGCAGAAATTTTGGGCACTATTATGTTGGTCACGGCGTCGACTGCGTCATTGTTGACCCTTCGCCCTTCTTCTTACTGCCAGGCCCTGCTAAGATTGGAATTTGGCGCCGAGAACATTAATAAGTGCAGATTCCGGCGTGATTTAATCCGTGTAATAGCAATGGCCCAAGTGCGACAGTTCAGAGTGACCTGACGGATTTTTTGAACCAGCTGGATAAAGATTACTGCATCGGCGTAATCCCATCTAGGTCGAGAGCTAGCGGTGCGAATGTCTTCGGTGCCGACGACTTGTTCTATCGCAGTGCCTTCTTGATTCGCTTAAGCCTAAGTGCATTTTCGTGGTGGACCTGCCGAAGAACGCGAGTGAGGTCGGAGTCTCGGTGAACGTGACCGCTCAACGAATTTTCATGCGGTTTAGCAACTTGAAGAAGCAGAGTTTCCATGTCCTTCAAGTAGCGCACTCGAGCGCCGGCACCAATACGCGGCTTCGCGGAAACTTTGCGGCACGCCGCGGCCATAATTGCGCAGAAAACAGAGAATGGCCTGCGCGCCGGCATCGCCATGCTCGGCCGGCAATTGCAACAGCAGGCCGGCCGTCGTGTAGTCATGCCGGTTGAACGCCGCCAGCCCCTTCTTTAATTGCACGGCATCCAGCCGGTCCGGCAAGCGGCGGGCATCCGCAGGAAGCTGGCCGGCGAGGATCGCGAGTAGCGTCCAGAACACCAAAGTGATGCCGTATTTCATCTGGGCTTCTCTTGCCATTCTCTGCCCGTGGCCGGCCGTGGAACTGCGGCAATCTAGCGCCGGCCAGGAATAGTCTTAGCAACCATGAACTATGTCCAGCCGTCCATTAAATTATTGATTTGTGGCGTGGTTTCGTCGGCAAATGGCGAGTCCGAAGTTCACTGGCGACGACGGCCGTCACGTCGCCTTGGCTTGGCCCGTCGCGTTGACAGGGGCGGGAAGGCTGCTATGAACCCGGCAACCAGAAAACCCAGAGATCGTCATGAAAGTCCGTAACTCCCTGAAATCCCTGCGTGGCCGCCACCGCAACAACCGCATCGTGCGGCGGAAGGGCCGGGTCTATATCATCAACAAGACCAATCGCCGTTTTAAGGCCCGGCAAGGCTAACGACCGAGCCTGCAACCGCCCGGCCGGGCGCTACCTCCAACGCCGGATATTTGCCTTGAGCCGCGGAGATATTAAGCTCCGCCCATGCGAACGCGATTCCTCGCCGCTCTGTTTGCCGCCACCGTGGCCGTCGGCTTTTGCCTGCCCGCCGCCGCGGCGCCGGGCGATTGGGTGCAGCCGCCGAAAAAGCTGCCGCACGTCAAGCAAAACGATCCTCCGCGCAATCTCGATTTCCTGTTCGGGGCGCTCAAGGTCGCGCCCGACGACGTCACCGCCAAGGCGATCGAGGAACGCATCTGGGCGCTGTGGACAGCCTCGCGCAGCGATACCGCCACGCTGCTGATGTCGCGCGTGCAGACCGCGATCGAGCAGAAGGATCTCGACCTCGCGATCAAGCTGCTCGACGCCGTCATCAAGATCAGGCCGAAATACGTGGAAGCCTGGAACCGGCGCGCCACCATCTACTACATGAAAAAAGATTACGGCCGTTCGCTCGCCGACATTCGCGAGGTGCTGCGCCGCGAGCCGCGACATTTCGGCGCGCTGTCGGGCCTCGGCTTGATCATGCAGGACATCGGCGACGACAGACAGGCGCTGGAAGTCTATCGCCGCGCGCTCGCGATCCATCCGCGCTTGCAGCGCATCCCCGAGCTGATGAAGACGCTGCAGGAAAAGGTCGAGGGAAGGGATATCTAGGGTGTAAGAGGGGGCATGCGGATGTCCGTCGTAACATTCCGCCGATGCGTCGGCCGAGCCGCGTCGTAATAAAAATTGTCAACGCACCCGCCCATGGCACCGTGACCTCTGAACCAAAAGATCTGGTGGTTCATGACCAAAACCGCTTGGGCCAAGAAGCAACGTGTGGAATGCGTGGGCAAGACCCCGGGGAGTAGCCATCTCATCTATTACCAGTCAAAGGCCGGATTCGTCGGCAACGACAGTTTCCGCTATTTGCGGTTCAACCGGGCCAATGCCAAGGATCGCTTCAACGCGGAGGTCAGCTACACAATTACGGTTAAATGACGTGCTCTAGTTGCTGACCGAGCAAGGTTCAGTCCGTCGAGCTTAATCCCCCGCCGTCTCGGACCCCACATAGGCAATGCGCAGCATGTTGGTGGCGCCCGGCGTGCCTAGCGGCAAGCCGGCGACGATGATGATGCGCTGGCCGGCCTTGGCAAAGCCTTCCTTGAACGCGATGCGGCTGGCGCGGTCGATCATATCGTCCTGGTCGTGGGCATCCTCGGTGATCACGCAATGCACGCCCCAAGCCACCGACAGCCGGCGCCCGGTGGCGATATTGGGCGACAGCGCCACGATCGGCGGCCGCGGCCGCTCGCGCGCCACCCGCAGGCCGGTCGATCCGGACGAGGTCCAGCACACCACGGCGGCGAGATCGAGCGTGTCGGCGATCTGGCGGGCGGCGTCGGCAATGGCATCGGCGCCGGTCGCCTCCGGCACCGCGCGCTGCGAGTCGAGGATGCTGCGGTAGATCGGGTCGCTCTCGATCTCCTCGGCGATGCGGTTCATGGTGGCAACCGCTTCGACCGGATATTTGCCGGCGGCCGATTCCGCCGACAGCATGACCGCATCGGCGCCCTCGAAAATGGCGGTGGCGACGTCGGAGACTTCCGCGCGCGTGGGCACCGGCGAGTTGATCATCGATTCCAGCATCTGCGTGGCGACTACCACCGGCTTGCCGGTGGCGCGGCCCATGCGCGTCATCTGTTTCTGCACGCCGGGCACTTTTTCCAGCGGCATTTCGACGCCGAGGTCGCCGCGCGCCACCATAAGCGCGTCGGCGAGCTCCATGATTTCGGCGAGACGGTGCACCGCCTGCGGCTTCTCGATCTTGGCCATCAGCGCGGCGCGGCCGCGCGTGATCTTCTTGGCCTCCGCGATGTCTTCCGGCCGCTGGATGAACGACAGCGCCACCCAGTCGATGCCGGCGTTGAGCGCGGCTTCCAGATCGGAGCGGTCCTTCTCGGCCAAGGCGGAGAACGGGATGGTCGAATCCGGCAGGCTCACACCCTTGCGGTCGGACAGTTTTCCGCCCACCTCGACGCGCGTGGTCATGCACTTGGGCTCGGCTTGCGTGACCGTGAGCCGCACCTTGCCGTCGTCGATCAGCAGCGTGCGTCCGGGCGCGATCGCGGCGAAAATTTCCGGATGCGGCAGATAGGCGCGTTTGGCGTCGCCGGGGGCGGGATCCGAATCGAGCACGAAGCTGTCGCCGTTCGCCACCAGCGCCGAGCCGCCGGCAAAAGTGCCGAGCCGCAGCTTGGGTCCCTGCAAATCGACCAGGATGCCGATCGGCCGGCCGGTGTCGCGTTCGATGCCGCGGATCATGGCGACCAGTTCGCGCATGCGGTCCTGGCTGGTGTGACTCATATTGATGCGGAATACGTCGGCGCCGGCCTTGAACAGCCGCGCGATCATGGCGGCGTCTGAGGAGGCCGGTCCGAGCGTGGCGACGATCTTGGCGCGGCGCAGGCGTCTCATTTCTTTTCGCCTTCGGCTGGCGCCGTTGTCGGCGCCGGCGGCCGCTGCGTTGCGGGCGGCGTGCGCAGCGGCAACGGGCTAACAGGCTTCTGCTCGGCGCTGTCGGTGAGTTGCACCGTCCAGGAGCGCTGTTCGCTGGTATCGACCTCGAAGAAGCCGGTGCGGTCATAACCGCGCGTCAGACAGTTCTCGGTGCCGCGAATGGTGAATTCCTTCTCGCGTGAGCACATGAAAGCGTGACCGGACCATTCGCCGCCGCGGTCATAATCGACCGCGTAGATGTAGTAGTAGCGCGCAACCAGCGCGCCGCGTAGCAGAGTTTCGCAGGATCGCGCCGACAGGTTCCACCAGCCTTCGGTGGTCCAGCCTTCGGCGTCCTTATAGCCCAACGAGACGCCGACCCGGCTGCCGGTGTTGTTGCACAGCCGGAAATCGGCCATCGCCGGATACGCCGATGCCGCCAGCAGGCCGGCTGCGAGCGCAACCGTGCCGGTGATGCAGCGCGTGGTGGGATGGCGGAGCAAAGTGGTCAAGATATCTTTGGTTGCGATTCGTCGAGGTTGTCGCGTGATCCGTTACGACCTGTCAACGACGATGGCGCGGAAGTCGTTCACGTTGGTGTAAGTGGGTCCGGGCATGAGCAAATCCCCCAGGGCAGCGAAAAAGCCGGTTGAATTATTGTCGGCAAGAAACGCGGCGGGATCGAGGCCAAGCGCCTTGGCCCGCGCCACGGTTTCGCCGTCGAGCACCGCGCCGGCGGGGTCGCTGGCCGCGCCGGCGCCGCCATCGGTGCCGTCGGTGTCGGCGGCGAGCGCAGCTACCGCCGGCATGTGGGCTAAGCCCATCGCCAGCGCCAGAGCGTATTCCTGGTTGGGCCCGCCGCGGCCCTGGCCGCGGATGGTGACCGTCAGTTCGCCGCCCGACAGGATCACAGCGCGGGCGCCCTTCGCGCGCAGCTCGCGCGCGAGCTTGGCATGCGCCGCCGCCACCTCGCGCGCTTCCCCCTCGACATTGCCGCCGAGCGAGATGCATTCGTAGTCGGCGGCGCGCACGGCGGCCTCCGCCGCGCGCAGGGCATCGGCCGGCCGCGCGGCCAGCGCGAATTGGTTGCCAGCGAAAGCCGGATCGCCGGGCTTCGGCGATTTCATTGTTCGTGTCGGCGAGCGCGGCAGTCACGCCTGTTGGAAGATCGAGCCTGTATTTGGCGACGATGGCGCGCGCGTCGCCAAGCGTGGTCGGATCGGGCACGGTCGGACCGGAGCCGATCGCCGACGGATCGTCGCCCGGCACGTCGGAGATCGCGATGGTCACAAGCGTCGCCGGATAGGCGTGGCGCGCCAGCCGCCCGCCCTTGATGCGCGAGAGATGCTTACGCACGGTGTTGATCTCGCCGATAGTGGCGCCCGAACGCAGCAGCGCGGGCGTCACCGCCTGCTTGTCGGCAAACGAAACGCCGGCCGCCGGCGCGATCCAGTTGGCCGAAGCGCCGCCCGACATCAGCACCAGCACCAGGTCTTCGCGCCCGGCGCCATCGGCGAGCGTGAGCGCGCGGTCGGCGGCCTCCAGGCCGGCCGCATCGGGAATCGGATGGCCGGCTTCGATCATGGTCACGATCCGCAATGGCCGGCCATAGCCATGGCGTGCCACCGCGATCCCACAGAGGCGTTCGGAGTTAAGCTTTAACTGATTGAGATAAAAGCCTTCCGCGACTTCGGCCATGGAGCCCGCGGCCTTGCCGGCGGCGAGCAGAATGAGCCGGCCGGCGGGCGGCGGCAGCAGCGGCGGCAGGCAGCTCGCCGGGTGTGCAGCGGCTACCGCAGTGCGAAACAAGTCGGCGAGAAAAGCGCGCAGGGGGCTATTCATGCCACAACCATAGCTGCCCCCCGCCCGAAAAATCTGCTTATAATTCGGCCAGTGAAGCCAGCCCCCTGTCGGCGCACTGTTAGACTTTCGGTTAGTCGATCCGCGCCAGGCCGCGCTAGTGGCTGAAGCGCCAACAAACGCGGAAGCATCCGCAAATCACAACGGGTATCCCTGGGGAGGGACGAATGACAGCGATTGCAATCACGGTAAACGGCAAGGCGGCGACGGTCGAGGCTGAGCCCGACACGCCGTTGCTTTGGGTCGTGCGCGAGCATATGAAACTCACGGGCACGAAATTCGGCTGCGGCTCCGGTCTGTGCGGTGCTTGCACCGTTCATATCGACGGCAAGGCGATGCGCTCGTGCCAGATCCCCGTGTCGAAAGTTGTGGGCAGGAAGGTCACCACCATCGAGGGCCTGTCGCCCACCGGCACACATGCATTGCAGAAGGCCTTCATCGCCGAGCAGGTGCCGCAATGCGGCTACTGCCAGTCCGGCCAGATCATGCAGGCGGCGGCGCTGCTTGCCACCAACAAGAAGCCGACGCGCGAACAGATCGTCGCCCACATGGACGGCAATATCTGCCGCTGCGGCACCTATCCGCGCATCGTGCGCGCCATTCAACGCGCCGCCCGGGGGGCCTGAGCCATGACCATCCACATCAAGAACGGATCGATCGACACCAGCATCAGCCGGCGCGGCTTCGTAGCCGGCGCGGCTGGAATGACCTTCGCCTTCACGCTCGGCGGCCTCGGCCGCGGGGCTGAGGCGCTGGGCGCGACACAGCCGACGAAGTTCAACGCCTTTGTCAGCATCGCCGCCGATAACACCATCACCATCGTCTGCCCGTCCGCGGAAATGGGGCAGGGCGTGTACACCTCGTTGCCGCTGATCCTGGCGGAGGAGCTCGACGCCGACTGGTCGAAGGTGAAGGTGGAATTCGCGCCGGCCAATCCGAAGGTCTACGGCAACAATCATCACCTGTTCAACGGCGCGCAAATCACCGCGGCGAGCGTCGCGGTGGCCGGTTATTTCACGCCATTGCGCATGGCCGGCGCGCAGGCGCGCAAGGTGCTGCTCGATGCGGTGGCGGAGAAATGGAAAGTGCCAGTGGCGGAACTGACCACCTCCAACAGCACGGTCATCCACGACAAGTCGCGGCGTATTAGCTATGGCGAGATCGTGGCGTTCGCGACCGTGCCGGCCGAGCCGCCGAAGATCACCGAAGCCGATCTCAAGAAGCCGTCGAAGTTCAAGCTGATTGGCCGCAAGGATATCGGCCGCAGCGACGTGCCGTTGAAGGTGAACGGCAAGGCGCAATACGGCATCGACGTGCAGGTGCCGGGCATGGTCTACGCCTCGGTGCTGCAGTCGCCGATGGAAGGCGCCAAGCCGAAGGACGGCGGAGTCAACATTCCCGACGTCATGAAGGTGAAGGGCGTCGCCAAGGTCATCCCGCTGCCGTTCGGTGTCGCGGTGTTCGGCGACAGCGTCGAGGCCACGCGCTCAGGCGTGCAGGCGCTCAAGGTGACCTGGGACACCAGCGGCGCCACCGCCGCCGGTTTCGACTCGGAGAAGGCGAAGGGCGACTACGCCACCAAGGGCAAGGATGCCAACGCCGAAACGAAGGTCGAATACCAGGTCGGCGACGCCAAGGCGGGACTTGGTGGTGCGGCGAAAACGGTGGAAGCGGCTTATTGGTCCGAATACACCTATCACGCCCAGATGGAGCCGATGAACGCGGTCGCCCAGGTCTCGGAGGACGGCAAGTCGGCCGACATCTGGACCGGCACCCAGTTCGGCGCGCTCGCCGCCCAGATCATCTCCGGCATCCTCAAGACCACGCCGGACCAGATCAGGGTGCACCAGCAGTTCCTGGGCGGCGGCTACGGCCGGCGCATCTGGCCGGATGCGGCGATCCAGGCCGCCATCCTGTCCAACATCATCAAGAAGCCGGTGAAGCTGATCCTCACGCGCGAGGAGGACATCGCCGCGGCGCGTCCGCGACCGATGACCCATCACCTGCTCAAGGCCGGTCTCGACGCCAAGGGCAATCTGATCGGCTGGCACCATCGTCTGGTGTCGGAAAACGTCGATGCGGTGGCGGCGCCGCCACGCTTCAAGGCCACTGGCGGCAAGGACTATATCGGCGCGCGCGGCCTCGATCAGTCGTTCTACGCGATACCGAACGTGTTGGCCGAATATGTGCGTGAGGAGCGCGGCATGCGCGTGCATGCCTGGCGCGGCATCGGCTCCGGCTACAACAAGTTCGCCGCCGAAGCCTTCCTCGACGAAGTGGCGGCAGCGGCCGGCAAGGATCCGCTGGCGTTGCGGCTCGAGCTGACCAAGGACAAGCCGCGCGCCAACGCGGTGCTCAAGGCGGTGGCCGAGATGTCCGACTTCAAGCGCAAGCGATCAGGCCACGGCATGGGGATCGCGTTCTCCGACTATCACGACACCCTGTCGGCGGGCGTGGCCGAAATCTCGCTCGACCAGAAAACCGGGAAGATCAAGGTCCATAATTACTGGATCGCGGTCGATCCCGGCACGGTGATCCAGCCGGATAACGTGCATGCCCAGCTCGAAAGCGCGGTGATCTATGGCTTGAGCGCCGCGCTGATCGAGGAATTCACGGTCAAGGACGGCGCCGTCCAGGCCACGAACTTCGACAGTTATCCGGTCATGCGCATGAGCGACGTGCCGGAAATCCACACCAAGATCGTCGCCACCGACAATCCGCCGTCGGGCATGGGCGAGATCGGCGTGATCACGGTGGCGCCGGCGATCGCCAATGCCATGTTCCAGCTCACCGGCAAGCAGCTGCGCCACGTGCCGATGACGGCGGAGCGGGTGAAGAAGACGCTCGCGTAAGTCGGCTCATTGATATCAAGCCCGCCGCGTTCCTGACCGGAGCGCGGCGGGTTTTTCTTTGTCATGGCCGGGCTTGTCCCGGCCATCCACGTCTTTACATTGTCCACCAGAAAGACGTGGATGCCCGCGACATAGGCGAGCGAAGCGACGCCGTCCTTCGGACGGCTATGCACGGGCATGACGTAGAGGAGTCCCCCATGGACGACAAGACCCGCACCGAGTTGGAGGCCGCCGTCTACCGCAGGCTGGTCGAGCATCTGCGCAAGCGCACCGACGTGCAGAACATCGACATGATGAATCTCGCCGGCTTCTGTCGCAATTGCCTGTCGAACTGGATGAAGGACGCCGCCGACGCCAAAGGCGTGGCCATGAGCAAGGACGAGAGCCGCGAGATCGTCTACGGCATGCCTTATGACGAATGGCGCAAAAAGCACCAGAAAGACGCCTCGCCCGAGCAGAAGGCGGCATTCGAAAAGTCCAGCCCCAAACACTAAACTTTGTGAACAGATGTGAATGTCGGGGGCTTCGCCTTGAAGTGATGACCCGCGGCGCGGAATTCTCCGTATGACATGGTGGGAAATCCGCCTTAGGTCATTCAGGAGAGTTCGATGCCTGCCACCGCCGCCGCCCAAAAAGAGCAACCCGCAACCCGCTTCGCCAAGGATCAGCTGAAAGCCTTCGTCGAGCGCATCGAGAGGCTCGAAGAAGAGAAAAAAGCGACCTCCGACGATATCCGCGACGTCTATGCCGAGGCCAAGGGCACCGGCTTCGACATCAAGGCGCTGCGCACCATCGTCGGCCTGCGCAAGCAGGACACTGACGAGCGCCGCGAGCAGCAGGCCGTGCTCGAGACCTACATGCACGCGCTCGGAATGTTGAACTAAAAGAGCTGGATCAGCGCAGCGCGGCTGTCGTCTGCGTGTTGAACGTGGCGGTGGCCAGGAACACCACCGCGCTGCCGGTGAAGCGGTCGGCCACCATGCCGAGTTCCGGATCGGCCGAGAACGTCATCACCAGCGATTGCAACGGCTTATGCAGCAGATCGTATTGCCAGCGCGGATCGACCGCGCCGACCCGGTTCGTCGTCATGAACTTGCTCATGCTCGGCGTCAGCATGGCGGCGCGCAGCCACGGGCTGTCGGAGCGCACTCCGCCGCCCATGGCCAGGGCGGGCGCCAGCGGCGGCTTCACCACCACGGTGGTGTTGGACGCGGCCGGCATCAGCCCGGCTTCCGCCGGCATCGCCCGTGCGGGGCAGGCGCGAGCCCATCGGGCGGGCGCGCGCGGCGAGCGGGGTGTCTGATTCCGTGGCGTAGGCGAGCGCATCGTCGGCCGTGCTGCCGGTGCTGACCGGATCGACGGAGGCGGTCTCATACCGCGTGCCGGCCGCGAGCGGCGGCGGCAGCGCCGGGCCGCTCTCGGCCGCGCTGCGCCAATAGCCGCGGTCGTCGAACACATTGTTCGACAGCGACGCCGTCACGATATTCTGCTCGGCCGGCCTCGGCCTCGGCAGCGCGACCGCGACCGGCTTCGGCCGCGCCGCCGGCAGCGGCACGATGTGTTCGGGCGACGGCTGGGCGGGTCTTGGGCGGGCTCAGGCTGGCGACCGCCATGGGCGCGCGCGCACGCAAGTTAGCTGATTTGGGTGCCGGCTGTTCGCTCAGCTCATCCTGATCCTTGCCGCTGCCGAAAATCCTGGCGAACAGGCTGCGCTTGGGCTGTTCGGCCGCGCTCTCCTGACTGGCGGTGATCACGCCGGCTCCGCGCGCGGCTTCCAGCGAGGTCCCGGACGGCACCGCGCCGTGGCGCTCGACGTCGGCCAGCGCCAGCGCATAGCCGGGCAGCGGCTGCCCGTCGGAGGGAATGTGCACGGTGCGGCCGTCGGGAAAGATCTTGACCAGTTCCGCACGCGCGATGCGCGGCCAGTGGCGGATGCTGCCGGTGTCCATGTGCACGAACGGCGAGCCCGAGGTGGGATAGAATCCGACGCCGCCGCGCTGCAGCCGCAAGCCCTCGGCTCTGACCGTGGCGAGCGACACGCCGGGAATGTAGAAATCGATCGCATTGCCGTTGACGTGCTGGCTGAACTGCGCGACGCCGCTCGAGCGCGCGCGCAACATGGAATTGGTTTCCGGCGAACGGAATCCGCAGATCACCTTGATCGGTTCGCTGGCGCCGACGTCGCGATAGGCCTCCCACAACAGATCGAACAGATGCGGATCCATGTGGGTTTCTTGTTCCTTGCGCCAGTCGCGCATGAACCAGTCGAGCTTCTTCAGCGCGGCCTCGTCATAGCGGCCGTTGCGCTTGAAGGTGACGGTGATGTCTTCGTCGGTATGGACGTGATGGAAGGAAAGCGTGCGGGTGTCGCCTTCGGCGACGGCGTTTTGCAGGGAATTACTGGCGCCCAGCAGAAACAGCCCGGCCACGCCAAGCCGTAGACCGGCGCGTGCCACAGACAAATTGAGAGGGAGCTCGCGCCACGCGCTAACCGACAATGCAATCATCCCCGAATTACGCCGTCCCACAGCCGCTCCCCCGGGAGCGATCGGCTCCGGCCGCGACCATCATACAGTCTTATCGGGAAGGGTTAACGTGTGCTTAGCAGTCGCCCCCCGACCGTCGCTAGCTACCGGCCGAAAATGGCCAAAAATGGTCTTGGCGGGGGCGGCTCTGGGGCTCGCGGATGGAACTTTACCCCGGCAAACGCCAATGGCCACAGGCAAACCCCGGCCATTGCGAGTTGAAGTTCAGGGACTTAGCCCTAGCGGAACAGCCGCTCGAAGAAAAAGATCGGATTCTGCGCCTCGCGCCGCTCGACCCGGCGCAGGATTTCCTGGTTGGACTTGGCGGTCGCCAGATCGCGCTTGGGGTCCGGCGGCGGCGCCACGTCGGCGACGCGGCGCTCGTCGCTGTGCATGATCGCGTTGATCCGGCCATCGAAGCCGTAGATGTCGTCGCGCAGCACCAGCTTGCCGGCATCG
Organism: uncultured Alphaproteobacteria bacterium; assembly: GCA_963817045.1. Lineage (GTDB taxonomy): Bacteria > Pseudomonadota > Alphaproteobacteria > Rhizobiales > Xanthobacteraceae > Pseudolabrys. The sequence goes on from CAWFMZ010000039.1 coordinate 23,944, forward strand.
TCCACGAAGGCGGTCTGGTAGGTGAGGTGCACCATCGGCCGGTTGGTGAGCTTGAAGGTGTGCTCGTCGTGGCCGAACATCGCGTAGAGCTGCTGCGAATTCGGCGTCTGCCCGTTCATCGCCAGATGCAGCATGATCTCGCCGAACTTGGTCGGGTCTTCCACCCGCATGCAGCCATGGCTGAACGCGCGCTTGTCGGCGGCGAACAATCGCTTTTCCGGCGTGTCGTGCAGGTAGACCTGGAACTTGTTGGGGAAGTTGAACTTGATGCGGCCGAGCGCATTGGCGGCGCCGGGCGGCTGCACCACGTTGATGTTGCCGTCGGAGCCTCTCTTCACCTCGAGGCCCATGCGGTCGAAGATGTTCGGATCGCTGGCGTAGCGCGGCAGCAGCTCGTTCTGGATGATCGACTGCGGCACGTACCATGACGGATTGACCAGCACGTTATCCATCGCCGCGCTCAAGAGCGGCGTCGGCGTCTGCGGCTTGCCGGCGACGATCTTGGTGCGCCAGACCGCTTGGTGGTCGCGCACCACCTTGAGCGTGTAGTCCGGGATATTGACCATCACATAGGTCTTGCCGAGATCGCGCGGCAGCCAGCGCCAGCGCTCCATATTGGCGGTCACGCGCTCGACCTGCTGGCCCGGCTTCGGACCGTTGATGACGGCGATCGTAGTCGCATCGATCAGGCCGGTCGGCTTGAGGTCGGCGCGCGCCTGCACATTCTTGATCGCGTTGAACAGCGCCTTGTCGTAGGCGAGGTCGCCGGCATTGCCGCCGACGTGCAGGCGTTGGCGCAACTCCGGCACGCGCGCGTCCTTGGCGCCCGGCCTGATCACGGGGCCGTCGGCAATGTGTGTGTCGGCTGCGCGGAGGGGCCGCGCAGCTCGGCGAGCTTGGCTTTCAGCGCCCGGAAGCCGTCATGCGGCGGATTGAAGCTTTCGAGCGCGGCGCCGGCGTCGCCGGCATCGGCGACCTTGCGCAGGATGTCGGCCGGCTCCGGCGTGTGACTGCCGTAGTCGACTTCCGCCAGCACCCGGGTCGGCGCGATGCGGCCGACCGCCAGATGGCGCGCGTAGGTGAGCATCGAATTGGTGAGCTTGATGTCGCCGTCGGCCAGCGCCTCGGCGCTGCTGGCGGTGCCGAATTCCGGCACCGGGTAATCGGCCGGGTCGAGCCCGTCGGCGGCGGCGTTCTTCAGTTGCGCGATCACGGAATTGGCGCGCGCGTTGAGCCGGCCGTCGCTGATCCACAGCGGCGCGAAGTTGCGCGCGGCATAGAAGGCCGCGACCGCCTGGCGTTCCGGGGCGCGGTCGATGCGCCGCTCGAGCTGCTTGCCGGTGACGATCTCGCGCAGCCTGTCGCCGATCTGCGCGTCGCTGGCGCCGAACAGCCGGTCGAGCGTGCCCTTGATGAAACCGCTGTCGGAATTCTGCGGCGCGGCGGCCGCGGGCGGCGTTTCCGGCTGCGCGGTGGCAATGGCGCGGCGTCGCGGTGACGCGGCGCCTGTCCGTTGAGCGACGGCGGCAGCGGCACGACCGATTCGACCCGGTCGGGCGCCGCGATTGTCAACGTCGGCGCGGCGACGATCAGCGCCAGCGCCGTGCCGGCAAGCAGACGGTCAAATCGATTTTTACGCATAGCACTCACTCCACGTCACGCAACGTCGTCCAAATGAATCAAAATGTCCGCGGCGCTTTAACCGGCGATTGCCCGAGCGCGCCACGCACGAGATTGCGTTGCTATTATGCGGCTGAATTTGGGGCGGGATGAATGAAAATCGACCGCCGCTCGCGACTACTTTCGATCACGGCTAACGCGGCCGGCGCGAATGGTTAAGGCTAAGCCGTTTACCAATTTCACGCCGTCACGTTTTCTGTTTCCGCCATTTCGTGCGGCCGGTCATCGAGACCGAGGCCTTCGAGCTTGCGATAAAGCGTCGAGCGCCCGATTTTCAGCCGGCGCGCGACTTCCGACATCTGCTCGCGGTAATGCGCGATGGCAAAACGGATGACTTCCCGTTCGATGTCCTCGAGCGGCCGCACCTCGCCGACCGCATCGGTCAGCCGCAGCGACGGTGTGGTTAACGCCGCCGCATTCTGGCCGGACTTGTCGGCGGTCTCGCGCGCGTCGGGCCAAGTGGCGGCGAGCGCCGGCGACGGATCGATCATCGGCTGCGCGGCGATCATGTCGGCGCCGACCTGGGCGACAATCTGCGGAAATTCGTGAATGCCGATTTGCTCGCCGTCGGTTAGCACCACCGCGCGGAAGATCGCATTCTCGAGCTGGCGCACGTTGCCCGGCCAGCGATAGGCCGTGAGCAGCCGCAGCGCCTCGGCGTCGATGCCGCGCACGCGCTTGCCTTCCTCGGCCGCGATGCGGGCGAGGAAATGGCGGGCGAGTTCGGGAATGTCCTCGCTCCGCTGTCGCAGCGGCGGCACCGAGATCGGAAACACATGCAGGCGGTAGAACAGGTCCTCGCGAAAGCGTCCGGCTTTCACGTCGGCGATCAGGTCGCGGTTGGTGGCGGAGATGATGCGCACGTCGACTTTCACGTTCTTGCGTCCGCCGACCGGCTCGACCTCGCCCTCCTGCAGCGCGCGCAACAGCTTGACCTGCGCGGCGAGCGGCAATTCGCCGACCTCGTCGAGGAACAGCGTGCCGCCGTCGGCCTCGATGAATTTGCCGGTGTGCTTGTCGGTGGCGCCGGTGAAGGCGCCCTTCTCGTGCCCGAACAGAATCGACTCGACCAGGTTCTCCGGCATGGCGCCGCAATTGACCGCGACGAACGGCTTGGCGCGGCGGGAGCCTGAGCCGTGGATGGCGCGCGCGATCAGTTCCTTGCCGACGCCGGATTCACCCTCGATCAAGACCGGGATGGCGGAGGCCGCCGCCTTCTCGGCCGCGCGCAGCACCGGCTGCATGGCGGGCGAGCGGGTGATCACGTCGGCGATGCTGAGAGTGCCGTCGCGGCTGCGCTTGAGCCGCTGCAATTCGCCCGCCAACGATTTGGTGGCGAGCGCGTTGCGCAATGAGACCTGCAGCCGCTCGGGGCTCGCCGGCTTGACCACGAAGTCGGTGGCGCCCGCGCGCATTACCGACACCACATTGTCGATGCCGCCATGGGCGGTCTGCACGATCACGGGAATATCGAGGCCGGCCTCGCGCATGCGCGCCAGCACGCCGAGGCCGTCGAGATCCGGCATCACCAGGTCGAGCACCACGCAGTCGATGCGCGGCGTCCCGCCCAGCGTCTTCATGGCCGCGTCGCCGCCCTCGGCGACCACGGCCTGATAGCCGAAGCGCTGCACCATGGCCTCGAGCAGGCGGCGCTGGACCGGATCGTCGTCGACGATGAGCACGGTTTCGGACATGGGACCTCGCAACGCTCGGCGGCTGTGCCGATTTGGTGCAATGTCGCTGGTCTCGCTTAATGGGCTGTTAAATGCCGCCGTGGCGGGCGATATGTTGAAAACTCGCCCCCTGCCATCGCCTCGCCATGAGCGGCGGCCTAGATGATGGCCCAACCGTCCGATTTCCCTTCCAAACGATTGTCTGCCCATGGCCAAGAGCGCGAAAAAATTGAAAAAAGCCCCCAAGCTCGGCGCGCTGCCGGAATGGAACCTCAAGGATCTCTATCCCGGCATCGACAGCCCCGAGCTCAAATGGGACCTGGAGAACGCCGAAACGCGATGCGTGGCGTTCGAGGCCGACTTCAAGGGCCGGCTGGCGACGCTTGCCGCCGGGCCGGACGCCGGGAACGCGCTGGCCGCGGCGGTCAAGCGCTACGAGGCGCTGGACGACACGCTTGGCCGGGTGATGTCCTATGCCTCGCTGCTCTATGCCGGCGAGACGACCGATCCGGTGCGCGCCAAGTTCTATGGCGACATGCAGGAGCGGGTCACCGCCGCTTCGCTGCACCTGCTGTTCTTCACGCTCGAGCTCAACCGCATCGACGATGCCGCGCTCGAGGCCGCCATGGCCGCGCCCGCGCTCGGCCATTACCGGCCGTGGATCGAGGACGTGCGCAAGGAGAAGCCGTATCAGCTCGAGGACCGGGTCGAGCAGCTGTTCCACGAAAAATCGGTGACCGGCTATTCGGCCTGGAACCGGCAATATGACGAGACCATCGCATCCTTGCGCTTCAAGATCGGCGGCCAGGCGCTCTCGATCGAGCTGGCGCTCAACCTGCTGCAGGACGCCGACGGCCAGAAGCGCAAGGCGGCGGCGCAGGCGCTGGCCAAGACCTTCAAGGCCAACTTGCGGCCGTTCACGCTGATCACCAACACGCTCGCCAAGGACAAGGAGATTTCCGACCGCTGGCGCGGCTTCAAGGACGTCGCCGGCGCGCGCCATCTGGCGAACCGGGTCGAGCCCGAGGTGGTGGAGGCGCTGGTCTCCGCCGTGCGCGCCGCCTATCCGAAGCTGTCGCATCGCTATTATGCGCTGAAGGCGAAATGGTTCGGCAAGAAGACGCTGCCCTATTGGGACCGCAACGCGCCGCTGCCCAAGGTGGCGCAGCGCACGATTCCGTGGGAAGCGGCGCGCGCCACCGTGCTCACCGCCTATGGCGCGTTCTCGCCGACAATGGCGGAAGTCGCCGGCCGCTTCTTCGAGAAGCACTGGATCGACGCCGCCGTGCGTCCCGGCAAGCAGCCGGGCGCCTTCGCGCATCCGACCGTGCCGTCGGCGCATCCGTACGTGCTGCTCAACTACCAGGGCAAGCCGCGCGATGTGATGACGCTGGCGCATGAGCTCGGCCACGGCGTGCACCAGGTGCTGGCGGCGCCCAACGGCCCGCTGATGGCGCCGACGCCGCTGACGCTGGCCGAGACGGCATCCGTGTTCGGCGAGATGCTCACCTTCAAGAAGCTGCTCGCCGCGACCACCGACAAGAAGCAGCGCAAGTCCATGCTCGCCGCCAAGGTCGAGGACATGATCAACACCGTGGTGCGCCAGATCGCGTTCTACACCTTCGAGCGCAAGGTGCATCTGGAGCGCCGCAACGGCGAACTCACCGCCGACCAGATCTGCGAATTCTGGATGTCGGTGCAAGCTGAGAGCCTCGGCCCCGCGATCGAACTGAAGCCAGGCTACGAGACGTTCTGGAGCTACATCCCGCACTTCATCCATGCGCCGTTCTACGTCTATGCCTATGCGTTCGGCGATTGCCTGGTGAATTCGCTCTATGCGGTCTACGAAAAATCCGCCGCCGGCTTTGCCGAGCGCTATCTCGACATGCTGGCGGCCGGCGGCACCAAGCATCACACCGAATTGCTGGCGCCGTTCGGGCTCGATGCGCGCGATCCGAAGTTCTGGGACGAGGGGTTGAGCGTGATTGCGAATCTCATAAGCGAGATCGAAACATTGGACGCGGCGGCCTGATCATGGCGGCACCCACCGACCGCGAAAAAAACCGCTTCTCCGCCCGCGCCAAGCGCTATGCCAATGTCGGCAGCAAGGTCGGCGGGGTGGCCGCGCGCATGGTCGGGCAACGCCTCATCGGCGCGCAGGACGACCGCGCCGGCAATGCCTTCGCGCTCGCCGCCGCGCTCGGCGGGCTGAAGGGCCCGATCATGAAGGTGGCGCAGCTGCTCGCCACCATTCCCGACGCGCTGCCGCCGGAATACGCCACCGAGCTGACCAAGCTGCAGAGCCAGGCGCCGCCCATGGGCTGGGCCTTCGTCAAGCGGCGCATGAGCGCGGAACTGGGCGCCGGCTGGGAAAAGAAATTCAAGAGCTTCGAGCATCATCCGGCGGCGGCCGCCTCGCTCGGCCAGGTGCATCGCGCCTACGCGCTCGACGGCGCCGAACTGGCCTGCAAGCTGCAATATCCCGACATGCAGTCGGCGGTCGAAGCCGATGTGCGCCAGCTGCGATTGCTGTTCGCGATCCGCAAGCGATTCGATCCGGCGCTCGACACCACCGAGATCGCGAAGGAAATCGCCGCGCGCCTGCGCGAGGAGCTCGACTATTTCCGCGAGGCCAGGCACGTCGCGCTCTACAGCGCCATGCTGAAGGACGAGGACGCGATCCGCGTGCCGACGGTCTGGCCGGAATTGTCCACCGGCCGGCTGCTCACGATGGATTGGCTCACCGGCCGCAAGCTGCTCGAGCACAAGCACGACCCGCTCGCCGCGCGCAACCGGCTCGCCACCGCCATGTTCACCGCCTGGTGGTTCCCGTTCAGCCGCTTCGGCGTCATCCACGGCGACCCGCATCTCGGCAACTACACGGTGTTCGACGACGCCAAGGGCAAGCCGGGCGGCATCAACCTGCTCGACTACGGCTGCATCCGCATCTTTCCGCCCAGCTTCGTCGGCGGCGTGGTCGACCTCTACCGCGGCCTGCTGCACGGCGACGACGATCGGGTGGTGCACGCCTATGAGGTCTGGGGCTTCAAGCGGCTCAGCCGCGAGTTGATCGACACGCTCAATATCTGGGCGCGTTTCATCTACGGCCCGCTGCTCGACAACCGGGTGCGCAGCATCGCCGACGGCGTGAAGCCCTCGGATTACGGCCGCAAGGAAGCCTTTCAGGTGCACCAGGCGCTCAAGGTGCTCGGGCCGGTCACCGTGCCGCGCGAATTCGTGTTCATGGACCGCGCCGCCATCGGCCTCGGCGCGGTGTTCCTGCATCTGGCCGCCGAGCTCAATTTCCATCGATTGTTCAACGAGGCGATCGAGAACTTTTCCATCAAGCAGGTGGCCGCGCGGCAAGCCGCCGCGCTCGCCGAGGTGGGCCTGAAGCCTTCCGCTGGCGGCTAGAGCGTGGTCGGGAAAAAGCCTGTCCCGGATTTGATCCGTATCAAAATCATGCCCACGCGAGATGTTATGCGGCCCCTGTTTGTTGCAGAACGAAGCAAACACTCTGAGGGCCGCAGCCGTTGCCCTTAGCGTCCATTTGCGCTACCTGACTGCCGCCCGCCTTTGCGATCCTTGGAGACCTTCCCCCATGGCCGACCACGGCACCGTCGAATACGCCACCGCGACCGGAAACGACTTTCCCGCGCACGAGAGCAGCTACGAGCGCTTCGTCCATTTCACCGTCGTCGGCATCCTTTATGTGGTCACGATTCTGTTTGGCCTCGCCACCGGCGGGGTGATGGGCCACTGGTTCATGGCGGCGGCGATCTTCGTCATCGGCTTGCTGGGCGTGGTGCCGGGCCTGGCCGGCGGCTCGAAGACATCGAGCGTCGTGGCCTTCGCGATCTGCTTCCTGATCTTCGCCTACGCCGGGCTTTCGCACTAAGGCAATCACTCGCGATAAAATAATCTGGAGACACGAATGCGAGTTGCCGTAGCGCGCGAAACCGAGGCTGGCGAACCCCGCGTCGCAGCCACCCCGGAGACCGTCAAGAAATTCAAGGCGCTGGGCGCCGAGGTCGCGGTCGCGCGCGGCGCCGGCGTCGCGTCCGGCATTCCCGACGCCGAGTTCGAGGCGGCGGGCGCCACCATCGGCGACAACGTCACCAAGGACGCCGATGTGGTGCTCAAGGTGCGGCGGCCCGGCAGCCAACGAACTTTCCGGTTACAAAAAGGGCGCGCTGGTCATCGCCATCATGGATCCGTATGGCAACGAGGCCGCGCTCAAGCAGATGGCGGATGCCGGCATCGCCGCCTTCGCCATGGAACTGATGCCGCGCATCACGCGCGCGCAGTCGATGGACGTGCTCTCCAGCCAGGCCAATCTCGCCGGCTACCGCGCGGTGATCGACGCCGCGGAAGAATATGGCCGCGCGCTGCCGATGATGATGACCGCGGCCGGCACCGTGCCGGCGGCCAAGGTGTTCATCATGGGCGTCGGCGTCGCCGGCTTGCAGGCGATCGCCACCGCGCGCCGGTTAGGCGCCATCGTCACCGCCACCGACGTGCGTCCCGCCACCAAGGAGCAGGTCGAAAGCCTGGGCGCCAAGTTCTTGGCGGTCGAGGACGAGGAATTCAAGAACGCGCAGACCGCCGGCGGCTACGCCAAGGAAATGTCGAAGGAGTATCAGGCCAAGCAGGCGGCGCTGGTGGCCGAGCACATCAAGAAGCAGGACATCGTCATCACCACCGCGCTGATCCCGGGGCGGCCGGCGCCGCGGCTGATCACCGCGGCGATGGTGGCCTCGATGCGGCCCGGCTCGGTGATCATCGATCTGGCGGTCGAGCGCGGCGGCAACGTGGAAGGCGCCAAGCCCGGCGAGGTGGCGCAGGTCGGCGCCGTCAAGATCGTCGGCCATCTCAACGTGGCCGGACGGCTGCCGGCCTCCGCCTCGGCGCTCTATGCCAAGAACCTGCTGACCTTCGTCGATACGATGATCGACAAAAAAGAAAAGAAGCTGGCGGTCAACTGGGACGACGAGATCGTCAAAGGCACGCTGCTGACCCGCGACGGCGCGATCGTGCATCCGAATTTCAAGCCGAAGGCCTGAAGGAGAACCGGTATGGAACACGTCGCAAACGCGGTCGACCCCTTCATGTTCCGGCTGTCGATCTTCGTGCTGGCGGTGTTCGTCGGCTACTACGTGGTGTGGTCGGTGACGCCGGCGCTGCACACGCCGCTGATGTCGGTGACCAACGCGATCTCCTCGGTGATCGTGGTCGGCGCGCTGCTGGCGGTGGGCGTCGCGCTCATTGCCGACGACAACGGCACCATCTTGGCGCGCGCGCTCGGCTTCGTCGCGCTGGTATTCGCCTCGGTCAACATCTTCGGCGGCTTCCTGGTCACCCAGCGCATGCTGGCGATGTACCAAAAGAAAAAGAAATGAGCGCCGCATGAGCCCTAATCTCGTCGCACTGCTCTATCTGGTCGCCGGCGTCCTGTTCATCCAGGCGCTGCGCGGACTGTCGAGCCCCGACACCAGCCGGCGCGGCAACTATCTCGGCATGATCGGCATGACCATCGCCGTGCTGACCACGCTCGGCTCGCATCCGCCGGCGGGCGGCCTGGCCTGGGCGCTGGTGATCGGCGGCATCGCCATCGGCGGCGGCATCGGCGCGGTGATCGCGCGCCGCGTGCCGATGACCTCGATGCCGGAACTGGTCGCGGCCTTCCACTCGCTGGTCGGCATGGCGGCGGTGCTGGTGGCGGCGGGCGCCTTCTATGCGCCGGCGGCCTTCGACATCGGCACCGAAGGCCATATCCACGGCGCCAGCCTGATCGAAATGTCGCTCGGCGTCGCCATCGGCGCCATCACCTTCACCGGCTCGGTGATCGCGTTCCTGAAGCTGTCCGCGCCGCATGAGCGGCAAGCCGATCATGCTGCCCGGCCGCCACGTCATCAATATCGCGCTTGCCTGGCGCTGATCTTCTTCATCTACCACTTCTACGCCGCGCAGACCGCGCTCGACTTCTGGCTGATCGCCGGCATCTCGCTTCCTGCTCGGCGTGCTGATCATCATCCCGATCGGCGGCGCCGACATGCCGGTGGTGATCTCGATGCTCAATTCCTATTCGGGATGGGCGGCCGCCGGCATCGGCTTCACGCTCGGCAATTCGGCGCTGATCATCACCGGCGCGCTGGTCGGCTCCTCGGGCGCGATCCTGTCCTACATCATGTGCAAGGGCATGAACCGCTCGTTCATCTCGGTCATCCTCGGCGGCTTCGGCGGCGAGGTGGCGGGCCCGGCGGGCGGCGCCGAGCAGCGCCCGGTCAAGCTCGGCTCGGCCGACGACGCCGCCTACATCATGAAGAACGCGCAGAAGGTCATCATCGTGCCGGGCTACGGCATGGCGGTGGCGCAGGCCCAGCACGCGCTGCGCGAGATGGCCGACAAGCTCAAGAAGGAAGGCGTCGAGGTCAAATACGCCATCCATCCGGTCGCCGGCCGCATGCCCGGCCACATGAACGTGCTGCTCGCCGAGGCCAACGTGCCCTACGACGAGGTGTTCGAGCTCGAGGACATCAACTCCGAATTCGCCCAGGCCGACATCGCCTTCGTGATCGGCGCCAACGACGTGACCAATCCGGCGGCGGAAGACGACAAGACCTCGCCGATCTACGGCATGCCGGTTTTGCAGGTGTGGAAAGCCGGCACCGTGATGTTCATCAAGCGCTCACTGGCGTCCGGCTATGCCGGCATCGACAACCCGCTGTTCTACCGCGACAACACCATGATGCTGCTCGGCGACGCCAAGAAGATGACCGAGAGCATCGTCAAGGCGATGTGAGCTAAAGCTTCCGAACCATCACATAGGCATCGACCAATCCGTGCGCCGAGTGCGCGAACGCGCCGGGCAGGGCGGGGCGAATGGTTACGCTTGCGTCCATGCCCGTTGTGTTATCATTTCTGCATGGGCTGGCTGAAGGGATTGATCGTCGTCGCCGCCGTCGCGCTCGTCTGGCCGGCGCAGGCGCAGGAAATCACCTGCCACGCGCCGGGCAAGGCGATGCTGCGCACCGAGCTGTGGTTCGGCCGCAATATCGGCGGCAAGCTGGGCGTGTCCGAAAAGCTGTGGCGGCAGTTTGTTGCGCGCGACCTTACCCCGCGCTTTCCCGATGGGCTGACGGTGATCGAGGCGCATGGGCAGTGGCGGGACAGCAAATCCGGCGCGCGGGTGCGCGAGCCAAGCAAGATCGTCGTGTTGGTGACGGCGGACGACGCAGCGACGCGCGAGCGCATCGCGGCCGCCGCGGACGCTTACAAGAAGCGCTTCAAGCAGGACTTCGGTCGCCGACTGTCACGCGCCCGGTCTGCGCGGCGTTCTAGCGCATGACCGCGCTCAAATGGCTCATGATCGCCGCTGTCATCGGCTACGGCGGTTTGCTCGCGCTGATGTACGTCTTTCAGCGCGCATTGATGTATTTCCCCGACACAGCCCGCGTAGCTCCGGCGCAGGCTGGGCTGCCGCAGGCGCAAGAAGTGGCGCTGCAAAGCGACGATGGCGAAAAGCTGATCGCCTGGCATGTGCCGCCGCGCGGCGACAAGCCGGTGGTGATCTACTTCCAGGGCAATGCCGAAGGGCTCAAGGCGCGCGTCGAGCGCTTCACCTGGCTGACCGCCGACGGCACCGGCCTGTTGGCGCTGTGCTATCGCGGCTATGGCGGCTCCACCGGTAAACCAACCGAGGACGGGCTGATCCGTGATGCGGTCGCGGCTTACGATTTCGCCCGCGCGCGCTATCCGGCAAAACGCATCGTGCTGTTCGGCGAGTCGCTCGGCACCGGCGTGGCGGTGGCGCTGGCCGCCGGGCACGAGATCGGCGGGCTGATCCTCGATGCGCCGTTCACCTCCGCCGCCGAGGTGGGCGCCGCCGCCTATCCGTTCGCGCCGGTGCGCTGGCTGATGAAGGACAAGTTCCACTCGGACGAACGCATCGGGCGGGTGTCGGCGCCGCTCTTGGTGCTGCACGGCGAGGGCGACTCCATCATTCCGATCAAATTCGGCGAGCGGCTGTTCGCACTCGCGCGCGAGCCCAAGCGGTTCGCGCGCTTTCCGCAGGGCGGTCATGTGGATCTCGACGACCACGGCGCCGCGAAAGCGGTGACGGAATTTCTGGCGGAATTGCCATAATTTTCGCGGCCACGACCGCTCGGGCCGCAGTCTGAGCCATCGCGGCGCAGCAACCTAATATCGACATGGGGGCCATGCCGATGCCGATATCCAGCAAGCAATTCGCCGTTGCCGCCGCGCGGCTGGCGTTTCCTTGTTGCGCTGGCGCCGCCGAGCCGGTCCGCTACATCGGCATCTATGTCGAGCCCTTTTACCGCTCGGCGCCGACGCCGGACGGGCAGCCGCAGGTGGCCGTCGGCAAGCAATACAATGCCTTGCTCGCGTCAAATAAGCCCGCCGATATTCTCGCCGCGCGCGATTTGATTACCGCCAAACCGAAGCTGGTCACGCCGATGACGCTGATGGTTCTCGCCATCCGTTTCTACGACGTCGGCTTGCGCGACGATGCCGTGTTCTGGTTCTACGTCGCCAAGGAGCGCTATATCGTGATGTCGGATGTGCTCGACGTGAAGACGCAAGCGCTCGCGCAGGCCGACGACGCTGTGCGCAGCTTCGCCACGCTGGCCGGCCCGTTTATCAACGGCTATGCCTTCTGCGATCTCGCCAAGCAACAAGAGCTGCATGGCAAGGCGGTCGAATGGGTGGAGAACAACCCGTATGAAGTCATGTTCATGGCGCGCGCGCCCGCCATGCCCGGCGATCGCGCCGCCAATGCCAAACGCGCGATCGCCAACTCCAAGGAGCGCGCCGCCAAGGAGCGCGCCTATTTCGCCGACGCCAAAACCGTCGAAGCATATTACGCCACGCGCAAGAAAAACGAGGCCGACGTCAAGTTCTGCTGGAAATAACCGGCGCCCGCGCTGGCCGCTTTTCGCCAGGGGAGGATAAGCATGTTGTTTGGTCGCTGCGTCTAGGATGCGGGTCTTAGCGGGCAATCAAACCGCACCCTCGAATGTCCGCTATTGGAGTGACAGCGGACATTGGTCGGCCTCGCATGTATGCGCGTCATCAATTGGCTGACATCTATGTCCGAATTGAACTCGCGGATGGCGTGAACTACAAAATCTGCGCGTAGTGAATATTAGTTCCGCGTAACCCAGCGTACTTGGGCGTATGGCGGAGGGAGAGGATCTGGAAACTAACCTTCTCCAGGCAAGCCGGCGTAGTCCAGCGACCTCAAGCACCCCAGATGAGGTTTTCGGTACACACAGGCGGAAAATGTTGTTTTTGCGCTGCTTTGACTTCCGAAAAAAATATGGATGAGCGCGACTAGGTGGTAACGTGACCGTATTGGTCGAAGGCATCGCCTTCGCATGAAAGGAGCAATGCCATGAGCGATACCATAGTTGAACAAACTGAGGACGAGATGCTTGAGCTTGAGATATCTGACGAGTCGTTGGAGGCAGCAGCATTCGCGGGGAATTCAGGAGCCTACACAGAATTTGCTTACTGCACTCGCGTGGCCTGCCCGGGCGGCTAAACTGCGGCGGCATCACTTGGCCGCGTTGCGCCTGCTGGCGAATTAACCCGACAGCTCGCGAGTGAAACGGTCCGGCATTTGATTACGCTGACTCAGGCGTATAAAACTTAGGTTGTTAGCCGCTAACCGGATTTGATGATTAATAGGTACGCTTTGGGCCCGTTGCTGACCAACTGAGTCGCACAGCGGTTGTCTGCTAATGAGGACAAAGCGGTCCTAAGCGAGCATCACGTCCGGTAGTTGGCGCTTGCAAAATGAGATAGATTGGCGCGTCAGCGGCAGAACTAATTCATTTGAGCCTCGCCCTGTTCAGCGACCGCTCTGAGAAGTGGCGCCGGTGTTATGATTGGTCGCACTAATGAATTATTCTGGACAGAAAAATACATTTAGTTGCTGCCGCGCCGAAACTGCCGTTTACCCGCCTATCCGGCAGCTCGGAATTGGCATTGTATTGATGGTCGCACTCCTCGATTACTGAGGAGGACCAGCTTGCCTTGGACGCCGGAGGGCTGAAATTTTGTCCGCTTTTGGCAACAGCGGACAACGGTGGATTTTGGGCCGTGATGGTTTGTCCGCTAATGACCCAAAGCGGAAATTGGAAGTACTTCAAAGCAACAGCCACGACATCGCTCGATTGTCTTACTTGCACGCGCAGCAAAGTTTCTTTTCCCGGAGTTGGTTGGCAACCCGATGGGCGCATACTGCAGCCCCCAGCAAGTGGGGCTGCAGCATCGCTCGATGCATCGTCGAAGCGAGCAAAGTCGAAGTTATCGCGCGCTGCGGTGGGCAAGCTCGGCGTCGCTCAGCTTACAGTCCTGCCGCAGTTCCAACACTGCGTAGCAGCACGACGTCGATGCCGAGGCTGAAGCGCCAATGTCGGAGCGTGCCAGCATAGGCGTAACCAAAAACGAATCGAATGGCGACGCGATCAGCCACAACCCGCACGCGGCTTCAAGGCTCATCCTCCCAGCGACGCACATCCACGACCTCGGACGCGCCGAGGGCCAGCACGAGGATGCCAACTATTACGGCGTTGATCGCAACGGTTTGACACCCACGTCGCCGACTAACCACGAGGTCAGCACGATTAGAGCGCCCAGAGCCATGCTGACACAATCTTCCCAGCCGTAGTGAACGTTGAAGAGACGAATGCCTGCCATGGTATCCTCCAAAAATTCGGGCATACGTCGGCGGCGGACCCGAGGTTACTGACCCGAGAGCTCAGCGCCGCATCCGGGCGTATGCTACTAAAGTAGTAGATTACAATTCGCCCAAGGAATTGCTGATATAAATCAAATTCAGTTTCGGTCCCTTACATGCAAAGCCAAGCGCAATGTCGGCTTTTGGCACTTAGCGGACAATCAAACCGCACCCTCGAATGTCCACTATTGGAGTAACAGTGGACATTGACTAACCGCCAATCGGCCTTGATTTATGAGTACACGCCCTAATCCGGGCGCTTAAAAAACAATAGCGTGGGTATTTGAAGGCCCGCGCCATGCTTCGGTTCGTGAACGCCCGAGCGCTCTAGCGCTTGCTGGGCGATTCCGCTTCGGGGTCGCGCAGCCTCCAGCCACCTCTGCGGCGGTGCACGACGGCGTAGTATACGAGCGAGACCACGATGATGGCCGCGTTGGTAATCAGGCTTGGCTGGCCTACGGCCGGATCCAACGCGCTGGTGTAGAAAACATAGACCAGCGCCAGCAATCCCAGCACCGGCCAGAGCGGATAAAGCGGCATGCGATAGGCCGCATGATTGCTCGCGCCTGAGCGGCGGCCCGCAATTGCGGCGACACACATGGCCGAGTAGACGATCGCTATTGACGTACCGGTGACGACCAGCAGCCACTGCAGGCCGAGAAAGCACGCGGCCATCGAAAAGACGCCGGCGGCCAGCGTCGCGATCCAGGGCGAGTGAAAGCGGTCATGCGTGACCATAAAGGCATCGTTGATGCGCGTGTGCCAAGTGACATCGCGGCCCGTGCTGTAGAAAAACCGCGCATTCTGCAGAACGGTCGCCAGCACGGCGTTGAGGATTGCAAGTGCCACGCTCAGGCTGATTGCGATGCTGAGGAAGTGGCCGCCGGTTGCGACGACGAAATCGCTGAATGGGTTTTGCGAGGCAAGCAGCGCTTTGAGGTCGGGCGCGCCGACAAGTGCCGCGGTCACGGGCACAAGCTCGGTTACAACCGTGATGCCTAGCGCCCAAAGAATAGTTCGTGCGACCAAGCGCGGCGCCTCGTGCATCTCTTCTGCGAAATAGACCGCGGCGCCATAGCCGTTATAGGCGAAAATAGAGACCGACGTCGCCAGCCCAATCATGGCAAGTGGCGTCGCATGCAGTGTCTGGTCGCTCAACACGACCGGATGCGTAACGATGTCCCACAGCGAGCGGTTGATGTTCCAAAGCCCAAGCCCTGCGAGCACGGCCAGCGCCAGCAACTCGAGCAGCAGAAAGATTCCCGTGACCCAGGCATTGGTGCGAATGTGCAGGATGCCCATCATCGTCGTCACGGCGATGATCGCGATTGCGACGGCGATCTGATTGAGCCCGGGAATGACGACGGCGATGTATTCGCTCGCACCGAGCGCAAGCACGGCCGGCGCGAGCATGTTGCCCGCCACCGTGAGGCCCATGACCGCAAAGCCGGAACCGTGGCCGACGGCGCGGCCCACCATGCAATATTCGCCGCCCGCGATTGGAAACGCGGACGATAGTTCGGCATAGACATAGGCAATTGGCACGGCGAGAAGCGCCGCGGCAAACATGCTGAGAAACGCGCCGGTCCCCGCCTGCGCGATCACGCCCGGCACAATCACGAACACGGACGAAGCGGGCGTAACGGCGGACAGGGTCAGGAGCAGCGCGCCGATCACGCGCATGCTGCGGTTCAACGCGCGGGGCTTTTTGGGGTCCGTCAAACGTCGCCTCAACCGAAAAATCATTCCACCCGAGCGAGTGGCCCAAATGTGATGTTAATTCAGCATTGGTCGGTTCGCCAGCGTGGCCGGCAAAGCCGGGCGGCGTAGCGCAGCCGGACAAATACTGTCCGCTGTGAATGCAGAGGTTCGGTCGATGTCTTCCTTAAAAAACAATAGCGCGGGCGTCTGACAGCCCGCGCCACATATCCGTCGAAACCAGGTGCGTTAGAAGCCGGAGCCGCCGCCGCCACCGAAACGTGGCGCGCCGGCACGGCCGCGACCACCGCCGCCAGGACCACCGGGACCGCCGGCGGCGCCGGGAACGACGCGCGGTTTCATCGGCAGCAGGCCTTCGCGCTGCATCTTCTTGCGCGCCAGCTTGCGGGCGCGGCGGATCGCTTCCGCCTTCTCGCGCGCTTTCTTTTCGGAGGGTTTTTCGTAATGGCCGCGAAGCTTCATCTCGCGGAATATGCCCTCGCGCTGCATCTTCTTCTTGAGCGCCTTGAGGGCCTGATCGACATTGTTGTCGCGAACGAGAACTTGCACGCTTGCTCCTTCGTTGTTTAAGGGCCGGGTTTAGGGTCGAAAGCCCAGTAAAAAAGGCCTTCTGAGTCGCGCGGCTCTAGCAGAAAAGGGGTTAAGAGTCCACGTTGTCCGGGCGCGGGCGGACCAGGCCGTCCAAAATGACGGTCAACCAATTTCTTAGGCCAAGCCCCTGATGACAGGCCCGATCTCGCGCCCGGGGCCGGCTTCGCCCTTGCCGTAGCGGTGGATGTTAATTGGTTCCTACTTGCCCTGAGTAATAGGGTGGCTAAGTATCATTTCTTTCGACAACCCGAAATTGGAATCAGGCTGTGGACGCTCCCATGTCAGAACGCGTTGCCGCGAAGCATCCTCTTGGTGCCCTGGTCGCCGAGGGCAAGACCAAGAAGATCCATCTGGTCAAAGGCAGTTCCGATCTGGCGACGGTCGTCGCCAAGGACGACATCACGGCCGGCGACGGCGCCAAACACGACATCATCCCGGACAAGGGGCGGCTGGCGACCGCGACCACTTGCAACGTCTTCCGTCTGCTCAAGGCCTGCGGCCTGCCGGTCGCCTTCGTCGAGCAGGACGGCCCGACCTCGTTCGTCGCCCCCAAGTGCGACATGCTGCCCTATGAGGTGGTGGTCCGGCGCGAAGCGCACGGCTCCTATTTGAAGCGCAACCCGCAGCTCGCGAAGGGGCAGCTGTTTCCGCAAGCGCTCGTCGAGTTCTACCTCAAGACCAAGGACAAGAACTGGAAGGGCAAGCCGCTTGTCGCCGACGATCCGTTCATGCAATTCGCGGAAGATGCCAAGCAGATAAGGCTGTTCAACCCGGCCAAGCCGCTGCAGGGGCAGGAGCCGTTTCTCGTGCTCGCGGCGTCGGAGGTATTTGGCCGCGGCGAAGAGTCGAAAATCTTCCCCGACATGCGGCGCATCGCGCGTCAAGCGTTTCTCGTGCTCGAGAAGGCCTGGCAACTCGAAGGCGGAACGCTGGTCGACCTCAAGGTCGAGTTCGGATTCGATTCGAAAGGGAACCTGTTGCTCGCCGACGTCATCGACAACGATTCTTGGCGCGTGATCGAGGGCGGCTCCTATATCGACAAGCAGGTCTATCGCGACGGTGGCGCGCTCGACGACGTGGCTGCCAAGTACCGGCACGTCGCCGACGTCACCGGCCATTTCCACCTGCCGCGTCAGCGCATCATTCTCTGGCGCGGCTCGGAGAAGGACAAGACGGATGCCTTTTCGGACGCGCTCGGCGAGTTGGCCGACCTGATGACCGTGGTGACCTGCTCCGTGCACAAGGAGCCGGTCAACGCCGCCGGCATTTTCCATCGCATGGTGCAGGAGATCCCGGATACGGTGGTGATCGCCTATATCGGGCGATCGAACGGCGCCGGTCCGACGCTGTCGGCAATGTCGACGGTGCCCGTCATTACCGTGCCGGCCAGCATCAAGGAGTTTCCCGACGATCTGTGGTCGTCGTTGCGGGCGCCGAGCGCGGTTCCGGTCATGACGGTTCTCGATCCTGCCAATGCGGTGCTCGCCGCCTTGCAGATCCTCTCCGGCCGCAATCCTCGCCTGTACGCCCATGTGCGCGGCGAGATTGAAAACCGGACGGTCAATACGATTGCGCTCTGAGCGGAGCGGGATGGCGGTAGGATCGGGACGTGGCCGCAAACAAGCCTGATGCACTGAGGCCCGGCAACCCGGCGGTCGCGCCGGCGGCGTTGCTGTTGGCCGAAATCGAGCGCCTCAAGAGCGAGCTGATCCGGGCGGAGCATAAGGTCTCCGAGCTGGAGCTGCGCGCCGACGTCGATCCGCTGCTCGACATCCTCAACCGGCGCGGCTTCGAGCGCGAGCTCAAGCGCTCGCTCGCCTACCTGCAACGCTACCAAGGCGAGGCGGCGCTGCTCTTCATCGATCTCGACGGCTTCAAGGCGGTCAACGACCAACACGGCCACGCCGCCGGCGACGCCTTGCTCAAGGCGGTGGCGGCCGAGCTTGTCGGCCATGTGCGCGCCTCCGACGTGGTGGCGCGGCTGGGCGGCGACGAATTCGGCGTGCTGCTGTGGAATCTGGGCGAGGGCTTGGCTGCGGCCAAGGCGCGCGGGCTGGAACAGCTGATCGAGGCGGTCGGCGTCGCCCACGGCGAGGCGCGCCTGGCGGTCGGCGCCAGCGCCGGCGTTGCCACGCTCTCGGCTCATGCCACGCCGGCGCAGATGATCGATGCGGCCGACCAGGCCATGTATGCGCGGAAGCAGGAGCGGCGGGGGTAACCCGCTACGCAATAATATCCGGCGTGATCTGATCTTCGATCTGGCGGATCTTGTCGCGCAGCACCAGCTTGCGCTTCTTCAGGCGCTGGACCTGGATTACGTCGGCGCCGGGCGACATCGCCAAGGCGGCGATCGCGGCGTCGAGGTCGCGATGTTCCTGCTGCAGGCGCGCCAACTGCTCCCGCAACTCGCGTTCTTCGTTTTGCGTCATCGCCACCGCTGGTTTGCATCGGGCTGGCCACCCAAGCCCGGCAAAGTTCAACAATTATCGCGTTTTCCACAGCGCCGTTCAAGCTTCGAGAAAATCCCGGCCAATCAACGACTTTGGTTCCATTTGCCGGGGCGCAAAGCCGGGTGTACCGTCGCTCTTGAGTTGAGTCTGAGCTACACTTATCTGGTCTTAGGGCCCACTGATTGAGGAGACATGATTGATGTCGATGCAATCGCACCTTGCGGAACTTGAAAAAAAACATCAGGCGCTCGAACAAGAAATCAACGAATGCCTGACCCATCCCGCGGTCGATGATCTAAAAATCGTGGAACTCAAGCGTAAGAAATTACTGGTCAAGGACGAGATCGAGCGGTTACGCCATAACGGAAACGCCAGCGTCCACTGATCGCTTCGGTCTTAACATTGATATGAGGGCGCCACCGCCGGCTTGCCGCCGGGAGGTGGCGCTTTTGCGTTTCGGATTGTCGTATAATGGCTCCCGCTGGAAAGCGGCCGGTGCACGGCCCAAAGCATATTGAATTCGAGGGGGGTCATGCGCCAGTTCGCCAACAATCAATTCGTCATCCGCGCGCTCGCCGTGCTTGCCTGCGCGCTGGCCGCGGCCTGCGGCGCCAGCGCTGCCGACTATCCGAACCGCGTCGTCACGCTGGTAGTGCCCTATCCGCCGGGCGGCGGCGTGGATGCCATGGCGCGGGTGGTCGCCGCGAAGCTGTCGGACGCGTTCAAGCAGCAGGTGATCGTCGACAACAAGCCGGGTGCCGGCGGCACCCTCGGCACGCGGCTGGTCGCCCGTGCGGCGCCCGACGGCTACACGCTGCTGCTCGGCCACACCGGCACGATCTCGATCAATCCCAGCCTTTACGTTCACGCCGGCTACGATCCGCGCAAGGATTTCACAGCCATAGGCCTGGTCGCCTCGATGCCGGTGGCACTGATCGCCAATCCGTCGTTCCCGGCGAAATCCGTCGCCGACGCGATCGCGCTGGCCAAGAAGCAGCCGGGCAAAATCAATCTCGGCACATCGGCGCTCGGCACCGGCGGCTATATGACCGCCGAGCTCTTCAAGTCGGCGGCCGGCGTCGACGTCGTCATTATTCCTTACAAGGGCACGGCGCCGTTGATGACTGACTTGCTCGGCGGTCACGTGCCGGTAGCGTTCGGCGTGTTGCCGCCGGCGCTCGGCAACATCCAGGCCGGCAAGCTGCGCGCCATCGCGGTGACCAGCAAGAAGCGCTTTTCGCTGCTGCCCGAGGTGCCGACCTTCGACGAATCCGGCATGCCCGGATTCGAGGCGGTGCTGCATTACGGATTGTTGGCGCCGGCCGGCACGCCGAAGGAAATCGTCGACAAGCTCAGCGCCGAATTGCGCAAGCTAGTCGACACCGACGACGTCAAGCAGCGCATCCACTTCGAGGGCGGCGATCCGCTGACTTCGACGCCGGCCGAATACGCGGCCGACATCGACAAGGAAGAAGCGAAGTGGGGCGCGCTGGTGCGCAAGCTCAATTTGAAGGTGGAATGACCTGGCTTTGGCCGGGCATATCCAGCGCGCTTCGCGGCATCGTCTGCTCGATCGCCTGTGCCGGCATTTCCGGTCGGCCGAAGGCGTATTGTTCCTCGCGCACCAGCACCATGAAAGTGAGGATGAGCGCGCTCACTACCATGGCGGTGTTGAACAGGAATTCGAGAACGGTGCGCGCTGGCGAGCGTTTTTTGGCAACGCGGCGTGGAGGCGACAAGGTTGTCGGCAAGGGGCTATCTCCTTCTGATTTTCCCCGGCACGCATGACCCATAACGCGGTTCGCAACTAAACGTCCGGCCTAAGTCTGATCCACACCGGCTATCGAATTGTCACCGCGGCGGCGGCGCGCCGCGGAATCTCGTTTTCGCGCCATGCCAGGACCATCAACATCGGCACAAACATGACGATTTATGAATATTCCGAAGCAAAAAGCGCGCCAGTGGGCTTCGGGCAAAGCCGGATTGCCTATTTGCCGCCGTGCGGCCATATTGTTCGGCTTGATTTGCCGCTCGGAACACCGTTGAGGCCGTCATGAAACATTTGCCGCCGTCTTCATCGCGTCATCGCCTGGCCGTCCTGGCCGCCGCCTTCGGCGTGGCATTGCTGGCTGCGCCCGCTGCGCACGCCTTCACCATCGACAACCAGAGCAACACCAATAGCGACGGCACGGCCCGCTACACCGATCCCGATGCGCGGTTTTCAAACCCCAGCAACGGCCAGACCACGATCCAGCAGGGCAACACCACGTTCCGGTTCGGCCAGCAGGGCTCGTTCGGCCAACGCTACGACTTCAACCGGATGTTTGATCCGCTCGGCCGGCCGGACGATAACCGCTGAGGCGGCGACGGACCTTCCGAGCGCCATTTCGCACAATCGGCCAATCCGTCTTTCCGGGGCTCGCCGTCCCGGAATGACAGAAAAACTCACACCGCCTTCGCCATTTCCCGCAGCTTGAATTTCTGAATCTTCCCCGTGCTCGTCTTCGGGATCTCCGCGAACACCACGTAGCGCGGGACTTTGTAGCCGGCCAAATGCTGGTGGCACCATTGCAGCAATTCGTCGCCGCTCGCTTGCGTGCCCGGTTTCAATTCCACGAAGGCGCAAGGCGTCTCGCCCCATTTGTCGTCCGGCTTGGCCACCACCGCGGCGGCGGCGACCGCCGGATGCTTGTAGAGCGCATCCTCGACTTCGATCGAGGAAATATTCTCGCCGCCGGATATGATGATGTCTTTGGAGCGATCCTTGATCTGGATGTAGCCGTCCGGATGCATGACGCCGAGATCGCCGGTGTGGAACCAGCCGCCTTCGAACGCCTTTGCGGTCGAGGCCTTGTTCTTGAGATAGCCCTTCATCACCACATTGCCGCGCATCATCACTTCGCCGAGCGCCTCGCCGTCGCGGGCAACCGGGACCATAGTCATCGGGTCGCGCACATCGAGCGCTTCCAGCACCGGATAGCGCACGCCCTGGCGCGCCTTCTTCGCCGCCTGTTCGGCGGCCTGAGAGCGCATCCCAGGCGTCGTGCCACTCGTTCACCACCGACGGGCCGTAGCACTCAGTGAGCCCATAGACATGGGTGACGTTGAAGCCGGCGGCCTTCATCGCGGCCAGGACGGCTTCCGGCGGCGGCGCCGCGGCGGTCGCGAAATTGACCACATGCGGCAGCGGCTTCTTCTCGGCCGCCGTTGCGTTGAGCAAAACCGCCATTACGATCGGCGCGCCGCACAGATGCGTCACCTTGTGAAGGTGAATCGCGTCATACATCGCCGCCGCGCGCACCGCGCGCAGGCAGACATGGGTGCCGGCGACGATCGACAAGGTCCAGGGAAAGCACCAGCCATTGCAATGGAACATCGGCAGCGTCCACAGATAAACCGGATGCTGCCGCATGCCGCAGGTGATGACATTGCCCATCGCCAGCAAGTGCGCGCCGCGGTGGTGATAGACCACGCCTTTCGGATCGCCGGTGGTGCCGCTGGTGTAGTTGAGCGTGATGGCGTCCCATTCGTCGTCCGGCATGGCCCAGATGTAATCGGGATCGCCCTGCGCGATGAAGTCTTCGTACTCGATTGAGCCCAGCCGCTCGCCTCGATCAGAACCTTGCCCGCTGTATTCCGGATCGGCGTAGTCGATCACCAGCGGCTTGGCCTTGCAGAGCGTCAGCGCCTCCTTCATCACCTTGGAGAATTCGCGGTCGACGATCACCACCTTGGCGTCGGCATGATCCAAGGAAAAAGCGATGATCGGCGCATCGAGCCTTGTGTTGAGCGTGTTGAGCACGCCTTGCGTCATCGGCACGCCGTAATGGCATTCCAGCATGGCCGGCGTGTTGGCGAGCAGCACCGAGACGCTGTCGCCGCGCTTGATGCCGCGCTTCGACAAGGCAGAAGCCAGCCGGCGCGCGCGCGCGTAGAACTCCGCGTAGGTGCGCCGCAGGCTGCCGTGGATGATGGCGGTGTGGGTCGGGAACACGGCGGCCGCGCGCTCGAGAAAACCGAGCGGCGTCAGCGGCTGGAAATTGGCCGGATTGCGGTCGAGATCGCTGTCGTAGGGCGTTTTCATCGCCAATCCTCCGGCCTCATCGCGCAAAGATCATTTGGCAATGCTCTGGGCAAATTCCGGCAGCACGCGATACGCGAAATGCATCCCGTCATTGAAGGAGACCAGCTGGTAGCCGTAGCGCTGCCACGCCAGCACGAGCGCCTGGTGGCTGAAGATTGAGATGTGACCGTTGCGCGGGCCGATGTACCACCAATCGAGACCGATCTTATCGAATTCCATCGGCTGCACCACCGTGGATAGCATGACAAATCCCGGCTCATCGGCGCTTGCAAGGATCGAGGCGATGCCGGCGAGCGGGTTGGGCATGTGCTCGAGCGTTTCGAAACAGGTCACCAGGTTGAATTTTCCGTCGGGACGCTGCGCGTACTGCGGAACCAGGGGATCGTAACTCACCGCCACTGGATATCCAGCTGCGCGAAGGTCATTGCACAGCACGCCATTGCCGCCGCCGTAATCGAGCACGCGCAGATTTTTCTTTGTATTGCCCCCAGAGTCGGTCCACCAAGCCGGCATTGCCGCGCGGCCGCGTCAGCTGGTAGTCGGGATCGACGGCGGCGTAGCCATCATTATAGATATGCTCGCTGAATTGGGCCTCGCTCCAGTCGTCGAACGCATCGGTGAACAGAAAGCCGCAGCTCGCGCAGCGGCGGTAGGTGATCGGCACGCCCGCGGGCGGCAGCCGAGATCTGCGCCATTCCTCGCAGCTCTTGTGAAAGTCGACCGCGCCATAGACTGCGGCCGCCCCGCCGCAGATCTTGCAAGGGGTCGCCGCCGCGGATGCTGGCTTGAGGCTGGCGAGCAGCGCGCGCGCTGCCGGTGCGCCGGCCGGCTTGCGGTCGAGATCGGTTTCGGTCGGCGCTTCGGCCATTGGGTCGGTTCCCGCGGGACCCAACCGTAGCCAACGGGCGGGTGCTTGTCAGCCGCGCAAAATATCGGTCATACCGCTGTAGACCAGCCCGATCGCGATCACGAACATCAGCAGCAAGGTGATCTTGTAGAACAGTTCCTGCGGCGTGATGCGCACCACCCAGAAGCCCACCATATTGGCCGCCATCGCCAGCGGCAGCAGCACCGCCGACGTGCCCATGCCCTTGATGGAAAACTGGCCGAGCGCGAAATAGGGGATCACCTTGAGCGCGTTCAAGGTGGCAAAGAAGATCGCGGTGGTGCCCACGAATGTCATCTTCGACAGTTTCTGCGACAGCACGTACATCTGATAGGGCGGCCCGCCGGCCTGGCAGAGCGTGGAGGTGAAGCCGGCCAGCGCGCCCCAGACCACGCCGCCGGCCACCGCCGGCCGGCCCACCTCGCGGGCGATGCGCGTCGGGCCGATCCATTGGTAGAGCACGAAGGAAATGGTGGTGACGCCGATGAAGACGCGCACCGCGGCGTCCGAGACATGCGCGGCCAGCAGCCAGGCCGCGCCGATGCCGAGCATGGCGCCCGGAATCATGATGGCGAGGATGTGCCCGTTCCAATCCTTGCGGTAGACCCACAGCGCGGCGGCGTCCTGCGCGATCATGATCGGCAGCATGATGGCGGCGGCCTCCAGCGGCGGCATCACCAGCGCCACCATCGGCGTCGCCATCTGGCCGGCGCCGGTAAAGCCGCCCTTTGACAGGCCGAGCGCCACCACGGCTGGGATGGCGAGCAGATAGAACAGGGGGTCGCTGATGATGGTCACGATGGGCCTGTGGTGAAGGCCTAACCGAAGGTCGCAGGGCGGGATTTGCGCGAGATCAAAGCCCAGCGAGGGGGGCCGCGCCAGCCTTGTTTGCGCATGCCGGCCGTTCCACAATCGCGGCCAAGGACAAAACCGGGAGGCTTAAGTCCATGGACGCGCGAGCGAGCCGCTATCACGACGTTTACGCGCATTGGCAGCGCAGCCCGGAGGTGTTCTGGAGCGAGGCGGCGGCCGAGATCGACTGGATCGAGAAGCCGAAGCGGATCTTCGACCCCTCCGCCGGCATCTACGGCCGCTGGTTCGCCGGCGCCGTCTGCAACACCTGCTACAACGCGGTCGACCGCCACGTCGCGCGCGGCCGCAACAATCAAGCCGCGCTGATCTACGATTCCCCCGTCACCAACACCAAGCAGACCTTCAGCTACGGCCGCCTGCTCTCGGAAGTGCAATTGCTCGGCGCCATGCTGCGCGACTTCGGCGTCGCCAAAGGCGACCGCGTCATCATCTACATGCCGATGGTGCCGGAGGCGGTGTTCGCCATGCTGGCCTGCGCGCGCATCGGCGCCATCCATTCGGTGGTGTTCGGCGGTTTTGCCGCCAAGGAACTCGCCACCCGCATCGACGACGCCAAGCCGAAGGTCATTCTGTCGGCGAGCTGCGGCATCGAGGGCGCGCGCGTGATCCCCTACAAGCCGCTGCTCGACGAGGCGATCAAGCTGGCCCAGCACAAGCCCGCCACGTGTCTCATCCTGCAACGCCCGCAATGCCAGGCGAACCTCATGGAAGGCCGCGACCACGACTGGCGCAAAACGTGGGAGCATGCGGTCAATTACGCCAAGACCTCCGAATGCGTGCCGGTGCTCGCCACCGATCCGCTCTACATCCTCTACACCTCGGGCACCACCGGCATTCCGAAAGGCGTGGTGCGCGACAATGGCGGCCACATGGTCGCGCTCAAATGGTCGATGCAGAATCTGTACGGCGTCAGTCCCGGCGAGGTGTGGTGGTCGGGCTCCGACGTCGGCTGGGTGGTCGGCCATTCCTACATCGTCTATGCGCCGCTGTTCCACGGCTGCACCTCGATCCTGTACGAGGGCAAGCCGGTCGGCACGCCCGACGCCGGCGCGTTCTGGCGCGTCTGCGCCGACCACGGCGTGGTGGCGCTGTTCACCGCGCCGACCGCGTTCCGCGCCATCCGCAAGGAAGACCCCAACGCCAAGCTGCTCGGCCAATACGACCTGTCGAAATTCCGCACGCTGTTCCTGGCCGGCGAGCGCGCCGACCCGCCCACCATCCAATGGGCGGAGGAGCATTTGAAAGTGCCGGTGATCGACCACTGGTGGCAGACCGAGACCGGCTGGTGCATCGCCGGCAATCCGGTCGGCCTCGGCGCGCTGCCGGTGCGCTACGGCTCGGCCTGCGTGCCGATGCCGGGCTACGCCATCGACATCGTCGACGAGGCCAACAAGGTGCAGCCGGTCAACAAGATCGGCTCGATCGTGGTCAAGCTGCCGCTGCCGCCGGGCAACTTCCCGACGCTGTGGCAGCAGGACGAGCGCTTCAAGGAAAGCTACCTCGCCGAATTCCCCGGCTACTACAAGACCGCGGACGCCGGCTACAAGGACGAGGACGGCTACGTCTACGTGATGAGCCGCACCGACGACATCATCAACGTCGCCGGCCATCGGCTCTCCACCGGCGGCATGGAGGAGGTGCTGGCCGGCCACCCCGATGTGGCGGAATGCGCCGTGCTCGGCATCAAGGACGAGCTGAAAGGCGAGGTGCCCTGCGGCTTCATCGTGCTGAAGGCCGGCGTCAACCGCCCGCCCGCCGAGATCGAGAAGGAGATCGTGGCGCTGGTGCGCGATAAGATCGGCCCGGTCGCGGCGTTCAAGCTCGCCATCACGGTCGCGCGGCTGCCGAAGACGCGCTCAGGCAAAATCCTGCGCGGCACCATCAAGAAGATCGCCGACGGCGACAAGTGGACCATGCCGGCGACCATCGATGATCCGATGATTTTGGACGAGATCGGCGGCGCGCTGAAGGGGCATGGAGTGGGGAAGTAATTCGCAATTCGCAACTATGCGTTACAATTTGATTCGGCGTCGCTTAACTAACACCAAGGTGGAGCGACGCCCATGGAACTAACAAAAGACCAGCAAAGAGCGATTTCGCAAATATCTGGCGACCTGCAATTAATTGCTGTGTCGGATCGGGGAAGACCGAAGTAGTTGCGCTTCGGATAGCGAACCTCTTAGCACCAAAAAATGAAAAAGGTGGCGGGCTGGTGCACCCTCGCAGTTTGGCGGGGGACTTCGGAAGGCCCCGCTGCGGCGGGGCAGGGACTACGGCGTACCCGGCGCCGCAAAGAATACGGGTGCTTAAGCGGGTCTGTTTCAGCGCACCATGACAACGCAAAGGCCATTCATGCTATAAGGCTTCCATGACCGTCGAAGACCTCGAAAAAGCCGTTGCCAAACTCACCGCGCGCGAACTGGATCGGTTCCGCACGTGGTTCGAGGAATTCAATTCCGCGCGCTTCGATGCCAAGATCGAGCGCGACGCCAAGGCCGGCAAGCTCGATCGCCTGGCCGACCATGCGGTGGATGACCTCCGCAAGGGCCGCGCCCGCGAGCTATGAGGCACTTTGCTAGTCCCGCGTTCTGGCAGGCCTATGAAAAGCTTCCGGAGATTGTGCGTGAACTGGCCGATAAGAATTACGCGCGCTGCACTTTAAGAAAGTCGGCCGCTACTGGTCAGTGCGGATCGGCCTTCGCTATCGTGCACTCGCGGCCGAGGTTGACGGCAATTTGGTCTGGTTCTGGATCGGCTCGCATGCCGATTACGACGCCCTGACACTCTAGCGAGATTTTATCCATGCCCCTCTTCATCTGCACCGCCTGCGGCATGCAATATCCGGAAAGCGACCAGCCGCCCGCGCAATGCGTCATCTGCGAGGAGGAGCGGCAATACGTGCCGCCGCGCGGGCAAACCTGGACCACGTTGCAAGCGCTGTCGCAAAGCCACATGAACAGCATGCGCGAATACGAGCCGGGCCTCATCGGCATCGGCTCGCAGCCGCAATTCGCCATCGGCCAGCGCGCGCTCTTGCTGCGCACCTCAGGCGGCAACGTGCTGTGGGATTGCATCGCCACGCTCGATGCCGCGACGGTGACCGCGATCAAGGGCCTCGGCGGCATCCAGGCAATCGCCATCTCGCATCCGCATTTCTACACGACGATGGTGGAGTGGGCGCGAGCGTTCGATTGCCACATCCATCTCAATGCCGCCGACAAGGCCTGGATCATGCGGCCGGATCCCGCGATTTATCTATGGGAAGGCGACACCTTCCAACTGTGGGACGGCGTCACGCTGATCCGCTGCGGCGGTCATTTCGAAGGCGGCACCGTGCTGCATTGGGCCAGCGGCGCCGGCGGCCGCGGCGTGGTCTGTTCCGGCGACATCCTCACCGTCGCCACCGACCGCAAGTGGCTGTCGTTCATGCGCAGCTATCCGAATTTCATTCCGCTCTCGCAAAAAGAGGTCGAGCACATCGGCGCGGCGCTGGCGCCGTTTAAGTTCGACGTGCTGTACGGCCACTATTTCGACCGCGTGATCGCCAAGGACGCCAAGCTGGTGCTGGAAAAATCGATCGCGCGCTATGTGGGCGCGATCAACGGGACGAGAGGCTACGACCGGCAGTAAAACGCGCCGCGCACCTTCGCGTCAGCGCATGACGCAATTTTTTACGAAGCGGCGTTGTTTGAAATAGGACAATTTTTTGCGCGCGCGCCTCGCGCTCGCAGGTCGCGCGGTATTGGATGGCGGCCCGGTCTATGGTCGCCATCTCGCCGGGGCTCTTGGGTTTCGGCGTTGCCGCGAGCGCGGGCATCGCAGCGAATGCTGTTAGTACCGCAAGCATCAAGCGGCGCAGAATTCACGATATCATCCGATATCCTTTCGGGATTCGCGATAACGCTGTTACTCTTCCTCTTTCTCGCCCTTGCCGCCGAGCTGCTTGAGCTTGGCGAACACGGCGCTGACATTGAGGTCGCTGCCGCCCGGCTTGTTCTCGGCTTCCGCGGCGGCGGCCGCCACTTCGGCTTCCTTGCGCGCGGTCGTTTCCGCGGCGGGAAGCAAGGTCGCGCCGGTTTCGGCCGGCGCCGACTTTTCCTTGTTGGCGCGGTTGACCTCGAAATCGAGATCGATCTGCGAGCACAGACCGAGCGTCACCGGGTCCATGGGCGCGAGCGCGGCCGCGTTCCAATGGGTGCGGTCGCGGATCGCCGCGATCGTCGACTTGGTGGTGCCGACCAGCCGCATGATGGCGCTGTCCTTGAGCTCGGGATGATTGCGCACCAGCCAGAGGATGGCGTTCGGCCGGTCCTGCCGGCGCGACACCGGCGTGTAGCGCGGGCCCTTCTTGCCGCCGCGCTCGGGCGCCGGAACCGTGGCGTTCTGCTTGGCCAAGGTGAGGTGGATGTCGTGATTGGCTTCGGCCGCGGTGATCTGCTCGCGCGTCAGCTGCCCGGTCTGGATCGGGTCCATGCCCTTGATCCCCTGCGCGGAGTCGCCGTCGGCGATCGCCTTCACTTCGAGCGGGTGCAGCTTGCAGAACTCGGCGATCTGGTCGAACGACAACGCGGTGTTGTCCAGCAGCCAAACAGCGGTCGCTTTCGGCATCAGTGGTGCTGGGGTCGCCATGGCAATATCTCCTCTACGCTTCGCCCGCCCGTCGGGCGAAGCACCAGATCATCGGTGATGATCGGAAAGTGGCCGGAATATAGGCACTGAGTTCGGGCCCATGCAACCTTCCCGGCTTGACAGGGCGGGGCGGCGCGGCCCATGTCGGGGCTTGAAATTCGCGAAAAATCGGCGCGATTTCGAGGACAATATGGTCAACGCCCCCGAAAAGCCCGCACTCAAGGTGCTGCTGTGCTCGCCGCGCAGCTTCTGCGCCGGGGTGGTGCGCGCCATCGAATTGGTGGAGCGCGCGCTGGCGATTTACGGGCCCCCGGTCTATGTGCGCCACGAGATCGTGCACAACCGCTACGTGGTCGATGCCCTGCGCGCCAAGGGCGCTATTTTCGTCGAGGAACTCGATGAGGTGCCGGATACCGGCGCGCCGGTCATCCTCTCGGCCCATGGCGTGTCGCTTGCGGTGCTCGAGGAAGCGGCGCGGCGCAATTTGTTCGTACTCGACGCCACTTGTCCGCTGGTGACCAAGGTGCATCGCGAAGCCTATATCCATCACCGGCGCGGGCACGAGATCGTGCTGATCGGGCACGCCGGCCACCCGGAAGTGATCGGCACCATAGGCCAGTTGCCGCCCGGCGCTGTGAGCCTGATCGAAACCCTGGCCGACGCCACCGCATTCACCCCGCGCGACCCGCACAATCTTGCTTATGTGACGCAGACCACGCTGTCGGTGCAGGACACCGCCGAAATCGTCGAATTGTTGCAACGCCGATTTCCGGAAATCGCCGGGCCGCACAAAGAAGACATCTGCTACGCCACCACCAACCGGCAGGAAGCGGTCATGCGCGTCGCGCCGATCGTCGACGCCATGATCGTGGTCGGCGCGCCGAACTCATCCAATTCGCAGCGGCTTAAGGAAGTGGCGCAGCGCGCTGGTTGTCCGCACGCCGTATTGGTACAGCGCGCCGCCGATATCGACTGGAACATTTTCGGCAATATTGCGCGGCTTGGCATCACCGCCGGCGCCTCGGCGCCGGAAGTGCTGGTCGAGGAGATCATCGACGCCTTCACCGCGCACTACGCGGTCAGCGTCGAAACCATCTCCGCCGTCGAGGAGGGGGTGTTCTTTCCGCTGCCCCGCCCGCTGCGGGAGAGCCAGGCGGCGGAGTGACGTTTGCATGGCCGTCTATACCGACGTCACCGCCGACGATCTCACCGAATTTCTCAGCCGTTACGAGATCGGCGAGCTGCGCTCCTACAAGGGCATCGCCGAGGGCGTGGAGAATTCGAATTTCCTGGTGCACACCGACACCGGCAATTTCATTCTCACGCTGTACGAGAAGCGCGTGGCCGAGGGCGACCTGCCGTTCTTCCTCGCGCTGATGGAGCATCTTGCCTCCCGCGGCATCACCTGTCCGCAGCCGGTGAAAAACAAACAAGGCGGCGTGCTCGGCAAAATCGCCGGCCGGCCGGCGGCGATCGTCACCTTTCTCGACGGATTGTGGATCCGCCGCCCGAACGCAGGCCATTGCGCGGCGGTCGGCGAGGCGCTGGCGGGCCTGCATCTCGCCGGCGCCGATTTCAAGATGCGGCGGCCAAACGCGCTGTCGATCGAGAGCTGGCGCGGGCTCTACGAGCAAGCCAAGGATCGCGGCGACAGCGTGCGGCCGGGACTGTGCGCGGAAATCGCCAAGGAGCTCGACGCGCTCGAGAAATCCTGGCCGCGCGCGCTGCCCGACGGCGTGATCCACGCCGATCTGTTCCCCGACAACGTGTTTTTCCTCGGCGCCAAGTTGTCCGGCTTGATCGATTTCTATTTCGCCTGCACCGATACGCTCGCCTATGACGTCGCGGTCTGCCTCAACGCCTGGTGCTTCGAGCCGGATCATTCCTACAACGTCACCAAGGGCCGCGCGCTGCTCAAATCCTACGCCAAGGCGCGCGCGCTATCGGCGGCCGAGCTCGCGGCACTGCCGGTGCTGGCGCGCGGCGCGGCGATGCGCTTCCTGCTGACCCGGCTGGTGGATTGGCTGGCGGTGCCGGACGGCGCGCTGGTTAAGCCGAAGGACCCGCTGGAATATTTCCGCAAGTTGCGCTTCCACCAGTCGGTGAAGAGCGCCGGCGACTACGGCATCGGCGCATGATCCCGAAAAGTGGGAACCGGTTTTCGAATAAGATCATGCGCAATGAGAAAATATCATGAGCGAGCAGCGCGTCACTATCCACACCGACGGCGCCTGCTCCGGCAATCCGGGCCCGGGCGGCTGGGGCGCGATCCTGACCTTCGGCGACCACGAGAAGGAATTGCACGGCGGCGAGCCGCACACCACCAACAACCGCATGGAACTGATGGCGGCGATCGCGGCGCTGGAAGCCCTGAAACGGCCGTGCTCGGTCGATCTTCACACCGACAGCGAATACCTCAAGAACGGCATCACCGGCTGGATCAACGGCTGGAAGAAAAACGGCTGGCGCACGGCCGACAAGAAGCCGGTGAAGAACGTCGATCTGTGGAAGCGGCTCGATGAAGCGCTGCGGCACCACCAGGTGCGCTGGCACTGGGTGAAAGGCCACGCCGGCCACGCCCTGAACGAGCGCGCCGATCAACTCGCGCGCGACGGTCTGGTCGCCGCCCGCGCCGGCGCGGTCGGAGCGATGAAGTCGAAATAGTTTCCGGCGTCATGCCCCGCGAAAGCGGGGCATCCAGTACTCGCCGGCATTGGACTTGAATTGTAAGTATCGTGTTTACTGGATCGCCCGCTTGCGCGGGCGATGTCAGATTGTCAGAGCTGCTTGAGCAGCGCGTCGCCACCGCTGATGTCACATTTGCCCGGCGCGTCTTCGATGTTGAGCTTCTTCACCACGCCGTCGTCCACCAGCATCGAGTAGCGCTTCGAGCGCGTGCCCAGGCCGTTGCCGGAGCCGTCGAAGGCCATGTCGATGGCCTTGGCGAATTCGCCGTTGCCGTCGGCGAGGAAATCGATCTTGCCGGCGGCGCCGGTCGACTTCTTCCAGGCTTCCATGACGAACACGTCGTTGACGCCGGTCACCGCGATGGTGTTGACGCCCTTGCCCTTGATGGCGTCGACGTTGTTCAGGAAGCTCGGGATGTGCAGATTGTTGCAGGTCGGCGTGAACGCGCCGGGTACCGCGAACAGGGCGACTTTCTTGCCCTTGAAAATGTCGTCGGTTGTCTTGGGCTTGGGGCCCTTCCGCGGTCATGACGCGGAAAGTTGCGTTGGGCAGACGGTCGCCGACCTTGATGGGCATGGGTTCCTCTTGCGTTGTGTTTTATTGAATATCCGAGGTGTAAATTAGCGCGCTTGCGCCCGTTTAGTCGAGATGGGTCTTGACCTCGGTCGCGCGGCCGCCACGAACAATTGTGAATGTGAGTTCGAACGGACCCTTGGGATCGACGCCCGGCGGCAGTCCGTCCAGTTCGAAACCGAAATGCTGATGGCCGGCCGGCGCGCCTTGCGCGGGTTTCGGGAATGGGCAAGGCCCATTCCGCCGTCGGCCCCTCGACGAACAATTCGACCGGCTGGCCGGCGGGCGCCGCGACATCGACGAACACCAGCGGCTTTCGCTTATCGTCATTGGCGCGGCGCGCGCTCAATCCGGCCTCGGCGGCGGAAATCGGTTGCGGCACGTGCGCCTCGGCCGCTGTCAGCGCGGCATTGTCCGCGCCGGCTGCGGCCAGCGTCAGCTCCGCGCTCGCCTCGACCGGCACGCACAGCTTCGCGCACACCGCGTAGTCGATCTTGACATGGAGCGTGACCGGTTTGTCTTTTTGCCGCGCGAAAACGCGCAGCGGAAAGATCACGTTATCCTTGTAGCCGATGGTGGTGCCGGTCTCGTCGGTGAAGGCATGCGGCGCCGGATAGAGCACCTGCACGGCGGCGACATTGTCGGCGCCGGAAAAATCGAAACGCGGCGGCACGCCAGAATCGCCGGGATAGCGCCAATAGGTGTGCCAGCCCGGCTGCATCTTGATTTCGATACCGGCGCGCAGGCTTTCGGCGTCGCTTTTGTTGGCGCCGGCGATCAGACGAATTGCCGAATTGATATCCTCGACCCAGGGCGAGGCGTCGGCGGCGCGCGCCGGGGCGCCGAGCAGCGTGGCGATGCCGCAGGCGGCCAAGGTCGCGCGCAATCGGTTTTTGATAATTTTCATGGCGCCCGATCTAGACGGTAAGGACCTGCTTCGCCACTGAATTCATTGTGAGCATGGGGTGAACAAGATAGCGGCAACGCGGCGATTTCGCCACAATTGCCCTATTGAATATGACGGTGGGTGATTGAATTTTCCGCAGCCAGCATCGTTTGCAAAGGCGGACTGATTGGGTAACCTTTTGGCATGAAGCTTCCCCGCAAATCGGCCGGCAAGACGTCGGCGCGCGGCTACCTCGACGGTCAGATGCTGATCGCGATGCCGGCGATGAACGACGAGCGATTCACGCGCGCGGTGATCTATGTTTGCGCGCATTCGAGCGAAGGCGCCATGGGCATCATCGTCAACCAGCCGGCCGGCAACATCAAATTCCCCGACCTGCTGGTGCAGCTCGAGGTGATTCCGGCGGCCGAGCGCATCGAATTGCCGGTGCGGGCGGAAGACGTCAAGGTGCTCAAGGGCGGGCCGGTGGAAACCGGGCGCGGCTTCGTGCTGCACTCGGCCGACTTCTTCATCGAGAACTCGACGCTGCCGATCGACGAAGGCATCTGCCTCACCGCCACGCTCGACATCCTCAAGGCAATCGCGCGCGGCAACGGACCGGAGAGCGCCATCCTCGCGCTCGGCTATGCCGGCTGGGCGCCCGGGCAGCTGGAAAACGAGATCCAGCAGAACGGCTGGCTGCATTGCCCGGCCGATCCGGAATTGATCTTCGGCACCGACACCGACGGCAAATACGAAAAGGCGCTGCGCAAGATCGGCATCGACCTCGGCATGCTGTCGAGCGAATCCGGGCACGCTTAAGATCTAGCGCGCCGCTTCCATGTGCTCGTGCGTCAACAATCCGCTGGCCGCCTGCGCGCTCATCGGCTCGCCGAAGGCGAAGCCTTGCGCGTATTCGCAACCGAGCTGATAGAGCTCGACCGCGTCGGAATCGGTCTCCGCGCCTTCCGCCACCACCTCCATGCCGAGATCGTGCGCGAGCGCGATGATCGAGCGCAGGATCACCGGCCGCGTGCCGCGCGCGGTGGTGCGCACGAACGACTGGTCGATCTTGATGGTGTCGAACGGGAAGCGCTGCAGATAGGCAAGCGAGGAATGCCCGGTGCCGAAATCGTCGAGCGATAGGCCGGCGCCGAGCTCCTTGATGCGGGTGAGCATCTGCGCGGCATGCTCGGGGTTTTCCATGACCAGCGATTCGGTGATTTCCAGCTTGAGCGTGCCGCGCGCCAGCGCCGTGCGTCCGAGCACGCCGCGCAGGTCCTGGATCAGGTCATGGCGCAGCAATTGCCGCGACGACACATTGACGCTGGCGAAGATCGGTTCGCGCGCGCGGCTGGCGGCCTGCCAGATCGCGAGCTGGCGCGCGGTGCGCTCGAGCACGAACAGGCCGAGATCGACGATCAGGCCGATTTCCTCGGCGATCGAGATGAACTCCGCCGGCGACAGGCGGCCGAGCTTGGGATGATCCCAGCGCGCCAGCGCCTCGAAGCCGGCAATGGCGCGATCCTCCAGCCGCACGATCGGCTGGTAAAGCACCTTGATCTCCTCGCGCTCGATGGCGCGGCGCAATTCCGATTCCATGGTCAGCCGGTCGGTCTTGCGCGAGCGCATGGCCGGCTTGAAGATTTCGATGCGGTCGCCGCCGATCCGTTTGGCATGATACATCGCGAGTTCGGCGTCCTTGAGCACCTCCTCGGTGCGGTGCGGCTGGCTTTCCGCGAGCGCCAGCCCGATCGAGGCGGTCAGGAAGATTTCACGGTCGTTGAAGCCGATCGGCGCGCGCAGCGTGCGCCGCATCGTCTCGGCGAAGGCCACGATGCGCGCCGGCTCGCGCTCCGACAGCAGGATCAAGGCGAACTGGTCGCCGGACAGCCGCGCCAGCGTATCCTGCGGTTTGAGCAGGCGGGTGAGCCGGCGCGCGATGGTGAGCAGGATGGAATCGCCGACCGCGATGCCGACCGAATCGTTGACCTGCTTGAAGCGGTCGAGATCGATCACCACCACCGACGGCCGGATCTGCGGATCGGAGCGGGCGAAGCCGAAGGCCGCCTCCATGCGGTCGATGAACAGTTCGCGGTTGGGCAGGCCGGTGAGATTGTCGTGCACCGCGTCGAACAGCAGCCGCTCCTCGGCTTTCTTGAAATCGGTCACGTCGGTGAGCGTGCCGACCAGGCGCACCACTTCGCCGTCGGAGCCGACCACCGGGCGTGCTTTCAGCGAAAACCACAGGTAATGGCCGTCGGCCGCGCGCAGCCGGAAACCCTGGCTGAGGCGTCCGCGCCGCTGCTCCACCGCGCTGTCGAGCGAGGCGCGGAAGCGGTCGCGGTCGAGCGGGTGCAGCACGTCGAGCCAAGTCGCCGCCGGTCCTTCCAGCGTGCCGCGCTTGAGGCCGAGCAGCTGTTCGGTTTCCGGGCTGGTGTAAACCTTGTCGGCGGAAACGTCCCAGTCCCAGATCAGATCGCCGGCGCCGGTGAGCGCCAGCGCGCGGCGCTCGACGTCGGAAACGATGCCGTGCGTGATGCCGCCGGCGAAGGCGTGCTGCATCACCGTGAAGCCGATCAGCATCACGATCAGCACCAGGCCGCCGAGCAGCGCCGGGCCGATGATGTCGTTGGTGACGACGCCGGTGACGGCAAGTCCGGCGGCCCCGGTCCACACCACCAGCAACAGCCAGGTCGGGATCAGCAGCACCGCGCGGTCGAAGCCGTGGGTGGACAGATAAATCACCAGCGCCAGCCCGAACACCGCGATGCCGGCGAGCGACATGCGCGCGATGCCGGAGGCGACGGCGGGATCGAACACCGCCACCGCGATCAGGGCGGCGAGCGCGG
Organism: uncultured Alphaproteobacteria bacterium; assembly: GCA_963817045.1. Taxonomy (GTDB): domain Bacteria; phylum Pseudomonadota; class Alphaproteobacteria; order Rhizobiales; family Xanthobacteraceae; genus Pseudolabrys. Next base: position 60,293 of record CAWFMZ010000039.1, read on the forward strand.
CCAGCCAGGCGATGGTGATGTGGGCGTAGCGCACATGCCAGCGCGACAGGTTGAGATAGGCGAACAGGAACACCAGCAAGGTCGCCGACAGGATCGCTTCGCCGCAGGCGCGCCAGACCCGCTCGGCGCCGGCCGACATGTCGAACACCTTGCCCCAGAACCCGAAGTCGATGCCGATATAGATCAGCACCGCCCAGCCGAGCGCGGCGGCGGCCGGGAACATCACCGAGCCCTTCACCACGAACAGGATGGTGAGGAACAGCGCCAGCAGACCGGCGATGCCGATGACGATGCCGTAATACAAGGTGAAGGAGTTGACCTTGTCCTTGTAGGCGTCCGGCTCCCACAAATAAATTTGCGGGAACTTGTCGGTGCGCAATTCGGCGACAAAGGTGATGACGGTGCCGGGATCGAGCGTGACGCGGAAAATATCGGCGGTCGTGCTCTCCTGCCGCAGCGGGCGGTCGCCCGAGCTCGGCGTGATGGAGGCGATGCGCGAGAGGCCGAGGTCGGGCCAGAACAGGCCGGAGCCGACCATGCGGTAATGCGGCACGACGATCAGCCGGTCGATCTGCTCGTCGCTGTTGTTGGTGAGCGCGAACACCGCCCAGTTGGTGTTGGCTTCGCGCGCGCGCACTTCGATGCGGCGTACGATGCCGTCGGGGCCGGGCGCGGTGGAAACCTGGGTGCGGTCGCTTTCGGTCTTTTGCAGCTCGGTGGCGGCGGTGAGATCGATGGCGGCGGCATCGAGCCGCACATTCACCGCTTCGACGGCACGGGCGGTGGGTGCCGCCAGCAGCGCGACGGCGAGCGCGAGCACGGCGGCCGTCACGCCGCGCACCGAGATCAATCCAAAACCCCCGGCGACGGCGGTGCCTGTCATTCTGCTGATCCGGCTCCGCCGACGGTGAAAATCTGCAATCAAATTTACCCTGCTCAGTTTAGGTCCGACATTGCGCCGATTTCGCGGCTCTGGAGTACCGGCTTTGCGTCTCGCGGGCAAGGATATTGGCGCGCGCTCAAAGGGTTAGCACGATCTTGCCGATATGGGTGCTGGTTTCCATCAGCGCGTGGGCCGCGGCCGCCTCTTGCAGCGGGAAGGTCTTGTAGATCACCGACTTGACCTTGCCCTTGGCGATCAGCGGCAGCGCATTGTCCTCGACCGCGCGCGCGATCACCCCTTTGTCGGCGACCGAGCGCGAGCGCAAGGTCGAGCCGGTGTGATGCAGCCGCTTCAGCATGACGCGGCGGAAATCCACCGTCGCCTTGTAGCTGCCCTGGAATGCGATCTGCACGATGCGTCCCTCCACCGCGGCCGCTTCGTAATTGCGCGCGATGTAATCGCCGCCGACCATGTCCAGTATAACGTCGGCGCCCTTGTCGCCGGTGGCCGCCTTGGTGGCTGCGACGAAGTCCTCGGTTTTATAGTTAATGGCGACGTCGGCGCCGAGCTTGCGGCAGGCTTCGCATTTTTCTGCCGAGCCGGCGGTGGTGATGACGCGCGCGCCGAGCGCCTTGGCGAGCTGGATGGCGGCGGTGCCGATGCCGGAGGTGCCGCCATGGATCAGGAAGGTCTCGCCGCTCTTGAGACCGCCGCGCTCCACCATGTTGTGCCAGACGGTGAAGAAAGTTTCCGGGATTGCCGCCGCCTCGACCATCGACAAATCGCCGACGGGAAGCGCGTGGCTTTCATGCGCCAGGCAATATTCGGCGTAGCCGCCGCCGATCACCAGCGCCATCACGCGGTCGCCGAGTCTTCCAGCGCTTGACGTCGGCGTCCGAGCGCGACGACCTCGCCGGCGATCTCGAGGCCGGGAATATCCGGCGCGCCCGGCGGCGGCGGATAGAGGCCCTGCCGCTGCATCACGTCGGGCCGATTGACGCCGGCGGCTGCCACCTTCACCAGGATCTCACCGGCGCCTGGGGTAGGAACCGCGCGCTGCTCCGGCACCAGCATTTCCGGCCCGCCGGGGGCCTTGATGCCGATGACTGTCATGCGGGCGGGAAGTGCGGTCATGGGTTCCTCGCGTTTTAAGGGCAGGGCGCCTGTTTAGGCGGCCCATGGCGATGTGACAACCCGGGCGGTCGCGGGTAAATTCCAGCTAACGGAGCCGAGCCATGGCGGCGATCGACGAAGACGACAAGCCGAAGAAGAATATCGCGCACGAGATCGGGCAGGACCTGAGCCTGCTCTCGGTCGAGGAACTGGCCGCGCGCGTGCAGCTCATGCACGACGAGATTTCCCGGCTGGAAGCCGACATCGCGCAGAAGCGCGCCAAACGGGCGGCCGCCGATCAATTCTTCAAGCGGTAAGATCGCCCCGCGACCGCCTTCCGCGTAAAAATCCGGCATTGGCGGCAACTTCTTAACTTGTTCGGTAAGCTTTCTCGATCATTACTCTGATTGTCCATCTTCATGGACATTGAGTGGCTCCTGTCCACTCTGTTTGACGCCTCCCTGTTATCAACTTCGAGCCGCCGGCGACGGCGGCTCTTTTTTTGTCCCATTCCGGGACAGCTGCGGCCGTTATGGTCGCCGCGCCCTTAAGCTTGCCCGGCAACTATGTCACAAAGTTTGCTTATCCGCGGTCTGGACATTGCGGGCCAGTGGGAGCGATGCTGATCCTCATACGGGGCGCGTAACAGTCCCGGAACAAGGGTGAGGCGTAGCGTTATGTCCGAGAAGTCGATGAGCGAAGCGCAGCCGGTGTCGTTCGGCGAGCGGCTCGCCAATTCGCAGGCCTTCGCCGATCTGTTCCGCGACGGCATGGCGCTGGTGGAAGAGACCGCGACCTATCTCGACGGTCCCGGCCGGCAGGAATCCAAGAAACTCGCGCGCGCCGCCGCGCTCGCCTACGCCACCGAAAGCATGCGGCTCACCACGCGGCTGATGCAGCTCGCCTCCTGGCTGCTGTTGCATCGCGCGGTGAAGGAAGGCGAGATGTCGCTCGCCCAGGCCAACAAGGAGAAGAGCAAGGTCAGGCTCTCCGCCGCCGACTTCCACGATCCGAATAATCTGGAATTGCTGCCGGCGAGCTTGCGCGAGCTGATCGAGCGGTCGCACAAGCTGCAAAGCAAGGTGCGCCGGCTCGACTCCACCATTCACAATCACCCGGCCGCCGGCCAAGTCGCGGTGGTAAATCAGGTCGAGCGTCAGCTCGGCCTGTTGAAGGCGGCGTTCGGCGCGGAAAGCGTCTGATCGCGGCGACCACGGGCTAAATAAAAACCCCCGCGCGAGCGGGGGTTTTTCATTGCGGGATGTAATCGCGCGCTATTTCTTGTCGGCCTTCTTGTCGTCGGCCTTCTTGTCCTCGGCCTTCAGGAAGCCGGAGAACTTCTTCTGGAAGCGCGACAGCCGGCCGCCGCGGTCGACCAGCTGCTGCTGGCCGCCGGTCCAGGCCGGGTGCGACTTCGGGTCGATGTCCAGATGCATGACATCGCCCTCCTTGCCCCAGGTGGAGCGGGTGGTGAATTCGCTGCCGTCGGTCATTACCACTTTGATGGTGTGGTAGCCGGGATGGATATCTTGCTTCATCGCTTGGGTTCCGTGGGCGCCTGTGCGCCGAAAGGGGCTGAATTTGGCGGCTCTATACAGGAGCCGGACGCAGGCGGCAAGCCGGCGGATTTGACCGACCGCAAGATCGCAGGGCATTGTCCGGCCTCTTTTACGCAGGCAGTCGACCCTATGCTCGGCGGTCTTTCACAATAATGCCTTGAGCTTGGCGAACAGCTTCCGGCGTCGCCCCGCTGGCGGCAGCCTTCGGCTTGGTTGGGATTAGATACGATGGATCGACAGGAATTCCGTGCTGCCGGCTCGCTCGCGGCCGTGTTCTCGGTCAGGCTTCTCGGCCTGTTCATGATCTATCCGGTGTTTGCGGCCTATGCCGAGCACCTTTCGGGTTCGACGCCCTATCTGGTCGGGGAGGCGCTCGGCATCTACGGACTGAGTCAGGGGCTGTTGCAGATTCCCTTCGGTCTGTTGTCCGACCGGTTCGGACGCAAGCGCATGATCGTCATCGGGCTGATCCTTTTCGCGATCGGCAGCGCGGTGGCGGCGCTCTCCACCTCGATCGGCGGCGTCATCTTCGGCCGCGTGCTGCAGGGCGCCGGCGCCATCGGCTCGGTGATCCTGGCGTTGGTGGCCGATCTCACGACCGAGGAGAACCGCACCAAGGCGATGGCCATGGTCGGCATCACCATCGGCACCTCTTTCATGGTCGCGCTGGTGGCCGGCCCGATCTTTGCGCATTTCATCGGCGTTCAGGGCATCTTCTGGCTGATGGTGGGGCTCGCCATGGTCGGCATCGCGATCACCGAATTCGTCGTGCCTAGTCCGCGCCAGATACGCGTCCATCGCGACGCCGAAACCGTGCCGGGATTGATCGGTTCGGTGTTGCGCAACAAAGAGCTCTTGCGACTCGATATCGGCATATTCGCACTGCATGCGATGCTGACGGCGAGCTTCCTGGTGGTGCCCGGCCTGTTGCGCGGCACGCTCGACGTAGCGGTCCACAACGATTGGCTGGTCTATCTGCCGGTGCTGCTGGTTTCGATTGCCGTGATGGTGCCGGCGATCATCGTGGCCGAGAAGTATCGTCGCATGAAAGGCGTGTTTGTCTGCGCGGTGGCCGCGCTCGTCGTCAGCCAGGTGATGCTCTATTTCGGCGCCGGCAATTTATATGTCTTGCTGGCCGCGCTGACGGTCTTCTTCTCGGGTTTCAATGTGATGGAAGCGAGCCTGCCCTCGCTCATCACCAAGGCGGCGCCGCCCGACGCCAAGGGCACGGCCACCGGCATTTATTCGAGCTTGCAGTTCCTCGGCATCTTCGTCGGCGGCGTGATCGGCGGCTGGGCCAACCAGACCGGCGGCAGCGCCGCGGTTTTTGCACTGACGGCCGTGCTGGCGCTGCTCTGGCTGCTCGCCGCGGCCACCATGGCGCAACCGAGCTATCTGACGACGCGGCTGGTCCCCATCGGCGACGGCCAGGCTAGCGAGCCGAGAGCCTCGCCGACAGATTGCGACAGGTGCCGGGCGTGGCCGAGGCGGTGGTGATCGCCGAGGAAAAGCTCGCTTATCTCAAGGTGGATTCCAAATCTTTCGACGCCGCCATGGCGGCGTCGTTGGCCGGCGCACCCTGATCACGAGGGGAAAGCGGAAGCGACATTGCCTCGCGCCCCGCATTTGACGATTACGCCCGCCACGCCATCCGGTTCACCGGCTTGCCCGACACCGGGTTCTTGTCCTCGCCGGCGTAAATCAAAGCCGTGCTTCTCGTAGAAGCGGATGGCGCGGGCGTTGTCCTTGTTGACCAGCAGGTCGAGGCCATTAGGCGAAATACGCTTGGCCTCGTCGAGCAGCGTGAGCGCGACGTCGGAGCCCCAATATTCGGTCGCCACCACGATCTGGTCGAGATACATCGTCTTCGGATCGACGGTGACAAAGCCGATCAGCATTTTACCCGTTCGTCCCCGCGCAAGCGGGGACCCAGGGCCTAAATTCTCAGGGCTGTGGATTTGACTTTGGATTCCCGCTTGCACGGGAACGAACGGAGTGTGGGGCGGCGCTGGTGGAGTAGACTAGACGCTTCGTCGATTTCCGCGACCACGACGCGCGCCACCGGCACCAGCTCCTTGCGCCAGCGCTCGCGCCACCAGGGAACGCGTTCGGTGAAATTGAAATGCGGATAATGCTTCTGCCAGGTGCGCCGCCACAGCTCGATCGCCGCGTCTTCGTCGGCGGCGGTGTAGGGGCGCAGGGTGACTTGCGACATCGCCATTCCTTCGTCATGGCCGGGCTCGTCCCGGCCATCCACGCCTTGCTTTGTTGAGTCTATCAAAAGACTTGGATGTCCGGCACAAGGCATGTGCTCGGGCCGGCGAAGCCGGACCCGAATGCCAGGCATGACGGCGGAGGTTACCGCTCGGTCAGCTTGAACTCGATGCGGCGGTTGCGGCGGTAGGCGTCATCGCTGGCGCCGAGGTCGATCGGCTGGAATTCGCCGAAGCCGGCGGCGACCAGCCGCTGCGGCGCGACGCCCTTGCCGACCAGATATTGCACCACCGAAATCGCGCGCGCCGCCGACAGGTCCCAGTTCGACTTGAATTGCCCACCGCTGATCGGCCGCACGTCGGTGTGGCCGTCGACGCGCAGCACCCAGGCGATATCGGCCGGAATTTGCTTCTCCAGTTCGACCAGCGCGACGGCGACCTTGTCGAGCTCGGTGAGCGCCTCCGGCTTCAGATCGGCCTTGCCGGTGTCGAAGAACAGCTCCGATTGCAGCACGAAGCGGTCGCCGACCACGCGCATGTCGGGCCGGTTGCCGAGGATTTGGCGCAGCTTGCCGAAGAAGTCGGAGCGGTACTTGGTCAGTTCCTGCACCTTTTGCGCCAGCGCCAGATTGAGCCGCTGGCCGAGATCGGCGATGCGGTTCTGCGATTCCTTGTCCTTCTTCTCGGAGGCGTCGAGCGCCACCTCGATCGCGGCCAACTGGCGGCGCAGCGCCGCGATCTGCTGGTTGAGGATCTCGACCTGCGCCAGCGCATGCGCGGAAATCTTCTTCTCGCCTTCGAGCTGGCCGCTCAGTTCGGAGACCTTGCCCTGCGCCGCGGCGGCGCCGACACCGGCGCCTTCGGCGAGGCCCTTGAATTTGTCGCGGTCGCTCTCGGCGCTGGCGAGCGAGGCGCGCAACTGCGCGAGCTGGTCTTCCAGATTGGCCTTGCCGGTCTTCTCCATCGACAACAGTTCGGTGAGCTGGGCGATCTGCGCGTTGAGGCGGGTGAGCGCGGTGTCTTTGCCGGCGACTTCCTGCTGCAGATAGAATTGCACCACCACGAATACGGTCAGAATGAAAATGATGCTGAGGATCAGCGTCGACAGCGCGTCGACGAAGCCCGGCCAGTAGTTCATGCCGCTGTCGCCGCGGCGCGTTCGTGCAAGCGCCATGGGTTAGGTCACCGGTCGACTTTTTCGCGCACCATGATTTCCAGCAACCGCTTGATCTCGCGCTGCTGTTCGGCCTGGCTGTCGACCCAGTCGCGGATCATCTGCTGCTCGGTGCGCATGTGGTGCACCAGGCCCTGGATCGCCTCGGCCAGATTGGACATGGCGGTGGAGGCGCCCTTGCTGGTGCCGACTTCGTTCATCGCCTCGCGCAGACGGTCGATGGCCGAGCGCATCTCGAACGGTACGCCGGCGGCGGTACCCGGCTCGGCCGCGTGGTCATACACCGTGGTGGAGAGCCAGTCTTCCAGTTCGGTGTAGAAGCGGTTCTGCGCCTGGCTCGACTGCAGGTCGAGGAAGCCGAGCACCAGCGAACCGGCGAGGCCGAACAGCGAGGACGAAAACGATATGCCCATGCCGCTGAGCGGCGCGGCGAGGCCTTCGCGCAGCGAGTTCGAACATGCTGCCGGCATCGCCGCCGGCTTTCAGCCCCTGGATGACGCCTCCGACAGAACTCACCGTCTCGATCAGGCCCCAGAAGGTGCCGAGCAGGCCGAGGAACACCAAGAGGCCGGTCATGTAGCGCGAGATGTCGCGCGCCTCGTCGAGCCGGGTGGCGATCGAATCGAGAATGCCGCGCATCAATTGCGCCGACATCGCCATGCGGCCGACGCGGCTGCCGAGGATCGCCGCCATGGGCGCCAGCAGCACCGGCGGCCGTTCGACCGCGAGGCCGGGATCGGCGAGGCGAAAATTGTTGACCCAGGAGATTTCCGGGTAAAGCCGCAGCACCTGGCGCGCCGACAGTATGATGCCGATCAGCAAGACGCCGATGATCAGGGCGTTGAGGCCGGGATTGGCCATGAACGCCACTTCGATCTGCTTGTGCAGCAGGAAGGTAACCAGCCCGCCCAGCACGACGAACACCAGCATCCGCAACAGGAAGATGCGGGGCGATGACAGTTTGAGCGGATCGAGTTCGGTTGCCATGAGCTTGAAAAGTTAACGTCGGGCCAGATTTGCCACCCAATATGGCACAGACCCGTGACAAGGAAAAAGCGTATCAAGGGCAATCGTTAAGCGGCCGATTGAGTTCAAATTGCGTCCCCGGTCATTCCGGGGCGCGGCCGAAGGCCGCGAGCCCGGAATGACGAGTTATTTGGCGGCCCCTTTCAGCACGCGCAGCACCTCTTTCTGGATGGCCTCGTTGCCGGCGACGATATGGCCCTTGGCGAACATGTTCTCGCCGCCGTCGCAATCGCTAACGAAGCCGCCGGCCTCGCGCACCAGAATTAACCCTGCCGCCATGTCCCAGGGCTTGAGGTCGCGCTCCCAATAGCCGTCGAGCCGGCCGGCGGCGACCCAGGCGAGATCGAGCGCGGCGGCGCCGAAGCGGCGCAGGCCGGCGATCTGCTCCTGCATGGCGCCGGTCTCCTGGCGCGCCAGCACGAGGTCGCCGCGGCCAATGTGCGGCAATCCGCAGGCGATCACGGCCTCGGCGAGCCGCTTGCGCCCGGCGACGCGGATGCGCTGCTCGTTCATGAAGGCGCCCTTGCCGCGTTCGGCGATGAACATCTCTTCGCTGGCCGGATTGTAGATCAGGCCGGCGATCACGGTGCCCTCGCGCTCGAGCGCGATCGAAATGGCGAATTGCGGAATGCCGTGCAGGAAATTGGTGGTGCCGTCGAGCGGATCGACGATCCAGGTATGGGACTTGTCGGCGCCCTCGCGGGCGCCGCCTTCCTCGCCCAGAAAGCCGTAACCGGGTCGCGCCTTGGAGAGTTCCTGGTATAGCGTTTCCTCGGCGCGGCGGTCGGCGGACGAGACGAAATTCGCCGGGCCTTTGAGCGAGACCTGCAGCTTCTCCAGCTCGCCGAAATCGCGCTTGAGCGCGCGCGCAGTTTTGCGCGCGGCGGCGATCATGACGTTGAGCAGGGCTGAATGGTGCATGGCGCGTGGGGTCTGCCCGCGCGGGCGGGCGCCGTCAAGAGCGCGGAGTGGCGGTCGACAGCCAGGTGTTGGCGGCCTTCTCGGCGGCCTCGCGCACCGCCGGCGTCTGCTTGGCGGCAAAGATGTCGAGATCGGGATCGCTGGCGCCGCCCGCCTTGGCGATGATGTGCCATTTGATCGCCTCGGTCGCATCGGCTGGCATGCCGCGCCCGGCCATCAGGACGCGCGACAGCCGGTCCTGCGCGATCACGCTGCCGCTGCGCGCCGCGATCAGGAGAAGCTTGGCGGCGGCGGCTTCGTTCTTTGGTGTGCCTTGGCCGTTGAACTGGGCGATGGCGAATTCGACCATGGCGTCGATATTGCCGGCGACGGACGCCAATTCCATCAGGTGCGTGGCCTCGACTATGTCCTTCGGCACGCCTTGCCCCTCTTTGTACATGGTGGCGAGCGCGTATTGCGCTTCCGGATTTCCGGCGTCGGCTGCCTGCCGGAACAGTTCGGCGGCGCGCATGAAGTCCTGCGGGAACTGCTGGCCTTGCAGGTAGAGCAGGCCGAGATCGTAGGCGGCGGGTGCGTGCCCGAGCTTGGCGGCGGCCGCCAGCATGCGGGCGGCTTCGCCCGGGTTGCGCGCTCCGGCGCGGCCTTCGAAATTGAACATCGCCAGCGCGAATATGGCGCCGCGGTCGCCAGACGCGGCGGCGAGCTTGTACCATTGCGCCGCCTTGATGTCGTCGCGGCCGACGCCGAGACCTTGCGCGTAGATTTCGCCGAGCAGTGTCATCGCGGCGGCATCGTTTTGCTGGGCGCGCTTGCTGGCCTCGGCGAGCGCGGTCAAATAGTAGCCGCGCTGAAAGGCGCCGTAGGCGAGGTCGAGATTGCCGGTGTTCGCATTGGCGGCGGCCGGCGACGTTCTAGGCTGCGCCAAAACCGGCGGCGGCCAGGGCAGCGAACGCGCACAGCGCGAGGATGGTCGTGCGCCGCGCGCTGCTCATGCCGCGCTCTCCGGCAGGCGCAGCTGACCGGCGGCGCGCACAACCGTCGCCGCGACCGCCGCCGCGTCGCGCCAGAGCAAATCGCCGAGCGCGACGAAATCGGCGCCGGCCTTCGCCAACGGCGCGACTTCGTCGATCGATACGGCATAGCCGACGCAAGGCGCCTCGAACACCTCCGCCCACCAGGCGATGCGCTCCTCGATGGCGTCGAAGGCCGGCCGCTCGCCGGCGGCGCCGGGCTCGCCGAACATCACGTAGTCGGCGCCCGCCTCCGCCGCGGACATGGCGTCATGGCGTGTTGCAAGGCCGCCGACGCCCACGATGCGCTCGGGCTTGAGCTGCTCCACCGCCGCGCTGAACGCTGCCATGCCGGTCAAATGCGCGCCGTCGGCGCCGGCGCGCGCCACCAGGTCGGCATGACCGCCGAGCAGCATTGCCGCGCCCTTGTCCTGGACGATGGGGGCAAGCGCCTTGGCGCAATTGATCTGGGTGCGCTCGTCAGCCTCGGCCAGGCGCAGCAGCACGGCGGCGACGTCGCCTACGCCCAAGGCCGCGGCGAGAGCTACGGAAAACGCATGTGCCTCCGCGACCGGCGGCGTCACCAGATAGAGACGCGGCGCCGGGCGCGGATCGGCTTGTTTGGGCCGGGAAGCCTTGTTTCGGGAAGCCATGGTCCCCGCATGCTAGCTCAATCCGGCGGAAAATTGACACGGGGGGTGCCGGGCAGGATGCCGCGGGGCGGCGCTTATTAGCAGTCTTTACGCCGGTATCGGGATCGGGTTCACGTCCTTGGGGACCTTGTAGCCCTTCTGCACGGCCGGGCGCGCGGCGATAGTCTCGTACCAGCGCCGCACGTTCGGATATTGCTTGAGATCGACGGTGTGCCATTCGAAGCGCGAGATCCACGGCCAGATCGCGATGTCGGCGATGGAATACTCGTCGACGACGAAATCGCGCCCGGCGAGCCGCGTGTCGAGCACCTTGTAGAGCCGGTGTGTTTCCTTGAGAAAGCGCTCCTCGGCATAGGGCGCCTTGCCCTTGTTGTTTTTCACGAAGTGATGCACCTGGCCGATGATCGGGCCGACGCCGCCCATCTGCCACATCAGCCATTCGATGGTGCGGTAGCGGCGCTCGCCCCCTTTCGCCAACAGCTTGCCGGTTTTGTCGGCGAGATAGATCAGGATCGCGCCCGACTCCATCAGCGCCATGTCGTTGTCGCGGTCGACGATCGCCGGGATGCGGTTGTTGGGCGCGATCTTGAGGAAGTCCGGCGCGAACTGCTCGTCCTTGGAAATATTGATGGCATGCACGGTGTAGGGCAGGCCGAGCTCTTCCAGCGCGATGGAGACTTTGCGGCCGTTCGGCGTGGTCCAGGTGTAGAGATCGATCACGGTGGATTCCTTTGCATTTCTCTTCGTCATACCCGGGCTTGACCCGGGCATCCATGATGCATCGCCGGTTGTGAGAGCCTTACGCAAGTCTGCCGCTGCGGAAACTCATCATGGATTCGCCGGGTCAAGCCCGGCAATGACAAGCCATCACGCCGCCTTCTTTTCCAGATCGGCCTTCCATTGGCCGAGGGTGGCGAGGCTGTTCATCTTGGCGCGATGTGAAAACGCGCGTTGGGCGGCGGCGACGTTTTCCGGCTTGCCGCGCCAGGTGATTTGCGGCGCGTGCTGCAGCGCGCGGCCGTAGGAGAAGGTGAGCTGCCACGGCAGTTTGCCGATCTTGTTCATGGCGTCGAGATGGGCGGTGGCCTCCTCGTCGCTTTGCCCGCCGGACAGGAAGGCGATGCCCGGCACAGCGGCCGGCACGCATATCTTCAGCACGGTCACCGTTTTTTCGGCGACTTCTTCGACTGAAGCTCTCTTTGCGCATTTCTTGCCGGAGATCACCATGTTGGGCTTGAGCACCATGCCTTCGAGCATGACATGGGCGTCGAACAATTCGTTGAACATGTCTCCTTGAGCACGTGCTCGGTCACGCTGACGCAGCGGTCGATGTCGTGGTCGCCGTCCATCAGCACTTCCGGCTCGACGATCGGCACGATCTGCGCTTCCTGGCAGAGCGCGGCATAGCGCGCCAGCGCGTGCGCATTGGCCTTGATGCAGTTGTTGCTCGGGATGCCCTCGCCGATGTCGATCACGCCGCGCCATTTGGCGAAGCGCGCGCCTTGCTCGTAATATTTCGGCAGCCGGTCGGCGAGCTTGTCGAGGCCGATGGTGACGAGTTCGCCCGGACAGAATGGCAGCGGCTTGGTGCCTTCGTCCACCTTGATGCCGGGGATCGCATCGGCCTTCTCGATGAGCTCGACCAGCGGCGTGCCATCCTTGGCCTTTTGCCAGATGGTCTCGTCATAGAGGATGACGCCGGAGATGTGCTTCATGCCGTCGCCTGAGCGGAACAGCATCTCGCGGTAGTCGCGGCGAGCGTCCTCGGTCGACTCGACGCCGATGGCCTCGAATCGCTTCTTGATGGTGCCGGAGGACTCGTCGGCCGCCAGAATGCCCTTGCCGGGCGCGACCATGGCCAGCGCCACCTTGTTCAATTCATCGAGATTCATGGTTCCCTCCATCCCTCTAGCGATCCCGGGTCTGCGGCGCACCGTGAGCTTCGCTCACGTCGCACCGCGCCCGGGATGACGGCGAACTAAAGTTCGCCGTCATTTTACCCGCAATACCTCGACTCCCGGCAAGGCCTTGCCTTCCAGCCATTCCAGGAAGGCGCCACCGGCGGTGGATATGTACGTCAGCCGGTCGACGACGCCCGCCACATTGAGCGCCGCCACCGTATCGCCGCCGCCCGCGACCGAAACCAGTTTGCCGGCCGCGGTCAGTTCCGCCGCCGCTTCCGCCACTTCCACCGTGCCGTTGTCGAACGGTTCGATCTCGAAGGCGCCGAACGGGCCGTTCCAGACCAGCGTCTTCGAGCGGGCCAGCACCGAGACCACGTGCTCGACGCTGCGCGGGCCGATGTCCAGGATCATATCCTTTTCGCCGACATGGTCGATATCGACCACGCGCGAGGGCGCCAACGCCTCGAATTTTTCGGCCACCACAGCGTCGACTGGCAGCACGATCTCGCGCTTGGCGCTCTTCGCCTCGTTCATGATCGTGCGCGCGGTCGCAACGAGGTTGGCCTCGATAAGCGACTTCCCGACCTTCTTGCCTTGCGCGAGTAAGAATGTATTGGCCATGGCGCCGCCGATGATCAGCACATCGACTTTTTTCAGCAGGTGACCGAGCAGGTCGAGCTTGGTGGAAATCTTGGCGCCGCCGACGATGGCCGTGAGCGGACGCGCCGGCTTGTCGAGCACCTTTTCGAACGCTTCCAACTCGGCCTGCAGGGTTCGTCCGGCATAGGCTGGCAGCAGATGCGCGAGCCCTTCGGTCGAGGCATGCGCGCGATGCGACACCGAAAAGGCGTCGTTGACGAAAATGTCGCCGAGCTTGGCGAGCGCGGCGACGAAGGCGGGGTCGTTCTTCTCCTCGCCGGCGTGGAAGCGGGTGTTCTCCAGGCAGACGATGTCGCCATTCTTCATCGCCGCCACGGCATGCTCGGCGGCTTCCCCGATGCAGTCGTCGACGAATTTGACCGGCCGCTTGATGATGTGGGCCACCTCGGCGGCGACCGATTTCAGCGAATTTTTTTGATCGCGGCCCTTCGGGCGGCCGAAATGCGAGAGCAGGATCACCTTGGCGCCCTTGTCGGCGATCTCGGTGATGGCATGTGCCATGCGTTCGATGCGGGTACCGTCGGTGACGACGCCGTTCTCCACCGGCACGTTGAGATCGGCGCGCATCAGCACGCGCTTTCCCTTCACGTCAGCGTGGTCGAGGGTGCGGAACGCGCTCATGGTTTGCTCAAGCTAGCGCGCGGCGTCAGATCAACTTTCCCATCGCCACGGCGGTGTCCGCCATGCGGTTGGAGAAGCCCCATTCGTTGTCGTACCACGACATCACGCGCACCAGCGTGCCGTCCATCACCTTGGTCTGGTCCATGTGGAAGACCGAGGAATGCGGATCATGGTTGAAGTCGATCGAGACGTTGGGCTGCGTGGTGTAGCCGAGGATTCCTTTAAGCTGCTGCTCGGCCGCGCGCTTGATCGCGCCGTTGACCTCGTCCTTACTGGTGGCGCGCTTGGCGACGAACTTGAAATCGACCACCGACACGTTCGGCACCGGCACGCGGATCGCCACGCCGTCGAGCTTGCCGGCGAGCTCCGGCAGCACCAGGCCGACCGCCTTGGCGGCGCCGGTCGAGGTCGGGATCATCGACAGCGCGGCGGCGCGGCCGCGATAGAGATCCTTGTGCATGGTATCGAGCGTGGGCTGATCGCCGGTATAGGCGTGGATCGTCGTCATGAAGCCCTTGTCGATGCCGATGGCGTCGTTGAGCACCTTGGCGACCGGCGCCAGGCAATTGGTGGTGCAGGAGGCGTTGGAAACCACCTTGTGATCCTTGGTCAGCTTGTCGTGGTTGACGCCGTAGACGACGGTCAAATCGGCGCCATCGGCGGGCGCCGACACCAGCACGCGCTTGGCGCCGGCGGTCAGGTGCAGCGAGGCCTTGTCCTTGGCGGTGAAGATGCCGGTGCATTCCATCGCGATGTCGATGCCGAGATCCTTCCACGGCAGCGTCGCCGGGTCCTTGATGGCGGTGACCTTGATGGCGCCGTTGCCGATGCTGATGGTGTCGCCCTTGACCGTGACCTCGCCGGGGAAGCGGCCGTGCACGCTGTCGAAGCGCAGCAGATGCGCGTTGGTCTCGACCGGGCCGAGATCGTTGAGGGCGACGACCTCGATGTCCTTGCGCTCGGCCTCGGCGATGGCGCGCAAGATGTTGCGGCCGATGCGGCCGAACCCGTTGATGGCAACGCGGATAGTCATTGCAGTCGCTCCCGGCTCGTTCAAGCTGTCATGGCCGCAATCGGCCACGACGCGTATTGACCCAAATCAACTTTTCCCAAGCTTGCGCGCGGCCGCATCGGCGACCGCCTCGGCGGTAATGCCAAAATGCTTGTAAAGGTCCTTGTAGGGCGCGCTGGCGCCGAACTGAAGTCATACCCACGAAGACGCCGTCGGAACCGATGATGGCGTCCCAGCCCTGGCGCACGGCGGCTTCCACACCGACCTTGACGGGTGCCAAGCCGATCAGCGCGCGGCGCGCCGCCTCCGGCGCCTCCAGCAGCAACTCGAAACAGGGCACCGACACCACGCGCGCGGAGATGCCGCGCGCGGCCAGCAGTTTTTTCGCCTCCACCGCGATCGCGACTTCCGAGCCGGTGGCGAACAGCGAGACTTCTTCTTTTCCTTGGGCCTTGCCCTCGGCCGCGGCGATCTCATAGGCGCCGGCGGCACAGCGATTGCTGTCGAGGAAATTCTGGCTGAGCTGCGGCAGGTTCTGCCGCGTCAGTGCCAGTACGCTCGGACGGTTTTTCGCTTCAAGCGCGAGCTGCCAGCATTCGGCGGTCTCCACCGCGTCGCAGGGACGGAACACCAGGAGATTTGGAATCGCGCGCAGCGTGGCCAGATGCTCGACCGGCTGATGCGTCGGGCCATCCTCGCCGAGACCGATGGAGTCGTGGGTCATCACATGGATCACCCGCTTGCCCATCAATGCGGCGAGCCGGATCGCCGGGCGGCAATAATCCGAGAACACCAGGAACGTGCCGGAATAGGGGATGATGCCGCCGTGCAGCGCCATGCCGTTCATGGCGGCGGCCATGCCGTGCTCGCGCACGCCGTAATGGATGAAGCGGCCGGAATAATCGGCCGCGCTCATCGCCTTCATCGATTTGGTGCGCGTGTTGTTGGAGCCGGTCAAATCCGCCGAGCCGCCGAGCATTTCCGGCAGCGCCGGGATCAGGCTCTCGAGCGCGAATTCGCATGCGGTTCGGGTGGCGATCTCTTTCGGCGCCGCGGCGAGTTTCTCTTTCACCGCGCGCACGGCGTCGGCAAACGCCGGCTTCGGCAGATCGCCCTTCATGCGGCGTTCGAATTCGGCGCGCTTGCCGGCATCGATTGCGGCGAGCCGCTTGCTCCAGTCGGCGTGCGCCGGTTTCGATCGCTCACCGGCTTTGCGCCAGGCGGAAAGAATGTCGGCGGGAATTTCAAATGGCGCGTGGGTCCAGCCCAGGCGTTCCCGTGCGCCTTTGATTTCGTCGGCGCCGAGCGGCGAGCCGTGCGCCGACGCTTTGCCGGCCTTGTTCGGCGCGCCGAAGCCGATGGTGGTCTTGGCTGCGATCAGCACCGGCTTGTCGGAGGATTGCGCCTTCTCCAGTGCGGCGGCGATGGCCGCCGGATCGTGCCCGTCGATGCGCGAAGCGGTCCAGCCGGCGGCCTCGAAGCGTTTCACCTGGTCGACGCTGTCGGCAAGCGAGAGCGCGCCGTCGATCGAGATGCCGTTGTCGTCGAACAGCACGATCAGTCTGTTGAGCTTCAGGTGACCTGCGAGCGCGATCGCTTCCTGGCTGATGCCTTCCATCAGGTCGCCGTCGGAGGCGAGCACGTAAGTCTTGTGATCGACCACATCGGCGCCGAACTCGGCGGCGAGATGCCGCTCGGCGATCGCCATGCCGACCGCGTTGGCGAGCCCCTGACCGAGCGGGCCGGTGGTGGTCTCGATGCCGGGCGTGTGGCCGTATTCGGGATGGCCGGCGGTGATCGAGCCGAGCTGGCGGAAGCGCTTGATCTCACCGATCGTCATCGCCGGATAGCCGGTGAGATAGAGCAGCGCGTAGATCAGCATCGAGCCATGGCCGGCCGACAGCACAAAGCGGTCGCGGTCGGGCCAGGCCGGATCGGCCGGATCGAATTTCAGGAAGCGCGTGAACAGCACGGTCGCCACATCGGCGGTGCCCATGGGCAGGCCGGGATGGCCGGATTTCGCCTGCTCGACGGCATCCATCGCCAGCGCGCGGATGGCATTGGCCATGCTGGCATGGGCGACGGCGGAGCTAGCGGCCGCTTGCTCGCGGCGCGCGGTGGGCGCCACGGCGGCCGTCGGCGAAGCGTTTGGACTCATGGAAATGGCCTGTTTGCGTGGGCTGGATAGCATGTGAGGACTTTGAGTCAATGTGACGGAGCGGGCGCCGGGCAGCCATGCACAGGCGTGCGAAAACATCGGGGTAAATCGTGCCGGCGGCGTTGACGCCCTGGTCGCGCGGCACGTAAGCTTCTTCGCCTAAATGTTTGCCGCCGCAAGAGTTTTTGAGTGCGGACGATGGCGATGACGGAGCAAAGTACGATCGATACAGCGGTGAAGCGTCTGGCGCTCGCGCTCGACGGTCTCGATGCCGCGGTCGAGCGGCGGCGCGAGGCCGACCGCAGCGAGGAGGGGCTGGCGAGCCAGCTCCATGCGCTCGGCGTCGACCGCACCCGGCTCGCCGCCGCGCTCGACGGCGAAGCCGCACGCTCGCGCCGGCTGGAGAGCACCAACCGCGAGATCGCGCAGCGGCTGGACGCGGCAATCGCCAGCATCCAGTCGGTGCTGGACGCCAATGAGTAAGATCATGGCCCAGGTCAACGCCAGCATAGCCGGCCGCCAGTTCCGCCTCGCCTGCGAGGACGGGCAGGAGGAGCATCTGCAGGCGCTCGCCAAGGATCTCGACGCGCGGATCGAGGTGCTGCGCAAGAAATTCGGCGAGATTGGCGACACTCGGCTCACGGTGATGGCGGCGCTGATGGTGGCGGACGAATTGGCGGAAGCCGCGCGCAAGATCCGCCGCCTGGAGGAGGAGGCGACCGCCCTGCAGGATGCCCGCGTGGTCGCCGCCGACCGCGCCATGGCGGCATCGAGCGCGGTGGTTAACGCCTTCAACTCGGCGGCCGAACGCATCGAAGGCATCACCAAGAAGCTCAACCAGACGCTCGGCAACGGCGTGGCGATCGGGTAGCCGTTGATGCTGGATGCGAAGGAGATCGAGGCGCGCGTTCGAGACAGCTTCGGACGTCAGACGATCATGACGACGCTGGGCGCTGAGATTGCGGCCGTTCGCTCAGGCGAAGTGGAGATCGTGCTGCCCTTCTCGGACAAAATTCTTCAGCAGCACAATTTTATCCACGCCGGCGCCGTTGCCACCATCGCCGACAGCGCCTGCGGCTATGCGGCGCTCACCGTCATGCCGCGCGATGCGGCCGTGCTGACCACCGAGTTCAAGATCAACCTGCTGGCGCCGGCAAAAGGCGAGCGGCTGCGCGCGATCGGCCGCGTCATTCGGAGCGGAAAGAAGCTGGTCGTGACGCTCGGCGAAGTGTTCGCCGAGGAGGGCGTGGCGCGCAAACAGGTCGCGCTCATCATCGCGACGATGATGGTGGTTAACACCGGCACCGGCTTGCGTGACTGAGCGCAACGCCGCTGGCGCTGGCCACCCATAACGCCTACATTGCCCAAGCGGGGCTGTGGGGCGCGACGGGGTCACATTCCCCGGGGCCTTACGATCCTAACGGGAGCTGTCCCTGGCCGGGCTCGTGGGCTCGGTCATATGGCGCCCACCTACTTATGTAGGTTCCCGGGATCACACTCCGACGGCCTTCGCGGCTCCGCACTTTTCCGATGTCCGACGCAACCGAAACCGAACAGACGAAAGCTGCCCTCCGCGCCGCGGCGCTGGCGTTGCGCGATGCGCTGCCGGTGGCGGAGCGCGCCGCCGCGGCGGCAGCGATCGCAGGCCGCGCGTTCCCGCTGCAGGTCGTGAGCGGCATGATCGTGGCCGGCTTTTCGCCGATGAAGGCGAAGTCGGAGATCAATCCCATCCCGTTGTTGCGCAAGCTTAGCGACGCCGGCGCACAACTCGCGCTGCCGGCCATCGCCGGGCGCGGGCTACCGCTGATCATGCGCGCTTGGCATTTCGGCGCGCCGTTGGCGTCGGGCCAATGGGGCATCCGCGAGCCGACGCCCGATGCACCCGAGGTTGCGCCCGACATTCTGATTGTTCCACTCGCCGCCTTCGACCGCCAAGGTCACCGCATCGGCTATGGCGCCGGCTATTACGACATGACCATCAATGCGCTGCGCGCGAAGAAGAAGGTTATCGCCGTGGGCATCGCCTATGCCGCACAGGAAATCCCCAAGGTGCCCGCCACCGAGCGCGACGCGCGGCTCGATCTCGTGCTAACGGAGCGCGAGGTGATCGATTTTCGCAGCGCATGATCCCGAAAAATGGGAACCGGTTTTCGGATAAGATCATGCGCCAATAAAGAGTCCTAAAAACGCATGCGTATTCTCTTCATCGGCGACGTGGTTGGGCGCTCGGGGCGGACGATCGTCAACGAACGCCTGCCGGGGCTGGTCGCCCAATGGAAGCTCGACCTCGTCGTCGTCAATGGCGAAAACGCCGCCGGCGGCTTCGGCATCACCGAAGTCATCTACAACGAGTTGATCGACGCCGGCGCCGACGCCATTACGCTCGGCAATCACGCCTGGGACCAGCGCGAGGCGCTGGTGTTCATCGAGCGCGCGCCGCGCCTGATCCGTCCGGTCAATTATCCCAAAGGCACGCCCGGCCGCGGCGCTGCGCTGGTCGAGAGCAAGAACGGCAAGCGCGCGCTGGTGATCAACGCCATGGGCCGCATCTTCATGGATGCGCTCGACGATCCGTTCACCACGGTCGAGCGCGAGCTCACCGCCTGTCCGCTCAAGTCGGGCGCCGATGCCGTCATCGTCGACATGCATTGCGAGGCCACCAGCGAGAAGCAGTCGATGGGCTGTTTCGTCGACGGCCGCGTCAGCCTCGTGGTCGGCACCCACACCCATTGCCCGACCGCCGACCACCGCATCATGCCCGGCCGCACCGCCTTCGTGTCGGACGTCGGCATGACCGGCGATTTCAATTCCGTCATCGGCATGAACAAGGACGAGCCGCTCAACCGCTTCCTGCGCAAGATCCCGACCGCGAAATTCGAGCCGGCCACGGGTGCGGCCACGCTGTGCGCCATCGCGGTGGAAACCGACGACGCTAGCGGGCTGGCCAGCAAGGTCGGCGCGGTCCGCCTCGGCGGCATCCTGGAAGAAGCGCGGCCGAAATTCTGGGATTAAATGTTTTTACGAGCTCGCCGGGTTGACCGCGAGTCATTGCGGTGTTTCCGTAAGCGGCGGTGATTCGCCGGGTTGTGCTGGGTTCGGCATGGCGACCTCGGCACGGCGGACATGAACGTCAATCTCAATCTTGCGCTAGAAACCACGGCCGACTTCACGCCGGGCGTCGCACACGCGACCGACGCGCGGGCGGAACTCGCCGCCCAATTCATCCCGGCCGGCTCGCGCGTGCTCGATCTCAGCAGCGCGACGACGCTGCAACATTTGCTGCCGACCGGCTGTAGCTATCAGAGCAGCGTCGGCGATTTCAACGCCGGCGCCTTTCCGACCCAGGCCGCCGCCAATTCCGACATCATCGTCATGCTCGGCGCGCTCGAGCCGATCGCCGACGTCGAAAGCTTCTTCACCCATTTGCGCTTCTGCAAGCAGGATGTGATCCTGAGCTATTGCGCGACCGATCTGCCGGGGAGCGGCGATCGCGCCGCGCGCGGCTTCGCCAATGCCTTCAGCTTCTACGATCTCGCGCTGCTGTTCGATCGCTACGGTTTCCGCATAGAATGCACCGCGCCGATCGACGCCGGCCAAGTGCTGATGCGGCTCACCCCGACCGAGCGGCTCAAGCCGGTCGCCGCCTGCAGCGTTGCGGTTGTCTCCGACAGCGACCTCGGCACTTTCGGCGGCCGGCTGGGCTGCCAGATGATCAATGCGCTGCTGCCGGGCGAGGCCGAGGTGCATCATTTGGGCTTCGGCACCCTCGATCAGGCGCGCGACAAATACGACCTGGTGGTGCTCGGCATCGGCAACGGCATGTTCCAGCCGCTGCTCGGCGACGACGTGCTCGACATCGTCGCCCGCGGCAGGGCGGCGATCGGAATTTTCGGCACGCAATACCGCGAACTGATCCCGCGCGTGGGCCTCGACCGGCTCATCGAGCGGCTCGACACTTGGTTCGCGCGCTACGAGGACGATGTGCTGTTGTACGGGCGAGGGCGCAACAACGTGACGCATCTCGGTGATTGGCTGATCGACCAGTTCCCGATGAACACGTCCAGTGTGGACGAGCCGCTGCAGATCGTCGACGAAATCCGCCCCGATCACGCGCTCGACTGCGCCATGCAGATCATTCAGCGCCACAAAAACGTCTATTCGTCGCGCCTGCACCCGCTGCTATGCGCGCTCACCTCGGCCGAGCTGGTGGCCTATGCCGAGCAGACCTCGGAGCAGATGCCGGACGTCGTTTCCGGCACGTTCCGCAGCATGCTGATCGATATTTTCGGCCGCAGCTATCCGGAAAAGCAGTTCTTCATGGTCGATCGCGACGCGGTCAGGCGTTACAAGGCGCGCGTCCACCGCAACGTGGCACGCGTCGGCGAGCGCATCGACGCCATCCTGCGCAATGTGGCGGTCGCCGCGGCCTGACGCGGCGGAGTTTATTTTCTTAAGCAACCAGCCTATATAGCCGCAAGCATCAACCTCAATTGCAGTCCGGGTCATGGCTGGTCATTCCCAATTCAAGAACATCATGCATCGCAAGGGGCGCCAGGATAAGGCGCGCTCCAAGCTGTTCGGCAAGCTCGCGCGCGAAATCACCGTGTCGGCCAAGATCGGCCTGCCCGACCCGGCGTTCAATCCGCGCCTGCGCGCCGCGATCCTGGCCGCCCGCGCCGAGAACATGCCGAAGGACAATATCGAGCGTGCGATCAAGAAATCGCAGGGCAACGACGCCGAAACCTACGACGAAATCCGCTACGAGGGTTACGGGCCGGGCGGCGTCGCCGTGATCGTCGAGGCGCTCACCGACAATCATAACCGCACCGCCGGCGAAGTGCGTGCCACCTTCACCAAGAATGGCGGCAATCTGGCTACGACCGGGGCGGTATCGTTCATGTTCAATCATGTCGGCGTGGTCGAATACGACGCCAAGGTGGCGAGCGCCGACCAGATGCTGGACGCCGCGATCGAGGCCGGCGCCGAGGACGTGACGTCGAATGACGACGGCCATCAGATTTTCACGACAGCGGAGACGCTGCGCGATGTGGCGAAGGCGCTGGAGGCGAAGTTCGGCGAGCCACGCAAGGCCGCGCTGCTGTGGAAGCCGCAGAATACGGTGGCGCTCGACGACGAGGCCGGCGAGAAGGTGCTCAAGCTGATCGAGGCGCTCGACGAAAGCGACGACGTGCAGAACGTCTACGCCAATTTCGAAGTGTCCGACTCGCTGGTGCAGAAAATGAGCGCCTGACACGCGCGCAACAAAGTCATCTCAGTGCGTCGAATGCCGGCAAGCTCACCAGAGCCGCCAAGGCGATGATCAGATAGGCGGCGCGGCGGTAGAACGCCTCGCTGGCGCCGTGAAACCACAACGTACCTGCTACCATCGCGACCGCGAACGGCAATCCCAGCAGCAACGACAGGACGACCGCCTGCGCGCTGAACAGGCCGCTGATAAAATACATGACCATCGATAGTGCGCCCTGCGCGACGAAATAGACCATGATGTTGGCGCGCACGGTCACCGCGTTGTTGTTGCCGCCGAGCCAGAACACCAACAGCGGCGGGGCGCCGATCTGCACGGCGCCGCCGGCGAAGCCGGCCAGCGCGCCGACGCCGAGCAAGGCGGCGAGCGTCGGGCGGCCGTGATAGCGCCAGCCGGCGGCCAGCGTCACCAGCGCGAGCAGCACCAGCGCCGCGATGAACCAGCGCAGCCACAGCGGGTCGACCCATACCAGCGCCAATACGCCCAACGGCAACACAACGGCGCTGGCGATCGAGACCGGGGTCACTTCGCGCCAATTGCAATGCGGCATGGCGTACAGCGCAAACGGCAGGCTGCAAATCGTGTCGATCAGCAGCAGCGTGGGCGCGGCCAGCCGCGGGCTGTACACCGCCGAGATCAGCGGCATGTAGATCAGCGCTGAGCCGAAGCCGGAAAATCCGCGCACCAGGCCGGACAACGCGGCAATGCCGACGGCGGCCGCAAACCGCGGGTCAGCGACGGCGTCCTGGAACAACGAGAGCGTATGCGGATCGATCATGGGGTACGGCTTCGGCGGGTCGAGCTAACATTTTGGCTGAGCATGAGCTTTGCCGAAAACCGGTTCCTATCCCCGATCAAGTCGAGGACATGCATTTCGGGATCATGTTCTAGAAGTCCTGGGGGCGTTTGGGCGATCCGTTCTGGCCGAGAAGCCGGCTTCTGGTCGGACGGCAGACTTGGGTCTATCAACGGGCCATGGTCGGGCATCCGATTCGCATCCTCGGCATCGATCCCGGGCTCCGCCGCACCGGCTGGGGGCTGGTCGAGGCTGACGGCAACCGGCTCATCTACGTGGCCTGCGGATCGCTGGAGACCAGCGAGCGGGCCGAATTAGGCGCCCGGCTGGTGGTCATCCATGACGGGCTTGCCAAAGTGATCGCGCAATACCGGCCGCATGAGGCGGCGGTGGAGGCGACCTTCGTCAACGCCAACGCGGTGGCGACGCTCAAGCTCGGGCAGGCGCGCGGCATCGCCATGCTGGTGCCGGCCAAGGCCGGGCTGACGGTGGCGGAATACGCGCCCAACGTGGTGAAAAAGACCGTGGTCGGCGCCGGCCACAGCGAGAAGGCGCAGATCCGCATGATGATCGGCGTGCTGCTGCCGAAAGCCGATCCGCAAAGCGAGGACGCCGCCGACGCGCTGGCGATCGCGGTGTGTCACGCGCATCACCGCACGAGTGCAGTGCTGAAGGCGGCGGCGTCATGATCGGCAAGCTCAAGGGCATCGTCGACAGCTACGGCGTGGATTACATCATCCTCGACGTCGGCGGCGTCGGCTATCAGGTGCATTGCTCGCCGCGCACGCTTGCTGCGCTGCCAGCGACCGGCGAAGCCGCCACGCTGTCGATCGAAACTTACGTGCGCGAAGACCAGATCAAACTGTTCGGCTTCGCCAGCGACGTTGAGCGCGAATGGTTCCGCCTGTTGCAGACGGTGCAGGGCGTCGGCGCCAAGGTGGCGCTGTCGGTGCTCGGCACGCTGAAGGTCGCCGATCTCGCCTCCGCGGTGGCGATGCGCGACAAGGCGGCGATTTCGCGCTCGCCCGGCGTCGGGCCGAAGGTGGCCGAACGCATCGTTACCGAATTGAAGGACAAGGCGCCGGCCTATGCGAGCGTGGATCCCGCGTTCGTGCATCTGGCCGGTGCGCTCGACGACAAACGCGCGCCCAAGCCGGTGATGGATGCGGTGTCCGCGCTGGTCAATCTCGGCTACGGCCAGCCGCAGGCGGCGGCCGCCATCGCGGCGGCGACGCGCAACGCTGGCGAGGGCGCCGACGCCGCGACGCTGATCCGGCAGGGCTTAAGGGAGCTGGCGAAATGACCGTAGCCTTCGAATCCCGGCGCCTCGCGCGCAGTCTCGGCATCGTCATAATCTTCACGATCGTCGGGCCGCTTGCCGCCACTGCCGTGTTTGGACTCTTCGTTCTCGTGGTCGGCGTCCCCCTGCTGCAGATCATGCTCGAACTCGTCGACCTGGGAGCCTTGAGCGCCTGGCTGTCGGTCGCGGTGTTTCTCCTCGTCTTTTTCGCCCTCGCCGCCGCAGTGGCGCCGTCGGTTATTGCCGGTTTCGCTTTCGCGATTGCATCGGTCTATGGCGGATTGAACTCGCTGTGGGTCGCGCTCGCAATCGTGGGGACCTTGGTGCTCGGCGTCGTCGCTCTCGGCTTCTTTGTGTCGCCCTCGGAATCATCCCCCCTGCTGCTGCCGAGTGTAAAGGGTTTGCGGCAAGGCGCATTCCTCGCGTTGTTCCTGTCGATCCCCGCCGCGATTGCGGCAAGCCTGTGCTGGCTTTTCAGCCGGCCACTGCACGGCCTGTCATGACCACCCCGCGCCGCCTCGTCACCGCCGACGCCGCGAGCCTAATAAGGCAGTGGCTGAAGGAGTTAACGAAGTGAGCGCGCAGCCTGTCGCAGTGCCGCAAAGCTCTCCAGTGGGACGGCTGGCCGCCTTCGTGAAGACGGCGTTGCTGTTCGCGCTTGTCGGACCGCCAGTTGGCTGGCTGATTTTTGCCGCCGGCCTCTTCGTCCATCTGCACTACAAGGATGCGACTCTGACCGACGTCGCAAAATCCGGCGTGCTGTTCATCGTCGGGCTGCCGCTAAGCTATATCATCGGCGGCGTACCGGCCTTGATCGCAGGAGTCCTGGCGGGCGCCGCGCGCGCGCGTCCGCGCCCGTTGCCGATCGCCTACCCGGCAGCGCTCGGCGGTACAGTAGCATTGGGCTTTGCCTTCTTGTTCGACCGCAGCGAATCTTCGGCCGAAATGATGCCCGCTTGGCAATTTGACGGGCTCAAAGTATTGACCTGTTTCGTGCCGTTCATGCTGTGCTGGCGCCTAAGCCGCCAATTCCAAATGAGGCCCATCTCGTGAGGCCGTCGTGACCACCACTCCGCGCCGCCTCGTCACCGCCGATCGCCGCGACGACGACGTCGACGTCTCGTTGCGTCCGCAGCGGTTGTCGGAATTCATCGGCCAGGAGAAAGCGCGCGCCAATCTCGGCGTGTTCATCGAGGCGGCGCGCGCGCGCCAGGAGGCGCTCGACCATGTGCTGTTCGTCGGCCCGCCCGGCCTCGGCAAGACCACGCTGGCGCAGATCGTGGCGCGCGAACTGGGCGTGAATTTCCGCGCCACCTCCGGCCCGGTGATCGCCAAGGCCGGCGATCTCGCCGCATTGCTGACCAATCTCGAGCCACGCGACGTGCTGTTCATCGACGAGATCCACCGGCTCAATCCGGCGGTGGAGGAAATCCTCTATCCGGCCATGGAGGACTTCCAACTCGATCTCATCATCGGCGAGGGGCCGGCGGCGCGCTCGGTGAAAATCGATTTGTCGCCGTTCACATTGGTCGGTGCTACGACCCGCGCCGGCCTGCTCACCAATCCGCTGCGCGACCGCTTCGGCATTCCGGTGCGGCTGAATTTTTATTCGGAAGGCGAGCTGGAAGAAATCGTCAATCGCGGCGCCCGCGTGCTGGGCTTGAAGATCACCGCCGACGGCGCCAACGAGATCGCGCGCCGCGCACGCGGCACCCCGCGCATCGCCGGCCGTCTGTTGCGGCGCGTGCGCGACTTCGCCCATGTCGACGGCGCTAGCCAAATCGACCGCAAGGTCGCCGACCGCGCGCTCGGCGAATTGGAGGTCGATGCCGCCGGGCTCGATGCCATGGACCGGCGCTATCTCACCACCATTGCAGTCAGTTACGGCGGCGGCCCGGTCGGCGTGGATACCATGGCCGCCGCGTTGTCGGAGCCGCGCGATGCCATCGAGGACATTATCGAGCCGTTTCTGATCCAGAAGGGTTTCATCCAGCGCACGCCGCGCGGGCGGCTGCTCACCTCGCATGCCTTCAAGCATCTCGGCTTGCCCGAACCTGCACGCGATCCCAGCCAGTTCGGGTTGTTTTCGGGAGACGACGAATGAGCGAACGGATCATCAGCGTGGTGGCGGCGCTGATCCGCGACGACGCCGGTCGTGTGCTGCTGGTTCGCAAGCGCGGCACGGCGGCGTTCATGCAGCCCGGCGGCAAGCGCGACACCGGCGAGAGCGATGTCGCGGCGCTGTCGCGGGAGATCGTCGAGGAACTGGGCTGCCGCGTCATGGAAAACAGCGCGCAGGCGCTCGGCGTGTTCGATTGCGTGGCAGCAAACGAGCCGGAATTCCAGGTGCGCGCCGCCGTCTACGCGGTTAACGTCGAGGGCGCGATCAAGCCGCAGGCAGAGATCGATCAGGTGGTGTGGGTCGATCCGCGGGCGCTGCCCGATCTGCACTTTGCGCTGCTGACGCGCGACCACGTGCTGCCGCTGGCGCGGACGCTATGATGTCGGGGGTGGCGTCACATCTCGACGGCGAAATTCGCGACGGCCAGCACCGGCAGCCGGTGCGGGTCTATTACGAAGACACGGATTTTTCCGGCGTGGTCTATCACGCCAGCTACCTGCGCTTCATGGAGCGCGGGCGGACCAATTACCTGCGGCTGATCGGCGCCGACCACCGCGCGCTGTTCGAGCAGGCGGCCGCGGAAGCGCCGGGCTTTGCCTTCGTGGTGCGCCACATGAGCATCGATTTCCGCAAAGCCGCGCACATGGACGACGTGCTGACCATCGTCACCGCGCCGGAAGAGGTGAAGGGCGCCTCTGTCATGCTGCATCAGAAGGTGATGCGCGGCGAGGAGCTGCTGGTGCAGGCGCATGTGCAGGTCGCCTTCGTCTCCGGCGGCCGCGCCCGGCCGATCCCCAAGCCGCTGCGCATCGCCATGCGGGCGGATCAGGAAGCGGGCGGCGGCACCTGACCGCGCGTGGTAATCTCGTGTGTCATGACTAACCTCGCTTTATTCGAGACCGCCATCGGCCCCTGCGCCATCGTCTGGAACGCGCGCGGCATCGCCGGCGTGCAGTTGCCGGAAGCCGATGCGGAGGCCACGCGCCGGCGCGTGCTTCGCCGCTTTACCGGCGCGCGCGAAGCCGCGCCGCCGGCCGACGTGCAGCAGACAATCGACGGCATCACGGCGCTGCTGCATGGCGAGCGGCGCGATCTGCGCGATGCCAAGCTCGACCTCGCCGGCGCACCGGAATTCAACCGTCGCGTCTACGATATTGCCCGCACGATCCCGCCCGGCGCGACATTGACCTACGGTGAGATCGCTGAACGGCTGGGCGACCGCATGCTGGCGCGCGAGGTTGGTGTGGCGCTCGGGCAAAATCCGATTCCGCTGATCGTGCCATGCCATCGCGTGCTGGCCGCGGGTGGTAAAGCCGGTGGCTTCTCCGCCAGCGGCGGCGTGGTCACCAAGCTGCGCTTGCTGACGATCGAAGGCGCGCAGCCGAACGGTCCGACGCTGTTCGACCATTTGCCGCTGGTCGCTCCGCACCGCCGCCGCATCTAAACGCGCCATCGACGGGCGCCGCGGCGTAATGTAAAAGCAATTCACATGAAATGGGGCAGGCACGGCGGGCCGCGCGGCTACCACCACGGCAACCTCAAGGAAGCCCTGGTGCGCGCCGCGCTCGAGCTGATCGCGGAGAAGGGGCCGGCCGGCTTCACCTTCGCCGATGCCGCGCGCTGGGCCGGGGTAAGCCCGGCGGCGCCCTATCGGCATTTCCGCGATCGCGACGAATTGCTGTCGGATGTGGCGCGGCGCGGGTTCGAGCAGTTCACCGCGGCGCAGTTGCGCGCGTGGGATGACGGCAAGCCGGATGTGTTCACCGCCTTCGACCGGCTCGGCAAGGCCTATCTGCATTTCGCCAAGCGCGAGCCGGCCTACTACTCGGCCATGTTCGAGGCCGGCGTTCCGCTCGATGCCGATCCGCAATTGCGCGAGGCGGGCGAGCGCGCCTTCGCGGTGCTGCGCGGCGCGGCCGAGAAGCTGGTGGCGCTGATGCCGGCGGCGGGCCGGCCGCCGGCGCTGATGGTGGCGCTGCATATCTGGAGCCTCACCCACGGCATCGCGTCGCTGTTTTCGCGCGGCGACGCGGCGCGGCGCGCATTGCCGATGCCGCCGGAGGAACTGCTGGAAGCCGCCTTCCTGATCTATCTGCGCGGCCTCGGGCTCCCCACGGGCGTGGCCGCGGCTCGCGGTTGACCCTGTTGATCCCTATCTGTGGGACGCTTGACAACCGTCCGCTGCCGTCTTAGTTATGTAAATGTTATTTACATTCACACGCGAGGCACAGCCATGCCCCTTACCGCGAAGCTTGATGAATTCGGCAAACCCGCCTGGATCGCGCTGATCGTCCTCGGCTTCATGGCCTGGTGGCCCCTGGGCCTTGTCGTCCTCGCCTTCACCATATGGAGCGGAAGAATGGGATGCGGATATCACGGCGGTCATGACCGCTGGCAGCACAGGATGGAGCGCATGCAGCGCAAGATGGACTGGATGCGTTCGAAGATGGGCGGCGCCGGGCTCGTGGAATTCCGCGCCCACCAGCGGCAATCATGCCTTCGACGAATACCGCAGCGAGACGCTGCGCCGCCTGGAAGAAGAGCAGCGCGAGTTCCGCGAATTTCTCGATCGCCTGCGCTTCGCCAAGGACAAGACCGAGTTCGACCAGTTCATGGCCGAGCGCCGCAACCGGCCCGAGTCGGCGCCGCCGCAGAACTGATTTTTCCCTGCCCCCGGGAACTGGCCGTCCGTCTGCCTTCAGGCGGGCGGCCTTTGCGTTTTCCCTCTCCCCCTCGCGGGGAGAGGTGAAGCAGGCCCGGTAACCAGTCCTTAACCACAATCAGCGCTGTTTAGGGTGCTAAAGACCCGTTCTGCGCCCTAGTTTGGCCAAGTTTCGCGGGGATTTCGTAGTCCTGCCGGTGGCGGGACATCCGAGTTTTCGCGAGACATTCGGTTTTCGGTTGAGCGCGTGAGCGGTACCCCGCGGCGAGCTCATTTGGTCCGAGCATTGTGCGCCGCACCGGTTTGACCGATTTAAGCCGGACAGCGAAAAGGACCTGCCTATGAATCCTGCCGACGTGGCACAGTCGGTGCTCCCGCTCACCTCGTCCGACCTCTCGCTGTTCACGCTGTTCTGGCACGCCCATTGGATCGTCAAGGCGGTCATGATCGGGCTGCTGGTCTGCTCGATCTGGGTGTGGGCGATCGCGATCGACAAGACGGTGCTCTATACGCGCACCAAGCGCGCCATGGACCGCTTCGAGCAGACGTTCTGGTCCGGCCAGTCGCTGGACGAGCTCTACCGCTCGCTGTCCTCGCGCCCGAACCATTCGATGGCGGCGCTGTTCGTGGCGGCGATGCGGGAATGGAAGCGCAGCTTCGAGGGCTCACCGCGCTCGTTCGCCGGGCTGCAGATGCGGATCGAGAAGGTGATGGAGGTGACCATCGCGCGCGAGGTCGAGCGGCTGGAACGGCGCCTGCTGGTGCTCGCCACCGTCGGCTCGGCCGGCCCCTTCATCGGCCTGTTCGGCACGGTCTGGGGCATCATGACCAGCTTCCAGTCGATCGCCGCCTCGAAGAACACGTCATTGGCGGTGGTGGCGCCGGGCATCGCGGAAGCGCTGTTTGCAACCGCAATCGGCCTTGTCGCCGCCATACCGGCGACCATTTTCTATAACAAGTTCGCGAGCGAGGTGAACAAGCAGGCGCAGCGGCTCGAAGGCTTTGCCGACGAGTTCGGCGCCATCCTGTCGCGCCAGATCGACGAGCGCGAGTGAGGGGACAATGGCAGCCAATGCCGGCACGCCGGTCATCGGACGCAGGAAGCGCCACCGCCAGAAGGTGATGAGCGAGATCAACGTCACGCCGATGGTGGACGTGATGCTGGTGCTGCTGATCATTTTCATGGTGTCGGCGCCGCTGCTCACGGTCGGGGTGCCGATCGACCTGCCGCAGAGCCAGGCCAAGAGCCTCGATCAGGACAAGGAGCCGCTGACCTTGTCGGTCAACGACAAGGGCCAGGTTTTCCTGCAAAATGCCGAAATTGACGTGAATGATCTGATCCCGAAACTGCAGGCGGTGGCGCAGGCGCGCGGCGGCACCGAGGCCCGCGTTTACGTACGCGGCGACAAAAAAGTGGATTACGGGACCATGATGAAGGTGATGGGGCGGCTGTCGGCGGCCGGCTTCCATCGGGTAGCCTTGGTCACCGAATTCGAGCAGGGCTCGAAAGTACAGTGATGAAGACGGCGTCAGCGATTTCGACCGGCCTGCACGCGGCGGTGCTGCTGTGGGCGCTGGTTTCGTTTTCCGGCAAGACCTTCGAGGTCACACCGGCGGAATCGCTGCCGGTCGACCTGGTGAGCGAGAAGGACTTCTCCGAGATGACCAAGGGCGCCAAGGATGCGCCCAAGGCGGAGAAGCCGAAGCCGCTGGTGGAAAAGAAGGACGAGCCGAAGCCGGCGGAAGATCCGGCGCCCAAGCTCACCGAGAAAAAGGAAATCAAGCCCACGGCGCAAAAGACGCCGGAGCCGCAACCGCAGCCGAAGCCGGATCCGATCGCCGAGAAGCTCAAGAAGCAGGACGAGCAGAAGCAACAGGCCAAGGCCGAGCCGCTGCCGCCGAAGAAGCCACCGCAAAAGCAGCCGCCCAAATTCGACGCCGACAAGATCGCGGCGCTGCTCGACAAGCGCGATCCGCAGCGCAACGCCGCGGCCGGCGCGGAGCTCAATTCTACGCCGTCGCTCGGCACCGCGACCGGCAACGCCGCCAAGCTGTCGCAGTCGGAGATCGACGCGCTGCGCTCGCGGCTGATGGGCCTGTGGAATCCGCCGGTCGGCATCCAGAATCCGGAAGAATTCGTGATCCGCGTCCGCATCCGGCTCGATCGCGGACGGCAAGCTGAGCGCACCGCCGCAGGTTCTCTCCACCGGCAGCGGAGTGCTGTTCAATTCGGCGCGCGACAGCGCGGTACGCGCGGTGTTCCAGGGTCAGCCGTTCGATATGCTCAAACCGGAGCACTACGAGACCTGGAAAGACATCGAAGTGACGTTCGACCCCCGCGACATGTTTCGCGGCTAGCCAAGGACATTTGTACAAACCCGATGAACCCATCGATCATTGACCCGATATCCTCATTGCCGCGCTACAGATTGCTCATGAACCGCCGCCGGTTGCTGGTCGGCGCCGGCGCCGGCGCGCTCGCGGCACTTGCCGCCCGGCCGGCGGGCGCCGTGCTCCGGCTCGACATCACGCAGGGCAACGTCCAGCCGATGCCGATCGCGCTGCCCGAATTTCTGGCGGGCACGCCGACCGAGGCGGACACCGCGCGCAACGTCACCGGCGTCATCAGCAACAATCTCCAGCGCAGCGGGCTGTTCGCGCCGATCAATCCGCAGGCCTTCACCGAGAAGATCACCAATTCCGACGCGGTGCCGCGTTTCGCCGACTGGCGCGTCATCAATGCGCAGGCGCTGGTCACCGGCCGCATCACCAAACAAGGCGACGGACGGCTGAAGGCCGAATTCCGGCTGTGGGACGTGTTCGCCGGCCAGCAGCTCGACGGCAAGCAGTATTTCACCACGCCCGACAACTGGCGGCGCATCGCGCACATCATCTCCGACGCGATCTACGAGACGCTGACCGGCGAGAAGGGCTATTTCGACAGCCGCATCGTGTTCGTGGACGAGACCGGCCCGAAGGACCGGCGAGTGAAACGGCTCGCCATCATGGATCAGGATGGCGCCGGCGTGCGCTATCTCACCCGCGGCGACGACCTGGTGCTGACGCCGCGCTTCAACCCGACCACGCAAGAGATCACCTACATGTCCTACGGGCAGGGCGATCCGCGCGTCTATCTGCTCAATATCGAGACCGGCCAGCGCGAGATCGTCGGCAATTTTCCCGGCATGACGTTTGCCCCAAGATTTTCGCCCGACGGCCAGCGCGTGATCATGAGCCTGCAACAGGGCGGCAACGCCAATCTGTTCGTGATGGATCTGCGCTCCAAACAGACCACGCGGCTCACCGATACGCCGGCGATCGACACCGCGCCGTGCTATTCGCCGGACGGTGCCCGCATCTGCTTCGAGAGCGACCGCGGCGGCACCGCACAGATCTATGTCATGGCCGCCAATGGCGGACCGGCGCAGCGCATCAGTTTCGGCGAGGGCCGACATTCGACGCCGGTGTGGTCGCCGCGCGGCGATTACATCGCCTTCACCGGCCAGGCGCGCGGCGGCTTCGCCATCGGCATCCTCAAGCCGGACGGCTCGGGCGAACGCATCCTCACCGAGGGCTTCCACAACGAGGGGCCGACCTTCGCGCCGAACGGCCGGGTACTGATGTTTTTCCGCGATCCCGGCGGCGGCCCGTCGCTGTTCACGATCGACATCACCGGGCGCAACGAACTCAAGGTTCCGACGCCGAGTCTGGCCTCGGATCCGGCCTGGTCGCCGCTGCTGTCCTAGCGCATAATGCCGAAAACGTCTGGCCTCGGACTTGATCCGAGGGCGGCAGCCAAACGAAACCCGCCTTATTTTCACCAGCTCTTAACCATCAGAATAGGTTTACGCGGTTCCGAAAGTTTTAGTGGTCCCGCGCAAGGTTCGATCAAGGTTGATGGAAGGTTCGCTTAACCACCGTGCTGGTAGACGATGAGGCTAGCTCCGGTCAGTGCGTGAGTGAGAATGGAGACACCGGAATGACCAATGTGAAGCACATCATCCGCGCGGCCCGGCTCGTGGCCGTTCTGGCCGCGGCGCTGGCGATTTCGGCCTGCGCCAGCAAGCCGGAGGACAACGCGCAGGCGAACGCGGCGGGCGTGGCGACGCCCGGCAGCCAGCAGGACTTCGTGGTCAATGTCGGCGACCGCGTGTTCTTCGAAACCGACTCCTCCGAGCTGTCGCCGCAGTCGCGCGCGACGCTCGACAAGCAGGCGCAGTGGCTCAACACCTATAGCCAGTACGGCCAGTTCACCGTCGAAGGTCACGCCGACGAGCGCGGCACGCGCGAATACAACATCGCGCTCGGCGCCCGCCGGGCGCAGACCGTGCGCGATTATCTGATCTCGCGCGGCGTGGCGTCGAACCGTATGCGCACCATCTCCTACGGCAAGGAGCGTCCGGTCGCGCTGTGCGACGACATTTCCTGCTGGTCGCAGAACCGCCGCGCGGTCACCGTGCTCGGCGTCAGTTCATAAGACACTGACGGCTCTTGCTGAAAAACTGTCATGCCCGGTCTTGCGCCGGGCATTGACGTTTTTTACGGCTGGAAACAAGACGTGAATGACCGCGATCGGGCCGCAGTCACAATTTCGACGCAGCCCGCCGTATGCTACCTGTATCGACCGATGCCGGGCTAAACAACATGACGCGTTCACGACACCGAATTCGCATCGCGGCGCTCGCCGCGCTTGCCGTGCTGCTGCTGGTAGGTGCCGCGGCGGCGCAGGAGCAACGCTCGTCGCCCGGCTTCCTCGACAATCTATTCAACCGCGGCGAGCCCTCGACGCCGGGCCGATCAGAAGTACAAGTGAACCGGGGGCAGGTGGCGCAGACCGACAACGCCGAAATCTCGGTCCGCCTCGACCGCATGGAAAGTGCATTGCGCCAGCTCACCGGCACCCTCGAGCAATTGCAGTACCGCAACCAGCAACTCGAGATGCAGCTCAAGCGCATGCAGGACGATACCGAGTATCGCTTCCAGCAACTGGGCTCCAAGGGTGGACTACCCGCCGGCGCAGCCCCGCGCGCAATGTCGCCGCCGGGGCCGGTCAATGCGCCGCCGGCCGCTATGCCTGGCAACCGCTCCGACGTGTTCGACCCGGCGCAGCATCCGAACGCGCCCGGCGCCCCGCGCGTGCTCGGCAACGAAGCGGTCGTCGCCGCGCCGGAGCCGAACGCGGACAATGTGCCGCCGGTCGGCATTCCGGGCGGCCGCGCCGCGGGCGCTCCGCTCGATCTCTCGACGCTCGGCGGCGATGCTCCGGTGCAGCCGAATGTCCCGATCGCCAATGCAGGCCCGATGCCGCCGCCGCAGATGCCGCCGCCGGTGCGCAACACCAGCGCCACCGGCACGCAGTTGGCCACGCTGCCGCCCACGGCAACGGCGCAGGACGAATACGACATGGCCTACGGCTATGTGCTGCATAAGGACTACGCACTGGCCGAGCAGGCCTGGCGCGATTTCTTGCGGAAATATCCGGACGAAAAACTGGTGCCGGATGCGCAATATTGGCTGGGCGAGAGCATGTTCCAGCGCCAACGCTACCGCGACGCGGCGGAAGCCTTCCTGGCGGTCTCGACCAAATATGAGCGCTCCGGCAAGGCGCCGGACGCCTTGCTGCGGCTCGGCCAGTCGCTCGCCGCGCTCAATCAGAAGGAAGCCGCCTGCGCCACGCTGGCCGAAGTCGGACGCAAATTCCCGCGTGCCTCGGCGACCGTGAAGCGCGGCGTGACGCAGGAACAAAAGCGTGCGCACTGCTGAGACTTCGCCAGTCTCGGCAACGGAAGCCAAAGCGCTTTTCTCCGATCTCGGTCATTTGCCCGCCCTGGTGCTGGCGGTTTCCGGCGGGCCGGATTCCACCGCGCTGATGGTGCTGGCGGCGCGCTGGCGCCAATCGCTTAAAGTCAAACCGGCACTGATCGCCGTCACCGTCGATCATGGCTTGCGCGCGCAATCCAGGGGCGAAGCGGCGGCGGTCGGACGCCTTGCGCGCAAGCTCGGGCTGGCGCACCGCACCTTGCGTTGGACCGGAGCCAAGCCAAATACCGGCTTGCAGCAAGCGGCGCGTGCGGCGCGTTACCGCCTGCTCGCCGACGCGGCACGAAAGCTAGGCGCCGCGCACATCCTCACCGCCCATACGCTCGACGACCAGGCCGAGACCGTGCTGATCCGCATGAGCCGCGGCAGCGGCGTCACCGGGCTGGCGGCGATGACACGCCTATCGGCGCTGCCGGCGAGCGGGCAGAGCGCGCTCAAGCTCGTCCGTCCGCTGCTCGACATCCCGAAGGCGCGCCTCATCGCCACCTTGCGCGCGGCGAAGATTCCGTTCGCCGACGATCCGTCCAACCGCGATCCACGCTTCACCCGGGCGCGGCTGCGCGGCCTGATGCCGGAGCTCGCGCGCGAAGGCCTCGACGCCCGCAGGCTTGCGCTGCTGGCACTGCGGCTCAAGCGGGCGGACATGGCGATCGAAGCCGTGGTCGACCGGGCGATGGACTTTTTGGCGGTGGATGCAACCCGCTCCGCAAGCGATGGCGTTCGAAGCGGGGGGCTTTGTTATATTGCCCGCCGAGATTACGTTGCGGCTGCTCGGCCGCGCGATCACCAAGGTTGGCGATGAAGGCCCGGTCGAGCTGGCTAAGCTGGAAGCCCTCAAAGTCGCGCTTGATGCGGCCGTAAAGGCAGGCAAAGGGCGGTTTCGCCGCAGCCTCGCCGGGGCCATGGTGACGCTGACGGGCGGCAGAATCGCGGTGGAAAGGGCGCCACCGCGCCGCGGCAGACCCTTAACCAAACGCGGACCTGGCGGAGCCAAACCGGCGAAATCGCGCTAGAATATATGAGATTCGAGCCCTTTCCGCCGGGGCCCCCGGTGCCTACATTGTGAGCGGGACAGACGTGAAGTTGCCACGAATTTTTGGCATAAAGTGTAATGGCCGCAGCGCCCTACGCGGCGGGTAAGGACGCCTGATGAACGTCAATCTGCGCAATTTCGCCCTCTGGGTGATTATCGTCCTGCTGCTGCTGGCGCTGTTTACGCTGTTCCAAAACCCCGGACAGCGCACGACCGCGCAGGACATCTCGTTCTCGCAGCTGCTGAGCGAGGTCGACCAGGGCCGCGTGCGCGACGTGCTGATCCAGGGTCCGGAAATCCGCGGCACCTTCGCCAACGGCACCAGCTTCCAGACCTATGCGCCGACCGATCCCGGCCTGGTGCAGAAGCTCTATGCCAAGGGCGTCTCTATCACCGCGCGGCCGCAGCAGGACAATGTCCCGTGGTTCGTGTCGCTGCTGGTATCGTGGCTGCCGTTCATCGCGCTGATCGGCGTGTGGATTTTCCTGTCGCGGCAGATGCAAGGCGCGGGCGGCAAGGCGCTCGGTTTCGGCAAGTCGCGCGCGAAATTGCTGGCGGAAGCGCATGGCCGCGTCACCTTCGAGGACGTCGCCGGCGTCGACGAGGCCAAACAGGATTTGCAGGAGATCGTCGAATTCCTGCGCGATCCCGGAAAATTCCAGCGCCTGGGCGGACGCATTCCGCGCGGCGTGCTGCTGGTCGGGCCTCCGGGCACCGGCAAGACGCTGATCGCGCGCGCGGTCGCCGGCGAAGCCAACGTGCCGTTCTTCACCATTTCCGGCTCCGACTTCGTCGAGATGTTCGTCGGCGTCGGCGCTAGCCGCGTGCGCGACATGTTCGAGCAGGCCAAGAAGAACGCGCCCTGCATCATCTTCATCGACGAGATCGACGCGGTCGGCCGTCATCGTGGCGCCGGCCTCGGCGGCGGCAATGACGAGCGCGAGCAGACGCTCAACCAGTTGCTGGTCGAGATGGACGGTTTCGAGGCCAATGAAGGCATCATCCTGATCGCCGCCACCAACCGGCCCGACGTGCTCGATCCCGCGCTGCTGCGTCCCGGCCGTTTCGATCGCCAGGTGGTGGTGCCGAACCCGGACGTGGTCGGCCGCGAAAACATCCTAAAGGTGCACGTGCGCAAGGTGCCGTTGGCGCCCGACGTGAACCTGAAGACTATCGCGCGCGGCACGCCCGGCTTCTCCGGCGCCGATCTGATGAATCTCGTCAACGAAGCGGCCTTGATGGCGGCGCGCCGCAATAAGCGCATGGTCATGCAGGCCGAATTCGAGGACGCCAAGGACAAGGTAATGATGGGCGCCGAGCGCAAGTCGCTGGTGATGACCGACGAGGAGAAGATGCTCACCGCCTATCACGAAGGCGGCCACGCCATCGTCGCGCTCAACGTCAAGGCGACCGATCCGGTGCACAAGGCCACCATCATTCCGCGCGGCCGCGCGCTCGGCATGGTCATGCAATTGCCCGAGCGCGACAAGCTGTCGATGAGCCGCGAGCAGATGACCTCGCGCCTCGCCATCATGATGGGCGGGCGCGTCGCCGAGGAAATGGTGTTCGGCAGGGAGAAAGTGACGAGCGGCGCGGCCTCCGACATCGAGCAGGCGACCAAGCTCGCCCGCCTGATGGTCACGCGCTGGGGCCTGTCCGACAAACTCGGCACCGTCGCCTATGGCGAAAACCAGGACGAGGTGTTCCTCGGCTATCAGGTGTCGCGCCAGCAGAACATCTCGGAAGCGACCGCGCAGACGATCGACGCCGAGGTCCGCAAACTGGTCGAGGCCGGCTATGCCGAGGCCACGCAGATCCTTACCGACAAGCGCGCCGACCTCGAAATGCTGGCCAAGGGCCTGCTCGAGTTCGAGATGCTGACCGGCGACGAGATCAAGGATCTGATCAACGGCAAACGGCCGGTGCGCGAATCGGTGATCGAGCCGACCACGCCGCGCTCGTCCGCCGTGCCGCCGGCCGGCAAGCAACGCCCGCGCCCCGACGCGCCGACCGGCGAAGTCGCGCCGCAGCCGCAGGGCTAAACCGATAAACTCAAATGATGCTGTCAACGCCCGCGAAAGCGGGCGATCCAGTATTCTGTGCCCTACCTTTAGGTGCGGCGCCTTCGAATCCGATGCGCCGGTGATTACTGGATGCCTCGCTTTCGCGGGGCATGACATTGGGTGGTGACATGCCGCTGCAAAACCGCGTCGATCCCTTTGGCAAATTGTTCGCCGATCCGGCACGCGGATTGCTTATGGGAAATCGCGGCGGGCGGCTGCACGATGCACGACCGCAAGCTCGGCAAGCGGCGCTGGACGTCGAAAGCTTGGATCTGCTGCAAGCTCAACTTCAATAAACGCCATCGCGACGTGTGGGGCGACAGCTACAGCGAACTTTTCTTCCTCGACGAGGTGACGGCGTTCGCCGCCGGTCACCGGCCCTGCTTCGAATGCCGGCGCAAGGACGCGGAGCACTTCGCCGCGCTGTTCGCGCGCGGAGAGCGGCGCGCCCGCGCCGCCGTGATGGACGAGCGTGCTGCACGCCGAGCGTCTCGACGGCAAAGCCAAGCGCCTGCACCGGCGCGAGATCGACAGCCTTCCCGATGGCGCCATGATCGCGCTTGCTGGCGACGCCTTCGCCGTCCGGGGGAAGCACCTGCTGCGCTGGACGCCATCCGGCTATGGCCATGCGCGGCCGCGCCCGCGCGGAACGCAAGTCGACGTGCTCACGCCGCCCTCGATCATGGCCGTGCTGGCCGCCGGCTATACGCCGCTCTGGCACCCAAGTTCAGGATAACTCGCTCACGGCGGTTCGATCGGCGCCCCGGTTGGCGAGGCCGGCACGCGGGGCGTCCATCCGAAGAGCACGATCGATGCCATGATCGCGAGCATCGCGGCCACCAAGGCGACGCAGGCCGGCCAGCCGCCCAATGTCCAGGCGAGGCCGCCGATGGCGGCGCCGAAGCTGCCGCCGATATAGAAGCTCGTCACATAGAGGCCCACCGCCGAGGAGCGGCCGGCCTGGGCCGTGATCGTCACATAGCCCGTCGACATCGCCTGGCAGATCAGCCCGCAGGCGGCGCTGATGGCGAGGCCCAAAATAATGAGCGGCAGCGGGGGCGCGAGCGTCAACGCAATGCCGGCAGCCCACAGCGCGATCACCCGCACCATGAAGCGCCGCCGTCCGAACCGCCCGACCGCCCAGCCGATCCACGGCGTGAGCACGGAGCCGACGAGATAGACGACGAAAATCGCGCCGAGCCAGCTGGCGGAGAGATTGTACGGCGCGCCGGCGAGATGAAAGCTGACAAAAGTGAACGTGCATATGAAATTAAACAGCACGCCGAAGCCGACCGCGTAAGTCGCGACCAGTTGGCCATTGCGGAGATGCGCGAGCATCTGCCGCCCGGATGCCAGCAGCCCCTCCGAGCGCACGAAGCGGCGCTCGTGCGGCAGCAAAAATGCGACCGCGATCGCGCCGGCAAGGGCGATCGCGGCGAGCGCGGTAAATCCCGCGCGCCAGCCGATCAGGTCGGCGAGGAACCCGGTCACCAGCCGTCCGCTGAATCCGCCCAGGCTCGAACCCGATGAGTAGATGCCGGCGGCCGTGGTCGCTTCATGCGGTGGCCATTCGTCGCCGATATAGGCGACGGTGACCGCGAAGATCGGCGGCAGCACCAGCCCCTGCACCGCGCGCCAGAAGATGAGCGCCGACAGGCTCTCCGCCATTCCCACCATCAAGGTCGGCACCACCAGCACGAACATCGCCGCGACGATCACCCGCTTGCTGCCCAGCACGTCGGCGACCGTGCCGGTGAACGGCGCGGTCACTGCCACCGCGAGCGTGCTGACGGTGATGATGGTGGAGACCTCGGCCGCGCTGGCGTGGAATTCTTGCGACAACAACGGCAGGATCGACTGTGGCGAATAGAGATTGATGAAGGCGCAATAGCCGGCAAGCCCGACCGCGAGCTGGCGCGCGGAAAATTTCGAACGATGCGCAGCGTTCATCGCGATCCCGGCCTGGGCAGACGTGCTTCTAGGGAACGAAGCTATGCATCGGTTTTGCACCGACCGCCAAGGGGGAGGGCGGCGGGGCAGCGGGTCGCCGGACGCATAGCTGTGTCAGGAGAAAGCGAGCGCGGCCCGGGCGCGGCGCAGAGTCTCGGAAGGATCGCCGGTCGCGTCGACCTTGAGCCAATCCATCGCTCCAAGATCATAGCGCTCCTGCGCCCGCGCCACCGTCGCATCGGCATCGGAGGCATCGCTCTTGCGTGTGCCGACGCGGGCAAGCCGCGTCGCCAGGTCGGCGGTCAGGAACAGCCCGTGGAACGCGGCGCCTGCCGCCGCTTGCGCGATCGCCGCCCGCTCGTCGAATTGCGCGAACACCGCGTCCACGATCGCCGAATGGCCGGCAGCGATCACCCGCCGCGCCTTGTCGGCGAGCACGGCGTAGACTTGTGTCGTGACGTCGGGGGCGTAGGCGGTTTGCGGCAGGCGGTCGGTTTCGGCGATCCCGAACAGAACTTTGCGCTCGACATCGCTGCGCAGCACCACAGCGCCCGGCGCCGGCGGAATCTCGGCTGCGAGCGCGCGGGCGAGCAGCGACTTGCCGGTGCCCGACAGGCCGCCCACCGCCACCAATCTTGGCGCCGGCGGCTCCAGCAGTTTGCCGGCAAGCGTGAAATAGTCATGCGCGCTTTGCTCGGCGCCCTCGCGTGCTTGCCCTTGCGCCCGTCGCGCCGCGGTGACCTTGGCGCGGATCGCCGCGCGCAGCGACAGGAACAGCGGCAGCGCGGCGAGCGCATCGAGGTCCGCCGCCCGGCGCGTCTCGTTGAGATAGCGATTGAGTACGATATTGGCGGCTTGCTGCAGCCCGCGCTCGATCAGGTCCATCAGCAGGAAGGCGAGATCGTACAGCACGTCGCCGGTGGCGATCGCCGGATCGAATTCGATGGCGTCGAACAGCACCGGAGCGCCGTCGATGAGGACGATATTGCCGAGGTGCAGATCGCCGTGGCATCGCCGCACCAGGCCGGCGCGCTCGCGTAGCGCAAGCAGCGACTGAACGCGCTCGAATGCCGCGCGCGTTGCTTGCGTCAGTGCCGTTGTCGCTTGTCGCGGAAACAATTCGGGCGAAGCGCCGAGTTCGATATCGTTCTGCGCGATGGTCTCGGCGAGCTTATCGATGAAACCGGCGGCCTCGATCACCGGCGCCGCCGCATCGGCACGCGCCACCGCCCGTCCGAGCGCATCGGCGAGGGCGGCGTCGATCCGTCCCGCCTCAGCTAGATGATCGAGTGTCTGCGTTTCATCGAAGCGGCGCATCTCCACCGCCCATTCCACCGGCTCACCCTCGCCACCGATAGCGAAGGTGCCGTCTTGCTCGCGCGTGATCGCCACCACGCGCCGGTAGATCGCCGGCGCAAATGGATGATTGACCTCCAGCTCGGCCGCGCAGGCCGCCTTGCGCTTGGCCAGCGTCGAATAATCGAGAAATGGAAAGCGCACGGCGCGCTTGATCTTCAGCGCCCGGTCTGCGGCCAGAAAGACCGACGCGGCATGGGTATCGATCCGCTTGACCGGCGCGCCGCCATGGGTGGCGGGGCGCCCGAGAAAATCGATCACCGCCTGTTGCGTGGCGTCAGCCGGGCTCATCCTCGTCCTCGGTTTGGCGCTACTATCGATCCGACCAATACCGCCGGACTGATCCAAATCAATACGCGCCTTTGCCGGATGCGCTCATGATGTGGCAAATAAGCCGACCCTGCTTGAGGATGGAGGCTCCCCGGTGACCACGCTGCCGCACACGTTCAAGCGCATCAGGCTCAATCTCGCCCGCTCCAAGGAGTTCCCGCAGGGCTCCTCGAAGCATGGTTACGAATTCGTCGCCCCGCTCGACGACAAGGGCCATATCGATGTGGCGCTCTGGCGCGGCAATCGCGAGCATTGCCGCGTGCGCCGGTTCTGGGAAGGTGAGGACGACGAGATCGGCAACCTGGTGCACAAGCCGGGCGGCCCGGAGCATGGCCGCTGGGTCTTCGACTATGATCCTGCCAGGGCCGACGACGACGAGAGCGGCTATCGCTTCGGCGCCCATGCGTTCCGGCTGGGCGAATATGTCTCGATCGGCGGCGAGGATGGCGAGACACACACCTACAAGGTCGCCTCGGTCGAGCCGGCCACCTGAGCGGCAAAATCGCCACCCACGCATTCGCTCCTTGCAGCCGCCGAGCTATTGACCGGCACGCGCCGGGTCGGGAGAGTGCGCTCCACCGCCGCGCGCCAAGCGGCCATGCAAGGGAGGAGCTCCGTGCTCATCGACCATCGTACCTATCGAATCCTGCCGGGCCGGGTGCCGGCGCAGCTCGAGCTTTACGGCAAGCTCGCCTATCCAGTGCAGCTCCGTCACATGGGCGAGCCGCTCTGCTACCTGGTCGCCGAAAGCGGCTCGCTCAACACCTTTGTACATTGCTGGGTCTATGAGAGCGCGGCCGATCGCGAGCAAAAACGCGCCAAGATGATGCAGGATCCGGACTGGAAACATTTCCTGAGCGAGAACGCCAAAGCCGGCAACGTCATCGAGCAAAACACCAACTTGATGACGCCGGCGCCATTCGCGCCCAAAATCCCGATGCCGAAGATCGTGCGCTAAGCCAAGGCGGAGCGGATCGATGCGAGCCAACGACGGCACGCGGACCGGCGGCGAAATCCTGATCGACCAGTTGGCGATCCACGGGGTGCGCCACGTATTCTGCGTGCCGGGCGAGAGCTATCTGGCCGCACTCGACGCTTTTCACGATTCCAAAATCGCGCTCACGGTGTGCCGGCACGAGAGCGGCGCCGCCATCATGGCGGAGGCGGTCGGCAAGACCACCGGTCGTCCCGGCATCTGCTTCGTCACGCGCGGGCCCGGCGCCGCCAATGCCTCTGCCGGCATCCACATCGCGCGCCAGGATTCCTCGCCGATGATCGTGTTCGTCGGCCAGGTGGGGCGGCATATGCGCGAGCGCGAGGCGTTCCAGGAACTCGACTACCGCGCGGTGTTCGGTTCGATCGCCAAATGGGCGACCGAGATCGACGACCCCGCGCGCATCCCGGAACTGGTTTCGCGCGCTTTCCATACCGCCTGTAACGGCCGGCCCGGGCCGGTGGTGATCGCGGTCCCCGAGGACATGCTGATCGAGCGCGCCATGGTGCCGGATGCGAGCGCGTTCGAGCCGGTGGAAACCTGGCCCGGCCTCACCGACATGAGCCGCCTGCAAAAACTGTTGTGGGCCGCCAAACGCCCGATCGCGCTCGTGGGCGGCAGCCGCTGGTCGGACGCCGCCTTCGCCGCGCTGGCGCGCTTTGCCGAGCGCTTCGCGTTGCCGGTGGCGACGACCTTTCGCCGTCAATATTTGTTCGACGGGCTGCATCCCTGTTACGCCGGCGATCTCGGCATCGGGCCAAACCCGAAGCTGCTCGCGCGCGTGAAGGGCGCCGACCTGGTGCTGCTGATCGGCGGGCGGCTGAGCGAGATGTCCTCGCAGGGCTACACGCTGCTCGACATTCCCGAGCCGCAGATGAAGCTGGTGCATGTGCATCCCGGCGCCGAGGAACTCGGCCGCGTCTATCACCCCGCTCTCGCCATTCAAGCAGCGCCGACCGCGTTCTGTTCGACGCTGGAAGGGTTGCAGCCGCCGAACGAAATTCCCTGGAAAGGCGAGGCGGCCGCCGCCCATGCCGACTATCTCGCCTGGTCGGAGAAGGCGACGCCGCAGCCGGGCGCGGTCAATCTCGGAGAAATCCTGGTGTGGCTGCGCGATAATTTGCCGCCGGAGGCCATCATCACCAACGGCGCCGGCAATTTCGCCGGCTGGATCCACCGCTTCTATCGCTTCCGCAATTACGCCACCCATGTGGCGCCGACTTCCGGCTCCATGGGCTACGGTTTTCCCGCCGCCGTGGCGATGAAGCTGCTGCATCCCGACCGCGACGTCGTATGTATTGCCGGTGACGGCGACTTCCTGATGACAGGCCAGGATTTCGCGACTGCCGTTCAGTACAAATTGCCGGTTATTGTCGTGGTCGCCGACAACGGCCTCTACGGCACCATCCGCATGCACCAGGAGCGCGAATATCCCGGCCGCGTCATCGCCACCGCGCTGCATAATCCCGACTTCGTCGCTTACGCGCTCGCCTTCGGCGGC
The DNA here is from genome assembly GCA_963817045.1 of uncultured Alphaproteobacteria bacterium. Lineage (GTDB taxonomy): Bacteria > Pseudomonadota > Alphaproteobacteria > Rhizobiales > Xanthobacteraceae > Pseudolabrys. Next base: position 104,393 of record CAWFMZ010000039.1, read on the forward strand.
TATGGCGCGGTGGTGGAAAAGACCGCCGATTTCCCTGCTGCCTTTGCCGCCGCGCAGGCGTCCGGCATGCCGTCGATCATCCATCTGAAGATCGATCCAGAAGCGCTCACAACAGCTGCGTCGCTGTCCGCCATCCGCGACAAGGCGCTCGCCGGCGCTGGCAAATCCGGCACGCGTCGAAGCTGACCGCCGCCCCAATCAGCGCTGTTGCATTTTGCGGCTAAATCATCGTTCACTCGTTGCCATGCCTTATCGCCGCACCGAAAATGTGGTTCGCCGCCTGGCCGAGCGCGAGGAGGCGATCCTGGCCGCGGCGACGACAATCGCCGCCGAGGGCGGCATGGCGGCGGTGCAGATCGCCGCGGTCGCCGCGCGCGCCGGCATCGCCGCCGGCACCGTCTATCGCTACTTCCCGTCCAAGACCGATCTGATCGCCGAGCTGGTCGCCGCCGTCGCCGGCCGCGAGCTTTCCGCCATGGCGGCCGCCGCCGATGCCGCGCCCGGGCCGCTGTCGGCGCTGGCGGCGGCAATCGCCACCTTTGCCGCCCGCGCGCTCAACGAACGCCGGCTGGCCTGGGCGGTGATCGGCGAGCCGGTCGAGCCCGCAGTCGACGCCATGCGGCTCGATTTCCGTCAGTCGCTCGCCGCCGAACTGGAGCTGCGCATTAAGGCCGCGATCGAAGGCCGCCATCTGCCCGATCAGGACGCTCGCGTCACCGCGCCGGCCATCGTCGGGGCGCTGATGGAGGGACTGCTTGGACCGCTGGCGCCGACGCCAAGCGATGACGCCGCCGCACGCGAAGCGGTGCAGACCGCGGCGCTATTGGCGCTGCGCGCGCTCGGCGTGGTTGACGCGCGCGCCCGCGGCCTGGTGGCGCAGTGCGTGCTGCCGCAAACGGATAAGAAATCCTCAAGCCAGCCAAGCCTCACAGTGTGAGCGCCGGCACCTCGTCAAGCGGCAGCGTCACCAGCTTGACGCCGCGTTCGTCGGGATCGTCGGTGGCATGGAAGCCGAGCTCGCCGCACATAAGCAGCATGGTGCGATTTTCCGCCAGCACCTGCCCGCGCACGGTCTTGAGTCCCTTCTCTTTGGCGTAGGCGATCATGTGTTTCATCAGCAGCCAGCCGAGGCCGTGGCCCTTAAGGCGCGAGCGCACGATGATCGCGAATTCCCCGTTCTCGCCGCCGGGGTCGTCGTGCAGGCGCACCACGCCGAGCATGCGGCCGCTGCTCTCCTCGATAGCGATGAACGCCATCGCATGCTTAGGATCGTAGTGGACGAGCCTGTCGATCAGTTCAGGGCTCACCTCGCGCATGGCGGCGAAGTAGCGCAGCCGCAAATCATCGGGTGTTATCTCTTTAAGACAATCCGGATAGAGCGCGGCATCCTCCACCTGGAGCGGCCGCAGCAGCACGCGATCGCCATCGAGCAGGACGACATGGGTGTCGTTCAATGTGCTCGGTCGACCATGCGAATCCGCCGCTCCAGCCGAGCCAGGCGGCGGCCTGGCATCGTCCTGCTTGGGCACCATCGTTTTTATTCAGTGCGACATCAACGTCGGCACCGTCATCGTTTCGAGGATACCGTGGGTGACGCCGCCGAGGATGAATTCGCGCAAGCGTGAATGGCCGTAGCCGCCCATCACGATCATGTCGGCGCTCGAATCCGCCGCATAGGACAGGATCGTGGAGGTCACATCGATATCCGGCGACGTGATGCGCTTGACGTCCACTTTCAGCCCGTGGCGGGCGAGATGCTGGCCGAGATCGGCGCCGGGAATTTCGTCATTCTTGCCGGCCTTGCTGGCGACCATGACGATTTCCACCTGCTTGGCCTTCTGCAAGAACGGCATGGCATCGGCGATGGCGCGGGTGGCGGCGCGGCTGCCGTCCCAGCACACCAGGACGCAATCGAGCTTCAAGCCCGCTTTCTGGATGTAGGGCACGAAGATGACCGGCCGGCCGGATTCGAACAGCACGCCTTCGTCCACCACTTGCGCCGCCGCCGCCCTGTCGCGCTCGGGCTGGCCGACGATTGCCAAGTCGAAGCGCCGCGCCAGGCGGCCGAGCCGGTCGGCGGCGCCGGCGATGCTGGCATTCACGCTGCGGGTTTCATAGGAGACGCCGGCGCGCTTGGCCGCCTGCTCGAAGCGGGCGATCGCGTCGCTCGCCTTTTTCTCCGACTCGCGACGCTGGGATTCAATGAACTCGGGCGGGATGCTGCCCATGACCGTGCCGGGGATTATGGGATCGTAGACAAAGGCGACGCCCAGCAGATGCGCCTCGAACGCATCGGCCACCGAGATGGCGAAATCGCCGGCCGGATCTTTTGCGCCCAGCCCGAGATTGACGACAATATCCTTGATCATGATGTCTTCTCCTGAGCGGGGCAGCGTATGATTCCGAAAAGCGCGAACCGGTTTTCGGACAAGATCATACGCATGCAAAATGCCTCGATCGATGAATTATGGCGGCTGCGGCTGACGCGGCCTTGACCAAGGTCAAAATACCGATCACGCCCGCATGTTCCGCCGAGCCGCCAAACCGCGTATTTGCGGTCACTTCATCTTCCCGTCCGGGCCGAATTGCTTGAGATAGGCCCACAGGTTGTCGACTTCCTTTTCGTTCTTGATGCCGGGGAAGATCATCTTGGTGCCCGGAATCTTGGCGCGCGGATCCTTGATGTAGTCCTTGAAGGTCGCCTCGCTCCAGATAATACCGGAATTCTTGTTGGCATCGGAGTAGCTGTAGGCGGCCGCGGTGCCGGATTTACGGCCGTCGAGACCGTTAAGCTCGGGGCCAACCTTGTTCTTCGCCCCTTCGCCGATGGAATGGCAGGGGAAGCACTTCTTGAACGACTGCTCGCCGGCGGCCACATCCTGCGCTTGCGCCGCCTGCGCCATCGCGGCCAATGCCAGCGCGACAATCGCGAGTGCTGTTTTCATGCCTTTGCTCCTTTTATGACGTCTAGTCGCCGCCCATCGGGCCGATGGCCCTGGGGCCGGCCCGCTGTCGAATTGGTTCTGCCAGCCCTATGTGTCAGCCGTCAAATGGCTGATATCGTCGGGGCGGACTTAAGCGGCCGGGAGCTTTCATAATGTCGGTGCGGATGCCCGAGGTGGACGGCGCGGTGCTGGCGCGGCGTGGGCGCATCGCCGCCGCGCTGCGCACCATCGTGCCGGGCGAGGGCGTGATTGCGACCGAGCGCGAGATGAAGCCTTACGAGACCGACGGGCTGACCGCCTACCACCAGCTTCCCATGGTTGTGGTGCTGCCGGAGACCACCGAGCAAGTCGCGCAGGTGCTGCGCTATTGCCACGACGAAGGCATCAAAGTGGTGCCGCGCGGGGCCGGTACCTCGCTCTCCGGCGGCGCGCTGCCGCTCGCCGACGGCGTGCTGCTCGGCATGGCCAAGTTCAACCGCATCCGCGACATCGACTTCGACAACCGGGTCGTGGTGGCGGAGCCGGGCGTCACCAATCTGGCGGTGAGCAACGCGGTCGCCGATGCCGGCTTCTATTACGCGCCCGATCCGTCCTCGCAGATCGCCTGCACCATCGGCGGCAACGTGGCGGAGAATTCCGGCGGGGTGCATTGCCTGAAATACGGCATGACCACCAACAATGTGCTCGGCTGCGAGATCGTGCTGATCACCGGCGAGGTGCTGCGCCTCGGCGGCAAGCATCTCGACGCCGAAGGCTACGATCTGCTCGGGCTGATCAACGGCTCGGAAGGCCTGCTCGGCGTGGTCACCGAAGTGACCGTGCGCATCCTGAAGAAGCCGGAGACTGCGCGCGCCGTGCTGATCGGCTTTCCGAGTTCGGAGGACGCCGGCGCATGCGTTTCAGCGATCATCGGCGCCGGCATCATTCCGGGCGGCATGGAGATGATGGACAAGCCCGCCATTCACGCGGTGGAGGAATTCGTCCATGCCGGCTATCCGCTCGACGTCGAGGCCTTGCTGATCGTCGAGGTCGATGGGCCTCAAGCCGAGGCGGATGATCTGATCGAGCGCATCGAGATCATCGCCAGCAAATGCCACGCGGTGTCGTGCGTGGCCTCGACGTCGGAAGCACAACGGCTGCTGTTCTGGGCAGGGCGCAAGGCGGCGTTCCCGGCGATCGGCCGCATCTCGCCGGACTATTACTGCATGGACGGCACCATCCCGCGCGCCAAGCTGCCGTTGGTGCTCGCGCGCACGAAGGAGATGTCGGAGAAATACGGGTTGCGGGTCGCCAACGTGTTCCATGCCGGCGATGGAAACTTGCATCCGATGATCCTCTACGATTCCAACAAACCCGACGAACTCGACCGCGCCGAGCAACTCGGCGCGGAAATCCTGAAACTGTGCGTCGAGGTCGGCGGCGTGCTCACCGGCGAGCACGGAGTCGGCGTGGAAAAGCGCGACCTGATGCCGTTCATGTTTTCCGAGATCGATCTCAACGCCCAGCAGCGCGTCAAATGCGCCTTCGACGCCAAGGGCCTGCTCAATCCCGGCAAGGTATTCCCCGTGCTGCACCGCTGCGCCGAGCTCGGCCGCATCCACATTTCCGGCGGCAAGCTGCCGTTCCCGGATATTCCGCGGTTTTAAATGACCGACGTAGTTAAACCCCGCGACGCCAAGGAGGTCGAGGACGCCGTGCGCTGGGCGCTCGGCAACGACAAGGCGTTGGAGGTGGCTGGCGCGGGCTCAAAGCGCGCCATCGGCCGCCCGAGCCAGACCGATCTCACGCTCGATCTCTCGCGGACTTTCCGGCGTCACGCTGTACGAGCCGGAAGAACTGGTGCTTTCGGCCAAGGCCGGCACGCCGCTCGCCGAGATCGAGGCGTTGCTGGAGAAGAATAACCAGGCAGCTCGCCTTCGAGCCGATGGACTACGGCCCGCTGCTCGGCGGTAAAGCCGGGCAGGGCACCATCGGCGGCACCATCGCCGCCAATCTCTCCGGCCCGCGCCGCATCAAGGCCGGCGCCGCGCGCGACCATTTCTTGGGGCTAACCGCGGTCAGCGGCCGCGCCGAGACCATCAAGTCGGGCGGCCGCGTGGTGAAGAACGTTACCGGCTACGACATGTGCAAGCTGCTCGCCGGCTCCTGGGGCACGCTGGCGGCGATGACCGATGTCACGATCAAGGTGCTGCCCAAGGCGGAGACCGAGGCGACCGTGATCGTCGAAGGCCTCGACGATGCGCGCGCCGCGCAGGCGATGGCCGCGGCCATGGGCTCCTCGTGCGATGTCTCCGGCGCGGCGCATCTGCCCGACCATGTGGCGTCGTGGTTCGACGGCTTGCGGAAGCCGGAAGCCGCCACCGCGCTGCGGCTAGAAGGTTTCGCGCCGTCGGTCAAGCACCGCAAGGAGGCGCTCGCCGCGCTGATGAAGCCGTTCGGGCCGGTCGTGTTGCTCGACGAAAAGGAATCGCGCGCGCTCTGGCGCAGCGTGCGGACGGTGAAGCCGTTCGCCGCCGAGGCGGCGCGTGCGCGGCCGCTGTGGCGCATCTCGACCACGCCCAGCAAGGGCCACGAGATCGCGGCGGCAATCACGCCGGCGGCGCAGATGTTCTACGACTGGGCCGGCGGCCTGCTCTGGGTGGCGATGCCGTTTGCGGACGAGCCCGACGCCGGCTCGATCCGGCACGCGGTTAAAAGCGTCGGTGGCCACGCCACGCTGGTGCGCGCGCCCGCCGCGGTGCGCGCCTCGGTCGAGGTGTTCGAGCCGCAGGAGGCGGCCTTGCGCGCGCTGAGCAAGCGCGTGAAGGAGGGCTTCGACCCCAAGGGCGTGCTCAATCCCGGCCGCATGTGGGCGGGGGTGTAGCTCGATGCAAACCAGCTTCACCCTCGCGCAACTGACGAATCCACAGGTCGCGGAATCGGAAAAAATCTTACGCGCCTGCGTGCATTGCGGCTTCTGTACCGCCACCTGCCCGACCTATGTGCTGCTTGGCGACGAACTCGATTCGCCGCGCGGGCGCATCTATCTGATCAAAGAGATGCTCGAGCATGACCGGCCGGCGACGGCGGAAGTCGTCAAGCATATCGACCGCTGCCTGTCGTGTCTGGCCTGCATGACTACCTGTCCGTCCGGCGTGCACTACATGCATCTCGTCGACCACGCCCGCGAGCACATCGAGAAAACCTACAAGCGCCCGCTGTTCGATCGCGCCATGCGCGGCCTGCTCGCGCGCGTGCTCTCCGATCCGGCGCTGTTCCGGCTGGCGGTGGTGGCGGGACTGATCGCCAAGCCGTTCGCGCCGGTACTGCATGCGCTCGGCCTGAAGCGGATGGCGGCCATGTTGCGGCTGACGCCCAGCCGCAAGCTTGCCCCGCCGGGCGAGCGTACCGGCAAGGTCTATAAGGTGCCGGGCGACCGCCCCAGCCGGGTGGCGCTATTGTCGGGCTGCATCAATCCGGTGTTGGCGCCTTCGACCAACGAGGCCGCCATTCGCCTGCTTAACCGCAGCGGCATCGAGGTGGTGGTCGCCGCCGGCGAAGCCTGTTGCGGCTCGCTCGCCCATCACATGGGCCGCGAGCAACAGGCACTGGCACAGGCGCGCAACAATATCGACGCCTGGATGCGCGAAATCGATGGCGCAGGGCTCGACGCCATCCTGATCACGGTGTCCGGCTGCGGGACCACGATCAAGGACTATGGCTTCATGCTGCGCGGCGACCGCGACTATGCCGCGAAGGCGGCACGGGTTTCCCGGCTCACCAAGGATGTCACCGAATATCTGGCCACGCTCGATTTACCGGCCGGCGCGGCGCCACGGCCGCTTACGGTGGCCTATCATGCGGCATGCTCATTGCAGCATGGGCAAAAGGTCACGCAAGCGCCGAAAGAATTGCTTTGCAAGTTCGGTTTCGTGGTCAAAGATGTGCCGGAAGGACATCTGTGCTGTGGTTCGGCAGGTACCTACAACATTCTGCAGCCGGCGCTGGCGGAGAGGTTGCGCGACCGCAAGATCGCCCATATCGAACGGCTGCAGCCGGATGTGATCGCGGCCGGCAATATCGGCTGCATCACACAAATAGCCGCCGGCACTGCGATCCCGGTCGTGCATACGGTCGAACTGCTCGACTGGGCAACCGGCGGCCCGGTGCCGCTAGGCCTCGAGGAGATCGGAGCCGGTGCGGCTCCGGAGTATTTGGCGCAATCGCCACAATGACGCGACGCGAACGAATTGGGAGGATTGTCATGGCAAAGGCTAAGAAGCGGAAAACCAAAGTGAAGAAGGCAAAGCGCGCCATCGCCACGCGCAAGACGAAAACCAAGAAGGGCAAGCGCCCGGTCAAAAAAGTCGTCAGGAAGACCAAACCGGCGAAGTCCAAGGCAAAGAAAGCCGTTGCCAAGAAATCGGCGCCGTCGAAGCCGAAGACGTACAAGATTCTGATGATGGGCGCGGCCTACGGCTCACTGCTGGCCGCCAAAATGCTTTTTGGCGGGCACAAGATTCATCACGTGTGTCTGCCGGCCGAGGCTGATCTGATCAACGCCGAAGGCTTCCGCGTCCGCTTGCCGGTGCGCGGCCGTAAAGACCCAGTCGTGCTCGACTCGCAAAAGCTGCCCGGCAAAGTCACCGCCAGCGGCACCGCCGGCGTCAACCCGAAGGACTTCGACCTGATCGGCCTTGCCATGCAGGAGCCGCAGTACCGCTCGCCCGGCGTGCGCGAACTGCTCGACGCGGTGGCGAAATCGCGCGTCCCCTGCATGTCGATCATGAACATGCCGCCGCTGCCCTACGTGAAGCGCATCCCCGGTCTCGATTACGATGCTCTGAAACCCGCCTATACCGATCCGACCGTGTGGGACAACTTTGATCCCGCCTGCCTGACGCTGTGCAGCCCAGACCCGCAGGCGATCCGCCCACCGGACGAGAAGGTCAATGTGCTGATGGTCACGCTGCCGACCAACTTCAAGGTGGCGAAGTTCGACAACGAGAAGGGCAACGTCATCCTGCGTCAGCTTGAGCGGGAGATCGACGCGGTACGCTTCGATCCGGGCGACGGCACAAAAATCGAACTCCCCGTGAAGTTGCGCTTGCACGACTCGATCTTCGTGCCGCTCGCCAAATGGGCGATGCTGCTCGCCGGCAACTACCGCTGCGTCACCGCGGATGGCATGCGCACCGCGCAGGAGGCGGTGCACTCCGACATCGAGACCTCGCGATCGGTCTACAATTTTGTGTTCGACCTCTGCGTCAAGCTCGGCGCTAACCCGGCCGACCTGGTGCCGTTCGAGAAATACGCCGCCGCCGCGCAGAGCCTCACGCGTCCGGCCTCTGCCGCACGCGCGCTCAACAACGGCGCGCCCAATATCGAACGCGCCGACAAACTGGTGCAGTTGATCGCGAAACAAAAGGGTCTGAGCCATCCGGCGATCGACGCTCAGGTGGCGCTGGTCGATGCGCGACTCGATGCCAACCGCAAGAAGGCGGCTGCCTGATTGACGGCCGCGCCGCTCCTCCATATCCGGCTTCGGCGCCCGCCGGCCAGTCGGTGGGCGCCGAATTTTTATGGTCCTGCATAGGCTTAGAATGCCGGCCCGGAGTTATTCACAGGACCGTCGGCCAATCAGCCCGAATGTTGGCCGATCGGCCGCGGCTGGCAAGGAAACGGCGCTCCGAGCTTGAAAGTTGTGACTTTGCCGCAACAGTTGTTTTCTTTCTGTCGATAGATGACTGAATCGCCTAAAAAGGCAGCAAATGCCACCGTTTTTCGCTTGCCGTGCGGCCCGGTTGGAGTTGTAAATTTACCTCCAATGCACGTCCTTTTTGCGTACGGGTCGATCGCAGCCGGGTTTCGTACGCAAGAGTGATGCGCGAAATATATCGGCTGAAAGTCGGTCGAAACGAAAAGGGGCAGGGTCAATGAAGAAAGTTGTTTTGTCGGTAGTTGCGGCGCTGGCATTCTCCGCGGCGCCTGCGTTTGCGGCGGACTTGCCGGTGAAAGCCGTTAAGACCCCGGCCCCGGCCCCGGCTGCGGCACCGAGCCCGTGGGATATCGCCTTTGGTTCCGCGATCATGAACGACTACGTTTTCCGCGGTGTCACGCAGTCGAACCACAGGCCGTCGGTCGCGGCTTATTTCGAGCCGCGTTATAATGTCACGAAGGATATCCAGCTCTATGTCGGCATGTCAGGCGAGAGCATCAGTTTCGCCAATAACGCCGCGGCGGAAATCGACTTCTACGGCGGCATCCGGCCGACCTTCGGTCCTTTCGCCTTCGACTTCGGCTTCTGGTACTATGACTATCCGGGCGGCACTTGCTATTTTGGCAACGCCTCTTGCCCGAATGTTCTCTTGAATGGCAACGTCGCCAAAGCGAACGCCAGCTTTTGGGAATTCTACGGCAAGGTCACGCTATACCTGGACGACTGGGCGTTCGGCGCCAACTTCTACTATTCGCCAAACTTCCTGCATACCGGTGCCGACGGGCGAATATCTTTCTGGACAGTCAAGTTCACGGCGCCGGAAAAGATGGCGATTGGCCCGTTCGGTTGGTATGTGTCAGGTGAGTTCGGTCGCCAATGGCTAGGAACCAGCGATTCTTTCTACGGAATTCCCGCGGGTACGGCAATTGCTGGTACTCATCAGGTTACAACCGGCGTTTACGCTGCCGGCATTCCGTATACGGACTACGACACTTGGAATATTGGCATTGGCTTCACCTGTAAGGTGTTCACGCTCGATCTGCGCTATTCAGGCACCGACTCTCAGCAAGGGCAATTGCAATGCCTTCACAAGCGATCCCGGAGCTTCCGGCATAGGCAACGTGACTGCGATCAATCCCTTAGGCGCTCGGGTCGAATTGGTGCGGCTCAACCTTTATCGCCAAGCTGTCGGCCGACCTGACGATGCGGCCAGCCTGAAGTAGGCTGAACTAAGCCTGTCCCTTATTGGGCGGCGGCTTTAAAGAGCCGCCGCCCTTTTATTTCACCGGCACGCTACTTGGCCGGCATCAGGCTTACCCTCACGCACCCAATAGCGGTCGCCGTCGCGGCTGAACGCCAGCCGGCGGCGGTGGAACGCGGCGAGCGTCGACCGGTGGCCGATCGACACGATAGTCGCGCCGCCCAACCTTTGCTCAAGCAGCTTATAAAGCGCGGCCTCGGCCGGCTCGTCGAGCGAGGCGGTGGCCTCGTCCAGGAACAGATAGTCGGGCGCATGCAGGAGCGCGCGGGCGATGCCGAGCCGCTGCTGCTCGCCGAGCGACAGCATCCGGTTCCAATGCGCCTCTTCCTCGATGCGCTTGGCGAGCTCCGGTAATCCGACCGCGGCGACGAGTTCGGCGACGCGGGCGGCATCGAAGGTCGCAGGTTCCGCCGGATAGGCGACCGCGGCGGCCAAGGGCGCGATCGGAAAATAAGGCCGCTGCGGCAATATCATAAGACGGGCATTTTTCGGAATCGTGATGGTGCCGGCACCGAACGGCCAGACGCCGGCCAGCGCGCGGAACAGCGTGGACTTGCCGGATCCGGACGGGCCGCTGACCAGCACCCGCTCGTTCGCACCGATCGCGATGTCGCTGGCATTGACCAGCGGCACGCCGTTCGGCAGCCGCACCGCCAGGTCCTTGAACGAGACGGCTGCGGCATCACCGTGTGCAATACCAATAACCGGCGGAGTCACCGCGACCGCGCGCGCGGTCGCCACCGACTGATCGAAGCCGGACAAGCGCTCGATCACCGCGCGCCATTCGGCGAGGCTGCGGTACAAGCTCACGAACACCGACAACGCTTCCTGCACGCGGCCGAACGCATTGGCCGACTGCATCAGTCCGCCGAGCTGGACGGCGCCGGCGAAATAAGCCGGGCTCACCATGATGAACGGGAACACCACCGACGCCTGCGCATAGCCGGCGGTGAAGAAGGTGAGCTTTTTCTGCCGCGACATGATCGCCAGCCAATTGGCGACCACATTGCCGAAGCGCAGCAGCAGGCGGTCGCGTTCGGCGCGCTCGCCGTCGAGCAGGGCGATCTGCTCGGAATTCTCACGCACCCGCACCAAGTTGAAACGGAAATCGGCTTCGTAGCGCTGCTGCTGGAAATTGAGCGCGATCAGCGGACGGCCGATCAGGTGAGTGAAGGCGGTTCCGATGCAGGCGTAAATCAATGCCGCCCACAACAAATATCCGGGGATACTGAAACTCATTCCGAATAGATGCAGCGGCGCCGCCGCCGACAGCGACCACAGGATGATCATGAACGAAAATAACGTGACGCAGGAGTTGAGCAATTGCAGGCCGATGGTCAACGTCAAGTTGATGAATTGCGCAATGTCCTCGGAAATGCGCTGGTCCGGATTGTCGGCGGCGTCGCCCAACAGTTGCATGCGGTAGTGGTTGGCGCCCTGCAGCCAATGATCGAGATAGCTGTTGGTCAGCCAGCGCCGCCAGCGGATCTGCAGCCATTGATTGAGATAAAGCTGGTAGACCGCGAGCACGATGAAGGTCGTAGCCAGCACGCAGAAATAGCCGAGCTGGTAGACGAAAGCGTCCCAGTTCCGATCCTGCAGCGCGTTGTAGAACCTGGCGTTCCACTCGTTGATCAGCACCGTGATCCCGACGATCGACAGTTCGATGGCGATCACCGCCGCCAACAGCAGGCGGCCCCGCCAGCGATCCTCGGAACGGAAATAGGGGCTGGCAATTCGCCAGACGGTGGCGAGGGTCGAGAAAATGCCTCTCACGGGCGGTCTCCTGTCGGCGACGGAAAACGGCGGCGCTGGGCGCGCACGCTATCTACTAATGGCTCAAGGCGTCCCGATTTCGATCTATTTTGCAGGGGATTCGCTTAGAAAAAGGGCAGTGCGATCAGAGGGCGTCCCAATCGCGGCCCAATGTTGCGTCCGGTCGCCGCAACCCGTACGATTATGTTTCAAAGGGTTGCCTGATCCGGGCGAAAGAACGGGTCGTGGAATAAGACCCGGCAATAAATGTTCACGGGATACCAATCCAAGGGAGGGTACGAGAAATGGCCAAGAATAAGCTGTCTTCGACTGCGACCCGCCGCAAATTCCTCGGCGGCGCCGCTGTCGCCGGCGTGGCGACCATCGCCATGCCGCAAGTCTCGCGCGCACAGACCGTCACCTGGAAGATACCAGTCGACCTGGCCGACCAAGGACATCTTCCACGACTACGGCGGTCGACTACGCCAAGAAGGTCAACGACATGTCGGGCGGCCGTCTCAAGCTCGACGTGCTCGCCGCCGGCGCCGTGGTGCCGGCCGTTCTCAGATGGCCGACGCGGTGCATCCCGGCGTTCTCGATGCCGGTCACGGCGTGTTGCGCCTACTGGTACGGCAAGCACAAGGCCTATTCGCTGTTCGGCACCGCCGCCGTCGCTACGGCTGGGACGCCCACGGCATTCTGGCCTGGTTCTATTACGGCGGCGGCGAGGCGCTGTACAAGGAACTGGTCAACGACATCCTCAAGCTCAACCTCACCGGCTTCCTCGTACTTCCCGATGCCGACCCAGCCGCTCGGCTGGTTCAAGAAGGAGATCAAGGGCCGGCGACGACTTCAAGGGCATGAAGTACCGCACCGTCGGTCTCTCCGCCGACCTGTTCAAGGAGATGGGCGCGGCGGTCACCATCCTGCCCGGCGGCGAGATCGTGCCGGCGATGGATCGCGGCCTGCTCGACTGCGGCCGAGTTCAACAATCCGTCGTCCGACATCCTGCTCGGCTTCCCGGACGTGTCGAAGTTCTACATGATGGGCAGCCACCATCAGCAGATGGAAGCGTTCGAGATCATCTTCAACAAGGCCAAGTTCGACGCGCTGCCGGCCGAGCTGAAGGCGATCCTGCGCAATGCCGCGTTCGCCGCGTCGAGCGACCAGCTCTGGCATGTCGTACGACCGCTACTCGAAGGACTCTCGAAGAGATCAGGAAGCGCGGCGTCAACGTCATCAAGACCGGTCGAAAGGTGCTCAACGACCAGCTCGCGGCCTGGGACAAGGTGATCGCGGCGCAGTCGCAAGGAACCGTTCTTCACCAAGGTGATCGACGTCGCAGAAGGCGTGGGTGAAGCGCACCAGCGCCTACCTGCAGGTCAACAACACTCGCTAGCAGCCGAACTGGAGACGGCCTACAAGCACTTCTTCGGCTAATCGCAAGCACGGCCGCCGCGTCAACGCGCGGCGGCCATAACTTCCCGCCAAACGTTCGGGCCGGGGGGCCCAATCGCCAATGGATGTGTTTGCTCTAATCGGAGGGCCCAAGCAGCTCCCGCTCTTGGCCTATCTTGCACCTATTCCGATTGTCATCTGGCTGTTCGCAGCCGAGTTCAAGGATGCCGTGCGCCGGACGCCAAACGCTTCAATGGGCGAGCGAAGTCTCTATCTGGTCGATTCGCTCAGCACGGCGTTCGGCAAGACCTACGCCTGGTGCATCGTCATCCTCACCTTCACCACCTGCTACGAAGTGTTCTCGCGCTACATGTTCGGCGCCCCGACCGACTGGGCGTTCGACGCGAGCTACATGCTCTACGGCACGCTTGTTCATGCTGGCCGGCGCCTATGCGCTCTCGCGCAACGGCCATGTGCGCGGCGACTTCATCTATCGGGCCTGGACGCCGCGCACGCAGGCGAGCATGGATCTCGTGCTCTACTTCCTCTTCTTCTTCCCCGGCATGCTGGCCTTCGTCTACTCGGGTTACGGCTTTGCCGAGCTGTCCCGCGGGATGAACGAACATTCGTCGGCCAGCCCGAACGGCCCGATCGTCTGGCCGTTCAAGTGGCTGATCTCGATCGTCGGCGTGCTGATGGTGATGCAGGGCATCGTCGAAGTGCGTCCGCTGCGTCATGTGCATCCGCACCGGCGAGTGGCCGCAGCGGCTGCACGACGTGGAAGAGCTCGACAAGATCATGCTGAAGGAAGGCCGAGGCAGGGCGAATACCAGGTGATCAAGGAGCTCGAGGAACTCGGCGTGCGCAAGGGGGACATTTGATGTTCGGCATCGGCAATCCCGAGCTGGGCGTCATCATGCTCGGCCTGTTCGTCGTCTTCATCATGTTCGGGTTCCCGATCGCGTTCACGCTGATGGCGCTCGGCGTGTTCTTCGGCTACTTCGCGATGGGCGACCTGATCTTCTCGCTGCTCGTCCAGCGCACCTATTCGGTGATGACCAACGACGTGCTGATCTCGATCCCGTTGTTCGTCTTCATGGGCTACATCATCGAGCGCGCCAACATTCTCGACCGGCTGTTTCGATCGCTGCAGCTTGCCGCCGGGCCGGTGCCGGGCTCGCTCGCGGTCGCGACGCTGGTGACCTGCGCGATCTTCGCCACCGCCACCGGCATCGTCGGCGCCTGCGTGACGCTGATGGGGCTGCTGGCGTTTCCGGCCATGCTGCGCGCCGGCTACGACGTCAAGATCGCGTCCGGCGTGGTGTGCGCCGGCGGCTGCCTCGGCATTCTGATCCCGCCGAGCGTCATGCTCATCCTCTACGGCGCCACCGCCGGCGTGTCGGTGGTGAAGCTCTACGCCGGCGCCTTCTTCCCCGGCATCATGCTGGCCGGGCTCTACATCCTCTACACCATGCATCATGGCGGTGCTGAATCCGAAGCTGGCGCCGCGGCTGCCGCCCGAGGAGCGCAACGTGCCGTACGCCACCATCTTTTGGGCGCTGGTCACGTCGTTCGCGCCCCTGGCCGCGTTGATCGGCGCGGCGCTCGGCTCGATCATCGCCGGGCTCGCCACGCCGTCGGAAGCGGCCGCCATGGGCTCGCTCGGCGCGCTGCTGCTCGCCGTCGGCTACGGCGCGGATTATTCGCGACGCTGGAGCGCTGCTTGTCGTTCAAGCCTACGGCATCTTCATGGCGCTGGTGGTTGCCTACCTGATCGTCTGCGCGTTCACCGCCCTCGACGTCGACAAGCATGTCCTCATGGTCGCCGTCGGCGTCACCGTTGTCATCGGCTTCGCGTTGCTGCCCGGAACGAATTTCAAACTCAGTCAGCTCAAGGAAGTCGGTGTTCCTGACCGCGCGCACCACGGCGATGGTGTGCTGGCTGTTCATCGGCTCGTTCACCTTCTCCGCGGTGTTCGCCTATCTCGGCGGCCACGAGCCGGTCGAGCACTTCGTGCTGGCGCTGAATCTGAACTCGACCGGCTTCATGATCCTGGCGCAGGTCATCATCTTCATCCTGGGCTGGCCGCTGGAATGGACCGAGATCATCGTCATCTTCATGCCGATCTTCCTGCCGCTGCTGAAGACCTTCAACGTCGATCCGCTGTTCTTCGGCCTGCTGGTGGCGCTCAATATCCAGACCTCGTTCCTGTCGCCGCCGGTCGCCATGGCGCCGTTCTATCTCAAGGGCGTCGCGCCCAGCTGGGTCAACATCAACGACATCTTCCGCGGCGTCATGCCGTACATGATCATCGTCATCGTCTCGATGATCATGCTCTACACGTTCCCGCAGATCGGGCTGTGGCTGCCCAACTATATGTACAAGTAGGCCGGCCGCGCGCGAAGGAGAAGTGACATGGTTATTTTGTTGGGCGGGATCGCGGTGCTGATTGCGACCGTCGTGGTGTTCATCAGCATGCTGCCGCGCGGCGGCAAGGTGCATCGGTTCGCCGATACCGAATAGGAACCTTATGTCGGCGTCGCCCTCACGTCGGGGGTTGCGCTCGGGCTTACCATGACCCTGTCCGCGATTTTGGACATGATGAGTTAGCCCGCAAGGGCTTACGCTCAACCGGCAGACCTCTTGGCCAACACCGAAATCGCCTTACTCACCGCAACCCAAGCCACGGCTGAGATCGCGCGCGGCGCGCTCTCGGCGGAAGACTATACGCGCGCCTGTCTCGATCGGATCGCGGCGATCGAGAACGACAGTCCAGGCCTTCGCCCATCTCGATCCGGAGCACGCGCTGGCGCAGGCGCGCGCGCTCGACGAGCGCAAGGCAACGGCGAGGCGCTCGGCCCGCTGCATGGCGTGCCGGTCGCGCATCAAGGACATCATCGATACCAGCGACTATCCGACCGAATGCGGCTCGCCGGTTCTGTCCGGACGGCGTCCGTTCAACGGATGCCACCGTCGTGGCGCAAGTTGCGCGCGGCCGGCGCGGTGATCATCGGCAAGACGGTGACCACCGAATTCGCCTATTTCCACCCCGGCAAGACCCGCAATCCGCACGATCCGAAGCGCACGCCGGGCGGCTCGTCGTCCGGCTCGGCCGCGGCGGTCGCCGCCGGCATGGTGCCGCTCGCGATCGGCTCGCAGACCAATGGCTCGATGATCCGGCCGGGCGCGTTTTGCGGCGTCTTCGCGCGTCAAGCCCACGCATGGACTGGTCTCGCGCGCGGGCGTGCTCGACGCTGTCGCGCACGCTCGATCATGTTGGGCCATTCGCCCGCTCGATCGAGGATCTCGCGCTCATCCTCGGCGTCATCGCCGGTTACGATCCGCGAGACCCTGACACGCGTCCGGTCGCGACTGCTGACTTCGCGAAGACCGCCGTTGAAAAATGGCCGCTGACGCCGCGCCTGGCGTTCGTGCGCACGCCGATCTGGGACAAGGCCGACGCAACGACGCGCGCGGCCTTCGAGGGTCTTGCCGAGCGTCTCGGTGGGGCGTGCATCACGATCGATTTGCCGGACCGCTTCGCCGGCGCCTGGGACGCGCAACGAACGATCATGGCCGCCGATATGGCGCATAATCTCGGCAGCATCGTCGACCGGGGCGGCGACGCGGTGAGCAAGCAATTGCGCGATTTCGTCGAAGAAGGTCGTAAAGTGAGCGCATCGCGTTATCTCGCAGCGCTTGATCAGCGCGCGCGCTTTGCGGGCGGCATTCGACGATCTGTTCGAAGAATGCAATGCGATCATCACGCCGGCGACCCGAGGGGTGGCGCCGAAAGGACTCGATAGCACCGGCGACCCGGCATTCTGCAGCTTGTGGACGCTGACCGGGCTGCCGGCATTGACCTTGCCGCTGCTCACTGGCGACGACGGGCATGCCGCTCGGCGTGCAGCTGGTCGGCGCCGCCGGCGACGACGCGCGGCTGTTGCGCACTGCGCGCTGGCTGGTCGGTGAGGCGGGCAAAGGTTCGCGCGGCCGAGCTAAGAAGCTGACACCGTGCCGCGTGATTGACCGGCGCCCTCATGTCCTTGCCGGCGCGCCGAGCTGCTCCTTGAAGAACGCGATGCTGCGGCTCCAGGCCAGATCCGCGGCCGGCTTGTCGTAGCGGTTGCCGGTATCGTTGTTGAAGGCGTGATTGACGTCCGGATAGACGTGAATCGTGAAGCGCTTGCCGGCGGCCTTGAGCGCGGCTTCGTAGGCCGGAATGCCGGCATTGATGCGCTGGTCGAGCCCGGCATAGTGCAGCAGCAGCGGCGCGTTGATCGATTTCACCTGCTCGGCCGGCGGCTGCGCGCCGTAATAGGCAACGCCGGCATTTAGATCCGCACTGCCGTGGCCATGGAATTGACCATGCCGCCGCCGTAGCAGAATCCAACGGCGCCGACTTTTCCGGTCGAACTCCGCATGATTCTTGATGAAGGGGATCGCCGCCAGCGCCGCGCTGAGCATCGCGCCCTTGTCGGCCTTGGTATGAAGGTCGCGGGCTTGGTCGTCGTCGGCCGGCGTGCCGCCGGCAACCGAAAGCAGGTCGGGCGAAAGTGCGAGAAAACCTTCGAGAGCGAGCCTTGCCGGTCGATTCCGCGTGGCGCTCCAGGAACGGCACCGCCGCGGCGATGCGGCGCGCGGTCTCATCGGCGTTCAAGGTGCCGATCATGTCGCGGGCTTTGTCCTCATCTGCCGGCGTGCCGCCGAGCGGCGACAGCATGTCGACCGCGCAGGCGAGAAAACCTTCGAGCGCGATCCGCCGCGCGACGTCCTGGATGTGCGGATTGAGCCCGCGGTTTTCGTGGATGACGATGACCGCCGGCCGTTTACCCTTGGCCTTGAGCCGCGCCAGATAGCCGTTGATCCGCGTGCCCGGCGCGTCATAGGATACCGTGTCGATGGCGAGCCGCGCATCGTCGGGCGGAACGATTGCGGCGCGCGCGTAGTCGTTCTGCAGCAGCGGGAGTATGGCCAGTGCCGCCGCGCTGGAACCGGCGATGTCCGCGAGCCGGTCGAGAAATTGCCGGCGGTTCATCCCGCCATGGGTAAAGCTGTCATAGAGATCGATGATGCGTTGATCCATGGATGGTCCTCCGGCAAACACATGTACGCGCCATGATAACACGCGCGGGGCCACCTCTATTCCCAATTCGCGTGCGCCGCAGCATCGGCCGGCCGCGACAGCCGACATGCTGCTTGCTAGGCTCGGCAAGTTCGGCGGTTGGGGAGGCCTCGTGTCGTCGACGGTGACGTTGCCGCTCTGGCTGGTGGTGCTGGTCGGCGTGCTGGCGGTGCTGGCCGCGCTCGACCATCTGCTGCTGCCGAGCGCGCGCTGGTTCATGCGCCGGCGTCTCAACCGCGCCATCGACGAGCTCAATACGCGGCTTAAACTGCGCATCCAGCCGTTCAAGCTCGCCAAACGGCAGTCGCTGATCGACCAGCTCGTGTTCGATCCCGAAGTGCTCGGGGAAATCGAGCAATATGCCAAGGCCAACGGCGTCACCCGCGCGGCCGCGCAAAAGCTGGCGCGCCACTATGCGCGCGAGATCGTGCCGTCGTTTTCGGCCTATGCCTATTTCGGGATCGGTGCGCGCCTCGCTCGCTGGCTTTCGACCCTGCTTTACCGGGTTCGGCTCGGTTACATGGATGAAGACGCGCTCAAGAAGGTCGATCCCGACAGCTCCGTCATTTTCGTCATCAACCACCGCTCCAATATGGACTATGTGCTGGTCACCTACATGGCGTCGACCAGTTCGGCGCTCAGTTATGCCGTCGGCGAATGGGCGCGGGTGTGGCTGCTGCAAAGCCTGATCCGCTCGATGGGCGCCTATTTCGTGCGCCGCGACTCGCGCGATCCGCTCTATCGCAAGGTGCTGGCGCGCTATGTTCACATGGCGGTCGCCGGCGGACTGGCGCAGGCGGTCTTTCCGGAGGGCGGGCTGACGCGCGATGGCAAGTTGCAGCCGCCGAAGCTCGGCCTGATCGGCTACATGGTGTCGGGCTTCGATGTGCAGGGGCCGCGCGACGCCGTGTTCGTGCCGGTCGGCATCAATTACGACCGCGTGCTGGAAGACCGCCTGCAGCTCGGTACGGCGGCTGCCAAGGCGGGCGGCAGCGCGCGCCACCGCTTCAATCTGGTCGTCCTGCTCAAGGCCATCGCCGGCCATATCGGGCTGGCGCTGCGCGGCCGCTGGTATCGTTTCGGCTATGCTTGCGTGAGCTTCGGTGCGCCGCTGTCGTTGCGGCAATACGTCAAGCAACGCGGCATCGACTTCCGTGTGCTCGATCAGGCCGCGCGTTTCGCCGAGGTCGAGCGTCTGGCCGATGTCCTGATGGCGAAAGTGGGAGCGGTGGTGCCGGCGCTGCCGGTGGCCTTGGTGGCGACCGCCTTGCTCGAGGCCGAGCGTCCCGCTCTCGATGCTGGAGCTCAAGTCGCGCGTGCTCGCGCTCGTGCAACGGCTCGCCGCCGCCGGCGCGCATGTGCATATTCCGCGCGGCGATCAGGACTATGCCATCGAGGTGGGGTTGCGCATGTTGCGGCTGCGCCATCTGGTAGCGGAGATGGACGGCCTCTACGGCAGTCGAGGCGGACGAGGACGCCGTTGCTGCGCTACTACGCCAATTCCATCGCCCACCTGCTCGCCGCCGCGCCGGTGGCACGGGCAGCGGAATGATACGGCGACGTGGCCCATGAAAAAGGGCGCGGCCGAGACCGCGCCCTTTGCCAAGGTTTGTAAGCAGGTCGGGCTTAGAAGCCCATGCCGCCGCCGCCCATGCCGCCGCCGGGGGGCATCGGCGGGGCCGGCTCCTTCGGCAGTTCGGCGACCATCGCCTCGGTGGTCACCAAGAGGCCGGCGACCGAGCCGGCATCCTGCAGCGCGGTGCGCACCACCTTGGCCGGATCGATGATGCCGGCCTCGACCATGTCGACGTATTTCTCTTCCTGGGCGTCGAAGCCGTAGGTCTCGGACTTGTGGTCCATGATCTTGCCGACCACGATCGAGCCTTCCACGCCGGAATTCTCGGCGATCTGGCGGATCGGCGATTCCAGCGCCTTGAGCACGATATTGATGCCGGCTTGCACGTCCGGATTCTCGTCGCGGATGCGGCCGACCGCCTTCTTGGCGCGCAGCAGCGCGACGCCGCCGCCCGGCACGATGCCTTCTTCGACCGCGGCGCGGGTGGCGTTGAGTGCGTCCTCGACGCGGTCCTTCTTCTCCTTGACCTCGATCTCGGTCGCCCCGCCGACGCGGATCACCGCGACGCCGCCGGCGAGCTTGGCCAGCCGCTCCTGCAGCTTCTCCTTGTCGTAGTCGGAGGTGGTCTCTTCGATCTGCACCTTGATCTGGTTGACGCGCGCCTCGATGTCGGCCTTCTTGCCGGCGCCGTGCACGATAGTGGTCTTTTCCTTCTCGATGATGACCTTCTTGGCGCGGCCGAGCATGGCCGTGGTCACGTTCTCGAGCTTGATGCCGAGATCTTCCGAGATGAGCTGGCCGCCGGTGAGAATGGCGATGTCTTCCAGCATGGCCTTGCGGCGGTCGCCGAAGCCCGGCGCCTTCACGGCCGCCACTTTGAGGCCGCCGCGCAGCTTGTTGACGACCAGGGTGGCGATGGCTTCGCCTTCGACGTCCTCGGAGAGGATCAGCAGCGGCTTGCTCGTCTGCACCACCGCTTCCAGCAGCGGCAGCATGGACTGCAGGCCGGAGAGCTTTTTCTCGTGCAGGAGGATGTAGACGTCCTCCAGTTCGGCGATCATCTTTTCGGCATTGGTGATGAAGTAGGGCGAGATGTAGCCGCGGTCGAACTGCATGCCCTCGACGATCTCGACCTCGGTGTTGAGCGACTTGGCTTCCTCGACCGTGATGACGCCTTCGTTGCCGACCTTCTGCATCGCCTGCGCGATCATTTTGCCGATGGTGGCGTCGCCGTTCGACGAGATGGTGCCGACCTGGGCGACCTCGGCGGAGGAGCCGACCGGCTTGGCGCGCTTTTCGAGGTCCTTGACCACGGCGGTGACCGCGATGTCGATGCCGCGCTTGAGGTCCATCGGGTTCATGCCGGCGGCGACCGACTTGGCGCCTTCCCTGACGATCGCGGCGGCCAGCACCGTGGCGGTGGTGGTGCCGTCGCCGGCCTTATCATTCGTCTTCTGCGCGACTTCGCGCACCATCTGCGCGCCCATGTTCTCGAACTTGTCCGCGAGTTCGATCTCCTTGGCGACGGTGACGCCGTCCTTGGTGATGCGCGGGGCGCCGAATGACTTGTCGAGAATGACGTTGCGGCCCTTGGGGCCGAGCGTGACCTTCACCGCGTCGGCGAGAATCTCGACGCCGCGCAACATGCGGTCGCGGGCATCGACGGCGAATTTGACTTCCTTGGCAGCCATTTCGAATTACTCCGTTGGGTTTGCTTGGAGCGAGCTCAGGTGATCACGCCCATGATGTCGGACTCCTTCATGATCAGAAGGTCCTCGCCATCGAGCTTGACCTCGGTGCCCGACCACTTGCCGAACAGCACAGTGTTGCCGACCTTGAGATCAATCGGGATCAGCTTGCCGTTCTCGTCGCGCCCGCCGGGGCCGACGGCGATGACCTCGCCCTGCGACGGCTTTTCCTGGGCGGTGTCGGGAATGATGATGCCGCCCTTGGTCTTCTCTTCGGCGGTGATGCGGCGCACGACGATGCGGTCGTGCAGCGGACGGAATTTGGTTTTGGCCATGGCTTCCTCGTCGGCGCTAGCGCTGCGTTTACCGGAAAGTGTCTATTTTTAAAGCCCTTAGCACTCCCTAGCTGAGAGTGCCAAATGCTGCCCGGGGACATATGGCCTTGGCCCGGGAGTGTCAAGCTAGCCGGTGAACTTGAAGGCACCGTCGATAAGCAGCCTTAAGCCCGCCATCTCCGCCAGCAGATAGCACCGCCGGAATCAGCCCCACCATCAGCAGGGCCCTCTAGGGCTGACCGGCCGGAACCCGCTTGCACTGGCCGCCAAGGCCAAGCAAAGTCCGTCCGGAAGCGGGGCAGGAGCCTGAATGAGCCATTTCAATCGACTTAGCCTATCGATAGCCGCGGCCTTGGCGTTGCTCGCGCTCGCCCTGGCTGGCTGCGCCACCGGCGGCGGGCCACAACAGCCCGAACAACCGCAGCCCACGCTGGGGCCGTCATTGCCGCCAGCGTTCCCACCGCAGGATATCGTCGGGCGCTGGGGGCTGGCTGCCTACCATAAGGACGAAGACCGCGGACGGACCGAAGCGGCGGCGGCCAATCAATGCAAGCAGCCCTACGTCATCACGCTTGGCCCCACCGGCGGCGTGATGATGCATCTCGCCGACCAGGCCAAGCCGGAAGAGCTGCGCCTGAAAGGCGCGCCGGGCAACAAGACTTATATCGGTCCCGAAGGCGGGCCCGGCGGCGCGCAAGACCGCGAAGTGATTACATTCGACGGCCGGGTGCTGATCCTGCGCTGGGTCGATTCAGAGGTGCAGGGCCGTTACGGCTCCATGGTCTATGTCCGCTGCCCGCCGGAAGGCGCCAAGCCGAAGGCCAAGCCCAAGCCAAAACCCAAACCGGCACCCAAGCCGGCGCAGTGACCGCTCCGTAGTCATTGCCGGGCTTGACATCGCAAGTCGGGTATACCCGTCTTGCGGCATAAAAATAGTGCAGAACTCGGGCAGGCCCGAGTTCTGATGCAATCCATGATGACGTCCGGCAACGGCGTGCTCGCGTAAGGTTGTCATTCATGGCCGCTCATCATGGATGTGCGGGTCAAGCCCGCGCATGACGCAGCGTATATAGCCCCATGCCCGCAATTCACGGCCTTGGCATGACATTAGGCCGCTTCATCTTCCGGCGCGACTTGTATCCGTCAATTAGCCTCAAAACGTAAAAACGAGTTGAAACGACACTTATCCCTTTATAGACGTAGGGTGCGCTATTATACAGGCTGTCTCCAAGCGTGTCGGCGCACGCACGGCATCAAGCCAACGGCCGGCCGTCAGTCTTTGAACAAAAGGTCGCGGGTAAGTTCATCGATCTGCTCGACCGCTCGTAACGAGGTACGCAGGCGAATCTGGTCGCGTTTCGACAAGTTTTTGATCACCACGGTGTTTGAGGCCGGCGTGCCGTGTTCGATATCCTCGATCTGCTGCGCGAGGATCAAATCGAGGAAGACGCTGTGCGCCTCGACCAATCCATCGAGGTCGGCTTCTGCCCCGATGCCGCGGCTCTTAAGGGCGGCCAAACGTTCAATGGTGGAGCGCTGGACCACGTGATGGCAAATCGCCAGGGCTCGCGCGGCGGTGACGATACCGAACAATCCCGTCTTCTTCAGATCGATGCGGCCACGCTCGGTGCGAAATCCCCGCATGAAAGTAAGACCGGTCTCGAACTTGCCCGCGGATTCGACGAGCAACTTGGCGAAGGCGGCCTGTCCCTTGGCAGAATGGAGGGCATTCTCGCGTAAGCGATTGGCAAGATCGACGTCGCCGTGTACGCCCCACAAGTCAAAGAAGATGTCGACCGACAGCAGATCCCGCGCGTTTGATAGCCTTACCCAATCGTCGACCCTTGCCTGCCAGGTGGAAAGCGATCCTCGCCACTGGGCGTTCTTCGCCATGACGCCGCCCCGGCAATACGGTACGCCGGCCTCGTGCAATATGTCGGCGAGACGCCCTGCGAATGCCTCGAACCATCGGTCCTCGGTGCCGCCGGGCTCGCCCTGCGCGAAGAACAGCGCATTGTCCTGGTCCATGGCGAGCAAGCTCTCGCCGCGTCCCGCCGAGCCGAGCACGGCGACGGCATAGGGACATGGCGGGTCACCTTTGCCATCGTGCCGCAAGCGCCTTTCCGCCAACACGGCGGCCTGGCGGGTCAGAGCACCGACTTCGCGCGAGATCACCGCTGCGATATCGCGGGCGGCCAGCCCTTCGGCCAATAAGGCCCCCGCGACGTGCGGCAATTTCGCCCAAGCAATGGCAAGCACGTGCGTATCCTCGGCCTGATCGATCTCATCGTCGAGTGAAATCGCCTCGCCCGCCCGCAGCTGCAGCAGATCGCGCGCGGTCAACGCACCCACCACGGCGCCGCCATCATCAACCGCGCCGAGGTGGCGTATTTTGAGCCGGCTCATGCGACCGATAGCGTGATAGACGAAGGCGTCAGCCGGGACCGTAATCAGCGGCTTGCTCATGAATTGGTCGATCGGCATGTCCAGCGCAGCCGCGCCGTGCGTCGCGACCGCGCGGAGCAGGTCACGCTCGGTGACGATACCGGCATTTTGCGCCTGAACCTCCTGTTCGCTGTGCGGCACTGTGCGCACAAAAAACGACGAAATACGTTCTTTCATCATGCGGGCCAGCGTATCGCGCACCGGATTGTCGACCGCGACGAAGCGCGGCGGCGCGCGCATGATGTCGCGAATGCGATGACGAAACGCGTAGCTGTCGATTCGCCGCAATGTGCGCTCGGTGGCGACCCGGCTCGGTGCTTCGACCGCTTCGACCCAGCCGGCGCGATGCTGCTGGTCGAGCACATCGGTCAGGGCGCGACAGGCTCGCTCGGCCTCAGCCAGCGTCCGGATTTGTCCTTCGCGCAGCTTCGGTAGCAGCGCGAGGAAAATCCGTGCGCACGCAAGCGCGTCGCCGAGCGCGGCATGGCGATCAGTGATCTCGACACCGAGCCAGGCGGCCAAGCTGTCGAGCGAGTAGCCGGCGAGCTCCGGCTCGGCCACTTCGGCAAGAAGCCGCGTATCGAGCGTGCGCGGGCGCGTCCAGCCGATGCCGGCCCGCTCGCATTCACGCTTGAGCACAGCGAGATCGAAACCGAGGGCGTGCCCGATGACCACGGCGTCGCCGATAAATGCGGAGAGCTCGGGCCAGATGTCCGCGAAGGGCGGGGCACCTGCGACCGCCGCATCGTCGATGTGATGGACTCCAGTGGCCGATTTCGGGATCGGTTCGCCGGGGCGGGCCAGCCGTCGAAATGCGGTCTTCGGCTGCAGGCGACCGGCGACCAGGCGCACTGCCGCAATTTCCACGATCCAGGCCTTGCGCGGGTCGAGACCGGTAGTTTCGGTATCGATCACGACCGCATCAAGCGCGATCAGAGGTATGACGCTACGCCTTCCCGCCATTTATCTTTCCGTCGTGAATGGCGTTTATTCGACGCCAACTTGTTCGGAGTTCGCGCTTGCGCCCAACAACGCCGCGTCAGCGTCCGTGCGCTTGGTTAATTCATCATGGATGTTGCACAGCGTCACCTTGAGATAATTATGCGTGGTTGGAAAATCCCGCCCCCGCAGTTTCTCGTGAATAGGCATCAGGTCGAAATAGATTTTGGCATACTGCTCCGGTATATCGATGGCGCGCTTGGGCGGATGCAGGCCAATGAGCTGCAGGCGGCGCTCCAAATCGGTGCGCAGCTCGCGCCAGATTGGCTCGCCGAGCGTGTCGGGAACGGGATAACGATCGAATACCGATAGAACGATTACCACCAGCGCATCGAATTCACGGCGCCGGTCGGTGCGGGAATGCGAGCGCAGCACGCCGTCGGCCACTTCCGCTACCATAGCAAGCCCGAGCGGATAAGCGCGCCAGCGCGACTGCTCGACGGCTTTATGAAATTCGGGCTCGGCGAACAGCACTTTGGAATAGTGCCCGGCGCGGGCGCGGGAATATTCGTAGATCGCCTTCTGCACCAGGAAGGCCGAATTTTCGTCGATGAAATCCGCGAGCTCACCGGTATCGCGGATCGGACGCCGGCGGCGGAAGATATCGAAAAGAGCCATGATGCTTCCTGCGTCACGATGCAGTTTTGTCTTATTTCGGAACGCCTTCGCAATTGCGAAAGGATTAGGTGGAAAAACGCTAGCAGAATCAGAACCTAAAAGCACACAGCTAGACTAAAGTTGTATGATGGCCGCCAAAGTCTCGATGATACGTTTATATCAATTTTATATTTGGCTTCAGATCCGTCGCCAAGAAATGGACTGAAGCAGCGGCATTGGGGGGATGCCGCAATGGCCGGTCGTAGGCTCCCCCTCAAATGTCCACATCCGATTCGCACAAAGCGGAACGGTACTTTTAGGGAAGGCGGCGACCATGGCTCCAGCACCCAGTCAATCCAACACCGACGAGCACTGGAAGAAAACAACCAGGCTGATGTTCACTCATCTCGGCGTGTGGTTCTTCTTCGGTTACGTCATCCACATGTTCGTCAAACCGCTCAATCACATCATCATTCCAGTGCTCGGCTTCCCACTCGGCTTCTACATGGCCGCACAGGGCTCGCTGATCGTGTTCGTGGTCATGCTGTTCATGTTCGCAAAGCAGCAGGACAAGATCGACCGCGAGTTCGGCATGGCCGAAGACGATTGAGGGGGACACAGTCATGACAACGCAAACCACTGCCGGCGCAGATAGCTTTTATAAGCAACTCGGCCGGATGTATGGCCTCTATACGGGCGGCTTCGTCGCGTTCATCATCTTTCTCGCGATCCTTGAGCAGGTGGGCGTGCCGAACAAGATCCTCGGGTACTTGTTCGTGTTCTTCACCCTCGCGGTCTACGCCATCATCGGCGTCGCGACGCGGACGGCGCAGCTATCCGAATACTATGTCGCCGGCCGGCGCGTGCCGGCCTTCTACAACGGTATGGCGACGGGCGCCGACTGGATGTCGGCCGCTTCCTTCGTCGGCATGGCAGGCACCTTGTTCCTGCTCGGCTATGACGGCATCGCCTGGGTGCTGGGCTGGACCGGCGGCTTCGTGCTGGTGTCGATCCTGATCGGGCCGTATCTGCGCAAGTTCGGCGCCTATACCGTGCCCGACTTCATGGCATTCCGGTTCGGCGGCAACTTCGCGCGCTTCATCGCCGTGATCGTTCTGGTCTGCTGCTCCTTCACCTACGTGACGGCGCAGATTTACGGCACCGGGATCATCGCTTCGCGCTTTCTCGGCATGAAGTTCGAGATCGCGGTGTTCGCCGGGCTCGTCGGCATCCTGCTGTGCGCGATGCTCGGCGGCATGCGGGCGGTGACTTGGACGCAGATCGCCCAGTACATCGTGCTGATCGTCGCCTATCTGACGCCGATCGTGATCCTGTCGACCAAGCACTACGGGATTCCGATCCCGGAACTGACCTACGGAAACGCGATCGCGGAAATTACCGCCCGTGAAGGTCAAATGTTGACGAGCGGCCTGGCGACGGCGGCGACCCTTAAGCCGCACATCCAGCCGTTCATCAACTACAGTCCGTTGAACTTCTTCGGCATCATCTTCTGCATGATGGTCGGCACGGCATCCTTGCCGCACATCCTGATGCGCTACTTCACCACGCCGAGCGTGCGTGAGGCGCGGCAGTCGGTGGCGTGGTCGTTGCTGTTCATCTTCCTGCTCTACTTCTCGGCGCCGGCTTATGCGGCTTTCTCGAAGCTGGAGGTTTACACCAACATCATCGGCAGAGACCTGACGGCGGTGCGACCCTGGCTGTTCAGCTGGGGCGAACTGGGCCTGATCCAGATCTGCGGCAAGAATGCCGCCAGCATCGATGCCATCGTGGCCGCCTGTAAGGCCATCGCCGGTCATCCCGGCGTCGTCCGACTGCAGGACTTCGTGATCAATACGGACGTGATCGTGCTCTCCACCCCGGAGATCGCGGGCCTTCCCTACGTGATCTCGGGCCTGGTCGCGGCTGGCGGTCTGGCGGCGGCGCTCTCCACCGCCGATGGTCTGCTGCTCGCCATCGCCAACGCACTCAGCCACGACATCTATTACAAGATGCTCGACCCCAGTGCGCCGACCATCCGTCGGCTCACCGTGGCGCGGGTCCTCTTGTTCTTCGTGGCCGTGGCATCCGCCTCGCTCGCCGCGACCAAGCCCGGGGACATCCTTGCCATGGTCGGCTGGGCGTTCTCGCTCGCCATGGCCGGCAACTTCCCGGCGCTTATCATGGGCGTCTGGTGGAAGCGGACCACGGCAACGGGCGCCGTCTGCGGCATGATCGCCGGCTTCGGGCTCTGCCTGTTCTATCTCGTCTGCAGCCGGTACTTCCCCGGCTACGGCGTGAAGTATTTCGGCATGAGTTCGCTGCTGAACCCGCTATCGGGCGCACCGTTGGTCGACATCGCCAAGGCCATGGCGCTCCCCAATGCCATGGAAGTGATGCCGACGCTCGCCCATCCGATGGCCAACAAAGTCGGCTGGTTCGACCTCAACAACATCAATTGCGGGTTGTTGGGGATGCCACTCGGCTTCCTGGCGATCTACGTGGTCAGCCTGCTCGGCAAGGAACCGTCCAAGGAAATGCAAGCTTACGTCGACGAAATTCGCAAGCCGCGTGGGCGGACGGTACTTGAGGAAAAAACCTGACCGTTCTAACCGTTCAAGCTTGAGCGGGGCCCTACGGGGCCCCGCTTTTTTCGGTTGCCGGATCGGCCGGCAGCGGCCGTTGTAGCGGTTACATGAGGAATTACATGCCGTGACCGCAGGTTCATTCCTCAGTTATTGGTATTTCCATCTGCCGAACTTCGTTCTAGCGGCGCTGATGTACACTCTGCTTGGCCGCGCCATGCTCGGACTGTTCGTGGACGCAGACTCACCGAATTATATCTGGCGGTTTTTTTGCCGATTTACCGATCCGGTCGTTGCCGCCGTTTCCGTGGTGACGCCGAAAACGGTGGCGCCGGTCGTGCTTTGGCTATTCGGCTTCGTCTGGCTGTTCTGGCTGCGCGTGGCGCTGCTCTATCTTGTTCTTGTTAATGGGCGCAGTCCCGCAGGGGAGCTGAGCACGCCATGGAACGAAATATGTATTTTGTCGGCATCGCCTTTTTCGGGATGATCAATGGCCTATTCAACCAAGTGGCGCTGTTGTTCGCCTTGATCCATATGCAGGTGCTGGCGCCGGCGCTGCTGTTCGGCAGCACGTCCCTCACCTTGATGTTTTCCTCGCTGATGGTCTCGACCGCGACAATCATCCTTGGCGGCATTCCGGCGGCTATCTACGAACGCTATATCGGCGCCAAGGAAGATTCGATCACGGTTTCGCTTTGGATATGGCTGGCGGGGACTGGGTTTCTGACTTTGTCGTCGATGGGAGCTTTTCTCAGCACCGGGCTGTGAGCGACAATTTTGCCCGTTTTTAAGCTTTCATCATCTATAGCCAACAGGCTTGAGGGCGTCTCCGCGGAGATTTAACATCACACCGCCTATCGGACTACGGTTTTCATTCGGTGCCTTAGCCCCGAGTTCGGCGCGCAGTGGATCAAACGGTTGACCATGGAAGACATGCGCCGGATCGCATACGAGACGGTGCTGCGCGCCTGCGGATTCGGTTCGCTCGCCATCTTCTGCGTCATGATCGGCCTGTCGTTTCAACCGCGCTCCGCGTTTCAGGCCGGCGGTTTCTTGACCCTGCTGATGACGATCATCCTCATCCTGAAGGCCTACGAGGCGCGGACGAAGGATCATCGCCACACTGAGATGTGGCTCTATCTTCCCGAGGAGCGCCGGCCGCCGAAAGCCGAAGCGCAGTGGGCGATCTCGACGGTCATGCGCGAGACCTATTTTCTGTTCGCCCGCTGGACGGCGATCATATCCATCGTGATGTGGGTCATAGCGTTGTTTTTTTCCCTCATCGGGTTCTGACCCGACGGCCGAATGAAGTCGCGCGCAGATCGAAAACCGGATTTGCACGATCCAGGCACCGACGCATGCTTGGTTCCCGAGCATTTACAGGGTTGCAATACTTTAGTATTAAGACTTAGGGCGAATTCCGAAAGCGGACCATGCATCCGTTCATCGAAAAAAAGCGTTCTATCTGCTTGTATTTCGGGCCATTCTGGCAGCACTCATCGCGGTCGTGCTGATGGCGACTCGCAGCTTCGGGCTAGCGGCAGCTTTCCTCATCGGCGCCAATGTCGCCCTGCTGTTCTCGGTTGGCCTGATCGCGTGGAAATCCCAACTGGACGAAGAGCACATCGTCCGCACTGAGGCTTGGCGCGCGTTGCGGCCGGAGCAGCGACCCGCGGGAGAGGCTGGCCGCCGCTGGGCGGAAAGTAATCTTGAGGAGTTGGCGTTGCGGTTTGCCAAGGCGTCTTCCGCAGTGGCGATCGCCCTGGCTGGGACCGCGCTCGTGATGTCGGCTGACTAATAGGAACCGCAACAGCGCCGACAGCCAACATCGCGCCTGGGTTCGAAATAAGTAAAGAGGTCGCCAACTGAGGCGATCTTAGTGGGACATGCGTAGAAGCGCCGTAAGCAGTTCGGCTGCACCAACCACGAAAAAGATCATAATGACAGGCGGATATAGAACGAGCGCAGCCTCGAATTGCAGGAAACTCGGGCTTACGCCGTCTTTGTTAGGTAGTCCGATGAAAATAAGACCGGCTGCAATGACCAGCGAGATTGCGCCGATTAAAAGTTCTTGGCTCATTTGGCTTGGCTCCCGGCTTCGTTGGTAATTAAGCGTAGGAAAACAGCGCCCCAGATCACGCCCAGAACCACGGAACCAAGCAGCCACAGGCTCGCGTTTGGGCGCGAATACCAAAGCAGGGCATTCAAGACCAAGAACGCTAGGGTGATCGCTGCGATCTGCATGGCTTAAAATTATCGGCCAAGACGAATATAAATTCTACATAAAAATTGAACCACTCGAAACTAATGACATCAGCCCTATCAGTCCGATTATGTTATGTTTTTATTTCAAACTGACCCACTACCGCCAACTGAGGCGACCGCGCGTTTACACGAAAGTTATTTGTAGGGCCGCCACGATCGGGGTTGAATACGTCTGTGCGCAGCTGCCGTTTTCCTCCCTTCTAGGTGTAGCGGCAGCGTGAATCCTCCACCTAGGCGCAACCCGCGTCCTAACCGGCGCGGTTTTTTTTGATACTCAATACGGCTTCAGAACGGGGGCGATGGGTAGCAAGGTAAGCAGCAGGAACAGAGGCACAAGTACCGCGCCGGACCACAGCGCGTAGCCGAAGAAGCTGGGCATCTTGACCCCGCGTTCGGTCGCAATCGCATAAACCATGAAGTTCGGCGCGTTCCCGATGTAGGTCAGCGCCCCCATGTAAACTGCCCCCATGGAGAGAGCGGCCAATGTCCCGCCCAGCGGCCCCATCAGCTCGCGTGCGTTTCCGCCAGCTAGTTGAAAGAACACCAGATATGTTGGAGCGTTGTCGAGCAAAGCCGACAGTGCCCCCGTGATCCAAAAATAAGCAACCTCGTGCGGCAGGCCGTCACGGGCGGTGACAGCGGTAAGTAACCATGAGAACGCGCCGTTCTTACCAGCCTGCAGCATCGCCACCACCGGGATGATGGCAATGAAGATGCCAGCGAACAGCTTCGCAACCTCCTTGATCGGCTCCCAGGTGAAGCCATTGGCCTCGCGGTGTTCGTCGCGCGTCAGCCACAACGATAGCAATGCGATTAGCACGAGCGCAGCATCGCGCACGATGTTTTGCAGCGCGACCTTCGTACCGTAGATGTCGAAAATAATTTTCGGGTCCAACGTCGCGGACAACAGGATGCTGGTGATAATCAGGAAGATCAGCAACAAATTGACTAGGCCATGCACTCGGATGGGATCGTCCGCGTCCTTTGCTATCGGTGCGTCCCGGCGGACGAACCAAAGATCGAGCATGAGAAACAGCGCCAGTAGCAGGACGGCGACGATGGCGGTCTGCATCCAAAGATGCCGTGTAGTCCAAAAGAAATCGACACCGTGCAGGAACCCAACGAATAGCGGCGGATCACCGAGCGGGCTGAGCGCCCCCCCGACATTAGCGACCAGTATAATGAAAAAAATGAAGACATGTGTGTTGTACTTCCGCGCCTTGTTGGCCCGGATCAATGGTCTGATCAGGATCATGGCCGCGCCGGTGGTTCCGACGATGCTCGCCATCCCTGTGCCGAGCGCAAGCATTGCGGTGTTTGTCCATGGTGTGCCGTGCATGGTGCCGGTCACGAGGATGCCACCCGCGACCGTGTAGAGGACAAACAGCAGCAGGATAAAGCTCAGATAGTGGGCGAGTATTGCGTGCACGAAGGCCGCCAGCATCGCGGGACCACCGTGGATCAATGCGATTGGTAGCAGCGTCAGCAGCGCCCAACCAATGGCAACTTTGCCGTAATTGCCGTGCCAGATTTTTGGGAACAGCAACGGGCCAGTTGCGATCGACAGCAGAATACCCACGAACGGCAGCGCCCATGGCCATCCCATCGCTGCGCCGTCTAACGCGGTAGCGGCCTGCGTGTCTACGCTCACGTCCATGCCGCCCAAATCACCCGAAGTTTTGGCTTGCGGATACGCCCCGATTGCTCCGAAGTCCTTACGCAGTACGGGAGATGCGGATGCCGTGCAGCCCACGCCAGCATGGCGCATGATATGCCGAGATCATCGTGCTGCCCGGGCGGGCAACTGTAGACTATTCCGCTCTCACGCATCTCGGTCTCAAGTCCCATGAGCTGCTCGTAGGCGCGTCGGCTCATCGGTCCATCAACCAATCGGACCTGATTGGATTGCAATTCTGAGTGAAATAGTTCGAGCAGATAACTTCGGCCAATGGTGTAGACCAACATTGCACTATTTTTCACTGGCCGCCGCTCAAATTCCATCCCATCGCCACCGCGACTGATATGAAGCCCAATCACGCGCTGGCCAAATGTCTCGAATAGCACCTCGGCATAGGTCGCATCATTGCTCAGATCCGCGATAATAAGAGTGTTGGAGTAGTAGACGCGGTCAATCGCCGCCAGCGCGCTGGCACGTGGACTTCCAAAAAGACCTTGCGGTAACTCCTGTAGCTCCTTAATTCCGAGCAACCGCGGCTCGAATGAGCCGAGTTTAAGGCAATTAATGCGATGCCGATGCAAACTCGACGCGTTTAGCTCATAGTCACGCGCGACCCGCGTCGACGGCTCGCCGGCGGCGAGGCGGCGGTCGATTTCCGGGCGCTTGAGATGTTGGCACGTGGTACACGGTCTACTCATGCCCGCCATTCGATAACGGCAGGGTTAAGAAAGGGTAAATGGTTAAATTTCCGTTACGCTTATCGATTATCGGCAGATATTTTCGAACCAAAAAATATTTCCGACCATAGAAATTTTGTTTTCGAAATTTTCCGTTATTTTTGCCGCATCTCTCCCGCCTATCGATTGGCCCCGTAAATACATGAACGCCATTAAGATGGGACATCACCCCATTAAAATGGAGATGCCCCAATAAAATCGAGGGTAGGGGCGCAAACTAAGTGCGGAACGGACGGTTAAGTCGATTTTGAAACCTGATATTTAATTCGAGGGAAGTTCTTGCGCAGGCAAGCGATATCCGAAAAATTCCGAATCCGGGACCTTGAATGCTCGATCTTTCCCTGAGCGCAACCACGCCGGCGTGCTAGGGGAACAGGCATCGTTGTCCGAAACGGCTGCGCTCCATGCTCGCTCCCCGCGATTTCATCGACGGCCCCTGGCGCGCCGTGCCGGTTCTCGGCGTCACGCAGATTCTGTCTTGGGGCACGATCTTCTACACGCCGGTGCTGATCGTTCCGCTGATCGCGGCCGAGCGCGGCTGGTCGATATCCTTCGCCATGGGCGGCTTCTCGGTCGGGCTGTTGGCCGCCGGCTTGAGCGCGCCTTACGTCGGACGCTCGATCGATCGCTTCGGCGGGCATGTGGTGATGACCATCGGCTCGCTGATCGGCGCGCTCGGACTGGTCCTGATCGGCCACGCCGCGGACCGCATCAGCTATCTCGCGGTATGGGTGGTGCTCGGCGTCGCCATGGCGGCGAATCTGTACGATTCGGCGTTTGCCACGCTCGGCCGCGTTTTCGGCGCCGGCGCGCGGGCGCCGATCACCGCGCTCACGCTGGCCGGCGGATTTGCCTCAACCGTGAGCTGGCCGGCGACGCATTTCCTGCTGGAGGCCATCGGCTGGCACGGCACCTATCTGGTCTACGCCGCGCTGCTGGCCCTTATCTCCGCGCCGCTACATGCCTTGGCGCTGCCGCGCCACCGCTTCGAAGTGGATTTGGCGCCGCCAAGCGACACGCCGGCGCCGCCGGCGGTGCTGCCGCCGTATGGATTGCCGTTCATTTTAGTCGCCTCGGCGTTCGCGACCTACGCCTTCGTTCCCTCCGGCCTGTCCGCGCATCTGCTGGCGGTCTTCGCGCGCTCCGGCATCGACGCTGGAACGGTGGTCTGGATCGGCGCGCTGTTCGGGCCGGCGCAGGTCGGCGCGCGGCTGATCGAATTCGCCTTCGGCCGCAACCTGCATCCTCTGTGGGTGGCGCGTTTTGCGCTGTCGGTTCTGCTCTGCGCGTTCACCATGTTGGCGCTGCTTGGCATATCGGCGCCGGTGGCGGCGGCTTTCGCGCTGATGTTCGGCGGCGCCAATGGCCTGGTCACCATCACGCGCGGGGCGGTACCGCTGGCGCTTTTCGGCGCCTCCGGCTATGGGCACCTGATCGGCCGGCTCGCCGGTCCGTTCCTGCTGGTGCAGGCGGCGGCGCCGTTGGTGATGGCTTTTGTGGTGGATCGCGCATCCGATCCGGCGGCACTGTCGCTTACCGCGGGCTTCGCCGCGGCCGCGCTGATCTGTTTTATTCTGATAAAACGGCCGAACTTGCCGAATACCACGTGATCCTGAATTTCCTGTGTGAGGCCGCGGCCGCATTTCATGGCCGGCGGCCCGAACAATCCGCTCGGCGCGCGCGATGTATCTCGGCGCAATGCGGACGTGATCGATCTCTACGAGCGCGTGAAGGTCGGCACCAAGGTCGTCGTGCTCTAGCCGCTGTCGCCGGCAGGGACGGCGAGTGCGACGCCGTGCTCGGCCAGCAGGCGCGGAAATTCGTCCGAATTGAAATAGGCGAATTCCCGTTCGCGCTGGTGGGTGAGCGGGTCGATCCGCTTCAACTCGGCATCGACGAAGCCGGGATGACACATGATCAGCCCGCCATCCGGCAGCCCGGCGAGGAAGCGTGGGAATGTCGCGCCGAAGTCGGGCTTGCCCTTGAAATCATAGGCGCCGGCAAAGGCCGGATTGGTGGCCACGCCAAGTTGCCTGGCCTTGCGGCGAAAACCCAGACTCAAGACGTCGAGCAGCAATTCCTTGCGATCTTGCATCCGCCTGGCCGAACGCGGCCGGCCGCATTGTCTGACCCAGGCATCGGGCGCCACTTCCGCGGCCACCTTGAGCACGGCGTCGCGCACCTGCGGAAACAGATGCACGTGCTGGTGGCCGTCGATGAAGTCGGGCAGGCGGCCGAAGGCGGTGACAAAGGCTTCCACCTGGGTGGCGATTTCGATCACCAGCCGCTCGGGCTGCAGCCGGCGGGTGATCGCTGCGCGCATCATTTTCTGCAGCGGCAGGAAATGGCCATGGCGGAGCGGCGCGAAGCCCTCGCTCATCGGCTTGAACGGCGATGTCAGCGTGGCGTGCAAGCCGAGCGCGGCGCGCTTGGCCCCGGAGTTGAGCATGTCGAGCGCCGCCGCTTCGCCGCGATCGAAATGCGGCGCCGCCACCATCACCGACGTCGCATTGATCCGCCCGCGCAGGATCAATTCGCGGATGGCGGCGTTGACCGAATCGGAGATGCCGTAATCGTCGGCGCACAGCCAGATCTGGCGGCCGGCCGTCGGCACGTTTGCCTTACTCCGCCGCGCGCGAGGCCGCCGGCCGCGCCTTGGCGGAGTCGTCGGCGCGCTTCAGGCTGTGTTCGGCGACGAAATAGACCGGGCGCGCCTTGATCTCCGACAACAGCTTGCCGACATATTCACCGAGCACGCCGATCATGATCAGTTGCGCGCCGCCGATCACCATCACGCCGACCACCAGCGAGGGATAGCCGGGCACGTCCTTGCCGTAGAGGATGGTCTGCAGCAGGATCCAGCCGCCGAAGAACAGCGCGCTCACCGCCAGCAGCACTCCGAGCAGGCTGGCGACGCGCAGCGGCGCCACCGTGAACGAGGTCAATCCTTCGATCGACAGGCCGATCAGGGTCCAGACGTTCCAGCTGGTCGCGCCGTGCTCGCGCTTGGCCGGTTCGTAGTCGACGCGTACTTGCTTGAATCCGATCCAGCTCGCGAGACCCTTGAAGAAGCGGTTGCGCTCCGGCATCTGCCGCAATGCCGCC
Source organism: uncultured Alphaproteobacteria bacterium (assembly GCA_963817045.1). GTDB lineage: Bacteria > Pseudomonadota > Alphaproteobacteria > Rhizobiales > Xanthobacteraceae > Pseudolabrys. Next base: position 140,583 of record CAWFMZ010000039.1, read on the forward strand.
GCCGCGCGCGGCGACAGCAGGCGGAAATCGCCGGCGTCCTCGGGAATCTTTTGCCGGGCGCCCCAGTTGATCAGCGCGTAGAACCAGCGCACGCCGGTGCGGCGCAGCCAGGGCTCGTTCTCGCGGTGCGCCTTGGCGGTGTAGACCACGTCGTAGCCGTCATCGAGCCAGCGCGCGACCAGCGTATCGACCATGTCGGGCGGATGCTGACCGTCGCCGTCCATGAAAAGCACGGCGCCGTGGCGGGCATGATCGAGACCGGCGAGCAGGGCGGCCTCTTTGCCGAAATTGCGCGACAGCGTGACCACCTGGATGTCGAGCGGATCGGCATGGAGCGAATGGGCGATGCGGTTGGTGGCGTCTTTGCTGCCGTCGTCGACATAAACGACTTCGGTGCGCAGGTCGCGCTTGACCTTGAGCCAGCGCGCCACTTCGGCGATGCGCTCGTGCAAGGCGGCAAGGCCCTTGGCCTCGTTGAACAGCGGCACGACGATCGACAGACCGGGCGTGGACGGCGATGGCCGCGCGCGGGTGCCTGATTTGGTCGATTTCGCCGCCATTTCTCGTGTACCTGTCGCTCTCGATTTCGGCGCGATCTATAGCGCACCGGACGGGCCCTGTCGCGCCCGCGTCAAAATGCTATGAACCGACGATGATTTCAGCGCCCCTGCAAAGCATTCTCGACCGTCTCACCGTGGCCTGGCATGAGCGTGCGCTTGCCCTCAAGGCGATCAGCTTCGCCATGGTGGGGGTGGTCAATACGGCCATCGATTTCAGCATTTTTTGGACCACGGCCCGCTATCTGGGCTGGCCGCTGGTGCCCGCCAATGTGCTGGCCTGGCTGGTGGCGGTGAGTTTTTCCTATGCGATGAATTCCATCTTCACGTTCGGGCCGGAATCGGGACGCATCCTGCGCTGGCGCGATTACGCGACCTTCGCCGCCTCCGGCGTCGCCGGCATGGTGGCGAGCACGGCGACGCTATTCGCGCTCTCCTATGTCTTGCCGGTGCTGGCGGCGAAGCTGCTGTCGATCGCGGTCAGCTTCGCGGTCAATTTCTCGCTCTCCCATTTCGTGGTATTCCGCGTGCGCCGTCCGCGCGGCGGTGCCGGTTGAGTCTGACGCGGATGCGAATGTTGAGTTGAGGTGTCGATGCAGCACGACAGCAATCTGACGGCGCGGTGGCCGAGTTTCGTCACCCATCTCGAATGCGCGATGACCGGTGAGCGCCATGAGGCCGATCAGATCCATAATCTGTCGCGCGCGGGCAAGCCGCTGCTGGTGCGCTACGATCTCGCCGGCGTGCGCAAGGCATTGAGCAAGCAGGCGCTGGCCGCGCGGGCGCCCGATCTGTGGCGTTACCGCGAGCTGCTGCCGGTGCGCGATCCCGCGCACATCGTCAGCCTGGGCGAGGCGATCACGCCGCTGATCCGCATGCCGAAACTTCAAGCCAAGCTCGGCGGCGGCGAAATCCTGGTGAAGGACGAGGGCCGCCTGCCGACCGGCTCGTTCAAGGCGCGCGGACTGGTGATGGCGGTGTCGATGGCGAAAGCGCTCGGCATCAAGCACATGGCGATGCCGACCAACGGCAATGCCGGCGCCGCGCTCGCGGCTTACGCCTCGCATGCCGGCATCAAGACCACGATCTTCTGTCCGGAAGACACGCCGGAGGTAAATGTCAGCGAGATCGCGTTGCAAGGCGCCGCGGTCTATCGCGTCAACGGATTGATCGACGATTGCGGCAAGATCGTCGGCGAAGGCAAAGCCAAGGTCGGCTGGTTCGATACCTCGACGCTGAAGGAGCCGTACCGGATCGAAGGCAAGAAAACGATGGGGCTGGAACTGGCCGAGCAGCTCGATTGGAACGTGCCGGATGTGATCTTCTATCCGACCGGCGGCGGCACCGGCCTGATCGGCATGTGGAAGGCGTTCGCCGAGCTGGAAGCGATCGGCTTCATCGGCTCAAAACGCCCGCGCATGGTGGCGGTGCAGGCGGCCGGCTGCGCGCCGATGGTGAAAGCGTTCGAAGCCGGCGAGGAGCACGCGCCGCGCTGGGAAAACGCGCACACCATCGCCTCCGGCATCCGCGTGCCGCAGGCAATCGGCGATTTTCTCATTCTGCGCGCCGTGCGCGAGAGCGGCGGCTTCGCCATCGCGGTCGAGGACGACGGCGATCAGCGCCGCGCTCGACGAGATGGCGCGCGAGGAGGGGCTGCTGCTGTGCCCGGAGGGCGCGGCCACTTATGCCGCCTACAAGCAGAGCCTGGCCGCGGGCCAAGTCAAACGCAGCGACCAGGTGGTGCTGTTCAATTGCGCGAGCGGGCTGAAATATCCGCTGCCGCCGATCCATCGCACGCTCGACCGGCACAAGCCGATTGATTTCGCTTCGCTGTGAGCGGATAATTTCTCGCAGGCGCGAGCGCCGCTGCGAGGAAGCAAATGAAAAAACTGATCGTTGCCGCCTGGCGGCATGCTGGCTTTCGTCACCTCGGCCGGCGCAGCAAGATTATCCGTCGCGGCCGATCACCATCATCGTGCCGTTCGCCGCCGGCGGTCCGACCGACGCGCTGGCGCGCATTATCGGCGACCGCATGCGCCAGGCGCTCGGGCAGACTATCGTGGTCGAGAACGTCACCGGCGCCGGCGGCACCCTCGGCGTCGCCCGCGCGGTGCGCGCGGCGCCCGATGGTTACACGCTGAGCATCGGTCATCTCGGAACGCATGTGATCAACGGCGCGATCTATCCTTTGACCTTCGATTTGGTGAAGGATCTCGATCCGGTGGCGATGGTCGCCAGCAATCCGATGATGATCGTTTCCAAGAACGATATCCCGGCGAAAAATCTAAAGGAACTGATTGCCTGGATCAAAGCCAATGACGGCAAGGTGACGGCCGGCACGGCCGGCGTCGGTTCCGGCGCGCATTTCTCCGGCGTCTATTTTGAGCAGTTGATCGGCGCAAAACTGCAATTTGTGCCCTATCGCGGCACCGGACCCGCTTTGCTCGATCTGGTGGCCGGGCAGATCGATCTGATTGTCGATCAGGCCTCCAACTCGCTGCCGCAGGTGAAGGCCGGCAAAATCCGCCCCTATGGCATCACCGCCGACAAGCGCCTGGCGGCGGCGCCGGACGTCCCAACCGTGGACGAAGCTGGTCTTCCCGGTTTCCACGTCGAGCTTTGGTCGGCGATTTGGGTTCCGAAGGGAACGCCGAAAGACATTGTCGCCAAGCTCAACGCCGCGGTGGTCGTGGCGCTGGCCGATCCCGAGGTACGCAAGCGGTTGGCCGAAGGGGGCCTGGAAATTCCGCCGCGCGACAAGCAGACGCCGGAAGCGCTCGCCGCCCATCAACAAGCCGAAGTGAAAAAATGGTGGCCGATGATCAAGGCCGCCAACATCAAAGTCGAGTAGCGGACGGCTAACGGCTCAGCCCCGCCTCGAGCTTGGCGTAGAGCGGATTGTCGCGCGAGAACACGTAATCGAGATCGGCCACCGCCACCGCTTCGGCGCCGTTTTCGCGCAAGTAACTGGTGAGCGCATAGACCTGCTCGGGCGGGCAATGCAGCGTCAGCATGCCCGAACTGGTCGGCCCGCCGAACGGCGTTTCGACGCCGAATTTCTGCTTGGCGCTTTCCACCAGTTTGCCATCGCAGGCGGCAAAGCGCGCGCGCACTTCGCGGAAGGCGCGGGCGCGCGCTTGCGCGGCCACGCGATCGAGGATCACGCGCGCGGTCTCGCGTTCGCTCGCGCCCCAGTTGGCGCCGCGCGCGGCCACCAGATTGGCCTGCGAACGCAGGATGATGCCGTCTTCGACGATTTTCAGCCCATTGGCGGCCAGCGTCGCGCCGGTGGTGGTGATGTCGACGATCAGCTCGGCGGTGCCGGCGGCGGGCGCGCCTTCGGTCGCCCCCGAACTCTCGACGATACGGTAGTCGACGATGCCGTGCGTGGAGAAGAAGTCGCGCGTGAGATTGATGTATTTGGTCGCCACCCGCATCTTGCGGCCATGGGTGTGGCGGAACGAGGTGCCGACGTCGTCCACGTCGGCCATGGTGCGCACGTCGATCCAGGCCTGCGGCACCGCCACCACCACGGTGGCAAAGCCGAAACCGAGCCCTTCGATCAGCACCACTTTGCTGTCCGCTTCCGGAATCATCTCGCGCACCAGATCCTCGCCGGTGACGCCGAGATGCACGGCGCCGGCCGCGAGCTGCGTGGTGATCTCGGCCGCCGACAGATAGGCGACCTCGACGCCGTCGAGCCCGGCGATGGCGCCGCGATAATCGCGCGCGCCGCGCGGCTTGATCAACGCCAGGCCGGAGCGGGCGAAGAACGCCTCCGCGTTTTCCTGCAGCCGGCCCTTGGCCGGCACGGCCAGCACCAGGGCTGCGCTCATGGCGCGCCTCCATAAACGCTAAGCCGCTCGATCCAGGCCGCGAAACCGACCGCCGGTATCGGCGCGGCGCTGCCGAGCCGGGTGAACAGCCCGTCGTAACGTCCGCCGGCGACCAGCGGATCGCCGGTGCGCTTAGGATCGGTCAGTTCGAACACGAAGCTGGTGTAGTAATCGAAGCCGCGCCCGAACGCGGTGGAGAAGCGCACGCGCTTCAAGTCGATGCCACGCGCGGCCAGGAAGCCGGTGCGGCTTTCGAACAGATCGAGCGCGGGGTTAAGCGCCGCGGTCATGTTGCCTTCGCCGGCGAGCGCGCGCAGTTCGGCCGCCGCCTCGTCGGGATCGCCGGCAACGCTAAGGAAGCGCTCGATCAGCGCGCGCACGTCGTGCGGCAGCTTGGCGCTGACACCGAGCGCCGCCTGCTCAAGGAAGCGGTCGGCGATCTCTCCGACTGAACGGCCGCCGACCGCGTTGATGCCGGCGATCGACAACAGATCGGTGACCAGCGCATGCGCGCCCTTCGGATCGGAGCCGGCGAGCGCCGCCAGCACGCCCTGATATTCCGGGCGCGAATTATTGCCGCCCAGCACCAGGCGGTCGAGGTCCTGCGCCAGATTGCTCTTGCGGTTGAAATCCTTGATCAGCCGCCGCTTCCAGGCCGGCGGCAGTTCGAGCCCGGCGATCAGCCCGGCGAACAGCGCGACGTCGCCGATCTGGATGTCGGGGCTCGCGAGCCCGTAATGCGCGGTGGCTTCCAGCCCGAGCGACAGCATCTCGGCGTCGGCCGCCGCCTGGTCGGGGCGGCCGAAGGATTCGATGCCGGCCTGCAGGAATTCGGCCGGCGCATCGCTGCGGTGACGGAACACCGGCCCGAGATAACAGAAGCCCGCCGGCTTGCCGGCCAAGGACGAGGCGAGATAGTCGCGCGACACCGGAATGGTGAGGTCGGGCCGCAGGCAGAATTCGCCGCCGCCGGGCGCGGTGGTCAGGTACATGCGCTTGCGGATGTCCTCGCCCGAGAGGTCGAGGAACGGCTCCGCCGGCTGCAGAATGGCGGGCGCGACGCGGGCGTAGCCGGCGCGCTCATAGGAAGCGACCAGCGCCTCCGCCCGCGCATCGGGCCCTTTCGTCTCGGTGGTCACGCTCGCGTTCATCATCGTATTTCAGATAACCGGTTGCGGCGGCCCTTTAGCACGATAGCTTTAAGGATTCGACGCCGTTTCGCCGAAGCGCTTAACGCCTCGGGCTTGCAAATGCTTGGCGTCGTTAACGAATTTTGTCGCCGCCAACTTCAGCGTACGCGTGTGTGCCAAACAACATGCGCGCTATGCGCTAAGTGCCGGAACGAGTAAGACAATTTCAACACAACCGGGGTTGAGTGGGGGCGGGTGGAGACGCTTACCATGACACAGCCGGTCACGCGCGCGGTGGTCGATGCCTTCTACAAGGCCTACACCGAACGCGACGTCGAAAAGATCGCGCCATTCATCGACGACGAGGTGGAATGGACGAGACGATCGAGGCGAAATGGCTGGGCGCTTGCGAGGCGGGGCAGCGGCCGGGCGACGTCATCATGAGCAACGGCCGGACGATGAATATTCTCGATCTGCCGAAGGGCGTCCCGCCGCGGCGGTAGAGTATGCAGCAATTTCACAAAATCGGTCTCGTCCGCTCGTCCCCGCGAAAGCGGGGACCCAGTCTGCGTGTAAGCGCCCCTGGATTCCCGCTTCAGCGGGAATGAGCGGGTCAAGCGTCAAGCCGACCCGATATTGTGGCGCGCCAGCAGCTTGCGCACGGCGTCGACCAACTGGTCTTCCTTGACGGCGAACTGGGCCTCGGCCTGTTTCTTGAGATATTCGGCACGGTCTTCGATGCCCGCCAGCGCCGCGCCCAGGATCAAATCCTTGATCTGCACTTCGCCTTTGGCCTTCTCGTCGCCGCCCTGGATGACGGCGCAAGGCGAGCCGCGCTTGTCGGCATATTTGAGCTGGGTGCCGAGATTGTTCTTCGGATTGCCGAGATAGAACTCGGCGCGAATTTTTGCTTCGCGCAGGCGAGACACGAAGCGCTGGTAATCGGCGACGCGGTCGCGGTCGAACACGGTGACCACCACCGGGCCGGGCTCGCGTTTTTCGCCGAGCTTGCCGAGCGCCGTCAGTGCCGCTTGCAGGCGGGAGACGCCGATGGAGAAGCCGGTCGCCGGCGCCGGCTCGCCGCGGAAGCGCGACACCAAGCCATCGTAACGCCCGCCGCCGCCGACCGAGCCGAAGCGCACCGGGCGGCCTTTCTCGTCGTTGATCTCGAAGGTGAGTTCGACCTCGTAGACCGGGCCGGTGTAGTACTCGAGCCCGCGGACGACTGTTTGATCAATTCGAATACGGTCCGTTGAATAGCCAGCCGATTTAACTAGTTTTCTTATTTCGATTATTTCTGCCGCACCATCTCGGAACAACTGAGATGGTGTCATGCCCTTCGGCATCGCAATTAACGCATCGTCGTCGGTAATTAGTGTTCCATCTTTCGGATGGACAAACTCAAGTACCGTCCTGATTGCCGATTCATCCAAACCAGCGCCTTTCGTGAAATCTCCGCTCTCGTCTTTTCGTCCTGAGCCGAGCAAATGTCGTACGCCGTCCGCGCCAAGCCTATCGAGCTTATCAATCGCGCGCAGCACTGCGAGCCGTTTGTCGGCATTCTCATCTCCAGCAAGTCCGATTGCCTCCAACACACCGTCGAGCATCTTCCGATTGTTGATTTTGACGACGTACCTGCCACCAAGCCCGAGCGCTTCCATGGTGTCCGCCGCGAGCATGCACATCTCGGCGTCGGCAGCCATCGAGGCGGCGCCCACGGTATCGGCGTCGAACTGCATGAACTGGCGGAAGCGCCCCGGTCCCGGCTTTTCGTTGCGGAACACCCAGCCGTAGCGATACGAGCGATATGGCAGCGCGAGGTTCTGGAAATTCTCCGCCACGTAGCGCGCCAGCGGCGCGGTCAGGTCGTAGCGCAGCGATAGCCACTGCTCGTCGTCGTCCTGGAACGAGAACACGCCCTCGTTCGGTCTATCCTGGTCGGGCAGGAACTTGCCGAGCGCGTCGGTGTATTCGATCGCCGGCGTCTCCACCGGCTCGAAGCCGTAGCGCTCGAACACCAGGCGGATCGCCTCCACCATATGGCGGGTGGCGGCGATCTCGGCCGGACCGCGGTCGGCGAGGCCGCGCGGCAGGCGGGCTTTGAGCTTTTGTGGCTTGGAGGGCTTGTCGGCCATACGAGTCGCTAAAATTGATATTCGCCGCGTGGTAGCAGCCGTTTCGGGCTTTGTCATTATCGGCGAAAGCGGATAAACCGCCCCTGCCAATAACAGCGAGGCGGCCCCATGGCCACGAGTAAAGCGAGCGTCGCAATCGCCACGGTTCCCAACGATCTTGAGCCCTATTGGATGCCGTTCACGGCCAACCGGGCGTTCAAGGCGCGCCCGCGCCTGATCGCCCGCGCCAAGGACATGCACTATTTCACGCCGGACGGCCGCGCGCTGATCGACGGCGCCGCCGGGCTGTGGTGCACCAATGCCGGGCATAACCGCGACCCGATCGTGGCGGCGATCCAGCGCCAGGCGGCCGAGCTCGACTATTCGCCGGCGTTCCAGTTTTCGCATCCCAAGGCGTTCGAACTGGCGAGCCGCGTCGCCGCGCTCGCCCCGGGCGATCTCGATCATGTGTTCTTCTGCAATTCCGGCTCGGAGGCGGTCGACAGCGCGCTCAAGATCGCGCTCGCCTTCCACAATGTTCGCGGCAACGCCTCGCGCGTGCGGCTGATCGGCCGCGAGCGCGGCTATCACGGCGTCGGCTTCGGCGGCATCGCGGTCGGCGGCATCGTCAACAACCGCAAGCTGTTCGGCGCGCTGATCGCCGGCGTCGATCATCTGCCGTCGACATACAATCGCGCCGAGCAGGCCTTCACCGTGGGCGAGCCGGAATGGGGCGGCCATCTCGCCGACGCGCTCGAGGGGCTGGTCGCGCTGCACGACGCCACAACAATCGCGGCCGTCATCGTCGAGCCGGTCGCCGCCTCGACCGGCATCTTGCCGCCGCCGAAAGGCTATCTCCAGCGCCTGCGCGCGATCTGCGACAAGCATGGAATCTTACTGATCTTCGACGAGGTCATCACCGGCTTCGGCCGTCTCGGTTATGCGTTTGCCGCCGAGCGCTACGGCGTGGTGCCCGACATGATCACCTTCGCCAAGGGCGTTACCTCGGGCACGCGTGCCGATGGGCGGCGTGCTGGTGCGCAAGGGAATCTACGACGCCTTCATGAAAGGCCCCGAGCACGTCATCGAGCTGTTCCACGGCTACACTTATTCGGCGCATCCGCTCGCCTGCGCGGCTGGCCTCGCCACGCTCGATCTCTATCGCGACGAGGGCCTGTTCGAGCGCGCGCGCAAGCTGGAAGGACCATGGGCGCAGGCCGCGATGGGGCTGAAAGGCCTGCCCAACGTGCTCGATATCCGCACCGTGGGCCTGACCGTCGGCATCGATCTCGCCAGCAGGCCCGACGCCGTCGGCAAACGCGGCTTCGAGGCGATGGAGAGGGCGTTCCACGAGCAGGATCTCATGGTGCGCGGCGTCGGCGACACGCTCGCTTTGAGCCCGCCGCTGATCATTAGCGAGAGCCAGATCGGCGAAATCTTCGACAAGGTCGCGCGCATCATCAAGGCGGTGGCGTGACGCCCGCAACCACGGCGCGGGAAGCTTGCGCTACGTCAATATCCGGCCATTTGGCGCGGCTAAGCTAGCTAATATGAAACAGCGAAGACTCTTGATCGTCGCGGCGATCGTGTTGCTGGTGCCGGCAGCCGGCTGGTGGCGCTTCGGGCGCGGGCCCGAGGTCGCAGCCGCCGCGGCCGCACGCGGCACCGCGGTCGAGATCGTCTATGCCACCGGCGGCGTCGAGCCGGTGCGCTGGGCCAAGGTGGCGAGCGTCATCCGCGACCGCATCGTCGAAGTTTGCGACTGCGAGGGCAAGACCGTCGCCAAGGGTGACGTGCTGGCACGGCTCGACGATGGCCAAGTGCGGGCGGGGCTCAAGGAGCTGAAGGCGCGCGAGGAATTCCTCCAGCGCGAGATGTCGCGGGTGAGCGATTTGATCACGCGCGGCGCCGCGACGACGCAGGCGCACGAACGCGCCGCCATGGATTTGCAGACGGTGCAGGGGCTGATCTCCGTGCAAACCGAGAAGATCGCCGACTACACCATCGTGGCGCCGATGGACGGCGTGGTGCTGCGCCGCGACGGCGAGATCGGCGAAATCGCCGAAGCCGGGCAGGTCCTTTTTCGCGTCGGCGTGCCCAAGCCGCTGCAGGTGGTGGCCGAGGTGAACGAGGAAGACATCCCGCGCGTCGCGCTCGGGCAGACCGTGCTGTTCCGCACCGATGCGTTTCCGGAGCGGCGGCTCGAAGGCAAGGTGCGCGAGATCACACCGATGGGCGATGTGGTCGCGAAGACCTACCGCATCAAAGTGGCGCTGCCGGACGACACCCCGCTCAAACCGGGCATGAGCGTGGAAGCCAATGTGGTGACCCGCGAAAAGCCCAATGCCATGCTGATCCCGGCCAACGCCGTGCAAGGCAGCGCGGTTTTCGTGCTCGACGGCGCCACGGTGCGCAAGCGTGAAGTCAAGATCGGCATTCGCGGCACCCGCGAGGTCGAAGTGCTCTCCGGCCTCGCCGACGGCGAGCGGGTCGCCTCGCCGGCGGCAACCGACCTCAGTGACGGCGCCCGCGTCCGCGTCATCGATGTACGGCCGTGAATCTCATCTTCGACATCGCCTTGACCCATGTGCGCGCCCGCGTGCGGCAGACCGGCTTCGCCGTCGCCGGCGTCGCCACCGGGGTCGGCTTCTCGATCATGATGGCCTCGCTGATGCAGGGCTCACAGGACGATTTTACCCGGCGGCTGGTTAATACCCTGCCGAATATCACGGTGTCGGACGAACGGCGTTTGCCGCCGCCGCAGCCGGCAGATGCGGTGTACGCCAGCGCGGAAATCCACGGTCTGACGCCGGAGGCGCGCCGGCGCGGCATTAAAAATCCGCTCGCCACCATGGCGGCACTGGAAGCCTGGCTTCCTGGCGCGGTGGGGTCATCGGTTAAGGTGCCGGCGATTATTCGCTATGCCAACCATGACATCGCCACCAGCGTGATCGGCATTGATCCGCGGCACGAAGGCGAGGTGTCCGACCTGCCAAATCAGATGCGCAATGCAAAGATTACCGCGCTCTACCGTGCTACCAACGCCATCGTCATCGGGGACCGGTTGTCGGAGAAGATCGGCGCCCGCATCGGCGCCAATATCACGCTGCAGACCAGCGAAGGCGCGCGGATCAACGCCCAGGTGGTCGGCTTCTTTCACTCGGGCGTGCGCCAAATCGACGATACTACGGCCTATGTACTGACCAAGACCGGGCAGATCCTCGCCCGGCAGACCGGGTTGATCAACGAATTGCGCGTGCGCCTGCGCGATCCGATGAGTTCGCGCGAGATCGCATCGCGCATCGAACGCGATACCGGCTACAAGTCGGTATCCTGGCAGGAATCGAACGAAGATCTGATTAGCACCTTCATCATCCGCAACATCATCATGTACACCGTGGTGGGCGCCATTCTGCTGGTGGCGAGCTTCGGCACTTACAACATCATTTCCACCATCACCCACGAGAAGGCGCGCGACATCGCGATCATGAAGTCGTTGGGTCTGAGCGAATTTACCGTGCGCTCGATCTTCGTGATCGAAGCGTTGATCATCGGCATGGTCGGCGCGCTCGCAGGCTTCGTGCTCGGCTATCTGTTGTGTATCGCGCTTGGCTCGATCCGGATCACCAACCCGTTCATCGATTCCGACCGGCTGCCGTTGGCCTATACCTATGTGCATTACCTTCTCGCCGGGGTCGTGGCGCTGGTGTCCTCGGTCGCCGCCGGCTATCAGCCGGCGCGCAAGGCCGCGCGTATGCATCCGGTCGAGATCATCCGGGGCGCCACATGAGCGCGATCACGCAGCGCCAGCCGGAAGCGGCGACCGCAATGCCGCTGATCGAGGCGCGCAACGTCACCCGCATTTTGCCCGGCATCGTTCCGACCACGCTGGTGCACGGTATCGATCTCGCCATCCGCGACAATGAATTCGTCGCCATCACCGGGCCCTCGGGCTCGGGCAAGTCCTCGCTGCTCTATCTGCTCGGCCTGCTCGACCTACCGACCACCGGCGAGGTGGTGATCCGCGGCAAGGCGACCGTGCACATGAACGAAGAAGAGCGCGCCTTCACGCGGCTGACCCTGCTCGGCTTCGTATTCCAGTTCCATTTCCTGCTGCCGGAATTCACCGTGCTCGACAATGTCATGCTGCCGATGCGCGCGCTCGGGACTCTGTCGGCCGAAGCCATGCGGAGTCGCGCGCGCGATCTGCTCGGCTCGCTCGGCCTGGGCGACCATGTGACCAAGCGTCCGGATCAATTGTCCGGCGGCCAGCGCCAGCGTGTGGCGGTGGCGCGCGCGCTGGCCAACGAGCCGCCGATCATCCTGGCCGACGAGCCGACCGGTTCGCTCGATTCCAAGGCCAGCGAACAGGTATTCGAGGTGCTGCGCGATCTGGTCGACAGGTACGGCAAGACCGTGGTTGCGGTCACCCACGATCTCGCTCTGGCCGAGCGCATGGACCGCCATATCGAATTGCTCGACGGCCACATCGTCGCAGACGAGCAACATCCGCTTGGGGTCACGGGCCGGCGCTAGATTCCCGGGCGTAGGAAGGCCGTGGCAGCAGGATCGCCCAGCCGACATAAAGGCTCTCTACTCCGCGCCGGTAGTTCAACAGGAACGGCGGCTGCACCGCGGCATCGGCGGCAATCGTCCGGAACTCCGGCGGCATGACGTGCAGATCGCCGGCGGTCCACATCACTACGGCGCCGCGCGCCTTGAGATCGGCGAGGTCGATCCAGGGCGCGCGCGCCGGCCTGCCGTCGATCAGCACGCGCGGATGCTCCGGCGCATAGTGCGCGACGTTGCCGCCGTCCCACATGCTGCCGATCACATAGACAATCGGTTTTCCGGTCACGGCGCGATAGCGTTGCGAGATTTCGCGGCCGAGATCGCCGCCGGGGAAGAACACCGCGCGGTAGCGATGATCGTAATAGGGCAGCACGCCGTAATTGCCGATGAAGGCGACAGCGAGCCCGGCGAATACGACCGCCCAGTTGAGTCCGACGCGCGCCAGCCGCAGTTGGTCGAGCACGCGGTGCGCGGTCAACACCAGCCAGAGGCCGAGGAACAGCCAGAGCGGATAGCCCCACATGGCGACGGTGCCGCGGCCGCTCAGCGCGGAGAGCGCCAGCACCGTCGCTATCGGCCCGAAGGCGAGCCACGTCACGATGCGGTGGTCGAAGGCGTCGGCGCCGACGATAACGATCGGCTCGCCGGTGCGCGCGCGCGGATAGAACAGCGGCAGCGCGATCAGCAGCGCCGGGATCAGAAAGAACAACTGGCCGATGGCGAATTGCAGCGGATGCCAGACGTGGTCGATCAGTCCGCGCGACGGCAGCGCGCGGTGCTCGGCATAGGCGAAGGGCAGGAAATCGTTCTGCACCAGCCAGACCAGATGCGGCGCCATGGTGATCAGCGCGACGGCGAGCGCGATATAGGGTCCGGGCGTCGCCAGCGTCTTGCGGGCGTCGCGGTCGATGAACAGAAACAGCGCCAGCGGCACCGCCAGCACCAAGACGAAATATTTCGCCCACAGCGACAGGCCCACCGCCAGCCCGAGCAGCGCCCAGTCCGTGATCTGCCGGCCGCGCAGCGCGCGCTGGAAGGCGAAGCCCGCCAGCGCCCAGAACGGCAGCTGGATGACGTCATGATTGAACTTGGCGGCGGTGTAGTTGAGGTAGTGCAGGCCGTCGACAATGAGCACGGCCGTGAGCGCGCCGAGCGGGCCGACGAGCGGCCGGGCGGCCATCCACACGACGCCCAAAGCCGCCACTACGGCCGCCTGCGCCAGCAGGTAATAGGCGAAATCGTGGCCGACCAGCCGGTAGACGATCTCGACCAGCCACCAGGGCAGCGGCGGCAGCTTGTCGTAGCCGAGCTGCCATTCGCGGCCGTAGATCAGCGCCTCGATCAGATCGAGCGGCAGGTTGGGGTAGAGCAGCGTCGGCAGCGCGGTCCAGACCGCGGCATGCAGGGCTAAGAAGGCGGCCAAGGCCCGCCCCGGACGGGCGGCGATGCGGGCCAGAAGGGGGATGCTGCGGGATGCCGGCATCGGCTCAAGTTCCAAAACCGCTCAAGTTCCTGCGAATAACGGGCGAATTGCCGTTATCATAGCAGGTGTTCGAGGTTGCGCGGACCCGTGGCGTCATGGACATTGGTGTCCGGCTGCGCGAATCATGTCCGCCGGTGGATTGCGCAGGCTTGGCGGGGGCCGTCCAGGGTTAACTGCATGCGTCGTATCAGCGCCATCTTCATTGCGGTCTGCATGGTGCTCATCGCCGGCTCGCTCGGCGCCGTGCTCTATCTCGGCCTCAAGGTCGATGCCCGCGCCTCCGCGATCGTGGCGCTGGCCGCGCTCACCGGCATGGCGCTGTTCAATACCGTCAGCAACCGCCTGCGCGACCGCCGCGATCTCGGCGACCAGATCGCCGACCTTTCGCGCGGCACCGCCGACCTCGCCCGTCAGGTGGGCGAAATCTCCCGCCGGGTCGCCGCCGTGGAAAGCCGCATCGACAGCACCGTGAACCGGGCGCGCGGCGCCACCGATCCGATCGCCGCCGAGATCGGCGAACTGGGCTCGCTGGTGCGGCAGATCGCCGATACGGTCGCCAGTCATGCGGCCGCGTTGCAGCAGCAAGGTGCTTTACCAACGCCGCCGCTGACGCAACCGCAGCCCGCGGCCATGCACGACGCCGATGGCGCGCTGACGCTCAGCGAAAGCGACGCGGTCGGCGGCCGCCGTTTCCGCAATCTCACCCGCGAAGGCATCGTCGATCTCATCGGCAAGGCGGTCGACGCCAACCGCATCGATCTTTATCTGCAGCCGATCGTCACGCTGCCGCAGCGCAAGGTGCGCTACTACGAGGCGCTGTCGCGCCTGCGCACCGAAGAGGGCGATATCATCACCGCCGGCGACTTCATCGAATACGCCGAAAGCGTCGGCCTGATGCCGAAGATCGACAATCTCCTGCTGTTCCGCTGCGTGCAGGTGACGCGCCGCCTGCAATTGAAGAGCCGCGACGTCGGCCTGTTCTGCAATGTCAGCGCATCGACGCTGAGCGATCCGTCGTTCTTCCGGCAGTTCCTCGATTTCATGGACGCCAACCGCGCGCTCAGCAACGCGCTGATGTTCGAATTCACGCAAGAAGCCTATCGCGCGTTCGGGCCGCTCGAGCACGAAAGCCTGGCGGCGCTGGCCGAACGCGGCTTCCGCTTCTCCATGGATCATGTCGGCGATCTGCGCATGGAGCCGAAGGAATTGGCCGACCGCTCGTTCCGCTTCCTCAAGGTGCCGGCCAAGCTGCTGCTCAACCCCGCCGCCACATCGCAAAGCGACATCCATCCCGCCGATCTCACCGACCTGCTGGCGCGCTCCGGCATCGATCTGATCGCCGAGCGCATCGAAAGCGAGAACATGGTGGTCGACCTGCTCGATTACGACGTGCGCTTCGGTCAGGGCTTCCTGTTCTCGCCGCCGCGGCCGGTGCGGGCCGAGGCCTTGCAGAGCGCGGCGGGCGCGGCCGACGCGTCGAATCCGGCGGGCGACCTGCCGAGCGAGCTGGTCGCGGCCGGCGCCGTCAGCGGCTGATACTTCTTTACCTCCCCCTTTCAGGGGTAGGGATTTACGAGGCGCCATCTTGCCGCCATTGATCCCGCATTTTTCGACGCTTGGCGCCCGGCTACGACGTGCTGCTGTGCGACGTCTGGGGCGTGGTGCATAACGGCGTCACCGCCTTTCCGCACGCCTGCGACGCGCTGATGCGCGCGCGCGCGCGCGGCACCACCGTGGTCCTCATCACCAATGCGCCGCGCCAGAGCGAGGTGGTGGCGCGCCAGCTCGACAAGCTGCATGTGCCGCGCGAGACCTATGACGCCATCGTCTCCTCCGGCGACGTTACCCGCGGCGTGTTGGAGCAACGCGCCGGGCAGGCCATGTTTCATATCGGACCGGAGCGCGACCGTTCGATCTATAGCGGGCTCAATTTGCGCTTCGCGCCGCTGGAGCAGGCGGACTTCGTGGTCTGCTCCGGCCTCGACGACGACGACGTGGAAACGCCGGATGACTACCGCGCCCGGCTCGAAACCATGCTGGCGCGCAAGCTGTTCATGGTCTGCGGCAATCCCGACGTGGTGGTGGAGCGCGGCCATCGGCTGGTCTATTGCGCCGGCGCGATCGCCGATCTCTACGCCACCATGGGCGGCGAGGTGCTCTATGCCGGCAAGCCCTATCGGCCGATCTACGACATGGCGCTGGCCAAGGCGGAAACCGCGGCCGGGCGCAAGGTGGCGACAAGCCGCGTGCTGGCGATCGGCGATTCGGTGCGCACGGATCTTAAAGGCGCCCGCACGATCGGCGTCGATTTCCTGTTCGTGACGTCGGGCATTCACGCCGAGGAGCTGGGCGGCCGCGAGCGGCCCGACAGCAAGGCGCTCAACGCCACGTTCGCCGCCGCCGGCGAGATGCCGAAGGCGGTGATGCGCGAATTGACCTGGTGAAGTCAGCCCCCGGCGGTGGGCTTTGCCCCGAACACCGTGTCGATCTTGCTCTTGAGCGTCTGCGCGTTGAACGGCTTGACGATATAGTTCGACACGCCCGCCCTCTTGGCCGCGATCACGTTGTCGGTCTTCGATTCCGCCGTCACCATGATGAACGGCGTCGCCGCCAGGTCGGGATCGCTGCGCACTTCCCTCAACAGGTCGTAACCGGTCATCGGCTCCATGTTCCAGTCGGAAATGACCAGGCCGTATTGGCGCGTGCGCATCTTGGCGAGCGCCATCTTGCCGTCGTTGGCTTCGTCGATCTGCTCGAAGCCGAGCTGCCGCAGCAGGTTGCGGATAATGCGGATCATGGTGTTGTAATCGTCCACGATCAGAATCGGTATCGAACCATTGACAGTCATGGCGCTATGCCCGCTAAGGGCTCCCCCGAGAGTGCGGGAAGGTAACCGGCGGCATTGAATATCCGGTTAATTTGAAAGTTTATTAACGGCGCGCTAACCGTAATCGGGCCCGAACCGGGCGGCATGACGTGAAAATGAGCAAATCCCAGAGCCTTCCATATCGCGCGCGACGGCGCGCCGGCCATCGATATCGGGCCGCTGCACGGCGCCGTGGTGGCGATCGGCAATTTCGACGGCGTGCACCGCGGCCACCGCGCCGTGATCGGCGCCGCGCTTGAGCGAGCCCGGGCGCTCGGCCGCAAGGCCGCGGCCTTGACCTTCGCGCCGCATCCGCGGCTGTTCTTGCGGCCGCAGGACACGCTGTTCCAGCTCTCCAGCGAGCGCGACAAGCTGCGCCTGCTGGCGGCGAGCGGGCTCGACGGCGCCATCGTCATGACCTTCGACGCCGCAGCTCGCCGCCACCTCGGCGGCCGATTTCGTCGAGCGCATCCTGGTCGGGCGCTTCGGCATCGGCGGCGCGGCGATCGGCTTCGATTTTCATTTCGGCAACAAACGCGCCGGCTCGCCGGCCTATCTGAAGGAGCAGGGCGGGCGGCTCGGCTTTGCCGTCGATATCGTGCCGCCGCTCGAGGACGAGGGCCGGCCGGTGTCCTCGGGCGCGGTGCGCGCGGCGCTCAGCCAGGGCAAGGTGGTGGAGGCGACCGAACTCCTGGGCGCGCCCTGGTTCGTCTCCGGCGAGGTGATCCACGGCGCCAAGCGCGGGCGCGAGCTCGGCTTCCCGACCGCCAATGTGCGGCTCGACCCGTCCTGCGGCCTCAAGCACGGCATCTATGCGGTGCGCGTCGGCATCGCGCGGCAAGCGCCATGACGGGGTGGCGAATTTCGGGGTACGCCCGATGTTCGACAACGGCGCGCCGCTGCTGGAGGTGTTCCTGTTCGACTTCGACGGCGACCTCTACGGGCAGGTGATCGACGTCGCCTTCGTCGGCTGGATCCGCCACGAGCAGAAATTCGAATCGGTCGAGATGCTCAAGCAACACATCTTGGCGGACGGCGCCCAGGCCCGCGACGTGCTCAAGCGCGCCGGCAAGGCGTTCCCGAAGCTGGGGGAGATCTAGAGCACGCGCGGCGACCTTTCTTTACCCTCTTGGGCGAGCGGGTCTTTGATTGTCTCGAGGCGCCGCCCCCTCACCCGGCTCGTGCTCGCATTCGCTCCGCCTCGCCACCCTCTCCCACAAGGGGAGAGAGGAAGTGCGTTCGCCTCGCGACAGCAGCCTTTCCGCCACGGAATCCGCCTGCTACATAGCCCGCCATGTCGAGCCCCAAAACCGAACAAAAGCGCGATTATTCCGAGACGCTGTTCCTGCCGCAGACGGATTTCCCGATGCGCGCCGGCCTGCCGCAGCGCGAGCCGGAAATCCTCAAGCGCTGGGAAGCGGGCGATCTCTACAAACAGCTGCGCGCGGCCGCCAAGGGCCGCGAGAAATTCATCCTGCACGACGGCCCGCCTTACGCCAACGGCAACATCCATATCGGCCACGCGCTCAACAAGATCCTGAAGGACGTGGTGACGCGCAGCCAGCAGATGCTCGGCTACGATTCCAATTACGTGCCGGGCTGGGACTGCCACGGGCTGCCGATCGAATGGAAGATCGAGGAGGAGAACTACCGCTCCAAGAACAAGCCGAAGCCGGATTTTTCCAATCCGGCGGCGCTGGTGGAATTCCGCCAGGAATGCCGCGCCTTCGCCGAAAAATGGATCGACGTGCAGCGCGAGGAATTCAAGCGGCTCGGCGTCGAGGGCGACTGGGCGCATCCCTACACCACCATGGACAACTTCGCCGAGGCGCAGATCGCGCGCGAGCTGATGAAGTTCGCCGCCAACGGCACGCTCTATCGCGGCAGCAAGCCGGTGATGTGGAGCGTGGTGGAGAAGACCGCGCTGGCGGAAGCGGAGGTCGAGTACGAGGATTACACCAGCGATACGGTGTGGGTGAAGTTTCCGGTTCAGGAAGCAATTCTTAGAAAAACTGATGGCAATTCGGCCGATTGCCGGATGAGCCCGGAAGTCGGTCAACTGCGACGCTCAATCAAGATCTTTATAGTGCCGCGATCGTGATCTGGACGACGACGCCTTGGACGCTGCCGGGCAATCGCGCGATCAGCTTCTCACCCAAGATCAAGTACGGCCTCTATAAAGTGACCGAGGCGCCGGCTGACAATTGGACCAAAGCTGGCGACCTGCTAGTGCTTGCTGACAAACTTGCTGCTGATGTTTTCAAGCAGGCGCAGTGTAACCGCTTTCGAAAAAGTTCGGGCCGTCAATGTCGAACGAACTCAATGGGCTGGTCGTGCGCACATCCCCTCGAAGGAAAAGGCGGCTACGATTTTGCCGTGCCACTTCTCCCCGGCGACCACGTCACTGATACGACGGCACAGGCTTCGTCCACACCGCGCCCGGTCACGGCCGCGAGGACTTCGACGTCTGGACCGCCAACCGCGCGGCGCTGGAAGCGCGCGGCATCAATCCGGCGATCCCTTACACCGTCGACGAAAACGGCGCCTTCACCGAGGCCGCGCCCGGCTTCACGGGAAAGCGCGTCATCAACGACAAGGGCGAGAAGGGCGACGCCAACAAGGCGGTCATCAAGGCGCTCAAGCAAGCCGGACATGCTGATCGCACGCGGCCGCCTCAAGCACCAATATCCGCATTCCTGGCGCTCGAAGAAGCCGATCATCTTCCGCAACACGCCGCAGTGGTTCATCGCGATGGACAAAGACATCGCCAAGCGCGGCGACACCCTGCGCGCTCGCGCGCTGCCCGCCATCAAGGTCACGCGCTGGGTGCCGGAGCAGGGCCAGAACCGCATCACCGGCATGATCGAAAGCCGCCCCGACTGGGTGATCTCGCGCCAGCGCGCCTGGGGCGTGCCGATCGCGGTCTTCGTCAAGGAAAAGCCGGACGGCTCGGTCGACATTCTGCGACGACCCGGAGGTCAACGTGCGCATCGTCGAGGCCTTCGAGGCAGAAGGCGCCGACGCCTGGTACAAGCCGGGCGCGCGCGAGCGCTTCCTCGGCAAGCTCGCCAACGACGGCTGGAAAAAGGTCGACGACATTCTCGACGTCTGGTTCGATTCCGGCTCGACCCACGCCTTCGTGCTGGAGGACCCGGTGCATTTCCCGCACGCTCGCCGGCATCAAGCGCAAGGTCGACGGCGGCAAAGACACCGTGATGTATCTGGAAGGCAGCGACCAGCATCGCGGCTGGTTCCATTCCTCGCTGCTGGAAAGCTGCGGCACGCGCGGCCGCGCGCCCTTCGACGTGGTGCTCACGCACGGCTTCGTGCTCGACGAGCAGGGCCGCAAGATGTCGAAGTCGATCGGCAACGTCACCGCGCCGCAGGACGTGATCAAGCAGTCGGGCGCCGACATCCTGCGCATGTGGGTGTGCGCGTCGGACTACGCCGACGACCTGCGCATCGGGCCGGAGATTCTCAAGACCACGGTCGAGACCTATCGCAAGCTGCGCAACACCGTGCGCTGGATGCTCGGCTCGCTCGCGCATTTCCACGAGGACGAGCGCGTCAAGTTCGAGCAGATGCCGGAGCTGGAGCGGCTGATGCTGCACCGGCTTTCCGAGCTCGACGAGCTGGTGCGCAAGGCTTACGCCGATTTCGACTACAAGCGCATCTTCGCCGCGCTCTCATCCTTTATGACCGTCGGACCTGTCGGCGTTCTATTTCGACATCCGCAAGGACGCGCTCTATTGCGATCCGTATCTCGTCGGTGACGCGCAAGGCCTGCCTCACCGTGCTCGATCATCTGTTCCGCTGCACGGTGACCTGGCTGGCGCCGATGCTGTGCTTCACGGCGGAAGAATCCTGGGCCTCGCGCTACGGCGAGGCGGCGAAGTCGGTGCATCTGGAACCGTTCCCCGAAGTGCCGGCGGCCTGGCGCGACGACAAGCTCGCCGAGAAGTGGCGCAAGGTGCGCACCGTGCGCCGCGTCGTCACCGGCGCGCTTGGAGATCGAGCGCGCGCAAAAACGCATCGGCTCTTCGCTCGAGGCGCATCCGATCGTGCAGGTGTCCAACGAAGACTTGTTCGAGGCGGTCGTCGACATCGATCTCGCCGAGGTCTGCATCACCTCGGCGGCGACCTTGCGCAACGACGACAGTTCTGACGGGGCTTTCCGTCTGCCCGACGTGCCGGGCGTGGCGGTGATGCCCAATCTCGCCGAAGGCACCAAGTGCGCGCGCTCGTGGAAAATTCTCACCACCATCGGCGCCGATCCCGAGTACCCGGACGTCTCGCCGCGCGACGCCAAGGCGCTGCGCGAATGGGAAGCCATGCGCAAGGCGGCGGAGTAATGCGCGCCACCTATCTTAGCGGCCCGCTTACATTTTCGGCCTCGCCGTCGCGGCGATCGCCTGCCTGCTCGATCAGGCCAGCAAGCTTTATCTCTTGTTCGTATTCGATCTCGCCAACAACCCGCTGCGCCTCGGCCCGTTCTTCGATTTCGTGCTCACCCGCAATACCGGCATCAGCTACGGCCTGTTCCAGACGCAAGGGCCAATCGGCCAATGGGTCCTGCTCGGCTTCAAGACGCTGGCGGTGCTGCTGCTGTGGCTCTGGCTGGCGCGCTCGCAAGACCGACTGACCGCGCTGTCGCTCGGCCTCATCATCGGCGGGGCGGTGGGCAATGCCATCGACCGTCTGGCCTACGGCTGGGTCGCCGATTTCGTGTTTTTCCACGTTTCGAGCGGGAATTGGCGGTTCAACTGGTATGTCTTTAACCTAGCCGATGTGGCCATCGTTGCCGGGGTCATTGGCCTGTTGTATGACTCCCTGGCCGGGGAGAGCGCCCAAAAAGCGCCCTGATCCGGGGCAATAACCCTGTCCGCAAGACGAATTTCATTGGAATTCGAAGGGCAAAGGCCAGTTTCGATGACAGCAAAGCCAACACGTCTGACCACGACATTCTACACGGGCGCGGCTTTGAGTCTGGCGCTCGGCGCCGCCTTGCTGGCGAGTTCGTTGCCGGCGCGTGCGGCCGAGGACGGTGAATCGTTCGAGAGCAAGGTTTACCGCAATTTCATGGAAGGCATCGGCCTGCAAAAGGATCCTGAAACGATCAACTACGGGGAGCGCGCGCCGTTGGTGATCCCGCCGAGCCGCGCTTTGCCGCCGCCGGAAAAATCCGACGCCGCGGTCGCCCGCAACCCGGCCTGGCCGAAGGATCCGGACGTGGCCCGCCGCAAGGTGGAAGCCGCGCGGGAGCGCAATCGCAATATCAGCGAAGAACGCGAACACGAACAGGACCGTCTGCGGCCGGAGGAACTCACCCCCGGCGGGAGCCCGAAGACGCAGCAGGCGCGCACCAACGACGGCTACCAGGCGTCGCCATACGGCTACCAAAATCCGTTGCCGCCGTCGCAGCTCGGCTCCAAGGGCAATTTTTTCGGCAGTCTGTTCGGCAAAAAAAACAACGACGAAGTCACCAATTTCACCAAAGAACCGCCGCGGACCGCGCTCACAGAGCCGCCGCCCGGCTATCAGACGCCGTCGCCCGATCAGCCCTACGGCCTCAGCAAGGCCACGACTGCTCGCAAGCCGGGGAACTATCTGGAAGAACACGGTACCCTGGACGGCGGCCGATAACCGCGTTGCCGCGTAACCACCCATCCGGAATTTTAATGCGTGCCCGCGGCTTGACCTCGAGTGGGGCGCATCAACGCGGCGCTGCAAGGTTTAAAACCGTGCCATCCAAAAGTAACGTTTCCCTGGCCGCCATTGCGATCCTGGCCGCCGCGCTCGCCATGCCATCGCTGGCGGCCGAGCCGGCGGGCGCTCCGGTTGCCGACTTCACCCTGGCGAACGGACTGCAGCTGGTCGTCATTCCCGATCACCGCGCGCCGGTGGTCACCCACATGATCTGGTACAAGGTCGGCGCCGCCGACGAGACGCCGGGCAAGTCGGGGCTGGCGCACTTCCTCGAACACCTGATGTTCAAGGGCACGGCGAAGAATCCGACCGGGCATTTCCAGCAGGTCGTCGCCCGCATCGGCGGCCAGGAAAACGCCTTCACCTCGAACGACTACACCGGCTATTTCCAGCGCGTTCCGAGCGAGAAGCTCAAGACCGTGATGGAATTCGAGGCCGACCGCATGACCGGCCTGCAGCTCACCGACCAGGTGGTGCTGCCCGAGCGTGACGTCATTCTGGAGGAGCGTAATCAGCGGATGGAGAACAATCCGCGCGCGCGGCTGGGCGAGCAGGTCGACGCCGCGCTGTTCCTCAATCACCCTTACGGCAAGCCGGTGATCGGCTGGCGCCATGAGATGGAGCAGCTCTCGCGCGACGACGCCATCGGTTTTTACCGGCGCTTCTACGCGCCCAACGACGCGGTGGTGGTGATCGGCGGCGACGTCGAGCCAAACGAGGCCCTCAAGCTCGCGCAGGACACCTACGGCAAGGTCGCCCGCCACAACAATATCGCGCCGCGCCAGCGTCCGCAGGAACCGCCGGCGGCGGCGGCGCGTTCGTTGACGCTCGCCGACCCGCGGGTCGAGCAGCCGTTCATGCAACGCGTCTATCTGGCGCCGTCGTTCGCCACCGGCAAGCGCGGCGAGTCGGAAGCCCTGGAGGTGCTCGCGCATATCCTGGGCAGCGGCTCCAACAGCCGGCTGTACCGCACGCTGGTGGTGGATAAGCACGTGGCGGTGATGGCGGGCGCCGGCTACGAAAGCTCCGCGCTCGATATGTCGAAGTTCGGCCTGTTTGCCGCGCCGCGCGCGGACGTCACACTGCCGCAGCTCGAAACCGAAGCCGACGCGGTGATCGCCGAGGTGATCGCGCACGGCGTGTCGGCCGAGCGAGCTAGAGCGCGCCAAGTCCCGGCTGATCGCCGACGCGGTCTATGCGCAGGACAATCAGATGAGCATGGCACGCTGGTACGGCACCGCGTTGGTGACCGGCGCCACGGTCAACGACGTGCGCCGCTGGCCCGACCGCATCCGCGCGGTCACCGCCGAGCAGGTGCAGGACGCCGCCCGCCTCTGGCTCGACAAGCGCCGCTCGGTCACCGGCTATCTGATCAAAGACACTAGCCCGCAGGCCGAGAAAAAATCATGACGCGGATTTTCGCCGCCGCGGCTCTCGCCGCCCTCGCGTTGCTGACCGCCGCGCCCGCCGCCTCGGCGATGACGATCGAAAAGATCGTCAGCCCGTCCGGCATCGAGGCCTGGCTGGTGCGCGAGAATTCCGCGCCGCTGGTCGCGCTTAGTTACGCTTTCCATGGCGGCTCCACCCAGGATGAAGCGGACAAGACCGGCGCCGCCAATCTCGCCGCCGAGCTGCTCGACGAGGGCGCCGGCGACCTCGACGGCAAGACCTTCCACGAGCGGCTGGAGGACCATGCCATCGAACTCGGCTTCCATGTCGCGCGCGACTATTTCCATGGCTCGCTGCGCACGCTCAATGAGCACCGCGACGAGGCCTTCGATCTGCTGCGGCTGGCGCTGACCGCGCCTCGCTTCGATGCCGACGTGGTCGAGCGGGTGCGCGCCCAGGTGATGTCTTCGTTGCAGCGCGACACCACCAACCCCAACGATCTGGCGAGCCGCCGCTGGTGGGCGACGGCATTCCCCGACCATCCTTACGGCCGCGAAAGCAAGGGCGCGCTGGAAACCGTGCCGCGCATCAGCCGCCGACGACATGCGCGACTATGTGCGGCGGACCTTCGCGCGCAACGAGTTGTTCGTTTCGATCGTCGGCGACATCGACGCCAAGACCGCCGGCGCGCTGATCGATCGCGCCTTTGCCGGCCTGCCGGCGAAGAACGATCTCAAGCCGGTCGCCAATGCCAGCCCGAGCGGGCTGGGCCGGCGCATCGTCATCAACCTCGACGTGCCGCAGGCGGTGGTCAATTTCGGGGGCCAGGGCCTGGCGCGCAACGATCCCGATTTCATGGCCGGCTATATCGTCAATCACATCCTGGGCGGCGGCACCTTTTCCTCGCGCCTCTACAAGGAGGTGCGCCTGAAGCGCGGGCTTGCTTACGGCGTCTCCGACAGCCTGGTCTGGTTCAGGCGTGCCGCCGTCGTGCTCGGCAATACGGCCACCCGCGCCGACCGCACCGGCGAGGCGCTGGGGATCGTGGAAGCGGAGACCAAGCGCATGGCCGAGAACGGCCCGACCGCCGACGAGCTGGCGGAGGCCAAATCATTCCTCAAGGGCTCCTACGCGCTCTCGCTCGACACCTCGGGCAAGATCGCCGCCCAACTGACGCAGATCCAGCTCGACAATCTCGGCATCGACTATATCCAGCGCCGCGGCGCCCTGATCGACGCCGTCACCATCGAGGACGCCAAGCGGGTGGCCAAGCGCCTGTACGGCGGCGGCATGCTGGTCACCGTGGCCGGCCGGCCGAAGGGCCTGACCTCCAGCGGGACCGAGTAATGCTGGCGCTGCGTTTTGGCCATTCCGCGAAAGCGGGGCATCCAGTAATCACCGCCGTGACTTGTTCGCCGTGCGCGACTTGAGTGCACGAATACTGGGTCGCCCGCATTGCGCTGGGTCGATGACGGCGGCAAAGCTGTCCATGGCAATCGTCCAATCCATCGACAGCGCGCTGCGAAAAGAACATCGGGCCGCACGGCGTTGCCGACAAGGCCCTGAACGATGCGCTCGACCGCGCCGGCGCCGCGCTCGAAGCCTTGCGCGCGCGCCATGCCGACGGCGGCCTGCCGCTGCTGCGGCTGCCGGACAAGCAGGACGACCTCGCCGGCATCCGTGACGCCGCCCGCCGGCTTTGCGAGGGCGCCAGCGACATCGTGCTGCTCGGCACCGGCGGCTCCAGTCTGGGCGGGCAGACGCTGGCGCAGCTAGCGGGTTACGCGGTGCCGGGCGTCGGCAGCCTGCGCGCGTCCGCCGCGCATGCATTTCATCGACAATCTCGATCCGCTGTCGTTCGAGACGATGCTGGCGAAACTGCCGCTCGCCACCACGCGCTTCGTGGCGATCTCGAAATCCGGCGGCACCGCCGAAACGCTGATGCAGACCATCGCCGCGCTGTCGGCGCTCAAGCTCGCCGGCCTCGATGCGCGCAACGCCTTTCTCGGCATCAGCGAGCCGGTCAAAGCCGGCAAGCGCAACGGCTTGCGCGATCTGCTCGGCAAGCACCAGGTGACGATGCTCGATCACGATCCGGGCGTCGGCGGCCGGTTCGCGGCGCTGACCAATGTCGGGCTGCTGCCGACGGCGGCGCTCGGTCTCGACATCGCCGCCGTCCGCAAAGGCGCTGCCGCCGCGCTGGCGCCGGTGCTGGCGAAGAAGAAGGCGGCCGAAGTGCCGGCCGCACTCGGCGCCGCGCTCGCCGTGTCGCTGGCCGAAACCAAGGGCAAGAGCATCAGCGTGCTGATGGCCTATGCCGACCGGCTGGAGCGCTTCACGCATTGGTACGTGCAGCTGTGGGCCGAAAGCCTCGGCAAGAACGGCAAGGGCACCACGCCGGTGGCCGCGCTCGGGCCGGTCGATCAGCACAGCCAGGTGCAATTGTTCATCGGCGGGCCGCGCGACAAATTGTTCACCATCGTCACCGTCGCCGGCGCGGGCTTAGGTCCGCGCATCGACGGCGAACTCGCCAAGCTCGCCGGCGAGCCCGGCCTGGGCGGAAAAACCATCGGCGACCTGGTGGCGGCGGAAGCGCGCGCCACCGCCGAGACGCTGGCCAAGAACGGCTGCCCGGTGCGCACCATTCAATTGGCCGAAGCTCGACGAGGCGGGACTCGGCGAACTGCTGATGCATTTCATGCTGGAGACCATCATCGCCGCGCACTTGCTCGGCGTCGACGCCTTCGACCAGCCGGCGGTGGAAGAGGGCAAGGTGCTGGCGAAGAAGTATTTGACTGCGATGAGTCGTCATCGCCCGCGAAAGCGGGCGATCCAGTGCGAAATCACCGACCAATGTTTGTGTATACTGGATGCCCCGCTTTGGCGGGGCATGACAGGTTGGTGAAATGCACCGCATCACCGACGCCATCTCGATCGACGACTCCGAATTGTCGGAAAGCTTCGTGCGGTCGTCGGGTCCGGGCGGGCAGAACGTCAACAAGGTGTCGTCGGCGGTGCAGCTGCGCTTCGACGTGCGCCATTCGCCGTCGCTGCCCAACGACGTGGCCGTGCGGCTGATGCGGCTCGCCGGCAAGCGGCTCACCAAAGAAGGCGTCATCGTCATCATCGCGCAGCAGCACCGCGACGCAAGAGCGCAACCGCGCCGACGCGCGCGAGCGGCTGTTCGACCTGATCCGCCAGGCTGCCGTGCGGCCGGTCCCGCGCCGCGCCACCAAGGTGCCGAAGGCCCAGAAGCGGAAGCGGATCGAGGGCAAAAAGCACCGCGGCCACATCAAAAGCCTGCGCAGCGGCCGGCCGGGGCTTGAATAACGGGGGTAGCTGGTGGCTTCGCCTCGCGGCGGCCTGCTTTGCGGCGCTAAAATCCGTCCAAACCGAATCGCCGCCTTTTCCCTCTCCCCGCGTGCGGGGAGAGGTGAAGGAAAGAAAATGCCCGTCCGCCAATTGTCCGAGGCCATCGTCAACCGCATCGCCGCCGGCGAGGTGGTCGAGCGGCCGGCGAGTGTGGTCAAGGAACTGGTGGAAAACGCGCTCGATGCAGGCAGCCACCGCATCGATGTGCTCACCGACGGCGGCGGCCGCCGGCTGATCCGCGTCACGGATGACGGCGAGGGCATGACGCGCGCGGATCTCGCGCTCGCTGTCGAGCGCCACGCCACCTCGAAGCTCGCCGGCGACGACCTGCTGGCGATCGACACCCTCGGCTTTCGCGGCGAGGCGTTGCCGTCGATCGGCGCGGTGGCGCGGCTGACGATCACGACGCGGCATAAAGCTGAGCCGCATGCCTGGACCATCACCGTCGACGCCGGCGAGAAGTCGAACGTGAAGCCGGCGGCGCTCGGACACGGCACCAGCGTCGAGGTGCGCGACCTGTTTTACGCGACGCCGGCGCGGCTGAAGTTCCTCAAGACCGACCGCAGCGAGGCGGAAGCCGTGCGCGAGGTGGTGCGGCGGCTGGCGATGAGCCGGCCGGACGTCGCCTTTACGCTCGCCGGCGAGGAGCGCGCGCCGGTCACTTGGGGCGCGGCCAATGACGAACTCGGCCGGCTCGGCGACGTGCTCGGCCCCGATTTCCGCGCCAATGCCGTCGCCATCGATGCCGAGCGCGAGGGCGTGCGCGTTAGTGGCTTCGCCGGCCTGCCGACGCTGTCGCGCGCCAACACGCTCGGGCAATATCTGTTCGTCAACGGCCGGCCGGTGCGCGACAAGCTGCTGGTCGGCGCGGTGCGCGGCGCCTATGCCGACTATTTGCCGCGCGACCGCCATCCGCTGCTCGCACTGTTCGTCACGCTCGACGCGCGCGAAGTCGACGTCAACGTGCATCCGGCCAAGTCCGAAGTGCGCTTCCGCGACGGCGGCCTGGTGCGCGGGCTGATCGTGCGCGCGCTGAAGGAGGCGCTGGCGCGCGAGGGCCAGCGCGCATCCACCACCGGCGGCAGCGCCACCATTGCGGCGTTCCGGCCGCTGGCGGCGGCGCGGCGCGGCACCTATGACTGGCGGCGCTCGCCGGCGCGGCCGGCCGGTTTCGTCTCCGCGCGCAGCGTCACCGCGCTCGGTTTCGCCGAGGCCGCGCAGGCTGCGTTCGAAGTGGGCGAGCCGGCCGCCGATGCGCGCGTGGAGAGCTTCGAGCCGGCGGCCGAGCTGATCGAGCGCCCGCTCGGCGCCGCCCGCGCGCAGGTGCACGAGACCTACATCGTGTCGCAGACGCGCGACGGGCTTATCATCGTCGACCAGCACGCCGCGCATGAACGCATCGTCTACGAGCGCATGAAGGCGGCGATCGACAAGGCCGGCGTGGCGCGCCAGATCCTGCTGATCCCGGAGATCGTCGAACTCGACGAGGCCGACGCCGCGCGGCTCGGTGCGCGCGCCGAGGAACTCGCCCGCTTCGGCCTCGTGATCGAGCCGTTCGGACCGGGCGCGGTGGCGGTGCGCGAGACACCCTCGATGCTGGGCGAGATCGACGTGAAGGGCCTGCTGCGCGATCTCGGCGAACACATGGCGGAATGGGACGACTCGCTTCCGTTGGAGCGCCGGCTGCTGCACGTGTCCGCCACCATGGCCTGCCATGGCTCGGTGCGCGCCGGGCGCCGTCTCAAGCCGGAGGAGATGAACGCGCTGCTGCGCGAGATGGAAGAGGTGCCCAATTCCGGCCAGTGCAACCACGGCCGCCCGACTTATGTCGAGTTGAAGCTCACCGATATCGAGCGGCTGTTCGGGCGGCGCTGATCCCACTCCCCGCGTGCGGGGAGTGGGTGGCGAGCGAGGCGAGCCTGGTGAGGGGGCATTGCCGCGAGTCTGAGCCTTTGGAATCGCCCCCTCACCCGACTTTCTCGCTGTCGCTCGGAAGTCGACCTCTCCCCGCAAGCGGGGAGAGGTTAAGGTGCCCGCAAAAAAACCAACTCCGTGTCGTCGTATTGACGCCGTTCCAATTCCTCGAACCCTTGCGGCGCCTTGAACCCGGCGTCCGCCGCTTCCTCCACCACGATCAGCGCACCGGGCGCAAGCCAGCCACCTTCGCGCGCCGAGACGAGCGCCTTTTCCGCCAGGCCCTTGCCGTAGGGCGGATCGAGGAAAGCGAGCGTGAACGGCTCGAGCGGATGCGCCGGCCCAAGCTTGGTGGCGTCGCGGCGGAAAATGCGGGTGATGCCGCCGAGCCCGAGCGACTCGGTGTTGTTGCGCAGCAGCGCGCGCGCCTCCACGCCGTCGTCGACGAACAGCGCGTAAGCTGCGCCGCGCGAGATCGCCTCGATGCCGAGCGCGCCGGTGCCGGCGAACAGGTCGAGCATGCGCGCGTCGGTCACCGGGTCGCTATAGGCATGCAGCAGGATATTGAACAGCGCCTCGCGTAAGCGGTCGGCGGTCGGGCGCAAGCCATGCGATTTCGGCCCGGCGATCGGGCGCGAGCGCAGGCGTCCGCCGACCACGCGCATTAAAGTTTTTTCCTTTTGTGCATTATCCGATCCGAAAACCGGTTCCCATCCCCGATCGGGGTCGAGGACATGCTTTTCGGGATCATGCGCGTGGCCTCGGATATTTCGGCCGCGGGCCGCCGCTGCGGTCGCGGCGTTTATGGGGTGTACGTTTCTTCCAAGGGTCTCCTGTATGCCCCTCATCCGGCTCGTGGCCTTGCCGCTCGCCACCCTCTCCCCGCTTGCGAGGAGAGGGGGGAGTGCCGCGCAGCGGCGCGGAGGGTGAGGGGCGTTTTCCGAGCGGTCTGTCGTCGAGCTTTTCGATCAGCGGCGCCTCAAAATCCGCATTCGCCTCGCCGACGATCTTCTCGCCGAGCTCCGTGCGCAGCGCTTGCGACTCGATCTCCTTCACCGCGCCGTCGCGGAGCTCGCCCAGCTCGAACGGCCCGAACGCGACGCGAATGAGCCGGTTCACCGTCAGCCCGAGCGTCTCCAAAACCTTGCGCACCTCGCGGTTCTTGCCTTCGCGGATGCCGATGGTGAGCCAGACATTGGCGCCCTGTTCGCGGTCGAGCGTTGCCTCGATCGGCCCGTAGCGCACGCCTTCGACGGTGATGCCGCCGCGCAGGCGGTCGAGCGCCTCCTGCGTGACGCGGCCGAGCGCGCGTACGCGATAGCGGCGTAGCCAGCCGGTCGCTGGCAGTTCGAGCACGCGCGCCAGCCCGCCGTCGTTGGTGAGCAGCAGCAGACCTTCGGTGTTGATGTCGAGCCGGCCGACGCTGATCAGCCGCGGCAGGTCCTTGGGTAGCGCGGCGAAGATGGTCGGCCGCCCTTCCGGGTCGGCATGGGTGGTCACCAGGCCGCGCGGCTTGTGGTAGAGGAACAGTCGCGTGCGCTCGCGCCGCGGCAGCGGCTGCCCGTCGACCGCGATGCGGTCGGACGGCGTGACGTTGAGCGCGGGCGAGGAAATCACCGCGCCGTTGACGGAAACGCGGCCGGCGGCGATCCAGGCCTCCGCCTGGCGCCGCGAGGCGAGGCCGGCCCGCGCCATCACCTTGGCGATGCGCTCGCCGGGGATTTCTTGTTTGCTCTTGTCGGACATGCGCATAGCCGTAATAAGGTTGGCCGCAATAAGGTTGCGGCCTGATAGCAGAGTTCGGGAGACGATACGAGCGTGGCGACTTTCATGCAGCTTGCTCTCGAGGAAGCCCGCGCCGCGGCCTTACGCGGCGAGGTGCCGGTCGGTTGCGTGGTGGTGCGCGACGGCGGTGTGGTCGCGCGCGCGGGCAACCGCACCATCGCCGATCGCGATCCGACGGCGCATGCCGAACTGCTGGCGATCCGGCAGGCGGCGGCCGCGCTCGGCAGCGAGCGGCTCGCCGACTGCGACCTCTACGTCACGCTGGAGCCTTGCACGATGTGCGCCGCCGCGATGTCGTTCGCGCGCATCCGCCGGCTTTATTTCGGCGCGGCCGACCCGAAGGGCGGGGCGGTGGAAAACGGCGTACGGTTCTTTTCAGCTGCGACCTGCCATCACCGGCCGGCGGTCTATGGTGGGATCAACGAGAGCGAATGCGCGGGGCTGCTGCGCGACTTTTTCGCCGCGCGGCGCTAGTTATAGCTACGCCGTCTTGTCCATCAGCTTGCCCATCCCGGGCGGCGGCGAGGCCTGCTCGTCCAGCAAGTCGGCGTCGTGCTCATTCTCCGGCTGCGGCGGCTGCCGCTTTGGCGATCGTCCGGTCTTTGCATTGACGAACTGAACGCCAGGGCCGCCCGCGCTCCTGATCGAGGTGTATCTCATGGCGCGGCGACACTACCGGGCTAGGCGTCAATTTTGCGCGTCGCTAATCCGCGAAACATGGCGATGTCAGGAAAGGATTTGTTGACCGTAGTCGTCAGTGCGCGCCAGCTTCGCGCGCGAATTCCCAAGCCTTCTCCGCCAGCGGGCGGATCAGTTCGGCCTTGGCCGGCGCGAATTCGGATGTGGCGGTGCCGTCGCGCACGCGGCCGATGATGCCCTGCAAAATGGCGGCGATGCGGAAAAAATTATAGGCGAGATAGACCGGCAACGCCGGGCGCGGGTCGAGCCCGGTGCGCTTGACGTAGGCGTCGACATAATCCGCCATCGACGGAATCCCGAGCGCGCCAAGATCGTGCCCGACCAGTGAGGCGGTGCCGGCGGCGCTCTCCGAATGCGGCATGTGCCAGGCCATCAGGTGATAGGTGAAGTCGGCGAGCGGATCGCCGAGCGTGGACAGTTCCCAGTCGAGCACCGCGACGACCTTCGGCTCAGTTACCGCGACGATGAGATTGTCGAGCCGGTAGTCGCCATGCACCAGACGCGCCGGGCCGCCGGGCGGAATGTGCTGGGGCAGCCATTCGATCAGCCGCTCCATGGCGTCGATCTTTTCGGTTTCCGAAGCGCGATACTGATTCGACCAACGCTCGACCTGGCGCGCGACGTAGTTCTCGCCCTTGCCGAAATCGCCCAAGCCGAGCTTGCCCGGCTCGAACGTATGTAGACGCGCAATGGTGTCGTTCATGGCGTCGTAGACCGCCGCGCGCTCGGTCGGGTTCGAGCCCGGCATCTGCGGCTCCCAGAATACGCGGCCGTCCACGAAGCTCATTACATAGAACGGCGTGCCGGCGACGCTGTCATCGTCGCTATAGAGCAGTGGCTCGGCCACCGGAAACGCTTGCGCGTGCAGCGCGGAGATCACGCGGTATTCGCGGTCGACCGCGTGCGCCGACGGCAGCAGCTTGCCCGGCGGCTTGCGGCGCAAGACGTAACGGCGCGCCGGTGTCTCCAACAGATAAGTCGGGTTCGACTGCCCGCCCTTGAACTGCTTGACGGTGAGCGGGCCGGCGAAACCCGCCACTTGCCGCGCGAGATAGGCTTCGAGGCGCGCGGCATCGAGCCGCAGCGCGACCGCCGTCTCCTTGGTGCCGGAAAAAGCCTGCTGGCGGTCGATGGTGGTCATTGTCCCGATGCGCTTACTTGCGCGCCGCGACGAAGGAAATCGGCGCGTCCGCGTAGATCTTGTAACTCTGCGTCTTCGGCTTGGCCTTGTCCTCTTCGTTGAGATACTCGAGCGAGCTTTTGCCGGTCAGCGCGCGCGGCAGGATCATGACGCGAATAAAGCGGCTGGGCTTGTCGCTTGCCGCTTGCGCGAATACCGGGTCGGGCCCGGTCTCGTACCAGGCGCCGCCCGGTCCGAACGAGGTCGAGCGGCCATGGGTGTCGATGCGGATGCCGCCCTCGATCAGGCAGCGGATGCCCGGCCCCTGGTGCCGGTGCAGGTAGGCGCAGCCGCCGGGCGGAAAGGCCACGCTGTCGCCCCGCATCAGCAGTTCGCCCTTCGGCAGGGTTTCCAGGTATGCCGTGAGCTTCTCGTGCGAGGCCATGCCGGGCGCGCTGGCGACCGTTGAGCCTTGATCGCCGCGCGAAAGCTCCCAGCGCCAGCAAGTCACGCCGCCCGGGCCGGGCCGCACCAGCGCCGCGCCTTCGCCCTGCCAGGCTTCGCCTTCGTTCACGGTCTTGCCTGCGATCAGCGCCGACCCGTGCCCCACGAAGATGAAACGCGGCAGCGGCGGCAGCTGGAATTCGATCGTCTCGGCCGTCGAAAGCACGTCTTCGTAAAGCCGCAACACGGGGTGCATGGCGCCGGTCTCCTGCCGTCAACGACCTCAGTATGTCATGCCCCGCGCAGGCGGGGCATCCAGTAATTCCCGAAAGTGTCGTGGTTACTGGATCGCCCGCTTTCGCGGGCGATGACAGCCGGGGGTTCAAGCCTTCTCCCGCTCAATCGCGCGCCAGCCGATGTCGCGGCGGCAGAAGCCGTCCGGCCATTTGATTTGGTCGACCGCGGCATAGGCGCGCTGCTGCGCTTCGCGCACATTCTTGCCCCGCGCACAGACATTCAACACGCGGCCGCCGTCGGCGAGGATGCGTGTTCCCTCGGCCTTGGTGCCGGCGTGGAAGATTTCTACGCCCTCGACTTGCGCGGCGGCGTCGAGCCCTTCTATCAAAGAGCCCTTGGCGTAATTTCCCGGATAGCCTTTCGCCGCCATCACCACAGTGAGCGCGGCGTCGCCATACCAGCGCAGATCGAAATTCTTCAATTGCCCGTCGCGTGCGGCCAGCAGCGCCGGCACCAGATCCGACATCAGCCGCAGCATTAGCACCTGGCATTCCGGATCGCCGAAGCGGACATTGTATTCGATCAGCTGCGGGCCATCCTTGGTGATCATCAGGCCGGCGAACAGCACGCCCTTGTAGGGCGCGCCCAGCGCCTTCATGGCACGCACGGTGGGAAGAATGATCTCGTCCATGACGCGCTGGTTTATCTCCGCCGTCATGACCGGCGCCGG
This sequence comes from uncultured Alphaproteobacteria bacterium, assembly GCA_963817045.1. GTDB lineage: Bacteria > Pseudomonadota > Alphaproteobacteria > Rhizobiales > Xanthobacteraceae > Pseudolabrys. The sequence continues at coordinate 174,537 of CAWFMZ010000039.1, forward strand.
CGAATAGGCTCCCATGCCGCCGGTGTTCGGCCCCTTGTCGCCGTCGCCGACGCGCTTGTGATCCTGCGCTGACGCGAGCGCGATCGCGGTGTCGCCGTCGCACAGCGCGAAGAACGAAGCTTCCTCGCCGACGAGACAATCCTCAATCACGATTTCCCAGGTCGGCGCGCCCAAGCCGCCGCCGAACATCATGTCGATGGCGGCTTCGGCCTCGGCCACGGTTTCCGCCACCACCACGCCCTTGCCGGCGGCGAGCCCGTCGGCCTTCACCACGATCGGCGCGCCTTTTTTTCGCACATAGACCTTGGCCGCCGCGGCGCCCTTGAAGCGCTCGTAAGCCGCGGTCGGAATCTTGTTGGCCTTGCACAGATCCTTGCTGAAGCCTTTCGAGCCTTCCAGCCGCGCCGCCCATTTGCTCGGACCGAGCGCTTTGATGCCGGCCGCTCCCAGATCGTCGACGATGCCGGCGCACAACGGCACTTCGGGCCCGACCACGACGAGATCGATTCTGTTGGCCTTGCAGAACGCGATCACCGCCTGGTGGTCGGCGAGGTCGAGCGCGACGCATTCGGCCTCGCGCGCGATGCCGGCATTGCCGGGCGCGCAATAAAGCTTGGTCGTGAGCGGGCTCGCCGCCATTTTCCAGGCCAGCGCATGCTCGCGTCCGCCGGAACCGAGAATAAGGATATTCATGCGCCGCGCCCGTCCGTCCGCTCCCGATGTGGGTTAGCGGGCGCGGGTGGCGAGGACAAGGGGCGCCGGCCGTTTGTCGACAGGCGCATGATCGCGAAATGCGGGAACCGGTTTTTGGAAACGGCGCGCCCTTGCTGGCGACGCTAAAAATGCGGACGGCTGGTGTGCTCTTCCACGTGGTGAATGTAGTCGGCGATACTATCGTATTCGTGGATGTGGCCGATGCCGTGGAAATGCATCTCTTCGTGGCAGGTCGGGCAGCTCACGCGGTTGCCGTGGATCACCCGGTTCAGCCGTTCGTGAAAGGTCGTCCGGCACTCCGGGCAGCGGACCCGCACCCTGGCATTCTCGACTTCCCGCGCCCGAAGATAGTCCATGGCGATCGCCTCCGGCCGTAAGGATGGGCCAAAAGGGTTGACGAGAGGTTGCCGCGACGGCGGAGTGTTCCCCTCTCGGCGCGTTGGTCGTATACGGTAACGTCATGGCTCGCAGCAGAATCGCCGACGAAGGGGAGGTGCGTCCCGATACCGCACGACCGGGCGTCAACATGCCCGAATGGACCGTCTCCGAGCTGTCGGCGGCGCTCAAGAAGACCGTCGAGGACGCCTACGGCGATGTGCGGGTGCGCGGCGAGGTGTCCGGCTTCAGGGGGCCTTCGCCCTCCGGCCATGTCTATTTCCGCCTCAAGGACGACAAGGCGGTGCTCGAAGGCGTGATCTGGAAGGGCGTCTACGGCCGCATGCGGGTCAAGCCGGAAGAGGGCCTCGACGTCATCGTGTCGGGCAAGCTCACCACCTTCGCCGGCTCCTCGAAATACCAGATCGTGATCGACACGCTGGAGCCCGCCGGCATCGGCGCGCTGATGAAACTGCTGGAGGAGCGCAAGAAGAAGCTCGTCGCCGAAGGCCTGTTCGACGAGGCGCGCAAGCAGCTCATTCCGTTCCTGCCCGAAGTGATCGGCGTGGTGACATCTCCCACAGGGGCTGTGATCCGCGACATCCTGCATCGCCTCGCCGACCGCTTCCCGCGCCGCGTGCTGGTGTGGCCGGTGCGGGTGCAGGGCGAAGCTTCCGCCGCTGAGGTGGCCAATGCCATCCGCGGCTTTAACGCGCTGCCCGAGCGCGGGCCGCTGCCGCGGCCGGACCTGATCATCGTCGCGCGCGGCGGCGGCTCGCTCGAGGACCTGTGGTCGTTCAACGAGGAGATCGTGGTGCGGGCGGCGGCCGACAGCATGATCCCGCTTATCTCCGCGGTCGGCCACGAGACTGATGTGACGCTGATCGATTTCGCGTCCGATCGGCGCGCGCCGACGCCGACCGCCGCCGCCGAGATGGCGGTGCCGGTGCGGGCCGAGTTGCTGGCGGAAATTTCCGCGCTCGCCGCGCGCCAGATCAAATCCTGGCAGCGCGGCATGGACATGCGGCGCACCGAATTGCTGGCGGCGACGCGCGCCTTGCCGGCGGCCGACGAATTGCTAGCCGACCCGCGCCAGCGGCTGGATACGCTGGCGCGACGCCTGCCGCGCGCCTTGCATGCCCACGCGCAACTGCATCGCACGCATCTCACGCGCGCGGCGGCGCGCCTCACGCCGCGGCTGTTGCGCCAGCGTCTCACGCACGGCGGGGAGATCGTCGCCGCGTTTTCCGAGCGCCGCGCGCGCGCCTATCGCGTCTATCTCGACCGCCGCGCCCAGCGCCTGCGTAGCGCCGGGCAATTGCTGGCGGCATTCTCCTATCGCGGCGTGCTCGCGCGCGGCTTTGCGCTGGTGCGCGACGGCGAAGGGCGCCCGCTGCGCAGCGCCGTCGCCGTCAGCAGTCGAATGCGGTTGGAGATCGAATTTTCCGACGGACGCGTCGGCGCGACTGCCGACGGCGAGGGCGCGCCGCAGCCTGCCGCAGCGCGGGGCAAGCCGCGCCCGCGCGACGGCGAAGGGCCGGGCGGGCAGGGCAGTTTGTTCTCATAAAGCCTCGTCATGGCCGGGCTTGTCCCGACCATCTCGCCTAGGAAGGCAGTGCGTCCCTAGGCGGGATGCGCGGGTCAAGCCCGCGCATGACAAAGTGGGGTTGCGGGGTTTCGCTGGCGCGGCCGAACGACTATCTTTGGGCAGCCCGCCCAGGCCGGACGCCGATGGAGGCCGCCCTTGCTCAATCGCTATGATCGCTCCTCGCCGATGAGCGGCGAAGCCGAGGTGAAATACCTCGATGGCGATTTCCGCGTGGTTAAGCCCGGCGCCTTCGTGCGCTGCGCGGTGACCGGCGTGCCGATCCCGCTCGAGGAACTCAAATATTGGAGCGTCGAGCGGCAGGAGGCCTATGCCTCGCCGCAGGCGGTGCTGCAGCGGCTGAGGCCGCAGGCCGGCAAGTAGTGGCTGTCATGCCCCGCGAAAGCGGGGCATCCAGTAAACGCAAGCGCATCGACCAAAACTATCGTCCGTGAATACTGGATCGCCCGCTTTCGCGGGCGATGACACGCTTTATAAGGTTCCGCAACTCGTCCGTTTCATCCACCACCAATGTCACCGGCAGCACGTGCGCGCGCGCGGCCAGCGCCGCCAGCAGCGGCTCGCCCGTCATGCGGGCGCGATCCTTCTCGGTGGTCAGCAACGCGAGGCCGCCATGCTCGGCCCGCATGATCAGTCCGGCGGCTTCCTCGGCCGTGTAACGGTGATGATCGGGAAACGGCTGGCGCTGGCCAATCGCGATGCCGGCCGCGGCGGCACTCGCGAAAAACTTGTTCGGATCGCCGATGCCGGCGAAGGCCAGAACTTTCCTTGCCGCGAGCGCGGCAACGGCGGCGGTGTCTGGAACCAGCCGGCCGTGCAGCACCGGCAATCCACGCGCGGCGGCAATGACGTCGTCCGCCCCGGCGCCATCGCCGACCACCAGCAGCGCGTCGGTGCGCGCGAGCTGCGCGTCGAGCGGCGCGCGCAACGGCCCGGCAGGGAACACGCAGCCATTGCCGAGGCCGCGTCGGCCATCGACGACCGCCACGGTAAAGTCCTTGGCCAATGATGCATTCTGCAAGCCGTCGTCCATGACGACGACGCTGGCGCCGGCCACGCGCGCAGCCGCGGCGCCGGCGACGCGGTCGCGCGCGACGATGGTCGGCGCTACCCGCGCCAGCAGCAGCGCCTCGTCGCCGACTTGCGCAGCGCCATCGGTATGGGCGTTCACTTGTTTCGGCCCGGCCAGGCTGCCGCCATAGCCGCGGCTGAGACAAAACGGCCGCTCGCCGGCGTCCTGCAGCATTTTCACCAGCGTCATGACGGCCGGCGTCTTGCCGGCCCCGCCATGCGTGAAATTTCCCACGCACAGCACCGGCACGCCGGCGCGCGCGCCGGGCCGCATCATCCGCCGTGCGGCAATGGCGCCATAGCAAGCGGCGGCGGGCGCCAGCAGGCCCGCGGCGAGCCCGGCTTTGCGCCACCAGAATGACGGATCACGCATTGTCGGCTCGCTGGCGCAGCCGAAGCTGCATCAGATAGGGGTCGAGCGACTGCAAGGTGCGCTCGAGCGCGCCGCTCAAGCCTTCCACCGTCGCCCGCGCGGCATCGGCGACGCCGACGCAAGCGGCCGGCTGCGCCATCAAGGCGCCGAAGCCGGCGGTGAGTTTGCTGGCGTCGGTGACTTGCTCGGCGCCATGCGCCTGGTCGAGCGCCGCGTAGATTTCGGCGAAATTCCAGACATGCGGGCCATGCAGGATGGCGGCGCCGAGCTTGGCGGCTTCGATCGGATTCTGCCCGCCGTGCCGGACCAGCGAGCCGCCGACGAAAACGATCGGCGCCAGGCGATACACGAGACCGAGTTCGCCGACAGTGTCGGCGACATAGATGTCGGTTGTCGCGTCGGGCAGCTCGCCGCGCGACCGCAGCCGAGTTTTCAGCCCGCCGGCGCGCGCGATTTCGGCGACGCCGACGCCGCGCTCAGGATGGCGCGGCACGATCAGCGTCAACAGGCCGGGAAAATTCGCGCGCAGCCGTCGGTGCGCGTCGATCATGGCGGTTTCCTCGCCGGCATGGGTGGATGCCGCCGCGATTATCGGCCGGCTGCCGATCGCGCTCTGCAGGGCTGCGAGCTTGGCGCGGTCGGCTGGCGGCGCCGGCCCATCGAGCTTGAGATCGCCGGTGGTGACGACATGCGGGGCGCCCAATTCGCTGAGCCGCTCGGCGTCGGCCGGCGTGCGTGCCAGACAGAGGTCGAGCCGGCGCATCAGGTTGCCGATCGTCACCGGCAAATAGCGCCAGCGCCGGAACGAGTTTTCCGACAGCCGGCCATTGACCAGGATCATCGGCACGCCGCGCCGCGATGTCTCGATCATGGTATTCGGCCATAGATCGGATTCCACGAACAGCGCGAGATCGGGCTGCCAATGGTCGAGGAAGCGGCGCACGAACATCGGCACGTCGAGCGGCACGAATTGATGGATGACGCCGCGCGGCAGCCGCTGCTCGGCCAGTCCGCCCGAGGTGACGGTGCCCGAGGTCACCAGCACGCTGACCTCGCGCGCGCGGATACGCTCGATCAACGGCAACACACTGATCAATTCGCCGACGCTGGCGCCATGCAGCCAGACCAGCGGTCCCGGCGGCCGCGCCATGACGCTCAAGCCGCGCCGCTCGGAGAGGCGCAGGCCAGGCTCCTTGCCGCGCCGCAGCCGCCGCGCTAGCAGCAGCGAGGTGAACGGCGTCATCGTCAGCGAAAACAGCCGGTAGGCACGCAACGCTGCCGGCAGCTTGTCGCTCACGATGCCTTGCTCCCGGTGCGGTCGGCGATTTCGTAGGCGCGCGCCGTCACGCGGTTGAGTTCGCTCTCCAATTTTTGCCGCGCGGCCTCCAGCGTCGCGTTGTCGGCGTCGGCCGGCACGTAGATCGGCTCGCCCGCCACCAGGCCCATCCGGCTGAACGGCAGGTTGATCGCGCTGCGATCCCAATTGTCGAGTTCGATGCGGCGATGCGACGCGATCGCCGCCGCGTAGATCGGCCGGCCCGAGCGTTGCGCCAGCTTGATGGCGCCAAGGCCGGCGACGCGCGCGACCTTCGGGATATCGGCGGTGAGCGCGATATTGTAGCCCTGCGCGAGCGCGTCGAGCATTTCGGTGAAGGCGGAGGCGCCGCCCTTGCGGTAGAACTCGCCGTTGTGCGCGCCGGAGCCGCGGATGGTGCCGATGCCGAGCTTTTCGGCGGCGCGCGCATTGATCTCGCCGTCGCGGTGGCGCGAGATCAGCACCTTGGCGCGATGGCTGCCGTCATTCTTCTTGATGAACGGCATCATGAAATGCTGGCCGTGCCACATCGCGAGGATCGCCGGCATTTCCACCGTGTCATAGATCGCGGCCGGCTCAAAGAGCTTGCGGCTAGTGTACCAGACCAGGCGCAGATACCACGCTCCCGCCGTTGCAACGGTGCCTAGAAAGACCGGCGATGTGACTATTCGTTTGTATAACGACATCAGCACCTGCTCAGCGCATCGCCCGGCGCGGAATCGGACATGACTTGATCCTTCAAAGAAGCCCCGGCGGCGGACAGGAAGTGCATCAGGCGGCGTGGATTAAGCTACAGCGGCCGAGTTTATGCAAACTCGCCGCGGCGGTCGCGCACCCATTCGATCAGCGCGCCATGGCGGGCAAAACCGGCGGCAACCAGCGCGCCATGCGCGGTATGCCGGGCCTTGTAGTCCAGCGGCCGGCCGGCCAAATCGGTCATCGCGCCGCCGGCTTCGTGCACCAAGAGGTCGGCCGCGGCAAGGTCCCAGTCGTGGCTGCCGGGCGAGGCGAAGGCGACGTCGAGTTCTCCATGCGCGACGCGCGCGAGCCGCAGCGCGAGCGAATACACCTTGGGCTGGGCCAGGATGCCGGGCTGAAGTACGGCGAGCTTGTCGAGATAGCGTTTGGGGCCGGCGAGCTTGGCGCGTTCAAGCGTCTCGCCGCGGTTTGCGGTGATTGGCGCACCGTTGAGCGCGGCGCCGGCGCCGCGGACCGCGACGAACATCTCGTCGGTTACCGGCGCATAAAGCGCGGCCAATAGCGGGAGGCCGTGCTCGACCAGCGCCACCGAAATCGTCCAGTCGGCGCGGCCGGAGATATAAGCGCGGGTGCCGTCGATCGGGTCCACGATCCAGGCCCGCGGCAAGCCGCCGTCCGGCAGATCCTCGGTCTCCTCCGACAGCCAGCCGGCGCCGGGCGCGAGTGCGCCGAGCCGGGCGCGCAACAGATCGTTGACCGCGATGTCGCCCTCGCTCACCGGCGAATCGTCGTCGCCCTTGGTCCAGCGCTTGAAGGGGCCGCGCGCGGTCGCGCGCGCGAGATCGCCGGCCTCGCGCATCACCGCTTCGAGCGGCGCCCGCAGCGCGGCAAGCTGATCCGCTTCGATTAAATCAGTGCCGTCGCTGACAGTATTCTGGCGCATGATCTTATCCGAAAACCGGTTCCCATCCCCGATCGGGGTCGAGGACATGCTTTTCGGGATCATGCGCTTCATTGGCCGGCAACGGTGAGGCCCTCTAGGCGGACGGTCGGTGCATTGGTGCCGTAGCGGAATTCGAGATCGTTGGCGGGCGTGAGCGTGCGGAAGATGTCGAACAGATGGCCGGCGATGGTGACCTCGCTCACCGCATAGGTGCGCTTGCCGTTCTCGATCCAGAAGCCGGAGGCGCCGCGGCTGTAGTCGCCGGTCACCAAGCTGACGCCCATGCCGATCAGGTCGGTCACATAGAAACCGTCGGCGATGTCGGCGATCAGCGCTTCGGGGCTCAAGCGGCCCGCTTCCAGATGCAGGTTGCTCGGCCCCGGCGAAGGCACCGAGGACACGCCGCGCTGGGCATGGCCGGTGGTGACGAGACCGAGCTCGCGCGCGGTCGAGCAGTCGAGCAGCCAGGAGCGCAACACCCCGTCGTCGACCAGCGCGAGCTTCTTGCCCGCGACACCTTCGCCGTCGAACGGATGCGAGCGCAGGCCGCGCTTGCGCAGCGGATCGTCGATGATGCGGATGCCGTCTGCGAACAGCTTGGCGCCCATCTTGTCGCGCAGAAAACTGGTCTTGCGCGCGACCGAGGCGCCATTGGCGGCGCTGGCGAGATGCGACACCAGCGTGCCGGCCACGCGGCGGTCGAACACCACCGGCACCTTGCGGGTGGAGACTTTGCGCGGATTGAGCCGCTCCACCGCCCGCTCGCCGGCGGTGCGGCCGATTTTCTCCGGGCTCTCCAGATCGGCGGCGTGCATCGTCGAGCAATAATCGTAGTCGCGCTCCATGCCGGTGCCTTCACCGGCGATCGCGGTCATCGACACGCCGTGATGCGAACCGAGATAGGCGCCGCGGAAGCCGTGGCTGGTCACCAGCACCATGCCGCCGATGCCGGCCGAGGCCGAGGCGCCGCCCGACTTGGCGACGCCCTTGACCGCGAGCGCGGCCTGTTCGGCGGCGCGCGCCATGGCTTCGAGCTGATGAACCGTCGGCATTTCGGGATCGATCAGGTCGAGATCGGGGAATTCATGCGCCAGCAGCGCCGCGTCGGCGAGTCCGGCGAATTTGTCTTCGGGAGCCACGCGCGCCATCGCCACCGCCCGCTCGGCCAGCGCCGCGCTGCCGTCGCTCGCCATGTCGTTGGTCGAGACCACCGCCTGGCGGTGGCCGACCAGCACGCGCAGTCCGAGATCGTCGCCTTCGGCCCGCTCGCTCTCCTCCACCGCGCCGTCGCGCACCTCGATCGCGAGCGACATCGAGCGCATCGCCACCGCGTCGGCGGCATCGGCGCCACGGCTCAGCGCGGCCTTCACCAGCCGCTCGGCACGGTCGGTGAGGGGGGTCTGGTCGAACAAGGATGCGGCGGGAGCGAGCATGATGGGACAACTCAAATGGGCCTAAAGCGGGCGCGATTCAACCGCCGATCCGAACATTTTGCGGGTGGCCGGCAAGGTCTCGTCAATCATGGTTCGCAACGCCTCGTCAATCATGCAACGCGAAGCGGGCCAAGTGACCTTCAGTTAACCGCGAACATTAAGCGGATTCGGACGCCTTTCCGCCATGATCGCTGCACGACCGGGCCCATAAGCCCGGCGTGGGAGAGTTTCGAGGCGTCAAATGCGAAGTGGCGGAATGCCCGCCGGGTCGAGCCGCGCGCTGCGGCTCGACCCGTTCAGCCTGCCGGCGCGTTTTGCGGCGACCGATGCCGCGGCCGACGAGCGGGTGCGGCACGTGGAGCTCTATCGCGAACGCGTGGTGGTGCGGCGCTCGCTCGCCGGCATGCGCATGGCGCTCAACATGCCGGTCTCGGCCTTTGCCGGCGTCGCCATCAGGGTGATGGCGGGCGAGGACGACGCGGAAGCCTCCGTCTCCGTCACGCTCGAACACAAGGATCCCTCGCTCGCGCTGCCGCTGTTTGTCTCCGGCGAAGCCGACGAGGCGTTCGCGGAATAGCGGGCCTGGGCCAATGTGCTGGGCCTGCCGCTGCTGGTCGCCGAGGACGCCGGCGTGTTACGCGAGCCGTTCGCGCGCATCGGCGGCGTTCGCATCGACGAAGTGCGCCCACGCCGCCGCCGCCGCACCGCCATGAAGCGCCGCCGTCCCTCGACGCTGCTGCGCCGCCAGGCGGGCAAGCTCACCGAGGCAACGCCGGTGCATCGCGGCGAGCGCGAGATCATCGCCAGGAATTAGTCCAACGACTGTCATTGCCCGCGAAGGCGGGCGATCCGGTAATCGCCTTCGTTTATTATGTGTACTGGGTCCCCGCCTTCGCGGGGACGACAAGTGAGGCTTACTGACACCGCTGCAGCTTCAGCGTGCCGCCGGACTGCATGCTCATTTCGACATGATCGTCATCGACCTGGCGCAGCGTGTAGGTAACGCTGCCGTTGCGGATCTGGCCGTTGCTGAACACATCGACGATGCGATACTACGACGCCCCGGCCGGGGTTACCGATTTGTTGCGGTAGGCCGGCACGCCGCCTTTGCTGTCGGTGCGCTGATCGCCTTGGAAATTGATCACGCGTTTGCCGCTGCAATCGATCGCGCCTTTGGCCGAGCTCGTGCTCTGGCCCCACCGATCGGAAACCGGATAGGTGTCGACCAACGCCGGCGCGGCGAGCGCAGCCAACAGCATCGCGGACAGAATCGCTTTGCGCATAGCGTAAAGAGTGGCACTGCGGCGCGCAAAATCAAGCAAAAGCGGTAAGAATGTTTAACAAACCGCGTGATCAATTATTTAAATTCGCCCGGTTCCAGTTATAGCCGGGCTTGCCGTAATAGAAGCCGTTGGAGAACGGCGCGTCGATCTTGAGCGCATCGAGGCGAGCCGCCGCATCCTTGACGTCCAGGCGGCGGTCGAGGGCGTCGCGGAAAATCGTGGCCACTTCCACCATGTCGCAGCTGTGCGGCGACAGGCGAAAACGGCTGACGCCCATGTCCTGCAAATCCGCCAGCTCGCCGACCAGATTGAGATAATCGTGCGACATGGTCTGGATGCCGTTTACCGTCAGGAATGGTTTGTCTTCGAGCGTGCGCAGCGGCATGCCGTCGGGATCGACGTTGCAGATGAACTGGCAGCTGTCCTTGGTGCGGCCATGCGCGCGCGCGTGATAGCAACGCGCCGACAGCGCCAGCGGCAGCCGGCCGAACACCTGCACCTCGATGGTGACGCCGAGCTTGCCCGCTTCCGCGCATAGCGCCTGGATAGCGGTCGCCGGCATTTCCGGCGGCAGGCAGACATTGCGCACGCCGTTGCCGGCGAGCACCGCCAGCGTACGTTCGTTGTAGACGTTGATGAACGGTCCGACGTAATGCGGCCGCCCGCGCAACTGCAGCAGCGCGGAGCCGTCATTGGCCTCGACCGGCGCGGTCTCCTCGGTGCAGACGTCCTCGACCAATTGCCGTTCCTGCTTCGACATCACCTCGGCGAGCGTCGAGCGCACGACGGTCTTGCGCGCGGTGCGCAGCCGCGCGGCAACTTCCGCGAGATAGGTCTCGAACAGCGGCGCGCGCTTGAAGCAGACCACCTCACCGAGATAGACGGCCGTGACCGGCGCCTCGTCGGCGATGCGGAAATAAAAATCGCGCCAGCGCTCCGGCTCCCAGTTGAACAGCACCGGCCCCAGCGTGAGTTCGCTCGACTTCGCCCGCACCGTTATCTCCATCGCTTGCTGGGGAAGGCGCCTTCGGTCTCGCGGCGGCCTTCGGTGAGCGCCAGCAGGCTGGCGAAGGCGGCCTCGCGGCCGGCCATGATGTCGTCGACCGCCTTGCGGAAGGCGCCGACCACCGACTTCACGTAAGCGCGGCTGCGCTGGCGGCCCTCGATCTTGAGCGCGGTGACCCCGGCGCGCATCAGGTCGGGCAGCAACGCCGACAGATTGAGGCTGACCGGCTCCTCGAAGGCGTAATAGGCGTCGTTCCTGGCGCTGCACAGATAGCGGCCCTTGCAGATGGTCGGATAGCCGGCGCTTTCGCCGCCGGCGAAGCAGTCAATCACGTATTCGCCGAGCCGCGTGGTCAGGTTGCGCGCGGCGTCTTCCTCGTAATGCACGTCGGCCGCCGGCGAACAGACCCCGTCCATGTTGGTGGACTCGCCGGTCACGTAGTTGCTCAGGCTGCAACGCCCCTCCGCCATCATCCCGATATTGCCGAAGATGAAGGCCTCGATCTCGCACGGGATCTGCCGATGCAGCTCGGCGATCTCGGCCACCGTCAGCATGCGCGGCAGCACCACGCGTTTGACGCCGAATTGCTCGCAATAGAAGCGGATTGCTTCGGGCGAGGAAGCGCCGGCCTGCACCGATAGATGCAGCCTTAAGTTCGGATAGTTGCGCGCCGCGTAATCGGCGACCCCCATGTCGGCGACGATGACCGCGTCGACGCCGAGCTTGGCTGCGCCGTCGATGGCGTCGCGCCACATCGCGAACTTGCCGGCCGGCGGAAAGGTATTGACCGCGAGCAGCAGCTTGGCCTTGCGGGCGCGCGCATAAGCGAGCGACTGCTCGACTTCGGGAACGGTGAAATTCAACCCGGGAAAATTGCGCGCATTGGTCTCGTTCTGCAGGCCGCAATAGACCGCGTCGGCGCCGGCATCGACCGCCGCACGCAACGCCGCCGGTGTTCCGGCCGGGCAGACCAGCTCCGGACGCTGGTAGCCTTGTTGATGGAAGCTTTGCGCTTCGCTCATCGCTATCTCCCCCGCACCGAGCGCACCACCGACAGCGCCAGCCCCGCCGGCCCCGACAGCGGACCGAAGCTCGCCACCACGCTGTCGAGCGCCGAGCCCTCGAAATCGTCGAGCGCATTGCGCAACGCCACCACCGCTTCGGTATCCCCGCTCACCTGCAGGTCGCGCGAAAAGAACAGCGCGTCGCCGTCGAGCGAGCCGTCGATCATGTCGAGTAGATTGAAGAAGGTGCCGGCGATGGCCGCATCGTGCGCCGGCCGCTCATGGCGTCGATGCGCGGTGAGCAGCGGCCGGTCGGGCAAGGGCGTGAGCACCAGCACGAAGGGCAGGTCAGTCGGGTCGATCAGGAAGCGCTTGCCCGCGTGCGGGCCGAGCCGATGGAACAGTTCGGGACGCGACTGCGCCACATGGCTGGCGATGCGGGTGAACATCGGTTGCAGCAGCGCCAGCGGCACCGGCGCTAGCAGTACGCTCGGGACATTCTCCAATAGCGTTTTGAGCGGCGACGCTGGGCGGCCCGCGCGGGGAGGGGCTAACATTCGAGCAAAGTAGCGTCGCCGCCGCCGCCGCGATTTGATCAAGGTCAAGGCGCCGGCGGGTTTCGCGGCGGTTGGCGGTTTAATCCCCTTATTCCGGAACCTCTGGAGCGGCGCATTCGCCTGCCTCATCGTCGTTGCAGCGCCTGAACGACTGGATTTTCGCCGCGAGCCCTTTGCCCGACGGCCTGACTGCGATGTGCATGGCAAAGCTGTAGGCGTCGTCTTCCTTAATGACCTTCATCGAGCACAGCGCTGCCAGCGTGCCGTCATTGCCGATCGATTTGACGTCCACGCTCTGCGAATAGCTGTCGAACTTGCCCTTGATCGGCGTGCGCTTGAAATAGCCCTTCTCGGCGGCACGGCAGAGCTTCAACAGATCGAGCGGCTCCGATGCGCCGCCGGCGCCGATACGATAGGCGTCGGCGTTGTTGGTTTCCCATTTGCCGTCATAGAGGGTGGCCACGAAGCTTTCGTTTGGCGACCAGATCGCGCGCGCAGAGCGGTGGTTGTAACGCGCCTGATCGCCGAGATGCTCGACCTTGAGCTTGATCACCACTTTGCCGTCGCCGAGGCGCACCAGAAAGGTCGGCACGCCGCCGCCGGCAAAGCGCGCCTTGTAGGTTTCGCGATTGTACAGCTCATAATCGCTGCCGGTGGTGCCGTCTTCGGTGCTCCAAGCCATCGGGTAGCGTTTGCCGGGCGACAGCGTGCCGCGGATCATGCGCAGTTCGGATTTGCCGTTCGGGCAGACCATAGTGCCGATATCGTCCGGCTTGCAGGGCGAAACCGGCTGCGCCCAGGCCGGCGCCGTCAGCGTCATGACAACGATCGCAAGTGCGTGTGCCCTGATGCTCATGCGGCTGGCTTCCCATATCCCCCCGCGGTCGGGGTCTGGATGATAACGGCCTCATTGGCGTCGATCACGGTCTCGTCGCAGCCTTGCAGGCGTTCCATCCGCCCGTCCTTGCGGCGCGCCCAGTTCTCGCCGACCTGGCCGGCTTCGCCACCCGCTAATCCAAAAGGCCGCACCCGGCGGTGGCCTGACAAAATCGTGCATTCCATCTTTTCCAGGAAGCGGATGGTGCGGCGGATACCGTCGCCTGCCTTCCATTTCCCGCGCCCACCCGAGCCCTTGCGGATGTGGAAATCCTCCAGCACCACCGGATAGCGGAATTCCAGCACCTCCGGATCGGTCAGCCGCGTATTGGTCATGTGCGTATGCACGGCGTCGGTGCCGGGGAAGCCGGGGCCGGCCGGCGAGCCGGAGCAGATGGTCTCGTAATACTGATAGCGCGCATTTCCGAAATTGAGATTGTTCATGGTGCCTTGCGCGGCGGCCAGCGCCCCGAGCGCGCCGAATAGGCAATTGGTGATGGCCTGAGACGTCTCCACATTGCCGGCGACCACGGCGGCGGGATATTCCGGCGTCAGCATGGAATGCGCCGGGATCACGATGTTGATCGGGCGCAAACACCCGGCATTCATCGGGATGTCGTCGTCCACCATCACGCGGAACACGTAGAGCACCGCCGCGCGGGTGACCGGCTCGGGCGCGTTGAAATTGGTCGGCTGTTGCGGCGAGGTGCCGGTGAAATCGACCGTGGCCTCGCGCTTATGCTTGTCGACCGTGATCTTGACCTTGATCACGGTGCCCTGATCCATCTCGTAGGAAAATTCCGCGTCGTGCACGCGGTCGATCACCCGCCGCACGCTTTCCGCCGCGTTGTCCTGCACGTGCTGCATATAGGCCTTCACCACCGGCAGCGAGAAATGCTCGACCATCTTGCGCAGCTCGGCGACGCCCTTCTCGTTGGCGGCGATCTGCGCTTTCATGTCGTTGATGTTCTGCACCGGATTGCGCGCTGGATACTTCGCGCCCGTGAGCGCCGCCATCAGTTCCTTCTCGCGGAAGCGGCCGCGATCCACCAGCTTGAAGTTGTCCATGTAGACGCCTTCCTGCTCGATGGTGGTGGCATTGGGCGACATCGAGCCGGGCGAGATGCCGCCGACATCGGCGTGATGCCCGCGCGAGGCGACCCAGAACAGGATGTTGCGCTTTTTATCGTCGAACACCGGCGTGCAGACGGTGATGTCGGGCAAGTGGGTGCCGCCGTTATAGGGCGCGTTGATGGCGTAGACGTCGCCGGGCGCGATTCTGCTGGCGTTGTCGCGGATGACGGTCTCGACCGAGCGGTCCATGGAGCCGAGATGCACCGGCATGTGCGGCGCATTGGCTACCAGCGTGCCATCATGGGCGAACACCGCGCAGGAGAAATCGAGCCGCTCTTTGATGTTGACCGAGTAGGCGGTGTTTTGCAGCGACACGCCCATCTGTTCGGCGATCGACATAAAAAGATTGTTGAACACCTCCAGCATCACCGGATCGGCATGGGTGCCGATGGCGTGCGTGCGCTTGAGTTTTTTCGCGCGCGTCAGTACCAGATGATTCTTACGTGTCAGCTCGGCTTGCCAGCCCGGTTCGACCACGATGGTCTGGTGCGGCTCGATGATGATGGCGGCGCCTTTCACACGTGAGCCCGGCTTGAGCTGACTGCGGGTGAAAACATTGGCCTTATGCCATTCACCCGCAGAGAAAAATTTTGTGCGCCGCGCCGGCGGCGGCAGTTTTCCACGCGCGCGTTTGACCGCCTTCTCGCTGAATTTGGCGCCGCCGCCGACCGCTTCCACCGACACCGCCTCGACCACCATCTGCTTACTGCGGTCGATGAAGCCGAAGCGCGCTTTGTGCGCCTTCTCGAAGGCGCGTTTCATGGCGGGAAGCGTGCCGGCGCCCACCACCAGCGCCGTGTCGGTGCCGGCGTAGCGGATATGCGCGCGAACGAATATTTTGATTTTGCCCGCCGGCACGCCCTGGCCGGCCACTTCCGTTTTCGCCTCGCGGCCGAGCCGAACGCCGATGCGCTTGATGGCAGCGAGCGCCTTGCCGCCGTACGGCAATTCGATCGCCTGCTGGCGTGTCGAGCGGATATCGGCCAGCCCCATGCCGTAAGCGGAGAGCAGCGAGGAAAACGGGTGGATCAGCACGCGCGTCATGCCGAGGCTGTCTGCCACCATGCATGCATGCTGGCCGCCGGCGCCGCCGAAACAATTGAGCGCGTAGCGCGTCACGTCATAGCCGCGCTGCACGGAAATCTTCTTGATCGCGTTCGCCATGTTTTCGACCGCGATCTTGATGAAGCCGTCGGCGATCTGCTCCGGCGTCTTGCCGATCTTCTGCGCCAGATTGTTGAACCCGTGCCGCACCGCTGCTTCGTCAAGCGGCTGGTTCTGTCCAGGTCCGAAAATCCGCGGGAAGAAATCCGGGATCAGCTTGCCCACCATCACATTGGCGTCAGTCACCGCCAGCGGCCCTTTGCGGCGGTAGCAGGCCGGGCCCGGATTGGCGCCCGCGCTGTCGGGGCCGACGCGGAAGCGCGCGCCGTCGAAATGCAGGATCGAGCCGCCGCCGGCGGCTACCGTATGAATGAGCATCATCGGCGCGCGCATGCGCACGCCGGCGACTTCCGTTTCGAACGCGCGCTCGTATTCGCCGTCGAAATGGGACACGTCGGTCGAGGTGCCGCCCATATCAAATCCAATAAGCCGGTCGAAGCCGGCCTGCCGCCCGGTCTCTGCCATGCCGACCACGCCGCCGGCGGGGCCGGACAGGATCGCGTCCTTGCCTTGAAACAGTTCGGCGGCGGTCAGCCCGCCGGAGGACATCATGAACATCAGGCGGATCAGTTCCCCTCCCCCTTGTGGGGAGGGGTTAGGGGTGGGGGTGGATGCGTGTGCAATGGTTTCTCTATTACCCCCCTCCCTGTCCCTCCCCCACAAGGGGGGAGGGAACGATGTGGCGCCGCCCGCGTGTAGATCGCTCGACACAGTGGAGACATACCTTCTCAATATCGGCGACAGATAAGCATCGACCACCGTCGTGTCGCCGCGGCCGACCAGCTTGATCAGCGGCGACACCTCGTGGCTGACCGACACCTGCGCGAAGTCGAGTTCGCGCGCCAACGCGGCCACTTGGCTCTCGTGCTCGGGAAACCGGTACGCATGCATGAACACGATCGCGACCGCGGCGATGCCGTCGACCTTGGCCGCTTCGAGATCGCGGCGCACGACGCTGAGATCGGGCGCGCGCTCGACCGTGCCGTCGGCGCGCACGCGCTCGTCCACTTCGGCGACACGCTCGTACAGCATGTCGGGCTTGATGATATGGCGGGCGAAAATCTTCGGCCGTGCCTGGTAGCCGATCTTGAGCGCGTCGCGGAAGCCCTTCGTAATCAAGAGAAGCGTGCGCTCGCCCTTACGCTCGAGCAGCGCATTCGTTGCAACGGTCGTGCCCATCTTGACCGCGCCGACGCGCCCTGCCGGAATTGGCTCGCCCGCCCGTAAGCCCAACAAGTCGCGGATGCCCTGCACGGCGGCATCGGCATAGGCCTCGGGGTTTTCCGACAACAGCTTGTGTGCAGCAAGCGTGCCGTCCGGTCGCCGCCCGACCACGTCGGTGAAGGTGCCGCCGCGGTCGATCCAGAAATCCCACTTGTCCTGATTTTTCGCCGTCGCCATCGCCCTACGCCGTTTACCGGCCTTGCCACCGGCACACCGATGACCCCATGTTTAAACCTCAAATGCCAGACTGAGGCGAGGGGGGTTCATGCCTGCCCGCGGCCTTTATGGAGGGTTCAATGACCATCTTCGTGCGCGCGTTCGCCGGGCTGTTGCTCGCCGGCGGCTTAGCGACGGCGGCTTCGGCGCAAACCAAATGGGACATGCCGACGCCCTATCCGGACGGCAATTTCCACACCAAGAACGTGGCGCTATTTGCCGCCGACGTGGCGAAGGCGACCAACGGCTCGCTCACCATCGCGGTGCATTCGGCCGGTTCGCTGATCAAGCATGCGGAGATCAAGCGCTCGGTCCGCCAGGGTACGGCGCCGATCGGCGAAATGCTCGAGTCGCTCGCCTCCAACGAGGCGGCGGTGTACGGCGTCGACTCGATTCCATTCCTTGCCACCGGCTACGACGCGTCGAAGAAGCTCTATGACGCACAGAAGCCTTTCCTGGAAAAGCAGCTCGCATCCGAGGGGCTGTTGCTGCTTTATTCCGTCCCGTGGCCGCCGCAGGGAATCTACGCCAAGCGTGAGATCAAATCGGTTGACGATCTCAAGGGCCTCAAATTCCGCACCTACAACGCCATGATCGGCCGCATCGCCGCGCTGGCCGGTGCGATCCCGACCCAGATCGAGGTGCCGGATCTGCCGACCGCGTTTGCCACCGGCCGCGTCGACGTGATGATCACCTCGGCCTCGACCGGCGTCGACACCAAGGCGCAGGATTATCTCACGCACTACATCGACACCCAGGCCTGGCTGCCGCGCAACATCGTGATCGTGAACAAGGAGGCGTTCGACAAGCTCTCGGCCGCCGAGAAGAAGGCGGTCACCGATGCGGCGAAGGCCGCCGAGGAGCGCGGCTGGAAAATGTCGATCGAGGAAATGACGATCAAGACCAATGCACTGAAGACGGCGGGCATCATCGTGCTGCCGCCCAGCCCGGCGCTCAAGGCCGGCTTTGCCAAGGTCGGCGACACCATCGCCGCCGAATGGGAGAAATCCGCCGGCGCCGACGGCGCGGCGCTGCTGGCGGCGTTCCGAAAATAATTGCTCGACAATTCTCCCTCCCCCAAGCGGGGAGGGAGAACATCAAATGCGCCGCATCCTCGACAATCTCTACCGCGCCACGCTGTGGGCCTCGGCGCTCTGCCTGGTCGCGATCGCACTGATGGTCGGTGCGCAGCTGGCCGGCCGGCTGATCGATGGCGTGCTGGCGCTACTGAATCTACCGCGCACCGATTTCGTCATTCTCTCGCTCGACGAAATCTGCGGCTATCTGCTCGCCGGCGCCAGCTTCCTCGCGCTTGCCGGGACGCTCAAATCCGGCGCGCATATCCGCGTCACCTTGGTGCTCGGCATGTTCAGCGAGCACGCGCGCCACTATCTCGAAATCTGGGCCTTCGGTTTTGCCGCGGCGTCGTCCGGCTACATGACTTATCAACTGGTCCATTTCACCTGGGTGTCGTTGGTTTTTCACGAAGTCTCGAACGGCGTCATCCGCGTGCCGCTGGCTTATCCGCAAGCGGCCATGGCGCTCGGCGCGCTGATGTTGACGGTCTCATTGTTCGACGAATTCGTCATTGTGATCCGCGGCGGGCGGCCGACCTTCCGCGCCGCCGAAGATGCCATCACTTTGGGAAAGGAGGGCTGAGCCATGAATGAGCTGCAGCTCTCGCTGGCCCTTATGCTGCTGCTGTTCGCGATCCTCGGCTCCGGCGTGTGGATCGCGCTGGCGCTGGCGGTCTGCGGCTTCGCCGCGGTGCTGACGAAAGTCGCGACCCCGGCGGGCCAGGTGCTGGCGACCTCGATGTGGACGGCGTCGAATTCCTGGGATCTCACCGCGTTGCCGATGTTCATCTGGATGGGCGAGATCCTCTATCGCACGAAATTGTCCGACGACATGTTCGAGGGGCTGGCGCCCTGGGTGCAGAAGCTCCCCGGCCGGCTGCTGCATGTGAACGTGATCGGCTGCGCGATTTTCGCCGCGGTGTCGGGGTCATCGGCCGCGACTTGCGCAACAATAGGCCGCATCGCGCTGCCCGAACTGCTCAAGCGCGGCTACGACGAGAAGATGGCGATCGGCACGCTCGCCGGTTCCGGCACGCTCGGCCTGCTGATTCCGCCGTCGATCATCATGATCGTTTACGCCACGGCGACCGATCAATCGATCGCGCGGCTGTTCATCGCCGGCGTCATCCCGGGTATCGTGCTGGCGCTCTTGTTCATGGGTTTCATCGTGGGCTGGGCGCTGTTCAACCAGGCGCGCATGCCGCCGCCCGAGCCGCACGTTCCGTTCGGCGCGCGCATCTATGCGTCGCGCCGGCTGATCCCGGTGACGCTGCTCATTCTCGGCGTCATCGGTTCGATCTATGGCGGGCTCGCCTCGGCCACCGAGGCGGCGGTGGTCGGCGTGTTTCTTTCGCTCGCACTGTCGTGGTGGTCGGGCACGCTGACCATCGAGGGCTTTCGCGATTCACTGATGGGTGCGACCAAGACCAGTTGCATGATTGCGTTCATTTTGGCCGGCGCGGCCTATCTCACCGCCGCCATGGGCTTCACCGGCATTCCGCGGGCGCTCGCCGAATGGATCAGCGGCTACAACATGCCGTCCTGGGGCCTGCTTACGGTACTGACGCTGTTCTACATCGTGCTCGGCTGCTTCCTCGACGGCATCTCGATGGTGGTGCTGACCACCTCGATCATCATTCCGCTGGTCGTCAAGGCCGGCTTCGACCTGATCTGGTTCGGCATCTACATCGTGCTGGTGGTGGAGATGGCGCAAATCACGCCGCCGGTCGGCTTCAATCTTTACGTTTTGCAAGGCATGACCGGACGCAACATCTTCACCATCGGCGCCTACGCGCTGCCGCTGTTCTTTTTGATGTGTTTCGCCGTCGTGCTGGTGGCGATGTTCCCGGGGCTGGCGTTATGGCTGCCCTCGACCATGTTGGATGTGCGCTAGCGAAATTACCGCTCGCTTTCGCCGGCAAAAACTTGAACAATAGTGCCGGGGATTAACAGGGAGGCTCGCCGTGAAAAAAATTCTGACGCTCGCTTTGGCGTTGTTCGCTCTGACGTCCCAGCGCCTTCGCGCAGGATTATCCCAACCGCGTCATCATCGCTGGTGGCGCCGTTTCCGCCGGGCGGGCCGTCCGACACCACCGCGCGCATGATCACCGGCCCGATGGCGAAGGCGCTCGGCCAGCAGATCGTCGTCGAGAACGTCACCGGCGCCGGCGGCACGATCGGCACCGAACCGCGTCGCCAAGGCCAAGCCCGACGGCTACACGCATCATGGTCTCCGGCTCGGGCACGCACGCGGCGGCCGAATTCCTCAACAAGGATTTGCCGTACCGCTCGACCGATTTCGAGCAGATCGGCCTGATCAATATTTCGCCGGTGGTGCTGGTGGCGCGCGAGGGCGGTGCCGGCCAATACGCTGAAGGAATTCGTCGCCTATCTGAAGGCCAACGAGAAGAAAGTCACCGAGGCGGACGCCGGCGTCGGCTCGATCTCCAATCTCGCCTGTTCGGTGTTCCACGCGGTCGCCGACGTGCACCCGACGGTCGCGTCCTATCGCGGCACGCCGCAGGCGACCATGGATCTGGTCGCCGGCACCGTCGACTTCGGCTGCAACCAGATCGTCAACATCGTGCAGCACATCAAGACCGGCAAGCTCAAGGCCTATGCGGTGACCGGCGACAAGCGCTCGCCGATGCTGCCGGACGTGCCGACCACCGCCGAGGCCGGCATGCCGCAGTTCAATCTCACGGTCTGGTTCGGCCTGTCGGCGCCCAAGGGCACGCCGGCCCGATCGTCGACAAGCTCAACAAGGCGCTTGACGTGCGCTGCAGCGATCCCGACGTGGTCAAGCGGTTCGCCGATCTCGGCTACGACGTCTGCCACCAGCCGGCGCAGCCCGCCTATTTCGACAAGTTGTACAAGGACGAAGTCGTGCTCTGGGCCAAGGTGCTTGGCGGTTGGGCTGGGCGCCAAGTAGCTGAGCGAATCCTGGCAGCCGGAGCGGGCCGTGCAGATCGTCGCCGGCACGCCGCCCGGCGGCGGATCTCGATCCGTAGCGCGCGCGCTGGCGAAGGCGATCGCATGCGGTGCGCTCGACGTCCGGTGGAGGTCGTCAACGTGCCCGGCGACGGCGCCCGCGCGCCGACGCGGTCGTCGACCCATGGCGACGGCCACGTGGTCTCGATCAGCTCGCCGAACCTGACCAGCGATTATCTGGTCGGCTCGCGAATTTCGAGCACAGCAAATACACAGCCGTAGCGACGCTGGTGACCGAATACATCGCCTTCGCGGTGCGGCCGATTCAGCCTGAAATCCGGCGCCGATTTGCTCAGCCGCTGCGCCGCGCGCGGCGGGTTACGGTCGCGCTGTCGACCGCGCTCGGCAATCCCAACCATGTCGCGTCGCGAACTGACGAGCGTGGGCGGCGACGTCACGCGCCGGCGATCCGGGTGTTCGACACCGCGCTCGATGCGGTGGCCGACGTGGTGGCCGGCATGGCGATGTCGCGCCGTCACCGCCGCCAGCGTGTCGCCGAACTCACGCCGGGCGCCTGCGCGTGCAGGCCGATATCGGCGCCGACGCGGCCGGCCGGTCCTGCGGAGTGCCGCCGCAAGAGGCATCGACTGCGTGATCGACGCCAGGCGCGGCGTGAGCGGCCGGCCGGGCGACGCCGGCCAGTTTGGTTTTGGGAGGGCGTTGTCATGGCAAGCCTACTTTCGCTGCTGACGAAGTCGCCCGATTTTTTTATCCTGAAGCGTTTTGCGCCGCCACCATATGATCTCGATCACATCACATTATGCGCGGTGCGGATCGCCATTATTCTGCCGTTGTCGGATCGACCACCGAACGCATGCGGCAGCCGCCACCGCCATGGCAAAATTGGCGGGGCGCCCGGCGGGTGCTCCGCCGGACGCCCCTTCAACACATCCCTGCGCCAGGACCAGCGCGCCGAAAGTGCCAGCGCTCAGCGCGATGCTCTGCAGAACAATGGTGATCCACTGCGCGCGGCCGACGATCGGCTCCTTCGGGTCGCGCGGCGGGCGTTCGAGCACGTCGCGTTCGCCTTCGCCCATCGCCAGCGCGAAAGCCGGAAACACGTCGGTGACGAGGTTGAGATAGAGGATCTGCAACGGCAGGATCGGCAGCGGCAGCGCGAACAGGATCGCCAGCCCGACCACCAGCACCTCGCTCAGATTGCAGGACAACAGATAGGCGACGAAGCGGCGGATGTTGCCGAAGATGACGCGGCCTTCGCGGATCGCCTTGACGATGGTGGGGAAGGCGTCGTCCAGCAGGATCATGGCGGCCGCCTCGCGCGCGACATCGGTGCCGCGCATGCCCATGGCGACGCCGATATCGGCCTGCCGCAGCGCCGGCGCGTCGTTGACGCCGTCGCCGGTCATGGCGACGACGTCGCCGGCGGCCTGATAGGCGCGCACCAGCGCGAGCTTTTCGGCCGGGCTGACGCGCGCGAAGATGCCGACCTCGACGAGATCGGCGTGGCTGCCGGCGATCACCTTCTCCATGTGCCGCCCCTCGATCACTTTGTTGGCCGCGAGCCCGACCGCGCGCCCGATGCTGCGCGCGGTCACGGCATGATCGCCGGTCACCATGACGACGCGGATGCCGGCGCGCCGGCAGTCCTGAATGGCGTGCGGCACGTCCGCGCGCGCCGGATCCTCCAGCGCGATGAGGCCGAGAAAGGTCAGCTCGTCATAGGGCGCGGCGTCGGCGCGCGCGCCGCTCTTGCCGGCGCAGGCCAGCACGCGCAGGCCGTGATGGCCGAGATGCTCGACGCGCGCGCTCCATTCCGCCCGCGCCGCGTCGTCCATGACGATGTCGCCGTCTTCGGTGGCGGCGCGTGCGCAGGCTGCCAGCACGGCTTCCGGCGCGCCTTTGACGGCGAACAGAAATTCTTCGCCGTGGCGGTGCACGGTCGCCATCATCTTGCTGCCGGCGTCGAAGGCGTGCTTGCGCGCGATCGGCAGCTTGTCCAGCAGCGCGTGGCGGCCGATGCCGGCAGCACGGCCGGCGCGCAGCAGGGCGAGCTCCATCGGATCGCCACTCGAGTCTTTCGCGGAGTGGCCGAGCGTGGCGTCGTTGCAAAGCACTGCCACGTCCAGCAGGCGGACGATTTGTGGATCGGTGGCGAGCTGCCGCCCGGAGGCGGGATGGGCTGCTCCGCCGCCGTCCAGTTCGATTTCGCCCGATGCGATCCACAGCCGGCGCACCGTCATCCGGTTTTCGGTCAGCGTGCCGGTCTTGTCGGTGAGAATGACCGTGGTCGCGCCCAGCGTTTCGACCGCCGACAGCCGCTCGATCAGCGCGTTCTGCCGCGCCATGCGCCACATGCCGCGCGCGAGCGCCAAGGTCGCCACGATCGGCAGGCCTTCGGGAATGGCGGCGACCGCGAGCGCGATCGCCGCTTCGACGATGAGGAAAATATTATCGCCGCTCCTCAGGCCGACGCCGACGATGATCACCGCCAGGATGATGGTGGCCCAGACCAGTTGCGCGGACAGCCGCGCCAGCTTCTTCTCCAGCGGCGAGCTGCCGGCTGCGGCTTCCTCGACCAGTTGCGAGACGCGCCCGAGCTCGGTGTGCAGGCCGGTCGCCGTGACCACGCCGGCGCCGCTGCCGCGGGTCACCGCGGTGCCCTTGAACAGCATCGAGCGGCGTTCGGCCAGGCGCGCGTCGGCGGCGATGGCTTCGACCTGCTTATGGACGGCGACGGATTCGCCGGTCAGCGTCGATTCATCGGCAGCGAGATTGGACGCTTCGATAAGCCGCAAGTCGGCGGCAATCGAAATCGCCGGCTTCGATGCGCACGATGTCGCCGGGCACCAGCTCCTCGGCCGCGACGAGCCGGGTGTGGCCGTCGCGGCGGACGCGGACCGAGCGGGTGCCGAGCGCGCGCAAGGCTTCGATCGAGCGCGCCGCCTTGAGCTCGGTCAGAAAGCCGATCAGCGCATTGACGGCGAGCACGGCGGCAATCGCGCTGCCTTCTTCCAGTTCGCCGAACGCGAAGGCGAGCCCCGCCGCGGTGGCCAGCAGATACACCACCGGGCTCATGAACTGATGCGCGAACACCACCAGCGCGCTCATCCGGCGGCGCGAGACGATGGTGTTTGGACCATGGCTTTGTCGAGCGCCGCTTGACCTCTTCGTCGGCAAGCCCGCTGGCGGCGGAAACATCCAGCGCGGCAAGCGTCGCGACCGGCGTTAGCGCGTGGGGAGCCTCGGGCAGGAGGTCGGTGCGCGGCGCAGGAGTCATGTTGGTTTTGACCGGCGTGGTGAGTGACGCGTCCGATCATGACTGACTTAGCCGGGAATCTTACTGCATTGCGATTTGTCATGGTGACGCTACCAGCATGCCCAAAAATGGCGGGGGCCCGGCGGTTTTTCCCGCCGAGCCCCCGTTTGACGTATCAGCCGGCCTGTAAGCCGGGTTCTGTAAGGCCTGCGGCGCAAACCGCAAACGTGACGGCCATTCCTCTGGTACGCCGGTTGCCCGGCGCATCAAGCAACCTACCCGAACGACTGGCCCGGACGGACCTGAAGCTTGCGCTCCAACGTCGTTCCTATTCGGTCTTGCTCCCGGTGGGGTTTGCCGTGCCGTTTCCGTCGCCGGAAACGCGGTGCGCTCTTACCGCACCGTTTCACCCTTACCGCGGCCAAAACGCTACGCAGCCGAGGCGGTCTGTTCTCTGTGGCACTGTCCCTGAAGCCGGTCTCCGCTTGCACGGCAACAGGCCCCGCCGGACGTTATCCGGCACCGTTCGTCCATGGAGCCCGGACTTTCCTCCCCGGCCGCCTTTCGGCATTGGCGCGGAGCGGCCGTCCGGCCGACTGACGGGATAGCAATGGGGTTGCGAGCCCGCCGCGTCAAGGCCGCGAGGCCAGAAGCGTTAAAACGGCCTCTTTATGCTCGCGGCGCCGGCCGCGTCTCCAACAGCGCGCGCAGCGTGAGCAGCGTGGACGCATCGGCGACGCCATCCACCCGGGCCGGGCGGAAATGGCGCTGGAATGCGGTGACCACGTCACGCGTGGCATCGTCATAGCTGCCGGTCTCCTCGATACCGTAGCCGTAACCGCGCAGGATGCGCTGCAGCCGCTTCACCGCATCGCCGCTGTCGCCGGGCTTGAACATGGGGCCTTCGAGATTGAGCGGGGCCGGCCGCACCCAATGGCCAATGCCGGATTTATTCAGCAGTTCCCACGGGAATTTTTCGCCCGGATCCTGCTTGCGCGTCGGCGCCACGTCGGAATGCGCCAGGATGCGGTCGGACCTGATCGGCCCGCGGCGGGTCAGGATCGAGCGGCAGAGCGAGATCACCGCCGCGATCTGCCGCAGCGGAAAATCGCGGTAGCCGAATTCATGGCCCGGATTGACGATCTCGATGCCGATCGAGCACGAATTGATGTCGGTCTCGCCAGCCCAGAACGATACGCCGGCGTGCCAGGCGCGCGCCTGTTCCGGCACGCACTGCACGATGCGGCCGTCCTCGAACACCACGTAATGCGACGACACTTTGCTATCCGACGAGCACAGCCGGGCCAGCGCGGCCTCGCCGGTCGGCATGCCGGTGTAGTGCAGCAGGATCATGTCGGGTACGCGGCCCTGCTTGCGCTCGTCTTGATTGGGCGAGGGCACGACATCGGCGGCAATGAAGGAATCCGGCGGAAAAGCTGACATGGGCCGGAACCGAAAATGGGGTGTGTGCGGGCGCGGAAGCCGCATCATTCACCGCGCGGTAGCGAAAAAGCAACACTCCGGGGACCGTTGTCCGCGCCACGCATTGGTCCGGAAAGACGGGCGGTGGCAAGAAATCCTTAAGTTTAAGGGCCGTTAATGGCGTCCTGACGATGCGATGCGCCGACGACCAGAGGTGGGGCGTCGGGGCAGGGTCATTCCATTGACGCCCATAATATCCCATGATATCCCACAATTTCTCATCGAGGATGCCGGACCGCTCAAATCCTTGGCGCGGCACGGCAATCCCAAGGGCCTTAGTCCGTTCGGCTCGCGGGCGTTGCGTCCGGTCGGCGTGGAGTGCGGGATATGGACCGCTTCGTGTCGCACACGACGTTGCGGCTCGACTCCAAGGGGCGCGTCTCGATTCCGGCTTCCTTCCGCTCGGTGCTTGGCCGCGACGGCTTCGACGGCCTGTATTGCTATCCCGCGCTCGATCGTCCGGCGATCGACGCTGGAGGGAATGCGCTGATGGCGGAGATCGAGGCGCTGATCGGACGCTTTACCCCGTTCTCCGAGCAGCGCGAGCAGTTCGCGCTGGCGCTCTACGGCACCAGCGAGACGCTGAAGATCGACGGCGAGGGGCGCGTGGTGTTGAGCGACAGCTTGAAGCGTCATGCGGGAATTACCGAGGCGGCAACCTTCGTCGGCCTCGGTCACAAGTTTCAGATCTGGGAGCCGGGCCGGTTCCAGAACGAGCTCGCGGAGGCCACCGACAAGGTGCGCGCGCTCAAGGCCCAGCTTGGTTCCCAGTCGGCAGCGCACAACGCGCTCGGAGCACGGGAATGACGGCGGGCGGCGACGGCTTTGCGGCTGTCGCTGGCGGACCAGCCCTCCACGTTCCCGTGCTCGGCCGCCCCGCGCTCGACTTCCTCAACATTAGTGCCGGCGGCGTTTATATCGACGCCACCTTCGGCGCCGGCGGCTATACGCGCGCGATCTTGGCGGTTGCCGACTGCAAGGTTATCGGCATCGATCGCGACCAGACCGCGATCGCCTTGGGCGCCGATCTGGTGCAGGCGGCGAATGGCCGCCTGACATTGATCGAGGACCGCTTCTCCAATCTCGACACCGTAGCGCGCAATTGTGGATACGATGAGGTCGACGGCGTGGTGCTCGATCTCGGCGTTTCTTCCATGCAGCTCGATACGGCCGCGCGCGGATTTTCCTTCCGCATACGACGGGCCGCTCGACATGCGCATGAGCGGCGAAGGCCCGAGCGCGGCCGATGTCGTCAACGTGGCCAGCGAGCGCGATCTCGCCAATATCATCTTCCTGCTCGGCGAGGAGCGCCATTCCCGTTCGGTGGCGCGCGCCATCGTCAAGGCGCGTAGCACGATGCCGATCCGCACCACCGCCGCGCTCGCCGACATCGTCGCCAAAGTGGTGCGTTCGCGTCCGGGCGATATCCATCCCGCCACGCGCACGTTCCAAGGCTTACGCATCTTCGTCAATGACGAACTCGGCGAACTGGTCGGAGCGCTCACTGCCGCCGAACGTATCCTCAAAGCCGGCGGCCGCCTGGTGGCGGTGTCGTTCCATTCGCTCGAGGACCGCATCGTCAAGTCGTTTCTTAGCCGCCGCAGCGAAACGCGCGCCGGCTCGCGTCACGCGCCCGAGCTCAAGCGCCCGGCTCCCACGTATAGTGTGCTCACCAAGCGGCCGGTGGTCGCCGATGCGGATGAAGTTGCGCGCAACCCGCGCGCCCGCTCGGCCAAGCTGCGCGCCGCCGAGCGCAGCGAGGCGCCCGCGCGCACCGACGAGCCGTCCGATCTGCTGCCGCATCTGCCGGCGCTCGCCGACGTTGTGAAGGGGCACTGAGCATGCGCCTGCTCAATATCCTCGTCATCGGCGCGCTCATCCTGGCGGCGTCTTTCGTCTACAAAATCAAGTTCGATTCCACGCTGCAGGCCGAGCGGGTCGCGAAACTGAGCGGTGAATTGCACCGCGAGCGCGACGCCATCGCGACCCTGCGGGCCGAATGGGCAAAGCTCGACACGCCCGGCCGCATCCAGGGCTTGGCCTCCCGCCATTTGGCGCTGCGACCGATTCTGCCCACGCAATTCGACAGCCTCGATCAGCTGCCCGAGCGCCCGCCGGTGGTGGTGCAGCCGCCGTCCACGGATCCGATCGATGCCGTGCTTGCCCCGGTGGCGCCCGACACGACCGGCAGCGTGCCGGCGCAACGGTGACCCGATGAATGCACCGCGCAAATCGCCGGAGACTCGCTGGCAGCGCTGGCTGCGCTCGTTTCTCTATGGCCGCGACGTCGATCGCAATGTGAAGGCGAAGGCGCGGCTCGGCCTCGCCATTGTCGCCTTTGCCGCCATCTACGGCGTCATCGCGCTGCGGCTGGTGATGTTTGCGACGTCAAGCGACGGCCACGGCGCCCGCCGCAGCGTCGGCCAGGACGCGGTCGCCACCGCCCGGCCCGATATCCTCGACCGCAACGGCCAGATCCTCGCCACCGACGTGAAGACGCCGTCGCTGTTCGCCGAACCGCGCAAGCTCATCGACGTGGACGAGGCGGAAGAATTGCTCACCGCGGTGCTGCCCGATCTCGACGCCACCGAGGTGCGCGAGCGCTTGTCGTCGAAGCGCGGCTTCGTCTGGCTCAAGCGCGAGATCAGCGCCAAGCAGCAGCAGGAGATTCACCGGCTCGGCATCCCCGGCGTCGGCTTCCTCACCGAGAACAAGCGCGTCTATCCGAACGGGCCGGTGGTCTCGCACGAGATCGGGCACGTGAATATCGACAACCAGGGCATCGCCGGCATCGAGAAGTGGCTGGACGGGCAGGGGCTCGCCGCCCTGCACATGGCGGGGCTCGCCGCCGACCGGCTGCAGCGGCCGGTGCAGCTCGCGCTCGATCTGCGCGTGCAGTTCGCGCTGCGCGACGAGCTCATCGCCGCGCGCGCGAAATTCAAGGCCAAGGCCTCGTCCGGCGTCATCGTCAACGTCAATACCGGCGAGATCGTCGCGCTCGTATCCGAGCCGGACTACGATCCCAACAATCCGCGCGAGGCGAACGACCCGACCCGCATCAACCGGCTCACCACCGGCGTCTACGAGATGGGCTCGTCCTTCAAGTCGTTCACGCTGGCGATGGCGCTCGACAGCGGCAAGGTGACGCTCGACTCCAAGTTCGACGCGCGCGGTGATCTGCACTACGGCAAGTTCACCATCCACGACTATCACGCGCAGCATCGCATCCTGAGCGTGCCGGAGATCTTCACCTATTCGTCCAATATCGGCACCGCGAAAATGGCGCTCACGCTCGGCGTCGACTAGCACAAGGCGTTCCTGAAAAAACTCGGCCAGCTCGACCGGCTGCGCACCGAATTGCCGGAAAGCGCCGAGCCGCTGATGCCCAAGCGCTGGGTCGAGCTCAACACCGTCACCATCGCCTTCGGCCAGGGCCTGTCGGTGGCGCCGCTGCAGGCGGTGATGGGCATTGCCGCGCTGGTGAATGGCGGCAAGCTGATCCCGCCGACCTTCCTCAAGCGCGATCAGGCCGAGGCCAAGCGCCTCGCCACGCGCGTGATCAAGCCTGAAACATCGGAGAAAATGCGCTATCTGATGCGCCTGAACGTGGAAAAGGGCACCGCGACCCGCGCCAATGTCGCCGGCTACTATGTCGGCGGCAAAACCGGCACCTCGGAAAAGGTGGTGGGCGGCCGCTATTCCAAGACCAAGGTTTTGACCAATTTCACCGCCATTATGCCGGCCGACAAACCGAAATATCTGTTGCTGATCATGATCGACGAACCGCAGGGCCTGGCTGAAACCCACGGCTTCGCCACCTCGGGATGGAACGCGGTACCGGTCGGCGCCAAGGTGATCGAACGCGTGGCGCCGCTGTTGGATATCCCGCCGCGCTTCGATCTGCCGAATGCCGATCAATTGCTGTTGGCGAGCGCGAAGGAGACGCGGTGAGGCTGGGTAAGCTCCTGAGCGAAGCCAAGCTCGATGCGCGCCAAGTCACGCAATTTGCGGCCATCGACATTACCGGCATTACCGCCGACAGCCGCAAGGTCAAAGCCGGCTTTCTGTTCGTCGCCATCGCCGGCGCCAAGGCCGACGGCGCGCATTTCGCGCGCGCCGCGGCGGCGGCCGGCGCAGTGGCGGTCGCGGCCGAGCAGCGCCCCGACGGTCTGCCCGCGACTGTCGCCTTCGTGCCGGTCGAGCAACGCGCGCCGCGCGCTGGCCGTGGCGGCGGCGAAATTTTTCCCGCGCCAGCCCGGCACCATCGCGGCGGTCACCGGCACCAGCGGCAAGACCTCGGTCGCCG
Source organism: uncultured Alphaproteobacteria bacterium (assembly GCA_963817045.1). GTDB lineage: Bacteria > Pseudomonadota > Alphaproteobacteria > Rhizobiales > Xanthobacteraceae > Pseudolabrys. Next base: position 204,602 of record CAWFMZ010000039.1, read on the forward strand.
CCTTCACGCGCCAGATCTGGAGCGCGCTCGGATTGCAGGCCGCCAGCATCGGCACCGTCGGCGTGGTCTCGCCGCGCGGCGAAAAATACGGCTCGCTCACCACGCCCGATCCGGTCGAGCTGCATCGCACGCTCGACCAGTTGGCGGGCGAGGGCGTCACCCATCTGGCGCTGGAAGCGTCCTCGCACGGCCTCGACCAGCACCGGCTCGACGGCGTGCGCATCGCGGCCGGCGCCTTCACCAATTTGTCGCGCGACCATCTCGACTATCATCCGACCATCGAGGCCTATCTCGCCGCCAAGCTGCGCTTGTTCGAGACGCTGATCGCGCCGAATGGCACGGCGGTGATCGAGGTCGACGATTGTTATGCCGGGCAGGTGGTCGAGGCCGCCAAGAAGCGCGGCCTCAAGATCATGACGGTCGGCGAGCACGGTGACGACATCAAGCTGGTCGGCGGCGCCATCGACGGCTTCGCGCAAGTCGTCACCATCGCCCATGGCGGGCGCGCGTATAAGGTCAAGCTGCCGCTGGTCGGCGCCTTCCAGGTGCAGAACGCCGCGGTCGCCGCCGGCTTGGCGATCGCGACCGGCGCGGAGCCGGCGCGCGTGTTCGCCGCGCTGGAACATCTCACCGGCGCCAAAGGCCGGCTGGAACTTGCCGGCAGCCAAGAACGGCGCGCCGATCTTCATCGACTATGCGCACAAGCCGGACGCGCTGGCCAAGGCGCTCGCGCGCTTGCGCCCCTATGCCAGCGGCAAGCTCGCGGTGGTGTTCGGCGCCGGCGGCGACCGCGACGCCGGCAAACGCCCGATCATGGGCCGCATCGCGGCGGAGCATGCCGACCGCGTCATCGTCACCGACGACAATCCGCGCAGCGAGCAGCCGGCCGCGATCCGCGCCGCCATCCTGGCCGCAGCTCCGGGCGCCACCGAGATCGGCGACCGCGCCGAAGCGATCCGCGCCGGCATCGCCGCGCTGAAAGCCGGCGACGTGCTGCTGATCGCCGGCAAGGGCCATGAGACCGGCCAGATCATCGGCGGCAACACGATTCCGTTTTCCGATCACGACGCCGTCGCCGCGGCCTTGCAGGGCAAGGTGGCATGAGCGCATTGTGGACCATCGACGCGATGGCGAAGGCCATGCGCGCGGAAAAATCCGGCGCGCTGCCGGCGGACGTGCCCGGCATTTCCATCGACAGCGCGAAGCATCGGCAAGGGCGAGGCGTTCTTCGCCATCAAGGGCGACAACCGCGACGGCCATGACTTCGTCGAGGCCGCGCTGAATTCCGGCGCCGGCGTCGCCGTGGTCGCGCGCGACCGGCGCCAGCAATTTTCCGCCGACGCGCCGCTGCTGATCGTCGCCGACGTGCTGGAAGCTTTACGCGATCTCGGCGCGCGCCGCGCGCGCGCGCGTCGACGCCAAGGTCATCGCCGTCACCGGCTCGGTCGGCAAGACCGGCACCAAGGAGGCGCTGCGGCTGGCGCTCGCGCCCGACGGCGAAACCCATGTCTCGGCCGCCTCCTACAACAATCATTGGGGCGTGCCGCTGTCGCTCGCCCGCTGTCCGGCGAGCGCGAAATACGCGGTGTTCGAGATCGGCATGAACCATGCCGGCGAGATCACGCCGCTCACCAAGCTGGTGCGCCCGCATGTGGCGATCGTCACCGCCATCGAGCCGGTGCATCTGGAATATTTCGGCTCGCTGGAGAAGATCGCCGACGCCAAGGCGGAGATCTTCGCCGGGCTCGAACCGGGCGGCGCCGCCGTGCTCAATCGCGACAACGCGCAATATGCCCGGCTCGCCGCCGCCGCCAAGGCGGCGGGCGTGACCCGCATCGTTTCGTTCGGCGAGCACGCGCAAGCCGACGCGCGGCTCATGCGGCATTCGCTGCATGCCGAATGTTCGACCGTCGAGGCGCGCATCCTGGGCCAGCCGGTGACCTACAAGCTCGGCGCGCCCGGCCGCCATCTGGTGCTCAATTCGCTCGCCGTGCTGGCGGCGGTCGCGCTGGTCGGCGCCGATCTGGCGCTGGCGGCGCTGGCGCTCAACAATCTCAAACCCGCCACCGGCCGCGGTACGCGCACTACCTTGCGAGTGCCCGGCGGCAGCGCGCTGCTGATCGACGAGAGCTACAACGCCAACCCCGCCTCCATGGCGGCCGCCATCGCGCTGCTCGGCCAGGCCCCGGTCGGCCAGCACGGCCGCCGCGTCGCCGTGCTGGGCGACATGCTGGAGCTGGGGGCGCAAGGGGTGGCGCTGCACCGCAGCCTGGTCGAGCCGATCGAGGCGGCCGGCGTCGATCTGGTGTTCTGCAGCGGGCCGCTGATGCGCGCGCTCTGGGAGGCCCTTCCCTCGGGCCGCCGGGGCGGCTATGCCGAGACCGCGGCGGCGCTGGAACCGGCCGTGCTCGCCGCCATTCGCGCCGGTGACGCGGTGATGGTGAAGGGCTCGCTGGGCTCGAAAATGGGGCCGATCGTCAAGGCGCTGGAACGGCAATTTGCCAGACCGGCCGCGCTCGATCAGTCGCGGGGCTGAGCGCATGATCCCGAAAAGCCTGCCGGGGACGTGATCGGGGGTGGGAACCGGTTTTCGGATAAGATCATGCGGTGCGATAGCTTAAGGTTTAACCCGATGTTTTATTGGCTGACCGAATTCTCCGACAAGGTCTCGTTCCTCAACGTCTTCCGTTACATCACGTTCCGCACCGGCGGCGCCATCGTCACCGCGCTGATCTTCGTGTTCCTGTTCGGCGGCCCGATCATCGACCTGCTGCGCCTCAAGCAGGGCAAGGGCCAGCCGATCCGCACCGACGGTCCGCCGTCGCATCTGGTCACCAAGAAAGGCACGCCCACCATGGGCGGGCTGATGATCCTCTCGGGGCTGCTGGTCTCGACCCTGCTGTGGGCGAACCCGACCAGCCCCTATGTCTGGATCGTGCTCGGGGTGACGCTGAGTTTCGGCCTGATCGGTTTCTATGACGACTACCTGAAGGTCACCAAGCAAACCCATGCCGGCTTTGCCGGCCGCACGCGGCTGCTCGCCGAGGCGCTGGTCGCGGTGATCGCCTGCATGGCGCTCGCGCATCTCGGCAAGCCGCCGGTCTCGACCTCGCTGGTGTTTCCGTTCTTCAAGGATCTGGCGATCAATCTCGGCTGGGCCTTCGTGCTGCTCGGCACCTTCGTGATCGTCGGCGCCGGCAATGCGGTCAATCTCACCGACGGGCTCGACGGTCTCGCCATCGTGCCGGTGATGATCGCGGCGGCGAGCTTCGGCCTGATCTCTTATCTGGTCGGCAACGCGCTGTTCGCCGAATATCTGCAAATTCGTTATGTCGCCGGCACCGGCGAACTGGCGGTGGTGTGCGGCGCGGTGATCGGCGCCAGCCTCGGCTTCTTCTGGTTCAACGCGCCGCCGGCCTCGATCTTCATGGGCGATACCGGCTCGCTGTCGCTCGGCGGCATGCTCGGCACGGTCGCGGTGGCGATCAAGCATGAGATCGTGCTCGCCGTCGTCGGCGGGCTGTTCGTGCTGGAAGCGGTGTCGGTGATCGTGCAGGTGGTCTCGTTCAAGCTCACCGGCAAACGCGTGTTCAAGATGGCGCCGATCCACCATCACTACGAACAGCTCGGCTGGACCGAGCCGCAGATCGTGATCCGGTTCTGGATCGTCGCCGTGGTGCTGGCGCTCGCCGGACTGGCGACGCTGAAGTTGCGATGATGACATCTGAGCGGCGGCATACTCAGCCTGCTCCCTCCCCCACAAGGGGGGGAGGGAACGAATGCGGCAGCGCTCATGATCCCCGTCACCACCTTCGCCGGCAAAACGGTCGCCGTCTTCGGCCTCGGCAATTCGGGCCTGCTGTCGGCCGGCGCGCTGATTGCCGGCGGCGCCGAGGTGATCGTCTTCGACGACGACGAGAAGATGCTCGCCGACGCGCAGGCCGCCGGCCTCAAGACGCAGAACCTGCGCGAGCTCGATTGGTCGACCGTCGCCGCGCTGGTGCTGGCGCCCGGCGTGCCGCTCACGCATCCGACGCCGCATTGGACGGCGGCGCTCGCTCACAAGGCCAACGTCGAGATCATCGGCGACATCGAATTGTTCTGCCGCGAGCGCGCCAAGTCGGGGCCGCAATGTCCGCTCGTCGCCATCACCGGCACCAACGGCAAATCGACCACCACCGCGCTGATCGCGCATCTCATCAGGAGCGCCGGCCGCGACGCCCAGATGGGCGGCAATATCGGCGTGCCGGTGCTGGCGCTGGAGCCGTTCGCGCCCGGCCGCGCTTACGTGCTGGAGGTGTCGTCCTATCAGATCGATCTCGCGCCCTCGCTCAAGCCCACGGTCGGCATTCTGCTCAACGTGTCGGAAGACCATCTCGACCGCCACGGCACCATGGAAAATTATGCCGCCCTCAAGACGCTGGTGCCCGCGAGCGTCGAGCCGGGCGGCACCGCGGTGATCGGCGTCGACGACCGCTACACCCGCGCCGCCGCCGACCGCATCGAGCGCGCCGGCAAGAAAGTCGTGCGCGTGTCGGTGGTGGCGCCGCTGCGCGACGGCTATTACGCCGAGGGCAGCCGCATCCTGCGCGCCGCCGGCGGCAAGGCGCATGCGGTGGCGCAGCTCGCCGGCATCGGTAGCTTGCGCGGCGTGCACAATGCGCAGAACGCGGCTTGCGCGCTCGCCGCCTGCGTCGCGCTCGGCCTCGATCTGCCGGCGATCCAGAACGGGCTCGTCAGTTTTCCCGGCCTCGCGCACCGCATGCAGCAGGTCGGCCGCAAGGGCAACGTGCTGTTCGTCAACGACTCGAAGGCGACCAATGCCGACTCCGCCGCCAAGGCGCTGGCGAGCTTCACCGATATTTTCTGGATCGCCGGCGGCAAGCCGAAGACCGGCGGCATCACCAGTCTCGCCGAATTTTTCCCGCGCATCGCAAGGCCTATCTGATCGGCGAGGCCGCCGCCGATTTCGGCAAGACGCTGGACGGCAAGGTGCCGTACGAAATGAACGGCGTGCTGTCGGCGGCGATCGACGCCGCCGCGCGCGACGCGCGAGCGTCGGGCTTGAAGGAGCCGGTGGTGCTGCTGTCGCCCGCCTGCGCCTCGTTCGACCAGTACCCGAACTTCGAGGTGCGCGGAAAAGCCTTCAACGACCTGGTGCAGGCGATTCCGGGAATTTCGCCGTCATCCTGAGGTGCGAGCTTGCTTCACCTCTCCCAAAAGGAGAGGTCGGATCGCGAAGCGATCCGGGTGAGGGGTTATGGCCTATCGAGAGTCACTTGCCCCTCACCCCAACCCTCTCCCCAGCCGAAGTCGGATATATCCGACTTCGGTCAATCTAAAATGCCGAACTCGGGTAAACCCGAGTTCGGGTGGGAGAGGGAGCGCGTCTGCGATGGCGGCGACTTCTCGGGCAATGACACTCAGAATTAATGCTTCGTAAACCGTGACGCGTCAGCTTCAGGCCGGACGGGAACGGGACATGGTTTCGCGCGCGCAACGCACGCCCTTCGGCGAATGGTGGTGGACGGTCGACCGGCTGACGCTCGCCGCCATCGGCGCGCTGATGCTGGCCGGCGTGGTGCTCTCGCTCGCCGCCAGCCCGCCGGTGGCCGGCCGGCTCGGGCTCGACCCGTTCTATTTCGTCAATCGCCACATCCTCTATCTGATCCCGACCCTCGCCATCCTGCTGGCGGTGTCGTTCCTCAACCCGCGCCAGATCCGCCGGCTCGCGCTCGTCGTGTTCGCGGTCAGCCTGATCATGGTGGCGGCGACGCCGATGTTCGGCGCCGAGATCAAGGGCGCGCGGCGCTGGCTGATCCTGTTCGGCGTCAACATCCAGCCCTCGGAATTCCTCAAGCCCGCCTTCGTCATCCTGATTGCCTGGCTGTTCGGCGAGTCGGCCAAGCGCGCGGACATGCCGGCCAATGCGTTTTCGCTCGCGCTGCTGCTGCTGGTGGTCGCGCTCTTGGTGATGCAGCCCGACTTCGGCCAGACCATGCTGGTCGTGCTGGTGTGGAGCGCGCTGTTCTTCATGGCCGGCATGCGGCTGATCTGGGTGTTCGGCATCGCCGGCATCGCCGGCATCGGGCTGACCGCCGCCTATTTCACCGTGCCGCATGTGGCGAGCCGCATCCAGAGATTCCTCAATCCGGCCTCCGGCGACACCTTCAATATCGACATCGCCACCGAGAGCTTCATGCGCGGCGGCTGGTTCGGCCAGGGCCCGGGCGAGGGTACGGTCAAGCGGCTTCTCCCTGAGAGCCACACCGATTTCGTGTTCGCGGTGGCGGCGGAGGAATTCGGCGTCGCGCTCTGCCTCGCGCTGGTGGCGCTGTTCGCCTTCATCGTGATCCGCGCGCTGGTGCGCGCCATGCGCAACGACGACGCCTTCACGCGCTTCGCCGCCGCCGGCCTGGCCATCCTGTTCGGCATACAGTCGGCGATCAATGTGGCGGTGAACCTGCATCTCATTCCGGCCAAGGGCATGACGCTGCCGTTCATCTCCTATGGCGGCTCCTCGATGCTCTCGCTGGCCTACGCCATGGGCATGCTGCTGGCGCTCACCCGCGAGCAGCCGCACGCCGCTATGCTGACCGCGCCGGAGCCCGTGCCGGCGGGGAGCGCGGTCTGATGCCGGCTCGCGCGGCGCCGCTGGTGCTGCTCGCGGCCGGCGGAACCGGCGGGCATTTGTTCCCGGCCGAGGCGCTTGCCGACGCCCTGCAAAAGCGCGACGCGGTGATCGATCTCGCCACCGACGCGCGCGCCGCCCATTTCAAATTTCCCGCCCGCAATGTGCACGTCATTCCGAGCGCGACCCTGCGCGGCCGCAATCCGTTCAGCGTGGCGCGCACCGCCGCGTTGCTGACGCTCGGCACCGCCAAGGCGTGGTCGATGCTGGGGCGCGTGCGCCCCGCCGTCGTGGTTGGCTTCGGCGGCTATCCGACCGTGCCACCGCTGCTGGCGGCGGCGATGCGCGGCATCCCGACCGTGCTGCACGAGCAGAACGGCGTCATGGGCCGCGCCAATCGGCTGCTGGCGCCGCGCGTCACGACCATCGCCACCGGCTTTCGCACGCTGGCGCGGCTCGATCCGAAATTGCAGAGCAAGATCACCTTCACCGGCAATCCGGTACGCCGTGAGGTGATTGCCGCGGCGGCGACGCCCTATGCCGCGCCGCAAGCGGGCGGGAAATTGCGCCTGCTGGTGTTCGGCGGCAGCCAGGGCGCGCGGGTGATGGCCGAGATCGTGCCGGTGGCGATCGAGCGGATGAGCGCCGAGCTGCGCGCGCGCTTGGCCGTCGTGCAGCAGGCGCGCGCGGAGGACCTCGATGCCGTGCGCGCGACTTACGCCCGGCTTGGATTGGCCGCCGAGACCGCGCCGTTCTTCCCCGACCTGCCGGCACGCATGGCGGCGGCCCATCTCATCATTTCCCGCTCCGGCGCCTCCACGGTGGCGGAGCTTTCGGCCATCGGCCGGCCCGCTTTATTGGTGCCGCTGCCGCATGCGCTGGATCAGGACCAGTTCGCCAATGCCGGGGTGCTGGAGGAGGCCGGCGGGGCGATCCGAATCGAGCAGCGCGACTTCACCCCCGAGCGGCTGGCCGCGGAGATCGCGGCCTTGGCGGGCGATCCCGGCCGGCTCGCCCGCATGGCGCAGGCCGCCAAATCGGCCGGCAGCATCGACGCCGCCGAGCGGCTGGCGGATTTGGTGCTCAAAGTCGCTAGGAATTGACTTTTTTCGTCATGCCCGGCCTTGTGCCGGGCATCCACGCCTTCTTTTGCCGCAATAAAGACGTGGATGGCCGGGACAAGCCCGGCCATGACGATCAAGGGCTACGTAATCCCATGAAACTGCCGCGCGACATCGGTCCGGTGCATTTCGTCGGCATCGGCGGCATCGGCATGAGCGGCATCGCCGAGGTGCTGGCCAATCTCGGCTACACCGTCACCGGCTCCGACGTGGCCGACAGCGCCAACGTCAAGCGGCTGCGCGACATGGGCATCAAGGTCGCCATCGGCCACAAGGCCGAAAACACTCGACGGCGCCGACGTGGTGGTGGTGTCCTCCGCCATCAAGCAGGACAATCCCGAGCTGGTCGCCGCCCGCGCCAAGCGGCTGCCGGTGGTGCGCCGCGCCGAAATGCTGGCCGAGCTGATGCGGCTGAAAAGCTGCGTCGCCATCGCCGGCACTCACGGCAAGACCACGACCACATCACTGGTCGCCGCGCTGTTCGATGCCGGCGGGCTCGACCCGACCGTGATCAATGGCGGCATCATCAACGCCTACGGCACCAATGCGCGGCTCGGGGCCGGCGACTGGATGGTGGTGGAGGCCGACGAATCCGACGGCACCTTCCTCAAGCTGCCGGCCGATATCGCCATCGTCACCAATGTCGACGCCGAGCACCTCGACCACTTCAAGACCTTCCAGAATGTGCAGGATGCCTTCGTCGCCTTCATGGAGAACGTGCCGTTCTACGGCTTCGTGGTGATGTGCACCGATCATCCGATCGTGCAGCGGTTGGCCGGCCGCGTCGTTGACCGGCGCATCATCACCTACGGAGAAAATCCGCAGGCCGATGTGCGGCTCGTCGATCTCGATCACGCCAACGGCTCCTCGCACTTCTCCGTTGTCTTCCGCGACCGTGACGGCAAGGAAATTCACAGCATCCGCAAGCTCGCGCTGCCGATGCCGGGCCGGCACAATGCGCTCAACGCCACCTCGGCGGTGGCCGTCGCGCACGAGCTGAAAATTCCTGATGACAAGATTCGCACCGCGCTCGGCAAATTCGGCGGCGTGAAGCGGCGCTTCACCCGCGTCGGCGAATGGAACGGCGCTGACCATCATCGACGACTATGGCCACCATCCGGTCGAGATCGCGGCGGTGCTCAAGGCGGCACGCGAGTCGACCAAGGGCCAAGTCATCGCGGTGGTGCAGCCGCACCGCTATACGCGGCTGAAGACTTTGTTCGAGCCGTTCTCAACCTGCTTCAACGACGCCGATGCCGTGATCATCGCGCATGTCTATCCGGCCGGCGAAACGCCGATCGAAGGCGCCGATCGCGATCATCTCGTGACGGCGGTGCGCGCGCGCGGCCACCGGCAGGTCATTGCACTCGATGGTCCCGAGCAACTTGCCGGTCTGATCAAAGGTCTCGCCAAGCCGGGCGACTACGTGGTCTGCCTCGGCGCCGGCTCGATCACGCAATGGGCTTACGCGCTGCCGGCGGAATTAAAGGCGCTATGAGCTTTCCCGACATCATTCCCGATTTGAAAGCGCGCATTCCGAATCTGCGCGGGCGGCTGCTGGCGAACCAGCCGCTCGGCGAATTCACCTGGTTTCGCGTCGGCGGTCCGGCGCAGGCGTTCTTCATGCCGGAAGACGAAAACGATCTGGCTTATGTCTTGCGCAATTTGCCGGCCGATATGCCGGTCACCGCGATCGGCGCCGGTTCCAATCTGATCGTGCGCGACGGCGGCGTGCCGGGTGTGGTGGTGCGGCTCGGCCGCGGCTTCAACGACATCGGCATCGAAGACAATCATCGCGCCGTCGCCGGCAGTGCGGTGCTCGACGTGATGGTGGCGCGCGCGGCCCAGAAGGCCGGCATCGCGGGCCTCGCCTTCCTCAGCGGCATTCCCGGCACTATCGGCGGCGCGCTGCGCATGAATGGCGGCGCCTATGGGGCTGAGACCAAGGACGTGCTGATCGAGGCGCGCGGCGTCGACCGGCAGGGCGATATGCGCCGCTTCAGCAATTCGCAAATGGGATTTTCCTATCGCCATTGTGGCGTGCCGGAGGATGTCATCTTCACTTCCGCGCTGTTGCAGGGCCGCGCCGGCGATGCGGACGCGATCGCCGCCGAGATGGCCGCGATCAGATCGAAACGCGAGGCCAGTCAGCCGCGCAACAGAACCGGCGGCTCCACTTTCAAGAATCCGCCCGGCATGAGCGCCTGGAAACTGGTGGACGAGGCCGGTTGCCGCGGACTGCAAGTCGGCCAGGCCAGGGTGTCCGAACTGCACAGCAATTTCCTGATCAGCCTCGACGGCGCCAGCGCGGCCGACATCGAGACGCTGGGCGAAACCGTGCGCGCGCGGGTGAAGGCGCATTCCGGCGTGGAGATGGAGTGGGAAATTAAGAGGATCGGGATTAGCGTCACATAGTTTGTCGTGGCTGGGCTTGTCCCGGCCATCCACGCCTTGCTTCACGCAAAGAAAGACGTGGATGCCCGCGCCAAGCGCGGGCATGACGGCGGAGAGGTTCGCATGAAACACGTCGCCGTTCTGATGGGAGGCTGGTCGGCCGAGCGCGAGATTTCGCTGCGCTCCGGCAAGGCCTGCGCCGATGCGGCCGAACGCTGCGGCTACCGCGTCAGCCGGCTCGATGTGAACCGCGACGTGGCCGCACGCTTGCACGAACTCAAGCCCGACGTTGCGCTCAACGTGCTGCACGGCCGTCCCGGCGAGGACGGCACGCTGCAAGGCCTGCTGGAGATCTTGGGAATCCCGTATTCCCACTCCGGCGTGCTGGCCTCTGCGCTCGCCATGCAGAAGGACATCGCCAAGACGGTGCTCAAGGCCGTCGGTGTGCCGGTGCCGGGCGGTGTGGTCGCCACCCGCGCGCAGGCGGCCAAGCGTCATCTGCTGCCGCCGCCTTACGTGATCAAGCCGGTGGCGGAGGGCTCCAGCGTCGGCGTGTTCATCGTGCGCGAGAACCACAAGCACCCGCCGCAGGAGTTGACGCGGGCCGACTGGAGCTTCGGCGACCGCGTGCTGGTCGAGCCCTATATCGCCGGCAAGGAATTGACCTGCGCGGTGATGGGAGACAAAGCGCTCGGCGTCATCGAGATCGTCCCGACCGTCAAATTTTACGACTACGAGGCCAAATACGCCCCCGGCGGATCGAAACATCTGCTGCCGGCGCCGGTTTTATCGGAAATTTATGAGGAATGCCGGCGCCTGTCGCTCGCCGCGCACCGCGCGCTCGGCTGCCGCGGCATCAGCCGCGCGGATTTTCGCTACGACGACAGTCTCGCCGGGACCCAGGGACTGGCGTGCCTGGAGGTCAACACCCAGCCGGGCATGACCGAAGTTTCGCTGGTGCCAGAGCTTGCCGCCCACGCCGGCATCGGATTCGACGATCTGGTGCGCTGGATGATCGAGGACGCCTCGCTCGATCGGTAATCGCCCGCGAAACGCGATGGATTTGCAACAGCTGGCCTCAAGTTAAGGCCTCCTGCACACAATCCGTAAACCTTTACTAATCGTTTACCAAAAGGCCCGAAGACTAGGCATTGGCGGCGTTTCGCGCGCTCGGCCACGGGTTCGCGCGTGCGAATGTGTCGGTACCACGACGCCTGGATACCAATCGGGGCATGACCGAATCCTCGCTCGTGCCGGAGCTTGCTGCCCATGCTGGGCTAACGTTTGAAGAGCATGTAGCGATGGATGATCGAGGACGCCTCGCTCAATCGCTGAAGCTGAAACTGAAACGACGTGCAACGGCCGCTCGGCGGCTGCGCGCGCATGCCTGGACAGTATCGGACACGCGCGTTTTTCGCTTCGCGCGCCGCTGGGGCTCCGCGCTGTTCGAATTGAAAGTGCCGCGCGGCGCCGGTGCCAGCGCTGCCGCCATGTTCATTCTCGCCAGCACCTATTACGGCGTGGTCAAAGGCGGCCATGGGCCGGTGATCGCCGCGCAGGTGCAGGACATCTGCGATACGGCGGCCAACAGCGTCGGCTTCCGCATTTCCGAAATCGCGCTCGCCGGCCAGCATGAAGTCAGCCGCGAGGACATTTTGGGCCGTGCCGGAATCACCGGCCGCTCCTCGCTGCTGTTTCTCGATGCCGCGCAGACGCGCATCCGGCTGCTGACCAATCCGTGGATCGCGCAAGCCGCGGTGCTCAAGCTTTATCCCGGCCGGCTGCAGATCGAGATCAAGGAACGCAAGCCCTTCGCGCTGTGGCAGAAGGAAGGCCGCGTTTACCTGATCGCCGCCGACGGCACCGTGCTGGAAACTTATGTGTCGCAGCGCTTCGCGTCGCTGCCGCTGGTGGTCGGCAATGGCGCCGAGCATACGGCGCAGGATTTTCTCGACCTGCTCAAGCGCTATCCGGTGATCGGTAAGTCGGTCGAGGCGTCGGTGCTGGTCGCCGAGCGGCGCTGGAACCTGCATCTGAAAAGCGGCGTCGAGGTGCTGTTGCCGGAGCGCGAGCCCGAGCACGCGCTGCGCACGCTGGTCGATCTCGCGCTGACCAAGAAATTGCTCGCGCGCGACATCGTCGTGGTCGATCTGCGGCTGCCCGACCGCGTCACGGTGCGGCAGTCCGATGCTGCCGCCGCGGCGCGCGAGGAGGCGCTCAAGGCGGCCGAGAAGGACAAGAAGGCCAAACGCAAGGGAAGCGACGCATGAGCGTGCTGCGCTTCGGCCTCACGCCCAAGATGAAGCCGGTTTCGCCGCGGCGCGCGGCCGTGGTCGCCGGTCTCGATATCGGCACCAGCAAGATCGCCTGCATGATCGCGCGGCTCGAGCCGCAGGCGCCGCAGGACGTGCTGCGCCGGCGCAGCCACGGCGTGCGCATCCTGGGCTTCGCCCATACCGCGGCGAGCGGCATGAAGGCGGGCGGCGTGGTCGACCTGGTGGAGGTCGAGAAGATGGTCCGCCAGGCCATCGACATCGCCGAAAGCATGGCCAAGGTGCAACTCGAATCCGTGGTGGTATCCCTTTCCGGCGGGCGGCTCGGCAGCGAGCGCTTCGTCGCCAATATCGAGCTCGCCGGCGCCGCCGTGACCGATAGCGACATCGCGCGCGTGCTGGCGGCGGCCAGCCGCCATTCGGTGCGCGACGGGCGCGCCGTGCTGCATTCCCTGCCGATCGGCTATGCGCTCGACGCCGTCACCGGCATCCGCGAGCCGCGCGGCATGCTCGGCCAGCGCTTCGGCGTCGACATGCATATGGTCACCGCCGACGTGGCGACCGTGCGCAATCTGATGCTGGCGGTCGAGCGCAGCCACCTGTCGGTCGAGGCCATGGTGGCCTCTCCCTATATGGCCGGTCTGGCGGTGTTGGCCGACGACGAGGCCGATCTCGGCGCTGCCACCATCGATCTTGGGGCGGGAACCACCACCTTGGCGGTATTTTCCGGCGGAAAGTTCGTGCACGCCGACGGTTTCGCGCTCGGCGGCCACCACGTCACCATGGATCTCGCCCGCGGTCTCAACACCCGGATTGCGGATGCTGAGCGAATCAAAGCGATTTATGGCAGTGTTTTGACCGGTGGATCGGATGAACGCGACATGATCACGGTGCCTCCGGTGGGGGATGACGAGCGCGAGCCGCCGCAATTCGTCTCGCGGGCGGCTCTCGTGCGCATCATCAAGCCGCGGGTCGAGGAAATCCTGGAAATGGTGCGCGACCGGCTCAAGGCTTCGCCGTTCGCGGCCGAGACGCGCGCGCGCGTGGTGCTGACCGGCGGCGCGAGCCAGGTTACCGGCATCGCCGATCTCGCCGCGCGCATCTTGCGCCGACCGGTGCGTATCGGGCGTCCACTTGGGTTAGCGGGCTTGCCGGACGCGGCCAAGGGTCCGGCATTCGCCGTGGCGGCGGGCCTCCTGGTCTATCCGCAAGCGGCACATCTTGAACACTTCGAACCGCGGCGAACGCGGCAATTGATGACAGGAACGGGCGGTTACATGGCACGGGTCGGACGATGGCTACGCGAAAGCTTCTGACCCTCAACCCCAGAACCACGCAGGGCCGGTGGCGGACCGGACCTGTTCGGCGGCGTGCAATCGCGTTCGCGCAAATCGCGCAACGCCTAGCCTGCTGCCCGTGCATTAAAGAGGCAAACTCATGACGATCAATCTGAAGATCCCCGACATTCGCGAGATGAAGCCGCGAATTACCGTGTTCGGCGTCGGCGGTGCCGGCGGCAATGCGGTCAACAACATGATCGCGGCCGGTCTGCAAGGCGTCGACTTCGTCGTCGCCAATACCGACGCGCAGGCGCTCACGATGTCGAAGGCCGAGCGCATCATCCAGATGGGCACGCAGGTGACCGAGGGTCTCGGCGCCGGCTCGCAGCCGGAAGTCGGCCGCGCCGCCGCGGAGGAGGTGATCGACGAGATCCGCGATCATCTCACCGGCGCGCACATGGTGTTCGTCACCGCCGGTATGGGCGGCGGCACCGGCACCGGCGCCGCGCCAATCATCGCCAAGACCGCGCGCGAGCTCGGCATCCTCACCGTCGGGGTGGTCACCAAGCCGTTCCACTTCGAGGGCCAGCGCCGCATGCGCTACGCGGAAGCCGGCATCGTCGAGCTGCACAAGGTGGTCGACACGCTGCTGATCATCCCGAACCAGAATCTGTTCCGGGTTGCCAACGAGAAGACCACCTTCGCCGACGCCTTCGCCATGGCCGACCAGGTGCTCTATTCGGGCGTCGCCTGCATCACCGATCTGATGGTCAAGGAAGGCCTGATCAATCTCGACTTCGCCGATGTGCGCGCGGTCATGCGCGAGATGGGCAAGGCGATGATGGGCACCGGCGAAGCCTCCGGCGAGAAACGCGCGCTCACCGCCGCCGAAGCGGCCATCGCCAATCCGCTGATCGACGACGCCTCGATGAAGGGCGCCCGCGGTCTGCTGATCTCGATCACCGGCGGCAAGGACCTCACGCTCTACGAAGTGGACGAGGCCGCCACCCGCATCCGCGAGGAAGTCGACCAGGACGCCAACATCATCGTCGGCGCCACCTTCGACGAAAGTCTGGAAGGCATCATCCGCGTCTCGGTGGTGGCGACCGGCATCGACCACACCAGCATGCAGCGCGAGACCGGCGCGGCCCGAAGCCGCGCTCAAGGAACTCGCCAGCAAGGCGCGCGCCGATATCCGCCGCACCGCCGACCGCATCGAACGCAGTCCGGCGCCGCCGCCGGCCGCCGCCAGCACCGCGACGGTCGAATCCGCCGCCCACGCCGCGGTTGCCGCCGCGCTTTTGCGGACCAACCGCGATCGAGGACGTCTCGATCCGGCCGCTGCCGATAAAGCCGTCATTGTTCGAGCCGGTGCCGGCCGAGGCGGCGCAAGCCGAACCGCCGACGCCGAAGACCTTCATTCCGCCGGCGCCCGAACGCACGGCTGCGCGCGCGCCGCGCATGCCGCGCATCGACGAACTGCCGCTGCCGGCGCAGAATGAGATCAAGGCGCAAGCGCGGGGAGCTCAGCGAGGATCACCCCGAGAAGCGCCGCATGTCGCTGATGCAGCGGCTGGCCTCGGTCGGCCTCGGCCGGCGCGCGGAGGAGGCGGAGCCGCCGCGGGCGCCGCGCACCGCGCAGGCGATGCCGCAATTCGAGCGGCCGCCACGGCCGACCGCCCGCAATCCGGAGGGCCGCCCCGACGACCCGGTGTCGGAATATGCCCGGCGCGCCGCTCCGCAGGGTCTCGACCCCCATGGCCGCCCGGCGCCTGTGCATAATTCGACCGAGGAGGACCAGCTCGACATCCCGGCCTTCCTGCGCCGCCAGGCCAACTGAGGCCCCCCAAGAGCCATGACGGCCCCGTCCCGAACCCGGGGCGGGGCCGTCGAGTTACTGTCGGCCTACCAGCGTCTTTTCTAACTAATTGAATTAAAATGGTTTTTTAAGACGCCACCGCATTCGGACGAGGCCTGCCGGACGCTATCGGTAAGGCCGCAAGGCTCACCTGCTAAGCTAAATGCGATGCGGCACCGGCCGTTCGCCCGGCAATTGCGGCAAAAAAGAGTAACAGTCGGTAAGAAGACGTGAGTTGGAGAAAGCCGGGGATGTGGCCTAAATTTCGGGCGCTAAAAGGACTTTTCGGTCCTTGGGGGTACCTTCTGGATTGGGCGTGGCCGTCGCTTTCAAGGCCAAAATGTGGCCCCTGCCGGGGCGTGGGATGGGACGCGCGGCTTGCTTGCAGGCCGGCGTAAACGGGTTCGATGAAGGGTGCTAAGCAGACAACGCTGCGCGACCAGGTTGCCGTCTCCGGCATCGGCGTGCATTCCGGCAGCCCCGTCACGCTCACTTTGCATCCTGCCGACGACGACACCGGCATCGTTTTCCAGCGCGTAGCCGCCGACGGCACGACCGAGCGCGAAATTCGCGCCGACGTGCGCGCGGTCACCGCCACCGAATTTGCCACCGTGCTGGGCGACGCCAACGGGCCGCTCTGCTCGACCGCGGAACATCTGCTGGCGGCGTTGCGTGGGCTCGGCGTGGACAATGTGCTGGTCGAGATCGACGGGCCGGAAGTGCCGATCCTGGACGGCAGTGCCGCGCCGTTCGTCGATGCGATCGATCAGGCCGGCCTCACCGCGCGCGCGCTGCCGCGCCGCTATATCGAGGTGATCAAGCCGGTGCGCGTTTCCAAGGACGGTGCGCAGGGCGAACTGCGGCCTTACCAGCACGGCTTCCGGGTCGAGGCCGAAATCGAATTCGACCATCCGCTCATTCGCCACCAGGCGCTCGCGCTCGACATCGAGCCGGAGGCCTTCCGCCGCGAGATCGCGCGCGCCCGCACCTTCGGCTTTATGAAGGACGTCGCCAAACTGTGGAGCGCCGGCTACGCGCTCGGCGCCTCGTTCGCCAATACGCTCGTGGTCACCGAGGATCGCGTGCTCAATCCGGAAGGCTTGCGCTTCGCCGACGAATTCGTGCGCCACAAGATTCTCGACGCCATCGGCGATCTGGCGCTTGCCGGTCAGCCGTTGCTCGCCGCCTACCGCACCATTCGCGGCGGCCATAAGCTTAACCACGCGGTGCTGTCCGCGCTGATGGCCGATCCGACCGCCTGGCGGGTGATCGAGGCGGCCGAGCCGGCCCGCCGCGCGCGCGGCCATGTGGATGTCGGCGCCGGACTGGCGGCGGCGGCGGCCTACGGACCGGAAATGTCCTGAAAAGCCTCAGGATTTCAGCTTAACCCTTCGCCTTAATCCCGGCCGAATGTCAGCTTAATCGCTTGGCCAGACCGCGTTTTTTCGTCTACACCAGCGCGGCTGAGGGCGTTGCCGTAAAGCTTGCGCAGTGGCGCTGTTAGGGGAGCGGACACGAACGCGTGGGGTTGAGTTTGTGCCCAAGGATTTTGCGACCAAAAATTCCATGCCAAAGCAAATCGCAGCCCATGGACTTAGCGCCCATGACGTCGCCCGCTCGCGCTGGTCGGCGCCCGTTCGCGCGCGCCATGGCGATGCTGTTGCTGACGGCGAGCCTGGGTGCCTGTAGCGGCCTCAATCTATTCGGCAAGGAAGAAACGGCGCCCGACGAAGCCGCCGACCGGCTCTACAACGAGGGCCTCTATTTACTCAACGTCAAACACGACTCGAAAGAGGCGGCGAAGAAGTTCGAGGAGGTCGACCGCCAGCACCCCTATTCGGAATGGGCGCGCAAGTCGCTGCTCATGACGGCCTACGCCTATTATCAAGGCAACGCCTACGATGAGTGCGTCGGCGCGGCCCAGCGCTACATCACGCTGCACCCCGGCAGCGCGGACGCCGCTTATGCGCAGTACTTGATCGGCGCCTCCAATTTCGAAGAGATCCCGGACATCACCCGCGACCAGGCGCGCACCGAGAAGGCGCTCGGCGCGCTGGAAGAAGTGATCCGCAAGTATCCGACCAGCGAATACGCCGTCAGCGCCAAACAAAAAATCGAAGTCGCCCGCGATCAGCTCGCCGGCAAGGAGATGGAGATCGGGCGCTACTACCTGGATAAGAAGGACTACACCGGCTCCATCAACCGCTTCAAAGTCGTGGTCACCAGGTACCAGACCACGCGTCACGTCGAAGAGGCGCTGATGCGGCTGACCGAATCCTATATGGCGCTCGGCATCGTGGAGGAAGCGCAGACCGCGGCCGCGGTGCTCGGGCACAATTTCCCCGACAGTCCCTGGTACCAACACGCCTATACGCTGGTGAAAAACGGCGGCGGCCAGCCGACCGAGAACCAGGGTTCCTGGATCAGCAAGGCGTTCAGGAAGGTCGGGCTGGGCTAGGCTACGCGCCAATTCGTCAGTCGGACTTACCCACAGCGTCATGGCCGGGCTTGTCCCGGCTATCCACGTCTTTGATTATGGCGAAATCCACAAGAGACGTGGATGCCGGCATCAAGGCCGGGCATGACGAAGGCTAGGACACGGCAAAACGCCATGCTCTCCCGACTTTCGATCCGCGACATCGTCCTGATCGACCGGCTCGATATCGATTTCGCCGCGGGGCTTGCCGTGCTCACCGGCGAGACCGGCGCCGGCAAGTCGATCCTGCTCGACGCCTTTGCGTTGGCTTTGGGCGCCCGCGGCGACCAGGCGCTGGTGCGGCAGGGCGCCGAGCAGGGGCAGGTGACCGCCGTGTTCGAGGTCGAGCGCGCTCATCCGGCGCGCGCGTTGCTCTTAGACGGCCAACGATATCCCGGCCGAGGACGAGCTCATTCTTCGCCGCGTGCAGTTCTCGGATGGGCGGACGCGCGCGTTCATCAACGATCAGCCGGTGAGCGTGCAAGTGATGAAGGAGCTCGGCAGCGCGCTGGTCGAGATCCACGGCCAGCACGACGAGCGCGCCTTGGTCGATGCCGCCACCCATCGCCGCCTGCTCGATGCCTTTGGCGCGCTGGAAGCCGACGCGGCCAAGGTCGCAGACCTGTGGGAGGCGCGCCGCGCGGCGCAAGCCGCCGCTGATGCCCATCGCGCCGAGGTCGAGCGCGCCAAGCGCGAAGGCGACTGGCTGCGCCACGCGGTCGAGGAACTCGGCACGCTTTCGCCCGCAGGCCGGCGAGGAAACCGCGCTCGCCGAGCGGCGCACCGGCATGATGCAGGCCGAGAAGGTGGCCGAGGACCTGCGCGACGCCCATGAGGTGATCGCGGGCGCCAATTCGAGCGTGCCGGCGCTCGCCGGCGTGATCCGCAGGCTGGAGCGGCGCGCGCCGCAGGCGCCGAGCTTGGTCGAGCCGGCGGTGAAGGCGCTCGATATCGCGCTCACCGCGCTGGAGGAAACCCGTAGCCATCTCGAAGCGGCGCTGCGCACCGCCGATTTCGATCCGGCCGAACTGGAACGCATCGAGGAACGGCTGTTCGCGCTGCGCGCGGCGGGGCGCAAATATAACGTGCCGGTGGACGCGCTGGCCGCGCTGGCGGCGCGTTACAAATCCGATATCGCGCTGATCGACGCCGGCGAGGACAAGCTCAAGGCGCTGGAGGCGGCCGCGCGCGCGGCGGAAGCCGACTATCGCGCCGCGGCCGAGGCACTTTCCAAGGCGCGCGCCAAGGCGGCCGCGGCGCTCGACAAGGCGGTGAACGGCGAGCTCAAGCCGCTCAAGCTGGAGCGGGCGAAATTTTCGACCGAGATCGTCAGCGATGCCGCCGCCGCCGGGCCGAACGGCATCGACCGCGTCGAGTTCTGGGTGCAGACCAATCCGGGCACGCGGGCCGGGCCGCTGATGAAGGTCGCCTCCGGCGGCGAGTTGGCGCGCTTCCTGCTGGCGCTGAAAGTCGTGCTGGCCGACCGCGGTTCGGCGCCGACCCTGGTGTTCGACGAGGTCGATACCGGCGTGGGCGGCGCGGTGGCGGATGCCATCGGGCTGCGGCTGGCCAAGCTCGCCGCCGGCGTGCAGGTGCTGGCGGTGACCCATGCGCCGCAGGTGGCGGCGCGCGCCGACCGGCATTATCTCATCAGCAAGGACGCGCTCGAAAAGGGCAAGCGGGTCGCCACCCGCGTCACCGAAGTGGCCGCCGAGCGCCGGCGCGAGGAGATCGCCCGCATGTTGGCGGGCGCCGAGATCACCGCCGAGGCCCGCGCCGCCGCCGAGCGCCTGATCAAGGCGGCGGGGTGAGTTTCCCTTGTCATTCCGGGGCGCGCCGAAGGCGCGAACCCGGAATCCAGGCCACAATTCACCTTCTTCGTCATGCCCGGCCTTGTGCCGGGCATCCACGTCTTTAGATTTCAGCCAGCAAGACGTGGATGGCCGGGCCAAGCCCGGCCATGACGGAAAGAAATGGCAGCGAAAAACCTCACCAAAATCCCCTCCGCCGGCCTGACCGAGGCGCAGGCAAAGGCCGAGTTGCAACGGCTTGCGACCGAAATCGCCGCGCACGACAAACGCTATTACCAGGAAGACAAGCCGACCGTCAGCGACGCCGCCTACGACTGCGCTACGGGTCCGCAACGACGCGATCGAAAAGCGGTTTCCCCAGCTCATCCGCGCGGACTCGCCGTCGCGCCGGATCGGCGCGGCGCTCACCGGCCGGTTCAAGAAAGTGCGGCACGCCGTGCCGATGCTCTCGCTCGACAACGCGTTCGCGGAGCAAGACGTCATCGACTTCGCCGCGCGCATCCGCCGCTTCCTCAAGTTCTCCGACGACGAGAAGATCACCTTTAGCGCCGAGCCAAAGATCGACGGGCTCTCGATGTCGTTGCGCTACGAGGACGGCGACCTCATCACCGCCGCCACCCGCGGCGACGGCAACGAGGGCGAGGATGTCACCGCCAATATCCGCACGCTGAAGGACGTGCCGCTTGAGCTCAAAGGTAAGCAGGTGCCGAAAATCTGCGAAGTGCGCGGCGAGGTCTACATGACCAAGGCCGACTTCCTGAAACTCAACGAGCGGCAGAAGGCCGCCGGCGAGCCAATCTTCGCGAACGCGCGCAATTCGGCGGCCGGCTCGCTGCGCCAAAAAGATCCGGGTGTCACCGCCTCGCGCCCGCTCGGCTTCTTCGCCTATGCCTGGGGCGAGATGAGCGAGATGCCGGCCGATTCGCAGTCCGGCATGATCAAATGGTTCGCCGATTGCGGATTCAAGACCAATCCGCTCACGAAAATCCGCCATTCGGTCGAGGATTTGCTCGCCTTCCACCGCGAGATCGAGCAGCACCGCGCCAGGCTCGACTACGATATCGACGGCGTCGTCTACAAGGTCGACCGCCTCGACTGGCAGGAGCGGCTCGGCTTCGTCACGCGCTCACCGCGCTGGGCGATCGCGCACAAGTTCGCCGCCGAGCGCGCGGTGACCGTGCTCAAGGACATCGAAATCCAGGTCGGCCGCACCGGCGCGCTCACGCCGGTGGCCAAACTCGAGCCGGTCGGCGTCGGCGGCGTGGTGGTGCAGAACGCCACGCTGCACAACGAGGACTACATCAAGGGCATCGGCGGCGACGGCGAGCCATTGCGCGAGGGCCGCGATATCCGCATCGGCGACACCGTTATCATCCAGCGCGCCGGCGACGTGATCCCGCAGGTGGTCAACGTGGTGCTGGACAAGCGCCCGAAAGACGCCAAGCCCTATCATTTCCCGAAGAAATGCCCGTGCTATCTGCACACCGACATCGTGCGCGAGGAAACCGCCACCGGCGAGGAGGGCGCGCGCGCCCGCTGCACCGGCGAATTCGCCTGCCCGTATCAGAAGATCGAGCACCTCAAGCTGTTTGCCTCGCGCCGCGCCTTCGACATCGAAGGCCTGGGTGAAAAGCAGATCGAATTGTTCTTCGAGAAGGAGTGGGTCAAGGAACCCGCCGACATCTTCACGCTGCCGGCACGCAACAACAAGATCAAGCTCGAAGAAGTCGAGGGCTATGGCGAGACCTCGGTGCGCAATCTGTTCAATGCGATCGAGCAGCGGCGCGAGATTTCGCTCGACCGTTTCATCTTTTCGCTCGGCATCCGCCACGTCGGCGAGACCACGGCGCTGGCGCTGGCGCGCGGCTACGGCTCTTGGAAGGCGTTCCACGACGCCTGCCTGAAGGTCGCCAAGGGCGACGAGGAGACGCGCGCGGAGATGGACGCGCTCGATCAGATCGGTGAAACCGTGATCGAGAGCGTCGCCGCCTATTTCGGCGAAAGCCACAACCGCGGCATCGTCGAGCGGCTGACCAAAGAAGTAACGATCCTCGACGCCGAGAAGCCGAAAACCGATAGCGCCATCGCTGGCAAGACCGTGGTGTTTACAGGCAGCCTGGAGAAGATGACGCGCGAGGAGGCCAAGGCGCAGGCTGAGCGGCTGGGCGCCAAGGCGGCCGGCTCGGTGTCGAAGAAGACCGATTTCGTGGTCGCCGGTCCCGGCGCCGGCTCCAAACTCGCCGACGCCAAGAAGTTCGGCGTCAAGGTGCTGAGCGAGGACGAGTGGCTGAAGCTGGTCAACGGCTAACGCCGCACCAGCGCCCTATAGGCCACACCGGTCGCCACCACCACGATCACCATCATCCAGGCCATCGGCATGGCGCTAGTGCCGCCGGCGAGCGCGATCGAGACCACTTGCGACGCCGCCGCGCCGATCGCCATCTGGGCGAACCCGGTCATGCCGGAGGCGGCGCCGGCGGCTTGCGGGCGTACACTGATGGCGCCGGCAATGGCATTCGGCAGCAGCAAGCCATTGCCGTAACCGATGACCAAGTGCGGCAGGAAAATGATCACCGGCCCGGCCTCCGGCAGGGCCGCGACCAGCACCGCGGTGAGACCGCCGCCGATTAGCTCGAACACGATGCCGGCCATGATCATGGCATCGACGCCGAAGCGCTGCGACAGCCGCGCGGCGGTGAAATTGCCGCTCATGTAGCCGAGCGAAGTGACCGCGAACCAGACGCCGTATTCGGCCGAGGTGCGGCCCATCAGCGTCACCACCACATGCGGGCCGCCGCCGAGAAAGGTGAAGAACGGCGCCGACCCGAGCGCGCCGCACAGCACGTAGCCGTGGAATTTCGCGTTGCCGATCAGCGCGCGCCATTCTTGGATCAGCATGCCGGGCGTGTGCGCCACGTTCGCCGGCCGCGTCTCCGGCAGCACGAACACGGCCCATAGCAGCACCGCGCCGCTCAACGCGGCGATGAACAGGAAAATCGCTTCCCAGCCGAAGGCGGTGTCGAGAATGCCGCCGATCAGCGGCGAGATCATCGGCGCGATCACCATCGCGGTGGTGACCAGGCCGATCATGGCGGCGGCGCGGTCGCGCTCGTAGAGATCGCGGATGATGGCGCGCCCGATCACGATGCCGGTCGAGGCGCCGACCGCCTGCACGATGCGCGTCGCGATCAGCGCGCCGATCGAGGAGCTGGCGATCGCCGCCAGCGAGGCGGCGACGTTGAGCGCCAGCCCCGCCAGCACCACCGGGCGGCGGCCGAAGCGGTCGGACAGCGGCCCGAGCAGCAGCTGCGCGGTGGCCAGGCTCAGCAGATAAAGCGACAGCATGAGCTGCACCGTGCCGGTGTCGGAGCCGAGCTCGGTCACCAGCCCCGGCAGCGCCGGCACCAGGATATTGAGCGTAGCGGGGCCGATAGCGGTCATCGCCATCAGCAGCGCCAGCAGCCCCCAGGCGGTGGCGCGCGCTTCTTCCTTCTCCCGCCCCCCTTGAGGGGGAGGGTTGGGGAGGGGGGTACTTTTTTGCATAGGCTAGCAGTACCCCCCACCCGGCTCGCGGCTGGCGCTGCTCGCCGACCTCCCCCTCAAGGGGGGAGGTAAGAAAGAAGCAAGTAGGTCGATCATCATTTGGCGTCCGTCAAAGCGGCCGCGTAGCGGCGTCGAGCCAGGCTCGCGTCGGCGCATCGAGCAGGGGCCCGATCACTTCCTGCACGCGCGCGTGGTAGCTGTCGACCCAGTTGCGCTCCTTGGCCGTCAGCAGGCGGCTGTCGATCAGCCGCCGCTCGATCGGCGCCAGCGTCAGCGTCTCGAAGGCGTTGACCGGCTTTTCGGCGCCGGCGGGCTCGGGCGCGGCGATCACCAGCACCAGGTTCTCGATGCGGATGCCGTAGGCGGCGGTTTTGTAATAGCCCGGCTCGTTCGACAGGATCATGCCGCGCCGGAGCGCGGCGGTGCCGAGCTTGGAGATGCGCGCCGGGCCCTCGTGCACCGATAGATAGCTGCCGACGCCGTGGCCGGTGCCGTGATCGAAATCGAGCCCGGCCTGCCACAGCGCCATGCGCGCCAGCGGGTCGAGCTGGGCGCCGCTGGTGTTCTCCGGAAACACCGCGGTGGCGATGGCGATGTGGCCCTTGAGCACGCGGGTGAAACGGTCGCGCATTTCGTCAGTTGGCGTGCCGACGACGACCGTGCGGGTGATATCGGTGGTGCCGTCCTCGTATTGCGCGCCGGAATCGACCAGGAACAGCTCGTTTTTTCCGATGGTGCGGTTGGAGGCGCGGGTGACGTGATAGTGCACGATCGCGCCGTTCGGTCCCGAACCGGCGATGGTCGGGAACGAAATATCCTTGAGCAGGCCGGTATCGCGGCGGAAGCTTTCCAGCGCTTCCACCGCGTCGATCTCGGTCACGGCGCCGGCCGGCGCCTCGCACTCGAGCCAGCTCAGGAAACGCACCATCGCCACGCCGTCGCGCTTGTGCGCGGCGCGGCTGCCGGCGATCTCGGCATGGTTCTTCACCGCCTTCATCAGCGCGATCGGGTCGGCGCCGCACACCGGCTTGCCGCCGCTGTCGGCCACAAGGCGCGTGAACGCATCGGCGGCGGTCGCGGAATCGAGCCGCACGGTCTTGTCCTTGAGCTGGCCAAGGTCGCGGATAAGCTCATCGGGCGCGCGCAGCGCGGCAATCTCCTCTAGCGCCCGTCGCACTTTTTTGTCGAGCTTGGCGCCGTCGACATAGAGCGCGGGCCGGCCCTCGCGCGGAACAACCGCGAAGGCGAGCGCCAGCGGGGTATGCGCCACGTCCGCGCCGCGGATGTTGAACGCCCAGGCGACGTTCTGCGGATCAGACACCACGGCTACGTCGGCGCGCAGCTTCACCAACTCGGCATGGATGCGTTTAAGCTTGTCGGCGGCGCTCTCGCCGGCGAATTTGAGATCGCGCAAGCTCACTTGGCCGGCGGGCGGCGGCGGGCGGTCGCTCCACAGCGCGTCGATCGGATTATTGTCGACCGGCAGCAATTCGGCGCCGGCCATGGCGCAGGCCTTCTTCAGCTTCTCGGCGTTCTCGGATGTGTGCAGCCACGGATCGTAGCCGAGCCGGGCGCCGCTTTTGAGATTCTGCTCGAGCCATTGCTGCGGCGAGTTGTCGACCAGATGCTCGATCGAAAAAATCGACTGGTCGACTTGCGCCCCCGCCTGCACGGTGTAGCGGCCGTCGACGAACAGCGCAGCGCGCTCGGCCAGCACGATGGCCGCGCCCGCCGAGCCGGTGAAGCCGGTGAGCCAGGCCAATCGCTCCTCGCTCGCCGGCAGGTATTCGTTCTGCTGGCGGTCGGCGCGCGGCACGATAAATCCGTCAAGCCCGTGCCGCTTGAGCTCGGCGCGCAACGCGGCGACGCGCGCCGGCGCCGCCGTGCGCGCGCGCGAATCGTCAAATGACTGGAAGCGGGCCTCGAACATGGGCCGCACTCTAACGCGCTCGCGGGGCGGAGCAACGCAGGCATGCGCTGCGTGCCGGGCAAGGCATTTGCATCACGTCTGGGCGCATTTCGAAGAAACTTTTGCATCGGGTTAATGCCCGATTCAGCGACGAATCGGTTCTATGACTCAAGTTTGTGCGCTGCATTAAATTCACCGCGATGATGGCACCGATCACACGAAGTAATAAATCATTTCACGCCGATGTTACTTGGCTTTGATCCAATATGTGAGTACTTCGCACACGCGATATGAGTTTGTGTTGCATCGCAAAAGTACGAGGCATAGCCGAGACATTCGCTGACGCTTCGATTTCGAGAAGGAGAGACAAAATGACTGACATCACTTATGGCGCCGGGCGCATTGCCGCCCCCGATATTGCCGCTGGCAAGATCGGCAAGACGCGCAAAGGCTTTTTTGCGCGCGCGTTGGACGCGATCGCCTATTCGCAGATGAAACGAGCGGAGCGCGAGCTCTTGCGTTATCGCGATCTGCTGCCGCCCGATTTTGTGCTGCGCCGCAGCCTGAGGAGCGACGTGGAGAAAAAGACGCCATTCGGCGGTTTGTAAGCGTCGGTTTTCACCGACGAAGCCGCTCCGGGGTTTCCCGCTCGGGGCGGTTTCGTTTTGCGCATGATCCCGAAAATTAGGCAGCGGTTTTCGGACAAGATCATGCGCCAGGAAAAATGTGAGGTCGCATTCTGATTCGATCGGAATTGCTCAGGCTCGGGCGCTCGCCGGGCAGAGCAATGCAGGCATGCGCTGAGCGCCAAGCGAGGCCGTAGCGGCTCAACCGGAGGCGCCTTGGCGAAAAATTCGGTCGTTCCGGCGATCAATTCGGTAATAAATCGATCATCTGGCCCGCATTTGTGCGGTGCACTACGCCACAGCATAAATCGCGCCGAATTTGCTCGTAAAATGCCAATTTATGCCATGTCTACCGGTCTTCTATGCATTGTCGTCAGTACTTCGCATTCGCGAAATAGACTATGCTGCATCGCAAAATACAGAAGCGTGAGCGGCACCTGCGCTGACGCTTCGTTTCTGAAAAGGAGAGACACATGGTTGCGAGCACTTATGGCGTTGCCGGCGACAACATGGCTGACAAAGGCATTTTCACGCTCACCCTCGAAGCGATCGCCGCCTCGCAGATGAAGCGGGCCGAGCGCGAGTTCGTCCGCCTAGAGCATCCGGCGGTGCGCGATTTCGCCGTCGAACATGAAGAAGAAGAGCCGTTCGGCGGCTGGTAACCGGCGCTTCTCACCGATAAGCCGCCCCGGTCATCCCCTCCCGGGGCGGTTTTGATTCTTTTTGGTCATTCCGGACGGGCGCCGCAGCACCAGCGTGACCCAGCCGTCGAGCGGAATGTGCCGTTCAAGCATGAAGCCCTGCGCGCGGTAGATCGCCAGCGTAGCATTGGCGTGGCCCGGCAGCAGGCCGGAGAGCACGATGCGCGCGCGCCGCGCGGCGAGCCGGCTGAGCGGCATCGCCAGCCGCATCAGTGGCCCTAACAGGATATTGGCGAAAATCAGATCGTACGGTGCGCCGCCGGCGATAGCGCGGGCGTTGGCGCCCGTCGCGTGCGCGAACGTGATCGCCGATCCGGCGCGATTGAGCCGCGCATTGGCGCGCGCGGCGTCGACCGCGACCCGGTCGATATCGCTGGCGATGACGTGCGTGCGGAGAATTTTCGCCGCCGCGATCGCCAGCACGCCCGACCCAGTGCCGATGTCGAGCACGCGGCGGCCCCGCCGCCGCTTGGCCAGATCATCGAGCGCCAGCAGGCAGCCGCGGGTGGTGCCGTGATGCCCGGTGCCGAAGGCGAGCGCGGCCTCGATCTCGATGGCGATATCATTGGGCTTGACGCGTCCACGGTCATGCGCGCCGTGCACGATGAAACGGCCGGCGCGCACGGGCTGCAAACAGCTAAGGCTTTCCTTGACCCAGTCGGCGGGCGCGACCCGCTCGATGATGAGCGCGGCCGCCGCCGCATCGCCAACCGCGAGCGCGACCTGCGCGCGCAAAGCGGTTTCGTCCGGCTTCTCACGGAAATGGATCGCCACCTGCCACTGGCCGCTGTCGCCCTCGAAAGCGGCGCAGACGGTGTCGTCGGCGCCGAAGATCTCCCCGAGATAGCTGGCGAGCCGGCGGGCGGTCGGCTCGTCGCAGGCGAGGCAGGCGACGGTGGTGGGCGTGTCCATGCACGACATTTACCGTGTGATGGCCAGATTTGTCCTGCCCATTGGTAAATGGGCTGGCGACAGTTATGTAAGGGCCGCCATGACCATCGAAATGCCCGATGCAAACGACACCGAGGCGCTCGCGCTGGCCCGCCGCAGCGGCTGGCCGGAGGACTTGCGCGTGCTAATCGCGCGTTACCCGCGCGAGCAATGGGAGGGCCACGCCAACCTCGGCGAGATGGCGCGCTTCTGGCTGTCGCGCCACGCCATGTTTCGCGAATTGGCCGGTATGATCGAGGCCATCGAGGCGCAGTTCCGTGCAGGGACGCTCTCGGCGGCGGAATTTTCGCGCCAGTTCGTGCCGCGGCTGCAGTTCCTGCTGTCGCAGCTCGGCGTGCATCACCAGATCGAGGATCTGCATTATTTTCCGATCTTCCGCGCCGCCGATGCGCGGCTTAAGCGCGGCTTCGACGTGCTAGAAAGCGACCACCACGCCATCCACGCCGATATGGCGGCCACCGCTGATAGCGCCAATGCGCTGTTGCGTGCGCTCAACGGCGATGGCGACGCGTTACGCCGGTGCGGGGATGACTATGCGCAAGCCAGCGGTGCCCTGATCAAGGGGCTGATCCGCCATCTCGACGACGAGGAGGATTTGATCGTGCCGCTGATCCTCGACCGCGGCGAGCACGCGCTCGGCGTCGCCCATCACGGATAACGCGGACTTAGGGCTCAATCCTTGGCCAGGATTTCCGCCACTTCGACGCGGCGCCCTTCGCGCGCCGACAGGATGCCGGCGCGAATGACCGCGAGCGACGTCGTCGCGTAGTCGCCGCCGACCTCTGGCGCTGCGCCGCCGCGCGCCGCTGCCGCGAACTCCTCGAGTTCCTCGACGAAGGTGTCGTTCTTCGCGCACGGTACGCTGACCGCCTGTTTGTCGCCGCGCTTGAGCAGGCTCAGGCCGTGATGCAGGTCGTAATTGGCGGTGGCGGTCTTGCCATAGATGTTCATCAGATAATATTCGGACGCCGAGGCATAGCTGGCGTTGAGCGTGGAGAGCGCGCCGTTCTCGTGCTCCAGAATGAGACTGGCGACATCCGGATTGTCGCCCGGCAGCACCAGGCGCACGAATTGGCCGCTGACCGCCTTGATCGGCCCGAGCAAATAGACCAGCACGTCGGCGTAGTGGATGCCGATCTGCAGCATCACGCCGCCCGGCATGCCGGCGGCGGTGTAGCGCCACGATGAGAGATCGAATTGGCCGAGCCGGTCGCGGCTGATATTGGCTTCGGCATTGACCAGCTTGCCGAACACGCCGTCGTCGATCTGCCGCTTGATCCAGCGGAAATGACTTTCCCGACGGCGTTGATAGCCGAGCGCGAGCACGACGCCCGCCTGGCGGCAGCACTCGGTGATCTTGCGGCCGTCGGAGACCGTGTTGGCGATCGGCTTGTCGAGAAAAACATGCTTGCCGGCCGCGGCCGCCGCGCGCGTGGTTTCAAGATGCACGTCGTTCGGCGTGGTATTGATGATGGCCTCGATCTCCGGGTCGGCGAGAATGGCTTCGTAACTCGGCGACGCGCGGCAACCATATTTGGCGGCGAAGGCCTGGCGCTTTTGTTCCGAGCGCGAATAGCAGGCGACAATCCTGAGCGAGATCGAACGCTTGACCGCGTCGGCCAGCACGTCGGACCACCAGCCCATGCCAATGCAGGCGACGCGCAACGGCTCGACCATCACTTCGAATCCGTGCGCCAGTTGGCACCGATCGCTTCGACCGCCTGTTGGGCGATGCGCTCGTCCGTGGCCCAGTCGCCGCCGGCGACGCCGATGCCGCCGATGCATTCACCATCGGCGATGACGGGACAACCGCCTTCCATCGCGGTCCATCGTTCCGGGCCGGCCGCCAGCGCGAGACCGAGCGCGTGCGCAACATCAAGTTGCTGCGCCTGCGCGCCGCGCGAGGAGGTCGGTCGCTTGTTGGAAGCCGCACAGACGGCTTTGGTGGTGGCCGAATGTACGGAATGAAAGCGCCCGCCTTCCATGCGTTCGAGCAAGATCAGGTGGCCGCCCGCGTCGGTAATGGCAACCGAAACCGCGATGCCGGCTTGCTTGGCCGTTTCGATGGCGGTCGCCATCATCTTTTTGGCGCCGTCCGTCGTCAGGCGCTTGCTACTCGTGACATACATATGAGCTAAAATTCCCCCAAGACCCAAGGATCGGCTTGAATGATAGTCGTTTGTTTCATTCCGCGTAAGCCAAAAGGCATCGCCGGTAGCGCATCCGATGGATCGTTCTGGAGCGGCCGATTCTCGTTCAGTCAGCAGAATTGGCTTAAGAACAGCGCGAGTGTCCAAGGCGAAGTCAGGCCGATCGCCCTGCCGACGGGCGCACACATATTGGCAATCATGGCGCGGCGCAGACGTTTCGAATTAGCAGCTCTTGCCCGCCAAAAAACGATCAAATCAATAATGTATCGGGAACTCGGCGATCCGTCTCAACAGACACCCGACTTTCCGGCGGCGCTATCGTTTCAATTGGGCGAATTGGGCGAGTGCATTTGCAAATCATGCCGTATTTTATCACGCTCACGCACGGTATTGGCGAGATCACGATGCAACTCATCCAGACGGCGCATGAGGGCATTGACCTTGCTGCTTCGAACTGAGCTTTGTCGAGAAAATGCAGACTAGCGGAGAGCGAGGATTACGCCGGCGATGAAGCTGGACTTAAATGACGTAACCGTCTGTGCCATCGATTCGGCCAATTTTGCCCTGAGCGCGCGTGCGCTTCACCTTACGATGGCGCAATGTGAATTTGCCAACGCGGTCTTGTTCTCACCGAAACCCGTCGAAGGCGAATTTCGTACAATTGTCGTCGACAATCTGAATTCATTGGCTGATTACCAGACATTTTCGGTAAACCGATTGCCGGCGCTGATCGAAACCCCCTTCGTGCTGGTCGTGCAATGGGACGGCTATGTGATCAATCCCGGCGCATGGAGCCCGTCGTTTCGCGAGTACGACTACATTGGAGCGAGATGGCCAGATCTTGGCGATGGTATGAACGTCGGCAATGGCGGCTTTTGCCTGCGTTCGAGAAAATTACTTGCGGCATTGAACGATCCACGTTTTGCGGCGGACGGTACGACCAGTGAGGATATACTCATTTGCCGTACCATTTCGCCCAGCGCTCGAACGTGGGTTCGGCATTCGCTTCGCGTCGGAAGGCGTAGCCGACCAATTGTTCGTACGAGAACCTTGGGCCGAATCAGCCGACATTCGGCTTTCACGGGATGGGTAATATGTGGCGGCATGTTGAGGACGCTGAAATGATTAGGCTAGTCGATCTGCTCGCTCCGTACGTGTGTCGGACACCTCACTAAGTTCAACTTATGATTATGTACTTTTTGTGCGAAAGTTTGGCCCGCTGACTGCGCTCTATTCAAAGCTGAATGCCCATGCCGGGAGCGATGATGTGTTGCGGTAAATCCGCGCGATGTCCGCTTTACTTTTCATGCCGGAGATTAGTGCCGCTTGAAATACTGAATGTCGCGCTCGTGCTGCTCGGCGGCCTTGCGTGACGTGAAGGTCCCGAGGTTGCGCCGCTTGCCGGTGCGCGGATTTACCTTGCGCGAATAGAGCCGGTATTTGCCGGTTTTGAGCTTGCGGATCATCGGGCGCTTCCTGCCGATAGGCCGAAGATCAAACCGCGGGCACCTCGTCCCGGTTCGCTTACCGGCCGAACGGGAAGGGGGATCCGCCGTAGCCGTAGCGGCGCGGCGGCGTGTAATAGGGCCGCTCACGGTAATAATAATAGCGCGGGCTGTCGTCGACTTCCCGCCAGGCGCGGGAGTTGCGCACGCGCTGGCGCGGCAGCGCGCCGGTGTCTTCCTCGCTATAAATCGTGCCCGGATCGCGCCGCGCTACGGCGCTGCCCGGAATATCGCCGGTCAGCACCACGCGCGTGGCCTTGAGGCCCTGCTCCTTCACCAGAGCGAACAGCACGGCGGCGTTTTCCTTCGACAGCCGCACGCAGCCGTGCGAGGCCGGGCGGCCGAGGTGCTTGACATCGTAGCTGCCGTGGATGGCGTGGCCTTCCTGGGTGAAGAAGATCGAATAGGGCATCGGCGCGTCGTCCCATTCGCGCGAGAAGTGATCGCGCTCCATGCGGAAGGCGCGGAAGTCGCCCTCCGGCGTGTCGTAGTCGGCGATGCCGGTCGACACCTTCCAGGCGTAGCGCTGCTCGCCGTCGACCGTGACCGTCATGATCTGAGCGGACTTGTCGACGCGGACGAGAACGTCGGCGCGGGCGGCATTGAGCGCCAGCGCGGCAATTGCGGCGGCGAGCGCGACAGCAAGGCGGCGGACACGCATGCGGGATCCTCCCAGCCCAAAGCGGCGTAAAGCATACCATGCCGGTGGGCGGGATTATGGCGGATCACGGAATTTTCAATGCGGCGGCGGCATCGACACCGGCCCGGAAAGAGCGCACGGTAAACGTGACCGAAACGCCAGTTCAAAGCGGCCGGGCCTCCAACTCACCTGTCGACCGGAACCCATCCGGGTGTCCGTTGCCCTCGCGCCGGCGCACAGCCGGGCGAAAGGAAAACTCATGAAATTGCCTCCTATTCTGCAAGGCGAGTCGCGGACGCGCCTCCTGCAGGGCGTCGCCGCAGGCGCCGCGATCACCATGATCCTCGGCTTCGGCTGGGGCGGCTGGCAGCTCGACAGCAAGGCGCAGAAAATGGCCGCACAGAGCGCCATCAACGCGGTGGTCGCCGCGCTGGCGCCGATCTGCGTCGACAAATTCCAGCACGCGGCCAACGCCACGGCGACGCTGGTCACGCTGAAGGCGACCGACTCCTGGAAACAGGACAAATTCGTCACCGAGGGCGGCTGGGCGACATTCCCCGGCAACGAGCCCAATTCAAACGTGGCCGAGGCCTGCGCCAAGCTGCTCAGCGCGGTGAAGTAGCTCTCTTCGCCTCTCCCCATAAACGGGGAGAGGCAGAGCCTCCGTTCAATGCTTCCTGGCGTCGACGCGGAAGCCGATGATGGTTTGTTCGCCCAGCGCCTTGGCGGCCTCCAGCCGGTGCAGGCCCTCGACCAGCACGAAGCGGGCGCCGTCCGGCCGCACCAGGATCGGCGTCTGCTGGCCGTCCTTGAGCATGCTTTCGGCGATCTCGTGCACGCGCTTGGGATCGAGCGTCGCGCGCCGCTTCACCGGCACGTAGATATTGTCGATCGGCAAAATTCTCACGCTTCAACATGGCGCGAGCCTAGCACGGCGCGGCGGGTGTTTACATAATCGGCTTGCCGCGGATATCGATCGCCTTGTCGATTCTGATCAGCACGCCGATGCCGGCCTCGGCGCCGACGTGGGTCTGCTCGCGCGGCAGCAGCATGCTGAAAATCTTCTCGCGCAGCGGCCCGCTCTCGTGCAGCTCGACGCTGCCGAAGAAGCGCAGGAAGCCACTCTCCAGCACGCCGTCGCGCTGCGCCTTGAAGTTGGCGTACATCACGCACACGCGCTTGTCGTGCGCCGAGGTTCTCCAGCACCGCGCGCTTGGAGCGCTCCCACCAGGCGAGATGCGCGTCGTCGAACACGATCATGCTGCCCTTGGGCGTGATGTTGGGCCCCTGCGGCCCGTTGGTGGCGAGCAGGCAGGGATAGCCGTCGTCCCAGGCGTTGCGGATCAGGGTCTTGATGGTGTCGGAAAGCGGCATGGCAAATTCCTTGTCATGCCCGGCCTTGTGCCGGGCATCCACGTCTTGTCGGACCAACCGATATTGTAAGACGTGGATGGCCGGGACAAGCCCGGCCATGACGGATTGGCGTGCTCGACCGCATGGGTTCGCCCCGCGCGAGCGGAATTCTGCTAGCATCGCGCGCTGACGCGGACCAGCGACCAGGGGCGCGCATGACGATCGATCGAATCTTTTTCGGCTATATGGCGCTCGCCGGCGCCGCCTCCGGCGCGCTGCTGGTCGCCGCCCCGCAATGGCAGGATTTCTGGATCAAGCCGTATTTCTGGGTCATGATCGCGGTCGCCCTGTTCGACGCCGGGGTTTATCTGCGCTGGCACAACGCGCCGGAAACGATGCTGAGCATGAATGCGCGGCTCATCGGCTTCGTGATCGGCATCGTGCTGCTGGTGGCGATCCCGACGCTGGCCGGATCGCCGGCGCGGTTTTTCTGACGGTCCATCCTCGTCATTGCGGCGCGCGCCGGCCCTTTTCCCGTCAAGCAATCGTCCCCACATGCGCCGGCAGGATCAGCAGGGAAACCCCGCCGCCATGTCGGAGCCGTTCGTCGTCGTCATTCCCCATAGCCTCGGCAAGGACGAGGCGCTGCGCCGCATCAAGGACGGGCTCGGCCGCGCCAAGGCCGAATTCGCCTGGCTGCTCTCGCTCGAGCAGGAGGAATGGAGCGGCGACCGCCTGAGCTTCCGCGCCGCCGCGCTCGGCCAGCGCGCCGCCGGCTTTATCGACGTCTATGAGGCGGTGGTGCGGCTCGAGGTCACGCTGCCGTGGCTGCTGGCGCGCTTCGCGCATGCGATGCAGCGCGTGATCGGGCACAAGGGCCAGCTGATGCTGGAGAAGAAATAGACGCCGTTCAGCGCTCCTCGCGCGCGGGAAGAGGTCGGATCGCAAAGCGATCCGGGTGAGGGGGCGTTACCGCGATCCGTGCCGATGCGACTGCCCCTCCGACCCTCCCCGTAAACGGGGAGAGGGAGAAGTAAGATGCTGCGCCGGGGACACGCAGACGGATATATTGCGCCGGTCGCGCCGGCGCGCGATCATCCCGGCCTTCGGGGCAACCAAAGGACGTGGGCCATGTATCTGTCGGGTGAAAGCATTGTCATCATTCTGGTGGTCGGGCTGATCGCCGGCTGGCTGGCCGGCCAGATCGTGCAGGGCACGGGCTTCGGGCTGATCGGCGACATCGTCATCGGCATCGTCGGCGCCTTCATCGCGAGCTGGCTGTTTCCCCGGCTCGGCATCGCCTTGGGCGCCGGGCTGCTGCGGGAGATCATCGACGCCACCATCGGCGCCATCCTGCTGCTGGTGATTGTCCGCCTGGTGCGGCGCGGCGGCCGCTGGTAGGCGGTTTAACCTCTCCCCGCGTGCGGGGAGAGGGAGTGCGCGCGGTTACTTCAACTGGTCGGCGACCTTGTCGATGCCGGCCTTGACGCAGGCCTCGTCCTTTTCGCCGCCCGGCGCGCCGGAAGCGCCGGCCGCGCCGATGACTTCCTCGCCCACCTTGATCGGCAGCGCGCCCTGGTTGGCGATGACGTTGGTCAGATGGATCAGGCCCAGCGTCGGGTCGGCTTTCACGCGCTCGACCAGCGCGCCCGAGGGCGAACGGAAGGTGCGCGCGGTGTAGGCCTTGCGGAAGCTGTTCTCGGTGGTGTGCGGCCCGGTATCGTCGCCGCGCACCTGCGCGATGATCTCGCCGTTGCGGCCGACCACGGTGGCCGACACTTTGTAGCCGTTGGCCTTGCAGGTGGCGATCGCGGTGGTGGCGATGGTGACGGCCATCTCGGCCGAAATGTCCTTGTGCGCCAGCAGGTCGGCGGCGGCTGGCGCGGCCAGCAGACAGCTCGACCCGAGAGCGATGGTGGCGAGGCGAAGCGCGGACGTTGGCATGGAAGTTTCTCCCTGATGTTTTTGGCGCCGCCGCTTCGCGCGGACGGCATACCGCGAGGCTAGCGCATTTCACGCGCCCGCGCGGGCGATGACATTTATTTGAGGCCGGGGAATAGAGGCGGGGGGTGCGTTCCCCGGATGCGGTGCAGCGCGTTAGCGGTGCACCGCTGATCCGGGGTCCAGCTTGCTTAGAAAGCTGGGCCCCGGTCTGCAGCGCACCACTTCGTGCTGCGCTGCGCCCGGGACACGAAGGCCCTCAATTCCCCAATTCCAGCGCCCAGTATCTCCGGCCGTTATCGCCGGTGGCCGAGGCGATGCCGTAGGCTCGAGACGTCGCCGCGCAGCATATTGGCGCGGTGGCCGCCCGACTTGGCCCAGCCGCGGATGGCGCAGTCCTCGTCGGCGCAGCCGACCAGCACGTTCTCGGCGTTGACGCCGTTGCTCATGGCGGCGACGCGCGCGCGGAAATTGGCGTGGTCGAGGCGGTTGCGCGTGGCCATGCTGCGCGCCTGCTCATAGGCGAGCGCGGCGAGCGCGCCGCTCACCGACAGCGGCGGCCGGCCGTGCTGGGCGCGGTAGGAATTGAGGTCGAGGGCGGAGGCGGGGGTGGTGACCACGCAGGCAACAATAAGAAGAGTGGAATGCAGTTTAATGAGCATGATGTAACCTCCAGCCGATTAACTGGCGTGGCGCACAGCGGAGCTGCCACACGAGACCGGGCAGTCGGATCGACGTTGAACAGGAGAATACCAAAGTGTTTCGGGGCGGAGAGGCGAAAAATAGAACTGTTGATCGCGCTTAAGGCTACGGTCATTTGCCAAGTATCGAAGGTAGAGGCTCACCTGCCACAGACCGGCCCAGAACGATACGAACGAAATAGTTGGTATCGCATCTCGCGTTGGGTCATCGATCGGGTGCAAGCATCCGGCGCACGGAAGATCGGGTGTGTGATATGACGCCATTGCAGTAAAATGAGTTGTGGCTCCGATTCCCAGCCATTTAGGCCATTCCCGTTGCACTTCCCATCGTGACCGAATGTCGTGGACGCCGACGAATACTGCATCTGCGAGAGGGGCTAACTTAGCTGCCGTCTCGGCGCCGTATCGCGCAATAACCGGCTGAATTGAAAAATTGCCTGTTGCGTACTGTGATAATTCAACTGCTTTTGGACTTTCGAGCCGCGAGCGCAGAAAAAGCATTCCGCGGTTCAAGTTACTTAGAGCGGTAGTGTCGTCCTCTATTACACGGATCGACCCAGTTACATTCGGAAGGCGAAGCAGAGCGTAGAGTACGCAATTCGTTATTGCGCCGCCGCTAACAAAATCAATTTGATTGAGTGATGATATCGTTGTGCGAATGAACGGCGACAGGTTAATCATAACTGAAGTTGTGGACGCATAGAGTTCGGCAAACAAAGGCGGATACCGCGCCCATCGGCTAAGTCCGCGCATGCTGAATTTGAAAACTTCGGCGGCAGCGAGTGCGGCTGCAGCCATTCCTCCCATCGGCCAATCTTCTTTCGGCCATTCACGGCCAACTCCTGCTGGCGTAAGTCGGGCTTGCCATGATGTTGCGCGGATACGGATTGCGCGATCTGGATCACCTGCCCAAGGGCTATCGCCAAGTATGATTGTCAGATCGGAATCTTGAGGAAGATCCGATTTAATCGCAATTCCCGGCAACAGATATTGGCCGACAATTTGTCGTTTTCGGCGTAGCTAGATAAACATAGTGCCCTGATCGGGCTAGCAAAAGCGCCAAAGTTACATATGCGCTCTGAGCTGAATGAGACTTGAGATTTCTTGCATGGGCGACAATGGTCACCGTGGTTTTGATCAGGGCAGCCATGAGCCGTTCGTCGGGTATTTTCTGGGACAGATGAGATAGATTGCGGAGTGATTGGTTCGATCAAGTTTATCTGGCAATCGTGGTGGAACACGCACGCCCTAATTATTTTACTTCGCCGTCGTCCTTTGCTTCGCCTCGGGTAAGATTTCACATCCTCTCCACAAAACTATCCACCACTCGCTTTTCCCCCGCCTTATCGAACTTGATCGTCAGCTTGTTGCCGTCCACGGCCGTGACGTTGCCGTTGCCGAATTTCTGGTGAAATACGCGCTCGCCGACGGCGAACAGTGACGTGGCGCCGGTGGATTTGGCCACCAGTTCGCCTTCGATCACGAGGGGGTTATTGCGAAGATTACCCCCCACCCTGCCGGCTTTGCCGGCCGACCTCCCCCTCAAGGGGGGAGATGAAGAGGAGTTCGGGGAGAGGTGATCCGAATTTGCCTCGCTGTCGTCGTCGAAAACGCCGTCCGGCACATAACGCCGCTGCCCGTTCTCATCGAACCCGCCGACATCGCCGCGCGCGCGCCGCGCCTGCGCGCGCTGCCAGCCGGGCGTCGTGTAGTTGGAGCCGAAGGCATTCATCGCGTCGAAGCGTGAGGCGCCGTAGCCCGACATGCCGAAGCCGCCCGCCGGCTCCTTCACCTCGACATGCGCCTCCGGCAATTCGTCGAGGAAGCGCGAGGGCATGGTGGTGGTCCACATGCCGTGGATGCGCCGGTTGGTGGCGAAATAGATCTTGGCGCGCTTGCGCGCGCGCGTTAAGCCCACATGGGCGAGGCGGCGCTCCTCCTCCAGCCCGGCGCGGCCGGTCTCGTCGAGCGAGCGCTGATGCGGGAACAGGCCTTCCTCCCAGCCGGGCAGTAACACGGTGTCGAATTCCAGCCCCTTGGCGGAATGCAAAGTCATAATGTTGACCGCCTGCTCGCCTTCGCCGGTGTCGCGGTCCATCACCAGCGAGATGTGTTCGAGGAAGCCTTGCAGGTTCTCGAACTCCTCCATGGAGCGCACCAGCTCCTTGAGGTTTTCCAGCCGGCCGGCGGCGTCGGCGCTTTTGTCGTTCTGCCACATCTCGGTGTAGCCCGACTTCGTCGAGCACGATCTCGGCGAGTTCGGTGTGCGGCATTGAATCTTTTTTGGCGCGCCAGCGCTCGAACGCGGCCATCAGGTCGCGTAAGGCGCCGCGCGGCTTCGGTTTCATCTCGTCGGTGGCGGACAGCGCGGCCGCCGCTTCGCTGAGCGGTATGCGCTGCTTGCGGGCGTGGTCGTGCAGCATCTGCACGGTGGCGTCGCCCAGGCCGCGCTTGGGCACGTTGACGATGCGCTCGAACGCCAGATCGTCGGCCGGCTGCGCGATCACGCGCAGATAGGCCAGCGCGTCGCGGATTTCCGCGCGCTCGTAGAAACGCGGGCCGCCGATCACACGATAGGGCAGGCCGAGCTGGATGAAGCGGTCCTCGAATTCGCGCATTTGGAACGAGGCGCGCACCAGGATGGCGATCTCGTCGAGCGGATGATCGAGTCCCTGCTCGCGCGCTTCGCGCTGCAGCTGCTCGATCTCCTCGCCGATCGAGCGGGCTTCTTCCTCGGAGTCCCAGGCGCCGGTGACCTGCACCTTTTCGCCCAGCACGTCTTCCGTGCGCAAAGTCTTGCCGAGCCGACCTTCGTTGTGGGCGATCAGATGCGAGGCGGCAGCCAGGATGTGTCCCGTGCTCCTGTAGTTCCGTTCCAGCCGAATAATCTTCGCGCCGGGGAAATCATGATCGTATCGCAGAATGTTATCGACCTCGGCCCCCCGCCAGCCATAAATCGACTGGTCGTCATCGCCGACGCAGCAGATGTTTTTTTGGTGACGCGGCGGCGCACTTTCTTTTCCCTCTCCCCTGGAGGGAGAGGGTGCCCGAGCGGCGTCAGCCGCGAGGGCGGGTGAGGGGGCAAGTGACTTCTCGACGCTCACTGTCCCCCTCACCCGGCTCGCTGCGCTCGCCACCCTCTCCCCCCAGGGGAGAGGGTAAGACGTCGCGGGGAGAGGTGAGAGGAGAACTCTGCGCCAGCAACCGCAGCCACAGATACTGCGCCACGTTGGTGTCCTGGTACTCGTCGACCAGGATGAATTTAAACCGCTCCTGATAAGTGCGCAGAACATCGACATGTTGGCGAAACAGCCGGATATTTTCGAGGAGCAAGTCGCCAAAGTCGGCGCAATTCAAAGTTTTCAGCCGCTCCTGATAGGCGAGGTAGAGCTTTTTGCCCTTGCCATTGGCGAAGCTGGCGGCTTCCCCGGCCGGCACCTGGTCGGGGGTCAGGCCGCGGTTTTTCCAGCCGTCGAGGATCATGGCGAAGACCCGAGCAGGCCATCTTTTTTCGTCGAGCTTCTCGGCTTCTAAGAGCATTTTAATCACGCGAATCTGGTCGTCGACGTCCAGGATAGTGAAGTTGCTTTTCAGGCCGACCAGCTCCGCATGCCGTCTTAGAATCTTCACGCCGATAGAATGGAAAGTGCCAAGCCACGGCATTCCCTCGACAATTTGCCCGACCATCTGGCCGACGCGATCCTTCATTTCTCGTGCGGCTTTATTGGTGAAGGTGACGGCGAGGATTTCCGCCGGCCGTGCCCGGCCCGAGATTCAAAATGTGCGCTATCCGTGTTGTAAGGACACGGGTTTTTCCGGTGCCCGCGCCGGCCAAAACGAGCACTGGCCCATCCAAAGTCTCCACCGCCTCGCGCTGTTCCGAATTGAGATCAAGCAGATAGGGCGCCGGCCTTAAGCCGAGCGCGCGCGCGGCGATGCCGGCGGCGGCCGGCTGACTTAAGTCTTTGTGGGCAGGCAGCTTTTTCGGTTCGGCCATGCGGGTCGGCGATGTTCTTCGCAGCAAAGATGGCATTCGTGGGTAGCAAATTCGAGGGGCGGACGGGCGACTTGTTCGCTTCTTCGTCGCGTTTTACCGTTCATTTCGCAGCTTTTTCCTAGGATGTCCGACCTTCTTCGCCGTCTTCGTCGGCAACCTCTCACGAAAGGAACTTCTCGTGCGCTTACAGAACAAGGTGGCCGTCATCACCGGCGGCGGCCGCGGCATCGGCCGCGACATTGCGCTCGCCTAGGCGCCCATGTGGTGATCAACGACGTCGATCCACTAACCGCCGACGCCACCGCGAAGGACGCGGCCAAGCTGGGCAGCAAAAGTCTGGCGGTGGTGGCCGATGTCGCCAAGTCCACCGACATCGCGCGCATGATCGACACCGTCATCGCCGAGCGCGGGCGCGTCGACATCCTGGTTAACAACGCCATGAAGATCGTGCCGGGCAAATTGGAAGCGCTGCCGGAAGCTGCCTGGGACACCACCATGAATATCGGCCTCAAGGGCGCGTTCCTGGTGAGCCAGGCGGCGGCCAAGCACATGATCGCGCAGAAGTCCGGCTGCATCGTCAACATCGCGTCGATCGCCGGGCTGTTTCCGTACAACTGGGCCGGCGCCTATTCGGTGGTGAAGGCCGGCCTCATCATGCTGACCAAGCTGCAGGCGATGGAGTGGGCGCCTTACGGCATCCGCGCCAACGCCATCACGCCCGGCCATGAGCGGACATTGCGATATGCCGGCGCGATGTCCGGTATACACCCGAAAACAGACATCAATCGGCAGCTCGGGCACGTTTGCTTTTGCCTGCGCGTTTATGAGTCCACGCCCTCGGTTTTGATTTTTTTGGCATTGCCACTCGCCGCCTGGCGCCGTCCGGCACTGCCAGCACCGCATGCGCCGCCTTCATGCGTTCAAGCGCGCAAGTCACTCTGTCAGGAAACGCCGTCGAAGGCGGCCAGGCGGTAGGCTATTTTCTCGGCGTGCCGGGGCGGAGGTTTTCAGGCGGGAGGATTGATTAGGCGGCGAAGGCAGCATAGCAACAAAGGGCCTGAAGGCCGGAATTGACAAGGCTGCCGTCCCTTATTGGCGATCATGAAAGAAACGGTGATGAAGGAAAGCTGCAATCGACGACTGCGCGAGATCTTGCGCCAGCGCAAAGCCGTTCTTTTGCCGGGCGCGGCCAACGCGTTGGCGGCGCGCGTGATCGAAGATATCGGGTTCCAGGCGATCTATGTCACCGGCGCCGGCGTCACCAATACATTTCTCGGAGTGCCGGATATCGGTTTGTTCTCGCTCACCGAACTCGCCAGCCACGTCAGCGCGATGCGCGACGTCGTCGCGTTGCCGTTGATCGTCGATGCCGACACCGGTTTCGGCAATCCGATCAACGTGGCGCGCACGATCCAGGTGCTGGAGCGCAGCGGCGCCAATGCCATTCAGCTCGAGGACCAGGATTTTCCCAAGCGCTGCGGACATTTTTCCGGCAAGAGCGTGATCGGGCGTGCCGACATGGTGCAGAAAATTCGCGCCGCGGTCGATGCCCGCATTGACCCCGATCTCGTCATCATCGCCCGCACCGACGCGATCGCCAGCAACGGCTTCGAGGACGCCATGGAGCGCGCGGCCACCTATATCGAAGCCGGCGCGGATATGACGTTCATCGAGGCGCCGCGCAGCCAGGAACAGATTGCGGAAATTCCCAAGCGTCTCAAGGTTCCGCAATTGATCAACATCGTGGCCGGCGGCCTGACGCCGATGATCGGCTTCGATGCGTTGGAGAAAATGGGGTTCTCCATGATCCTCTATGCCAACGCGGCGCTGCAGGCGTCGATCGCCGGAATGCAAAAGGTGCTTGGCCATCTTAAAGAGCGCGGCTCACTTGACGGCATATCCGGTGAACTCGCCAGTTTCGAGGAGCGGCAGCGGCTGGTCGGCAAACCG
Organism: uncultured Alphaproteobacteria bacterium; assembly: GCA_963817045.1. Taxonomy (GTDB): domain Bacteria; phylum Pseudomonadota; class Alphaproteobacteria; order Rhizobiales; family Xanthobacteraceae; genus Pseudolabrys. Next base: position 246,413 of record CAWFMZ010000039.1, read on the forward strand.
CGCTTCGACGATCTCGAAAAAAAATACTCATGAGCGGATAGGAATCGCTCATGTCAGGCTCAAGCGCCAATCCGCATACAAGCGCCATCGCGCAATTCATTACGCAGCTCCGCTACGAAGACATTCCGGCTGACGTTATCACGCGCGTCAAACTGTTGATCCTGGATTCGTTCGGCTGTGCGCTCTACGGCAGCGATCTCGAATGGAGCTGCATTTTGCGGGCGACGCTTGCCAAGCTCGACACGACCAAAGCCTGCCGGGTGTGGGGAACGCCGGAACGTCTGTCCGCGCCGCATGCCGCGCTGGTCAACGGCACCCTCATTCAAAGCTTCGAGCTTGACGACGTGCATCGCCAGGGCGTGCTGCACGTCGGCGCTGTCACTTTGCCGCCGCTGCTGGCGGTGACCGAGCTGCGCCCCGGCCTCAGCGGCCGCGATTTCCTCAAGTCCGCCCTGGCCGGCTACGAGATCGGCCCGCGCGTCGGCAAATGCATGGGTCCGCAGCATATCGGGCAGGGCTGGCACTCCGGCGCAACAATCGGGGTATTTTCCGCGGTGTCAGGCGCGGCCGCCGCGTTGCGCCTCACGAGCGAACAGGCCGTGCACGCGCTGGGCATTGCCGGCACCCAATCGTCCGGGCTGATGGCCGCGCAATACGGCGCCATGGTCAAGCGCATGCATGCCGGACGCGCGGCGCAGAGCGGCCTTTATGGCGCGCTGCTGGCGGAGGCCGGTTTCACCGGAATCGTCGACGTTTTCGAATCTCCCTATGGCGGCTTTTGTTCGACGTTCTCGCGCTCGACCGACCGCTTCAATCTCGATGAGCTGTCGTGGGAGCTCGGCCGTCAGTGGGAGACCATGCGCATTTCGCTCAAATTCTATTCCTGCGTCGGCAGCAACCACACCACGCTCGATGCCATCCGAATGATGCAAAACAAGACGCCCTTCGGCGCCGACGATATCGCGTCGATCGTGGTGCATGGATCGCAGGTGACCGTCGAACACGCCGGCTGGCCCTATAAGCCGCAAGGCCTGACTTCGGCGCAATTGAATCTGCCGTTCTGCGTCGCCACTCTGCTGCTCGAAGGCGACGTGTTCGTCGATCAGTTCACCGATGACGCGGTCGACGACAAGCGGCGGATCGAACTATCGAAAAAGGTCAGCGTGCTGCACGACCCGGCGATCACCAGCCGCGGCTCGAACTACCGGCACATGGTGCAGGTCGAGGTGCAGCTGAAGAATGGCGTCAAGCTCGAGCAAACCGTCGAGACACCGCGCGGCAGCGAACAAAGCTTTGCATCGGAATCCGACATCGTAGGTAAGTTCAAGAAGCTCGCGACGCATGTGGTCAGCGACGCCAAGGCGGACGAGGTCGTCGACCTCGTGCTCGGCGCCGAAAAGCTGGCGCGGGCCGAGCAGATCGCTCAGGCCCTGGCGAACGGCTGACGCAACGATCGACGCGGCTTACTTCTCTTTGGTGACCTTGATCTTGGCCGCGAGCTCGCTCAGGCGCTGCCGTTCCGTCTTGGTGAAGGCGACAAAATCGGCGACCGAGCCGCCGGCAGGTTCGATGCCGGTCGGGATCAGTTTGCCGCGTACCTCCTCGGTCTTGAGCGCCTCCTGCAGCGCGCCATTCATGCGTTGAATGATCGGCTCGGGCGTGCCGCGCGGCGCGTAGAGACCGGCCCAGTGGCCGATCTGTACGGTCGGAAAGCCCTGCTCCGCCGTGGTCGTGATCGACGGATAGGCGCTGATGCGCTTGGTGTAAGTCGTCGCGATCGCCTTCAACAATCCTGCCTTGATCTTCGGAATCACGACGATGCTCGCTTCCGACGTGGCCGAGACATTGTTCGCCAGCACGGCGTTCACGCCGTCGCCGCCACTCTTGTAAGGGACGATCGTGAAGGAGACGCCGGTCGCCTCCTTGATCATCTCGGCAACGAATTCCGGCGTGCTGCCGTTGCCGGCCGTGGACCAGTTGACGCCCTTGCCGCCTTGCGCTTTGGCCCAGGCGATGAACTCGGCCATGTTATTGGCCGGCACGCTCGGATGCACGATGATGGTCGACGGCGCGACCGCGATCATGCCGACCGGCACCAGATCGGCATCGGTGTAGGGAAGATCTGTCAGCAGCAGGCTGTTGGTGATGGTGCTCGCCGCGCCGACCAGGAAGGTGTAGCCGTCGGGCGCTGAATGCGCGACGAAGGCCGTGCCGATCACCGCGCCGGCGCCCGGTCGGTTTTCGATGACCACCGTCTGCTTCAGTAGCTTGCCGACGCCCTCGGCCGCAAAACGGGCGATCAGGTCATTGGCGCCGCCCGGCCCGAACCCCACCACCCAGCGGATCGGGTGATCCGGCCATTCCGCGCGCGCCGCCGGTGCAGCGGCTGCGCAAACAAGAAGCGAAGCGGCGAAAATGACGGACCGTTTTATCATTGTTTCCTCCTGAAATTGGGAGCGAGCCTCGTTGCAAGTCTATCCTCGAATAAATGCAAAGTCTTTTATCGGCCAAAGCGAAAGCGGCGCCAAGACTGACGCCGCCGCGTCCGCTACTGCGGCTTGTACTCCTCGCGCTTGCTGTTCGCGATCTTGATCAACGCCTCGGCCGCCTTGCGGTCCTCTTTCAGGAACGCGGCGAAGCCGGCCGGCGTGGTCGTCGCCGGCACCACCGCCTGCTGGTCCAGAAACGCCATGAATTTCGGGTCGCTGAACACCTTCACGAATATCGGCATTGATCTTGTCGACGAGCGCCGGCGGCGTGCCTTTCGGCGCCGCCAGCCCCCACCAGCCTTGGCCGGGATAGCCGGCGAGGCCGACCTCGGCCAGAGGTCGGCACGTCCGGCAGCAGCGGCGAGCGCTTGTCGGCCGACACCGCAATCGCCTTGACCTTGCCGGCTTTGACCAGCCCGAGAAAATTTCCGATGCCGAAGCGCGTCACCTGCACCTGATTGCCGGCGAGCGCCTGCGCGGCCGGTCCGCCGCCCTTGTAGGGCACGCCGACGATTTTGGTGCCCCACTGGTTGTTCATCCAGCGCAGGAACAGATCCGGGAACGAGCCGTCGCCGAGCGTGGCGTAGTTGAGCTGGTCGGATTTCGTCTGCGCCATCGCCTTGAGTTCGGCGACCGTGTTCACGCCGAGATCGGCGGATACGAACAGGCCTTCGTTGAGAAAGAACAGCCGCGTCACCGGCACCAGGTCGCGTTCGGGGTCATAGGGCAGGTTGTCGAACAGCAGCGGATTGTAGGACATCGTGCTGTGGTAGATCACGCACAGCGTATAGCCGTCGGGCGCGGCTTGCGCGCAGGCCTGCGCGGCGACGATGCCGCTGGCGCCGCCGCGGTTCTCGATGATCAGCGGCTGGCCACCGAGCAAAGGCGTGAGCTCGACCGCGGCCGTGCGCATGATGACGTCGGTCACGCTGCCGGCGGCGATCGAGACGATCATTCGGATCGGCCGGTCCGGATAGGTCTCGGCCTGCGCCGCCGCCGCGCCGCAAACGAGCAGGAAACCGAAGATGATGCGTCCGATGTGGTCATGACGTTTCCCTTCCCTGAATTGTCGCGCTCATAGTTTTCCTTCGAATGCGGCGGTCACAAAGTCGTCGACCATGTCATAGCTCTGCCGCGCGGCGCCGGCATCGTAGCGCGCGATGCCCGGCACGTCGGATTCGATCTCGCTGAACGAATGCAATAGGCCGCCGAAGACGAGCATCTGCCATTTCGCGCCGGAAGCTTCCATTTCCGCTTCGAAGACGTCGCGGTCCTTCTTCGGCACCACCGGGTCCTGCGAGCCGTGCAGCACGCAGACCGCCGCCTTGATGTCGCCCGGCTTGGCCGGCAGCGGCGTGAGCAGGTCGCCGTGCAGGCAGACGACGGCCTGCAGGTCGGCGCCGGCGCGCGCGAGTTCCAGCACATTGCCGCCGCCGAAGCAGAAGCCGACCGCCGCCTGCCGGCCTGAGATCGCCGATCTTGCGCTTGTCGCTTTCGTCGCGCAGCGCCTCGAGCGCGCCGCCGATGCGCCGCCGCCGCTCCGGTGCGTCGGCGCGCAGCGCATTGGCGAGCGGCGCGGCTTCCGGCGGGCCGCTGGCGATCTTGCCGCCGCCATACATGTCGGCCACGAAAGCCACGTATTTGCTGCCGGCCATCGCGGCCGCGCGCTTGATGGCGTCTTCGCTCACGCCGAGCCAGTTCGGCGCCATCAGCAGCAGCGGCCGGCGCCCGCTGACGCGCTCGTCATAGACCAGGGCGCCGTTGCACGCGGCCTTGCCCGCCTGATAATCGATCCGCTCGACCGCCACCGTGTCCCCCTCTTATCGGTTGATTAATCCGAGAATGATTTCCCCGATCAGTCCGGCATCGTATTGCGTGAAATAAAGACGGCCGTTCGACAGCGCCGCGATGCAGCGCGCGCCGCTCGACGGCGTCGGGATGTCGTATTCGCCGATCAGCGTGCCGTCCGGCGCCATGCGGCCGATCTTGTTGGCGAAGTTCTCGGTGCACCAGAGATTGCCGTCGGGCCCCACGGTGACGCCGCGCAGGGACGCATTCGGGTGGGGACCTTGAATTCGCCGAACTGTGCCGTCGCGGCCGAGGCGGCCGAGCGCATTGGCGCCGGTCTCGACGAACCAGATGTTGCCGTCGGGATGGGTGACCATGGCGCGCGGCTGCGGGTCGTGACCCGGGATTTGAAATTCGGTCACCGCGCCATCGACGGTGATGCGGCCGACCCGGTTGCCGGCCGCCTCGCTGAACCAGAGCGCGCCGTCGCGCACCACGATCGACAGCGGCTTGCTGCCGGGCGAGATGCCGGTCTTGAATTCAGTGATCCGTCCGTCCGGCGTGATGCGGCCGATCTGGCTGACCTCGGTCTCCGAAAACCAGACATTGCCGTCCGGTCCGAGCGCGATGCCGTCGGGTCCGGCGTTTTCGGTCGGCAGCGGAAATTCGCTGAGCGTGCCGCTCGGCGTGAGGCGGCCGATCTTGTTGGCCTTCTTCTGCGCGAACCACAGATTGCCGTCGCCGCCCAGCGTGATGCCGATCGGCGTGGCGCCGGGCGTCGGTAGTGCGAATTCGGCAAAGGCGCCGCTGCGCGGATCGAAGCAACCGATCTTGGCCGCGCCGCTCTCGCAGAACCACAGATTGCGGTCCGGCCCCTCGACGCAAATGTAGGGCGCGCTGTTGGCGCTTGGAATCCGATGTTCGCGGATAAGCACCGAACGCGCCGTGCGCCGATGCGAGGTGGTCTGTCCGGCTTTGGCTGACATGTTCGCCCCGTACCGCGATCCAGTACATGCGCACGCGCGTCGGGAATGCTATCGGCCGAAATCAAAACGGTCAATCGCAGCCGCAACGCCGCGGTCAGCTCTTCCCCGGCATCGCAATCCGCCGCCCGGCCGCTTCCGGCCGCGGCAGCACTGCATGCGCCTTCTTCATGCGCTCAAGTGTGCGCAAGACGTCTTCGGGAAACGGCGCCACCTTCTTCGTCGCCATGTCGACGTGCAAGGTCATGTTCTCGGATGTCGCCGACACCCAGTTTTCGGTCGCATGCAGCAACTGCTCGAAATAATGGATGCGCTTTGAGTCGTAATCGAGCAGCTGGAAGGTCACGCGCACCGGATCGCCTTCGTGCAGTTCGCGCAAATAGCGCACATGCGCTTCGGCGGTGAAGGTGGAGTGATTGTGCTGCTTTAGATAGTCGATTCCGATGCCGACCAGTTCGTAGGCTTCGTCGACCGCGCGGTCGAACAGCACGTTGTAATAGGCCATGTTGAGATGGCCGTTGTAGTCGATCCATTGCGGCTCCACCCGCATCGGCGAAGACACGAACGGCGCGAAGAACACCGGTTCGGGATCCGGGCGGTCGAGCATGGCTCAGGCCGAAATTGGATAGATGGCCTTTTCGCCGCTGAGCACGCGCGCGACGTCGGCCGCGCATTTGGTCTGCAGCTCCTCGAGCGCCTCGATCGAATAGAACCCGGTGTGCGGAGAGAAGATGACATTGTCGCGCCCGAGCAACGGGGAATCCTTGGCCAGCGGTTCGGCCGCCACCACGTCGAGCCCGGCGGCGCCGATCTGGCCGGCATCGAGCGCTGCGACCAGCGCCGGTTCGTCGATCAGGGGCCCGCGCCCGGTGTTCACGATGAAGGCGCCTTTCTTCATCTTGCCGAAGGCGGCCGCGTTCATCATGCCGCGCGTCGCCGGCAGCAGCGGCGCGTGCACCGAGACGTAGTCGGAGGTCTTCAGCAGCGTGTCGAAGTCGACGCCCTCGACCTTCGCCGCCTTGAACACTTCCGGTTTGATGTAAGGGTCGTGTGCGATGACCTTCATGCCGAAGGCCTGCGCCTTCGGTGCCACCAGACGCGGAATATGGCCGAAGCCGATGAGGCCGAGCACCGTTCCTTCGATGCGGCGGATCGGCACCACCGCCGGCATTTCCCAGCGGCCGCTCTGCACCAGTTTGTTGGAGAGCGGGATCTTGCGGATCAGCGCCAGCAGCAGCGCCATGGCGTGGTCGGAGACCTCGCGGATGCAGTAGTCCGGCACGTAGTTGACGGCGATGCCTTTCTCCTTGGCGGTGGGCAGATCGATATTGTCGACGCCGAGGCCGAAGCGGCCGATCGCCTTGCATTTGGTGAGCTGGCTGAGGATCTCGCGCGTCAGCTTGGCATAAGTCACCAGGATGGCGTCGGCATCCTTGGCGACCGCCAGAATGTCGTCGGCATTGACGCTTTTCGACATGCGATAAGTCGGATTGAGCCGCGCCAGGGCCGCCTTCGCGAGGTCGAGCGATGGAAAGACGCTATCGGTGACAGCAATGACAGGGCCGGCCATGGGAAGCTCCAGTTCGCATATCGCCGGAGGCGCGGATTCCGACAAGCCATCCGCTGAGAAGGATCCGGGAGCTTGTCCGTGAGGTGCTCAGTGAGCTGAACCGTAGTTTGGGCAAGCTCTAGAGGTAGTCGATCCCGGAGTGGAATCTTAAAGTCGATGCGAGGCCCGTCAGCCACGGCCCCACAGGGGGAGGAAATGAGCGATTTAAAAAGGTTCAATAGACCGCGAGGATAATCGGAACTTTTTTTAAGCGCGCGGACTAAGATGAAATGGTAATCGCAGCCGCGACCGAGGCACCACGCGGCAAGCGTTCGCGCGCGGCTGCGGCGCGGAGTGCAAAGAGTAACCGCGATGTAGACCGAATTCAGCGCGAATGCCGATGTCGAAATCCTCAACGCCGTGCGCCCCGGCCTCGCCACGTCTGGCGGTCCACTGATCATCGCATCCAGCCCTTACGCCAAACGCGGCGTCTTGTGGGAAACGCACCGCAAACACTTCGGCCCGGACGGCGATCCGTTGATTTTGGTCGCGCAAGGTACAAGCCGTGACTTCAACCCGAGCCTTCCACAGTCCGTCATCGACCGTGCCCTCGAACGCGACCGGCCAGCGCGTCCGCCGAGTACTTCGCGCAATTCCGCACTGATATCGAGACCTACATCTCATTCGAGATCATTCAAGCCTGCGTCGGTGACCACCATGAAATTGCTCCGCTCTCCCAGCACAATTATCACGCCTTCGTCGATCCAAGCGGCGGCAGCGCTGATTCATTCACACTGGCAATTAGCCATAGTGATGGCGAGCGCATTGTTATCGATGCCACGCGTGAGGTGAGGCCGCCGTTCTCACCCGCCGCCGTCATCGAAGACTTCGCCATTCTGCTGAAGCCATACCGCATCACCAGAGTTACCGGCGATAGATACGCAGGTGAGTTCCCGCGTGAATTGTTCCGCAAGCATGGCATCCACTACGCCTGCGCCGAGAAGCCTCGGTCTGACCTCTACCGCGATTTCCTACCTCTTCTGAACAGTGGCCGCGTCGTGCTGCCCAAGTCGGACCGCCTCGTCTCGCAGCTGTGCGGCCTGGAGCGCCGCACCGCGCGCAGCGGCAAGGACAGCATCGACCACGGCCCCGGCGGGCACGACGACCTGGCAAACGCCGTCGCCGGGGCAGCTTCCATCGCTGGGCGTCGTCCATCCTTCTCCGGCACGTACTTCATCGCCGACGGTGTCAGCCCCGGCCCCGCCAATGACGATCTCGGCGACCATTATATGACGCGCAACGAGGATCGCGTCGTGGTCCTGCGCAATCGAAAGGGAGCCATCGCGTCGTGAAAGTTTGGTGCGGAATGGGACGGTTCGGTACGGATGGGACCGCCGAGGAACAGGAGGGGACGGCGCGGAAGTTAAGAGCGGGCTGCCCTAAACGGACAGCCCGGGAGGACTCGCCGCTGCCAGGAACCAAAGGCGGGGGATCCTTTGGGGCCTCCTGGCAAGTGAGTAATCGATATCAGGCCACCAGACCGGAGACTATTCAGCCAAACGACCTAAGCCTTCTTTCTGGTCGCATCCCGCACTTATCCTAGGCGGTTGCCATCGATCATTTTCCGGGCAGCGTAAGCTCGATTATATCGACCGGTGTAAAGCCGTGATCCTCTGCGCCGCCCGTGATCCGTGTGCTGGTGCCGGAATGGCGCACCGCATAACCGAATTCGATGAGCTTCGCTGGCAATGCCAGAATCTTGGCGCACCTCGAAGCGCAAGTGTTTGGTTCCCGGCAAGCTCATCACCCAGCCACCATTCGACTGAATGTGTGCGGTAAGGGCGTGCCATAATTTATTGCGTTGCTCGAATTCCGCCGCTCTTGAACTTAGGGCCCGGACCGCAGCCTCGATCTCCTTCGGCGTTCGTTTGGTGCGCTCGACAGCCATTGTAGGCTCAACTCGATTTTCCGATTCCTTGTGCAAATTTTGGCCCGCTTCTGGCTGAAGCCCGCGTCGCCCACGCGTTCGTTGTGGTAAATCTGATGCTTGGTACCCACGACATGAAATGCCGCCCGAAGCGGGTGCGATCGGACCGCTATTGGCGATTGCAGCTCTGCATCAAGAGTACAACGGTTTCCCGTATTCGCAGAAGGCGTACACAACGGCCATTCTCGGCACATGGCTTCATTTCGCTGCGCCGCAAAATTTGTCCGCTATTGGAGTAACAGCGGACATTGGTCGGCACTGGCGCGGAATTAATCGGTCGTGACCAGCTCTTTTCCAAGCTCATTTTCTCATAACGCTTGTTATAAAAAAGCCCGGTAAGGTCACTTTGCCGCGAACACCGGGTTCATGCCGCCGTCGCCGACGCGAAACGGCACCACGGCGACGTCACCCGCGATGTAGTTCGCCATCTGAATCTGCTCTTGCCGCCGATGATGAAGCACGACGTCGGCGATGGTCGGGTCGAGCTGAAAAACCGGGCATGTGCCGCGGGCATTGAGCGCGAGCGGATTCGAAGCATTTTCGGGCGCCACCGCGTCGAACACGTAATGCTTGTCGCACACCGCCACCTTCGGCTCCTGATGGGTGGCTTCGAAATCGTCGTAGCCGTCCTTGAGCATCTTCCAGAACGCGAAGTTCGGATTATTGCGGTGCTTGGCCATGTTCAGCGCGGTCATGCGGAACGGAAAGGCCTCGAGCTGGAAGTCCTTCTGCCCGCCGAAGAACGACTCGCGCGCCAGCGCGTAGATTTCCTTGATCTGCTCGTCGGTCATCGCGTAGCAGCCGCGCGAGGAGCAGTCGCCATGCACCATCAACTCGGAACCGGTGTAGTCCCAGGCGCGGTCATAGGCGTTCGGGTAGCCGGTGTTAAAGGCAAGGTAGTAATTCGAAGCCGGATTCATCTGCTCGGGCGTGATGGTGTAGAAGCCCTCGGGTGCCTGGCGGTCGCCTTCCTTTTTCTTCGGCCCGAGATCGCCCGACCAGCGGCAGATCGGATAGGTCTTCAACAAGGCGAATTCGCCGTCGCGGGTTTTTCTTCCAGATCTCCATCTCCGCCTCTTCCTTGAAGATGCGGGCGAGGATCGGAAAGTCCTTGTCCATCTGCTTCGCCTCGATCTCGGCGAGCGTCTTTTCTGAAAGTGGGGCTTGCGAGCGGGCGGTCGGGGTAATGCTGTCGGGGTTGCAGCCCGCAAGCGTAATTGCTGCGGCTACAGCCGCCGAGACCAGCAGGGCGCGGACAAGTGGCCGGTTCAAACGCAGTACTCCCCGAAGCGGCGGGCCGTCATTGAGTAATCGTTATCCATGAACCGAAAGTAAACGCCGAAAAAGGCATGCGGATTCAGATCTCTGGGGCCGCCGAAACGCAACGCCAGGGGCCGTTTTGGCCGAGTGGACTGGCTCTCAAAACGGGATGAAGCGCGACGGAAGGAGATATATGCCGAAAGTCTTTATCCGAGCCGAGCGTTACGTGTCACTGTTCGTCAGTTCGTCAGTCAATGTGTCCCAAAGGAACGCATCAACGGCAAACGCTAAGGCGTCCCGATCGTCCCGGAACTCTTGACCCAAATTACCCTCTACGGATGAGAGCATTGATCTCAGTTACGTGTAACAGGGTACGCACATGGCGCATTCCTTTACGGTAGCGCTCCCGATGAAGGCGCATGCGCTCGGCTGCGGAGGGCGAAGGGGTATCGTGTTGCAGTGCATGAGTCCGCAGTTGACACAAGGCGGGCATTCCAATCGCACCCGCGTTTGTCCGCGTTTGTCCGCTATTGGGGGTAAAGCGGACATCGTGCTGACTTGTAGCCACGTCCGCTGATGATCCGAGCCCGCAACGACGAAATTCACGAGCGGGGAAAATGCGATATAGTTGAAGCGCAAATTCATCTGGAAGACGGAGATGTCGCCATGGCCACCTATGTGATGTTGGGCAAATATTCGCTCGAAGGTGTAAAAGGGATCAGCGCCAAGCGTTCGGACGAGGCTCGGGCGCTGATCAAACAGCATGGCGGCGAGCTAAAGGCCGTATATGCACTGCTTGGCGAGTTCGACCTTGTGGGCATTGTCGAACTGCCAGACACTGCGCGTGCAATGCAGACGTCGGCGGCCTTGACGAAGCTGCTTGGCGTCGACTTCACCACTGCACCCGCGCTGACGATTGAAGAGTTCGACAAACTCATGGGCTAGTCGCGCGGCGCAGGCAATGCTTTCCACCGGCTATTGGCAGATATTGTTGCAAAAGTCGGCGACCCCCTCCAAGTGCGCAACTATCGAATCAAACAAGCGTGCCGCTTAAATCAATCTTGCGCGACAAGCTGTTTTTTTGAATCAATGTTGCGCGGCGGGATGCGAAAAATCTTTTTGCAACAATATCGGACAAGAGCGGACATTGGCAAGCTGTCCAACGGCGTATTCAAAAGGTCACGCCGGACGCGCTGCTCGCCCGCGTGATAGGCTCTTGCTTGTACATCTCATTCCAATTTGGCCGCGCGTCGACGCCTAAGTGACCCTGCTGCGCGCAAAGACAATGGATCGTTGAACTCTATTCTGCTAGACGATTGTTCACCTTTTCATGGAGGTCCATATGGCGAAGCGTAAACTGCGGGCTTGGACGAAGAAAGACGTTGCCGAGCTTAGGGCTCATTCAAAATCCAGAACGCCGGTCTCAAAGATTTCGAAATTGATGAAAAGAACGGCTGGCGCATTAAGACAGAAAGCTCGGATTGTAGGTATCAGATTGGGCCATCGTCGTTAGGTCACATGTAGTTAGACGGCACCGGCACGTCGTCGGTCAATGGGGTAGTCGAAATACTACTTCCTCAAACATCCGCGATCGGCACCTCGTCGACCTTGTGCCCATGCTGGTCCACGATGGTGACGAACCAGCCGGTCCAGTTCCAGCCCGGCATGGCCGCGCCGTGTTGGAGGTCGCGTGCGAGCGCCACCGCATCGGCGCGAGCGGCGGCATTGCCCGCCAGGTCAATGCCTTTGTGATTGTTCAGAACTTGTTTGCCATCGGTGAGGTGGAAATAGTACCGCGGCATGGCGGAACCTCGCGCGCTTGCATCGGTCTCTGATGCTCCAGGGACAAACTACCATTGCGAATATATGGGTTCCGCATGGCCTCTCGCAATTCTATTTAGATGGGTCAAGGGTGCTGTCTGATCTAGCTCAATGGCATTTCCGCGATTTTGCACAACCAAGCCGGCGGGAGGATGAAATGGTGAAAACAATCGTAACTCCCCACGGGCCCTTCTATATGGAAAACGCTGGCGGATATAAGCCAGCTCAATCTGAGATTCTTCCATCAATGGAAGAGGAGGAGCATCAGCCAAGCTGTTTCGCTGCCGAGGAGGAAAAGGGCGCAGGCTGGAAGGGCAGCGGTGCAACAGAGCCGGCCATTAATGACGCGCGGCCGAGCCTGTGATCAGCTTGCCGCCTGATCAATACAGCTGATCGGATTTCGGAGAGACCGCCGCGAGGCGGTCTTTCTGTCTGTGTTGTTTACTGCGGTGCGTTGGTCGCTAATGGCACTTAGCGTCATTTCGCTGCCCCGCAAAATTTGGTCGCTTCTCTAATCGGCCATTTGGGGTCAAGCACTTTCAGACTATCCACCACAGCAGTGTTGATGTCGCTCGCGGGCTCGCGCTTCTCTTCGGACTCGGCACCAAGGCCCTTCCATTATGGGATTCGAGAACGAGAAGAAATGAAAGCCTAGGCCACAACTGCCGATAGTGACAGGCGTATTGCGCCCTCTGGGATTGTACCCTTGGGCAGCAAAAAAGCGTTAGCCAGCCATTAGCCATATGGCCGGTATGTCAAGCAAATATAATGAAATCAATCACTTGAGCTCAAGCCGTCGTTAACCAAAAATTAACGATGACCGCCTCCGGCGCCATCCCTTGGCTATTCTGACAAGAAGCCAGGGAGGCGCGGCAATGCTCGGCAGATTGGCACGAGGGGCATATATGCTCATTGTCGCGGCGATGATCGTGGTGTGGGCCATATCGGCCAGCAAAAGCAGCCCGGCCGAGCCGAAGAACGACCAGGTGGTGCAACGCTGGTATTCCTGACGCGCCGGCGCGGAAGTTTTCGCTAATTCCCGTCACAATGTTCAATTCGCGCCGCGCATGAAGCGCGCGCCTGGCTCGCATCCCGCGCGCTTGACCTCGTCCGCCATCCCCGCCACGTTCGCCGCCAACGCCCCGGGCAATATCGATGACGGCGATGGCAGGCACGACGGCAGCCAATAAGAACGTAGCTGTGCTGTCGCGCGATCCGGCCGCAATTACGGCGGCGATTGCCGCGCTGACCGCGGCGTTTGGCAACCGCGTCGTCACCTCGCAGGCGGTGCGCGAGCAGCACGGCAATACGCTGACCTGGGTACCCAACCAGCCGCCGGACGCAGTGGTATTTCCGCAGAACACTGCCGACGTGCAGAACATCGTCCGCATCTGCGCCGGTCACGGCGTGCCGGTCATTCCGTTCGGCGTCGGCACCTCGCTCGAGGGCCACATCAACGCGCCGATCGGCGGCGTGTCGATCGATTTCCGCGACATGAACAAGATGCTGGCGGTGCACGCGGAGGATCTCGATTGCGTGGTGGAGCCCGGCATTACCCGCAAGGCGCTCAACGAACAGCTGCGCGACCAGGGCCTGTTCTTTCCGATCGATCCCGGCGCCGACGCCTCGCTTGGTGGCATGGCGGCGACGCGCTGCTCGGGCACTAATGCGGTGCGCTATGGCACCATGAAGGACAATGTGCTGGCCATGAAGGTGGTGATGGCCAACGGCGAACTGATGACCACCTCGCGCCGCGCGAAAAAGTCGGCGGCCGGCTACGACCTCACGCGACTGATGGTCGGTTCGGAAGGAACCCTCGGCGTCATCACCGAGCTCACGCTCAAGCTGTCGGGCATCCCGGAAGCGATCGCCTCCGGCGTCTGCCCGTTTCCGTCGGTCGATGCCGCCTGCAAGGCGACCATTCTCACGATCCAGTCCGGCATCCCAATCGCGCGCATCGAATTGCTCGATGCCTTGCAGATCAAGGCCGTCAACGCCTATTCCAAGCTCACGCTGCCGGAAGTGCCGACGCTGTTCGTCGAATTCCACGGCAGCGACGCCAGCGTCGCCGAGCAGTCGCAGCGTTTTGGCGACATCGTCGCGGACCTCGGCGGAGGGCCGTTCGACTGGGCCACCAAACCGGAGGACCGCAGCCGGCTCTGGCAGGCACGCCATGACGGCTACTGGGCCGGCCGCCATCTGCGGCCAGGCGCGTCGGCCTTCGCCACCGACGTCTGCGTGCCGATCTCGCGGCTGGCCGAATGCGTCAACGCCACCCAGCGCGCGATCGCCGAACTCAAGATGGTCGCCCCCATCCTCGGGCATGTCGGCGACGGCAATTTCCACCTCACGCTGCTGGTCGACATGGCAGACGCCGACGAGGTCCGGCGCGCCAAGATCCTGATGGAGCGTCTGGTCGAACTGGCCTTATCCATGGACGGCACCTGCACCGGTGAGCACGGCGTAGGGCAGGGCAAGATGAAATATCTGCTGGCCGAGCATGGCGCGCCGGCGCTGGCCGCCATGGCGGCGATCAAGCGCGCGCTCGACCCGCAAAACATCATGAATCCGGGCAAGATCGTCGCGCTCAACTGAGCGGCGACATAGATTTGCCGCCAAACACCGGCAAAAATAGCGTACATTTCATATTGATTGAGCGTGGAGCGCGCCGCGGAGCGCGTGGGAGTTGGCGTTGCAGACAACCCTGCTCGGATTGGCGATCGCGATCATTCTGGCGCTGCTAGCGGCGCTGGTCGGTCCGCTGCTGATCGACTGGGGCGGCCATCGCTCGCTGTTCGAAGCGGAGGCGAGCCGGCTGATCGGGCTCGATGTGCGCGTCACCGGCGAGATCGAAGCGCGCCTGTTGCCGTCGCCGCGGCTCACGCTGCATGACATCGAGATCGGCAGCAGCAGCGCGGACAAGATCCGAGCGCGCGCGCTCGGATTCGAATTCGCGCTTGGGCCGCTAATGCGCGGCGAGTGGCGTGCGGCCGAGGTGCATCTGGTCGCCCCGCAGCTGAGCCTCGGGCTCGATGCGTCCGGCCATATGCTGGCGCCGAACCTGGCGATCAAGTTCAGCCCCGACAGCCTGTCGATCGACCGCTTGAGCATCGAGGACGGCAAGGTGACCCTCAGCGATGCCGCGAACGGCGCCCGCGCTACGCTCGAGCGGCTGTGGTTCAACGGCGAAGCGCGCTCGCTGCTCGGTCCGTTCAAGGGTGAGGGTGCCGTCACCATCGCCGGCGAGCTCTATCCGTTCCGGATCGCCGCCGGCCGCTTTGGCGATGACAGCGCGCTCAGGCTTCATGTCAACGTCGACCCGGTCAATCGTCCGCTGAGCATCGAAGCCGACGGCATGCTGGCGTTCGCCGGCGGCCAGCCGCGCTTCGATGGCACGCTAAACTTGACGCGGCCGGTCGGAATCGCATCGCGCAGCGCCGCGCAACTGACCCAGACTTTAAGTCAGCCTTGGCGGGTGAGCGGAAAGATCAAGACGACCGCGGCATCGGCGCTGATCGAGCAGTTCGAATTCCAATACGGATCGGAGGACCAGGGGCTCAAGCTCACCGGCGTTGCCGATTTCAAATTCGGCAAGCAGCCGCGCTTCGACGGCGTGCTGTCGGGCCGGCAGATCGATCTCGACCGTGCGCTCGCCACCGACGACGGCAGCCGGCCGCCGCCGGCCGCCGCCATCCGCAAGATTGCGGAACTGGCCGGCGGCGCGTTCCGCCCCGCCATTCCGATCCAGATCGGCGTCGGCATCGATCAGGTCACGCTCGGCGGCAGCGCGGTTGCGAACTTGCGCGGCGACATCAGCACCGACGCCACGGGCTGGAATTTGGATCGTTTCGAGTTTCGCGCGCCGGGCTTCACCCAGGTGCGGCTGAGCGGTCATCTCGCGGTCGGTAGCGCCGGCGTCGCCTTCACCGGGCCGGCCGAGATCGAGGCGCGCGATCCGAAGGTGCTGGCGGCGTGGCTGGAAGGGCGCGTGGACATGGCGCAGGGCGACTTGCGGCCCTTGACCCTGCGCGGCGATGTCACGCTCGGCAGCGACAGGATCGCCATCGACCGCCTCAAGGCCGTGTTCGACCGCAAGACCGTCGCCGGCCGTCTCGCTTATGTCTTAGCGTCCGGCAGCCGGGCGGCCAAGCTTGATGCCGAACTCAACGCGCCCGAACTCGATATCGATGCCGCGCTCGGCTTCGGCAACGCGCTGCTCGCCGGCTCCGATATCGAGCGGCCGCACGACATGACGATCGCCGTCGATATCGGCCGCGCCACCATCGCCGGCTTCGTCGCGCGCGATGCCAGCGCGAGACTAAAGGTAGACGGCGACGGTTTGCAGATCGACCGGCTCTCGATCGCCGATCTCGGCGGCGCCGCCTTTTCGGCGAGCGGCCGCATCGTCACCGCGGCGCCGTCGCCGCAGGGCAGCATGCGCGTCGATCTCGATGCGCCGGACATGACGCCGGTGACGGCGCTACTGACGCGCTTTGCGCCGGCGGCCGCGCAAGCGCTGCGGGACGGCACGTCGGCGATGGCGCCGGCCAAGCTGCACGCGCGCCTGACCATCGACGGCGCGGCGCCGGCGGCGCAAGCCAAGCTCGTCCTTGACGGCAGCCTCGGCAAGGTGCGCGTCGCGCTGAACGGCCAGGCCAATGCCGATCTCATCGCGTTCAGCGCCGGCGACCTACGACTCGACGGCAAGCTGGAGGCGGACGACGGCAAGGTGCTGGTGGCCATGCTCGGTCTCGACCGCGTGCTGGCCGCGGAGGCCGGTCCGGGCTCGTTGACGCTGAACGCCGGCGGGCCGGCGAGTGGCGAATGGCGCGTTGACGGCAGGCTGACCGCCGGCGGCCTCGAAACCAGCGCCAGCGGCACGGCCCGTCTGTTCGCGGATAACCCTTCGGCCGCGTTGCGCGCGACGATCGTGCGCGCCGATGCGGCGCCATTGCGCGGCGCGCGGCGGGGCGCGCGCCGCGCTGCCGGTCACCTTTGCCGGCAACATCGCACTCGCTGGCAAGGAGGTGACGCTGGGCGACATCAACGCCACTGTCGCCGGCGCGACTCTGCGCGGAAAACTCGGGCTGACGCTGTCACCGCCACGCCGCCTGCAAGGCGAGATCGAGGCGGATAGCATCGATGCGGCGGGCCTCATTGCGGCGGCGATCGGCATGCCGGCGCCGGCCGGCAGCAGTGGCAATGCGGCCTGGGCCTGGTCGAGCGAGCCGTTTGCCGGCGGCGTTTTCGGCGAATACAGCGGCCAGATTACGGTCAAGGCGCGGCGCATCGACTTGCTGCCGCGGTTGACCGCGCGGGAGGTCCACGCCAGCTTGCGCTTCGGCAAGGACGAGTTCGCCTTCGACGACATGACCGGCGACGTCGCCGGCGGACGCCTTGCCGGTCAGGTATCGTTCCGCTCCGCCGAAGACGGCTTGAAGGCGCGTGTGAAGTTTTCACTTACCGGCGCCGACGCGGCCAGCTTGCTTCCGTCCGGCGCGCGGCCGCCGGTGACCGGGTCGCTCGGCCTTTCGGCCGAGGTGGAAGGCACCGGCTTGAGCCCGGTGGCGCTGATCGGCTCGCTGCAAGGATCCGGAAAGTTCGCGCTCACCGATGCCCAATTCGCCGGCCTCGATCCGCGCGCCTTCGATGCGGTCACGCGCGCGGTGGACCAAGGGCTGGCGATCGATGCCGTGCGCATCTCCGACGCGGTGAGCAAGGCATTGGAGAGCGGCCGGCTGGCGGTCAAACATGCCGAAGGAACGATCGCCGTCAGCGCCGGACAGGTGCGGTTGAGCAATATTTCCGCCGATAGCAAGGACGCCGCATTGTCGCTGGCCGGCAATCTCGATCTCACCGACGGCTCGATCGACGCGCGGCTGGTGCTCTCGGGATCGAGCCAGGCCGCCGGCGCGCGGCCCGATATCTTCATGGCTTTGAAGGGACCGCTCGCGGCGCCGGCCCGCAGCATCGACGTGTCCGCGCTGACTGGATGGCTGACGTTACGGGCGATCGAAAATCAGTCGAAACAATTACGCGCCATCGAGAACGAGCGACTGCAACGGAACGCGCCGGCACCGAAGCCGAAGAGCGAACTCGCACCGGTCTTGCCGGCGCCGGTGAATGTGAAGCCGTTGCCGGTGCCGGGGCGCAACGGTCAGCCGGAGGCGTCAGTCGGTCCGCAGAACTGAAGGCGTGCGCGAGCCGCCAGGCGCGACGTTCGTCGCCGATCTGCGTGCGATAGTGGTTGAGAACGAACAGGCGGATCGCGGACGACAGGTTGCCTTGACGGCGATCGGTGTCGATCGAGGCCACCAGATCGGACAGCGTTATCTCCCGGCTGCCGGCGATCTCCTTCAAGCACTTCCAGAACGCGTCTTCGAGACTGACGCTGGTCTTATGACCCGCGATCACGATCGAGCGTTTGACAACCGGCGATTTCATCGGCCGTCTCCTTTGTCGATCCGGTGCAGATCGAGGTCGCGGCTGGCTTTCGATTGTTGGGCGGCTTCGAGCTTGCGCCGGTGCTTGGGCTGACCATGGGCGAGACGGTTGGCGTCGGCGCGCAGACCATCTTGCCGCTTTTTGGCTCGCTTGCGGGCCATCCGAAGATTGACCAGTTCAGCCATGCCGCGCCTCGACGGTATTCGGATACAAATTATTCTGGGACCCGGCGTGAGCCCCCGTGTATCGCCGCCATAAAACGCTGACACGCTGGCGGGAAGTCGCCAGCCGGTATGCCGGGAGGCGACTTCATAGGATCAGGCTATTATTTTGCGGACGTTGCGCGCGAAAATTCAATACACGGTTAGTTGATCGCAATAGATCATACATCGGCCGTTAGCGAATACAATTAGAAGAACGCGGTATAATTATCTGATGTTGAGCCAGCCCTAATGTATATTTTGTCATTCCGAAAGAATTACTATGGAAAATCACAAAAACTGACAATCAACAAACCCTATGACAATTTCTCATCATGTGAAATTTGGCGCAAAAGTTCAGTAAAACCGCACCAGGCTACGTACATTGCCAAAGTGGCAATACATCCAAACCGCCGAATACCGCTTTGCGCTATTCGCAGATTTATCGCGGGCGGATCATTTGTTCCGGGCGCACTAGACGATCGAATTCGGGCCCGGAGACATAACCAAGCCGCATGGCTTCCTCGCGCAAGGTGGTGCCGTTGGCGTGCGCCGCCTTGGCCACCTGCGCCGCCTTGTCGTAGCCGATGTGCGGGGCCAGCGCGGTCACCAGCATCAGCGAGCGCTGCATCAATTCGCGGATGCGCGGCTCATTGGCGTGGATGCCGACCACGCAATTGTCGGTGAACGAACTCGCCGCGTCGGCGAGCAGGCGGATCGACTGCAGCATGCAATAGGCCAGCACCGGCTTGTAGACGTTGAGCTCGAAATGGCCCTGGCTGCCGGCCACCGTGATGGTGGTCTGATTGCCGAACACCTGGCAGCAGACCATGGTCAGCGCCTCGCTCTGGGTCGGATTGGTCTTGCCCGGCATGATCGAGGAGCCGAGCTCGTTGCTCGGCAGGATCAGTTCGCCGAGCCCCGAGCGCGGGCCGGAGCCGAGCAGGCGGATGTCGTTGGCGATCTTGAACAGCGCGGTGGCGGCGGCGTTGAGCGCGCCGTGCACGAACACATAGGCGTCGTGGCCGGCCATGTGCTCGAATTTGTTGGGCGCGCTGACGAACGGCAGCTTGGTCAGTTGCGCGATGCGGCGCGCGAAGGCCTTGGCGAATTGCGGCTTGGAATTGAGCCCGGTGCCGACGGCAGTGCCGCCCTGCGCCAGCGGATAAAGCTCACGCTGGGCAAGCGCGAGACGCGCGATCGCGGATTTCACCTGGGCGGCGTAGCCGGAGAATTCCTGGCCCAAGGGTGAGCGGGGTCGCGTCCATGGTGTGGGTGCGGCCGATTTTGACGATCTTGCCGAACTCCTTGGTCTTGCGATCGAGCGCCTTCTGCAACAGCGTGAGCGCCGGCAGCAGGTGCCCGCTGATCTCGATCGCCGCGGCAATGTGCATGGCGGTCGGGATGCTGTCGTTGGACGACTGGCTCATATTGACGTGATCGTTCGGATGCACCGGCTTTTTCGAGCCGAGTTCGCCGCCGAGCGCGAGATTGGCGGCGTTCGCGATCACCTCGTTGACGTTCATGTTGGTCTGGGTGCCGGAGCCGGTCTGCCACACCAGCAGCGGAAAATGCTCGTCGAGCCTGCCGTCGGCGATGTCCTGCGCCACCGCGATGATCGCCTTGGCGCGCCGGTTGTCGAGCGAACCGAGATCGCGATTGACCTCCGCCGCCGCGCGCTTGATCAGGCCGAGCGCGCGCACGATTTCGATCGGCATGCGTTCGCTGCCGATGCGGAAATTGTGCAGCGAGCGCTCGGTCTGCGCGCCCCAGAGCTTGTCGGCGGGGATAGCGAGCGGCCCGAAGGCGTCGCTTTCAATGCGCGTTTTTTGGCGAGTCTTTGGCGGGTTTTGGCGGGCTTTTTGGCCATGCCGAAGTGTAAGCCCGCCGCCGCGCCGGCGAAAGCACGGCGCTGACGGTTATTTCTTCTTGCGGAAGCGGTCGAGGCGGACCACTTCGCCGCCGCTGCCGGGCTTGTCGGGCTTCGGCTCGGACGGTGCCGCCGCCGGTGGAGCTGGCCGGCGCCGCCGCGGGAGCGACGACGGCGGGCGGGGACGGCGTGGCGCGCTTCTTCCTGACCGGCTTGTCCTGCACATTGGCCGGCGCTTGCCGGTCCTCGCCCTCGGTGACTTCCTCGAATTGCAGGCCGAACTGCACCGACGGATCGAAGAAGCCGTTGATCGCCTCGAACGGAATGCCGAGCTTTTCCGGAATGCCGCCGAACGACAGGCCGACCTCGAAGCCGCGCTCGTTCACGGTCAAATCCCAGAACTGGTGCTGCAGGATGATGGTCATCTGCTCGGGATACTGCACGCGCAGCCGGTCCGACATCCGCACGCCCTCGGCCTGGGTGTCGAACGAAATGTAGAAATGATGATCGCCCGGCAGGTTCTTCTTCTTGGCGACTTCGGTGAGCACGTTGCGCACCACGCCGCGCAGCGCCTGCTGGGTCAGGAGATCGTAGCGGAAATGATCGGTCATGCGGCTCAGGGTTCTGGAGCGAGATTCGCCGGATGGTAGCGCGGCGCAGGCGCCCAACGCCATCCCCGCGCGGGCCCGGGCGGGCCGCCGTCATAATTGGAACCTGCCGGGGCGCACATGAAAGTGGAGGCTTCTGTTGCCAGGTGCCTCCGAACCCCGCCTAACCGCTGCTAAGACGGCTAGGGCTTGTAGGCTTGGTTAGTCAAACCGCTTACGCGGCCTGAGCAACCGGAGCATAGTTGTCGTTTGCAACTATGAGATGGCCCGATAACGGCGGTACCATGCCGAGCAAAAGTCCGTCCTTTACGCCCTCGTCGATCCTATTTCGCCCCCGCCGAAAACCAGGTCGCCGCTGGGCTTGGGTGGAGGCGCCGGGTACTGCCCCCGGGTCCGAAAGGTTTATTACGACGGCCGTTTATCGCCATAGCCGGATTGCTCCGGCAGCTTTGAATATAGGCGCTAAAGGTTGACAAAAATAGAGCGGCGCGCGCGTTTCATGTGAAAAAATTCCTATCCCCGCCATGCGCCGGCGGCATGGCGGGGATAAAGGGCGTTTTGGCCTGGGCTGATTTTGCTGAACCGGCGCATGCACGCGGCGCAGACGTAACGCGCCCAAAGCGCCGTTCATGCTCGTAGAAGGGCGATTGCTCGGAGCTGAGGATGCGCGAGCAGGATATTGCGCGGCGCGGCGGCAGGGCGATTCTTGGAAACATGCAAGTGGCGCAGGGCGTCGTCGAGTTATCCCCGGGTACGCTGCAATTTCACTCCGTCATGCCCGGGCTTAACCCGGGCATCCATGATGAAGAGTCAGCGTGTGAGGATTGCCGTAGCGTCTCAATAATTTATTAAATATATTTAATTTAGCAAGGAGATCTGAGTAATCAGCAGCGCGTATGTCACAGCGGTCACGCATCAGAGCAGCAAACGTGCAAACGCTGCTTAAGGCTGTGTGCGCATTGCACGCTACGACACCAGGACCTGTTCTAGAAAGGCCTGGACGTAAGCGTTATGAGTCCTCGGAAGGACGGCATGAATCGCCGGTGAACGCGCACGCGAATTTTCTCGCTGAATTTACAAAAGCCTTACAGTAAGTCTTGTCTCCGAAGAAGGCTTGCATACGTGCAACCTCGAGAGTGGATCTCAATGACGCTGCGTTCTATAAACGACTACGAAAGAGCTATGAATAGAATTAGATTGTCCGACGAACGGCCTCATAGATTGTCGGGTCGAGCCCGGCAATGACAGAGGAGAGGCGCCCCCTCACGGCAGCGCGCCATGAGCCCCAAGCACGCCGGCGGCAATCGCAACGGCTGAGACCACGAGCGCTGCCGCGTGCAACCGGATCGCCAGCGCGAAGGCGCCTTCCTTGTCGCGTAGGGCGTAGTCGTGAAACAGGCGGTGCACGAGCAGCGGTTCGAGCACGAACACCATCAGCGCGAACACCGTCCAGACCGCGACCATGAGCGCGAGCCACCAGGACGCCGGATCGAGTAGCCGTGCCCAGGCCTGTAGTTTGTCCAGTATGTAGAAGCCGGACAGGCCGGCGAGCAAAATCGAGAAGCGCACCTGCGCGGCGAAGCGGCCCTCGAACGCCTCGAAGGCGGCGAGCGCCGCGCGCGCGTCGGGCAAGGCGCGGGCGCGCGGCAGCACGATGGTGGTCACCATCGTCACGCCGCCGATCCAGTGCACCAGCGCCAGCACGTGCACGGCGCGGGCAAGCGCAAAATCGTCGATCATCATGGCCCGTCTTCGCCCTCGCCATCCAACTCAAGCCCGAGAAAGAGGTAGCTCCAGGATTTTCCGTGCGAGTCGAGGTTGAGCGAGCGGTTGACGCCGCCCTCGAGCGCGTCCTGCATGACGAAGTTGAGGCCGTTGAGGTGCGGCAGCTCGTAACGCGTCACCTTGCCGCGGATGAGGCGCGGGAAGGCCTGCTTGATGCGCTCAGGCGTGAGCGTGCGCTTGAGCAGCTCGAAATCCTTAGGCTCGTAGGCCCACACATTAACATTAGAGGTATTGCCTTTGTCGCCGGCGCGCGCATGCGCGATGTCGCGGACGATCCGGCGCGCATTGCGTCGCGCGGCGTTCATGCCACCAATACTTTCATGGTCGGCTTGACGCGCTCGCGGGCGATCAAGACCGATTTCGTCATCACGCAAGGCACGATCGCGCCACGATAGCCGCCGCCGCCCGCGGGTCCGCAACACAGCAGCGACTCCACTTCCCACAGCATGAGCTCGGCGTCTTCTTTGTTGCGCGAGCGCAGCGCCACATGCAGCCGCACGTCTTGCGCGTCGGCGGCGCGCACGCCCGCCGTCGCGAACAGGGAACTCACGCCGATCAGGTCGATGCGCAGATCGGACTTGATGCCGTGCACGCGCGCAAGCCGCTCGCCGACAATGTCGGCGGCAAGACGCCCGCGCTCCTGCGCGGCCGGTCCCGCATAGCTCACCCCGGCTTCGCCCTGGAAGCCGCCGTCGAAGCCGACGGTGACTTTAAGCGAAGCGGGTCGCGCGGTGCCGGTGGCGTTCGACACCTTGACGCGGTTTGTACCGGCCGCCGCGACGTCGACATGGCTAAAATCGGCGGTTACATCGGGCGTCAGATAGCGCGCCGGATCGTGCACTTCATACAGCAGTTGCTCCTTCACGGTCTGCGTGCTGACGCAGCCGCCGGTATCGGCGAGCTTGGTGATCACAGCGCTGCCATCGGATTGCACCTCGGCGATGGGAAAGCCGCAGCGCGCGAGATCCGGGACTTCCTTGACGCCCGGATCGGCGAAATAGCCGCCGGTCACCTGCATGCCGCATTCCAGCAGGTGTCCCACCAGCGTGCCGGCGCCCATGCGCGTCATGTCCGCGGCGTCCCAGCCGAAGCGATGCGCGATGGCGGCGAGGAACATTGACGGATCGGCGAGCCGGCCGCCGATGATGACGTCGGCGCCGGCATCGAGCGCCGGCCGGATCGCATCGGCGCCGAGATAAGCGTTCATGCCGACCACCGGCATGTCGACGTCAGCGAGCGTGCCCGGCTCGTCCATGAACGGCTGGTTGGGCGGAACGAGAGCGGAGACGTCGTCGCCTTCGATGCAGGCCACTATGAGGCCTTGCAGCCCGAGCTCGCGCGCGAGGTGAAGCGTGCGTTCGACGGCCGCGCGCGGATTGGCCGCGCCCATATTGGTGATTATGGTGGTGCTGGCGGCTCGGCAAGCGGGCAGCAGCGCGCGCATGCGGCGGTCGAGCAGCGCATTGTAGCCGCGCGAGGGATTGGCCATGCGATCGCGGTGGCCGAACGCGACGGTGCGCTCGCCCAGACATTCCAACACGACGGCGTCGAGTTCGCCGCGCTCGACCAGATCGACGGCCGGGTCGAGCCGGTCGGAGGAAAAACCCGCGCCGGTGCCGATGCGAAACGTCGACAAGTTCAGTCGCCCTTCAGATGCGCAATCCCGGGGAAGAACAGGTCGTCGACCGAGCCCGGCGCCTGCTTGATCGAGCCGATCTTGGCCATAAATTGAGCGGTCGCGAAAACCTTTAGCGGCCGAAGCGTAAAGAGGTAGTCCTTGTCGCTGATACTCGCGACGACTTCGTCGAGCGAAGATTTGGTGTCGTGGGCGACCTCGAGATAGAGCTTGGCGGCGGCGCGCTTGTCCTTGTTGACGATATCGATCGCCTCGCTGAGCGCGTCGAATACCGCCTTATAGGCTTTCGGGTTGGCGTCGCGGAACTTCGCGCTCGACGTCAAGATGAGCGCGGTTGCCGGACCGCCCAGGATTTCGTAACTGGTCGTGATCACGTGCGCGCCCGGCACCTTGATTTCCGTTTCGTAGAACGGCGAGGTCGAGAAATGCGCGTTTACGCCGGCGGTGTTGCCTAAAAATGCCAGCGTCGCATCCGGGTGCGAGAGCGAAATCGTCAGCGGATCGAGCTTGCCGTATTCACTCTCGCCGAAGGCTTTGGCCGCCGCCATCTGCAGCATGATCGCCTGCGTCGATATCTTGACGGAAGGGACGGCGATCTTGTCCTTGGCGGTGAAGTCCTTGATGGTTTTGACATCGGGATCGCGGGTGACGAGGTAAAGCGGATAGGTCGTCAACGCGGCGACGCCTTTGATCTGGCCGCCGGTCTTGGACCACAGCGTGATCAAGGACGGGGCGCCCTGCGAGGCGAAGTGCAGCGCGCCCGAGATCAATCCGTCATTCATGACGCTGGGGCCGGCCACCTTCGCCCATTTCACCGTGACGCCGGGAAGCCCCAGTTGCGCGGCGTGCTTCTCAACCAGGCCGAGTTTCTCCATCTCCATGAGTGGCAGAAAGCTCACGCCGTATTGCTGGGCGATGGTGATTTCGCTCACCTCAGCGCGGACCTTGGTGGCGGTTACGGTCGCCAGCGCAGCGCATAATGCGATTGTGACGTTGCGAAAATGCATGGGTCCCCTCCCTGGACAGGCTGGTCCGCGATGAAACCAGCATTTTGCGCTTGGGGGAACCGAAATCCCTACAAATTTAATCAACGACACAAATGATCCTTGTAAATCTTGCGCGATAGTTCCGTTCGAAGTTGCCGACCTCACTCCTAAGGCCGGTCGATCGAGCGGAGGCTATCGTGCTCGAATCATGGAATGCCTGGATCGAATCGGTGCGGTTTGCGTGCGAGGTGTAGGGCGTCGTTTCGATGCGTCTGATGCGACTGGCGCAAGGCGGACCGCAAGCGGCGGTGGAAGAGCGCCTGATGATTGCTGAAAAATTCGATGCCTTCGCGGACGCCGAAGTGGCGATCGCTAAAGCGCTTTCCGATGGCGAAGGATTCATGGTCGCCGCCGAACGCACCTACGCGCCGCTCCGCCGGTGTGTGGGCGCCAATAGTAGCCGCCTCTCTCACGCGCAATAACTTGACCCATAAGATGCGCGGTGCCCACCCTGGGTCGCCTGCCAGCGCGGTTGTCTGATCGGCCTTATTTGAGACACGGCGACACGTTTGCAGCCTGGATAACTTCGGATAGCGCGAATTCGGGCGATTGACGCGCCTCAAGCTGTGAGAATAACATTTTGCTCACATGCGTCGGGGCTCGATCATTTATGTTGCCGTCCGGCTGCTCCTGTGGGGAGCGGCCGTGGCGCTGGCGTGGTTGCCGACGGTCTGGATTGTCTGGAGCCTGCATCTCGGTTCGTCATTGTGGCTCGTTAATATCGAGGGCCATTTCCGCGATCTGTTTTTCGCGCTGGTGCCGGCCGCCGCCCTGTCGATATCGTCGACACTTGAATTTTTCTATGTGAGCCGGGAGTCGCCGGTCGAGCGCCTTGCCGCGCTGTTTGCTTTGCTAGCCAATATCGTCGTCTTGCTGTCCGCTTTTTTCGGGTTCTTTTTGTATCCGGACCAGCCGGTGCTGTTGGTCGAGCAATTCAGGGCATACTCGGCGCTGATCATCGTCGGCCTGATCGTCAGCTTCGTGACGGAGCTGTCGGTTGCTGTCACCAATGGAAGCCGGCGGCGCACAGCCGTGGGCAAACGCTAAAACCGAACGGGGCCGATCTATGGCTGTTCCTTTGGCGCTTCTGGTCGCGGAAATAGCCTTCGCCTTGCTCGCGATCGCTGTGGTGCTGCTGAATGTCTATGGCAAGCCCAAAACCAAGCGCCGTCTTGCCAATGCGTCCAAGCAAATGCGCCTGCACCTCTGACCGGCGCGAAGAATTCAGCGTAGGCGCCCCCATGCGCGTCAGGCCAAGGGGGCGCCGCGCAATAGGCCGAGACAGCGCCCCGACAAAATCGTAGGATGAGTACACTCCGCTGAGGGAGGACAGCCCGATGTTCGCCAGACTGGGAAAATTTATTGGAAAGGTCCTGGGAAATATCTTCTACTGGATTGGTTGGATTCTTGCGGTCCTTGTGCTCGCGCAGGCGATCATTCTGTCCGTGACAACCGGCAGTCCGCTCATACCGGTCGTTCTTGGCGGCATGGGCGTAATTTTTTGGCTGATCGCGGTTGCGCTCAAATATGTCCTGGCGGGACGGCAATTGCCGTCTTAGGGTCAGTGGCCTGGCGAACGCCCGCAACATGGCGGCGCGTCTACGTCATGTCCGTTCAGCGCCAGGAAGCGACAGCGTAGCCTTGCCGACTTTTCCGGCGCGCGCTACTTCGTAAGCCGCTTGAGCTCCGCGACCGCGCCGAAATATTCGACGAAGGTTTTCGGGCAGGTTTCGGACGCAACTTGCAGTTCGGGCCTGGCCTCGACTTTTTTGCCGTGCAGCAGGAGCCACTCGCCGGCATAAAACGCCGCCTCGCATTTATCGTCCGGCTTGCCGGCGGCGGCGCGCATCTCGTCGAGCGAGCGATGTCCGAGATAGAAATCTATCACCGCGTAGGGCCAATCCTTGCTCTTCAGCCGCGCCGCGTCGGCGGTGAGCTCGGCCGCGCTGTTCTTGCCCGCGCGTGCCTGCGCGAGGAACAGCCAGAGCATCGTGTAGGGGCTGCCGATCAGATCGTCGACGCGGCGAAAATCGGCCGCCGCGGCGGCGAAATTGCCGGTATAGAAATAGACGCGTCCGCGATGGTCATAGGGGTCGGCTTGGTCGGCATCGATGCGGATCGCCGCGCTGAAATCGGCAATCGCGCGGTTGTAATCGCCCTTGTGCTACCAGGCATTGCCGCGCCAGTCGTAAGCCTCGGCATATTTCGGGAACACGCGGATGGCCGCATCGTAGTCGACGATCGCGCGGTCGAAGTCGCGCTTGATAGACAAGGCAATGCCGCGGTCGAGATAGGCGAGCGGAGTGGGCTCGCGCTCGATCGCCGCACTGTAATCGGCGATGGCGCGGTCGAATTCCTTCTTGGCGTGCCAGGCGATGCCGCGATAGAGAAGGCATCGGCGTAATTCGCGTCGGCCTTGATCGCCTCGCCATAGTCGGAGATAGCGCCGTCGAGGTCGTCTTTTTTGTACGCGACAAAGCCGCGAATTTTCGCTGTTATGGGATTGCATTCCGGTACGCGGCGCGCGGCATCGCTATCGCCGCGGTTGGCCGCTTCCGTCACCAATTTGCAGCCGCCGGCTTCGTCGCGGAATTGATTGTTGCACGAGAGCTTGAGCGCGATCAATGTCGGCAGGGCGCCGGGCTCGCCGAGCTCGATCGCTTCGGTGAGCCCGGAGACCATATGCATCGCATAGGTGACCTCAATATCGGGGTTTTCCGCCAGTAGCCGCGCGAGTTGCAGTTGCGTGTCATAGTCCCACTGTGACCAGGGCGTGATCAGCCGCACCGCTTCGGCGACGTCGCGCTTCACCAAGCGGTCTTCGAGCGTCAGCTGGCCGAGATAGGCCTGCGCGTATTGGGCACCGCGCGCGGAGCCGCCGCGCAGCAGCGAAAGCGCCCGTTTCTCGTCTTTCGGGCCGCCCTCGCCCTTGACCAGCATGTCGGCGAGCGGCGCCAGCGCGGCCCCCGGATCAGTGCGCGCGGCCTGTTCCAGCAACGCGCGCGCCCGCACCGGGTCGCCGGCGCGGATCGTCTCCGCCAGATAGGCCAGGGCGTCGCCACGCCCTTGCGGCCCGACTCTTTCGAGCAACGCGATGCCGCGCGCCTTTCTTACCGCATCGCTGGATTTCACCAGTAGGCGGCCGAGCAGCACCTGCACATCGATCGGCCGTATGTCCTTGATCGGGTCGGGGCTACGAGCCGGATTGGCGATGGCGCGCTCGGCCCAAACGATCGCCTCTTCCGGGTCGCGCTTCACGGTTGAGCCGCGGTCGAGCAGAATCGCCAGCATCATGGTCGCAAACGGGTGACCGAGCTCGGCCGCCTTGCGCAGCGATTGCTCGGCCTCGGCGCGCTTGACGAGTTGCGGTTTATCGACGTGGCTGCGGTAGAAGGATTTGTACATCTCATAGATATCCATGTAGGACTCGGCGTCGCCCTGCGCGGCCATTTCGCGCAACAGAACGATCTCCTCCTCCCGCCGGCCGGTCGCGCCGTATGCGCGTGCCGTCGCCTTCTTGATGCGGATATCGCCGCCGTCGGTTTTCATCGCCTGGCCGCAGACCTCGGCCCATTGTTTGTAAACGCGCTCGTGTTGATCCCAGGGGATTTGATCGGCCGGCTGGGTATTGAGGCGAAGACACTCCTTGGCGGCCGCGCTCTGCGCTTGGGCCGCGCACGGCGAAATGGCCGCCGCCGCGACCGAGCCGAGGAAAAACAATGCAAGAAACGGTCGCACCATGGGATGACCCTCTGGACGAAGCGTTCGGTTATGTGATTCCTGTGCCCCAGCGCACGCCTGTAGGCTACGCCATCACGCGCATTTTTTAAACCGTCAGCGATCGCCTCCGTTTATTTCGTATTGCGGCGGGCTCGCTACTTCTCGACGGGAAAGCCGACGATGCTGCCCCATTCGGTCCACGAGCCATCGTAGATCTTGACGTTCGGGTGGCCGAGAATTTGGCTCATGGCGATCCAGGCGATGGTGGCGCGATGGCTCAGCCGGCAATAGCAGACGACGTCGTCGAATTTTTCCGGAGTAACGCCGGCCGCGGCCAGCACGCCGCGAAGCTGGTCGGGTGACTTGAACGAATCGTCCTCGTTCAGCAACTCCCGGAAATAGAGATGCTTGGCGCCCGGGATGCGCCCGGTGCGCTCGGCGCCGTGGTCGACTGCGAAGGAATATTCCGACACGCGCTTTCCCGAGTATTCCTCCGGCGAACGGACGTCGAGCAACAGCCGGCGCGGCTTCCGCAGATGCTCGCGCACATTGTCGCGGCCGACCCGCATCGACGACGTTCCCTTCGGCGCCGGATAGGCGACGGCGGGAAAGCGCGGCACGGTACGCGACAGCGGCCGCCCCTCCGCGATCCATTTCTTGCGCCCGCCGTCGAGCAGCCGCAGGTTCGCGTGCCCGGCCATGGTGAAGGCCCAGAAGGCGTAACTGCCGTATTGCACGGGATCGCCGTACAGCACGACGGTCGACTGCGGGCCGATGCCCATGCCGCCGAACAGCTTTGCCATCGCGGCGGGGGTGATGAAATCGCGGTCGCTTTCGTGCCAGCACGCCGATTTCCAGTAGACCCACAGCGCGCCCGGAATATGCCCCTCGTGATAGGTCTTATCGTCGCGGACGTTGCAGACCTCGAGGATGCGCAGATCGGGATCGGCGAGATGCTGCTCGAGCCAGGCGGTGGAGACGAGGGGCGACGATGCCATCGGAAATTCTCCCTTGCGCGTCGTATCAATCGGCCTGGCGGCCCGGATCCCGCGGCACGCCATTGCCATTGTAGTACATGATTTCAAGATAATGCTGAGCGGCGGCGGGGCCAGTTCGGACGCGTCTTACCGCAATGCCCACAGGACGTTGAGGGTTGGGTAAGCTTCCCCAACTAGCATGCCGGTTCGGTTTTCCGAGTGTCCGGCGCTCATGACTAGTCTTACGTTAATCACGACCAGGAACGCGGCCGATCGCAACAATCCTACCGCATCGACGGCACGCCGATATTCGACCCGGCACGCCGGCAGGACAGCGAAGAGCTCGACAAATTGTCAGCCTGGGAAGCAAGCCGCGAGGCGGGCGAAGCTGGCAACGGCAAGCGGCCGATCGAGCCCTGTCCCGACATCCTTGCCCGCACGGCCGGCCAACGGCCGATCACTGACGACAATATGGGCACCGAGTGGCGGCATTTCCTGGGGCTCGATTAACCGCGCGCTCGCCGCCGGCGTCGCCCGGCAATGACGGCGGAGAGGCATTCGCAAGCCTCATAACTCCCCCGCACTGGCAATTTTCGCAGGCTCACATTGATCAAGATCAAGACCGGGAACGGCGGTCTCATATATATAGATTAGCGAATATGATAATGCGCGAGCGCAGCACAATGGAGATGGACGGATGACGAATTGGCCGGAGCGTACGAAGGAACTGACCGCACAATTGCGTAATTTAAGAACAGGCACGCCTGAGGTCATGAAGGCGTTTTCCGGCCTGGCGCAATCCGCGCTGGCTCACAAGGCGCTCGACGGCAAGACCAAGGAGTTGGTCGCCCTCGGCATTGCGGTCGCGGTGCGCTGCGACGATTGCATCGGCTTTCATGTCAAGGCCGCGCTGGAGCACGGCGCCTCGCGTGACGAAGTGATCGAGACGCTCGGCATGGCGATCTATATGGGGGCGGGCCCAGCGGTGATGTATGCGAGCCACGCGCTCGACGCCTTTGAGCAGTTCAAGAAGCCAGACACCCAGCCGGCCGCCACGGCGGCATAAGCGAGATCGAACCTACGGCGGGAGGCATTCCGCGTAACGCATTGTGCGGCCGCAGCGGGGCGGCTGGTCGCACGTGCCGTGGCGATGTAATCATTGCGCATATGTCCGCACCCGCCGCGCCGCCGCCCGCCGCCCTGCGCCCCTCGCTCGCTGAACTGTTCCGCGCCTTCGCGGTCGTGTCGCTGTCGGGCTTTGGCGGCGCGCTGCCGTGGGCACGGCGGATGATCGTCGAGCAGCGCCGCTGGATGAGCACGGAGGAATTCAACGAGACCTTCGCGCTCTCGCAATTCCTGCCCGGTCCGAACGTGATCAATTTTTCGGTGGTGTTCGGCTCTCGTTTCGCCGGTCCGGCGGGCGCCGCGGTGGCGCTCGCCGGCCTGCTCGGCCCGCCGCTGATCATCGTCACCGTCCTGGCGATTTTGTACGAGCGCTTCGGCGGTGTCGAAACGCTCAGCCGCATTCTCGCCGGCATCACCGCCGCCGCCGTCGGTCTGTTGATCGCCGTGGTCGCCAAGATGGCGGCGCCGCTGTTCCAGAAGCGATGGAATTCGGCGCCGGTGTTCGCGATCCTCGCCTTCATCGGCGTCGCTCTCATGCATTGGCCGCTGCCCTTTGTCTTTCTTGGGCTGGCGCCGTTCAGCATCGCTTTCGCGTGGTTCAAGCGATGAACGAGCATCCGCTCACCTCGCTGTTCGGCTATTTCGCGCTGCTGTCGCTGTTCGCGGTCGGCGGCGCCAATGCGGCGATTCCGGAAATGCACCGTATCGCGGTCGAGGTGATGCATTGGATGAGCGACCGCCAGTTCGCCGACATGTTCGCGATCGCGCAGGTGTCGCCCGGACCGAACGTCATCATCGTCGCCCTGATCGGCTATCACGTGGCGGGATTTACCGGGGCGGCGGTGGCGACCACGGCGATGTGCGGCCCGACCTGCCTGCTGGCCTTTTTCGTGGCGCGCACCTGGGACCGCTTCAAGAATGCACATTGGCGGATTGCGATCCAGGCCGGGCTGGTGCCGCTCTCGCTCGGGCTGATCGGGGCGAGCGCCTTCGTGCTGGCGCGCACCGCCGACCATAATATCTATGCCGGCCTGATTACCGCCGCGACCGCGGCGGTGGCGTTCTTCACCCGCGTCAATCCGCTCTGGATGTTCGTAGTGGCCGGGGTGCTGGGATTGAGCGGTTGGCTGTGAGCCGGGCCCGCAGCGCTAACCGAAAAGTCCTGTACACAGAATGACAAGCCCGAAGGTGACCGCGGTCATGATCGCGATTGTGACCATCGAGCCGACGTCCGAGTTTTCGACGAATGGATGCACGCGGCCATTGCGCGGCAGCAAATACCAGAAACTGCCGCCGCCGACGCCGACCAGAGCAACACCGGAAATGACGTAGAGCATCGCGAACACCCCGCTATGCGGATTGCAGAGCGGGTTTTTTAGGCTAGCCAGCGCACTGCGGACGTAAAGCCTGGCTGCGTCGCCGTAAAAAGCGGGTAAACCAGCTCAGCCGGCAAACGCCCCTGTCACCGCCACAATGCCGGCGGCCAGGATCACCAGCTGGATCGAGAAGGCGGTGATGTTGGCGTCCCAGGTCTTGGAAATGATCGGGATCGGCGCCTTGAACGGTTGATAGCCGTTGTCGTCATAGGCCGCGCCGCCATAGACCGGCATGGCGATCAGGGCCGCGAAGAAGGCGGCGTAGACGATGGCGCCCATGAGCGCGACCAGATAGAGCCGCTCGAGCGCCAGCGGCCCGGGCCACCAGATCAGCGCGAAGGCGAGCAGGCCGAAGCCGACATAGCTCGATATCTGCCAGACCACGTGGAAGCGCGCGTGCGGCGTCCATTTCGGATTGGTCGCGTGCGTCTTGTTGAAGTCGGCGAACACCGTAAGGACGGCCCAGCCGGCGGTCATCAAGGTGAACAGGATGCGGGCCAGGAGAATGCGGTCGAAGGTCATGAGCGTATCCCCTCTGCGGTCCGTCGATAATAGCAAAAAGCGCGGATAAGCGCCTGCCGGGCGGTTGCCGGGGGCGCTAAACTTGCCCATCTTCCGAGTCGGAAGGAGGTTGTCGATGCGCCAATACCTCGATCTGATGGAACATATCCTTAGCCGTGGCGCGGAGAAGCACGACCGCACCGGCACCGGCACGCTGTCGGTGTTCGGCCATCAGATGCGCTTTGCGCTCGATGACGGCTTTCCGATGCTCACCACCAAGAAGCTGCACCTGAAATCGATCGTGCACGAGCTGCTCTGGTTCCTGGCCGGCGACACCAACATCAAATATCTCAAAGAGCACGGCGTGCGCATTTGGGACGAGTGGGCCGACGAGCGCGGCGATCTCGGGCCGGTCTACGGCCAGCAATGGCGTTCATGGCCGGCCAAGGACGGCAAGACCATCGATCAGATCAGCCACGTCATCGACATGATCAAGCGCAATCCGGATTCGCGCCGGCTGATCGTGACCGCCTGGAACCCGGCCGACGTCGACAAGATGGCGCTGCCGCCCTGCCACTGCTTGTTCCAGTTCTACGTCGCCAATGGGCGCTTGTCGTGCCAGCTCTACCAGCGCTCGGCCGACGTGTTCCTCGGCGTGCCGTTCAACATCGCCTCCTACGCGCTGCTCACGTTGATGGTGGCGCAGGTGACCGGTTTTCAGCCGGGCGAATTCATCCACACTTTTGGCGATGCGCATCTGTATTTGAATCACCTGGAGCAGGCGCGCCTGCAGTTATCACGCGCGCCGCGCGCGCTGCCGACCATGCGCATCAATCCGGCGGTGCAGGATATTTTCGGATTCCGCTACGAGGATTTCACGGTCGAAGGCTACGACGCGCATCCGCACATCAAAGCCGCGGTGGCGGTGTGAGCATCGCCATCCGCGCGGCGCAGCCAGCGGATGCGGCGCTGATCTTTGCCTTGGTGCGCGAGCTGGCCGATTACGAGAAGCTGGCGGGCGAGGTGGACGCGACGCCGGAGGCAATCGCCACCGCGCTGTTTGCACGCGAGCCGCGTCTTTACTGCGACATCGCGGAATGGAATGGGGAAGCGGCGGGTTTTACGACCTGGTTTCTCAATTTCTCGACATTTCGCGGCCGGCACGGGATTTATCTCGAGGATATTTTCGTGCGGCAAAAATTCCGCAAGCAGGGCATCGGCCGCGCTCTGCTCAGGCGGCTGGCGGCGCGGTGCGTCGAGCAAGGCTATGGCCTATTTGAGTGGGCGGTACTCGACTGGAATGAACCGGCGATCGCCTTCTACCGTTCGCTCGGCGCCGAGATAAGAGACGACTGGCGCATCTGCCGCTTGAGCGGGGCGGCCTTGCAGACCTTCGCGGCCCAGGAGGCGCGATCATGAAAATTGTGCTGGTTGCCGCCGTCGGCGAAAACAACGTCATCGGCTACGCCGGGCAATTGCCGTGGCGGCTGAAATCCGATCTGCAGCACTTCCGGCAGGTGACGCTCAATCGGCCGGTGATCATGGGGCGCAAGACCTATGAATTGATCGGCAAGCCGCTCAAGGGTCGCACCAATATCGTGTTGACGCGCGATTCCCGTCTGACCGCGCCGGGCACGGTGCTGGTCGACCAACCTGGAAGCGGCATTCGTGCTGCGCAGCAGGACGCCGCCAAGCGTGGCGTCGACGAGATCATGGTGATCGGCGGCGGCGACGTCTTCGCCGACACCATGGGGCGGGCGGATCGGCTCGAGATCACCCATGTGCATGCCGCGCCGGAATTAAGGGGACTGCGTTTTTCCCGCCGATCGACTCCGCGGTCTGGCGCGAGATCAAGCGCTTGGAATATCCGGCCGGGCCGGACGACAGCGCCAGTTTCGCGGTCGTGGCGTATTTAAGGCGCTGAAAAGCGACAAAACGCGGCAAAAGGCGGTTTGCCGGCGCGTTGTAACCACCCGTCCGGTCCCCTATAACCCCTCCCAACAAGGCCAGCCGGCATTACATAAGCCGGCGCCGGGAGATCAATTCAATGCCATGGAGTAATCAAGGCGGCGGGGGCGGCGGCCCTTGGGGCTCGGGCGGCAAGGGCCCCTGGGGCTCCGGACCGCAATCGCCGGGTGGACCGAAACCGCCGGATCTGGAGGAAATCCTCCGCCGCGGCCAGGATAAATTGCGCAGCGTGCTGCCGGGCGGCAATCTCGGCGGCAAGGGCTTCGCGCTGCTGGCGCTGGCCGCGGTCGCGCTGTGGGGTTTCTCCGGTTTCTTCCGGGTCGAACCCGACGAACTCGGCGTGGTGCTGCGCTTCGGCCAGGTCGTGCGCGAGGTGCAGCCCGGATTGAATTACCATCTGCCTTATCCGATCGAGACCGTGCTCACGCCGCGGGCGCTGCGCGTCAACAAGATCGACATCGGCATGCGCCTGGTCGAGGACGGCCGCCGCTCCGCCACCCGCGACGTGCCCGAGGAAAGCCTGATGCTGACCGGCGACGAGAACATCGTCGACGTCGACTTCTCGGTGCTGTGGAAGGTGAAGCCGACCGGTGTCGGCCAATACCTGTTCAACATCCAGAATCCGGAAGGCACGGTGAAGGCGGTGGCGGAAAGCGCCATGCGCGAAGTGGTCGGCCGCTCCGAGATCCAGCCGATCTTGACCGGCGCGCGGCAAACCATCGAGACCGCCGTGCAGGATCTGATGCAGAAGACGCTCGACCATTACGGCGCCGGCATCTTCGTGCAGCAGGTGCAGCTGCAAAAGGTCGATCCGCCGGCGCAGGTGATCGATGCATTCCGCGACGTGCAGGCCGCGCGTGCCGACCTCGAGCGCGCGCAGAACGAGGCGCAGACTTATGCCAACCGGGTGGTGCCGGAAGCGCGCGGCAACGTCGCGCGGATCACGCAGGCCGCGGAAGCCTACAAGTCGCAGACCGTGGCGGAAGCCACCGGGCAGACCTCGCGCTTCTTGAAGATCTACGAGCAGTACACCAAGGCGCCCGACGTCACCCGCGAGCGCATGTATCTGGAGACCATGGAGCGCGTGCTCGGTGGTTCCAGCAAGATCATCGTGGATTCCAATCCGGGCTCCCAGGGCGTGGTGCCGTATCTGCCGCTCAATGAACTCGCCGTTCCGGCGCCGCCGCGCAACCAGACCCAGACCGGAGGCCAGCGATGAAACTCAATGTCATCGGCGGCGTCATCGCGGTCCTGGCCTTTGCCGCGCTGATCGTCGTCTATAGCGCGCTGTTCACCGTCTATCAGACCCAGCAGGCGCTGGTGGTTCGCCTCGGCCAGCCGGTGCACGTGGTCAGCGAGCCGGGTCTGCACGTCAAGGTGCCGTTCATCGACAGCGTGATCGATATCGACAAGCGCATCCTCGACCTGGAAGCGCCAGCGCAGGAAGTGATCGCCTCCGACCAGAAGCGGCTGGTGGTCGACGCCTTCGCGCGTTACCGCATCCAGGATCCGCTGCGCTTCTATCAGACGCTGGGTTCGATCAGCGGCGCCAATTCGCAGCTCGCCATCCTGCTCAATTCGGCGCTGCGCCGCGTGCTCGGCGAGGTGACCTTCACCCATGTGGTGCGCGACCAGCGCGCCGAGCTGATGGCGCGCATCCGCGAACTGGTCGATCATGAGGCGACCGGCTACGGCATCGCCGTGGTGGACGTGCGCATCCGGCGCGCCGACCTGCCGGAGCAGAACAGCCAGGCGGTCTATCAGCGCATGCAGACCGAGCGCCAGCGCGAGGCGGCGGAATTCCGCGCGCAAGGCGCCCAGCGCGCGCAGGAAATCCGCTCGCGCGCCGACCGCGAGGTCACCGTGCTGGTGGCGGAGGCGACCTCCAAATCCGAGCAGATCCGCGGCGAGGGCGATGCCACCCGCAACCAGATCTTCGCCGACGCGTTCAACAAGGATCCGGACTTCTTCTCGTTCTACCGCTCGATGCAGGCCTACGAGTCCGGCCTTAGGCACAGCGACACGCGGTTCCTGCTTAAGCCGGACACCAGCTTCTTCCGCTTCTTCAACAATCCGTCCGGCAAGCTGCGCGTGGAGACGGCGCCAGCGCCGGCTGCGCCGGCGCGCTAGCGCGGGATCCTGAAAAGTGGGCACCGGTTTTCGGATAAGATCATGCTCAAGGAAAAAAGTTAGGACGCAGCCAGCATGGGTGACTTCCTGGCTGCGCTCGGGCTGGTCTTCGTGATCGAGGGCCTGGTGTTTGCCGCCTTTCCCGGCCCCGCCAAACGGGCGATGGCGAGCGTCCTGGAAACGCCGGAGGCGTCCCTGCGCGCGATTGGTATCGGCTCGGCGGTGATCGGCCTGATCCTGGTATGGTTAGTCCGCAGTTAGGCTATGTTTGCGCATGATCTATTCCGAAAACCGGTACCCACTTTTCGGGATCGTGCGCGTGCTTTTGCCGGCGAATCGGCCTCTCATGGTGTTGATGGCCGATGCCCTTGAATTGCCGTGAAGACGGCTGCACTGTTATGAATCAACGCCGTTTCCTAGGAGAATCGACGCCCATGGGCGCTATCCTCAGTCCTATGACTTACCGCGCCGGCCGCCTCGGTATGGCGATTTTCGCCGCCGCCGCAATCGCTTGGCCGGCACTGACCGGTCCCGCCGCGGCGCGCGGGCCGGACAACATCTCTGATGTGGCGGAAGCCGTGATCG
Source organism: uncultured Alphaproteobacteria bacterium (assembly GCA_963817045.1). Lineage (GTDB taxonomy): Bacteria > Pseudomonadota > Alphaproteobacteria > Rhizobiales > Xanthobacteraceae > Pseudolabrys. The sequence goes on from CAWFMZ010000039.1 coordinate 284,261, forward strand.
ATGCGGTGGTCAATATCTCGACCAAGCAGACCGTGGACATGAACAGCAACGCGATGCCGCAGCTACCGCCCGGCTCGCCGTTCGAGGAATTCTTCGAGGAGTTCTTCAAGAACCGCCGCGGCCAGAACGGGCCGGGAGGCGGGCCCCAGACGCCGCGCCGCGTCAATTCGCTTGGCTCCGGCTTCATCATCGATGCGTCCGGCCTGGTGGTCACCAACAACCACGTGATCGCCGATGCCGACGAGATCAATGTCATTCTCAACGACGGCTCCACGCTGAAAGCCGACATCATCGGCCGCGATACCAAGACCGATCTCGCGCTGCTCAGCGTCAAGCCGGACAAGCCGCTCAAGGCGGTGAAGTTCGGCGACAGCGACAAGCTGCGCCTGGGCGAATGGGTGATCGCGATCGGCAATCCGTTCAGCCTGGGCGGTACCGTGACCGCCGGCATCGTCTCGGCGCGCAACCGCGACATCAATTCGGGACCGTATGACAACTACATCCAGACCGACGCCGCCATCAATCGCGGCAATTCGGGCGGACCGCTGTTCAGCCTCAATGGCGAGGTGATCGGCGTCAACACCGCGATCATCTCGCCGTCGGGCGGCTCGATCGGCATCGGCTTTGCGGTGCCGTCGAAAATCGTGGTGGCGGTGATCGATCAGCTGCGCCAGTTCAAGGAAGTGCGGCGCGGCTGGCTCGGCGTGCGCATCCAGCAGGTGACCGACGAGATCGCCGACAGCCTCAGCATCAAGCCGGCGCGCGGCGCGCTGATTGCCGGCATCGACGACAAGGGCCCGGCCAAGCCGGCCGGCATCGAGCCGGGCGACGTCGTCATCAAGTTCGACGGCCAGGACATCAGGGAGATGCGCGACCTGCCGAAGATCGTCGCCGAGACGCCGGTCGGCAAGGACGTCGAGGTAACGATCATCCGCAAGGGCAAGGAAGAAACGAAGACCGTCAAGCTCGGCCGGCTCGAGGACGAAAAACAGGCCGCGTTGACGCCTAAGAAAAACGGCACGGAAGAAAAGACGGTGGTGAAGAAGGCGCTCGGCCTCGACCTCGCCAATCTCACCGACGAGCTGCGCAAGAAGCACAAGATCAAGGACAAGGTGAAGGGCGTGCTGATCACCGGCGTCGACGCCAACTCGGCGGCGGCGGAAAAGCGCCTGACGCCCGGCCTGGTGATCGCCGAGGTGCAGCAGCAGCCGGTCGGCAGCGCCGACGAACTGCAGCAGCGCATCGAGAAACTCAAGAAAGACGGCAAGAAGGCGGTGGTGCTGCTGGTGGTGACGCCGGACGGCGACCCGAGCTTCGTGGCGCTCAGTCTGCAGTAACTTTCGCGCTGACCGTGATGCCGCGGCCGGCGTTCGCGCCGGCAGTTTGCTTTCGGCGCGGATGCCTAAACATGTAACCAAATGCGGATGGGCGCGCCACACCCAGCGGAATCTGGGAGTGGCGGTGAGGCAAAAAAGTCTGCGCGAAATGTGAGCTAGTTCACCATCGCCGATCGGTACGCATGGTAGCGGTCTCCTTAACGGAGGACGACCATGCGTGCATTCAACGACGATTTTGAAATCCGAGCCGGACGACTGGATACGGTTCGGAAGCATCAGCGGCCGCACGACAAACAAATTTATGATGGCGGTGAAGCCGCGGTCGCCACGGCTTGGGTAGCTTTCTACTTGCTGGCGCTCGCGACCGCGGTCAGCTTACCGATCCTTTCACACGCAATAGAATTTGCTGCTCGATAACGGCGGGCCTGCATCGTGAAAATGAATCAGGTCAGCTATTTTGTCGCGCTTTGCAAAGAAAAAAGTTTTACGCAGGCTGCTAAACGCTGCGGGGTTAAACAGCCGTCGATCACAGTTGCGATCCGACAATTGGAAAATGAATTTGGCGGCCCATTGTTCGAGCGAAGCAACACGAGCATCCGGTTGACCGATCTCGGAAATCTCGTGCGGCCAGACTTTGCGCGAATTGATCGATCCGCCGCAGCCGCCAAGCGCAAAGCTGCGAAATTCATGACCGCCCGTTCGACTGCAAGTAAACCAATAGCCATGGAGGCAAACATGCGTGTAATAGCCGTAACTGTCGTGACGATCGCGATACTTTGATGGATCTGACCTTGCGTCCCACGCCGTCCGCAACCGCAGGCCTGCCCGAACAGGCGAGCGCGCAGATCGACCCTTTGCGCTGCTGCGTACGCTCGATATCAAGTCGCTTCCGGAACAGAACACTGGGGATCCGATCTGACATCGCTCCCCAGCTCGGAGCAGCAATGAGAGGCGACCGCCGCCGAATTGCAGCAGCGCATCGAGAAGCTCCAGAAGGTCGGCAACAAGGCGGTGCTGCTGCTGGTGCTGACGCCGGAAGGCGATACGGCTTCTGTGGCATGAGTTTCCAGCAGGGATACCTCTCCGCGCTCGCGCCAGCCGACCCAGCTGGTGCAAGGCAGTCCTTCTCCGAATCTGGCTAACAATGCTCCTGCGGCCGGCGTCGGGGCTTGCGGTTCGGCATCGCCTGTTGCGGGCAATGCTGATTTCCTAAGCCGCCCAGTCGAGCACGTGATTGACCATGCCATCGGCGAGCTTGGGCTCGAACCAGGTCGACTTCGGCGGCATGATGCCGCCGGCATCGGCCACCGCCATCAGGTCGGACATCTGCGTCGGATAGAGCGCGAAGGCGACCGCCATCTCGCCGGAGTTCACCCGCCGCGCGAGCTCGCTCAGTCCGCGCGCGCCGCCGATGAAGTCGATGCGCTTGTCGGTGCGCGGATCCTTGATGCCGAGCAGCGGCTCGATCACGTTGCGGGTGAGCACCGTGATCGGCAGCCGGCCGATCGGATCGCTCGCAACCAGCTCGGGGCGGATCGTGAGCCGGTACCAACGGCCGGCGAGATACATGCCGTAGTCATGCGCGGCGGCCGGGCGCACCGGCTGATCGGACGCGGTCACCGTGAAGCTCTTGCGCAGCTCGGCGAGAAGCTGCTCCGCGCTGCGGCCGTTCAGATCCTTCACCACGCGATTGTAATCGAGGATGGTCATTTCGCGTTCGGGGAAGATCACCGACAGGAAATAGCTGTGCGAGCCTTCACCCTTGCGCGCCGCCGCCACGCGCGCGGCCGCCGCCGAGCGGTGATGGCCGTCGGCGATGTAGATCGCCGGCAGGGCATCGAAGACGCCGGTCAGTTTGTTGATGAGCGCGTCGTCGGCGATCACCCAGAGCTGGTGGCGTACGCCGTCGTCGGCGGTGACGTCGACTTCCGGCTTGCCGGTGGCGGCTTGCGCCAGCAGGGCGTCGATCGCCGGTGCGTTCGGGTAGCCGATCATCACCGGGCCGGTCTGGGCGTTGATCGCCTCGATCTGGCGCACGCGGTCGTCTTCCTTCAGCGGCGTGGTCAGTTCGTGCTTGCGGATACGGTTGCTGGCGTAGTCGGCGAGCGAAGCTGCGCAGGCGAGGCCCGTCTGGGTGCGGCCGCGCCAGGTCAGCCGGTAGACGTAGTAGCAAGGCTTGGGCTCGCGCATCAGCACGCCGCTTGCGACCATGTGTTTGAGGTTGTCTGCCGCCTTGGCGTAGACCGCGCGGTCGTAGGGGTCGGTTGAGGGATCGAGGTCGATCTCCGGCTTCGAAATGTGCAGGAAGCTCCACGGCTTGCCGTGCGCGCGTGCGCGCGCTTCCGCGCTCGAGAGCACGTCGTAAGGGGGGCTGAGCACCTCGGCGGCGCGCCCGGGCGCGGGGCGAAGTGCGCGGAATGGCTTGATGAGCGTCAAGACGGTCTCCGGGGCGTCGGGCGATGGCGGTGCTTATTGCAGGCCCGGCCGCGAGCGGCAAGCGCGCGGCGAGGCCGACCCGTTTTCCCGATTGATTTCGGCCGGTATTTCCTGCACCTCACAGGGCATGAGCGACGAGGCAGACATTCTGGCCGCGAATGCGGCCTATTACCGTGCTTTTGCGAGCGCCGATTTCGCGGCGATGAGCCGCATTTGGGCGGATGACGACGTATCCTGCATTCACCCTGGATGGCCGGTCCTGCTCGGCCGGCAGGCGATTTTGGAATCCTACCGCGAGATTTTGCGCAATCCGGACCAGGAGCGGATCGAACCTCGCAACGAGACCGTGATGGCCGCGGGCGAGGAAGCCCGCGTGTTTTGCGTGGAATTCGTCGGCGGGGCGGCGCTCGCCACGACCAACTTGTTCAAGCGCGTCGATGGCGCGTGGCGGATGACGCACCATCAGGCCAGCCCGATCGCCGCGCTGGTCGAGGAGGTTATTTCGCAGCCGTCGTCGCGGCGGTTGAACTAGCAGCCGCCCGAATTCACGATGCGCCAATCCGATGTCATCCTGATCGCAGGCCCGACCGCCAGCGGTAAATCGGCGCTGGCGCTGGCGCTGGCCGAGAAGCTCTGCGGCACCATCGTCAATGCCGATTCCATGCAAGTCTATCGCGATCTGCGCGTCATCACCGCGCGGCCAACGCCCGCGGAGGAAGCGCGCATGCCGCACCGGCTCTATGGCCATATCGATGCGGCGGAGAATTATTCGGTCGGGCGCTGGTGCCGCGACGTCGGCGTGGCACTCGATGAAATCGCAGCGCAGAAACGCGCTGCGATCCTGGTCGGCGGCACCGGGCTTTATTTCAAGGCGCTGACCAGCGGCTTAGCGGCAGTGCCGCCGATCCCAGCCGAAATTCGCGGCCAAGTGCGCGGGCGCATGCGAAGCGAAGGCGCAGCGGCGCTGCATGCCGAACTGATGCAACGCGATTCCGTAACCGCGCAGCGGCTGATGGTGAACGACCGCTCGCGCATTTCGCGCGCGCTGGAAGTGGTGCTGGCGACCGGACGCTCGCTCACCGACTGGCACCGCGAAGGCATGCCGGCGCTGGTCGATCCAAACCGAGCAGCGAAAGTCTTTCTCACCTGCGAGCGCAAGGAACTGGTGGCGCGGATCGAAACGCGTTTCGCCGCCATGCTGAAGGCCGGCGCGCTCGACGAGGTGAGGGCGTTGGCGGCGCGCAAACTCGATCCCTTGCTGCCGGCCATGAAGGCGCACGGCGTGCCCTGGCTGATCCGGCATCTCAGGGGCGAGATATCGCTCGATGAGGCGGCGGCGGGCGCCATCATTGACACCCGCCGCTACGCCAAGCGCCAGCTCACTTGGTTCCGCAATCAGATGCCGGATTGGACCTGGGTGGGCCCGGACGTGACGGTGGACAAAATCCTTGCCCCTATAAAGGCCTGACGTTTCGCCGGTCTGCCCGCTGTGCTAGAGGTGCCGCAAGCACATACAGCAATGACGCCCGACCAGATAACACTTCAGCTGCAGGACGCCAGGAAGCGTGCCATGCAGGGCGATCTCGCCGATGCGCTGTCGCTGTGTGAGGTCGTGGTCCGATCAAATCGGGACCATCAGCCAGCCTTCCAGATGTACCGCAGGCTCTACAACGCCGTGCACGGACGCGACGTGCCGCACGCGGCAGTGTTTTCGACTTCATCTACGCCAGCAACGCATGGCACATAGGCTCCGGCTTCGGCTCGCTGCCGCAGGCCACGGAAACCTACCGTCAATTCCAGCAGGACTTTCTCGCCCGCCACACCAGCCGAAGCGTGGTCGATGCCGGCTGCGGCGACTGGCAGTCCAGTCAGCTGATCGATTGGAGCGGCATCGACTATCTCGGCATCGACGTGTCGTCATCGTCGTCAAAAACATCGTGGGCCATGCCGCGCCGAACATCCGGTTCGTCGAGGGCGACATCCGCACCCTGGACCAACCCGGCGCCGACCTTTTGATCATGAAGGACGTACTGCAACACTCGCTACCGCTATTGCCTCATCACCAACGGGACGTCAGCCGAGGTGCAGCCCAATCTCAATAAGGACATCCCAGCCGGGCACAGGCGTCCGGTGGATCTCGCCTTGCCACCGTTCTCGGTGGCTGGCGAATTCGTCCATGCTTATGATTTCACGGTAAAATTGGGGGACGGGCAGGTAAGCCGGGAACAGAAACGGGTATTCCTGGTCCGGGGCCAGGTTTGACCAAGGTGCTTGACGTTTCCAATCCGCCCCCCTATAAAGCCGCGCAATGAAAGTACGGGCGGACACAATGCTACGCAATATTATTACCGTAGTGGTAGAGGTTCGGACGCTGGCCTGGCAGCCCTGATAAGGGTCGCCTAGGGAAGCGTCCGGACATGGCCCTTAACGGGCCTTTTTTATTGGCCGCGGCAAGAGAACGAGCGAGAAGCAAGAGGATCAAAGGAAAGACGACCATGACACGCGAAATGACCGGCGCCGAAATGGTGATCGAGGCGCTCGCCGACCAGGGCGTGAAGCATCTGTTCGGTTATCCGGGCGGCGCGGTGCTGCCGATCTACGACGCAATCTTCGCGCAGGACAAAGTGCAGCACATCCTGGTGCGGCACGAGCAGGGCGCGGTGCATGCGGCGGAAGGCTATGCGCGTTCGACCGGCAAGGTCGGCTGCGTGCTGGTCACCTCCGGCCCCGGGGCCACCAATGCGGTGACCGGCCTGACCGACGCGCTGTGCGACTCGATCCCGATCGTCTGCATCACCGGCCAGGTGCCGACCCACCTGATCGGCAACGACGCTTTTCAGGAATGCGATACCGTCGGCATTACGCGGCCGTGTACCAAGCACAATTACCTGGTCAAGCGCATCGAGGATTTGCCGCGCGTGCTGCACGAGGCGTTCCATATTGCCGCCAGCGGCCGGCCCGGTCCGGTCGTGATCGACGTGCCGAAGGACATCCAGTTCGCCAAGGGCGTCTATTCCAAGCCGAAGGATTTCCCGCACACCGGCTACAAGCCGAAAGTGAAGGGCGATATCGAGAAGATCAAGCAGGCGATCGAGCTGATGGCGCATGCCAAGCGCCCGCTGTTCTACACCGGCGGCGGCGTGGTCAATTCCGGCAAGGCGGCGAGCGACCTGCTGCGCGAGCTGGTCAAGCTCACCGGCTATCCGGTCACCTCGACGCTGATGGGGCTGGGCGCCTTTCCGGCCGCCGATCCGCAATGGATGGGCATGCTCGGCATGCACGGCACGCTGGAAGCCAACATGGCGATGCACGATTGCGACGTGATGATCTGCATCGGCGCGCGCTTCGACGACCGTATCACTGGCCGGCTCGACGCCTTCTCGCCCGGCTCAAAGAAGATCCATGTCGATATCGATCCGTCCTCGATCAACAAAAACGTCAAGGTCGACGTGCCGATCGTCGGCGACTGTGCGCATGTGCTGGAAGACATGGTGCGGCTGTGGCGCACCGGCGCTATCCATGCCGACAAGAAAGCGCTGTCGATGTGGTGGACGCAGATCGACAAATGGCGCAGCCGCAAGTCGCTCGCCTACCGGTCGTCCAACGAGGTGATCAAGCCGCAATACGCCATCCAGCGGCTGTACGAGGCGACCAAGGACCGCGACTGCTACATCACCACTGAGGTCGGCCAGCACCAGATGTGGGCGGCGCAGTTCTACGCCTTCCAGGAGCCGAACCGCTGGATGACCTCGGGCGGGCTCGGCACCATGGGCTACGGGTTGCCGGCCTCGGTCGGCGTGCAGCTGGCGCATCCGAAATCGCTGGTCATCGACATCGCCGGCGAGGCCTCGGTGCTGATGACCATGCAGGAGCTTTCGACGGCGGTGCAGTACCGGCTGCCGGTCAAGATCTTCATCCTCAACAACCAATACATGGGCATGGTGCGGCAGTGGCAGGAACTGCTGCACGGCGGGCGTTATTCGCAAAGCTACTCGGAAGCGCTGCCGGATTTCGTCAAGCTGGCCGAGGCCTATCATGCGGTCGGTATCCGCTGCTCCAAGCCGGGCGATCTCGACCACGCCATCAAGGAGATGATCGACGTCGACCGGCCGGTGCTGTTCGACTGCGTGGTCGACCCGAAGGAAAACTGCTTCCCGATGATCCCATCGGGACGCGCGCACAACGAAATGATCCTCGGCGACGCGGCTGAAAGCCTCGATAGCGCGATCACCGAAGCCGGCAAGGTGATGGTGTGATGCCGGTTCTGTGCGCGGAGGGCATGCGATGAAGCTCGCCATCATCGGCGCCGGCAATGTCGGCGGCGCGCTTGGGCTAGCCTGGGCGCAGAAGGCCGGCCACGAGATTTTCTTCGGCGTGCGCAATCCGCAGGCGGACAAGACGCAGGCGCTGGTGCGCGCGATCGGTGCGAAGTCGCGCGCCGGCACGGCGGCGGAGGCGGCCGCCTTCAGCGACATGATTGTGCTGGCGACGCCGTGGCCGGCGACGGAGGCGGCGATCCGCTCTATGGGTGGCCTCAAGGGCAAGGTCATTCTCAATTCCACCAACCCGCTGACGCGCGGGCCGGACGGCATCAGCCTGGAGATCGGGCACAGCATTTCCGCCGGCGAGAAGGTTCAGGGCTGGGCGGCGGGCGCCTCGGTGTTCAAGACGCTCAATACGACGGGGTTCGGCAACATGGCGAACCCGGTGTTCAATGGCGTGAAGTCGGTGATGTTCGTGGCCGGCGACGACGGCGCCAACAAGCCGAAGGTAATCGATCTGGTCGGCCAGCTCGGCTTCGACGCGGTGGACGCCGGGCCGCTGCGCAATGCGCGCCTGCTGGAGGCGCACGCCATGCTGTGGATCGATCTCGCGCTCGCCCGCGGTCAAGGCCGCGATTTTGCATTCGCTATAGTGAGACGTTAAGGACCAAAATCATGAACGCTCCCACGACAAGTCACTATCCGGCGGCGCCAACGGCGCAGAAAGTGGAAACGCACACGCTGTCGGTGCTGGTCGACAACGAGCCGGGCGTGCTGGCGCGCGTGATCGGCCTGTTCTCCGGCCGCGGCTACAATATCGAGTCGCTGACGGTGTCGGAAACCGAGCACGCCAAGCATCTCTCGCTCATCACCATCGTCACGACCGGAACGCCGATGGTGATCGAGCAGATCAAGAACCAGCTCGACCGCTTGGTGCCGATCCATCGCGTGGTCGACATGACGCTGCTCGGCCGCGCGATCGAGCGCGAGTTGGCGATGGTCAAGGTCAAGAGCAAGGGCGAGCAGCGGGTCGAGGCGCTGCGGCTGGCAGATGCGTTTCGGGCGCGGGTGATCGACGCCACCACCGAGAGCTTCATATTTGAGATCACCGGCAAAAGCGACAAGATCGAGCAGTTTGTGGCGCTGATGCTGCCGCTCGGCCTGATCGAGGTTGCGCGCACGGGCATCGCGGCGATCGCGCGCGGGCCGGAGGGGATGTCGGCGCGTTGAGTCGGGCTTGTCCCGGCGACCCAATAAATCTAGAAGCAGCGCTACGAAGAACTAACGGCCCGACTGAGCGGCCCAAATAGGGGTTAAGTACGATGCGTGTTTACTACGATCGCGACGCCGACCTGAATCTGATCAAGGGCAAAAAGGTCGCCATTATCGGCTACGGCAGCCAGGGCCACGCCCACGCGCTCAACTTACGCGACAGCGGCGTGAAGGAGGTCGCGGTCGCCCTGCGCAAGAGCTCCGGCGGCGTCAAAAAGGCCGAGGCCGAGAAATTCAAGGTCATGGAGGTGGCCGACGCCGCCAAATGGGCCGACGTGATGATGATGCTCACCCCCGACGAATTGCAGGGCGATATCTACCGCGACCATCTCGTCAAAAACATGAAGCAGGGCGCGGCGCTGATGTTCGCGCACGGCCTCAACGTGCACTTCAACCTGATCGAGCCGCGCGCCGATCTCGACGTCATGATGATCGCGCCCAAGGGGCCGGGCCACACTGTACGCTCGGAATACCAACGCGGCGCCGGCGTGCCCTGCCTGCTGGCGATCCACAAGGACGTCTCCGGCAACGCGCACGATCTTTGCCTCTCCTATGGCGCGGCGATCGGCGGCGGGCGGGCCGGCATCATAGAGACTACCTTCAAGGAGGAATGCGAGACCGACCTGTTCGGCGAGCAAACCGTGCTGTGCGGCGGCGTGGTCGAGTTGATGAAGGCGGGCTTTGACACGCTGTGCGAGGCCGGCTACGCGCCCGAGATGGCTTATTTCGAATGCATCCACGAGATGAAGCTGATCGTCGACCTGATCTACGAAGGCGGCATCGCCAACATGAATTACTCGGTGTCGAACACCGCGGAATACGGCGAATATGTCTCCGGCCCGCGCGTGATCACTCAGGAGACGCGCGCCGAGATGAAGCGGATCCTGGCCGATATCCAGTCCGGCCGCTTCACGCGCGACTGGATGCTGGAGAACAAGGTCAACCAGACCTCGTTCAAGGCCACCCGCGCCAAGCTCGCCGAGCATCCCGCCGAGCAGATCGGCGCCAAGCTGCGCGAGATGATGCCGTGGATCAAGCAGCGGGCGTTGGTCGACAAGACCAAGAATTGATCCTTCTCCGCCTCATCCTGAGGAGCGCTCGAAGAGCGCGTCTCGAAGGATGGGGCGGCCGCATGGTTCGAGACGCCGTGCTTCGCACGGCTCCTCACCATGAGGCCGGGATAGACTAAGGCGTTATTCCTTAATTTGCTCTGCCAACCAGCGCGCCGCGTCGTCGGCCGAGGTATCGCCGTTCGATGCGCGCAGATTGGCCGCGCGCATCAATTCGACAGCAACAGCGCCGACGAGTGGTTTGAGCGCCGCAATCAGCACCTCGTCATGGGCGCGGCGCGGTGACAGCAACAGGATGGCGTCATAGGGCGGGATGGCGTGCTTGGGATCGTCGAGCACGGCGAGATCGAATTGCGCGATGCGGCCGTCGCTGGTGTAGGCCGACACCACGTCGACGTCGCCGGCGCGAGCGGCCTGATACATGAAGTCGGATTGCATGGTGCGCTGGGCGCGGAAGCGCAAGCCATAGGCGTCACGGATCGCCTTCCATTCCGGCCGCTCGAAGAATTCGTAATCGCCGGCAATGGACAATTGCGGCGCGTGGGTAGCGAGATCGCCGATCGAGCGGATGGCGAGCTTCTCGGCGCGCGCGCGCGGCATCGCCAGCGCATAGGCGTTCTCGAAGCCGAGCGGGCCGAGCAGGCGGATGCCGTGCGTGACCTCGAGCCAGCGCGACACCTCGGCCAGCACTTCCGCGCGAGGTTTCACATCGCTGCGCCGCATCTGGTTGGCCCAGAGCGTGCCGGAATAATCCACATAGGCGTCGATGTCGCCGGAGCTCAGTGCATTGAAGATGACGCCGGAGCCGAGTCCGTCGCGGCGCTGTGCCGACAGGCCGGGCGCGGCCAGCCGCTGCTCGATCAGGGCGGCCAGCACATATTGCTCGGTGAACGGCTTGGCGCCGATCACGTAACTGCCTTGCGCGCGGCCAAAACCCGGTACTTGGCCCGGCAATAGCGCGGCCAGCACCACCAGCAGCAGGCCGGTGCCGCCGGCGGCGAGCTTCGCGCGGCTATGCGAAGCGACGCCACGCTCCATCAGCGCCAGCAACTGATCGACCACCAGCGCCAGCGCCGCCGCGGCGATGCAGCCGAACAGCACGAACACCCAGTTCTGCGTCTGCAGGCCGGCGAAGATGTAATTGCCGAGGCTGGTCTGGCCGATCGGCGTCGACAGCGTGGCGGTGCCGATCACCCAAACCGCGGAGGTGCGGATGCCGGCCATGACCACCGGCATGGCCAGCGGCAGCTCGATATCCCACAAGACACGGGCCGGTTTGGTGCCGACGACGCGGGCGGCCTCCAGCAGCGTGCGGTCGACGGCGTTGAGCCCGATCACGGTGTTGCGCAGCACCGGCAGCATCGAATAGAGCGCCAGCGCCAGCACCGAGGGCAGGAAGCCGAGCGCGGAAAAGCTTTTGCCGAACAGCCGCTCGGTGAGGCCGGCGAGCGCCAGCAGCATCGGGTAGAACAGCGCCAGCAGCGCGAGGCCCGGAATGGTCTGGAACACGCTGGCCACCGCGAGCAAGGCGGCGCGCAGCACCGGCTGCTGCCGGGAGGCGATCGCCAGCGGCAGGCTGACGCCGAGGCCTAAGGCCAGCGCCGTGATGCTCACCAGCACGTGGCTGCCGAGGTAATCGGGCAGCCGCGCCAACGCGTCGGCAAGACGGGCGTCAGTGGTCATCGCCGCGATGATGGCACGCGAAGAGGGGGCCGCAAACCCACGTTTTCCACCGTGAACTGGCCCAACTCCTTGGCCGGCATCGCAAAATCGCGCGCCGATCCCTCAAACATCTTGAAATGACAGTTCGATTACAGTCTTATGACAGCGGGGCCGTGCGCTGGGGTAAAGTGTCCTCATTGCCGGGCACGGCCGTCCGCCTGTCATGTTGTCTGCCGCGTCCGCACTGTTCAGCCGCCTCGCGTTTTCCGAGACGATTTCCCGTCGCGATGCGGCGACGCTTGCCATTGTTGCGAGCCTTCATCTCGCCGCGCTCGTCATCATGGCGGCGACCGAAGTCGACTTGGTTGCGAAGAGCGCCTTCCTGCTGGCCTGGGTGGTGCTGAATTGCCTTTGGCTCGCTTTACTGCGGCGGCCGGCGATCGCCGCATTCATATCGCTGGCGATGCTGGTCGCGCTCATCCTGTTTTCGCAATTCAAATACGACAAGCTGATGATGACGGTCAGTTTCGTCGACCTGATGATCATCGATCAGGACACGTCCGCTTTCCTGTTCACGGTCATGCCGAATTTGCGCTGGTCGGTCACGCTCAGCGCGCTCCTCGCTGCGCCGCTGATGGCGCTGATTTGGCATTTCGATACATTCCGCATTCGCCGGCGCATCATTGTCGCGACTGGCCCGCTCTGCTTGGCTGGGCTCGCGGCGCTCTCGATTTCGATTCCGAGCGATTTTTTTGACGAGTTCTTCAACCACAACTACGTATCGAAATTCGCCCGCTCGGGCGTGGAGGCGATCTACGAACTGGCGACGCACGGGCTCATGGAATCGGGCGGAGCCATCGCCGAGCACCTGAAGTCGGCGCCCGCCGCCGCCTGCAATCCGGGGCTAAAGCTTCCGCATATCATTCTGCTGCACGATGAATCGAGTTTCGACATTACCGCCGCGCCCGGCATCAAGGTGCCGCCGGATTATCACAATCATTTCCGGTCGTTCGACGGCGTGGCGCGCAAGCTCGTGGTCGAAGGCGCGGGCGGCCCGAGTTGGTTCACCGAATATAATGTGCTCACTGGACTATCGGCGCGCTCCTACGGGCGGTTTGCTACTTCAGTGACGCGCATCGCCGCCGGCCGCGTAGCGCGCGGGCTGCCGCATGCGCTGTCCAGTTGCGGTTACAAGACATTCAGCCTTTACCCGTTCTACGGCGCTTTTCTCGGCTCGCGCAGCTTCCAGACCACGGCCGGCATCCAGCGCTATATGGACATGACAGATCTGGGGACGCGCGGTTTCGAGGCGGACAGCTTCTACTTCGACCAAGCCGAAAAGATCATCGCGCGCGAGCGGCGCAACGGCCCGCTATTCCTCTTCGTCTATACCGTGGCCAATCATTTTCCGTGGAATACCCGCCTGCGTCCCGAGCTGACGCCGAATTGGCGCGATCTCGGCAACGCTCCCAATATCGATGAATATATTCGGCGGCAGGGGATGACCGTGCACGACTATGCCGAGCTGCTCGACCGGCTCAAACGCGACTTCCCGACCGAGTCGTTCCTGATCGTGCGCTTCGGCGATCATCAGCCGGAATTCGGCTATCGTATCATCGATCCCTCGCTCACCGAGGCACAGATCGCGCGCCATTTGGAAGCTTTCGATCCGCGCTATTACACGAGCTACTATGCCATCGACACGGTGAATTTCTCAGCCGTCAATCTCTCTTCCGCGCTCGATACGCTCGACGCGCCATACCTTCCGCTGGTGGTCCAGGAAGCCGCGGGCGTGCCGCTCGATCCGTCCTTCGCCGAGCAGAAGGCGATCCTGCAACGCTGCCATGGCCTGTTCTATCGCTGCGCCGGCGGCGCCGAGGCACGCCGTTTCAACCGCCTGCTGATCGCCGCCGGCCTGATTAAGGGGCTCTAAGGCGGCGGGCTTTGCGAGGAGGACACGGCCCGGATAGCTTCGACCAATCGACGGAAGTGCAGGGATCACGCATGGCGAAAGCAGCGACAGCGACCGCGCGGGCCAGCGCGCAGGCTACGGCCGTCGCGCTCGGCGATGTGTCGATCGCTTTCCGCCTCGCCGGCGGCGGCGCCTATGCCGCGGTCGAGCGCACCACGCTGAACATCGCCGACGGCGAATTCGTCGCCATCGTGGGTCCGACCGGTTGCGGCAAATCCACGCTGCTCAATATCGCCGCCGGGCTGCTGGCGCCGTCGGCCGGCGGCGTCAATATCTTCGGCAGCCCGCTCGCCGCGCTCAACCGCCAGGCCGGCTATCTTTTCCAGGCCGACGCGCTGTTTCCGTGGAAGACCGCGCTGGAGAACGTCGCCATCGGGCTGGAGACGGCGGGCACGCCATCGGCCGAAGCGCGCGCGCGGGCGCAAAGCTGGCTGACGCGCGTAGGGCTTGGCTCGTTCGGCGACCGCTATCCGCACATGCTGTCGGGCGGCCAGCGCAAGCGCGTCGGGCTGGCGCAGGTGTTGATCCGCGATCCGAAGATTTTGCTGATGGACGAGCCGTTCGGTCCGCTCGACGCGCAGACACGGCAGATCATGGGCAACCTGTTGCTCGACCTGTGGAGCGCCGATCGCAAGGCGGTGCTGTTCGTCACCCACGATCTGGAGGAGGCGATCGCGCTTAGCGACCGCGTCGTCATCATGTCGGCGGGGCCGGCGGCGCGCGTCATCGGCGACTGGCGCGTTGGGCTCGCGCGGCCGCGCGATATTTCCGAAGTGAAGCTCGATCCGGCCTTCCATGATCTGCACCGCGAGATCTGGCACATGCTCAAGGCCGAAGTGATCAAGGGCTACGCGCAAAGCGAAGGAGGCTGATGCCAGGGGAATTTTCTTGCGCTAGCATTGTTACTGATAATGACTGCCAACATAACAAAAGGGAGGAATGCCATGTTTGAACTACGTCAAACTCTTGCCGCTGCCGGTATTCTGCTGCTGGCCGGCACCGCCTATGCGGCCGAGCCATTCGCGATCACGTCGTCGACGTTCAAGGACGGCGCCTTTCTGCCGAAGAAGGCCGCGGGCGCGAACAAGACCAACCCGAATTGCGTCGGCGAAAATGTGTCGCCAGAGTTTTCCTGGAAGAATGTGCCGGCCGGAACCACCAGCTTCGCGCTGGTGATGACTGACCCGGACGGCCGCGGCACCGGCGTCGATCACTGGATCGCCTATGGCATCCCCGCCTCGGTGACCGGCTTCGCCGAAGGTGAAACCGGCAAGCCGTCCGACAAATATATCGGCGGCATCGGCACCGCGAAGCAGAGCATCTATCTCGGCCCCTGCACGCCGCCGGGAACAACGCCGCACCATTACACCTTCATCCTGATCGCGACCGATCTCGATCCGAAGGCACTGCCGGCGGGCCTGACGAAGCTGCAGCTGTTCGAAAAGCTCGACGGCCATGTAAAGGGCTCGACCGGCATGGTCGGTCTGTTCAAGAATCCGCTCTGACGGCCCAGCGTTCACGCATACAAAAGGGAGGAGCGTGATCCATGTCTAAAATCGCGCTCCTCCTGTTGCAGGCCGGCGTCGCGATCGCGTCGATCGCGCTTTGGTACGCGCTCACCACCTATCCAGTGTTCGGAAAAATCCTGCTGCCGCCGTTCTTCTTCTCCAATCCGGTGGACGTGGCGCAGCAGATCGTCGCCTGGTTTGTCTCCGGCGTGATCTGGAAACATCTCTGGGTCACGCTGATCGAGTCGATCTTGGCCTTCGTGCTCGGCTCGATCGGCGGCGTGCTGGTCGGCTTCTGGTTCGCGCGCCAGCCGCGGGTGGCCGCGGTGTTCGACCCTTATGTGAAGATGGTGAACGCACTGCCGCGCGTGGTGCTGGCGCCGATCTTCACGCTCTGGCTCGGCCTCGGCATCTGGTCGAAAGTGGCGCTCGGCGTCACGCTGGTGTTCTTCATCGTGTTCTTCAACGTCTATCAGGGCGTCAAGGAAGTTAGCCCCACGGTGCTGGCCAATGCGCGCATGCTCGGCATGAGCGAGCGGCAATTGATGCGCCACGTCTATTGGCCGTCGGCGCTGTCGTGGATGTTTTCCTCGCTGCACACCTCGGTCGGCTTTGCCGTGGTGGGCGCGGTGGTGGGCGAGTATCTCGGTTCCGCGGCCGGACTCGGCTATTTGATCCAGCAGGCCGAAGGTATTTTCGACGTGGCCGGCGTGTTCGCCGGCATGTTCGTGCTGGCCGCCTTCGTGATCGTGATCGATACGCTGGTCACGCTCGTCGAGCGCCGTCTGCTGGTATGGCGGCCGCTGGCGAGCGACGCCAGGCCGTAAGCAGGCATCCAGCCGCCGTGCTCGCGTTGATTGTAGCGATTCACGTTTTGCAGTATCTTCTTGTTTGCCGCTGCCGGGGCATCAGGCCATCCCAATAATTTGGTGGGCGGCGGGGGAGCATCGACTGCCATGACACATTCCGCTCGAGTCCCGTTGCGTGGTTTCGCCATTGCGGCCATGACCCTTGTTGCCGTCTTGGCTTATGCGCCCGAGGCATAGTCGAGGGTCCCGAAGCCGGCGCGATGCCAGCTCATGACAGAAACGCAGGCCAAGGCGTTGTTCGACGAATGGAACAATGCGCTGCAACAGAATCCCGACAAGGTTGTCCAGACGTATACGCCGGACGCGGTCTTGCTGCCGACTTTCGAAAATGGACCGCTTGTCGGTCGCAACGAGTTTCGCGGTTATTTTATCCATTTCCTCGAGAAACATCCGGTCGGACGTATTGACACCCGAGCCATTATTCGGCGCCGGCTGCAACATGGAGTTGTCGCAGGGCTCTACACTTTCACAGTGGACGAGGGGACTTCGCGCGTGGACAGCCCAGCACGCTACACCTACGTCCATAAGCGAGAAGTAGGACGCTGGCTGATCGCGCACCACCACTCGTCGGCGCAGCCGCAGAAGGGCGGACCGAAGTAGGTTGACGGCGCGGTCACGACTGTCGAGGAACGCCTGCTGGTGTGGCGTCCGCTGGCGGGCGACAGCCGGCCCTAGGCAACGCGCCCCCGCTGGCTTATCGTTTCAGCCGAAAGGCCTGCTGAAAGGCCTCATAAAAGGGAGGAAGTCATGCCCGCATTTATTCGCCGGCTGGGCATTTCGCTCGCCGCGCTTCTTCTGTCGTCGGGCCTCGCGCTCGCGCAATCCAAGGTCACGCTCGCCGTCGGCGGCGGCAGCTGCCTGTGCTATCTGCCGACCATCCTGGCCCAGCAACTCGGCGAATTCGAAAAGGCCGGCATCACGGTCGAGGTCGTCGACTTCAAGGGCGGCTCGGAATCGCTCAAGGCCGTCATCGGCGGCAGCGCCGACGTGGTGTCCGGCTATTTCGACCACTGCGTCAATCTCGCCGCCAAGGGCCAGCATCTACAGGCCTTCGTGGTCTATGACCGCTATCCCGGCTTTGCGCTGGTGGTATCGCCCAAGCACACATCCGAAATCAATTCGATCAAGGATCTGGCCAACAAGAAGATCGGCGTGAGCGCGCCCGGATCCTCCACCGACTTCTTCCTCAAATACATGTTGAGCAAGAACGGCGTTGATCCAAATTCCGTCAGCGTAATCGGCGTCGGCCTCGGCGGCTCCGCCATCGCGGCGATGGAGCAGGGCCAGATCGATGCCGCCATTATGCTCGATCCGGCGGTGACGCTGCTGCAAGGCAAGAACAAGGACCTCAAGATCCTCAGCGACACCCGCACCCAGAAGGATACGCTGGCCGTGTTCGGCGGCGAATATCCGGGCGGCGCTCTCTACACCAAGGCCGACTGGATCGCCGGCCACCAGAAGGAAGTGCAGGGCATGGCGACCGCGATCGTGGCCACGCTCAAATGGATCCATACGCACACGCCGGAAGAGATCATGGCCAAGATGCCGCCGGAAATGGTCGGCAAGGACAAGGATCTCTATCTCGCCGCGCTCAAGAACACGATCCCGATGTATTCGGAAACCGGCCGCATGGACCCGAAGGGCGCCGCCGCGGTGCTGGCGGTGTTCAGCCAGTCGTCGCCCGACGTCGCCAAGGCCAATATCGATCTGTCGAAGACCTACACCAACACGTTCGTCGAAGCGGCCAACAAGAAGATGGGGATGAAGTAGCAGCGCTTACTCTCCACCGTAGACTCAAATACTGCGTCATGGCCGGGCTTGTCCCGGCCATCCACGTCTTTACGGGGCAGCAAAGACGTGGATGCTCGCGACAAGCGCGGGCATGACGGTTAGGTTTGTTTCCATGAACCTGCTTTCCATCCAATCGCACGTCGCCTATGGCCATGTCGGCAATTCCGCCGCGGTGTTTGCGCTGCAGCGCATGGGCGTCGAAGTGTGGCCGATCCACACCGTGCAGTTCTCCAACCACACCGGCTACGGCAGCTGGCAGGGCCGCGTGTTCGACGCCGGCCTGATCCGGGAACTGGTGGGCGGCATCGAGCAGCGCGGCGTGCTGGCCGAGTGCGACGGCGTGCTGTCGGGCTATATGGGCGGGGCCGATATCGGCGCCGCCATCCTTGACGCGGTGGCGACGGTCAAGCGCGCCAATCCGGCGGCGCGCTATGCTTGCGATCCGGTGATCGGCGACGTCGGCCGCGGCGTCTTCGTGCGCGAGGGGGTCGCGGAATTCATGCGAGCCAAGGCGGTGCCGGCCGCCGACATCGTCACGCCCAACCAGTTTGAGCTCGACTATCTGAGCGGGCGCGAGAGCAGGACCTTGGCGCAGGCGCGCGACGCGGTGAAAGCGGTGCATGACCTCGGGCCGCGCGCGATTCTGGTCACCTCGCTGCATACGCAGGAGACGCCGGCGGATTCGATCGACCTGCTGGCGTCGGACGCAAGCGGCTGCTTCCGCCTGCGCACGCCGAGAGCTGCCCTTGGTGGTGAACGGGGCGGGCGATGCCATCGCCGCGCTGTTCTTCGCGCATTATCTGCGCAGCGGAAAGATCGACGTGGCGCTGTCGCGCGCGGCGTCGGCCATTTTCGGCGTGCTGGCCAAGACCGCGCGAAGCCGGTGCGCGCGAAATCCAGCTCGTGACCGCGCAGGATGAGATCGTCGCGCCGAGCCGCGTGTTCGAGGCAGAAGAAATATGACGACGTCGCCATGAAAGAAACGGTGTCCGTCGTCCACATCGACCGGCTGGAGTTGACCGTGGCGCCGCAGCGGTGGGCCTTCGCGGACGAGCGCCGCGCCGAAATCGACGCCTATTTCAAAACGCTGCAACGCGAGAAGCCGGCCATTTGGAACGGCCGCGTTCTGCTGCTGCATCATCAGGTGGTGAGCGACGGCGTGTTCCGCGGCGCCTATCTGGAAACCGACTATGCGAGTTTCGCCGCCTGGCGCCACTGGGGGCGGCCGGCGGCGGCGGTGTGCGACTGTTTCAGCGCGGCGGCCATCGTCGCGGCCGACGGCGCGTTTCTGCTCGGCGTCATGGGCGCGCACACGTTCAACGCCGGCCGCAGCTATTTTCCGTGCGGCACGCCCGATCCGGACGACATTGTCGCCGGCCAAGTCGATCTCGATTTCAGCGTGCGGCGCGAGCTCAAGGAGGAAACCGGATTCGACATCACCGAATTCGCCGCCGAGCCGGGCTGGACGACGGTGTTCGACCTGCCGCTGATCGCGCATATCAAGGTGCTGCGCAGCCGCGACAGCGCCGAGGCCTTGCGCGCACGCGCGCTTGATCATCTGGCGCGTGAGCGGCAGCCGGAGCTCGCCGATATCCGCATCGTGCGCGGCCCCGGCGATTTCGATCCCACGATGCCGCGCTTCGTTACTACGTTTCTGGCGCAGCGGTTCGCCATGCGATAATCTTGCGCGGCCTGCGGCGTTGCGCAAACGGAGAGAGGCGGCATGGAACTCTACAGCATCGCCAAACGCTTTCGCATCGACAGACCGGACAAATTCCGTCTGTCCAAGCACGATCCGGCCGAGTGCTGCGGACTTACCGTCGACAAGAAAGAAGCCAAGATCATGCTCGCCGAGGGCATCGAGCAGCTCGCCGAATTGCAGCAGCGTCTTTACGCCAATGGCCGCTGGTCGGTGCTGATCGTGCTGCAGGCGATGGACGCCGCCGGCAAGGACAGCATCATCAAGCACGTGATGAGCGGCATCAATCCGCAAGGCTGCGAGGTGCATTCCTTCAAGCAGCCGAGCCAGGAGGAGCTGCAGCACGATTTTCTCTGGCGCGTCGCGCAGCGGCTGCCGACGAACGGACGCATCGGCATCTTCAATCGCTCGCACTACGAGGAAGTGTTGACCGTGCGCGTGCACCGGGAATATCTGGAGCGGCAGAAGCTGCCGAAGCGGCTCGTCGGCAAGGACATCTGGCAGCAGCGTTTCGACGACATTCGCGCCTTCGAGCGTCATCTCGCGCGCAACGGCACGCTGATCCTGAAATTCTTCCTCAACGTGTCGAAGGACGAGCAGCGCCGCCGCTTCCTCGACCGCATCGACGAGCCGGCCAAGCGCTGGAAATTCTCTTTTGCCGACGTCGCCGAGCGCAAGCTCTGGGACCAATACATGGCCGCCTACGAGGACATGATCCGGCAAACCAGCACGCCGGAAGCGCCCTGGTTCGTGGTGCCGGCCGACCACAAATGGTTCACCCGCATGGTGGTGGCGGCCGCCTTGGTGCAGGAAATGCAGGCGGCCGACCTCGATTTTCCGAAGGTCGAGGGCAAGGCGCTCAAGGAGTTGAGAAAGGCCGAGAAGGCGCTGAAGCGGGAGAAGTCGTAGCGCCCCGCTCACCAGATGCCGGGAATGAGGCGATAGCGGACTTGCCGGCAGTAGTCCGCGTAGCCCGGCAAGTTGAGCGTCAAATATTTTTCCTCATCGAGCAGCCGCCACACCAGGCCGCCGAGAATCGGCACGATCATCAGCAGGCCCCATAGCGAGCCAAGCGCCAGCGGCGTGACGCCAAGCAACAGCAGGCCGGCGGTGTACATCGGGTGACGGACGTAACGGTAGAGCCCGGTCGAAACGACCGACTGCCCGGTCTCGACCTGGACGGTCGCGGCCGCGTAGGTGTTTTGCTTGAGGATGAAGAATACGGCGACATAGCCCAAGGCGACGCCAAGGTCGGCCAGCAGGACGAGCGGCCACGGCACGCTCGGCCCGTGCAGCCGATAGTCGATGCCGGAAACGATATAGATCGAGAAGAAGCAGGCGAAGTGCGACCGTTATGATGATCTTCTGCGTCGTCACTTTTTCGGCGCCGGGGCCGGCGGCCATGCGGCGCTCGACCAGCTTCGGATCGTGCTTGAGGAAATAGAGCGTGACCGAAAATGCCAGCACCGAGAACACGACCAGATAGACCCAGCCCTGCCAGAAACGCAGCGTGCCGGCGGGCATGAACAGCAGCGCGGCCAGGAACAGCAGAAAGAGCGTCTGGCGAACGAGCGCGCGGCGATAGAGATCGTTGGCAGGCTGATCCATGCGGCTCCGATCTTGCAGCCGGCTTGGCGGCGGATCGACAGCAATGTTGACCTATCTGCCGCTTGCGCTGACCCGGCGCTTTCCAGTAGAAGATGCCCTTCCTACCGGCGGTTAACGCGGATTTTACCTTGTTCCGCGACCTTAGCCGTCGAAGTCGAGGGTTTTAAGGCATGTCGGCGCGTCAAAATATTTGCGCGATCGAGCGGGCGGCCGGCACGGCCGAACCCGCGGCCACCCTCATTCTGGGCACGCTCCTTCTCCTTATCCGCCCCTGAGGGCCGGCTGGGCTTTTTGCGCCTGGGCACTCGGGGGAGCGACGGAATGAACACCCCATAGAGCGCCCAACAGCGGCGCATTCGACGAGAAGGATCAGTTCCATGACTAGCAAGACCCAGTCCGAGAAGGACCGCGTCGTCATCTTCGACACGACCTTGCGCGACGGCGAGCAATGCCCGGGCGCGACCATGACCCATGAAGAGAAGCTCGAGGTCGCCGAGCTGCTCGACAGCATGGGCGTGGACATCATCGAGGCCGGCTTCCCGATCGCCTCGGACGGCGACTTCGCCGCCGTGCACGAAATCGCCAAGCGCGCCAAGAACGCGGTGATCTGCGGCCTCTCGCGCGCGGCGCCGAAGGACATCGACCGCTGCGCCGAAGCGATCAAGCCGGCCAAGCGCAAGCGCATCCACACCTTCATCTCCACCTCGCCGGTGCACATGAAATACAAGCTCCAGAAGGAGCCGCACGAGGTGTTCGAGATGGTGATCGGGCAGGTCACCCGCGCGCGCAGCCACACCGACGACGTGGAATGGTCGGCCGAGGACGCCACCCGCACCGAGCAGGATTTCCTCTGCCGCTGCGTGGAGGCCGCCATCAATGCCGGCGCCACCACCATCAATATCCCCGACACCGTCGGCTACACGGTGCCGGAGGAGTATTTCGCGCTGTTCGAGATGCTGCGCGAGCGCGTGCCGAATTCCGACAAGGCGCGTTTCTCCACCCATTGCCACAACGATCTCGGCATGGCGGTGGCCAATTCGCTCGCCGGCGTAAAGGCGGGCGCGCGCCAGATCGAATGCACCATCAACGGCATCGGCGAACGCGCCGGCAACGCCGCGCTCGAAGAGATCGTGATGGCGATCAAGACGCGCAGCGACGTGCTGCCGTTCTGGACCGGCATCGACGCCAGCATGCTCACGCGCGCATCCAAACTGGTGGCGGCGGCGACCTCGTTCCCGGTGCAGTACAACAAGGCGATCGTCGGCCGCAACGCCTTCGCGCATGAGAGCGGCATCCACCAGGACGGCATGCTCAAGAACGCGCAGACCTACGAGATCATGACGCCGGAGAGCGTCGGCGTGAAACAAACCTCGCTGGTCATGGGCAAGCATTCCGGCCGTCATGCCTTCGTGCACAAGCTGGAAGAGCTCGGCTATCAATTGGCCGGCAATCAGCTCGAAGACGCTTTCGTGCGCTTCAAGGCGCTGGCCGACAAGAAGAAGCAGATCTACGACGAGGACATCGAGGCGCTGGTGGACGAGGAAATCGCGCACGCCCACGATCGCATCAAGATTATCTCCTTGACCGTGATCGCCGGCACCATGGGCCCGCAAACCGCCACGCTCACCCTCGACATCGAGGGCAAGCACATCACCACGCAATCGACCGGCAACGGTCCGGTGGACGCGATCTTCAAGGCGATCCGCGAGCTGGTGCCGCACGAGGCCAAGCTCGAGCTCTACCAGGTGCATGCGGTGACCGAAGGCACCGATGCGCAGGCGGAAGTCTCGGTACGGCTGTCGGAGAACGGCCGCTCCTACACCGCCAAGGGCGCCGATCCCGACACGCTGGTGGCGTCCGCCAAGGCCTATCTCGGCGCGCTCAACAAGCTGACCAGCAAGCGCAACAAGATGCCGGGGGTCGAGAACCGCATCCATTCGACCGACGTCGGCTGAACGTCCGGCACGGTAGAGGAGTAGTGTAGTAAAGCGCCGCGCCCGTAAGGGCGCGGCATTTTCTTTACCGGCAATTGGTTCAGGGAACCCAGAAAACACAATTCGCCCGCAATTTTATCGCTTTCCCGGCGAATTTGCCCACCATCTGAGCCCCAACGACCTGTTCAAACGCCGGGGGACTTTCGGGATGAAGAAGACAATTTGCGCGGGCGCGTTCGCGCTCGCGGTGGTCGGCTTGTTGTCGGATCTTCCGGCCAGCCACGCCAATGAATTCGCCGCCGAATCCTCGCAGCAGTTTCAGATGCCGGCCTCGATCGATATCGGCCGCATCAGAAGCGTGCTCAGGCTGACAGCAGAGCAGGAGCGCTATTGGCCGCCGGTGGAAGCGGCGCTGCGCGACGTCGCCCGCCAGCAGGCGCGCGCCGAGCCGGCGGGTTTGGTGCGCCGGATCAGCCGCCGGGTGGTGTCGGTGGTGCTCAACAGTGTTGCCGTCGAACGGCTGGCCATTGCTGCGCGCCCGCTGATCGCCGTGCTCAATGAGGAGCAGGTGCGGGCGGCCAGTGGGCTCGCGCAGGAAATGGGCTTGGGACCGGTGGTGATGGCAGCGCTGAAATGACCGGGCGGCGGCGGATTGCGCCGCCTTTTGCGCTTGACGGGTGGCCCGGCGCAGTGGTGGCCTATAGGTCCCGTTGCCGGCAAATGACCGGTTGAGGCAAATCAAGGAATCGACCGGAAAAGCCGGTTAAACGGCACCTTGACCGGCAGAAAAGCTTGCGAAAAGCTGGCTTGCACGCAAAACCCTGGAGGAAAACGCCCATGCGCAAATGGATTATCGCGGCAGCTGCGGCCGCAATTTTTATGGCCCCCGGCGCCGCCCCGGCGCAGGCGCCGATCATCCTCAAATTCAGCCACGTGGTGGCGCCCAGCACGCCCAAGGGCAAGGCCGCCGAGAAGTTCAAGGAACTCGGCGAGAAATACACGAACGGCAAGGTGAAGATCGAAGTCTATCACAACTCGTCGCTCTACAAGGACAAGGAAGAGCTCGAGGCGCTGCAGCTCGGCGCCGTGCAGATGCTGGCGCCGTCGAACTCGAAGTTCGGTCCGATCGGCATCAAAGACTACGAAGTGTTCGATCTTCCCTACATCCTTCCCAACAAGGCCGCGCTGCGCAAAGTCACCGACGGTCCGATTGGCCAGCGGATGCTCAAGCTGCTGGAATCGAAGGGCATGGTCGGGCTCGCCTTTTGGGACAACGGCTTCAAGGAAATGAGTGCCAACAAGCCGCTTAATATGCCGGAAGACTACAAGGGGCTGAAATTCCGCATCCAGTCGTCGAAAGTCCTGGAGGCGCAGTTCCGCGAGCTGGGCGCCATCCCGCAGGTCATGGCGTTCTCCGAAGTCTATCAGGCGCTGCAGACCGGCGTGGTCGACGGCCAGGAAAACACGCCGTCCAACATGTACACCATGAAATTCGACCAGGTGCAGAAGTACACGACGCTGACCAACCACGGCTATATCGGTTACGTCGTGGTGGCGAACAAGAAGTTCTGGGAAGGGCTGCCCGCCGACATCCGCGACCAACTGACGAAGGCCATGAAAGAGGCTACGGCCTACGGAAACGGCATCTCGGAGACGGAAAACTCCGAAGCGCTCGACGAGATGAAGAAGTCCGGCAAGACGCAGATCATCGTCCCGACGGCGGCGCAAAACGCGGCGATGCGCAAGGCAATGGAGCCGGTCTACGCCGACGTTGCAAAGCGCGTCGGAAAGCAACTGATCGACGAGGTCCTTAAGACAACCCAAGGCGTCACCAACTAAGGACACACACAAGCGAGCTCTTGCGCGTTTGAGCGCAAGGGCTCGCAACTGCTGCCTTGGGGGTTTCGCGGCCGCGCTCATGGCCGCGAAAGGGGGCGGCGCGTAAAGCCGGCAACGCACAATCTGATCGCCGGCCGAAGTATCTGGGGGGACTATGTTACGTATCCTCGATCGTCTCGAGGAGATTTTGATCGGGTCGCTGCTGGCGGCGGCGACGCTCCTGGTTTTCGTGGCTGTCGTTCACCGCTACGGCACCGGCATCCCCCTGTTCTACCCATACCTGATCGGATTCCACATTTCCTGGGCGCAGGAACTGAGCATCTACATGATCATATGGGTGGCGAAATTCGGCGCCGCTTACGGCGTGCGCACCGGCATCCATGTCGGTGTCGATGTACTGGTCAACCAGCTAACTCCGACCTACCGCAGGCCGGTGGTGTTGTTCAGCCTGTTCTGCGGAGCATTCTTTACTGGCGTGGTCGGCACCATGGGCGCCAGCTTCGTCATTGGGCTTTACCCGACCGACCAGACTTCGCCCGACTTGGAAATACCGAGTTGGATCGTCTACCTGTGCATCCCGCTCGGCTCCTATCTCATGTGCTTCCGCTTCTTGCAAGTCGCCTGGGCTTATTTCTGGACAGGCGCGTTGCCGCATCACGATCCCGGCCACGTCGAGGGCATCGATAAGGACGCGGTCGCCAAGGATCTCGCCTGATGAGCACCGCGTTCATTTTCGGCCTGCTGATCGCGCTGATGCTGACCGGCATGCCGGTCTCGATTGCGCTCGGGCTCACCGTGCTCACCTTCATGTACACGATGACGCAGGTGCCGATCGAGGCGGTCGCGCTGAAATTGTTTAGCGGGATCGACAGTTTCGAGATCATGGCGATCCCATTCTTCATCCTGGCCGGTAATTTCCTCACCCATGGCGGCGTCGCCCGCCGTATGATCCATTTCGCCACCTCGATGGTCGGTCATTGGTATGGCGGTCTCGGGCTGGCCGGCGTGATGGCCTGCGCGCTGTTCGCCGCGGTGTCCGGCTCCTCGCCTGCGACCGTCGTTGCCATCGGCTCGATCATCATGCCGGCGATGGTGAAGCAGGGCTTTCCCAAGCGCTTCGGCGCCGGCGTCATCGCCACCTCCGGCGCGCTCGGCATCCTGATCCCGCCCTCGATCGTGATGGTCATATTCGCGGTCGCGACCGGCGGCAGCGTCGCGTTCGGTCCGGACGGCCAGCGCGTTCTGTCCGCCTCGGTCGGCCAGCTGTTCATGGCTGGCTTCATCCCCGGGGCTTTGCTGGCCAGCATGCTGGGCGGCACCACGTTCTATCGTGCGTGGAAGAACAACTATCCACGCATGCAGAAGGCGACCTGGGCCGAAAGCCTGCAGGCGTTTCGCGATTCGGTGTGGGGGCTGTTGCTCGTCATCATCGTGATGGGCGGCATCTACGCCGGTATCTTCACGCCGACGGAAGCGGCGGCGATGAGCGCGGTCTATGCCTTCTTCATCGCGGTCTTCGTCTACAAGGACATGAAGCTGGTGGATGTCCCGCGCGTGCTGCTCGGCTCCGCCAGCATGAGCGCGATGATCCTCTACATCATCACCAACGCGGTGCTGTTCTCGTTCCTAATGACGAGCGAGCAGATTCCGCAGGCGATCACCGCCTGGGTCACCGGCGCCGGCATCGGCTGGGTCGAGTTCCTGCTGTTTGTGAACATTCTACTCCTGGTCGCCGGCAATGTGATGGAGCCGACCTCGATCGTGCTCATCACCGCGCCGATCCTGTTTCCGGTCGCGGTCGGGCTCGGCATCCACCCGGTGCATCTCGGCATCCTGATGACCGTCAACATGGAGATCGGCCTGTGCCACCCGCCGGTCGGACTCAATCTTTACGTCGCTTCCGGCATCGCCAGGATGGGCATCACCGAGCTTACCATTGCGGTCTGGCCGTGGCTGCTCACCATGCTGGTCTTCCTGGCGATTGTAACCTACGTCCCCGAACTCTCGCTCTGGCTGCCGCGCGTTCTCGGCATGTTGTAAGCGAAGCTTTTCGTGGATGAACAAACGTAAATCAACATTGCGTTGAATTATTCTCTGTCCAAACTTTAACTTGAAAAGGCAACGCGGCGTTCCTCTATTGCTGTCATCAGAAAGCCCATTGGAGGAAAACCATGTGGAAGACTGCTCTTGCCGGTTCGACCGCGCTTGCGATCGCCGGCGCTACACTCGCCTACGCGCAGCAGGGACCCGACGGACGCGACTTCGCGCCGCGCTGGCGGCCGAGCGCGCAAGACATCGGCGCGTTCGCTGACGCGCGCATCGCGGCGGTTCACGCCGGACTCAAGCTCAGCGCCGAGCAGGAGAAGAATTGGCCGGCGGTGGAAAGCGCGCTGCGCGATCTCGCCAAGCAGCGCTCCGAGCGGTTCGCCGCGCGCGCCAGCGCCGATCGTCCGAAGGATCCGGTCGAGCGGTTGGCTTTGCGCGCCGACGTGATGACGCAGCGTGGCGCCGCGCTCAAGAAGCTCGCCGATGCGGCCGGCCCGCTCTACAAGAGCCTGGACGAGGGACAGCAGCACCGCTTCGTCATGCTCGCCCGCCTCGGCGGACGGAAATTCGGCGGCGAACGCGGCTCGCATGATCGGCACGGCTGGATGCATCGCGGTTCCGGCGGGCCCGAGCGCGGTCCGACGCGACCTGAGGGTGGCCCGCGGCCGCAGTAAAGCCGCGCTTACGAGTATTAGGTGCGGCGGCCGATGCGGCCTCCCTGACTTGTGCAGCCGCCGTCTCCAGAAGCCGCCGGGCTCGCCCGGCGGCTTCTTGTTTACGTTGCGCATGATCATCTCCGAAAACCGGTCCCCATCCCCGATCAAGTCGAGGACAAGCTTTTCGGGATCATGCTCTAGGTCTCGTGACTTGCCGCGGCCGCGCGGCTGGACTCTCCGGCATCGCTTTGCTAAGTCACGCGCGCCTAGCGGGGCTCCCCGCCGACGGCAATCCGGGCGCATAGCTCAGTTGGTAGAGCAGCTGACTCTTAATCAGCGGGTCCCAGGTTCGAGCCCTGGTGCGCCCACCAATAAAATCAACTACTTAGCTAGAAAAACAGAACAGCGAGCGATCCAATTTGGCTCGTGGGGTAATCTGTGGGGTAACGTTTCGCCGGGCCGTCAGGCTGCGCCCCCTGAGCGGTTGTCTTTAGCTGCCATGCGCGGTGAGCGCACTAGCGGGCTTCCTGGGCTGCCAGCGAGGCCTTGCGTTCAGCGGCTCACAATTGGACCAGCCTGGGCCCGCAGTCGCTTGGCGTCGGGGCGGATCATCGCAGCC
This sequence comes from uncultured Alphaproteobacteria bacterium, assembly GCA_963817045.1. Lineage (GTDB taxonomy): Bacteria > Pseudomonadota > Alphaproteobacteria > Rhizobiales > Xanthobacteraceae > Pseudolabrys. The sequence continues at coordinate 312,841 of CAWFMZ010000039.1, forward strand.
GTAAGCTGAAGGCGCTCGGTCACGATAGCCGAGCGCAAATCCGGGCTAGAAATAGTCCCGGTTATTGCGCGCGGACGTGGGAAAAACAAGCGTGTGCGACCAGGATGGCCGCACCAAAGACCGGGCGATCATCGCCCGATATTAATGGAGACTACCATGTCCGACCAAAAGAAAACGGAGGACTTCACGAAGTCCCTGCGGTCCTCCGCGACACTGCTACTGCGAACACTCGACCGTTTGCAGTTCGATTACGGCGAAGCATCCGCCCGCGAACTGAGCGAGCGCGTTTCGTTGCTGGCCCAACTTGACGCGCTGGAAAATCGCGAGAACCCGATCCCGATGGCATTTCTGCGCGAGCGGGTGCGGCTCTTGCAAGCCTACGAAAAGTTCAGCGGAGATTGGAGCATTCGCGACCTGAAAAATCGCGCACTCTCCGAACGGATCGCCCTCCTGAAAGAGTTGCAGTCGGTGGGCGACGTAAATCTTGACGAGCGCCAGATCAAGGACCGTATTCGGGCGATCCGCGATATCCGCGCCCGCCAAGAGCAGAAGGCCGCCCTGGTGGAACGCAACGCCCACGTGGCGTCCATCCAAGCAGACCTCGAAGAATCCGAAGCCGCGTGATCGTCAGCTAGGGGAGCGTGGCGCCAATGCCGTGCTCCGCTGACGGACGATCAAGTCCGATCACGGAACGAAGTGAAATGGCTACAGAAAAGGTGAGAAGTACAAGACGGATGTCGAGTAGGGCACGCGGCTCTTGAAGATCGCGGACGAACTGGAAGCCATTTTTAGCGCGACACGCTCGAGCTCGATATCGAAGCTTTGCTGGAAGCCGAGGGATTCGGATCGTAGCCGGGACCAAACCGGTCATCTCGCCGCAAACAAATTCTAAAATAGAGTCCGGCCGGCCAGGGGCCGACCGATCGGGCGGATAATGAGGGCATCAAACTACAAATCTGGGGGTCGGAGGTTCGAAATCCTTCCGGGCGCGCCATTTTCTGAGTCATTCCGTGCGATTTCGCACGGCAATCGCACGGCGCCTTGCCGCCATGCCAGCCGATCTCGCTGTCGATCATTCCCTATCGATGGCCCTGCCGGTCAGCGTGACGTTGGTAGCGCTTGCCACAAAGCTGTTCCGCATCAGCCGCAAGTATCGCCTCGATGGCCGCAGTCCCAGCCTGCAGGCACAGCCGGTCGAAGCTGCCCTTGAACTCCTCAAGTCCCTCGATCACCAAAGGCGGCAACGCCAGCGTGCCCGTCGCCAGCGCCGTCCCTTGGTTCAACGCTCTTCAATTCGATATGCTTCGTCATGGCGTCGATCTCCTCGCTCTCGGTTTGCGATTTGCAACCTCAAGCCTAGTGGCCTGAGGCGATCGACGCCTGCCTCCCTATTTCAACAGCGACAGGGACATTCCGCGGGTTTAGTGGCGTAACGCAGACGGCATCTAACAAAATCAATAGGCTATACCTTATTTTTTCCTATATTCTTGATAGGCTATATCTTATTACAATTTTCACAGATTATAGACTTGCTGATTGTCCGACAAGGCGGCAGCCGGTTCACCTGGGGCAGCGCTAATCTTCAAACCAAAGGCGACGTACGGCAGGCGTACATCGATGCCTTGCAGGCGGCCGACAATCACGACTTTACCCCACTCGTCGCGTTCGCAAGGTCATAGGCAGCCAAAGGTAGCAAGATGATCGCGCTCAAATGTCTTGTGTTGCATTCGCCGGTCTTGGACTTGCCGCCGCGATTAATGCCGCTGTCTATTGCTGGAAAGCGAGCCGCGTGGGTTCCTAATCCCGTTGCATCAACACTTGGTTCGGCGGGCTGTCAATACGTGCAGCCACAGAAGAACCGGCGGTCATAGAAATGCCCGATCACTTGTCGTTAGAGCAGTAGTCGATGACACCTTCAGGAGATCGATCGTATTTAAATTCGGCTACCGGGAAATTTGTCCTTGGATCGACAAGCAGGCGAAATCGCTCAGTGAGGCTTTCTGTGACTGGGAGCGAATCGCGCTGTGATTTTTGTGGTGGGCGGCGGGTTGAATGAGCGCGGCACTGGGTCGGGCGTCAGGTGACAGTCAATTCTCCAGAGCGCACAAACGTCGTCACGTCGTACTTTGCAGAGGTGACGTTTGGCGAGATACGGACGCCGATGCTGGCGAGTTGGTCTGCCGTAAGCTCGATTGTGTATTCGGGCTTTGTCCAGCTCACTCCGCTCGTCGTCTCGAGGCCGATCCGTATTTCGGTTCCGGCGTAAAAACCGGGCGGCAAAACTACGTTCAACTCAAGCTCGACAGCGTGCGTTGCCTCCAACATGACTGTCTCGGTTGTACGTGGTGCATCTGCACCCCCTCTTTCGAGGATCGGGGAGACCAGGGCGTGTACTCATAAGACACGCCGCCAGAACGTCCGCTTTATGTCCGCTATTTAAGAGACATTTTGGCTAGTTAGAGCAGAATCCGATCAGGTAGGCGCGTATCCTGAGTTTCTGAAGTAGTTTGGGAATTCGTTCAACTCGAAGGTGTCGAGGGCGCGTCCGATCCGATCATAGAGATCGGGAATGGTACGTTCCTTGTGCTTTCGCAAGTACGATTTGAGCTTTGCGAAGCTCTGCTCGATCGGATTGAGGTCGGGACTATAGGGCGGCAGATAGCGCAATGTAGCTCCTGCTGCTTGGATAATTTCGCGCACCTCGTTCCGCTTGTGAGCGGGCAGATTATCGATGATAACGATGTCGCCCGGCCGCAGGGTTGGAACCAGGCATTGCCGCAGGTACTCGATGAAGACAGCTCCGTTCATCGCGCAATCAATGGCAAAGG
>CAWFMZ010000040.1:0-248923 GCA_963817045.1 uncultured Alphaproteobacteria bacterium
GCGTCTCCGTCCCGAGAAGATTCGCAATAACGAGCGATAATAACAGCGCCATACCCAACCACCATAGTTCGCGACCAATGTCCAAATAGAGTTGTACTCCGCATGGCAGCGCAACATCGCGATGCGCATCGGCTACATCGATTTAACCTGACCTGGCTTGTTTGAATTATACCTTCTGAGAGAATGACTTGAACGCGCGAGGACCGAAATTACCGGTGGACGAGGTATTCGATACTCAGTCGGAGGGGGCGGCCCCGATCCTGCCCGCCTCTAACACCGCGACTGTGACCTTGCACCTCGCGGAGATTGCCGTGACCGTCGCGCCCGCCGCGGGCTGACTCAGCGATAGCGCATTCGAGATTTTGACCTGACTGCGCTTTTGAGAAATTGGCTTGGAAATGAGCTGGTCATGCCGAAGAAGAGGTTTAACGCGGAGCAGATCGTGACGCTGCTTTGCTAGATCGAAGTGTTGATGGTCCAGGGTCGGCAACAATTACATCGGTGTTGTCCTACACTGAAATTTTTAAATGCCCCTTAAAAGCACCCACATTCATGGCACTCACGTGCCGGTGGAAGAGCCGTCCGCACAAAAAATCACAGGCCAAAACGCAACGTTGGCCGCCAGTTTGTGGGTCCACGCCCTTCTGTAATGGGCCCGATGAAGTCAAGTCCCCCGAGTGATCGTCACGCCGCCGGGCTCACGCTTCTGTCCGTGGTCGACGCTGAGGTCGCCACATCATGCTATCAGAGGGAACGGTGAGCCTATCTAGTTTCGCGTGGTTCGTCGGATGACGGCCACTGGGCGTGGAACGGCTTCACCAGCTCCACCGTCCCGGCGACGGGACCTCGGGCAGTAGGGCTTGTATTCAGCCCACTTGCATCTCGTTGTTCTCCTTGATCAGGCTTGCGCCGCGATCGGCTTCGCTTCAGTCCAGCGATAAGTCGTGCCATCGACCCACATGCGATGCAGGATCACTGCGATCTTGCGCGCGAGAGCGACCTTCGCCCGTTTCGAGCCTCGCCGCTTGGCGACGTCCATCCCCCAACGTTTGAGTTTCGAGAACCGCGTTATGCGCGCCAACAGAACATTGGCCGCTTCATAAAGTGCCGTGCGCACCATCTCATCGCCGGCCCGCGTGATCCCGCCAGTGACGTCCTTTTCACCGGACTGGTACTTCTTTGGCGTCAGCCCGAACAGCGCTCCCGCCGCCTTCGACTTCGTGATCCGACTGGGATCATCCATCGCCGTTTTGTAGGTTACTGCCACCAGCGGACCGACCCCCGGCACCGTCATCAACCTGCGACAGACCGCGTCTTCACGGACAATCGTGAGCACAGCCTTGTGCAGCTTTTCGTATTCCGTCTTCAAAGCCGCACGCGCCGCTAGCATCGCCCCAGCGATGCGTTCCAATGTGGCCTGGCCCGTGGCTAACTCCCGAATCCGCGCCTCAAACCCCTTGCGCGTCACTGGGCCGACCTTCAAACCAAAGCCGCGCAGAATCCCTCTGATGCTCAATTCCACATCAATAAGCCGCCCGAGAAGCTGCTTGCGCGCAACCAGCAGCGCCCGCACCTCTTGCGATCCCATCGATTTGGCGTGCACCGGACGGTACCAACCCATCCGGATCAGCTGGGCGAGCCCGCGCGCGTCCTTGCGGTCCGTCTTCACCGTCATCGCCGACAAGGCCGCCTTCACATGCCGCGTTTCCAGCAGAACGGTTTCGAATCCTGCTTGCTTCAACCCAGCGTGCAGCCACTGTGACAACGGCCCCGCCTCAAGGCCAATCTGCTTTACTGCAAAGCCAAGCGCCTTGAAGAAGCTAACTAGGGCTTCGGGCTCGCTCGCGACCTTTGCCTCCTTCACAATCTTTCCCTGCGCGTCCACAACGCACACGCTCGACAGTTCCAATGACACGTCAATTCCGGCATAATGTTCCATGGCTGTCCTCCGTCTCCAGATGCTTGGGGCCGACTCAACGTCGTGACCCCGTTTCATCATCTATCGGGGGACAGCCACTTCAACTGCTCGCTCAGAGCAGGCCCATTACGGCATCTAGGTCGGCTTGAGATAGATCAGTTGAACTTCTTAGGTATGTGGAACGCTGGAAATTTGCAGGATTGCCGGCATGCACTCCGTTTGGCGGCACTGGCGCTCAGTATTTAAGCCGGACAGAAATGTCACCTATTGGCAGATTGTGTTGCAAAAGTCGAATGTCGCAGGGCGACGAATTTTTCGCGAAAACCCGAAGCGGGAAGCACTCGCCGATTTCATGTGACCTTATCGCATTAGCGAAGTCGCCTGTGAGTTTAACGTGAGGCGATGAGGTCCCTCACATCATTACACGAAAGCCGCGCCTACAGCCCACAGAATTTTTGATTCCCAGTGCAAAAAAGACTTGAGGATATCGCGATCTCGACGCACAGATCTGGTTCTTCACGGACTACTACTCGATCAGCCCGGGAATGCTGTCGCAGACGCCGGGCGTCGGCGCCAAATACATGATTGCCTTCACCGATGGCGCGGGCACGCCGTTGTCGGGCGGCAGCAGCTATCGTATGAAGCTTCCGCCTAACATCCCGGCCGCCAACTTCTGGTGCGTTACGCTCTACGAGGCTGAAAACGGTTCGGGTCTCGCCAATGGTCAGCCGTTCCCGTCGCTGGGTTCGCGTGACAAGCCGACGCAGAATGCCGACGGCAGCACTGACCTTTACCTCGGTCCGAAAGCACCTGAGGGGCAAGGCCGGCAACTGGCTCGCGACACCAGCCGGCAAGGGATATTTCGCGATCCTGCGGCTCTACGCGCCTACCGAGGCGGCAATCAACAAAAACTGGAAGCCGGGCGACATCGAAATGGTGAAGTAGGCGCCGCACCGATGGCAATGTCTGCTTTTGGCACATAGCGGACATTCGCGGCACCGCAATAATTTGGTCGCTATTGGACAAGAGCGGACGTGACGCGGGCATCGCGAAATCGACGCAACCCATTCCGACCATTTGCCGCGCAGGGAGTAGCTCCTTTTTAAACTTATAATCCGCGCGACGTTGGCGAGGTGAAGCCCGCCCAGGTTAGATAAAGGCCGATCACGAGGGAGGGCGCGACATAGAGATAAATATGCTCGCCATAATGCGTGCGCTCAAAGTACTGGGTTAGCGCTTCGGGCGTTAGAAACAAGAGGATAAGACCCTTCGCGAGGATCAACCATCCGACGAGGGTGACGACCACCGGTAACGCACCGCCCGACCAGACATTGTGCCCGATTATCATTGCGAGACCGATTGCGAGGCTTATGATGGCGTAGGTAAACATGAGTGGCCTGTCGGCAACTGCGATTTCAACCGTTGCGCTTCCGCGCAATAGCAAAGCGGAAATGAGGAAGATTATAAAAAGGCCGATAAGCCGCGCGAGGAATACAGTGAGCCGGGGCATGCAAACCTCCACTGCATCGAAGGCACTTGGATCCCCGAGATTACCGACGTTCCTCGCGTACCTCTAGCGCCTTCACATTATCACCAATTCCCCAATGCCAATCCGTCATGCAACTCGCCATTGCGGGCGTACCCGCGCGCCAAAATTGGCAGGCAAACAGATTTTCAGTGATCGCCAGCGTCTTTGTGCTCCGGCAAAACCGGTCTGACTGACGACGAATTCGGCAGGCGCGTTCAGGCGGTACTTGGCTTTACCGCATCCACGAGCTTCGCCGCACTCGTGCAGGCGCGATTACACCAAAATTACACAGTAATCGCGATAATCGAACGCCAGAGCGGGCTAAGTGTTTGAATTAATGGTGCCCAGGGGCGGAATTGAACCACCGACACTGCGATTTTCAATCGCATGCTCTACCAACTGAGCTACCTGGGCGCCAAGCCCGCTCGAGATGAGCGGGCTAGCAGAGCGCGGGCGTTATAGAGGCTCGATTTCGCACTGTCCAGAACAGCGCTGAAACCTTGCAAACCTCAGGCTTTCATGCCGATCGAGGCGCGGAACCGATTCTTGAGCACAGTCCCGTCACGCTCCGGCAGCACCCGCGGCGGCTCGGAGGCCTCGATCAGCACGCGCGCGAACAGGGTTTCGCGCAAGTCTTTCAGCCGGGCGGCAAGGTCGTGCAAGCCCGCCTCGGCGCGCACGTCGAGGCAGGTCGCGATGCCGCAGGCGGCGGCCACGGTGAGCAGATCGACGCCGCTCTGGGTGTGGCTCGGCTGCATGCCGGTTTCGCCGTAGACGCCGTTGTCGAACACGATGATGGCGAGATTGCCCGGCCGCTGGATGCCGATGGTGGCGAGCGAGCCCAGCCCCATCAGCATCTCGCCGTCGCCGGTGATGACCGCGACGCGCCGCTGCGGCTGCGCCAGCGCCAGCCCAAGGCCGATCATGGCGGCGGCGCCCATCGCGCCCCAGAGATAGAAGTTGCGGTCGTCGTCGCCGGCGGCGAAGAGATCCCAGGTGGTCGAGCCGAGGCCGGGCACGACCAGAAGATCGTCGCCCCTGCCGGCGAGCAGCGTGGCCATGGCGGCGCGGCGCTCCAGTCTCATTTGGTCCATACCTTCTTGCCGATCAGTTGCTGCGACAGCAGCACGGCCGCGATGCGCTCGTCGCCGAACACATGCTGCACGGCGCGCGCGGCCGCGCCCTCGACCTCGTCTGCGTTGCGCACGCGATAAATTTCCGCTTCGCACAGCTTGAGCACCGGATCGACGATCGATCCCATCGGCACCTGCCAGGGATTGAACTCCTCCCATTCGCCGCGCATGGTGATCAGCATCAGCAGCGGAAACCGGCAGGTCCTTGCAAGTGAAAGCATGTTGACGCAGTTGCCGAGGCCGCTCGACTGCATCAGCAGCGCCGCGCGCATCCCCCCCAGCCACGCGCCGGCCGCCAGCGCCACGCCCTCCTCCTCGGTGGTGAGCACCACGTCGCGGATTTGTGGATCGGCGCGGCAGCGATCGATCAGCCGGGCATGGCCGGCATCGGGCACATAGCCGACCTGACGGATGTCGGCGCGCTTGAGCGTCGCGAACAGCCGATCCGGCCAATCGGCGGGCGCGGTCATGATGTTTCTCCCGCGTCATTGTCCCGCGGGCGCTCGCCGTCCTCGTCATCGTCTTCTTTTACCGGGACCGCATAGACGCCGGACAGCCAGCGATTGAGATCGATGTCGGCGCAGCGCTTGGAGCAGAACGGTTTGAACGCCTGCTCCGTCGCCTTGCCGCAAAGCGGACAACGCGCGGCGGATGTCTTGCGGTCGATTTCGTTCATGGCCACTTACCCGGACGCGAACGTCACGTCGCGTTGAGCCAGCCAAAGCGGATCGGATAGCCCTCGCCGCCGAGCAGGCTCATGGTCTCGTACAGCGGCAGGCCGACGACGTTAGTGTAGGAGCCGACGATCTTCACGACGAAGGTGCCGGCGATGCCCTGCACCGCGTAGCCACCGGCCTTGCCGCGCCACTGGCCGGACGCGAGATAAGCTTCGATGTCCTCGTCCGACAGCCGCTTGAAGCGTACGCGCGTTTCCACCAGGCGCTGGCGGAACGCCTCCTTCGGCGTCACCAGGCAGATCGAAGTATGGACGCGGTGATTGCGTCCCGACAGCAGGCGCAGGCATTGCGCCGCCCCGTCGAGCAGCTCGGCCTTCGGCAGGATGCGGCGGCCGACCGCCACCACGGTATCGGCGGCGAGGATGAAGGCACCGCGCAGCTCGTCGTCGAGCTGCACGTTGGCCAACGCCACTTCCGCCTTGGCGCGCGCTAGCCGGTTGGCATGGGCGCGCGGAATCTCGCCGCGGCGCGGGCTTTCGTCGATATCCGCGGGTTTTAGCGCATCCGGCTCGATGCCGGCCTGATTGATCAGGGCGAGCCGTCGCGGCGAACCGGAAGCGAGCACGAATTTGGGCCGGCCGATCATTTGTATTGCGGCGCCGAGATGGGGGTTAAACCGTTGCGAATGCGCGCGGAAACTAGCGGAACGGGACTATTTTCACAACGGCTCATTCATTCCCGCCGCCCGTCTGCCCGAAGCGCTCGCGGATGCGCGCCATCAGCTCGTCCCGAACGCTACGATAGGCGTCGAGCCGCTGCTCGCGGCTGCCCTCGATGCCGGTCGGGTCGACCGTCGGCCAGTATTCAACCTCGGCGGCATTGGTGCGGGAAAGCTCGAGCGCCTTGTGGTGCGCGGGCGGCGATAGCGTCACGATCAGATCGAAATTGAGCCCTTCCAGGTCTTCCAGTTCCTCGAAGGTGACTGGTTTGTGCCGGGCGATATCGATGCCGATCTCCTCCATGGCGGCGACCGCGAACGGATCGAGCTCGCCTTTCCGCACGCCGGCGGAGCTGACATAGACGGTTTTTCCGAACAGCTGCTGGAGCAAGCCGGCGGCCATCGGTGAGCGCACTGCATTCATGCCGCAAGCGAACAGCACCGTCTGGGGGCGCGAGCGGCGCTCTGACGCGGCCATCGGCTTATTTCCGATTGCGCATGATCTTGTCCGAAAACCGGCTCCCACTTTTCGGGATCATGCGCTAACCCTTCCAGTGCAATACGCAGATCAGGGTGAACAGACGGCGCGCGGTGTCGAGATCGATCTTCACCTTGCCCTCCAGCCGCTCGATCAGGATGTGCGAGCCGTCGTTGTGGATGGCGCGCCGGCCCATGTCGATCGCCTCGATCTTGTCGGGCGTCGCCGTACGGATGGCCTGATAATAGCTGTCGCAGATCATGTAGTAGTCCTTGACGATCCGGCGCAGCGGCGTGAGCGAGAACAGATGCGCGACCACCGGCGTGCCGTCCTCAAGGCGAATGTCGAACACCAGCCGGTTGCCGTTAATGCTCAGATGCAACGCGTAGGGACCGCCGTCGTGCCCGACCGGCGCGAACGAGTTCTGCTCGACCAGATCGTAGATTGCCACCTCGCGCTCGTGCTCGACGTCTTCATTGGACCGGCCGATCGATTCCTCGTCGAGGAGGACGGAAACGAGGCGCTGCTTGCCCGCAGCGGGCGGTGCTTTCGCCGGGCTCATCTCTGATTGAGGCGGATCGCCACCGAGCGGGCGTGGGCGGAAAGGCCCTCGGCTTCGCCAAGCGCAATCGCGGCGGGCCCCAGCGCGCGCAATTGCTCCGGCCCGCATTTGAGCAGAGAGGTGCGCTTCATGAAATCGAGCACGCTCAAGCCCGACGAAAAGCGCGCCGAGCGTGCGGTCGGCAGCACGTGGTTGGAGCCGGCGACGTAATCGCCGATCGCTTCCGGCGTGTGGGCGCCGATGAAGATCGCGCCGGCATTGCGGATTTTCGACACCAGCGTCTCCGCGTTCTCGGCGGCGATCTCCAGATGCTCGGGCGCCAACTGGTCAACCAGCGCGATTGCGTCGGCAAGTCGCGGGACCGTGATGATCGCGCCATAGTTGCGCCACGATGCGCCGGCGACGGCCGCGCGCGGCAACGTCTTGAGTTGCGCGTCCACCGCCTTCTCGACTTGCGCCACGAGCGCGGCGTCGTCGGTGATCAGGATCGATTGCGCGCTGGCGTCGTGTTCGGCCTGCGCCAGCAGGTCGGCGGCGATCCAATCGGGGTTTCCCGTCTTATCGGCGAGGATCAGCACCTCGGACGGGCCGGCAACCATGTCGATGCCTACCTTGCCGAACACCAGCCGCTTGGCCGCCGCGACATAGGCATTGCCGGGCCCGACAATCTTGGCGACCGGAGTAATGGTCTCGGTACCATAAGCAAGCGCGGCCACTGCCTGCGCGCCACCGACGCGATAGACCTCATCGACGCCGGCGAGCTTGGCCGCCGCCAGCACCAGGGGGCTGAGCTCGCCGTCCGGCGCCGGCACCACCATCACAAGCCGCGGGCAGCCGGCAACCTTGGCCGGCACTGCGTTCATGAGCACCGAGGATGGATAGGCCGCGGTACCGCCCGGCACGTAGAGCCCGACCGCTTCGATCGCGGTCCAGCGCGAGCCCATCTCGACGCCGAGCGCGTCGGTGTAGCGCTCGTCGTTCGGCTTCTGGCGCTGGTGATAGGCCTCGATGCGCTCGCGTGCGAGCTTGAGCGCGGCGAGCGCTTGCGGGTCGCAGGATTTCTCCGCCGCGTCGATCTCAGCCGCTGTCACGCGCAAACCGACCTTGGCGAGATCGATCCGATCGTACTTGGCGCCCAGGTCGATGAGCGCACGGTCGCCGCGCGCCACCACATCGGCGATGATGCCGCGCACGGTCGCTTCCACGTCCTGCGCCGCCTCGCGCTTGACGCCGAGGAAATCGCGGAACCGCGCCGGAAAATCGACGGCCTGGCTGTCTAACCGAAGAGGCATGACCTAAGTACCAATCAAGGCCTGAATCGAAACCCTACCTAGCATTTTTGGCGGCGCGGGCGCGCCCCCAAAAAAAGGCTCCGTCTCGCGACGGAGCCTTTTTCGCCAGACGTATTGACCGAATTACTTCTTCTTTTTGTGTTGGTGCTGGGGGTGCTTCTTCACGGCCGGCGCTTTGTAGTCGCACGGCAGCACGCAAACGCCGCCGTTCTTCAGCGTGCATGTACCGGAGCCCTCTACGCAGACCGCGCGGGCGCGCCGACTCTTGGCGCAGACGCAGCCGACCCAGGCCTGGGCCGGTGTGGAGGACGTACCCGTCAACAAAGCGGTGCCCAGCAGCAGCCCCGCTACAATAAGGAACTTGCGCATTGGTTCATCCCTGTTGGAGAAAGCGGAACAAGTGAGCCACCGAAGTTCCAAAACATCAAGCGATGCCCGGCGCCGGACGCAGGCAGAGCCTAGGTTCTGAACCGAATTTATTGTTGCAGTGCAGCCCAGACCGCTTTGGGGCCGTCTTCAGCGGCGGCCGGACGACGGCGGGCGATCCTCGGCGGCCGCGTGGACCGGGCGGGCAGCCGTTGTCCAGGCCGGTCCGAGATCGGCCAATTCGGCTTCCAGGCACTCGACCTCCAGCCGCAGGGTCGGCCCGCCCGAAAAGCTAATCGTCACCACGCCGGACGGCGCATCGGTCTCGGAAAACTCGACCGCCAGGAGGTTGAGCACGGTATCCTTGCCGGCCGGGTTCAGGTCCCGGTATTTGCACGACAGCACCCGCTCGAAGCGCAGCGCAGTTCGGCAGCGGCGGTATTCCGGGTTGGCGGATTGGGCGCTTTCCCAGTCGAAACGGTTGAGCGCCACCACCAAGCGCTTTTCCTGCGGCCGCCACAGCACGTCGGACACCTTGGCCACGGCGTCCTGCAGGTGGGTCGAAACGACCTCAAGATCCTCCTCGTCGAGGACGACGAATTTGAGCTGGTCCATGGACGTCTGGGCTCCCTGGTCCATGCGTAATTGGGCAAGGCTGCGTGCCCCCGCAAGATGGCTAGAACGCCGGCTCCAGGCCGGCCGCGGTCCAGCGCTCGCTGGTGGCGGGATTGGTGAGTGCGCGCAGCAAGGCCATCGCTGCGGCGCGGTTGAGACTGCCGGCGGGAATCGCCGCCGTATAGGCATTGACGTTGTGCAGGACGCCCGGCAGCGGGCCGACGACCTTGACACCCTTCACGGTCAGCGCCTCGCTGATGAAAGTGGTGCCGATCTCGGCCCGGCCGTCGGCGACGGCCTGCGCCACCTCATAGCCGCGCTTCCTCAGCACGGCTTTCTTGTTGACCTGATCGGCGATGCCGAGCTTGTCCAGCAGGCCGGCGAAATAGGTGCCGGACGAGCCGCCGGCCTTCGGGTCGCTATAGGCCACCGTCTTGGCCTTGAGCAGCGCCTGCTTGAATGCCTCCGGCGTGGAAATGTCCGGGACGGAAGCGCTCTCGCGCACCACCACGCCGGTCACGGTGCGGCCGAGATCGGTGCGGCTGCCGGGCACGAATATCCCCGTTTTCTCCAGCGCCTCGATCGCCGACGCCGACAGAATGACCAGATCGGCCGTTTCGCCCGCCAGCAGCCGGTCGCGCAGCGAACCGACGGTGTTGAAGTTCAGATTGAGCGTGTTGCCGGTGTCCCGCTCGAACTCGGCGCCGAGCGCCGTCACCATCGACTGCACGGCTCCGGCGCTTAAGATTTTGATGGTGGGCGACACGATGCTTAGTCGCTGATGCGCTCGATCGTCGCGCCGCAGCGGGCGAGCTTGTCCTCGACCCGCTCGAAGCCGCGGTCGAGGTGGTAGACGCGGTTGACCATGGTCTCGCCCTCGGCGGCTAAGCCCGCAATCACCAGCGACACCGAGGCGCGCAGGTCGGTAGCCATCACCGGCGCGCCGTTGAGGCGCTCGACACCCTCGATGGTGGCGGTTTCGCCGTCGAGCTGGATATGCGCGCCGAGCCGCACCAGCTCCTGCACATGCATGAAGCGGTTCTCGAAAATGGTCTCGGTGATGTGTGAGGTGCCCCTGGCGCGCGTCATCAGCGCCATCAATTGCGCCTGCAGGTCGGTGGGGAAGCCGGGGAACGGCGCGGTTGTCACCTCGACCGGCGCCAGATCCACGCCGTTGCGGGCAACGCGGATACCCTCATTGGTCGGCGTGATGGTGGCGCCGGCGTCGCTGAGCACGTCGAGCGCGGCCTGCAACAGCTCGGGGCGCGCGTTCTGCAGCAGCACGTCGCCGCCGGTCATCGCCACCGCCATGGCATAGGTGCCGGTCTCGATGCGGTCGGGCAGCACCGTGTGGCGCGCGCCATGCAGCTTCGCCACGCCGTCCACCACGATGCGCGAGGTGCCGGCCCCGGTGATCCGGGCGCCCATTTTGTTCAAGCAATCTGCGACGTCGCCGATCTCGGGCTCGCGCGCGGCATTCTCGATCACCGTGGTGCCGTTGGCGAGCGCGGCCGCCATCATCGCGGTATGGGTGCCGCCGACGGTCACCTTGGGGAACACGATTTCGCCGCCGCGCAAACCCTTCGGCGCGCGGGCGATCACATAGCCGCCCTCGATCTCGATCTCGGCGCCCAGCTTCGTGAGCGCCATAATCAGCAAATCGACCGGCCGCGTGCCGATGGCGCAGCCGCCCGGCATCGACACCTTGGTTTCGCCCATGCGCGCCAAGAGCGGCGCCACCACCCAGAAGCTCGCGCGCATCTTGGAGACCAACTCGTACGGCGCGGTGGTGTCGATAATGTGCTTGGCCGAAATGTGCAGGGTGCGGCCGGAATTGGGATCCTCGCCCGGCCGCTTGCCGGCGATCATGAGGTCGACGCCGTGATTACCGAGGATGCGCTGCAGCAGTTCGACGTCGGCAAGCCGCGGCGCATTGTCGAGGATCAGGGTGTCCTCGGTGAGCAGGCTCGCGATCATGAGCGGCAGCGTGGCGTTCTTGGCGCCCGATATCGGGATCGTGCCGTTGAGACGCTGTCCGCCGACGATGCGTATTCGATCCATTCTCGCCCCGCCCATCGCCAAATATGTCGGAAGGATACCACCTTCGGCGTGCAAATGCGGCGAAAGTCGGACCGCGGTCCGCCCCGCCAGTTTAACGGCCCTTTTCGTCGCGCGGCGGCGAACCCAGCGATTCCGGCGCCTCCCGCGCATTGCGCCGGCGCTCCTGCACCTTGCGCCGGCGCAGGTTTTCCCGCAGTGCCGCCGCCAGGCGCGCAGCGCGCCCGCCCGATGGCTTGGTTTTCTGGTCGCCGCCTGCGCGTGTCATGGCGGCATTATCGGCCGGACAAATAGCTTCGCAAGGTGCGCCATTGCCTTGCCTCACCGGGGGCCGTTATGGCAGTTTCCGCCGCGTCCGCGCCGTCACCATGTCCGCGCGCTTCTTCGCTGCCGTAGCTCAGTGGTAGAGCACCCCCTTGGTAAGGGGGAGGTCGAGTGTTCAATCCACTCCGGCAGCACCACCCATTCGGATTGCGCCCGCCGCCTAGCGCGGTTTCAGGAACACGAAATCGCAGCCCTGATCGGCGCCAAGGATTTCCTGGGCATAGAGCCGGGCATAGCCGCGCTGCGGCGGCTCGGCCGCCGGCTTGGCGGCGGCGGCACGGCGCTTGAGCTCCGCATCGTCGACGGCGAGATCGATGCGGCGGTTCTTGACCGAGAGCCGGATGCGATCGCCGTTGCGCACCAGGCCAAGCGGGCCGCCGGACGCACTGTCCGGCGTCACGTGCAGCACGATGGTGCCGAACGCCGTGCCGCTCATGCGTGCATCGGAGACCCGCACCATGTCCTTGACGCCCTTGACCGCGAGCTTCTTCGGAATCGGCAGATAGCCGGCCTCGGGCATCGCCGATTCAGAATGTGGACCGGCATTTTGCAGCACCAGAATATCCTTCGGCTCGACGTCGAGCTTCGGATCGTCGATGCGCGCGGCAAGATCGGCAAGTGATGAAAATACCACCGCCCTGCCCTCCATTTCGAACAGATTGGAGTCGGCGGCCGAGCGTTTGAGGATCGCGCCCTGCGGCGCCAGATTGCCGAACAACGCCACCAACCCGCCTTGCGGCTCCAGCGGTTTCTTGCGCTCCGCGATAATGGTGCGGCCGATCCAGGCTTCGCTGTCGGCGCTCAGCCGGTCTCCCAGCGTTTCGCCGGTCACCGTCATGGCGTCGAGATGCAGCAGATCCTTCAATTCGCGCATCAGCGCGCCCATGCCGCCGGCGGCGAAGAGGTCTTCCATATAGCCGTTGCCGACCGGTTTCAGGTTCACCAGCACCGGCGTGGTGTCGGACAATTCATTGAGCCGTTGCAGCGACACCGGCACGCCGGCGCGGCCGGCGATCGCGGTCAGATGGATGATGGCATTGGTGGAGCCGCCGATCGCCAGCAGCACGCGCAGCGCATTCTCCATCGATTTCTGGTTGATGATTTTATCGGGCGTAAGCTTGGAGCCGATCAGTTTCACGGCCAGCGCGCCGGTCGCTTCCGCCGCGCGCAGGCGGTCGGCATGCACGGCGGGGATCGCGGCGGTACCCGGCAGGATCATGCCGAGCGCTTCGACCAGGCACGCCATGGTCGAGGCGGTGCCCATTACCGCGCAAGTGCCGGCGGTGGTGGCAAGCTTGCCCTCGATTTCGGAGATCTCCTGATCGTCAAGCTTGCCGGCGCGGTATTGCGCCCAGAACCGGCGGCAATCGGTGCAGGCGCCCAGCCGCTCGCCGTGATGGCGGCCGGTCATCATCGGGCCCGCCACCAGCATCACCGCCGGGCGGCCGGCCGATATTGCGCCCATGAGCTGGGCCGGCACGGTCTTGTCGCAACCGCCCATCAGCACCACCGCGTCCATGGGCTGCGCGCGCACCATTTCCTCGGTGTCCATCGACATCAGGTTGCGGAATTTCAGGCTGGTCGGCGACAGGAACACCTCGCCGAGCGAAATGGTGGGAAATTCGATCGGCAGCGCGCCGGCCGCCAGCACCCCGCGTTTCACCGCCTCCAGCATTTCGGGGAAGTGCCGGTGGCAATTGTTGAAGCCGGACGGCGTATAGGCGATGCCGACCACCGGCTTTTCCAGCATGGCGTTGGAATAGCCCATCGAGCGGGCGAACGATCGCCGCAGATAGAGCGAGAAATCGCGGTCACCGTAATTGGTGAGGCCGTTGGCGATACCGGTGGGTTGTTTGCTCATGCGGATAACTTTTGCAGCCGCGTGAGGCCGGATGCAAGCCACCGCGACCCGGGATGTGTGGCGATGCGGTCCGACAGCACCGGATAGCGCCGCTGCAGCCAGCCCACGCCGACCTCGTGGAGGAAGACCATGACCACCACCATGGTGAGAAACCAGCTCAGAAAATGATAGCGGGCGGCGGCCGCATTATAAAAGAGCGCCACGGCGTGCTGGGCGAGCGCCGCGCCGCCGAGCAGCCTGAGCCAGGGATCAAATTGGCGGCCGCGCGCCACGACATAAACCAGAATGGCGACGCCGGCGGCGTTGAGCGGAATGGTCCAGTAGGATTCCGCCGGCCCGCTCAGCCAATTCGCGATCTGGGTGAGCGCGCGTGCCAGCCCGCTGAAATCCAGACTCAGCAATTGACGCAACGCGCCCGCATAGGCCGACGGCGGCATCACCAGCAGGTTGGAATCCGCGGCATTGGAGCTGAACAGCACAAAGACATGGCCATAGACCCAATTGTGCAGCGCCATGGAGAACACCGGCAGGAAACCGACGCATAGACCGGCAAGCCTTAGGCCTTGCCGGCGATAGAGCGCGGCGAGGCCGGCGCCGCCGAGCAGGACCGCGGCCGCGGGTGCAACAACCGGTTTCATGAAGACCGCGAGCGCGAGCAAGAGCGCGGCGAAAAATGCGCGCAGACATCCTCTGCCGGGTCCGGCAGATGTCGTGCCGACAAGCGGAAGAAGTGCGCAGAAAAAGAAGATGTAGGCCGCCGGATCGGCGAAACCTCGGCTTGACCATTTGACATAATGCACAAACGTCGTGCCGAACAACGTGCCGACCGGGACCGCTACAAAAAGCAAAATTAGCGTGAGCGACCAACGCTCTGGCAGGAATCTGCGGAAAATGGCGAGCGTCAGAATCGGCAAAAGAAGAATGAGGGATAAATAGCCGAGATAGCTTTCGCCGAATACGACATGTTCAAGCGCGCGAAAATACCGCAGGCCAGGTCCCCCGTAATAAAAGACTTTTTCGCCGCCCTCGAGCGCGCTCCAGATATCCCCGGCCAACAGCTTTTGCAGAATCAGCCGTCCGTAACCGTCGTAGAACAGCCCATCGTCGCCGCCGTCGAACGGCCGTACACCGCCGAGGAAGCTGGCGTCGTCGATGGCGATCACCAAGAGCGCCAAGACAATCAGAATGGCCGGCAGCAGAACTCGCCGTGCTCTGAACCGAACCAGCACCCCTACAACGGCGAGTACTGCTATTCCTGTCAGCGCAACAGCGGCGATGTTCTGAATGCGTACGGACCATGGCGGCGTGAGCCGCATGGCCAGCGTGTCCGGCTTGATGGCGATGCCGACAATGCGCCGGCCGGCATCGGCCGGCTCGATCGTGCGGCAGCCTTCGCCGGGCCACAGGGCGAAATGCTCGCCCGCGGTTTCCCACATCAGTTCGCCGCGCCAGCACAGCTCGCCGCCGACATAGGCCGCCGGCAGGCGGATCATTTCGTACCAGGGCATGGTGAGGTTCCAGCGGCGCCAGCCCATCCAGAAGCGCCGGTCGCGTCGCGCACGCTGCACGTCGCTGACCGTACCCCAGTTGTAGCGGACCTCGTTGATGAACCCGAGCCGCAGCCATACCGGATCGGAAAAATCGAGCTCGGCCACCGAGCGCGACAGCGGCGATTTGTGAAAAATTCCGTCGGCGGAAAAAGCGAAAGCACGAATCCGGGAAACCCTGGCCCAGCCAGCAGCCCGCCGCGTCGGGACGACAGCGCCGCGCCGGCGGATATTGCACGTCGAATTCATTCGCCAGGTGGCGATAGACCTCGGCCGGCAGCTCGCGCTCCAGCGCCTGACTCGGCCCGCCGGGCAGGAACACGTTGTGGCCTTCCTCGATGCGCGGCGGCGCCAATAGAAATTGCCCGGCGACGGCGACAGCGACAATCGCGACCGCCGCGGCCCAGGCGCCGGCGCGCGCGCTCACCTCGCCGCTGAAAATGACGACCGTTGCCACCAGCAACAGCGCATAGGCTTCGAGTTGATTGACCGGCAGGCCGACCGCGGCGACCGCCAAGAGCAGCGCCGCCAGCTTGCGCCATCCGCCGGAGGCGGGCGATGCGAGTTCGCGCGCTGCTATCATGTTGCGGCCCCGGCCTCCTTCAATTCGCCCTTGCGTAGCATGTCGATTTGGCTCAAATCCATGCCGCGCGCGGCAAAACCGAACTTTCTTGCAGGACTTTAGACCGTGATCCGTCTCGGCATTGTCGGCACCAACTACGGGCGCACCGTGCAGTTGCCGGCGTTCCGCGCCGATCCGCGCTGCCAGGTGGTTGCGCTCGCCGGCCGCGACGCGGCCGCACCGCCGAGCTTGCGCGCGCCGCCGGCGTCGCCAAAGGCTATGGCGATTGGCGCGCGCTGGTCGAGGATCCGGACGTGCAAGCGGTCGCCATCGCCACGCTGCCGAGCCTGCAGGCGCAGATCGCGACCGCACGCGCTCGCGCTCGGCAAGCCGGTGTTCGTCGAAAAGCCGATGGCGAACGATCTGGCCGAGCGCGCGCGCCATGCTGCGGCAGGCGAAGCTGAGCGGCCTGCCGACCACGATCGATTTCAACTTCACCCAGATCATGGCCTGGCTGCGCGCCAAGGCGATGCTCGAGGCCGAACGCCATCGGCGCGCTGCGCCATGTCACGGTGCATTGGCACGTCGAGAGCCGCGCGCTGCAATTGCGCATGCGCAATTGGAAAACCGTGGGCGACGACGGCGGCGGCGTGCTGGGCAATTTCATCAGCCATTGTTTCCATTATCTCGAATGGTTCTGCGGGCCGATCGCCGGATTGTCGGCGCGCGTCGCGGGCCTGCCGGACGACGCCGATCTGGAGACGACGGTGGCGATGGCGATCGCGTTTCAGGCCGGCCCGCTTGTGCAGCCTGAGCATGAGCTGCGCGTCCTTTCTCGGCGCCGGCCACCGCATCGAATTCTTCGGCGAGGACGGCACGCTGGTGCTGCATAATCCGGGCGCCGATTACATGCGCGGCTTCGAATTGTTTCACGCCAAGCGGCCGGCGGCGGCGCTCGAACGCATCGCCGTCAGCGATCCGGTCGACGCGCAATATCCCGACGGCCGCATCGCACCGGTGTCGCGGCTGGCCAAACGCTTTTTCGACGCCATCGAAAGCGGCGGCACGGCCACGCCCGGATTTGCCGAAGGCTATCGCGTGCAGCGGCTGATGGACGCCGCCCGGCGCTCGCACAGCCAAGGCGCCTGGATCGACTTTGCCGAGCGAAGACGCCGGCCAGGAGAGCGCTGCGTGAGCAACGCCCGCATCCTCGTCACCGGCGGCAGCGGCTTCATCGGCTCCGGCCTGGTGAAGGCCTTGTTGCGCGCCGGCTGCAGCGTGCGGGTGCTCGACGACAATTCGCGCGGCAGTCCGCGCCGGCTCACGCGAGGTCGCCAACGACATCGAATTCATCGCCGGCGATATTCGCGATGCGGCGGCGGTGGAAAGCGCCGCGCGCGGCATGGACGAGGTGCACCATCTCGCCTTCGTCAACGGCACGGAATTTTTCTACAACGCGCCCGATCTGGTGCTCGATGTCGGCGTGCGCGGCATGATCAACGTGATCGACGCCTGCCGGAAGCAGAATGTCGGCACGCTGGTGCTGGCGTCCAGTTCCGAGGTCTATCAGACGCCGCCGAAAATCCCGACCGACGAAAGCGCGCCGCTGGTGGTGCCCGATGTGCTAAACCCGCGCTATTCCTACGGCGCCGGCAAGTTGATCAGCGAGGTGATGGCGATCAATTTCGGGCGCAAATATTTCGAGCGCGTGCTGATCTTCCGCCCGCACAATGTCTACGGCCCCGACATGGGCTGGGAACACGTGGTGCCGCAATTCGCGCTGCGGTTGCAGGCAGCCGGAAAACGCCAGCCGTCCGGCCGGCTGCGCTTCGAAATCCAGGGCACTGGCCAGGAGACGCGCAGCTTCTGCTTCATCGACGACCTGGTGGCCGGCGTCATGGTGATGCGCGAGAAGGGCGAGCATCTCGGCATCTATCATATCGGCACCAGCGAAGAAGTCTCCATCGCGGACCTGGCGCGGCGCATCGCCGCCATGCGCGGGCGCGAAATCGAGCTCGTGCGCCGGCGCGGCCGCGGCCGGCGGCACCGACGCGGCGCTGCCCCGACATTTCGAAACTCGCCAGACTGGGCTATAAGCCGCGCGTGCCGCTCGACGAGGGCTTGCCGCCGACGCTCGATTGGTACTGGCAGCACGCCGAGCTGGCGCCGAAAGCCTGACGCCGAAGGAGAATTAGCCCTTGCGCCCCACGAAAGTCGCGCGCGCCGCCGGCACCGGCGCCAGCGTTCCGGTCGAATGCTGTCAGGTCTGCGGCCACGCCCCGCTCGATGACGTGCTCTCGCTCGGCTACATGCCGCCGGTCAATCAGATGGTGCCGATCGGACAGGTGCCGCGCCAGCAGCCCTGGTTTCCGACCAATCTCCTGCATTGCCGCAAGTGCGACCTGGTGCAGCTCGGCCTCGCGGTCGATCCGGTGATCATCTTCCCGCCGGAATATCCCTACACCAGCGGCACCACCAAATTGCTGCGCGACAATTTCGCCGATCTGCATCGCGAATCCGCCGCCATGCTCGGACTTGGGCGCCGACGACCTCGTGGTCGATATCGGCTCCAACGACGGCACGCTGCTGTCGAACTTCAAGAACGGCGGCCATCGCGTGCTCGGCATCGAGCCGACCGACGTCGGCGACATCGCCAACCAGCGCGGCATTCCGACGCTCAAGCGTTATTTCGGCGCCGAGGTGGCGCGCGAGGTCAAGCGCGAGCACGGGCCGGCGCGCGTGGTCACCGCCGCCAACTGCTTCGCGCATATCGAGGACGTGCACGCGATCGTCGACGGCATCGTCGAGATGCTGACGCCGGACGGCGTGTTCATCTCCGAATCGCATTATCTCATCGGCCTGCTCGACACGCTGCAATACGACACCATCTATCACGAGCACCTGCGCTACTATTCGGTGACGAGCCTCAAGCATCTGCTCGAGATGCACGATCTCGAAGTGTTCCACGCGCGCCCGATCCCCAGCCATGGCGGCTCGATCCGCGTCTATGCCGCGCGCCGCGGCGCCCACACGGTGCAGGACAGCGTGCGGCGCATGCTGGCGACCGAGCCGCGCGGCGAGGCCATGAGCAAGCGGCTGGCCGCCTTCCGGCGCGACGTGGTGCTGTCGAAGCTGCGGTTGATTTCGCTGCTGCGCGAGCTGAAGGAAAAAGGCGCGCGCATTGCCGGCATCAGCGCGCCGTCGCGGGCGAGCACGCTGGTCAATTATGTCGGGCTCGACGACGGCATCATCGATTACGTGTGCGAAATCCCCGGCTCGCTGAAGATCGGCAAATGCATGCCCGGCACGCAGATCCCGGTGGTGGACGAGGCCAAGCTGTTCGCCGACCAGCCGGATTGCGCGGTGATTTTCTCCTGGCATATCGCCGACGAACTGGCGCCCAAGCTCAAGGCGAAAGGATTTCGCGGCAAACTGGTGACGCCGCTGCCGGTGCCGCGGTTTTTGTGACGGACGGGGAATGTGAGGCGATGAGCGACTGGCCCAAGATCAAAGCGCGGCGCACCACCAAGGTGTCGCCGTGGATGGAGATCATCGAGCGCGAGGTCGAATTCGCGCCCGGCGCGCCGCCTAAGCTTTATCACGCGGTCGGCCAGCAGGATTACATCGCCATCGTCGCGCTGACGCCGGACGGCAAAATTCCGATCGTGCGGCAATACCGGCCGGCGCTGGAGCGGTTCACCTGGGAATTGCCGGCCGGTCTGGTCGACCCCGGCGAGGCGGCGGCCGACACCTGCCGGCGCGAGCTCCTGGAGGAGACCGGCTATCCGGCCCGGGCCGTGCACGCGCTCGGCGCCTATGCGCCCTGCACCGCGCGGCTGTCGAACCGGGTGCATTCATTCTTCGTCGAGACCGGCGCGCGCGGCGAAGGACAAGCGACCGAGGCGGGCATCGAGCTCAAGCTGGTGACGCCGGCGGAACTCGCCGCGCTGATCCGGTCCGGCGAGTTCGTGTTGCAGCTTCATATCGGCGCCATCCTGCTGGCCGGCCTGGCCGGCTACCTCGACCTCGGCGCCTTGCAACCGCCCGGCAAGAACCAGCCTGCCAAGGGCTAGTTTGCGGGCGAAATCGCGCGGGCGGGCTTTTGACCTCGATCAATGCGGCACATTAGAATTTTACCAATCTCGCCTCGACAAACCCCCTGTAACCCCTCTAAAAAAGAGTCCTCGCGGCGCGTGAAAGTAGAAAAATCGTATGAATTACAATGAGTTTTTCTCGTCTGCCCTGGACCAGTTGCGTGACGAGCGCCGTTACCGGGTATTCGCCGATCTTGAACGCATCGCCGGCCGCTTCCCGCACGCGCTTTGGCATTCGCCGACCGGCCCGCGCGAGGTGGTGATCTGGTGTTCCAACGACTACCTCGGCATGGCCCAGCACCCCAAGGTGATCGGCGCCATGGTCGACGTCGCCGCCCGCATGGGCACCGGCGCCGGCGGCACCCGCAATATCGCCGGCACTAACCATCCGCTGGTCGAGCTGGAGCGCGAGCTCGCCGACCTGCACGGCAAGCCGGCCGCGCTAGTGTTCACCTCCGGCTATGTCTCGAACCAGACCGGCATCCCGACCATCGCCAAGCTGCTGCCGAACTGCCTGCTGCTGTCCGACGCGCTCAACCACAATTCCATGATCGAGGGCATGCGCCAGTCCGGCTGCGAGAAGCAGATCTGGCGGCATAACGATGTCGGCCACCTCGAGGAACTGCTCAAGGCCGCCGATCCGAAACGGCCGAAGCTGATCATGTTCGAGAGCCTCTATTCCATGGACGGCGACGTGGCGCCGGTGCATGCGATTTGCGATCTCGCGGCGCGCTACGGCGCCATGACCTATTCCGATGAAGTGCACGCGGTCGGCATGTACGGTCCGCGCGGCGGCGGCATCTGCGAGCGCGAAAACGCCATGAGCCGCGTCGACGTGATCGAAGGCACGCTGGCCAAGGCATTCGGCTGCCTCGGCGGCTATATCGCGGGCAGCGCGGCGATGGTGGACGCGGTGCGTTCCTATGCGCCCGGCTTCATCTTCACCACCGCGCTGCCGCCGGCGATCTGCGCCGCCGCCACCGCCGCCATCCGCCACCTGAAGACCTCGCATTGGGAACGCGAGCGGCACCAGGATCGCGCCGCGCGCGTCAAGGCCGTGCTCAACGCCGCCGGGCTGCCGGTGATGCCGAGCACGACGCATATCGTGCCGGTGCTGGTCGGCGATGCGGAGAAGTGCAAGGCGGCGGGCGATCTGCTGCTCGCCGAACACGGCATCTACATCCAGCCGATCAACTATCCGACCGTGCCGCGCGGCGAGGAACGCCTGCGCATTACGCCGTCGCCCTATCACGACGATGTGCTGATCGACGCCCTTGCGGAAGCGCTGGTCGAGGTGTGGGACCGGCTCGAACTGCCGACCCGCAAGCAGGCGATCGCGGCGGAATAGGCTTCAATCCTCGAACGGCGGCCGTTCGAACGGCGGCTTGACCGCGTCGTCCACCGGCTTGCGCGGATACGCGGCGCGGCGTGCGACCAACGGCATGGCCAGCGATACGAAGAAGATGCGCACGAGGTGGTGCGCGCCGACATAGACCGGGTCGAGATTGAGCGCGAGCGCCAGCAGCATCATGGCGTCCACCGCGCCGGGCGCGTAAGCGATCATCACCTCGCCAATCGGCAACGCCAAAATGCCGACCAGTCCGACCGCGAACACCGCGGTGACCGCCACCGCCACGGCGAACGAGCCGAACGCGGCGCCGATGAAGTTCGCCAGCAGGCGCAACGGCGTGTTGGCGAAGCGCGAGCCGGTCACCGCGCCGAACGCGATCATCACCGTGTTGGTCACCCACCACGGCATCACCACGTGAATGTAGCCGCTGCCGTGCAGCGCCGCCGAGGTGAGCATGGCGCCGAACAGCAGACCGCCCGGGAAATCTTATGAGATTGGCGATGATCGCGGCGACGGTCGAGGCGGCGATGAGGATCGCGAGTTCGTCGAGCTGCGCGGGATTGAACGGGCCGCCGACGCTGCGGGTGGCATGGCCGACCAGGCCAAGCAGCGACAACCCGGCCGGCAGGCCGACCGCGATGATCACCACGCGCACGGTTTGCACGATAGCAATGGAGCGCATGTCGGCGTCGAGTTCGGCGGCGAGCCCCATCACCTGCGATAGTCCGCCAGGGGCGGCGGCGAGGTATGCAGTAACTTTGTCCCAGCCGTGCACCACGCGCAGATAAGCGGCGCCGCTGATACTGATGCAGGTCATGGCCACGATCAGCGCGGCGATGCTCAACGGATAGGTCGCGATGCCGTTCAACGTCGCCGGCGTGACCACCGCGCCGAGCGAAATCCCGATCAACACCAGAAGAATGCGCACCAGCGGCGTCGGCATCAGCATCGGCCGGCCGGCCAGCGACGCGGCGGCAACCGCGAGAATCGCACCCGATAGAAAGCCGGCGGGCATCCCGAGGAGACCGAGCGTCAACCCGCCGACGGCGGCAACGGCAAGCGTTTCCGCGAGTTGGCGGGCTATGGCGATGCGATCGATGGCTGGCGGCAGGGACAAGGGCTGGCGGCTTTCGCGGAGCCCACATGCGCGGGACCGTTGAACGCGATCAATGCCGCGCATAGGCGTCTGCGTCAAACGGCGCGCAACGCTCCCCGCGCGATGTGTTTCCTGTTCATTTGATGCCGATTCCAGTCCGAGCCAGCGGATTTGGCGGCAACCGGCAGCGAATTGGCGCTTCTCCTTGCCCCCGGCGATGGACCTGAAGGCCATTCTGTGGTGACTTAGAAAGGGTAAAATCGCTTCGCCCTGCGGGGGTTTAGCGCCCGATCTGGAGTGCGCATGCTGCAAGCCTGGGTCGTCATCGCGGTGGCGCTCGCCTATATCGGCCTGCTGTTCCTGGTCGCGAGCTATGGGGACCAGAGCCGCGGCCTCGGCCGCGACGGCCGCGGCCGGCTGCTGATCTATCCGCTGTCGCTGGCGATCTATTGCACATCGTGGACCTTCTTCGGCTCGGTCGGCTCGGCGTCCCGCACCGGTTACGAATTCCTCACCATCTATATCGGCCCGGTGCTGATGATCGGCCTGTTCTCGCCGCTGCTGGTGCGCATCGTGCGGCTGGCCAAGGCGCAGAACACCACCTCGATCGCCGACTTCATCGCCGCGCGCTATGGCAAGGGCCAGGCGGTGGCCGCCACGGTCGCGCTGATCGCCATCGTCGGCACCGTTCCCTACATCGCGCTGCAGCTCAAAGCGGTGTCGTTTTCGCTCGAAACCATCCTCGCCCATATCACGCCGGGCACCGGCGACGCCCGGCCGCTGCTCGGCGATATCGCGCTGTTCGTGGCGCTGTCGATGGCGACTTTCGCGGTGCTGTTCGGCACCCGCCATATCGACGCCACCGAGCACCAGGATGGCTTGATGCTGGCGATCGCGGCCGAATCGATCGTCAAGCTGTTCGCCTTCCTGGCGGTCGGCATCTTCGTGACCTTCTGGATGTTCGGCGGGCCGGGGGCGCTTATCGAGGCGGCGAGACAAAGCCCGCAGACGGCCGGCATCTTCATGCGCGAGCCGCCGTTAGACACCCTGTTGGCCACCACGCTCTTGTCGTTCGTGGCGATCATCCTGCTGCCGCGGCAATTCCACGTCGCAGTGGTCGAGAACAACAATGAAGGCGAGATCAAGCGCGCGGCCTGGCTGTTTCCGCTCTACCTCGTGGCGATCAACCTGTTCGTGATACCGATCGCGCTGGCCGGTCTGCTGACGTTCCCGGCCGGCACCATCGACAGCGACATGTTCGTGCTGGCGCTGCCGCTGCAGACCGGCTCCAGCATCCTCACCATCACCGCCTTCGTCGGCGGGCTGTCGGCGGCCACCGCCATGGTGATCGTGGAATCGGTGGCGCTGTCGATCATGGTGTCGAACGACCTCATCATGCCGCTGGTGCTGCAGCGGCGCGGGACGCTGCTCAGCGGCCGCGAGAATGTCGGCTCGCTGCTGCTCACCGTGCGGCGGCTGGCGATCTTCGCCATCCTGCTGCTCGCCTACATGTATTACCGCTTGGCCGGCGAGGCGCAGCTGGCTTCGATCGGCCTGCTCTCGTTCGCGGCGGTCGCTCAGTTGGCGCCGGCGTTTTTCGGCGGACTGTTCTGGCGGCGCGCCACCGCCGGCGGCGCCATCGCCGGCATGACCGCCGGCATCCTGGTGTGGGCCTATACGCTGCTGCTGCCGAGCTTCGCCGACATCGGCATCGTCGGCCAGTACATCCTCACCGACGGCCCCTGGCATATCGCCGCGCTGCGGCCGCAGAATCTGTTCGGGCTCGACCTGCCGCCGCTGGTGCATGGCGTGGTCTGGAGCCTGGCGATCAATTTCCTGTGCTATGTCGGCTTCTCCTGGAGCCGCGCGCCCTCGCGGATCGAGCGGCTGCAGGCCAACGTGTTCGTGCCGTCGGATCTGGCGCCGATTGCGCCGAGCTTCCGGCTCTGGCGCTCGTCGGTGACGGTGGAGGAACTCACCACCACGGTCGCGCGCTATCTCGGCGAGGAGCGCACGCGTAGCGCGCTCGAAAGCTTCGCCGGCACCCACCGCATCAGCCTGGAGGCGAAGGACGAGGCCGATTTCCGGCTGGTGCGCTATGCCGAGCATATCCTCGCCTCGGCGATCGGGGCGGCATCTTCGCGGCTGGTGCTCTCGCTGCTGCTGCGCAAGCGCACGGTCTCGACCAAGGCGGCCTTGAAGCTGCTCGACGACGCCAACGCTGCGATCCAGTACAACCGTGAAATCCTGCAGACCGCGCTCGATCACGTGCGCCAGGGCATCGCGGTGTTCGACAAGGACCTGCAGCTGATCTGCTGGAATCGGCAGTTCGGCGAAATCCTCGATCTGCCGCCGAACCTGATCCGCGTCGGCAGCGGGCTTGCCGATATCCTGCACTTCAACGGCCGCCGCAGCGACGTTGCCCCCGACCGCATCGACGACTTCGTGCAGGCGCAGATCGAGCGCTATGTCTCCGGCCGCGAGCCGTTCCTCGAGCGCTTCGCGGAGCCCGGCATGGTGATCGAGGTGCGCGCCAACCACATGCCCGACGGCGGCATCGTCACCACCTTCACCGACATCACCGCCAGCGTGGAGGCGGCCGAAGCGCTGGAGCGCTCCAACGAGACGCTCGAGCGGCGCGTGCGCGAGCGCACCGAGGAACTCACGCGCCTGAATGCCGCGCTGGCGCTCGCCAAGGGCGAGGCCGACGACGCCAATATTTCCAAGACCAAGTTCCTGGCCGCGGCGAGCCACGACATCCTGCAGCCGCTCAACGCGGCGCGGCTCTACGTCACCAGCCTGATCGAGCGCCAGGGCGGCCGCGACGACAGCCGGTTGATCGGCAATATCGACGCCTCGCTCGAGGCGGTTGAGGAGATTTTCGGCGCGCTGCTCGACATGTCGAGGCTCGACACCGGCGTGATGCGTCCGGAATTCGCCAGCTTCCGCATCGACGACCTCATGCGCCAGATCGAACTGGAATTCGCGCCGCTGGCCGGCGCCAAAGGGCTCGACCTCACCTTCGTGCCGTGTTCGCTGGTGGTGCGCTCCGACCGCCGGCTGCTACGCCGGCTGGTGCAAAACCTGGTCTCCAACGCCATCAAATACACGCCGGCGGGCCGCGTGCTGGTCGGTTGCCGGCGGCGCGGCGACCACCTGCGCATCGACGTCTACGACACCGGCGTCGGCATTCCGGAATCCCAGCAGCGCGACATCTTCGTCGAATTCCACCGTCTCGATCAGGGCGCCCGGATCGCGCGCGGGCTGGGCTTGGGTCTTTCGATCGTGGAGCGCGTGGCGCGCGTGCTCGGTTGCGAGATCGAGGTCGATTCGATTGTCGGCCGCGGCTCGCGCTTCGCGGTCATGGTTCCGCTATCGAACGCCGTGGCGGTCGAACTGCCGCCGCGCGACGAAAATCGCGTCGATCCCAGCCAGCTCGTCGGCACCACCGCGCTGTGCATCGACAACGAACCGTCGGTGCTCGACGGCATGGAGACGCTGCTGCACGGCTGGGGCTGCGAGGTGATCAAGGCGCCCGATCTTGCCATCGCGCTGGCGGCGATTGCGGAAAGCCCGAGCATGCCGAATGGACTGCTGGTCGATTACCATCTCGACCATGGCAATGGCATTGAGGCGATCATAGCGCTGCGCCAACTCTGCGGCGACTTGCCGGCGATCCTGATCACCGCCGACCGTAGCCCAAGCGTGCGCGAGCAGGCGCGCGCCGAGGGCATTCAACTGCTGCACAAGCCGCTCAAGCCGGCCGCGCTGCGCGCGCTGTTGGCGCAATGGCGCGTGTTGCGGGTGGCGGCGGCGGAGTAGCTTTAATCCCTCCCCTGAAAGGGGCGGATCAGAAAGCTCACCCCGCCGCGGGCGCGCCTTGCGACCACTGGCCGGTTTCGATCTTGGCGGCGGCGATCACCGCCTGCGTGCGGCTTTCGACGCCGAGCTTCTGCAGAATGGCGGAGACGTGCGCTTTCACCGTCGCCTCCGACACGCCGAGCTGGTAGGCGATCTGCTTGTTGAGCAGGCCCTCCGACAGCATCATCAGCACGCGCACCTGCTGCGGCGTCAAGGTCGCCATCCGCGCCATCAATTCGGCGGTTTCGGCATCCGAACCGGCCGAGAGGTCGACGTCCGGCGGCGTCCACACGCCACCGCTTAAGATTCGCGAGATCGCCGTGCGCATGGCTTCGACGCCAAGCGTCTTGGGGATAAAGCCGGAGGCGCCGAACTCCATGCAGCGGCGGATCGCCGCGGGATCGTCGTTGGCCGATACCACGATCACCGGCACGCTCGGATACTGCGCGCGCAAATACATCAGGCCGGAAAAGCCGCGCACGCCCGGCATGGTCAGGTCGAGCAGGACAAGATCGACGTCGCTGCCGCGCTCGAGCAGTTCGGCTACTTCGTTGAACGTGCCGGCTTCCGCGATATCGATACGCTCGAACAAGCCAGTGACTGCCTCGCGCATCGCGCCGCGGAACAGCGGATGATCGTCGGCAATCACCAACCGATATTGCTCTAGCTGCTCCACTTATCGAACTTTCTTTGGCGTCTGCGGCGGCAATCGGCCGTGTACACCTCTGCGTCGGATACGTTCATTGGTCAATGTTCCTCCCCGCTCGTTTCGTGCGCAAGTGCCTCGCCGCGCGTCACAAATTGCCACTGCGCCATGGTTTGTTGCAATGCAAAATAGTTGATAATAATCAAGAGCTTATAGAGTTTTTTGGGCCGAAAGTCGTATAAGCCGGCGCGGGCAGCAATGTTATGGAAATGGTGTTGCACGGCGGAGGCTGGCTCGGTCCGCCGTTCGCTCGTTACCTACGGACCAAGATCGTAGCTTCAAGCAAAGACCCGCGACAAACAAAGGGGGGAAACACCATGGTTGCCATGGCTGACCGCATTCCGAAAAACTTCCGACGCGTGATTACCGCCGCGGCGGGAGGAAACGTCATCGAATGGTATGATTTCTATATTTTCGGAAGCTTGGCCACCATCTTGTCGGTCAAGTTCTTCGATAAAAGCCACGCCGTTGCCGCCCTGCTCAGCACGATCGCGCTGTTCACCGCCGGGTTCCTGGTCCGGCCGTTGGGCGCCTTCGTGTTCGGCTGGCTGGGAGACCGCGTCGGCCGCAAATATACGTTCATCTTGACGCTCGTCGGCATGGCGCTCGGCACCGGCGCGATCGGGTTGATCCCGACCTTCGAGCAGATCGGTCTGAGCCGCCGCGATCATCCTGTTCTGCTTGCGCATGGTCCAGGGACTTTGCCTGGGCGGCTCATACGGCGGCGCCATCACTTATGTCGCCGAGCACGTGCCGGAAGACCAGCGCGGTTACTATACCGGCTGGCTGCAGACCTCGCCGACCCTTGGCATCGTGCTGTCGCTCATCATCATCATCGCGACCCGCACCTACTTCGGCGAAGCCGCGTTCAGCGACTGGGCCTGGCGCATCCCGTTCTTGTGCTCGTTCCTGCTGGTGTTCGTCACCATGTACATGCGGGCCAATTTCGAGGAGTTGCCGGTCTATGAGGAGATCAAGGCCAAGGGTAAGACCAGCAAGAACCCCTGGCGCGAGGCCTTCCTCAACCCCGCCAATCTCAAGTACGTGGTGATCGCCACCATCGTGGTCTTGGGCGAGGGCGTGGTCTGGTACTCGAGCCAGTTCTGGGCGCTGTTCTACCTGCAGACGGTTTCCAAGGTGGACACGCTCACCCGCGCCTTCATCGTCGGCGTCGGGCTCGTCATCGGCACACCGTCACTCATCTTCTGCGGCTGGCTGTCCGACAAGATCGGCCGCAAGCCGGTGATCTTGGGCGGCTTCTTCCTTGCGGCGGTCACTTACTATCCGCTGTATATCGTGGCTCGGCGCGGTCTCGCAGCCGGGTCCATCGCCATAATGGCAACTTTTGGACTGCCGATCTTCATCGTCGCCATCATGGTCAGTCTACGTCGGCATGGTGTACGGGCCGATCGGCGCGTTCCTCGCTGAATTTTTCCCCGGCCGGATCCGCTACACGGCGGTTTCCATGCCGTACATGATTGGCAACGGCTGGGGCGGCGGCTTGGTGCCGTTCATCACCACGGCGGTGTACACGGCGACGGGCAGTCTCGCCTATGCGCTGATCTATCCGATCGCCGTTCCTACGGTGTGCCTTGATACTCTCCCTGTTCCTGATGCCGGAAACGCGCCAAATGAGCGTCTGGGACGAGGACGCGAAGCCGCGTGGTCGCGAAGCAGCTTAGCAATATAGAGCGTGCGTGCGGGGCCCATCGGGCCCCGCACGTATTTTCAGCGGCTGCCGACGAATTGCAGCACGATCTCGCGGCTGTGCGGCGCCCGCCGGTGCTCGACCAGATAGATGCCCTGCCAGGTGCCGAGCGCGAGCTTGGCGGCGATGACCGGCACATGCAGCGACACGCCGTTGAGCATGGCCTTCACATGCGCCGGCATGTCGTCGGGCCCCTCCACGTCGTGGATCCAGGGCGCGTCTTCCGGGGCGAGACGATCGAGCGCGGAGATGAGATCCGTCTGCACGTCGGGATCGACATTCTCCTGGATGACGAGCGACGCCGAGGTGTGGCGCAGAAAGATCAGCAGCGTGCCCTCGCCCGCGCCGATCTGGGCAATGAAGTTCGCGGCCTGACTGGTGATGTCGGTGAAGCCGGCGCCCGCCGTATCCAGGCGCAACGTCGCGGTCGCGATCAGTTGCGGCGTGATCTCGGTAATGGCTGATATTTTGCCTGGCGCATGATCTTTTCCGAAAACCGGTCCCACTTTTCGGGATCATGCGCCGCCAGGCGACTCAGCCCTTGCGCATCATGTCCTTCTGGAAATTGACGATCATCTCGACCAGCCGCCGCCAGGCATTTTCGAAAGCGGCGCGGGCGCGCGCGAGGTCTTCGCGCAATTTTGTCGCGTCCTCGCTCTTGTCAGTCGTCGGCGGCGTCAGGTCCGCCGGCGGCCGCGGCGGTGGCGGCTCGCGCAGCGCGGCGACTTCCTGCTTCAGGCTCGCGACCTCATCCTGCAGGCGCGCGATCTCCTTCTCCAGCGCGGCGCGGTCTTCCGGCACCGCCTGGCAGGCCCAGCCGACCGTATGCGGACTGCAGAACGCGACCTGCCCGGATGAATTATCGAGGCGCAGGAAGCCGTCGTCGACGCGGTTGAAGGAATAGCGGCTCGGCACGTTCGGCGGCGCACTGTCCTGCGCCAGCGCGGGCGATGCCGCGCATACCAGCACAGCGGCGATGGCAAGCGTCAAATTCCGCATGGCGGTGTCCTCCCATTCCGGCGCTGGGCGGATAAGCCTACCACCCGCGCGCCGCCGTCTGAACCCGCGCGGCACGTTCTCTGTTGACAGCAATGTCGCAGTGCACGCGCAGGCGCCCGAACCGGGCGAAAAATTTTAAATTTACGGATGATATCAAATACTTACATCGCAGAGCCGGTTTCTTGACTCAAAGAAACCCGATCAGTATGGTCCGCGCGGCTTTTAGGGCGGCGGAACAAGAGCGAGGCCTTTAAGTCCACGCAGGTCGGAAGCATGGCTGACGGCACGCGCGGCAAAGGTGATCGCAAGGAACCGCCGGACGACGAGGCTGCTCTCTCCGCGAGGCTCCAGCGTCTCGGCGAACGGCTCGACAATGCGAGCCGGCCATCCGAAAACGACTTCAGTCCTCGTTCGGCCGCCGATGCTTCGGCGTTCGCCCGCGGTTTCCGGCTTTCGACCGAGCTGGTGGCGGGTGTGGTCGTAGGCGCATTGATCGGCTGGCTGCTCGACCGCTGGCTGGGAATTTCGCCGTGGGGGCTGATTGTGTTTTTGCTGCTCGGCTTCGCCGCCGGGGTCCTTAACGTGATGCGCGGCGGCCGGAGTCGTTCGCGACAGGCACTGAAGACTAGCGCTCATGGCCATCGATCCCATCCACCAGTTCCAGATTATCAATCTGTTTCCGATCGCCAAGATCGGAAACACCGAGATCGCCTTCACCAATTCCGCCGCCTTCATGCTGACGGCGGTCGCTAGGCATTACCGCCTTCCTGGTCGTCGGCACCGCCCGGCGCAGCCTGGTGCCGTCGCGCCTGCAATCGGCCGCGGAGCTCTCCTACGAATTCGTCGCCAGCACCGTGCGCTCGACGGCCGGCTCCGAAGGCATGAGGTTCTTCCCCTTCGTGTTCACACTGTTCATGTTCATCCTGACCGTGAACTTTATCGGCCTCATTCCCTATACTTTCACCGTCACCAGCCACATCATCGTCACCGCGGCGCTGGCGCATCACCGTGTTCCTGACCGTGCTGATCTACGGCCTCGTGGCGGCATGGCTTCCACTTCTTCAATCTGTTCGTGCCGAAGGGTGTGCCGATCTACATCCTGCCGCTGATCGTCGTCATCGAGATCCTGTCGTTCGTGTCGCGCCCGATCTCGCACAGCGTGCGTCTGTTCGCCAACATGCTGGCGGGCCACATCACGCTGCAAGGTGTTCGCCGGCTTCATCGTCCTGATGGGCGGCAGCCTCGGCGCTGCTCGGCTGGATCGGCGGCGCGCTGCCGTTCGCGATGATCGTCGCGCTCACCGCGCTCGAGACGCTGGTGGCGTTCCTGCAGGCTTACGTGTTCGCCATTCTCACCTGCATCTATCTCAACGATGCAATTCACCCGGGCCACTAACGGCCCGACCGGACAAGGCTAGAACCAGAAGGAGTTAGGTTATGGATCCAGTGGCAGCGAAATACATCGGTGCGGGCATCGCCTGCATCGGCATGGGCGGCGCCGGCGTCGGCGTCGGCATCATCTTCGGCAACTATCTGGCCGCCGCTCTGCGCAATCCGTCCGCGGCGCAGGGCCAATTCGGCAACCTGATCTTCGGCTTCGCCATCACCGAAGCGCTCGGCATCTTCTCGCTGCTGATCGCGCTGCTGCTGCTGTTCGCGCTCTAAGTCAGTAGCGCGCCGGCAGACCGCTGGAGCTAACGCGATGGCAGAGCAGACACACACCACGAGCATCGAGCACGTTCCGCAGGGCGAGCATAAGGGCGGCTTTCCGCCGTTCCAGTCGGAGAGCTTCGCCTCGCAGCTCGTCTGGCTCGCGATCGCCTTCGTCCTGCTCTACGCGCTGATGGCGAAAGTGGCGCTTGCCGCGCGTGGCTGCGATCATCGACAGCCGGCAGAAGCACATCGCCGACGACATCGCCGAGGCCGGACGGCTCAAGCAGCAGTCCGACGAGGCGGTGGCGGCCTATGAAAAGTCGCTGGCCGATGCCCGCGCCCGCGCGCAGGCGATCGCCAACGAAATGCGCGACAAGCAGGCGGCCGCGGCCGACGCCACCCGCAAGACGCTCGAGGGCGAGCTCAACGTCAAGCTGGCGGAGGCCGAAAAATCCATTGCCGCCACCAAGCAGGCGGCCATGGCGAATGTGCGCGCCATCGCCGAGGACGCCGCCCGCGCCATCGTCGAGCGGCTGATCGGCATCGGCGCCGAGCGAAAAGTCGGTCGCCGACGCGGTCGCCGACGTGCTGAAGCGATAAGGAAGCGACCGCCATGCTGATCGAAGCGGAAACCTGGGTGGCGCTAGCATTCGTGGTCTTCGTGGCCGGGCTTGGCTATCTCGGCGTCCACCGCATGATCGCGAA
Organism: uncultured Alphaproteobacteria bacterium; assembly: GCA_963817045.1. Taxonomy (GTDB): domain Bacteria; phylum Pseudomonadota; class Alphaproteobacteria; order Rhizobiales; family Xanthobacteraceae; genus Pseudolabrys. The sequence continues at coordinate 31,812 of CAWFMZ010000040.1, forward strand.
ATCCCTCGACGAGCGCGCCGGCCGCATCAAGGCCGAACTCGACGAGGCCCGCAAGCTCAAGGACGACGCCGCCCAGCTGCTGGCCGACTACCAGCGCAAGCGCGGCGAGGCCGAGAGCGAGGCGCAGGAGATCATCGCCGGCGCCAAGGCCGAGGCCGAGCGGCTCGCCGCCGAGGCCAAGGTCAAGATCGAGGAATTCGTCGCGCGGCGCACCAAGATGGCCGAGACCAAGATCGCCCAGGCCGAAGCGCAGGCCGCGGCCGACGTGCGCAGCGCCGCCGCCGAAGCTGCCGTCGCCGCCGCCGCCAAGGTGCTCACCCAAGAAACCAAGGGCAAGCTCGCCGGCGAGTTGATCGCCAAGGGCATCGACGACGTCCGTAAAAAGCTAAACTAACAGGCGGGCTTACCGCCGGTTGGCCGCACCCGGAGCTATCCCACGGTGGCAGCGTTTTCGCCCCCGTCTGCGCCCGTCCGCTGCGGCCGGCAATTCAGTGTTGTCCCCGCTATTCATTTCGAGCGGCTGCGTCCGGCCATTGCCTCGCCCCGAACCGCCTCTATCCTTGCCGCCACTGATTTGTCCGCATTGTTCGTTTGCGTGCGGGCCGGAACGACCGGCCGAGGCATCGGAGGACCCCGTGGTCATCTTCGACTGCAACGGCGTTCTCGTCGATAGCGAGCCGTTGGCAACCGCCATTGTATCGCAAGAGTTCATGCGCGCCGGCTTCGCGCTGACGCCGGATATTGTCGCGCGCTATTTTACCGGCCGGCGGCCCGCCGACATGTTCGCCGAGGTCGAGATCGCCGCCGGCCGCAAGCTTCCGGCGGATTTTGCCGCCACCGTCGCGAGCGCCACACTGCGCCGGTTCCGCGCCGAACTGCGCGCGACCCAGCACATGAGCTACGCGCTGTCCTGGCTGCGCGGACCGAAATGCGTGGCGTCTTCCTCCTCGCTCGATCGCATCCGCGTCAGCCTGGAAACCACCGATCTGATCCGGTTCTTCGAGCCCTATCTGTTTTCGGCCGGCGACGTGCGCAACGGCAAGCCGGCGCCCGATCTGCTCCTGCATGTCTCCGCCAAGATGGGCGTGCAGCCGGGCGACTGCATCGTGGTGGAGGATTCGCCGGTCGGCGTCGCCGCCGGCGTGACCGCCGGCATGACCGTGATCGGCTTTGTCGGCGGCAGCCACGCCGGAAGCCAGCTTGCCAGCCATCTACGCGCAGCCGGCGCGCGCGCCGTCATCTCCGACATGCGCGCACTCAAGAGCACGATCATCGATCTGCGCGGCTGGTAACGGCGGCGGCAACCACCCCTCTACTGTCATGCACGGGACAAGCCCGACCATGATTCAGCGTTTCAACTCTGGCTCGGCTTAGCCGCGGGTTTTTTCTTGGCGACCGGCTTGCGCTTGGGCGGCGGCGGCTTCTGTTCCGGCTGCGCGCTCACCGGATCGAAGCCGACATAGGCCACATATTGGTCGATAGCCCCCAGCGGCTGCGGCAGCGGGAACGCGACATCGGGATCGACATGGGTGAAGGTGACACGATCGACCGCAGCGCTGATGGTCACCGTTTCGTGGCCGAATTTAGACACCACCGTCTTCGGATTCACGCCTTCGTGCACCACCGCGATACGTAACGGCACGTCGACCGTGCCGGGGCCGCCGGCCGGACCGGTGATGATGCGGCCCTCGATGCCGATCTTCATGGTCATGGTGCCGGCATTGACGTGACATTCGCGCGCGGTGCGGATGATCGAACCCTGGTAGCGCATATCGAGCGCGGCCGGCGCGCCCTCTCCGGGCTTGCTGCCGATCATGAGGGTCCCGGCGCCAGTGCGTACTTGAATCTCCGGACACTCGATATCTGCGGTGACAACATTGGCATCGCCCGCGGTCGCCGCCTTGTCATCGGTTGCTTTCGACGACGAACTGAAAAGGTCCAAGGGGGACGACTTGAATAGATTGCTGCTGCCGCAGCCGCCTAAGGCCAGGGCAAAGCCCAATAGCGCAAGCGCGCTGGCGCCACTGCGCGCGGCTTGTCTGTTTCGTTCCCTACGCATGGTCCGGCTCACGTTTCTTAGGGCTTGCCGCCCTCGCCCGCGCTTATAGCAAGCCAAGCGTGGCAACCAAAAGGCGGCGGGGCTCAATCGGGGTCGTCCTTCAGCCGCGCATACAGCAGATGATCCTGCCACACCCCGTTGATGCACAGATAGCTACGTGCATAGCCCTCGCGCTGGAATCCGGTTTTCTCCAGCAGGCGGACCGAGGCGGTATTGGCGGGAATGCAGGCCGCCTCCAAGCGATGCAGCCGCAGCGTCCCGAAGCAGAACGGCGCCAGCGCGCGCATCGCCGCGGTCATGTAGCCCTTGCGGGCGAACGGCGCGCCGACCCAGTAACCGATGCTGCCGGCCTGGGCGACGCCGCGGCGGATATTGGCCAGTGTCAGCCCGCCGACCAGCGCATTGTCGTCGCTGCGGAAGATCAGAAAGGCGTAGGCGAGATCGCTGCGCACATCCTCGGCGTAGCGCTTGAGCCGCCGGCGGAAGGCGCCGCGCGTGAGATCGTCGGCGGGCCAGGTCGGCTCCCAGGGAACGAGGAAGGCGCGGCTTGATTCGCGCAAGGCCGCCCACTCGCCATAGTCGCCACCGTGCGGCACGCGCAGCGTCACCCCGGCGCCGGCGATGGCCGGCAGGGTTTCGTTGATACTGACGGTGCGGAAAAACGCCATGGGCAATACCAGCCGTACGCTCCCCGATCAGGCTGCCCGGCGCATGAGACTTTCAGCGATCGCGGCCGTGCTTTCAAGCCCTTTGCCGGGCCCGAGCGCGGCGATCGCCGGTCTGCCGCGTCCGACCAGCGCGCGGCCGGCGGCGCGCGCGCTGGCAACCGTTACCGCATCGACCTTGGCGACGATCTCGTCAAGCGGGATCGGTCGGCCATAGGCCAGCATCTGCCGTGCGATCTGGCCGAGGCGCGCCTCCGAGCTCTCCAGCGCCATCAGCAGGCCGGCTTTCATCTGCGCCTTGGCGCGGGCGACCTCGGTGTCGTTGAGCGTTTCGGTGGCGATCGTGATCTGGTCGATGGCCACGCGCATCAGTTCGGGCGCGTCCACCTCATCGGTGCCGGCATAGAGGGCGAATAGGCCGGTGTCGGCATAAGGCATGTGGAAGGCGTGGATGGCGTAGCAGAGCCCGCGCTTCTCGCGCACCTCCTGGAACAGCCGCGACGACATGCCGCCGCCGAGCACGCTGGTGAACACCTGCAAGCTATAAAGTTGCTCGTCGCGAACCGGCACACCTTGCAGCGCCAACGCGATATGCACTTGTTCGAGATCGCGCGTCTCGACCCTGGTGCCGCCGCCGAAATGCGCCGGCTCCGGCGCCGACGCGGCCGGCCCGATGAAGCTCGCGAAACGCTTCTCGGCCTCCGTCACGATCGCCTTGTGCTCGATGGCGCCGGCGGCGGCCACCAGCATGTCGGGCGCGCGATAGTTGCGCGCGAGGTAAGCGCGCAGCCGCGCCGAATTGAACGAGCGCACGGTTTCCGGCGTGCCGAGAATGGAGCGGCCGATCGGCTGTTCGGGAAACGCGGTTTCGTGCAGACGCTCGAACACCAGGTCGTCGGGCGCGTCTTCGGTGGCGCCGATCTCCTGCACGATCACGTTCTGCTCGCGCCGCAATTCCTCCGGATCGAAGGTCGGTTCCGACAGGATGTCCGACAGCACGTCAAGCGCGAGCGGCACGTCGGCCTTGAGCACGCGGGCATAATAGGCGGTGCTCTCCACGCTGGTGGCGGCATTGAGATCGCCGCCGACCGCCTCGATCTCTTCGGCGATCTGGCGCGCGCTGCGCCGCTTGGTGCCCTTGAACGCCATGTGTTCAAGCAGGTGAGAAATGCCGTGTTCGTCGGGCTTTTCGTTGCGGCTGCCGGCGCCGATCCAGACCCCGAGCGAGGCGGATTCCAGATGCGGCATGCGGTCGGTCACCACCGACAGGCCGGAGGAAAGACGCGTAACTTCGACGCTCATGCCGCGGCTCCTTCACGCGCCGCACGCGAGGCCGACGCCACGTATCGCTCCACCGCCGCCTGATCCGCCGGCAGCACGGTGACGCGCTCGCTCCGCTGCGGCAGATCGGCGAGCCATTCCGGCAGCGCGGGCGTGATCCCGCAGGCGGCCTTAACCGCGTCCGGAAACTTGGCGGGATGCGCGGTCGACAGCACCACCATCGGCACCGACGGATCGCGCGCCTCTTTCTCGGCCACCGCCAGGCCGACCGCGGTATGCGGATCGACGCAATAGCCGGCCTCGCGCATCCAGGCGCGCATGGTGGCGGCGCTTTCCTGCTCGTCGGCGCGGTCGGCGGTGAACAGCGCGCGCATCTGCTTGAGCGCGTGCGAGGACACCGCGAAGCGACGCGACTGCGCGAGCGAGCCCATCAGCGCGGCGACCGCCTTGGCGTCGCGGCCATAGGCGTCGAACAGCAGCCGCTCGAAATTCGACGAGACCTGGATGTCCATCGACGGCGAGGTGGTCGCCACCACGTCGCGCAGCTCATAGGCGCCGGTCGCGAAGGTGCGGGCGAGGATGTCGTTGATATTGGTCGCCACCACCAGCCGGTCGACCGGCAGCCCCATGCGGGTGGCGGCATAGCCGGCATAGACGTCGCCGAAATTGCCGGTCGGCACGGTGAAGGCGACTTTGCGATGCGGCGCGCCGAGCGCCACCGCTGCGGTAAAGTAATAGACCGCCTGCGCCACGATGCGCGCCCAGTTGATCGAATTGACCCCGGACAGCCGCACGCGGTCGCGGAAGGCGTGATGATTGAACATCGCCTTCACCAGCGCCTGGCAGTCGTCGAAAGTGCCTTCGATCGCCAGCGCGTGCACGTTGGCGTCCGGCACGGTGGTCATCATCCGCCGCTGCACGTCGGAAATGCGCCCATGCGGGAACAGCACGATCACGTCCACCTGGGCACGGCCGCGGAACGCTTCGACCGCGGCCCCGCCGGTGTCGCCCGAGGTTGCCACCACGATGGTGGTGCGCTCGCCCCGCGCATGCAGCACATGATCCATCAGCCGGGCCACCAGCTGCATGGCGAGATCCTTGAAGGCGAGCGTCGGCCCATGGAACAGCTCGAGCACGAACAGGCTGGGGCCGAGTTGCGTGAGCGGCGCGGTCGCCGGATGGCGGAACGTGCCGTAGGCCTCGCGCGCCATGCGCGCCAGATCGGCTTCCGCGATGCTGTCGCCGACGAAGGGCCGGATCACCTCGACGGCGACCTCGGCGTAAGGCCGGCCAGCAAAGCCGGCGATCGCCGCGTTGCTGAGCGCCGGCCAGGATTCCGGCACATAAAGGCCGCCGTCGCGGGCCAGCCCCGCGAGCATGACCTCGACAAAATCGAGCGGGGCGGCCTCGCCCCGGGTTGAGACATAACGCATTGATTCAGCTATATTTTTTGCTTCAGCCACGGCCATTCGGGCACAGTAACCCCGACCGCACGCTTTCACAAGAAAACCCCACTTGCGGCGATTGGCCTGAGACGATTGGCGCAAGACGTGAACTCGCAAACACGCCGTCGGACGGTCGCATTGCCGGCGGCCGCGAGTTGAATTGATCCAGGTCAATATCGCCAGTCAGCAGGTGTACAATCGTTGCCGGCGAGACAATTGCCGGCGCGAATATTCGATCGGCTCGTCTGCAATCGCCGGCAGTGGCATGCGTTCGGCAGCTCTGCCATTCTATTCACCGCTGACCGCTGTCCTCTCCGAAACTTTCGTGCGGGGAATGTCAATTCATGCCAACGCAAAACTGGGGTCGCAAGATGAGAAGCTGGGTCTGTCGTATGGCTGCCGTCGCAGCCATGGTGCTTTTCGCCGGCGCGGCGAACGCACAACAATTCACCATGAAGCTGTCGTCACCGACGGTCAACGACGCCATCCATGAATGGATGAAGACGTTCAAGGCCGGCGTTGAACAGCGCTCGGGTGGCCGCATCAAGGTGGAAATCTATCCGGCGAGCCAACTCGGGCAAATCCCGGCGACGGTTGACGGTGTTACACTTGGCACCATCGAGTTTGCCATTCCTGCCGTCGGCTTCCTGATCGGACTGGAGCCGCGCTTTCAGACCTTCGACGCGGCGGGCCTGTTCGATAGCGTCGAGCACGGCCAAAAGGTTCTCGCCGACCCCGCTATTCGGGCGCGGCTCGCGACCTTTGGCGAGGCGAAAGGCGTGGAACCGCTGGTGATGGCGCTCAACGGCCCGCTCATGCTGGTGTCGCACAAAGCGGTGCGGGCAGTCGCCGACTTCAAAGGGCAGAAGATCCGTGTGCCGGGAGCAGCGCCGCTGCATGTCGAGCCGTTCAAAAAGCTCGGCGCGTCGCCGGTGTCGATACCGCTTGGCGAAGTGCTGCCCGCGCTGCAAAACAAGACCATCGACGGCAGCATCGCCTCGTTCAACGTTTTCACCGCGTTCAAATACTATGATGTCGCCAAGGGCGCGACCTACCTTCCCGGCTCCTTCCTCGTGGTCGGCGGTATCGTCAACCGGGCCTTCATGAAGTCGCTCGGGCCGGAGCTGGAAGCCGTCGTGCGGGACGAGGCGCGCAAGGCGGAAGCCGTCTTTACCAGCTACGGCGTCGCCGATGTCGAGCGTACCCGCGAGACTTGGGTGAAGAACGGCGGCGAAACGATCACGCTGCCGCCGGCTGAGGCCGCCAACTATCTCAAGGAAGTGACTTCGGTGGTGCCGGCGATCGTGGCTACCAATCCGAAAATGAAAGAAGATTACGAGACGTTGTTGGCGGTAGCACAGAAATACCGGAAGTAACGCTCCAGTCCGCACGGCCGCGCGCGCAGCGGCGGCGCGCAAAGCGTTTTGGGGTGGTCGGCAGCACACCGGCCACCCGCCCTTTTCGTTCAAATCAACGGCGAATGGGATGGGCTAATTCAACCCGAGCAGCAGCCGCATGCCGCCAAGCGAAATCGCCGGGATGTAGGTGATTAAGACCAGCGCGATCAGATAGATCACCAGGAACGGAATGATGCCGCGATAGATGGCGCGCAGCTCAAGCCCGAGCACCGATTGGGCAACGAAGATGTTCATGCCGAACGGCGGATGAAAAAGGCCGATCGCCAGGTTCACCGTCACCACGATGCCGAAATGCACGGTGTCGATGCCGAACGCCTTGACGATAGGCACCAACAGCGGCGTCAACAGCAGGATCGCCGACAGCGGATCGAGGAAGCAGCCAACCGCCAGCAGGATGACGTTCACGGTCAGCAGAAACATCCAGGCGGAAATGTTCAGCGATTGCAGCCAGCCGACGACGGCCGCGGGAACCTGATTGACGGTCAGCAGCCATGAGAACACCCCGGCGCAGGCGACGATAATAAGAATTTGCGCCGAGAACAGCACGGTGACCGAGGCGGCCTCGACAATATCGCGCCAGCCGAGCTCGCGAAAAACAAACCGGGTGACGAAGGCGGCATAGACGCAGGCGACGGCGGCCGCCTCGGTCGGCGAGAACACGCCACCGTAGATGCCGCCGAGGATGATGAACGGCATGCCGAGCGCCCAAATGCCGCGCATGGTCGCATGCAGGAAACGATCGAACTTGAAGGCCTCGCCGGCGCCTATGCCGTGGCGGCGGGCGAACCACATGACATAGGCAGCGAGCATGACCGTCAACATCAGCCCCGGTACGACGCCCGCCGCGTAAAGCCGCGGTACCGATTCCTCGGCCGCCGCGCCATAGACGATCATCGGAATGCTGGGCGGAATAATGATGTCAATCGCGCCGACCGCGGTGACCAGCCCGGCGGCGAAGTGTTCCGGATAACCCGCGCGCCGCATCGCCGGATACATGATGCGCCCGATGGTGGCGACACAGGCCGCGCTGACCCCGGAGATGGCGCCGAATATCGCCGAGGTGCCCACCGTGGTGACGGCAAGGCTGCCGCGCACGGAGCCGACGCCGGCCTGGACAAAATCGACCAGGCGCTGAGCGACGCTGCCGCGTCCCATCAGTTCGCCGGCATAGACAAAAAACGGAATCGCCAGCAGCGCAAAGGCATTGATCGATCCGAACATGTTCTGATGCAACGCCGCGAGCGGCATGTGCATGAAGAACACGAGCGCGACGCTGACCGACGCCAGCAGAACGATGAAGATCGGGAATCCCAACAGCAGCAGAACGACCGGCAACACACCGAGCGCAAATGACATGGCTCAGACCTCCGTGCCGGATTTGCCGACGTCCGACGGGCGTCCGGCCAAGGCCTGAACGAGGCGCAGGCAAGCAATGAGCGCCATCAGACCGAAGCCCGCCGCCACCGCACCATGCGGGATCCACATCGGCACCCGCGCCATGTCGCTGACGCGACCGATGCATGAACATTTGCTCGGCATAATAGGTCGAATTCCACAGCACGAAGGCAGTGAGAATGACGATCACCGCGAGTTCGGCCATTCGCACCAGCCGACGCAACGGCATCGGCAGCGCGTTCACAACCACGTCCATGCGCAGGTGGTGATTGCGCCAGGCGACAACGGCGGCGCCGAGAAAGGTCATGAACACCATGATGTAGATTTGCAATTCGTCGGCGCTCAGGATGCTGCTGCCAAATCCGTAGCGTCCGATGACATTGATGAAGTTGAGGGCGACCGCGGCGATGAAGGCATAAGCGAGCACGCGTTCGATCCACCACATCAGACGATCGAGAATGCGCGTAATCACAGTCGAATTGCCCCAGCACGCCAGCCGTTATTGGTGGCCGCGCCCGCCGTCTATAACGCAAATCTGCGACGGCTTCATTTGACGCATATCAAGCGGCAAAGCCGACCATCAGCGCCACGGCGCTGCCGTCACACACGCTGCCGAATGCGGCCCGCAAGCCAGACCATATAGACGCCGGCGAGGCCAAGCGCGAGGCCGAACCAGGTGATGGCGTATTGCAGGTGGTTGTCCGGCAGGTTGAGCGCGAGCTTGCCCGGGAGCGGCAAGCCGCCGGGCGGCACCGGCTGCCTCCTGTTCGATGTAGAACGGCGCGGCACTGTCCCATTTCTTCGCCGCGGCCATGACTTTGGGATCGCGCAGGAACCAGACATTGCTGTTCGGATCGTCGGCCGGCGTGAACAGCCCGCGCGCTTCCGGCCAGCGCATGACGCCGACGACGTCGACGGCGCCGTGCAGCGCGCGTTGCGCGCGGCTCGCCGGATCCTTGCGCTCAGGTGGCACGTAGCCGCGATCGACCAGGACGATGCTGCCGCCGGCCAGCCGCGCCGGCGCGAACACCCAGTAGCCCGCCCCCTGCACGTCGGGCCGGAACGCGGAGCCGGCGCTATAGACCAGTGCCTCTTCGCCATCGAGGAATTCGGCTGGAAACCTCACGCGGCGATATTCGTCCGCCTCCGGCGTGAGCCGCGGCCAGCTTGCACTGGGCGGCATTTCCTCGGGCGCGCGTGCAAGCCGCGCGGTCACCGTGGCGATCAGATTTTCTTTCCAGGTCCTGCGGTCGAGCTGCCAGATGCCGAGCCCGAGCAGGATGGCGACGCCGGCCACGGCGAACAAGGTCGCCCCGATCACCCCGCCGCGCTGCTTCGCAAGGGGCGCGCTCACCCGCTGTCTCGATGTTCACGGCGGCCTTCCGCCGCCCTGTGATGGTATTGCAGCGCGATCATCAGGCCCTTGATCGGCCGCAACGGAGCCAGCGTCACGATCAGGACCAACGGCAGCCACAGCAGCGCGTGCAGCCAGTACGGCGGCTGATAGACCACCTCGGTGATCAGCGCCGCGAACACGACAATCGCGCCGCCGATCAGGATCACGAACACCGCCGGGCCGTCGCCGGCATCGGCGAAGTCGAAGTTGAGGTCGCAGTGCCCACAAGCCGGCCGCAGGTTTAAGAATCCCTGGAACAGCTTACCCTCGCCGCAACGCGGACAGCGGCCGCGCAGGCCCCTGGCGATCGGCAGCGGTTGCTCAGCCATGTTTCACGTTCTTTCCGTAAAGCAAAAGGGCGGCGCAATCACGCCGCCCTTTTGAGAAATCATCGCGCGATGGTCACTCGGGATGCGGCACGCCGGCGCCCCACACATATATGCAGGCGAAAAGAAACAGCCACACCACGTCGACGAAATGCCAGTACCAGGCGGCAAATTCGAAGCCCAGATGCTGCTTGGGATTGAAGTGGCCGGCGAGCGCGCGGATCAGGCAGACGATCAGGAAGATCGAGCCGATGATTACATGCGCGCCATGGAAGCCGGTTGCCATAAAGAAGGTGGCGCCGTAGATATTGCCGCTGAAGTGGAAGGCCGCGTGCGAATACTCGTAGGCCTGCACGCAGGTGAAGGTGAGGCCGAGCAGGATGGTCAGCGCCAGCCCCCATTTCAGCCCTTGCCGGTCGTCCTCCAACAGCGCGTGATGCGCCCAGGTCACCGTGGTGCCGGAGGTGAGCAGGATCAACGTATTGAGCAGCGGCAGATGCCAGGGATTGAAGGTCTCGATTCCCTGCGGCGGCCATACGCCGTGGGTGATGGCCAAGCGTCCGACGTCATGGACGTCGCCGGGAAACAGCGCGGTGTTGAAATAGGCCCAGAACCAGGCAACGAAGAACATCACCTCGGAGGCGATAAACAGGATCATGCCGTAGCGGTGCGAGATCTGCACCACGCGGGTGTGGAAGCCCTCGTATTGCGCTTCGCGCACCACGTCGCGCCACCAACCGATGAAGGTATAGATCACGCCGATGACGCCAAGCCCGAACACCAACGGCGCTGCGGAGAACATATGATGCAGCCAGGCAATGCCGCCGAACGCCATCAGGAAGGCGGAGGTGGCGCCGACCGCCGGCCATGGGCTCGGATCGACCAGGTGATAGTCGTGATGCTTGGTATGAGCCTCGGCCATCGTCGTCCTCTCATTTTCGCTTGCGAATGATCTTATCCGAAAACCGGTTCCCACTTTTCGGGATCATGCGTGTTAAAGTCTATTCGAATTCTTATCCGGGGCTTCCGCCACCGGCGCTGACTTCTCGGGCATCCGGTAGAAGGTGTAGGACAGCGTGATGGTGTTGAGCGTGTCCTGGTCGCGGTCCTTGGCGATCTCCGGATCGATGTAGAACACCACCGTCAGCTCGCGCGTCTCACCCGGCTTCATGGTCTGCTCGGTGAAACAGAAGCAGTTGATCTTGTCGAAATAGGCGCCGGCCTGCGGCGGCGAGACATTGTAGGACGCCTGCGCGGTGATGGTGCGCGCGGCCTCGTTGACCACCTTGTAGTTGACGGTCGCCACCTCGCCGATGCGCAGCTTGATCTCGTTCTGCTCCGGCTCGAATTTCCACGGCAGCCCCGGCCCGACGTTGGAATCGAAACGGACGGCGATGGCGCGGCCGAGCACATGCCCGGGCGCCTGGCTCGCGACCTGGGTGGTGCCGGCAAAGCCGCTGGTGCGGCAGAACCAGTTGTAGAGCGGCACTGCCGCATAGGCCGCGCCCACCATCGCCGCGACAAAGACACCGCAGCAGGCGGCGACAGCCAAGTCGCGCCGGAGCTTTCTCTGGTCGTTGCGGGGTGCGGGTGCGGTCATCGGTTTGTTCATCACAGCGGGCGGATCAGAACGATCGGCCCCTTCACCAGGGTCACCACGTAAAACAGGATCACCAACGCTACCAGCGACAGCGCGATGGCGATCGAGCGCGAACGCCGCGCGCGTTTCTGCGCCTCGGTGAGCACGATGCCGTCGTCGTTCGGTTGCTCGTCCATCGCTATTCCGACAGTCACGCCGCCAACCGGGCGATCAGCCCGCCCCATCCCCGCTCGACCAGCAGCACGGCAAATAACAGGAAAAGGTACAGGATCGAAAAGGCAAAAAGATTCCGGCTGGCGCGTTCGGCCGGGCGGCGTTCGCCGAGAACCTGCAAGGCCAGCGCCAGCATGATCGCGCCGCATCCGACCGCGGTCAGCCCGTAGAGTACGCCGGCATAGCCAAGCGCCCAGGGCATGATGCCGAGCGGCACCAGGATCAGCGTGTGGAGCAGGATGTGGCGCCGCGTAGCGGCATCGCCGGCGACCACCGGCAGCATCGGAATGCCGGCGCGGGCATAATCCTCGGTGCGAGTGAGCGCGAGCGCCCAGAAATGCGGCGGCGTCCAGAAGAAAATGATCATGAACAGCAGTACCGGCTCGAGCGACAGCGAGCCGGTCGCCGCCGCCCAGCCGATCATCGGCGGGAAGGCGCCGGCGGCGCCGCCGATCACGATATTCTGCGGCGTCGAACGCTTGAGCCAGATCGTATAGATCACGACGTAGAAGAAGATGGTGAAGGCGAGCAGCGCGGCGGCGAACGTGTTGACCAAGAGGCCGAGCACCACGACTGCGAAAGCGCCAAGCGTCAGCCCGAAGGCCAGCGCCTCGCCCGGCTGCACGCGGCCCATCGGCACCGGACGGCGCGCGGTGCGCGTCATGATCGCGTCGATGTCGGCGTCGTACCACATGTTGAGCGCGCCAGCGGCGCCCGCGCCGACCGCGATGCAGAGCAGCGCGGTGAAGCCAATCAGCGGATGCATCGTGCCCGGCGCGACCGCCAGGCCCACCAGCGCGGTGAACACCACCAGCGACATCACCCGCGGCTTCATCAGCGCGACATAGTCGCCGACGCTCGCCAGGCTGGGCTCGGCAAGAGCCAGCCCCGCCCCGGCGGCCACTGGACCGCGGAAGTTTGCGCCTTCGCTGACAAGCGACATGGGTTAGAAGAGCCTTTTGCTTTGCGCGTGATCTTATCCGAAAACCGGTTCCGCACTTTTCGGGATCACGCGCGTATTCCTATTTAATCCGCGGCAGCATCTCGAACTGATGGAACGGCGGCGGCGAGGACAGCGTCCATTCCAGCGTCGTGGCACCGACGCCCCACGGATTGTTGCCGGCAGCACGCTTTTTCATGAAGGCTTCCGCCACGCCATAGAAGAACACCAGAGCGCCAAATCCCGCGATGTAGGAGCCGTATGACGAGACTTGGTTCCAGCCGTGGAACGCATCGGGATAATCGACGGTGCGGCGCGGCATCCCGGCGAGGCCGAGGAAGTGCTGCGGGAAGAAGATGATGTTGACGCCGATGAAGGTGATCCAGAAGTGCAGCTTGCCGATGGTCTCGTTGTACATGTAGCCGCTCATTTTCGGGAACCAGTAGTACCAGCCGCCGAAAATCGCGAACACCGCGCCGAGCGAGAGCATGTAGTGGAAGTGCGCGATCACGTAATAGGTGTCGTGCAGCACGCGATCGACGCCGGCATTGGCCAGCACCACGCCGGTGACGCCGCCGACCGTGAACAGGAAAATGAAGCCGAGCGCCCACAGCATCGGGCGTGCGGAACTCGATCGAGCCGCCCCACATGGTAGCGATCCAGGAGAAGATCTTCACGCCGGTCGGCACCGCGATCACCATGGTGGCCGCGATGAAATAGGCCTGCGCGCCGGTCGACAGGCCGACCGTGTACATGTGATGCGCCCACACCACGAAGCCGATGCCGCCGATCGCGACCATGGCGTAGGCCATGCCGAGATAGCCGAACACCGGCTTGCGGCTGAAGGTGGCGACGATCTGGCTGATCATGCCGAAGCCCGGCAGGATCAGGATGTAGACTTCCGGGTGGCCGAAGAACCAGAACAGATGCTGGAACAGCAGCGGATCGCCGCCGCCTTCCGGCGAGAAGAACGTGGTGCCGAAATTGCGGTCGGTCAGCAGCATGGTGATGGCGCCGGCCAGCACCGGCAGCGCCAGCAGCAGCAGGAACACCGTCACCAATTGCGACCACACGAACAGCGGCATCTTGTGCAGCGTCATGCCGGGCGCGCGCATGTTGAAGATGGTGGTGATGAAGTTGATGGCGCCCAGGATCGACGAGGCGCCGGCCAGATGGATCGACAGGATGACGAAGTCCATCGCCGGGCCGGGATGGCCGCTGGTCGCCAGCGGCGCGTAGATCGTCCAGCCGGTTCCCGCGCCGAGCGCGCCGGGTTCGCCTTCGACGAACATCGAGCAGAGCAGCAGCGCGAACGAGGCCGGCAGCAGCCAGAACGAAATGTTGTTCATGCGCGGGAACGCCATGTCGGGCGCTCCGATCATGATCGGCACGAACCAGTTACCGAAGCCGCCGATCATCGCCGGCATGACCATGAAGAAGATCATGATCAGGCCGTGCGCCGTGGCGAACACGTTGTATTCGTGCGGGGTCGGAAAGAACTGCAGGCCGGGGTTTTGCAATTCGAGCCGGATGCCGATCGACATCAGGCCGCCGATTAAGCCGGCGACCAGCGCGAACGTGATGTACATGGTGCCGATGTCTTTGTGGTTCGTCGAATAGACGAACCGCCGCCATCCGGTGGGATGGTGATCGTGGGCATCATGGGCATCGTGTGCAGCAGTATTACTCGCCATCGTTATTGTCCTTCGACCCTTGTCGTTATCGGCGTCTTATGTTGTGCACGATCTTATCCGAAAACCGGTTCCCGCTTTTCGGGATCATGCGCGACGTCAATTCGAACCACCAGCCGCGGCGACCGCGGTCGGAGCAACACCCGCATCGGTGGCGTATTTCTTTTTCGCCTGCTCGAGCCAGGCGGTGTAATCCTTCTCGCTCACGACGTGCACGGCGATCGGCATGAACGCGTGATCGCGGCCGCAAAGCTGCGAGCACTGTCCGTAATACATGCCTTCGCGTTCCGCCTTGAACCAGGTTTCGTTGAGGCGGCCGGGAATGGCGTCGATCTTGATGCCGAACGACGGCACCGCGAACGAGTGAATGACGTCGGCGCCGATGACTTGCACGCGCACGACTTTGTTGACCGGCACCACCATTTCGTTGTCGACCGCCAGCAGCCGCGGCTGCCCGGGCTTGCGGTCCTTGTCCTGCAGCATCAGCGAGTTGAATTCGAACTTCGCATCCGGATAACTGTAACTCCAGAACCACTGCTTGCCGGTGACTTTCACCGTCACCTCGGCCGGCGGAATTTTCAATTGGTAGAACAGCAGGCGGAACGACGGCACCGCGACCGTCACCAGGATGAGGACCGGCACCACGGTCCAGAGGATCTCGATCGCGGTGTTGTGCGTGGTGCGCGACGGCACCGGGTTGGCGCGGATGTTGAAGCGCAATACCACGATCGCCAGCAGGACCAACACGAACAGCGCGATCGCCGCGGTCAGCCAAAGCAGAAAGTCATGGAACCAGGCGATGTCGTTCATGACCGGCGTTGCCGACTGTTGCAGCCCGAGTTCCCATGGCGAGGGCTGGCCGAGGCCGGCCAGCGCGACACCGCCGGTGGCGATAATGGCCACCCCCGTGACCACGACAGCGATCAACCGCTTAAGCACCAGCATTGTCCTATGCGCTCCCTCGACGAGAAATTCGGCCTTAAATAGAGGCCCCTTTTTGCCGCCCACCGTAGGCATGATGTCGGCTCGGCCCCGCTGAGCACGGCGTTTTGCCACGGGCGTGGCAGCTTTTGCGGTGCGGCGGGACGGGGGGAAATCCCGGCCTCTCAAACCACAATTCCGGCCTTGCCGCAATGCGCCTTATCGCTCGCTCCATGCGGCAAACGGCTTGCCCGCAAGGACCGTCCGCACGCCGCATTTACGCCACGAGCAAGCGGCTTTTATGACCCCGCCTCGGATGCGCCCGGCCCGCGGTCCCTTGCTTGACAGGACCGGCCAGGCATGACCCAACGGGAACGAATAAAATGCCGGCGGGGCAGCGATTCGAAGGCCGGCGCGTGCCAAGGGACTGAGCGATGGGCATTTTCAGGCATGACAGACAGGCGCTTGGCGGCCGGGCCTGGCTCGCGCTACTGGCGCTGGTCGTGGCGCTGGCGGCCGTCCCCGTCGAGCGGGCCGCCGCCCAGGGCGCGGTCAAGTCGGTGCACAAGGACTGGCAAATCCGCTGCGATACGCCGCCCGGCGCCAAAGCCGAACAATGCGCACTGATCCAGAGCGTGACCGCGGAAGACCGCGCCAATGTCGGCCTCACCGTGATCGTGCTCAAGACCGCCGACGCCAAGAGCCGGCTGATGCGGGTGGTGGCGCCGCTCGGCGTGCTGCTGCCATCGGGCCTCGGGCTCAAGATCGACCAGGCCGACATCGGCCGCGCCGGCTTTGTGCGCTGTCTGCCCAATGGCTGCATCGCCGAGGTGGTCATGGACGACGAGCTAATCAAGAAGCTGCGCACCAGCAAGACCGCTACCTTCATCATTTTCCAGACGCCCGAGGAAGGCATCGGCTTTCCGATGAGTCTCTGCCGGCTTCGGCGAGGGCTACGACAAGCTGCCCTGACCCTCCCCACGCTGCCCACCCTCGCCTTCACCGTCCGATCCGTGGATACTGCCGCCGCTGTCTAGTTAGCGTAGGGAGACTCACGCGGTGCAGTTGGGATTTGTCGGCCTCGGCGCCATGGGGCAGCTCATCGTTCCGCGCCTGATGGCGGCGGGACATTCCGTCACCGGCTGGAACCGAACGCGCGATAAAGCCGCGCCGCTCATCAAGGCCGGCATGCGCTGGGCCGATACGCCGCGCGCAGTCGCGGAAAAATCCGAAATCGTGATTTCCATCGTCACCGATTCGGCCGCGGTGAAATCCGTGGCTCTGGGCGCCATTGGCATCATCGCCGGGCTCGCCAAGGGCGGCATCTATATCGACATGAGCACGATCGAGCCGGACGAAAGCCGTAGCCTTGCCGCCGAGTTCGCCAAGGCCGGCTCGATCATGCTCGACTGTCCGCTGTCGGGAAGTCCGGTCACGGTCGTACAAGGCAATGCCTCGATCATGATCGGCGGCGACGCCGCCGCCTTCGAACGCGCGAAGCCTGTGCTGCTGGCGATTGGGCCGAAGGTGACGCGCATCGGCGCCAACGGGCTGGCTTGCCAGATGAAGATCGCGGTCAATCTTCTGCTGATGGTCGAGGTGATCGCTTTCGGCGAGGCGGTGGCGCTGGCCGAAAAGGGCGGCGTTGCGCGCGAGGTCGCGCTCGATGCCATGCTCAAAAGCGTCGCCGCCTCGCCGGTGCTCGGCTATCGCGGGCCGTTCATTCTCGAGGGCAAGATGCCGGAGGTGCCGCTCGCCGACGTCACCTTGCAGCAGAAGGACATGCTGCTGGCGCTCAATCTCGGCCGCACGCTCGGCAGCCCGGTGCCGCTCGCCGCCGCCGCCAATGAAATGATGAATGCCTGCCGTGGACTCGGAATCGACGGCAACGATTTCGTGGTCGCGCATCAAGTCTATCGTCGATTAGGAGGACAGTCATGACATCGCAAGCTGAGAAATTCGGACGCGCCTTGGGCAAAGCCGTGAAGGGCGCGGCCGACGTGATGAAGGAAGGCCACAGGGACCCGGTGATGTACCGCACGAACTTGCGCGACGTGCCGAAGGTCGAAGGGCTCAAGCGTGACGACGGCTGGGTCGACATGCAGGTGCAGTTCCTAATCGACAAGAAATCCGCCGACGCCGATCACGTCGTCGGCTGGACCGTGCTCAAACCGGGCGCCCGGCATGAAAACCACCGCCATCACAATTGCGACGAGTTCTTCATCGTGCTCAAGGGCCACGGCATGATCTACACCGATCATGGCGACAAGCCGTCGAGCGAAGGCGACGTGGTCTATTCGCCGCGCGGCTGCTGGCACGGCTTCAACAATACGTCGAACGAAGACGTGGTGCTGGTGTGGGGCTGGATGGGCGCTGGCTCGATCGAGGCCTCGGGCTACGAAGTGCATCCCGAAAGCCACAAATGAGCGCCTGGGACCACCCGCTCATCAAGAAGGGAATGGCCGCGCAGCTCGCCAAGCGGCGCGCGCGCATCGCCGCGGGCGAGAAGCCGCTCGGCTGGAAGGTGGGACTGGGCGCGCCCGCTGCCATGCAGAGACTCGGACTTGAAGCGCCGCTGGTCGGCTTCCTGATGCAGCGCGCACTGCTGTTGTCCGGGACGACCGTGTCGCTCAAGGGCTACACCAAGCCAGTGGCGGAGGCGGAAATCTGCGTGCGCATGGTGCGCGATCTCGGACCCGGCGCTTCGCCCGATGCGGCGCTCGCGGCGGTGAAGGAAATTCTCCCAGCCATTGAGCTCGCCGAGTTCGATCCAGTGCCGACGCCGGACAACCTCGACCTCGTGCTGGAAGGCGACATCTACCAGCGCCAGGTTCTGCTATGCGGCAACACGCGGCCGGGCGGCAGCGTCGCAGGACTGACCGCGCGCGTGATCCGGCGCGGCGCCGAGGCGGCGCGCACCACCGATCCGGAAGCGCTGACCGGTAATCTGCCTGACATCGTCGCGCATGTCGCAAGCACCCTCGCCGCTTTCGGCGAGCGGCTATCCGCCGGCGATGTCATCATCACCGGCTCGATCACGCCGCCGCTGATGATCGAGCCGGATGAAGTTGAATTGACCCACATCCTCGACCCGATCGGCGAGGTGTCGGTGAGTTTCACCCGCGATTGACGGCAGGAACCGGAGTCGCAGAATCGCCATAGACGCCCTATCTGTTGGGCTGAGGGCGCCCACCGGAGAAAGTTCATGGATCCAGCCATTTCCTCCCTGATCGACCGCGCCGGGCTCGACAAGGCCAAGGTCGGCCAGTTGATCGCGCGCGGGCTGGACGGCGCCGACGACGGCGAATTGTTCCTGGAATATCGCCAGGCCGAGGTGCTGGTGTTCGACAACGGCCGCCTCAAGCAGGCGACCTATGACACTGCGCAAGGTTTCGGCCTGCGCGCGGTGAAGGACGAGGCGGTCGGCTATGCGCACGCCTCCGACGTGTCGGAAGCAGCGCTCGCCCGCGCCGCCGAGGCGGTGCGCGCGGTGAAAGGCGGGCACAGCGGCCATTACGCCGATGCCCCCGGCCGCACCAACCGCAAACTTTATGGCGACGAGAACCCGCTGGGCGAGCCGGCGTTCGACGCCAAGGTTAAATTGCTGGAGTCGATCGACGCCTACGCGCGCGCCAAGGATGCGCGCGTGCGGCAGGTCACCGCCAGCGTCGCCGCCACCTGGCAAGTGGTGGAAATTCTGCGCGCCGACGGCGAGAGCTATCGCGACATCCGCCCGCTGGTGCGGCTCAACGTCAATGTGGTCACCGGCGACGGCGATCGACAGGAATCGGGCAGCTACGGTTGCGGCGGGCGCGAAGGCTATCAGCGCTTCATCGAGACGCAGGCCTGGCAAGGCGCGGTGGACGAGGCTGTGCGCCAGGCGCTGGTCAATCTCGACGCGGTGGCGGCGCCGGCCGGCGAGATGGATGTCGTGCTCGGCTCCGGCTGGCCGGGCGTGATGCTGCACGAAGCGGTCGGCCATGGCCTGGAAGGCGATTTCAACCGCAAAAAGACCTCCGCCTTCGCCGGCCTGATGGGCCAACAGGTGGCGGCCAAGGGCGTCACCGTGGTCGACGACGGCACCATGTCGGCGCGGCGCGGATCATTGTCGATCGACGACGAGGGCACGCCGACCAACCGCACCGTGCTGATCGAGGACGGCATCCTGGTCGGCTACATGCAGGACCGGCAGAACGCGCGGCTGATGAACATGAAGCCGACCGGCAACGGCCGGCGCGAAAGCCATGCGCATGTGCCGATGCCACGCATGACCAACACCGCCATGCTGGCCGGAAAGCACGATCCGAAGGAAATCATCGCCTCGGTGAAGAATGGCCTTTACGCCGTCAGCTTCGGCGGCGGACAAGTCGACATCACTTCGGGCAAATACGTGTTCCAATGCACCGAGGCCTACAAGATCGAGAATGGCAAAGTGAGCGCGCCGGTGAAAGGCGCCATGCTGATCGGCAACGGCCCGACCGACCTGCACCGCATATCGATGATCGGCAACGACTTCGCACTCGATCCCGGCATCGGCACCTGCGGCAAGAACGGCCAGGGTGTGCCGGTCGGCGTCGGCCAGCCCAGCCTGCGCATGGATCGCATTACCGTGGGCGGGACGGCGTAACTGGAGCAAACGTTATGCAGCAGGACAAGTCACGCCTTCGCGGCTGGACCAGGAACATCGTTGACATCGCCGTCATTCTGCTGGCGGTGACCGCCGCCAAGACTGCGATCGCGGAGCCCTATTACATTCCGTCCGGCTCGATGGAGCCGACACTGCTGATCGGCGATGAATTGCTGGCGACGAAATATCCTTACGGCTACAGCGCGGCCTCGTTGCCGGCGTTTCTGGTGCTGCCCAGCACGGGGCGCATTATGGGCGCGCTGCCGCAGCGCGGCGACGTGGTGGTGTTTCGCTATCCGGGCGACCGCGGCCAGATCTGGGTTAAGCGCGTGATCGGCCTGCCCAGCGACCACATTGCGCTGCGCGATGGACAGGTGTGGATCAACGGCGAAGCCGCCAACCTTCAACCGGACGGAACCGGCCAGGTGGAAAACGAAGATGGCACGCGCTCGCCGGCCGCGCGCTTCACAGAAACTCTGCCGGGACCGCGCCCGCACATGATCTTCAAGCTCACGGCCGACAATCCGCGCGACAACATGGCCGAAGTGGTGGTGCCGCCCGACCACCTGTTCGTCATGGGCGACAACCGCGACAATTCGGCCGACAGCCGCGTGCCGGTGCGCGAAGGCGGCGTCGCCATGCTGCCGGTAGCCAATCTGGTCGGACGCGTGGACGGGATCGTCGGGTCCTGGGACTTAGGCATCAAAAGCCAGCCGGTGTGGACCTGGCCCGCTGGTTTGCGGTTGTCGCGATTCTTCAGCGCGGTGCGCTAATAGCGGTTATCTCACCACACCCGAAATGCAGCACGGCTTTTGTCGCGGCGGCTTGAGGTTGTCCTTGAGATAGCAGCGCGCGCTCGGCCCGATATAGCCGGGCCGCACATAGGTCCAGGCACGGCAGCGGTTCTCGGCGTCGCAGGCCGCCTTGCAGGGAGCGCCTTCGGAATCGGGCGTGGTGTCGAAGCTGCGATAGTCGCCGCCGAAGCGGTCGATGGAGAATTCGGTCGGCCCTCTGCGCGGCTCGATCACGCCGGCGCCGCGCACGCCCGACACGCAGCATTTATCCTGCTGGCGCGGCGGCACGCGATTCTTCAGCCAACACATGGCGAATGCATTGGCCGTGCGCGGATAGGAAAAGCTCCAGGCGCGACAACGCGCATCGCGCTCACAATGGTTGGCGCAGACGGCTGGATCGCCGTTGCGGATCAGAATGTTCAAGTAGTCGCCGCCGCGGCGGTCGTAGCCGGACTGCGCCTGCGCCGGGCCGGCCGCCGCCAAGACCACCAGCGCGAACGCGCCCCAAAGACTGACCGGATACCGCATGCGCGCCCGTTCGGCTTTGCAATTGCCGTGAACTCTAGCCCCGGCGGCATGCTAACGCACCCGCCCTCGCTTGGGCAGACGCCGTCGTTGCTTAACGGCAAGTTGATTGCGGGTGCGTCAAAAAGACTGCGCCCGCCGGAGGGGCCGGCGGGCGCGGGATCCGGCCGCGAGAGGGGATGATCGCGGGTCCCGGATCGAGCGGCCGACGAGAGGGCTCGGCCGTTTCGCTATTTTTTGCTCGTCACATCGCCTGGCGCGCCGGCCGATTCGTAGGCGGGCGGCGGAAGCCGTTTTCCACGGCAGGCGCTGGTTGTGCGGGCGTAACGCGGTACAGGCGGCGTTCGATTGCGCGTTCGCGCAACAGCGCGGTCGGGTCGTCCCAGAACGGACTCGATAAGGCGTCGTTCAGATCGGCGCGGGTGATGCCAATATCGGCCAGCATGTTGCGGTCGAGGCCGGCGAGCACCTGCGCCTCGCGCCGATGCCGACTCAGGCGGGCAAGCTACTTTCAGCCAGTGCGTCACCAGCGCCAGCAGCGAGGCAAAGCCGCGCACCAGCGTGCCGGCGGCGATGGGCAAAACGGGGATATTTGCGCTCATGTTCAGTCTCCATGTGGTCTGCGGTTTTGCGGCCAAATTCGCCTTGGCCGCGCGCCGCAACCACCCGAAAGCCCCACCCGATTCCTCTAGATGCGGACGGTATATTGCACCGCGGGGATTGATTAGTGAAACGAATGTTTTTAATATGATCGATCAGGATTGGTGATGTAGTCCGGCCCGGCCCAAAAGGCCTGCCCCACAAGGACAAAGCCCATGACCGCCCTCATCGACGTCGACCAATTGCGCACCTTCATCGCCATCGCCGAGACCGGCAGCTTCACCAAGGCGGCCGAAGTGGTGAACAAGACCCAGTCGGCGGTGTCGATGCAGATGAAGCGGCTGGAGGAGCGCCTGGAGCGGCCGATCTTCGCGCGCGACGGCCGCGCCTCCAAACTCACCGAGGACGGGGCGCGCCTGCTCGATTACGCGCGCCGCATCGTCAAGCTCAACGTCGAAACGCTGGCCGCCTTTTCCGATGCCGAATTGTCCGGCCGCGTGCGGCTGGGCGTGCCCGACGATTACGCCGACCGCTATCTGCCCGAGATCATGGCGCGCTTCTCGCGCGCTTACCCCGGCGTCGAACTGACCGTGATCTGCGAGCCGTCGGTGGACCTCCTGGATCGCATCGACGCCAACGAGATCGATCTTGCCATCGTCACTGATTGCGAGAGCAAGCGCGCCTCGGAAACCTTCCGGCGCGAACGGCTGCTGTGGGTGACCTCGAACCGGCATCCGACCCATCTCGAGGAACGGCTGCCGCTGGCGCTGGGCCGGCCGACCTGCAGCTGGCGGCGGGTCGCCATCGAGCGGATGGAAAACGTCGGCCGCCCCTATCGCGTACTCTATTCAAGCTCGAACGCCGGCGCGGTCGCCGCCGCCGTGCTCGCCGGTCTCGCGGTGTCGGTGCTGCCGGAGTCGGGACTGCGCCCCGGCATGCGCGTGCTCACCGCGGCGGAAGGTTTCCCGGAACTGCCGAGCTGCCGCATCGGCCTGGTGCGCAATGCGCATGAAAGCTCGGCGCTGGCCGACGCGCTGGCCGAGCACATCATCTCCTCACTCGATAACTTGTCGGAAGCGCAAGCGGCGGAGTGATTTCTTCACCTCTCCCCGCAAGCGGGGAGAGGAAAGAATCAATACGCATATTCCTCGAAAATCGGCTCCACCGAGCCTTTCCATTCGCCGCGGAATTTCTCCAGCATTTCCTCCGCCGGCGTGAGGCCGCGCGCGATCGATTCCTCGAGCGGACGCAGATAGCGCGTCTCATCGCGGCCGTTGCGGTCGAGATATTTACGGCGCGCCAGCCCGCGTGCGGCAAAGCGCAGCGTCTCCTGCGCCAACGTGAGCATATTGCGTCCGCGGATCTCGGCGGCAAAGCCGAGCCTGGTCACGTCGTCGCGCAGCTTCTGCCGCTCGGCCGCGCTCCAGCCCTTGACTATGTCCCAGCCGGCGTCGAGCGCGTCGTCGTCATAGAGCAGCCCGACCCAATAGGCCGTCAGCGACGGTACCCGCCGCCAATGTCCACCATCGGCGCCGCGCATTTCCAGATAGCGCTTGAGCCGCACCTCGGGAAAGATCGTGCTCAGGTGGTTGGCCCAGTCGGAAATGGTCGGCCGCTCGCCCGGCAGTTCGGCCAGCTTGCCGGCGAAGAAATCGCGGAACGACTTGCCGGCGACGTCGATATATTTATCGCCGCGCTTGATGAAATACATCGGCACGCCGAGCGCGTAGTCCACCCAGCGCTCGAAGCCCATGCCGTCCTCGAACACCCAGGGCAGCATGCCGGAGCGATCGGCGTCGGTGTCGCGCCAGATTTCCGAACGGAACGACAGGAAGCCGTTCGGCTTGCCTTCGGTGAACGGCGAATTGGCGAACAGCGCGGTCGCTACCGGCTGCAGCGCCAGCGCCACGCGCAGCTTTTTCACCATGTCGGCTTCGGAGGCGAAGTCGAGGTTCGCCTGCACGGTGCAGGTGCGGTACATCATGTCGAGGCCGAGCTTGCCCACTTTCGGCATGTAGTTCGTCATGATGCGGTAGCGGCCTTTCGGCATCATCGGCATGTCGGCCCGGCTCCAGTTCGGCGTCATGCCCATGCCGAGAAAACTGATGCCAAGCGGGGTCGCCACTTCGCGCAACTGCGCCAGATGCGCCATCAGCTCGGAGGCGGTCTGATGCACGGTCTCCACCGGCGCGCCCGACAGTTCGAACTGGCCACCGGGCTCGAGCGAAATCGCCCCGCCGTGGGTGACGTCGAACATGCCGATGATGTTGTCGCCCTCCGTGATCGGGTCCCAGCCGAGCAGGTCGTGCATGCCGTCGAGCAGCGCGCGGATGCTGCGCGGGCCGTCATAGGGCACCGGCCGATGATCGTTCAGGGTGAAGGCGAATTTCTCATGCTCGGTGCCGACGCGGAATTGCGCCTTCGGCTTGCATCCCGCTTCGAGCCAGGCGACGAGTTCGTCGCGCGTCTCGATCGGGGTCATGTCGATCTGGTCACGAGCCATGCAAGCGTACGTTTCGGTTGCGCATGATCTTTTCCGAAAACCGGTACCCACTTTTCGGGATCATGCGCGGAAAAAGGGCCGCGACCTTAAACATGGGTTGCCGGAAAGGGCAATGCGAGATGCGAGAGGCTTCAATGCCGAGCGGAGGTGGCAGCGCCCGATTTGGCGCCGCGCTCGTACCAATCGCGGCTGCGATTGACGATCATGACCACGGACAGCATCACCGGGACCTCGATCAAGACCCCGACGACGGTGGCCAGGGCGGCGCCCGAATTGAACCCGAAAAGACTGATGGCGGCGGCAACGGCCAGCTCGAAAAAGTTGCTGGCGCCGATGAGGGCGGAAGGCCCGGCGACACAATGCTGCTCGCCGGACATCCGGTTGAGCACATACGCGAGGCCGGCATTGAAATAGACCTGGATCAGGATCGGTACGGCAAGAAGACCGATAATCAGCGGTTGCGCTAGAATCTGGTCGCCCTGGAAGCCGAACAGCAGGACAAGCGTCGCCAGCAGCGCGACCAGCGATAGCGGTTGCAATTTACCCAGGAGGCTTGCGAGCGCGGCCGGACCGCCGGCCGCCAGCACGTTCCGCCGTACGACCTGCGCCACCAGGACAGGCACCACGATGTAGAGCACGACCGAGAGCACCAGCGTGCCCCATGGCACCGTGATCGCCGATAAGCCCAGCAGCAGCCCGACGATTGGCGCAAAGGCGAACACCATGATGGTGTCGTTGAGCGCCACCTGCGACAACGTGAAGTGCGGCTCGCCCTTGGTCAGGTTGCTCCACACGAACACCATCGCGGTGCACGGCGCCGCCGCCAGAATGATCAGCCCGGCGATGTAGGAGTTGATCTGATCCGGCGGCAAATAGGGCCGGAACAGATAGCCGATGAACAACCAGCCGAGCGCGGCCATCGAAAACGGCTTCACCGCCCAGTTGATGAACAGCGTGACGCCGATGCCGCGCCAGTGCTCGCGCACGCGTCCGAGCGCGGCGAAATCGATCTTGACCAGCATCGGGACGATCATCAGCCAGATCAGCGCCGCCACCGGCAAATTGACCTTGGCGAACTCGGCACTGCCGATCGCTTGGAAGACGCCCGGCATGACGTGGCCGAGCGCGATGCCGGCCACGATGCAGAGCGCGACCCAAACGGTCAGATAGCGTTCAAACGTCGACATGGCGGCCTCGCTAATTTCCCGCTCGTCCCCGCGAAAGCGGGGACCCAGTCCTGCATTCGCTCTGTGCGCGCAACCCTGGATTCCCGCTTGCGCGGCAATGAACGGAATTGGATCGGCACTGCTAGCTCTCCGCCTTCGCCAATATCGTCGCGCCTTCGCTGCGGCCGATTTCCTTCAGCCGCGAGGTCAGCACCAGCCGGTCGAGTTTTTCGATCGGCAGCGCCAGGAGCAAGTCTATCCGCCGATTGAGCATGCGATAGGCGTCCTTGAACGCCAGCGCGATCTCGGCCGCGCTGCCTTCTGCCACGGCCGGATCGGGAATGCCCCAATGCGCGGTGATCGGCTGGCCCGGCCACAGCGGGCAGGATTCGCCGGCGGCATTGTCGCAGACGGTGAACACGAAATCGAGGTCGGGCGCGCCAGGCTTGGCGAACTCGGCCCAGGATTTCGAGCGCAGGGTCGAGACGTCGTAGTTGAACTTGCGCAAGAGTTCGAGCGCGTACGGATTAATATTGCCTTTGGGCTGGCTGCCGGCGCTGAAGGCTTTGAACCGGCCGCGGCCCTCGCGCTTGAGGATTGCTTCGGCCATGATCGAGCGCGCCGAATTGCCGGTGCAGAGGAACAGGACGTTGTAGTGGTACTTCATAACGCGTCCTCCCTAAACTTCAGGCCGCCGGCAAAGGCTTGAAGCCGATGCGGTTCATCATCGTCTCGAAGTAGTCGCGAACCCGCCGCGGGAACGACACCCCTTTGACGACGGCGGCAGACCGCAGCAACGGCAAAACGTGAATATCGTCCATCGACAGCGTGCCGTTGACCGCTTGCGGACTTTTGATCAGTCCGTCCAGCTCCTCGAGCTTGGGCACGAGCTCTTGGATTTGCTCGCGCGTATGGCTGCGCAGTTCGACGAAATCGCCATAGATTTTCCGCTTGCGCACGATGTAGTGATCGAGCGCGGCGGCGGTGGCAAATTCCGGCAGACCGAGCAGCGGATAACGCGGCATCGTCAATGGTGCCATTTTCGCGACGACCTGGCCGGCCCAATCGGCAATCTCGGGGCGTTGCGGACCGACCAAAATCGGTGGCCCAAGACCCTCGATGTATCTGATCATATCCAGACTTTCGAGCATGGGTTGGCCATCATCCTTTACCAGAATCGGAACCACGCGTTTGCCGACGACACCGACCATAGTGTCGGTGTCGTCATCGAGCACGACGGTTTCCTGCAAATGCATTCGCTTGAGTGCGGCCATCATCCGCACGCGAAAGCAGACCGAGCAGTGCTCGAACATATAGAGCTTCATGAGGCTGCCTTTCTATCTGACGCACAAGGCGTGGCGTTGAATTTGTCGACCACCGGGGCGCAGATTTCCGGCCGGTCGCTGCAACAGTCACGCAGCATGAAATCGATCAGTCCGCGGAAGCCGTCGAGATCGGCGCGGTAGTTCATCGAGCGGCCCTGCCGCGCCACCGCGATCAGGCCGCCGCGCTGCAGCGCGGCCAGATGCGTGGACATGGTGTTGTGCGGCACCTTGCAGACTTTTGCGATCTCGCCCGCCGGAAGTCCGTCGGGATGCGCGGCGACCAGCTTGCGGAAGGCTTTGAGCCGCGTCGGCTGCGCCAGCGCGGCGAAGGCGGCTTGCGATTTTTTAGCGTCCATATGTCGAGACATATCGACATAATATGACGGTGGGATGACCGGAGGCAAGAATTCTTATCCCTCCCCCGCTTGCGGGGGAGGGTGGCCGCGAGCGTTCGCGAGCGGGCCGGGTGGGGGCAGACGGCAAGCTGACCCCACCCGGCTCGCTTCGCTCGCCACCCTCCCCTTTCAGGGGAGGAATAAGAAAGGCTGTTCTATTTTTGTTCTTTGCTCAAGACCCCGCATGCTTTATTGGTTTCCGCCATGCCGAGCTTTTCCCCCCATCAGGACGCCGCGCTCAATGCGGTCGCCAACTGGCTGAAGGACAAGCCCGGCACCGAACGGCACGCCGCAGGTATTCCGCCTGTTCGGCTATGCCGGCACCGGCAAGACCACGCTGGCCCGGCATTTGGCGGAACATGCCGACGGCGAGGTGAAGTTCGCCGCCTTCACCGGCAAAGCGGCTTCCGTGATGCGCGGCAAGGGCTGCAAGGGCGCCTCCACCATTCACAGCCTGATCTACCGGGCGCGCGAAAGCGGCGAGGAAATCCCCAGCTTCGATCTGTGGGACGAGGCGCCGGCTTCCAAGGCCGAGCTGATCATCATCGACGAATGCTCGATGGTCGACGCCGAGCTCGGCCGCGATCTGCTGTCGTTCGGCGTGCCGGTGCTGGTGCTGGGCGATCCGGCGCAATTGCCGCCGATCCAGGGCGGCGGCTTCTTCACCGAGGCCGAGCCCGACGTGATGCTCACCGAGGTGCACCGGCAGGCCGAGGGCGACCCGATCATCCGGCTGTCGATGAATATCCGCGCCGGCGAATATCTCGAGCCCGGCCGCTATGGCGAGACGGAAGTGGTCGCTAAGGACGATCTCGATCCACAGCGCGTGCTGGAAGCCGACCAGGTGCTGGTCGGGCGCAACGCCACGCGGCGCGCCTACAACATTAGAATGCGAGAGCGCCGCGGCTTCGAGGACAAGCTGCCCTCGGCCGGCGACAAGCTCGTGTGCCTGCGCAACAACCGCAAGAAAGGCCTGTTCAACGGTTCGCTTTGGTCGGTGAAGGAGCGCGGCGCGCGCCGCACCGGCATCATGACGATGCGGCTCTTGCCGGACGACGACACCGGCCTGCGCGGCGTGAAGGTGTCGGTGCGGCCGGAATGTTTTTCCGGCGGCATTGAGAAGATCGACTGGGCGCGCCGCAAGCCCTACGACGAGTTCGACTACGGCTATGTGCTCACCGTGCACAAGGCGCAAGGCTCGCAATGGGACGACGTCGTGCTGTTCGACGAGAGTTTTGCGTTTCCGGACAGCCGCGAGCGCTGGCTCTACACCGGCGTGACGCGCGCGGCGAAGCGGCTGACGGTGGTGGTGTAGTTTTCCGTTGTCGTCCCGGCCAAGCGAGCGCAGCGAGCGCGAGCCGGGACCCATAGCCCGCGAACTATCGAGAGTGCACGGCGTATGGGTCCCCGCTTCCGCGGGGACGAACGGAGAAATGTAGCGTGCCGTCTACGCCGCCTCTTTCTTCTTTCCCGGCGCGAAGCGGTGATAGAAGGTTTCGTTGTGCTCGGCGAGGTCGATGAGCAGCTTTGAGGGCGCGAAGCGCGCGCCGTATTTCTTCTCCAGCTTGCGGCAAAGCTCGACGAACTTCTTCGTGCCCATCACGTCAATCCACGACAGCGTGCCGCCGGAATAAGGCGCAAAGCCGAAGCCGAGGATAGAGCCGACATCGGCCTCGCGCACGTCGGTGAGCACTTTCTCCTCGAAACAGCGCGCGGTCTCCAGCGCCTGCATGCCGAGCAGGCGCAGCTTCAATTCCTCGACGTCGATCTTTTCCGGATCGAGTTTCTTCTCTTGCAACTCAGCGAGCCCCGGCCACAGCTTCTTCGGCGCATTTGCCGGATAGTCATAGAAACCCTTGCCGTTCTTGCGCCCGAAGCGGCCGCGCTTCTCGACCATCTCCTCCAGCAGCGCTTTCTGCCGCGGATCGATGGCCTTGGCACCGAGATCGGCCTCGGTCGCCTTCAAAATCTTCCAGGCCAGATCGACCGCCACCTCGTCGTTGAGCGAGAGCGGGCCGACCGGCATGCCGGCCATGCGGCCGACATTCTCGATCATCGCCGCCGGCACGCCTTCCGTCAGCATCAGGTGGCCTTCGCGGATGTAGGTGCCGACCACGCGCGAGGTGTAGAAGCCGCGTGAATCGTTCACCACGATCGGCGTCTTGCGGATCGCACGCACGTAGTCGAGCGCAGCGGCGAGCGCCTTGTTGCCGGTTTCCTTGCCGAGGATGATCTCGACCAGCATCATGCGGTCGACCGGCGAGAAAAAGTGAATGCCGATGAAGCGCGGCGGCTCCTTGAATTCGGCGGCGAGCGAGGTGATCGGCAAAGTCGAAGTATTGGAGGCGAACACCGTATTATTGCCGATCACGTCCTGAATTTTTGCAATGACATCGGACTTCACCTTGCGGTCCTCGAACACCGCTTCGATCACCAGGTCGCAGTCCTTGAGCGCGCCATAGTCCGGCGTCGGCGTGATGAGCGAGAGCAGCCCGTCGCGCTCGGCGCTCTTCATGCGGCCTTTGGCGACGCGCCCGCTGAGCGCCTTGTGCAGGCCGGCCTTGCCCTTGTCGGCGGTTTCCTGGTCGCGGTCGATCAGCACCACCTGCAATCCGGCGGCCGCGCTTACCTGCGCGATGCCGGCGCCCATGAAGCCGGCGCCGACCACGCCGATTTTCTTGAGCGCCGTCACCGGCACATCGGCCGGGCGGCGCGCGCCCTTGTTGAGCTCCTGCATAGAGACGAACAGCGAGCGGATCATGTGGGCCGCTTCCGGCGAGCGCAGGATCTTGGCGAACCAACGCGATTCCACCCGCAGCGCCACGTCCATCGGCAATTGCAGGCCCTCATAGACCACCTGCAGAATCGCGCGCGCGGCCGGATAGTTGTCGTAAGTTTCGCGCCGGTAGATCGCGTTGGCCGCCGGGAACGTCATCATGCCGGACTTGGAATAGACTGGCCCGCCCGGCAGCTTGAAGCCCTTCACGTCCCACGGCGCCTCGGCCTTGCCGCCGGCCTTGATCCAGTCCTTCGCCGTCTTGATCAGTTCGGCTTGCGGCACCACGGCGTCGATCAGCTTCATCGCCTTGGCGCGGTCGAGCTTGAGCTGGTCGCCCTTAAGCAGGAATTGCAGCGCATCGGCCGGCTGCAACATGCGCGCAATGCGCTGGCTGCCGCCGGCGCCGGGGAACAGGCCGATCTTGATCTCGGGCAGGCCGAGCCGCGTCTTCGCATTGTCGGCGGCGATACGCTGATGGCAGGCGAGCGCGAGCTCGAAGCCGCCGCCCATGGCGGTGCCATTGAGCGCGCAAACCCACGGTTTGCCGCCGGTCTCGATGCGGCGATAGAGCTGCGACAGCTTGCGGCTTTCATCGAACACATAAGCGGCAGCGGCCTCCGCGCCTTTGGTCTTCACCAAGTCGGCATAGATCGCCCCCATGCGCTCCAGCATAGTGAGATCGGCGCCGCCGCAAAAAGCGTCCTTCGCCGAGGTAACCACTGCGCCCTTGATGGCAGCGTCGCTGACGACCTTCTCCACAATGCCGGAAAGCTCCGCGATCACGTCCATAGTGATGACGTTTATCGAGCGGTCGGCCATGTCCCAGGTAACCAGCGCGATGCCGTCGGCATCGACGTCGAATTTGAAATTCGGCATGACCTTGAACTCCTATGGCGGGTACGGCGCACCGTTCTTGTGTAGATAGCGGCGGCCTTTGTCGTCGCGCTCCATCACCAGATCGACGTCCGGATAATGCACGCGCTCGGATTTGGAGCGGGTGCCGACTTCGAAATAGACAGCGTCGCGGCTGGCGCGGTTGACCAGCTTGTGCGCGATGCCGCTGCCGGCTTTGAAGCCGGCGGCGTCACCCGGCTTGAGCACGGTTTCGCCGTCGTTCTCGATCAGCACCAGCTCGCCTTCCAGCATGTAGATGAATTCGTCTTCATGCTCGTGCCAGTGCCGCAGCGCAGTGGATGCGCCCGGCTCGATCCGCGAAATGTTGACGCCGAACTGCGTGAGACCCACGACGTCGCCCAGCGCCTGCTTGTGGCGACCTTTATGCTCGGCCTGAAACTCGGCGGGATAGAAACTGCCGCTTCGCACCGGCACCTTGGCGATGTCGACCTTGGGCATGAGATTTCTCAGACGCGCTCGATGATCGTCGCCGTGCCCATGCCGACACCGATGCACAACGTGATCAGCGCGGTGGACTTTTTGCGCCGCTCCAGCTCGTCGAGCACGGTGCCGAGGATCATGGCGCCGGTGGCGCCGAGCGGATGGCCCATGGCGATGGCGCCGCCACAGACGTTGATCTTGTCGTGCGGAATGTCGAACGCCTGCATGTAGCGCAGCACAACCGAGGCGAACGCCTCGTTGAGTTCGAACAGATCGATATCGTCAATGGTCATGCCGGCTTTTTTCAGCACCTTGCGGGTGACGTCGATCGGACCGGTGAGCATGATCGCCGGCTCCGAGCCGATATTGGCGAAGGCCTTGATGCGCGCGCGCGGTTTCAGACCCGTCGCCTTACCGGCCGCTTTGCTGCCGACCAGCACCGCGGCGGCGCCGTCGACGATGCCCGACGAATTGCCGGCGTGATGCACGTGGTTGACCGCCTCGATTTCCGGGTAGCGCTGTACGGCGACCGCGTCGAAGCCGGCCATCTCGCCCATCTGCACGAACGAGGGCTGCAAGGCGGCGAGCGACTGCATGGTGGTGGACGGACGCATGTGCTCGTCCTTGGCCAGGATGGTAAGGCCATTGCAGTCCTTCACCGCCATGACCGAATTCTTGAAGCGGCCCTCCTCCCACGATTTGGCGGCGCGCTTCTGGCTCTCGACCGCATAGGCGTCGACGTCGTCGCGCGAGAAGCCGTATTTGGTGGCGATCAGATCGGCGGAAATGCCCTGCGGCAGAAAATAGGTTTTAACCGCGATCGAAGGATCGACCGGCCAGGCGCCACCGGAGGCGCCGATGCCGACGCGGCTCATCGATTCGACGCCACCGCCGATCGCCATCTCGTGCTGGCCGGACATGATCTCGGCCGACGCGAAATTCACCGCGTCCAAGCCCGACGCGCAGAAGCGGTTAATCTGCACCCCCGGCACGCTGTCGCCGAAGCCAGCGACCAGCGCGGCGGCGCGCGCGATGTCGCCGCCGGCCTCGCCGACCGGATCGACGCAGCCCATGACCACGTCGTCGATTATCCCCGGATCGAGCTTGTTGCGGTCCTTGATGGCGCCCAGCGCCTGCGCTGCGAGATTGAGTGCGGTCACCTCGTGCAGCGCGCCATCGGTCTTGCCGCGTCCGCGCGGCGTGCGCACATGGTCGTAAATGAAAGCGTCCGGCATCGGCGTTCTCCTGCGCAGGTTTAAAGACTGCGCGCGATCAGCAGCTTCATGATCTCATTGGTGCCGGCATAGATGCGCAGCACCCTGGCGTCGCGATATAGGCGCGAGATCGGGTATTCGTCCATATAGCCATAGCCGCCGAACAATTGCAGGCAGCGGTCGATCACATCGGCTAGCGTATCGGTGAGGCGGTATTTAGCCATGGAGGCGGTGACAGTGTCGAGCTTGCCCTCGACAAGGTGGCCGATGCAATGGTCGAGGAACACCTTGGCGATGGTGGCGTCGGTCTTGCATTCGGCGAGTTCGAACTGGGTATTCTGGAACTCGATGATGGTCTTGCCGAAGGCCTTGCGCTGTTTGACGTAATCGATGGTGAGCGCGAGCGCCCGCTCCATCATCGCCACCGCGTGCACGGCGACGATCAGGCGCTCCTGCGGCAATTCCTTCATGAGCTGGTAGAAGCCCTGCCCCTCCTCGGTGCCGAGCAGGCTTTCCGCCGGCAGTTGCACGTCCTCGAAGAACAATTCCGAGGTGTCGGCGGAATCCATGCCGAGCTTCTTGAGTTTGCGGCCGCGCCGGAAGCCTTTGGCGTCCTCGGTCTCCACCACCATGAGCGAGGTGCCCTTGGCGCCGGCTTTGGGATCGGTCTTGGCGACGACGATGACGAGATTGGCGTGCTGGCCGTTGGTGATGAAGGTCTTCGAGCCGTTGAGCAGATAGCCGTTGCCGGATTTCTTCGCCGTGGCGCGCACGCCCTGCAAATCGGAGCCTGTGCCGGGCTCGGTCATGGCGATGGCGCCGACCAGCTCACCGGTGGCAAGCTTGGGCAGCCAGCGCTTTTTCTGCTCCTCGGTGCCGTAATGCAGGATGTAGGGCGCGACAATGCCGGAATGCAGCGGCGCGCCGAAAGTGTCGAAGCCGGCGAGCGATAATTCGCGATTGATCACCGCCTCATGGGCGAAACTGCCGCCGGCGCCGCCGTATTCTTCCGGCATCGCCGCGCACAGCAGACCGGCTTCGCCCGCCTTGGTCCAGACCTCGCGCTCGTAGAAACCGGCCGCGTGCCAGCGGTCGATATGCGGGACGAATTCATCGGCGATGAAGCGCCGCGCCTGTTCCTCGAGCAGGACGAGGTCTTCGCTCATCCAGGCCGGCCGCGGCACATTGAGGGCATTCATTGGCTAATTCTCTCGCTCGCTTGCGCCGCACCATAGCGCGAGTGCCAATCCGGGCGCTACCCAGCGCCAAGCACCACCGCGACACGGTAGGTGACGAAGGAGGCGATGTAGGCCAGCCCCAGCATGTAGGCGAAGGTGACCGCCATCCATCGCCAGCTGCCGGTTTCGCGCTTGATGACCGCAAGTGTGGAGGCGCATTGCGGCGCGAAAATGTACCAGACCAGCAGCGCAAGTGCGGTCGCCAGACTCCACTTGCTGGCCAGCATCTGGCCGATCTGTTCCGCCGCCTCCTTGCCGCCCTCGATGGCGTAGACGGTGCCGAGCGCCGCCACTGCCACCTCGCGTGCCGCCATGCCGGGAACCAGGGCGACGCTGATCTGCCAGTTGAAACCGACCGGCGCCAGGATCGGTTCGATCCAGTGGCCGATCACGGCGGCCAGGCTGAAATCGATGGCCGGCTCCGTCGCGCCCGCCGGCGGCCGCGGAAACGAGGCCAGGAACCAGATCAGCACCATCATGGAAAAAATCGTGGTGCCGGCACGCTTGAGGAACATCATGGCGCGCGTGTACACGCCGATGGCGACGCTGCGCAGGCGCGGCATCTTGTAGTCGGGCAATTCGAGCATGAAGGGCGGCGTCGTATTCTCGCGCCAGAAAAAATGATTGGCGACGAAGGACACGCCGAGCGCGCTGACGATGCCCGCGGCATAGAGCCCAAACATCACCAGTCCCTGCAATCCGACCCAACCCCAGATCTGCCGGTCCGGGATGAACGCAGAGATGATCAGCGTGTATACCGGAATGCGGGCTGAACACGTCATGAGCGGCGCGACCAGGATGGTGGTCAGCCGGTCGCGCCGGTTGTCGATCACCCGGGTCGCCATGATGCCAGGGATGGCGCAGGCGAAGCTCGACAACAGCGGGATAAAGGCACGACCGTGCAGTCCTGCCCCACCCATGATGCGGTCCATCAGAAACGCCGCGCGCGCCATGTAGCCGAGATCCTCCAGCAGCAAGATGAACAGGAACAGGATCAGGATCTGCGGCAGGAACACGATGACGTTACCGACGCCGGAGATGACGCCGTTCTGGAGGAAGCTCTGCAACAGGCCGGCCGGCAATGCGTCATGCGCCACGGCGCCGGTTATTTCGAAGCCGCCCGAGATCAGGTCCATCAGCGGTTTCGTCCAGGCGAACACCGCCTGGAACATGACGAACAGGACGCAGAGCAGGATCACGAGGCCCGCGACTGGATGCAGCAGCACCGCATCCACCCGCGCGGTCAGCGTTTCCGGCCGCGCTGGCACGCCAACCGCGGCGCCGATGATACGATCGGCTTCGCGCTGGGCGGCCCGCAGATCGGACGAACTCGGCGGCTTCCAGGTGCTGGCGGCGTTCACGCCCTTGAAGTTCGCGATCATGTCGTCCATTTGCCGCAGCAAATCTTCAATGCCGCCACGGCGCACGGCGATCGAAGTGACCACCGGCACGCCAAGCTCCTTCGACAGGCGATCGAGATCGATATCGATGCCGCGGCGGCGGGCGATGTCGATCATATTGAGTACAAGCATCATCGGGCAGCCGACCTGCTTCAGCTCAATCACCAGGCGCAGGGCGACGCGCAGATTGGTCGCGTCGGCGACGCAAAGTAGCAGGTCGGGTCGCGCCTCGCTGGCGAGGCGGCCGAGCACAATATCGCGCGTGATCTCTTCGTCAGGGCTGCGGCCGCGCAGCGAATAGGTTCCGGGCAAATCGGTCAGGTTGACGCGATGGCCGGCCGGCGTCTGGATGATGCCGGCTTTGCGCTCGACGGTGACGCCGGGATAGTTGGCGACCTTCTGCCGGCTGCCGGTGATCGCGTTGAACAGCGCGGTCTTGCCGCTGTTCGGCGTACCAACCAGGGCGAAGTGCCATAGGTTCAATTCGGTCGCCGCACTCATCGCGATCGATCCGATCAGGTTACGAGAATCGCCATCGCTTCGCGGCGTCGCAGCGCAATGGTGGCGTCATTGACCCGCACCGCGATCGGATCGCGGCCGACCAGCCCTTCATGCAGGATTTCAATCTTGGCGCCTTCGACAAATCCCAGCTCGAGCAGACGCCGCTCAAGCTCTGCCCCCGGGATGCCCGATGGGGCGTCGGCCGCCGTAATGGTACAGATATGGCCGTAGAACCCCTTGCGTGCCAAGCCCAAGGGCACGCGATGCTCGGCAACTAGCGCTGGATTGCTGTCGGCCATGATTCCGTCCTGCGTTTGATTATCATTTCCACTTTTAACTGGGACAGTCCCTGATCTAAATCAAGTGAAACTGCTTTTAACTTCAGTAGCTTAGAATAATTATAAGGAACAACCCGGAGCCCGCCCCGCGCCGGCTTACCCGATCCGGGCGCGATTCTCGGCCTTCCAGGCCGAACGCGGCAGGCTGAAGGCATCCATTTCAGCTTGTTCTCGGGCTAGATCGCTGCCGACGGCGAACCCTAACTGGCCGCAGCGGCGGCGGAATGTTACGAGCGACGGCCATAACAGCCGGGTTTGTCATCACCGTGACTCCAGCGCACGCCGCCGGCCAAGCCGAGCCGGATCCGACCGATTCAACCAAAGCCTGGTTGCGCCTGGGCGTTGCCGCGTTGCTGAGCACCATTGGCGGCGTCGGCATGTGGTCGGTGGTGGTGGCGCTACCCACCATCCAGGCCGATTTCGGCGTTGCCCGCGCCGACGCCTCGCTGCCCTATACACTTGCCATGCTTGGCTTCGGCGCAGGCGGCATTGTCATGGGCCGCCTAGCCGACCGCTTCGGCATTGCCGCGCCGCTAGCGCTCGGCACGCTGGCGCTCGGACTTGGCTATGTCGCGGTCGGGCATGCGTCCACGCTCTGGCAGGTGGCGATCGCCCACGGTCTGCTGATCGGGTTCGGCTGCTCGGCCACCTTTGGGCCGCTGATCGCCGACATGTCGCACTGGTTCGTGCGCCGCCGCGGCATCGCCGTCGCCATCGCAGCATCCGGCAATTATCTCGCCGGCACGATCTGGCCGCCGGTCGTGCAGCATTTCATCTCCGCCCAAGGCTGGCGCGCCACCCATATCGGCATCGGCTTTTTCCTGCTCGTCACCATGCTGCCGCTCACTTATTTGCTGCGGCGGCGGATGCACGAGCATCACACCGAGGCTGCGCTACAGTCGGCGGCGCGCCGGCAAGCCGAAATGCCGTTCTCAGCCGTCACGCTGCAGGTGTTGCTGTGCATCGCCGGCATTGCCTGTTGCGTGGCGATGTCGATGCCGCAAGTGCACATCGTCGCCTATTGCGGCGACCTCGGCTACGGCGCGGCACGCGGCGCCGAGATGTTGTCGCTGATGCTCGGCTGCGGCATCGTCAGCCGCATCATTTCCGGCTTCATCGCCGACCGCATCGGCGGCGTGCGCACGCTGCTGCTCGGCTCGATGCTGCAGGGAGCCGCGCTGTTCCTCTATCTGTTCTTCGACGGGCTCGCCTCGCTCTACGTGATCTCGGCGTTGTTCGGACTGTTCCAGGGCGGCATCGTGCCGAGCTACGCCATCATCGTGCGCGAATATTTCTCGCCGCGCGAAGCCGGCACCCGTGTCGGCCTCGTGCTGATGGCGACCTTGGTCGGCATGGCACTGGGCGGCTGGGTGTCGGGCGCGATTTTCGACCTCACCGGTTCCTACCAGGCGGCATTCCTCAACGGGCTCGGCTGGAACCTGTTGAATTTATCGATCGCGGTTTGGTTGCTGCGGCGCTCGCCGCGCCAGCCACTGCTCGCGCGGGCCTAACGCGCCGCTAGAACGCCTCGTCGGGCAATTCCATGATGGAGCCAGCGCCCGACTGGATGCGGGCGAAATGCGCCGCCGTTTCCGGCAGCATGCGCTCCATGAAGAAGCGCGCGGTGACCAGCTTGGCGCTCATGCGCTCGCCCGCGCCGTTCGTCTTCGGCTTGGCGAGCGCGGCTTCCGCGATCCTGCACCACATGTAGCCGAGCGCCACCAGCCCGAACATGTGCATGTAGTCGGTCGCGCCGGCACCGGCATTGTCGGGCTTGGCCATGGCGTTCTGCATGAACCACATCGACGCCTCCTGCAGATGGCCGAGCGAAACGCCGAGTGGTGTTACGAACGGCTTCATGCCATCGTCGGCGTTTTTCTCCTTGATGAAGCCGCCGACCTCATTAATGAATGCCATCAGCGCGCGGCCGCCGTCCTTGCCGAGCTTGCGGCCGACCAGATCGAGCGCCTGGATGCCGTTGGCGCCCTCGTAGATCATGGCGATGCGGGCGTCGCGCACGAACTGCTCCATGCCGTGCTCGGCGATGTAGCCATGGCCGCCAAATATCTGCTGCGCCATCACCGTGTTGGCGAAACCGGTGTCGGTAAGAACGCCTTTCACCACCGGCGTGAGCAGCCCCATGTAATCATCGGCGATCTGGCGCTCCTTGTCGTCCTCGGAGCGGCGGGCGACATCGCCCTTGAGCGCGGTCCACAGCACCAGCGCGCGGCCCGCTTCATTGAAGGCGCGAATGGTCATCAGCGTGCGGCGCACGTCCGGATGCACGATGATCGGATCGGCAGCCTTCTCGGGATATTTGGCGCCGCTGAGCGCGCGGCCTTGCAAGCGTTCCTTGGCGTAGATCGCGGCGTTTTGATAGGCGACCTCCGATTGCGCCAGGCCTTGTACGCCGACGCCGAGCCGCGCTTCGTTCATCATCGTGAACATGGCGGGCAGGCCGCGGTTCTCCTCGCCCACCAGCCAGCCGGAAGCGCTGTCGTAGTTCATCACGCAAGTGGAATTGGCGTGGATGCCCATCTTCTCTTCGATCGCGCCGCAGCTGACGCCGTTCGGCCCGCCGAGCGAGCCGTCGTCCTTGACCGTTACTTTGGGCACCACGAACAGCGAGATGCCTTTGGTGCCGGCGGGCGCGCCTTCGATGCGCGCGAGCACCAAGTGGACAATGTTCGAGGCCATGTCGTGCTCGCCGGCGGAGATGAAGATCTTGGTGCCGGTGATCTTGTAGCTGCCGTTGCCCTGCTTCACCGCCTTGGTGCGCAACAGCCCGAGATCGGTGCCGCAATGCGGCTCGGTCAGATTCATGGTGCCGGTCCATTCGCCGGTCGTCATTTTGGGCAGATATTTCGTCTTGATTTCTTGCGAGGCATGCGCGAGCAGCGCGGCGATGGCGCCCTGCGTGAGGCCCGGATACATTGCGAAGGCCTGGTTGGCGGAACAGAGCATTTCGTTCACCGCCACGGTCAGGGTCGCCGGCAGCTCTTGGCCGCCGAATTCCGCCGGCACCGAGATGCCGATCCAGCCGCCTTCGACCAGTTGCTTGAAGGCGTCCTTGAAGCCGGTCGGCGTGGTGACGCTGCCGTCGGGGTGACGCGTGCAGCCTTCGCGGTCGCCGACGCGATTGAGCGGAGTGAGGACTTCTTCGCTGAATTTTGCCGCCTCGCGCAACACCGCATTCACCACATCGGGCGAGGCATCACCGAAGCCTGGCAGATTGCCGTAGCGGTCGAGATGGAAGACATCGTTCAACAAAAACAACGCATCGTCGACGGGGGCCTTGTAGGTCGGCATCAGTCCCTCCCGGCGTCCTGCCGCGGCGCCGAGCGCCATTAACAACTCGTTAACTATTGAACGGTTGCGACCAATTCAAGGACGGCCGCGGATTTTCCCAAGCGCCGTGCGGGGCGGCTGCGCTTAAGCACGGCGTATCCGGCTTACAGCCGCGTTAAGCCGCCGCCTGCCGCCGGGTGCGGCCAAAACCGCAGGCAAAATCCGACACTTCCGCCCAATCCTTAACCCCTTGTTTACCGTAACCAGCAAAAAGTCGGGTAGAGGACTGCGGACCGCACCCGTATATACCCGCCGTTAACGTGTGCCGGTTCCACGGAGAGCCCATGGGCTCCTTCGCCTCCACCTCGAACGTGGGTGCGAGCAATGAGATTTGGCGTCCCGTGGAGTGTCCAAGGCATACGCCCGGAAGCTCGCGAAACCGCGAAAGAAGCGGCGCGCCGGTCGGGCGTGTCGTTGGGCGAATGGCTCAACTCCGTGATCATCCAGCAAGCCGAGCAGGAAGGCGTGCAAACGCTCTCGCTCGTCGACGAGGATGCCGACGGCAATGACATTGCCGCGGTGCATGAGCGGCTCGACGACCTCACCCGGCGCATCGAGCAGCTTGCGCGCAGCGGACCGGCAACCTACGCGCCGAAGCGCAGCCGCAATGAATCCGACCACCTCGCCGAACTGATCGGCCGCCTCGACCGCCGGCTTGATCAATTCGCCAATGTGGCGCGGCCGCCAGCGCCGCCGCCAATGATGTCGCCGGCGATGCCGAGCGTGCAGTTGCCGCCCAGCCTCGACCGCGCCGTCGCCGAAATCGCTGCCCGCCAGCGCGCGCTCAATGGCAATGCCGCCCCGCCGCGGCAACAGCCGCAAGCGGCGATAGCTATTCCCGCGCCTGCGCCCACGCCCGCGCCGCCGCCCGCGCCATTGCCGGCGCAAGACCTGTCGGGAATGGAAGATCAGCTGCGCAAGATCACCGACCAGATCGAGACGCTGCGCAAGCCGGGCGTCGAACAAGCGATTAATGCGTTGCGCGAGGAGCTCGGCGAGATCGGCCGCACGCTCAACGACGCGATGCCGCGCCGCGCCATCGACGCCATCGAAAAGCAGATCCAGGGCCTCAACCAGCGCATCGCGGAAGGCCGCCAGGCCGGTGTCGACGCCGGCGCACTCGGCGGTATCGAGCGCGGCCTGGCCGAAGTGCGCGACGCCTTATGTGGGCTGACGCCGGCGGAAAACCTGGTCGGCTTCAATGACGCGGTGGCCGGCCTCGCGCGCAAGATCGATCTCATCGTCGCGCAAAAGAACCCGGCGACGCTGGCGCAGCTCGAGAGCGCCATTACCACGCTGCGCGAGTTGACCACCCATATTGCTTCCAATGAAACCGTGCACGGGCTTGCCGCCCAGGTGCAGGCGCTCGGCGACAAGGTCGAATACATGGCGAGCGCCGCCGCCGGTGCCGATGCACTTAATCATCTCGAACAGCGCATTGCCGCGCTCTCCGATGCGCTGGCGGAGCGCGCGCAAAACGGCGCCACGGTGCCGTCTCGGCTGGAAGCGCTGGTGGAGTCGCTCACCGATGAGATCGAGCAGATCCAGAACTCGCGCGGCAACGGCGATGCTTTCGGCCATCTTGAGGATCGCATCGTCAAGCTAGTTGAGAAGCTGGATGCTTCCGATAACCGCCTCGGCCAACTGGAATCGATCGAGCGCAGCCTCGCCGATCTTCTGGTCCACATCGAAAACAAAGACGCCGGCGGGTTGCGCGCGCAAGGTTCACCCGGGGTCGACGACCTCAAGCACGATATCGCCCGCACCCAGGATGCGCTGGAAGCGGTGCACGGCACGCTCGGCCACGTCGTCGACCGTCTCGCCATGATCGAAAAAGATATTCGCGGCGAGCCGCGCCCGCGCGCCGCGCCTGACAGCGAGGCCATGGTCAGCCGGCCAGTCGGCAAGGTCGCGGTCCGCGTAGTCGAAAACGTGCCCGCCTCGGCAGCGCCAATGCCGGCGCCACCGCCGCCGGCAGCCACCGCTGCTTCACCGCCACCGCCACCGCCCGCGCCCCGGCGCTTGCCGCCAGTCGCTCATCTGCCGATCGATGCCGACCTGCCGCCCGATCAGCCGCTCGAGCCCGGCTCCGGGCCGCCGCCCTTGCAGGCCAATCGGGCCGCGCGCATTGCCGCCTCGGAAGCCGCCCTCGGCGGCACCCGGCTCGCCGCCGCTCCCGGCGGCAAATCCAGCTTCATCGCCGCCGCCCGCCGCGCCGCTCGGGCGGCGGTGCAGGAACCGAGCGCCCGCGCGCCGCGCCCGAAGCCGACCGAGGCGCACGAGCCCGAGCGCCCGTCGCTGCGCACCAAAATGATGAACCGGGTCAAGTCGCTGTTCATCGCGGCCAGTATTATCGCCATCGTGGTCGGAGCGATCCAGATCGCCGGCAATGTGCTCGATCTCGGCGATCCCGGTACCAAGACAGCGGAGACCGCGGCTGCGGACACCGGCAAGACCGAGGCGGCGATACCGAGCGCCGCGCCAGAGCCGATCGGCAGCGTCGCCGCCAACCCGCTCGCGCTACCGAAACCGCCAGCAGCGCCGCCGCCACCATCGCAGTCCGAAAGTGCCGCAATCGTAACCACGCCGCTGCTGGGTTTGAACCAGACCACGCAGGCGATGCCGTCCCTGTTCAATCCGCCGATGCTGGGGCCGAAGGGCGACATCACCGGGTCGATTCCCCGTCCGGCCGGCGAAAGCCAGGCGACGCGGTCGGCAGCCGCGACCAAACAGCCGGGCGGGCAATTGGGCGACCGGCTGCCGATCGCGATCGGTGGACCCCGCCTGCGCAGCGCGGCCATCGCCGGCGATGGCGCCGCCGCCTACGAAGTGGCCGTGCGCTATGCCGCGGGGCGCGGTGTGCCGGTCGACATGGAAGAAGCGGCGCGCTGGTACGAGCGCGCGGCCAGCAAGGGCCTGACGCCGGCGCAATTCCGCTATGCTAGCCTGTTGGAAAAAGGCCAGGGCGTGAAGAAGGACCTCGCCAAGGCCCGCCGGCTCTATCTCGCCGCCGCCGCCAAGGGCAACAGCAAGGCGATGCATAACCTCGCCGTGCTCTATGCCGAAGGCATTGACGGCAAGCCGGATTACGGCACCGCCGTGCAATGGTTCCGCAAGGCCGCGCAACGCGGCGTCGCCGACAGCCAGTATAATCTCGGCGTCCTGTGTGCGCGCGGTCTCGGCACCGCCGCAAGCTATGCCGAAGCCTACAAATGGTTTGCGCTGGCCGCCGTCCAGGGCGACAAGGAAGCCGCCAAGAATCGCGACGACATCGCCGCCCACATCGACGCCGCCACGCTGGGCGCCGCCCAAGAGGCGGTCACGGCCTTCGTGGCCGAGCCGCAGCCGGAAGAGGCCACCGTCGTGGCCGCGCCGCCGGGCGGCTGGGATCACGCCACCGGCGAGCCGCCGCCGCGTGTGAAGCCGCGGCCGGCCGGGCCACTATCGCTCGGCGCGTTCCAGGTAGGAAAACGGTGAACAAGCGCACTTGATCGCGCAAAAACGTGATCGCGCGGCTGTTCATGGCTAAGATCGCCTAGACCTCTGGTCCAGAGTCGCTGCCGGATCCGCAAGACGTGGCGTTGACCGCAAGGTGAACCTCCCGCCGGCGCGGACCGGTTAAGCGGCGCATTGGCCGCGAACACCGGACGACGTTCCTTGCAGATCTATCTTCCGATCGCCGACATGTCCGTGAACATCTTCCTCGTACTGGGGATGGGGTTAGCGGTCGGCTATATCTCCGGCATGTTCGGCATCGGTGGCGGCTTCCTGATGACGCCGCTCTTGATCTTCATCGGCGTCTCGCCCGCGGTGGCGGTGGCGAGCGTGGCGAGCCACATCGCCGCCTCCTCGTTCTCCGGCGCAATCAACTATTGGAACAAGCGCGCGCTCGACATCGCGCTTGCGCTCATGCTGCTAAGCGCCGGCATCATAGGCACCTCGACCGGCGTCTGGCTGTTTACGACCTTGCGCGCACTCGATCAACTCGACCTGGTGATCGGGCTCTCCTACGTAACGCTGCTCACGATCGTCGGCGGCCTGATGATTTACGAAAGCGTCCGCACGGAATTGCGCGCGCGCCACGGCCTGCCGGCCACCATCCGCCGACCAGGCAGCCACACCTGGCTGCACGGCTTGCCATTCAAGCTGCGCTTCAAGCGCTCGAAAATCTACGTGTCGGCGATCCCGGTCTGGGCGATCGGGTTCATCATCGGTTTCGTCGGCGCCATCATGGGCATCGGCGGCGGCTTCCTGCTGGTGCCGATGCTGATCTATTTCCTTCGGGTGCCGACCGCGACCGTGATCGGCACTTCGATGGTGCTCACCCTCATCACCATGGCCTCGGCGACGGTGATGCATGCGGCCACCAACCATCTCGTCGATGCAGTGCTGGCCTTGATCTTGATGGTCGGCGGCGTGGTCGGCGCGCAATTCGGCGCGCGCACCGGACAGAAGATGCGCGGCGAACGGCTGCGCCTGTTGCTCGGCCTCCTGGTATTCGCGGTCGGCCTGCGCTTCGCCTATGCGCTGGTGGTGCAGCCGGACGATCTGTTCACGATACGCCACGTCGGGGTCGAATGATGCGGCGGATCAGCCTCATGCTCGTGGTCTTGCTGGCGGCCTGCGGCACCAGGCCGGCCGCCGCCGAGCGGCTGGTGGTGTCGCTGT
Organism: uncultured Alphaproteobacteria bacterium; assembly: GCA_963817045.1. GTDB lineage: Bacteria > Pseudomonadota > Alphaproteobacteria > Rhizobiales > Xanthobacteraceae > Pseudolabrys. The sequence goes on from CAWFMZ010000040.1 coordinate 75,918, forward strand.
CGAATCACCGCGTGGCGATCATTTCGAGTTTCGTCGGCGAAGACCTGGTGCTGTTCGGCACCATCGAGCCCGACGTCGGCAAGACCACGCTGCGATCGGCCTATGACCTCGTGGTCACCGTGACCGGCCCGCGCCAGACGCTGCGCACCCGGCGCAAGCAGCGCGTGCTCGGCATCTGGGTCAACGTCGACTCGCGCGAATTCGTGCGCGTGCCGTCTTATCTCGCCGTCCTGAGCAATCGTCCGGTCGTCCAGATCGCGCATCAGGACACTTTGCGCCGACTGCAGATTGGGCTGGACAATTTCCTGCTGCCGCAACGCATCGGACCGGATATCGCGGATACCGTGCGTGACGACCCGTTCCGGGCGGCGTTCGTGCGGTTGCAAGGTCAGCAACGCCTGTACGGCGAAATCGGCACCGCGGTGACTTTCCTGACGCCGACCGTGTTCCGCGCCGCGATCCCGCTGCCGGGCGACGTGCCGACCGGCAATTTCGGGATCGACGTCGAGTTGTTCGCTGACGGTGCGATGGTGGCGCGCACCAATTCGGCGCTGGAAGTGACCAAGGCGGGCTTCGAGCAATATGTCGCCGACGCCGCGCGCGACCACGGCCTGCTCTACGGCTTCGCGACCATGCTGATGGCGTTGCTCACCGGCTGGATCGCCAGCGTGGTGTTCAAGCGCGATTAACCTCCTTGACGTCATCGTCCGCGAAGGCGGACGATCCAGCTCTTTATAAGCAAAATATCGAATTATTGGATTTACATTCTCGCCAGCCCTGTTGACGGAACGTTATATATTGGTGTTACCAACTATTTGGTGCGTCGAATACATGAACACCGAGAAAAATTTGCCGATGGCTTTACAAAAAAGCATGACGTCCATCGCCTCGTTTATTTCGAGCAATTCGACGATATAGAAAATGCTATCCGTCGAGAAAAGAGATTGAAGAAGTGGAATCGGGCTTGGAAGGTTCGTCTCATCGAAGAGTCAAATCCAAACTGGATTGGCCTCTATTACCAAATTGCCCAGCCGTAAGCGCGGGATACCCCGCCTTCGCGGGGTATGACGAGGAGAGGTTCAGTCCGGCAAGCAGCGCTTGGCGGCGAAGGCATAGAGCCGGCCTTCGCCCAGCATGTGCACGGTGAAGGCAAGCGTGCCGAACAGGTCGGCGAAGGCGGCGTCGCGCACATTGAGCCCGCCGGTGAAGGCGCCGAAGGCCGGCATCACCAAGCGCGTTGAGTCCGCCGCGAAGCAGCGCCGGCTGACGGCGCGGCCGCGATGAGCGACGCGCGCCACTGGGTGCAGATGGCCGCAGATTTCGCCGAAAGCGCCGCTCGGCAAATGGCGAAAGGTCAAGGCGCCGAGATTAAGGGTCGGACGGAACGCGCCGCCAATGCCAACTGCCGGTTCGGGATCGTGATTACCGGTGATCCAGATCCAGTCGCGGCCGCGTTGCAGGACGCTCAGGTTCTCGCGTTCGTCGCGGCCAAGCCGCGCCGGACCGCCACCGTCATGGAAGCTGTCGCCGAGCGCCACCACGCAGCGTGGCGCAAAGCGCGCGATCAGACGGGCGAGGCAGGCCAGCGTCGCTGCGCTGTCATAGGGCGGCAGCAGCACGCCGCGGGCCGCAAAGCTCGAGCCTTTTTCCAGATGCAGATCGGCGACTGCGAGCAGGCCCTGGTCTGGCCAATAAAGGGCGCCATCGGGATCGGCGACAAGCGCGGCGCCGGCGAGCACAATGTCGCCCTGAGCCGTCGCCACACGTTGCGCCGCAAGTTTCACCGCGTCGCCTCCTTCACCAGCGCGTCGGCGGCTTCGGCCAGCAGCGCATCCGCCGCCTCGCCATAGACCGTCTCGCGCCCAATCTCCAGCATCACCGGCACCGCCAGCGGCGAGACGTGGTCGAGCGCTTTATGGACGATTCGGCCCTTGATGCGCGAGAGCATTTCGCCGAGCCGCTTGATGTCGAGTAGGCCGGTGGCGGCATCGGCGCGCGCGGCCCGCAGTAGGATGTGATCGGCCTGGTGCTTGCGCAGCACGTCGTAGACGAGGTCGGTCGAGATGGTGAGCTGGCGGCGCGATTTCTCCTCGCCGGGAAAGCGCCGCTCGATCAGGCCTGCGATGATCGCGCAGGAGCGGAAGGTGCGTTTCATCAGCGCCGATTCGGCGAGCCAGGCCTCCAGATCGTCGCCCAGCATGTCTTGGTCGAACAATTGGGCGAGCGATAGATCGCCGCGCGCAATGCGCAAGCCGAGATCACCCAGGCCCCAGACGGCCAGCGCATATTCATTGGCGACAAAGCCAAGCGGCTTTTGCGCCGCACGCTCGAGCCGGCGCGTGAGCAGCATGCCGAGCGTCTGATGCGCGAGCCGACCCTCGAACGGATAGCAGACCAGATAATATTTTGCGGCGCGCGGGAAGGTCTCGATTAAGAGATCGCCCGGCTTCGGCAGCAGCGAACGCCATTGCTGGGTTTCCAGCCACTCGCGCACCTGCGCGGGCAGTGCGCGCCAGGCTCGCGGCGTGGCGAGCAATGCGCGCACACGGGCGGCGAGATAGGTCGAGAGCGGGAATTTTCCACCTTCATAGGCCGGCACTTTCGGATCGGTGGCGGTCGAACGCGAAACATAGACCTCGTCCTCGACCAGCGCCTCGTATTTCAGGATTTCGCCGGCGAACACGAAAGTGTCGCCGGCGGTGAGCGTCTCGATGAAATATTCCTCGACCTCACCGAGCAGCCGGCCGCCGCGCGGAATGAAGGCACTCGCAGTGCGCGAGCGCACCAGCCGCACTTTCAGCATGTCGGCTTCGACAATGGTGCCGACATTCATGCGGTAGCGCTGCGCCACGCGCGGGTGGGTGATGCGCCAGCGGCCGTCCTGCGCCTTCCGGATTTTGGCGAAACGCTCATAGGCTTTGAGCGCATAGCCGCCGGTGGCAACGAAATCGACCGCGGCGTCGAAGTCGGCGCGCGCGAGTGCCGCATAGGGCGCGGCGGCGCAAACCTCGGCATAGAGTTCGTCGCTCAGGAACGGCTCGCCGCAGGCGCGGCCCAGAATATGCTGCGCTAAAACATCCAGCGCGCCGGTGCGCAAAGGCGGAGTGTCCTGCGCGTTCTCGGCGACGGCGTCGATGGCGGCGCGGCATTCCAGCACCTCGAAACGGTTGGCCGGCACCAGCACCGCTTGCGAAGGTTCGTCCAGCCGATGATTCGATCGCCCGATTCGCTGCAGCAGCCGCGAGGCGCCTTTCGGTGCGCCGATATTGATCACCAGATCGACGTCGCCCCAGTCGACGCCAAGATCGAGCGAAGAGGTGCACACCACCGCGCGCAATTTTCCGGCCACCATGGCGTCCTCGACCTTGCGGCGCTGCGCCACATCGAGCGAGCCGTGATGCAGCGCGATGGCGAGGTTGTCGTCGTTCATCTGCCATAACGCCTGGAACAGATATTCGGCCTGGCTGCGGGTGTTGACGAACACCAGCGTGGTCTTGTGGCGCCTGATCAGGTCGTAGACCTCGCCAAGCGCATGACGCGCCGAATGCCCGGCCCAGGGCAGATGCTCCTCGGTGTCGAGCATGGTGACCTGCGGCTGCGCGCCCGGCCGCGCCAGCACCAGATCGGCGCGCGCTTGGCCCGCCGCAGGCTGCGGCACGAGGAAGCGGCAAAGATCCTCCGGCTCAGCCACGGTGGCGGACAGACCGACGGTGGTAAGCTGCGGCGCCAACGCAAACAGCCTTGCCAAGCCGAGCGACAACAGGTCGCCGCGTTTCGACGTCACCAGCGAATGCAATTCGTCGAGCACCACGCGCCGCAGTGTGCCGAACAGATAGGGTGCGTCAGCCGTCGCCAGCAGCAGCGTGAGCTGTTCCGGCGTGGTGAGCAGGATGTCGGGCGGATAACGGCGCTGACGCTGGCGTTTCGACGCGGGCGTGTCGCCGGTGCGGGTTTCCAGCCGCACGGCCAAGCCCATTTCCTGGACCGGGATTTCCAGGTTGCGCGCGATGTCGACCGCCAGCGCCTTCAGCGGCGAGATGTAGAGCGTGTGCAGGCCTTGCGCGCGGCGGATTTCGCGCCCGGTCGAGACCAGACGGCGCGGCGCCGCAGCGGCTTCATGCAGCTCCACCAGCGTCGGCAGGAAGCCAGCGAGCGTCTTGCCGCCGCCGGTGGGCGCGATCAACAGCACCGAGCGCTGGCGCTTGGCCTTCGCCAGCAAGTCGAGCTGATGCGGGCGCGGCGCCCAGCCGCGGCCGGTAAACCAGCGCGCAAACAAGTCCGGCAGCAGCGGCGCGGCGTCAGTCCCGTCGAATGCGGTTGCGGGTTCCATTATGCGATTCTAAGCATATCTGAAGCCGTGCGCGCCAATCGTGCTAGGCTGCAACAGAGCGGTCAGACCGGAGTCCACCCATGAACAACGACACAGTGACCAAGGTTTTCGGCGGCTCGCCGCTGGCGGTGCTCGGCCGCCTGGTGCTGGTCTCGATCCTGGTCGGCGTCGTGCTGGCGGCGCTCGGGCTCGACCCGTTCGACATCATCAGCAGCGTGGAGCGGCTGATCCGCTCGATCTGGAACATGGGCTTCGATGCGTTCCGCTGGCTGTGGCGCTATTTCTTGCTCGGCGCGGTGATCGTGATCCCGATCTGGATCATCATGCGCATCGTCAACGCGCCCAGAGGAAAATAGCGAACTCTCACCCGTTCATTCCCGCGTAAGCGGGAATCCAGCTCTTTACTTTTTGACTCTGGGTCCCCGCTTTCGCGGGGACGAACGGATGGAATCGCTCAGCTCGGCCAGCTCTCCGCTGTAATATCCGCCGCATCCGAGCCGACCATGGAGGCGAGCGAGTTGCGGTGGCCGCGCTTGAGCGCCGCCAGCAGATCCGCCTTGATCTCCGACACCACCCCGATGCCGCGGAACACCAGCCCGGTGTAAAGCTGCAGCAGCGCTGCCCCGGCCTTGATCTTGGCGATGGCGGTCGCGCCCGAGTCGACGCCGCCGACGCCGATCAGCGGGAACGCCCCCTCGGCGCGCACGAAGGTCTCCGCCAGCATGCGGGTCGAAAGCTTGAACAGCGGGCGACCGGACAGCCCGCCCGCCTCTTTGGCCTTGTCGCGATCGCGCAGCGCGCCCGGCCGCGCAATCGTGGTGTTGCCGACGATCATGCCGTCGAGGCGGTGCTTGCGCGCGATGCCGACCGCGTCGTCGAGATCGGACAGCGTGAGATCGGGCGCGATCTTGACCAGCACCGGCGTCGGCCCGGCGTGCGGGCGCACCCGTTCGCGCGCATCGACCACGCGGGCGAGCAATTCGTCGAGCGCCTTGGCCTGCTGCAGGTCGCGCAAGCCGGGCGTGTTGGGCGAAGAGACGTTGACGGTGAAATAGCTGGCGACCGGTGCGAAAGTTTCGACCAGCCGCACATAGTCGCCGATGCGGTCGGCGCTGTCGCGGTTGGCGCCGATATTGACGCCGACGATGCCGCCCTCGTTGCCGCGCGCGGCCAGCCGCTTGAGCATCGCCGCCGCGCCCTCGTTGTTGAAGCCGAGCCGGTTGACGACGCCCTCGTCGGATTCGAGCCGGAACAGGCGCGGGCGCGGATTGCCCGCTTGCGGCAGCGGGGTCACGGTGCCGACCTCCACGAAGCCGAAGCCAAGCCGCAGCAGCGCGTCCGGGACCAGCGCGTTCTTGTCGAAGCCGGCGGCAAGGCCGACCGGATTGGGGAAATTGAGCCCGAACGCGCGTACGCTCAGCTCGCGCGGCTCCGGCGCCGGCCGCGCCAGCGGGACATAGCGCAAGGCCTTGATCGCCAATGTATGCGCGTCCTCCGGATCGAGGGCCCGCAGCAGCGGGCGGGACAGACGGTCGAAAAAACCGATCACCGAATAGGGCTCCGGAGTTGCATGCATTCGACCCTATCGGCCGGGCCAAGGCTTGTTCAAGGCAAGCCTTTCAGGAAACTGTTGCAGGAGGGGGGCGACTCAAGGCTATAATTCCTATATCTTGGACTAGAGTCTCATCCGGATCCGCGCCTATGTCCCTGACACATAACCAGATCTGGACTGCCATCGACCGGCTGGCCGCCAGCGCCAAGCTGACGCCTTCCGGTCTCGCCAAGAAGTCAGGCCTCGACCCAACCACCTTCAACAAATCGAAGCGCATCACCCCGGAAGGGCGACCGCGCTGGCCGTCCACCGAATCGGTGGCCAAGGCGCTGCAGGCCACCGGCACCAAGGTCGATACCTTCGTCAACCTGATCACCGACAGCGGCAAGGTGGCGATTTCGAACGTGCCGCTGATCGGCTTCGCCGAGGCCGGTTCCGGCGGCTATTTCGACGACGGCGGCTTCCCGGTCGGCAAGGGCTGGGAGGAGATCGCCTTCCCCTCGGTCACCGACGAGCACGCCTACGCGCTGGAAATCTCCGGCGACTCGATGAAGCCGGCCTACCGCGACGGCGACGTCATCGTGGTCTCGCCGGCGGCGCCGGTGCGGCGCGGCGACCGCGTCGTGGTCAAGACCAAGGACGGCGAGGTGATGGTTAAGGAACTCAAGCGCAAGACCGGCAAGAGCGTCGAACTCAAATCGCTCAATGCCGAACACCGCGACCGCACCTTGCCGATGTCCGACGTGCTGTGGATCGCACGCATCGTCTGGGCGAGTCAGTGACCGAATAGAAGGTTCGGCAGTGGCTGGTGATTACGTACATGGGTATTCGGGCCGTGAGGTCCGGCGGCTGATAGACCAGGCCTCCAGTCTCGCCGAGTTGCTGCATTGGGGCACCGTATTTCCCGCAAACAGCGACGTGCTCGAAGCCGGCTGCGGAGTCGGCGCGCAAACGACAACGATCGCCCGCAACAGTCCGCAGGCCCGTTTCCTCTCCATCGATCTTTCGGCCAATTCACTCGCGGTGGCACGGGAGCGAACTACCGGCGCCGGCATCACCAATGTTGCATTTCTTCAGGCCGACATTTTCAACCTTCCGTTCAAGCAGCAGGGCTTCGACCACGTGTTCGTGTGTTTCGTGCTCGAGCATCTGCGTGATCCGGTCAGTGCACTGGTCCGCCTCAAGCTGCTGCTGAAACCGGGTGGCAGCGTGACGGCGATCGAGGGCGACCACGGCTCCGCGTATTTTCATCCCGATAGCGCCGACGCGCGGCGTGCGATTCAATGTTTGATCGATCTTCAGGCCGGCATGGGCGGCGATGCGCTGATCGGGCGCCGCCTCTATCCGCTGTTGGCCGAGGCTGGCTTCAAGGAGGTCACCGTTTCCCCACGCATGGTCTATGTCGACGCCAGCCGCCCGCAACTCGTCGATGGATTCACCAGGAATACGTTCAACGCCATGGTGGAAGGTGTTCGCACCGACGCGATCGCGCGGGGTCTCATCGACCCGGACTCGTGGGATCGCGGCATCCGCGATCTCCACCGCACGACGGAGCGCGACGGGGTCTTCTGCTACACCTTCTTCAAGGCCGTCGCGACGGCGTGACGCGCGTCAGTCGCTCCTTATGCGCTGCGAGCCAGCGCGCCGTCGATCATGTCGACGGTATTCTGCAAGCCGTAGACCGCGACGAACGATCCGAAGCGCGGGCCTTTCTCCTGGCCAAGCAGCACCTGGTAAAGCATGTTGAACCAGTCGAGCGAAACGCCCGGCTTGCCGTCCTTGGCCTTCTTCTTTTGGTCGAGGAACGGCTCGCGCCGCCCGACTTCATAGACGACATCCTGGATTTCTTCCGCCGATGCCTCCGGCGGCAAATTCGACAGCGCGTCGCGCAAATCGATCAGCGCGGCGCGCTCGACCTCGGACGGCTGGCGGAATTTCTTTGCCGGCTGCACGAAGTCGCGGAAATAATGGATGGCGTATTCCACCTGCGCGTTGAGCTTCGGGTGGGTCTGCGACGTCACGCCCGGCCGGTAGCGGCCGATGAAGCCCCACAGGGTCTCGGCATTTTCCGCGTTCGAGGACGACACCAGCGTCAGCAGCATCGAGAACGAGATCGGCATTTCCAACTTGGGCGGATTGCCCTGGTGGATGTGCCAGACCGGGTTCGACAGCCGTTGCCTGCCGTCCTGCCGCTGATAGCCGTCGAGGAACTGCTGATATTCGTCGACGCGTGCGCGGAATGACGTCGAAGTAGAGCCGCTTGGCCGCCTTCGGCTCGCGATACATGAAACACGACAGGCTTTCCGGGCTGGCATAGCGCAGCCATTCGTCGATGGTGAGGCCATTGCCTTTCGACTTGGAAATCTTCTGCCCGTTCTCGTCGAGGAAGAGTTCGTAGTTGAACCCTTCCGGCGGTTGGCCGCCGAGGGCGCGGCAGATTTCGCCCGACAGCTTGACCGAGTCGATCAGGTCCTTGCCGGCCATTTCGTAGTCGACGCCGAGCGCCACCCAGCGCATCGCCCAGTCCGGCTTCCATTGCAGCTTGCAGCGCCCGCCACCGACCGGCGTGGTGACCGGTGCCTTGCTGTCCGGGTCTTCGTAGGTGATGGTGCCGGCCTTGGCGTCGTGCGCCAGCACCGGCACTTGCAGCACGATACCGCTACGCGGATCGATCGGCAGGAACGGCGAATAGGTCTGCGCGCGCTCCTCGCGCAAGGACGGCAGCATTATCGCCATCACCTTGTCGAAGCGTTCCAGCACCTTGAGCAGCGCGCTGTCGAAACGGCCCGACATGTAGCACTGCGTCGACGACAGAAATTCGTATTCGAAGCCGAAGTGATCGAGGAAGGCGCGCAGGCGCGCGTTATTGTGCTCGCCGAAGCTTGGATGCGTGCCGAACGGATCGGGCACCTTGGTCAGCGGCTTGCCGAGATGGCCCTCCAGCATGTCCTTATTGGGCACGTTGTCCGGCACTTTCCGCAACCCATCCATGTCGTCGGAGAAGGCGATCAGCCGCGTCTTGATTTTGTCGTCGGTGAGCACGCGGAAGGCGTGACGCACCATGGTAGTGCGCGCCACCTCGCCGAAAGTGCCGATGTGCGGCAGGCCGGACGGGCCGTAGCCGGTCTCGAAGATCACCTCGTCCTTCGGCTTTTTCTTCAGCCGCGCGACGATCTTGCGCGCTTCCTCGAACGGCCAGGCGTTCGACTGCTCGGCCAGTTCGCGCAAAGATGCGGCGGTTTCGGCAACGGACATCACGATCTCCGGCGCGGACAGTAGGAATCCAGCGCTCACACGTCAAATTTGCGGCTCAAAACGGGCTGATCGGGAAATAGCGTAGCCACAGGTCGGTGAAGCGGCCTTTCTCCCACAGCCGGAACAGCGCCCAGTTGAACGCTTGCCGCAACAGGTCGTTGCCGCGCTTGACCGCGATGCCGACGCCCTCGCCGAAGAAACGGCTTTCGATATAAGGCCCGCCGCGGAATTCGCAGCAGCCGCCGGAGTCGGTGCCGTTGAGCCAGAACGCGAGCGAAATGCCGTCGCCAAACAGCAGATCGACTTCACCCTTTCTCAACGCGTCGCGCGCCACTTCCGCGTTCGGATAGGGACGCAGCTCGGCTTCGGTGAACAAGGTCTTCAGATAGGCTTCGTGTGCGGTGCCGGCGACCACCGCGATCTTCTTGCCTTCCAGCGCCTCCGGCCGCACCTCGTCGAGCCCGACGTCGCGCCGCGCCACGAAGCGCGCCGGAGTGCGGTAATAGGGGTCGCTGAAATCGACTTGGCGGCGCATCTCCGGCGTCTCGGCGAGCGAGGCGATCACCGCGTCGCCGTTGTTGCTGTTCAGGGAGGCGATCAAAGTGTCGAACCGCCGCATCTGCACCGTGCAGGCAACCTTGATCTCCTCGCAGATCAGCCGCGCCAGATCGACATTGAAGCCGGCGGGCGCGCCGTCCGGCCCGGCATAATTGAACGGCGGATAGTCGGTTTCGGTGAGGAAGCGGATGATGCTGATGCGCGACAGGTCCGGCCGCTCCGGCCGCCGGCGCGGGTCCCAGAAGCCGGGCACCGCCATCGGGTTGCTGATCGCATTGGCCGCCGGCGGGCTGGGCGCCGTGGCCGGCGGCGAATTGGCCGGCTGCGCATTGGCCGTGGCGATCGTTGCCGCAGTCAGCATGACGGCGAGCATCGACTTAATGCCGCCACGCGCGCATTGACCGCAAAATCGATTCATTCGCCGGCCTCGATGGAGGAATTGCGGCGAACATAGCATCGCCATTGCGGCGAGCCAGCCATAATCGAGAGAGCGCGGGCGGCTCAGTGGCCGGTCAGGTGCTTCTCGATCTCATGCACCGGATGCTTGACCAGGTCCTTGTCGAGCTCGGCGCGCACCGCGCCACGCACCGCCTGCGAATAGGCCGGACGGATCATGCCGAGCGCGCGCGGCGGCGCCACCATGATCAGCGACTTGGTCTTGCCGGCGGCGATGGCGCCGTCGAGATGCTGGACCAGCTGCGCGAGAAAGGCCCGCTCGGCCTGGTCGTGCCAGTCGGTCTGCTCGATGGTGCCGCGGCTGCCGTGACCGGCCGGACTGAAGGCGCGGCCCGGCGCATCGGCGCCGAGCTCATGGGTGGCCAAGTCCTTCTGCTCGAAGACCTTGATGGTCTTGAGGTTGGGAAACTTGGCGTCGCCGGCATTTTCCAGCACCAGCGCCTTGGCGCCGTCGCAGACCACAACCCATTCGCCGTGTTGGATCAATAATTCTGACATGCGGATCTCCTGAACTCTCACGCAACGCTAGAATAACCGCCAATGCGGCGTGTTGTTTTGGATCAAACGCCGGAGGCGGAGATTTCGTTGCCAAAACCGCGGTCAAATGCGGCGAAGGCCCCTGCCCGGCCATCGCCTTTCAAAGCGGAAGCTGTTCCCCGTGTCAGTTGGTGCCGTCGAGCAGCCGGCGGGCGATGACCTGCGCCTGGATCTCGGCGGCGCCTTCGAAAATATTCAGGATGCGGGCGTCGCACAGGATGCGCGAAACCGGGAATTCCAGCGCGAAGCCGTTGCCGCCATGGATCTGCACCGCATTGTCGGCGTTGGCCCAGGCAACCCGCGCGGCGAGCAATTTCGCCATGCCGGCCTCCAGGTCGCAGCGGCGGCCGGAATCCTTTTCGCGCGCCGCGAAATAAGTGAGCTGGCGCGCGGTCATGATTTCCGCCGCCATCATGGCGAGCTTGTCGGCGACGCGCGGGAAGCTGACGATCGGGACGCCGAACTGCACGCGGGCTTGCGCATAGCCGAGCGCCTGCTCCATCGCCGCTTGCGCCACCCCGATGGCGCGCGCCGCGGTCTGAATGCGCGCCGATTCGAAAGTCTGCATGAGCTGCTTGAAGCCCAGCCCCTCGACGCCGCCAAGCAGGTTTTCCGCCTTCACTTCGAAGCCGTCGAAGGCGATCTCGTATTCCTTCATGCCGCGATAGCCGAGCACTTCGATTTCGGTACCGCTCATCCCGGGCGCCGGAAACGGCTTTTGGTCGCTGCCGCGCGGCTTTTCGGCGAGCAGCATGGACAAGCCACGATGACCGGTCTCCTTCGGATTAGTGCGCACCAACAGCGTCATCAGGTCGGCACGCACCGGATGGGTGATCCAGGTCTTGTTGCCATAGACCTTGTAGACGTCGCCCTCGCGCACCGCGCGGGTCTTGATCGAGGCCAGGTCCGAGCCGGTGTTCGGTTCGGTGAACACTGCGGTGGGCAGCACCTCGCCGGAGGCGATCTTCGGCAGCCATTTTTCCTTCTGCTCGGTGGTGCCGCTGCCGAGGATCAATTCGGCGGCGATCTCCGAGCGCGTGCCGAGCGAGCCGACGCCGATATAGCCGCGCGACAATTCCTCGGACACCACGCACATCGACTCCTTGCCTAATCCCATGCCGCCGTACGTCTCGGGAATCGTGAGCCCGAACACGCCGAGCTCCGACATCTGCGCGATGATCTCCAGCGGAATGTAGCTGTTGGTGCGGTGCCAGGTCTGCGCGTGGCCGATCACCTCGCTGTCGGCGAATTTGCGCATTTCCTCGCGGATCGATTCCAGGGTTTCGTCGAGGCCGCACACGCCGACCGTGGCATGGTGGCTGGCGCGCATCAGCTCGATCAGGCGGGCGCGCCGCTCAACGGTGTTGCCGCTGGCGATCAAGCTCTCGACATTTCGGTTGATGCGTGCCGCAACCTGCGCCAGCGAAAGGCCCAAGTCGCTCGGCCGCACCAGCTCGCCCTGGCTCATCGGAATCCCGCCGACGATCTGGGCGAGATATTCGCCGAGCGCGATGCGCACGAGGTGTTCCTCGATTTCGCCGAACGTGCCGCCGCCGACCATCCGTTCGGTGTAGGCGGCGAGCTGGCGCACGGCCTCCACATAGGTGGCGAGCCAGGCCAGCCCATGGGTGGCGCGCTGCTCGCGATCGAACAGGCGGCCGATCGGGTGGCCTTCCACCACCACCCGCTCGCGCACCTTGGCCACGGCATCGGCCAGCAAGGCATCGAGGGCGGCGGTCGCCTCACGGCTGAGCTCGACCAGCTCGTGTTCGGCGGTGGGGCGGGAGGCGGCAATCGGCATGGGATCCTCGGCTACAGGCGATGTCTAGGGCGCCGGCCGCGATAAAGACACTACGCGTGCAGTGCACAAAAGCAAAGTGGCCCCGAAATTAAGGGATTTCCCCCGCGTTTACGCGGCATCGCGTTACCAAATTGCTACAAAATTAACCATTTCACGGTTTCATCACGGTGATACCGCTGCGCAGCGCGCCCTGCCACTGGCGAGACCCGAACCGGCCTATGCGCTTTACAAAACTATCGTTTCCATCCGACCGGCTGAGCCGGTTGCTCACCTCGATTTCGGTGCGCACCCGCATCATCGTGCTGGCGCTGATCCCGGTGGTCGGGTTCCTCGCCAATGGGCTCACTTATGTTTCCGGCGAAGGCGACGTCGGCACCGCCTTCGAGACCGTCAAGGATTCCGCCGCGCTCGCCGATGCCAGCCGCGATTTCAAAAGCGCGGTCGGGGCGATGCGAATTACTCGTGAAGGACTTCAGCGCCAACCCCAGCAACAATCTGGTGGTGAGCTTCGAGCAGGCGCATGCGCTCGCGCTGCAGAGCCTCGACACCATCGCGGCCTCGATCGATCGCCGCCATGCCGAAAACATCGTGGGCCTGCGCAAAGACGTCATGGATTTGCGCAATAACTTCACCGAATTGGTGCGGGAGCAGGAATATCCTCGGCTTCGACGAAAGCATCGGGCCTGCGCGGCAATCTTCACGAAGCCGGCAACGCGGTCGAGCGCATCATCAACGAGAACATGACATGGCTGGCCGAGGCGGACGCCAACAAATTGATGATGGCGCTGCTGACCATGCGCGACCATGAAGCACGAGTATCGGCTCAGTCAAAGCGAGTTGACCCGAGCAGCAATTCCTCGCCGGCTACAGGAAATTCACCGACACATTCGGCCAGATCGACGGCACGCCGGAAATGAAGGAATTCGCTCGAGCATGAGGTGAAAACCTATGCCGACACCTTCGCGCGATGGATCGACGGCTTCGACCGCGTGCATCCGCTGCGCGCGGTGATCGATATCGACAGCCAGCGCATGCTGCCGCGTGCGGACGAAATCATCAACCGGGCGCGTCAAACGGTGGAAGAGGCGTCATCGGGGCTGACCGCATCGCAAGCCCATACGCGCACCGGAATGATCGCAGTCAGCATCGCCATGGTGGCGTTCGGCCTTGGCTTTAGCTGGCTGATCGGACGCAGCATCACGCGCCCGCTCAACGGCCTGGCCGACGTCATGCAGCGACTCGCCGACGGCGACACCAGCGCCCGCATTCCCGCCACCCAGGCGCACGACGAAATCGGCGAGATGGCGCGCACCGTGATCGTGTTCCGCGACAACATGATCGAGCGGGAAAAACTTGCCGCTACGCAGGCCGACGCGAGCCGCGCGCAGATGCAGCGCAACGACACGATTTCTCTCATGATCGCGCAATTCAAGCATTCGGTCGAAAGCGCGTTGAGCAAGCTGCGCGGGGCGTCCATCAAGCTCGAAATGAGCTCGACCGATCTCAACAAAGCGGCCGATACCATGTCGGCCGAAGCACGCACCGCCGAACAACGCGTCGCCTCCGCATCCGACAATGTGACCACGGCCGCCGGTTCGGTCGAGGAATTGGCGGCATCGATCGGCGAAATCTCCTCGCAGGCCGCGAAATCCACCGACGTGGCGGGGCGCGCGGTATCGGAAGCCCAGCGCACCGTCACCACCATGTCGGAACTTGGCAACGCCGCCACCCGCATTGGCGAGGTGGTGGGCCTGATCCAGGCGATCGCCGGACAGACCAACCTGCTCGCGCTCAACGCCACTATCGAGGCGGCGCGCGCCGGCAAATCCGGCAAGGGCTTCGCGGTGGTCGCATCGGAAGTAAAATCGCTGGCCGGGCAAACCGCGAAAGCGACCGAGGAGATCGCCGAGCAGATCGGCTCGATCCAATCGGCCGCCGCCGACGCGGCGCGGGCGATCGAACAGGTCAACGCCATCATCCGTGAAATGTCGGCGATCGCCACCATGGTGGCGGCGACCGTCGATCAGCAGAACTCCGCGGTCGCCTCGATCGCGGAAGGCGTCAGCCGCGCCTCCGGCGAGGCGCGCAGCGGCGCCGAGGCTATGAGCAAGGTCGCCGGCGTCACCACCGATGCCCGCACGACCGCCTCCGACGTCAAGGACCTCGCCGATGCCGTCGCGGTCGAGGCGGAAAATCTGGAAGCGGAAGTACGGCAATTCCTCACCAACGTGCAGGCGGCCTAAGTTTTCGTCCGTTCGTTCCCGCGCAAGCGGGAATCCAGCCAAAAACCGGCCCATGCTGGGTGCCCGCTTCCGCGGGGATGGGCGGCGCAACGGGCACCCCTTGCAAAGCGCGCGGCGATAGCCGATTCAAAGGCCTGACGAGGTCGCTCCGGGGCAACCATATTGCGCATTCTCATACTGTCGTTGCGGATCGTGCACGACGCGCTCCAGAAATTTCTCGCCGACGACGGCTGGGCGATCGCGAGCCACATCGCGCTGTCCACTCTGATGGCGATGTTCCCGTTCCTGATCGTGGTCACCGCGCTTGCCGGCTTTTTCTTCGGCTCGAAAGAGCTCGCCGACGAGGCCGGGCGCATCCTGCTGGAAGCCTGGCCGAAAGAAGTGGCCGGCCCGATCGCGCTCGATATCACCGGCGTGCTCACCGATACCCGCGGCGACGTACTTACCCTTGGCGTGCTGTTCGCGCTCTATTTCGCCTCCAGCGGGGTGGACGGCCTGCGCATCGGCCTCAACCGCGCCTATGATACGCCCGAGCTGCGGCCATGGTGGCTGCTGCGCCTGGAGTCGATCGTCTACGTGCTGGTCGGCGCGGTGGCGATCCTGGCGTTTTCGTTCCTGGTGGTGCTGGCGCCGCTGATCTGGGACAAACTCGTGCACTATGTGCCGACGCTGGAGCCGTTCAGCGACCTCATCACCTTCGCCCGCTATGCTGTGGCGGTGGTGGTACTGGTCATCTCACTGGTGATCGTGCACCGCTGGCTGCCGGCCGGCCGCCGTTCCTTCAGCGCGATTGCGCCCGGCATTGTCGCGACGCTGCTGCTCTGGCTGATCAGCGGCGCCGTCTTCGGCCGCTATCTTGCTACCTACGCTTTCACCTATGTGTCGATGTACGCGGGGCTGGCCTCGGTAATGATCGCGCTGGTGTTTCTCTATGTCTGCGCGTGTATTTTCATCTTGGGCGGCGAATTGAGTTCGGCGATCGTCAAGGCGCGCGCGAATGCGGTTAACACGCCGCATGAAAAATCCGGCGGTGCGGACTAGGTATTTTTTTGCGCATGATCTTTGCCGAAAACCGGTTCCCACTTTTCGGGATCATGTGCCCGCCGCTTCTTGCGCATCCTCTAGCGTTTTCAGGCCCGGGCGCGGTGCGTTGACCATGACCGCCATGTTGCCGGGCGGGTGCTGGTTCTTCCACATTTTCATGTGCGCGAGCGGGATGTTGTCCCACGCGAACACCTCGCTCATGCAGGGATCGATGCGTTGCTCGAGCACGAAGCGGTTGGCCATCGAGGCCTGCTTGAGATGCGCGAAGTGCGAGCCCTGGATGCGCTTCTGCCGCATCCAGACATAGCGCGCGTCGAAGGTGAGATTGTAGCCGGTGGTGCCGGCGCAGAACACGACCATGCCGCCGCGCTTCACGACCAGACAGGAAACCGGAAAGGTCTGTTCGCCCGGATGCTCGAACACGATGTCGACGTCGCGTTTGCCGGTGATGTCCCAGATCGCCTTGCCGAAGCGGCGCGCTTCCTTAGTCCATTCGCCGTACTCGGGACTATTGACCGCGGGCATCTGGCCCCAGCACTTGAAATCCTTGCGATTGATCACGCCCTTGGCGCCGAGATTGAGCACGTATTCCGCCTTCAACTCGTCGGAGACCACGGCGATGGCATTGGCGCCCGAGGCCGCCACCAATTGCAGGCCGAACACGCCGAGCCCGCCGGAGGCGCCCCATACCAGCACATTGTCGCCTGGCTTGAGCGTGTGCGGCGAATGGCCGAACAGCATGCGGTAGGCGGTGGCGAGGGTGAGCGTGTAGCAGGCCGATTCTTCCCAGGACAGATGGTTCGGCTTGTGCATCAATTGCCGTGACTGCACGCGGCAGAACTGCGCGAATGAGCCGTCCGGCGTCTCGTAGCCCCAGATGCGCTGCGAGGGCGACAGCAGCGGATCGCCGCCATTGCAATCCTCGTCGTCGCCGTCGTCCTGATTGCAGTGGACGATGACCTCGTCACCGACCTTCCAGCGATGCACCTTGCTGCCGATCGCCCAGACCACGCCCGCGGCATCGGAACCGGCGATGTGGAACGGATGCTTATGCACGTCGAGGGTGGAGACCGGCTGGCCGAGCGCGGCCCACACGCCGTTGTAGTTGACCCCGCCCGCCATCACGAGCAGCAGCACCTCGTCCTCGCCGATCGGCCAGGTCGGCACCACTTCGAGCCGCATGGACTGGTCGGGCGGCCCGTGCCGATCCTTGCGGATCACCCAGGCGTGCATCTTCTCGGGCACGTGCCCGAGCGGCGGAATCTCGCCGATAGCATAAAGGTCCTTGAGCGGAGCGATGCTCCTCACCTGTGCGACGGCCGGCATCTGCACTCTCCTTGTGCCTTGAGCAGTCTGGCGCAATTTATGTTGCAACGCAACATTTGGTTTAGCGCCGCGTGAAAGGCGCCGCACAGCAGGGCTTTTAAGGGTTCCTCAAGGCAGCTGCGCCTAGCTTCCCGCAATCTAAAAGCGGGGCTGGCGCTGCCATGACGGTGTACGAGATCTCTCCTGCGCGCAGCGCCGGCGCCTCGCTCACGCGGCCGGCCGAACTCATCTGCTTTGCGCTGATCGTCGCGCACGCCGTCTACCTCGTCGCCTCCTATGTGCAAGGTTCGTGGATCGTGGCGGCTGACGGCGGCGGCGTGCCGGTGGACTTCGTCAATGTCTGGGCCGCCGGGCGGCTGGCGCTCGCGGGCCATGCGGCAGCGGCTTACGACTGGTCGACCCACAAGATGATGGAGGTCGTCGCGCTCGGGCATCCGTTCGACGGCTATTTCGGCTGGCATTATCCGCCGACATTTCTGTTCTGTCGCGCTCTTGCTGGCGGAGATGTCCTATGTTCCGGCCTTCATCATCTTCTTGATTCGCGACGTTCCGGGCGTACTTGTTCTGCGTGCGCGGAATTATCGGCGACCGCACCGGCTATATTCTCGCCGCCGCGTTTCCGGCGGTGTTGGCCAATTTTATCGTCGGCCAAAATGGATTCCTGAGCACGGCGCTGCTGGGCGGCGCGTTGCTCATGCTCGTAGAACGGCCGATCCTCGCCGGCGTACTGCTCGGGCTACTCACCTACAAGCCGCATCTCGGACTTCTGTTTCCCATCGTGCTGGCGGCGAGCGGACACTGGCGCGTGTTCATCGTGGCCGGCATCGTGGCAACTCTCATGGCGATTGCGTCATGGGGCGCGTTCGGCACCGAGACGTGGGCGGCGTTCGCCGCCAATATCGGCCACACCTCGCAGGCCTTCCTGTCCGACGGCTGGGCGGACTTCGGCAAGCTGCAGACCGCGTTCGGCCTGGTGCGCACGCTCGGCGGCGGCGAGCCGCTGGCCTGGAGCGTGCAAGCACTGGTCGCGCTCATGGCCGCCGGCGCGATTGCCGCGCTGTGGCGCAGCCGTGCCGATTATGAAGTCAAGGCGGCGGCGCTCGGCGTCGGCGCCATGCTGGCGACGCCCTATCTCTACACTTACGACCTCGTGGTGCTGACGGTGCCGCTTGCGTTCCTGTGGCGGCTCGGCCGTGCGCGCGGCTTTCTGCCCCATGAGTTGGCCGGCATCGGCCTCACCTGCCTGCTGGTGCTGATCTTCCCGCTCGTGAAAGCGCCGGTCGGCTTTACCGCGGTGCTCTTGGTGGCGGCGCTGATCGCCCGCCGCGCGCTGGCGCCGGAACGCCTTGCGGCCTGACCGCGGGGGCGCAAGCCTCATGTTGCATTGCAACAAGGCTTCAGCCACACTGCCGGCTGCAGGCTAAGCGATGCGCGACAAAACCAAACGCGACAAGACTCAGCGCGATAAGCCTTGGATCTTCCGCACCTATGCCGGCCATTCGACGGCCGCGGCCTCCAATGAGCTCTATCGCAAGAACCTGGCCAAGGGGCAGACCGGCCTTTCGGTCGCCTTCGATCTGCCGACCCAGACCGGCTACGACTCGGACCACGTGCTGGCCAAGGGCGAGGTCGGCAAGGTCGGCGTGCCGGTCTGCCATCTCGGCGATATGCGCGCGCTGTTTACGGGCATCCCGCTCGGCACCATGAACACCTCGATGACCATCAACGCCACCGCGGCGTGGCTGATGGCGCTTTACATCGCGGTGGCCGACGAGCAGCGCACGCCGCGCGCCGCACTCACCGGCACGATCCAGAACGACATCATCAAGGAATATCTCTCGCGCGGCACTTACGTGTTCCCACCGGCGCCGTCGATGCGGCTGATCAAGGACGTGGCAATCTTCACCACGACCGAACTGCCGAAGTGGAATCCGATGAACATCTGCTCCTATCACTTGCAAGAAGCAGGAGCGACGCCGGTGCAGGAACTGGCCTTCGCGCTGGCAACTGCGATCGCGGTGCTCGACACGGTAAAGGCGTCGGGCGAGGTCTCCGAAGAAAAATTCGGCGAGGTGGTTGGGCGCATATCGTTCTTCGTCAACGCCGGACTGCGCTTCATCACCGAAATGTGCAAGATGCGCGCCTTCGTCGAATTGTGGGACGAGATCACGCGCGAGCGCTACGGCATCACCGATCCCAAGCAGCGGCTGTTCCGTTACGGCGTGCAGGTGAACTCGCTCGGGCTGACCGAGCAGCAAGCCGAAAACAACGTCACGCGCATTCTGCTCGAGATGCTGGCCGTTACATTGTCGAAGAATGCGCGCGCCCGCGCGGTGCAATTGCCGGCCTGGAACGAGGCGCTCGGCCTGCCGCGGCCGTGGGACCAGCAGTGGTCGCTGCGCATGCAGCAGATCCTCGCCTACGAGACCGACCTGCTCAACTACGGCGATATTTTCGACGGCTCGGCCGAGATCGCTCGCAAAGTGGGCGCGCTCAAGGCCGAGGCCAAGGAAGAGCTCAAGCGCATCGACGAAATGGGCGGCGCGGTAGCCGCAGTCGAGAGCGGCTACATGAAGCAGCAACTGGTGGAATCCAACACCGCGCGGCTGGAAGCAATCGAGCGCGGCGAGCAGGTGGTGGTCGGCGTCAACAAATATCTCGAGAGCGAGCCCTCCCCGCTCACCGGCGGCGTCGATTCGATCATAACTGTGTCGGCGCAGGCCGAACGCGACCAGCTCGAACGGCTGAAGGCCTGGCGCGCTGCGCGCGAAAACAACGCGGTCGCCGCCGCGCTCAAGGATCTAAAACGCGCGGCCACCAGCGGCGGCAACATCATGCCGGCCTCGATCATCTGCGCCAAAGCCGGCGTCACCACCGGCGAATGGGGTTGGACCCTGCGCGAGGCGTTCGGCGAATACCGCGCGCCCACGGGCGTCGGACGCGCCATGCGTAACGACGTGACCGGGCTCGACGATATCCGCGCCGATGTCGATCGCGTCTCGCGCAAGCTCGGCCGCCGCTTGACGTTTCTGGTCGGCAAGCCTGGGCTCGACGGCCATTCCAACGGCGCCGAGCAGATCGCGGTGCGCGCACGCGACGCCGGGATGCAAGTGGTCTACGAGGGAATCCGACTGACGCCGGAGGAGATCGTCGCCGCCGCGCGCAAGGAAAAGGCCCATGTCATCGGGCTTTCCGTACTGTCGGGCAGCCACCTGCCGCTGGTGCACGACGTGGTCGGCCGCATGAAGGAGGCCGGGATCGACGTGCCGCTGGTGGTCGGCGGCATCATTCCGCCCGAGGACGCCGCCGCGCTGGAACAAGCCGGCGTCGCCGCCGTCTACACGCCGAAGGATTTCGAGTTGAACCGCATCATGTCCGACGTGGTGCGCATCGTGGAGCGGGCGAACGGCGCGAGCAACGTATGACGCTGCCACCCAATTAGGCCGCGTGCCGGTAGATCGAGATTGGTGAGCAACGGTTGGTCAATGCCTGCTTTACCCCCGAAAGCGGACATTCGCGGACCTGATCGGCATGTCCGCTTTTTGCCAAACTCAGACATCCAGTCTGTTAGCGATTTTAGACGTCCTCTCCCCGCAAAAAGAAGGGGAGGACTGCGATTACAGGTGTTTCGAACCAAATGCGGCTTTTGCTGAACGCGCTTTAGCTGCGCCCGCGCAGCCAAGCGTCAACACTGAGCCGCCCGGCGCTGCAAACGAACAGAAAGCCGAAGCCGCCCAGCATGGCCATGTTCTTGTAGAAGCTCGAATCCTGCGCGCGGCGTGCAGCCGCATCGGCAAATTCCCAATAGCGGTGCGAACTGAAGGTAGCGACCAGCATGAAGATAACAAACCCCAGAACGACGTAGCGGGTGGCGAAGCCGAAGATCAGCGCAAGTCCGCCGAGGAACTCAAACGGAACGGCGATGTAGGCGAGGAAGGATGGCAACCCGCGCAGTGGAAACGAGTTGGCAACGGCTTCAACATTGAAAAGTTTGCCATAGCCGCTGCGCACGAATATCCAGCCCAGCAGAATGCGTCCGATCAGCAGTACGATGTCGGACGTGCTCGCGGCCAAGCTGTCGGCGCATGACAGCGCGGGATGTGAACTGCATTCACTACGTAGAGTCATGACTTTCTGCCTCGTCTGTTATGCCCAACCTCTTTCAGCAGTTTTCAAGCAATAAGGGACTGGCCGTGAAATAGTTTAATCTATTTTGCCCAGCCTCTTAAGTGGCCATATGACGCAGTTGGGTCAGTAGCGGACATAGCGACAAGTCCGCGCGATGTCCGCTTTGTACCGATTTTGTTGCAAAAGTCGGCGGCCCCCTCCAACTGCGCAACTTTCGAATCCAATGTGCGCGCCGCTTGAATCAATCTTGCGCGGCGGGTTTATTTTTTGAATCAATGTTGCGCGTCGGGATGCGAAAACTCTTTTTGCAACGATATCTACCAGAAGCAGCCATTCGTGTCGCCGCAGTTACCATACGTATCTGACTGTCGCCGTCTCGGTAAGTTCGCGAGTGGTTCGCAAAGTCGCCGTTGGACACATGCGGCGGGATGTCGGGTCGGCGTCGTTCAGCCGGCCGTCATCGCCCAAGCCGCCCGCTCGGCGTCAACCATAAAATCGCGCGTGATCGGCACCGCATCACGCTTGGTCGACAGCAGCAATTGAAACACCATGTGCGAGCCATGCAGGAATTCGAGTTCGACGGCGGCGAGATAAAATTCCCACATCCGGCAGAACCGTTCGTCGTAGATCGCAGCAGCCTGGGCTCTATTTTCGGCGAAGCGCTCGCGCCAGTGTTTCACCGTGTAGCGATAATGCAGCCGCAGCACTTCCATATCATCACACCACAGTCCGCAGCGCTCAGTGGCGGCGAAGGTCTCCGACAGCGCTGGCACGTAGCCGCCGGGAAAGATGTATTTGCGGATGAACGGGCCGGTGGTGCCGGGCTGCGACATCCGGCCGATGCAGTGAATGAAGGCATAGCCGTCAGGCGTCAATAGCTCGCGGATCTTGAGGAAATACTCGTCGAAATGTCCGATGCCGACATGTTCCATCATGCCGACCGAGACCACGCGGTCGAACTGGCCTGTGAGCTGGCGATAGTCCAGCTCGCGAAATTCGACGCGATCGGAAACGCCGGCGGCCTCGGCATTGGCGCGCGCCGTCTTGATCTGCTCGGGCGAGACGTTGACCGCGGTAACATGGGCGCCGGTTTCGCGCGCCAGATGTATGGCGAAGCCGCCCCAGCCGGAGCCGATCTCGGCGACGGTCATACCTGGCTTTAGTTGCAGCTTGCTGGTGGCGTGGAGCAGCTTGTTGCGCTGCGCCTGTTCGAGCGTGTCATGCTCGGGATCGCGAAAATAAGCGCAGGAGTATTGCATCTGATCGTCGAGGAACAGGCGATAGAGTTCGTTGGAGATGTCGTAATGGTGGCGGGCATGGGCGGCGGCAAGCCCGATCGGATTGGCCTGATGCCAGCGGCGCAGGCCACGCCACACCCGCCGCATCAGCTTCTGTGAGCCGTACGAATAAAGCCCGGCGCGGTTGACCGAAAATAGCAGCAGAAAGTCGTGGATCGCAGCGCCGTCCTCTAGCGTCAGCCTGCCGTCCATATAGGCTTCGGCGGCGTACAACTCCGGATTGATAAACAGCTTGGTGTAGAGCTTTCGATCGTGCAGATGGATGGCGACGTCAGGCCCCGGCAGGCGATCGCCGAATACATACACATTGCCATCGGCGTCGCGGACTCGCAGGGTACCTTGGCGGATGAAGCGCCGAAGCAGATTGGACAACAGACGCACGTAGCAATCCTCCGCGGTCGTCCCAAGTCCCTATAGCAATGAAACCATAGGGGGTCACGCGGCGCCGGACGAAGCAGCGCTGAATTACCTCACGGAATCGATCATCGCACGATACGGGTCTGGTTCGGGTGAAGCGAACATGACGATAAATCCGCGCAATGTTCGCTTTAGACGTAATAACGAGATTGCTCGGCGCGAGAGGCAGGTTCGTTTTATGCCAGGGGCGGCCAGAATTGCGGTTCGCTCTTCTGATTTGCCGTTTTGATAAGGGGCAGTAAAATGACCACTAGGTCGTGAACGAGTTAAAGGGCAGCCATCAGCAGCGGTTCACCTGCTTCCAGTGCCGGGCGGCAATCGTGCGAGACCGGCCGTGTTCGCCGCGCGAGCGGTGACCATCCCATCAAGCCGCAGGAGCAGAATGCGCCGCATTGTTGTCACCGGTTCCGGCATCGTTTCCCCACTTGGTTGTGGCACGAGCTTAGTCTGGCGACGGCTTCTCGCCGGGCGATCCGGCATACGCCGGTTGTCCGACAATCTCGTCCGCGACGTACCCGCAAAGATTGCAGGCATCGTGCCGACCCCGGCGGAGGATGCCGAAGGCGGCTTCGATTCGGAGCACGTCGTCAGTCTCAAGGACCAAAAGCGAATGGATCGCTTTATCCAGTTCGCCATAGCCGCTGCAGACGAGGCAATCGCTCAGTCAGCGTGGGTTCCCGTCAGCGACGCCGAGCGCAACCGCACCGCCACAATCATCGGCTCGGGCATCGGCGGCTTCGCCACGATGAAACAGGCAGTGCACACGATAGATCAGCGTGGGCCGCGCAAGCTTTCACCGTTTACGGTGCCATCGTTCCTGGTCAACCTTGCCGCCGGGCAGGTGTCGATCCGCCACGGCTTTCGTGGTGCGATCGGCGCGCCGGTCACGGCCTGCGCCGCCAGCTTGCAGGCGATCGGTGACGGTGCGCGCATGATCCGCACTGGCGAGGTCGATGTCGCAATTTGCGGTGGCGCGGAGAGCTGCATCGAACGTGTCAGTCTTGCCAGCTTTGCAGCGGCCCGTGCGCTTTCTACCCATTACAACGAAACGCCGGAGCGCGCCTCGCGCCCATTTGACATTAATCGCGACGGCTTTGTTATGAGCGAGGGCGCCGCTGTGTTGGTCGTCGAAGCGCTCGACCATGCGCTTGCGCGCGGCGCTGAACCGCTCGCCGAATTAGTCGGCTACGGCACGACATCCGACGCATACCATATGGCGGCGGCGCCGCCGGACGGTGAAGGTTTACAACGCTGCATGCGGCTCGCCATTGATGCGGCCGCCATCGAGCCAAGCGAGGTAGGCTACGTCAACGCCCATGCGACATCGACGCCGCTTGGCGATGCCGCCGAACTCACGGCAATCCGCGGCGTGTTCAACGGCGCGCCGGTTTCTGTCTCCTCGACAAAATCGGCGACCGGTCATCTGCTCGGCGCGGCGGGCGCAGTCGGCGCGATTTTCGCGATCGGCGCGCTGCGCTCCGGGATTCTGCCGCCAACCCTCAATCTGGAAGAGGCCGATGAATTCGCCGACGGTCTCGATCTTGTAGCGCGCGAGCCACGCAACCGCGCAATCGATTATGCGATGACCAATGGTTTCGGATTCGGCGGGGTGAATGCATCGGTTCTGCTGAAGCAGTGGGCGACGTAGTTCAATTGCGTGGGGGGTCGGCTTCGGGGCATTAGCGGACATTGCAACATACCCGCGCGATGTCCGCTCTTCTCATGAAAGCGGACATAGGCCGAAGGATTTCGAGTTAAACCGCATCAGGTCCGACGTGGTGCGCATTGTGGAAAGCAGCGCCGATAACGTGGCTTGAATCGAGCAGCCGCCGTCGCGCGCGACGGCCGATATGCACCGATGATTAAGGTTCACAAATTGCTAGCGCCGCGCGCGTGACGCCCGCGGCCTGCGCCGTCACCCTTAGGCAAAATTAAAGGCAACTATGGGAGGCTGCCGCCCGCGATTGGATCATAAAGGGGCGTCACCATGGCTGACAGCGAAGCGGTCGAAGCAATCCTTGCGCGCGGCAAGATCACCGCCGACGATGTGCTCAAGCTGCGGCACCGCGTTTTCTGGAAGGGCGTGGTCACGCCGGACGACGCCGAGGTGGTGTTCGACCTCAACGACCGGCTGGAACAGAACGCCGATCCGTCGTGGCTGCCGTTCTTCGTCGAGGCGCTGACCGACTATATCGTGTTCCAGGCCGAGCCACGGGGATATATTTCAGACGATAACGCCGACTGGCTTATCGCGCATGTCAGCCGCGCCGGCCACGTCGAGACCGCGGGCGAGCTCGAGCTGCTGGGAAAAGTACTCGAGCGCGCCGAGCTTAGCCCGGTGAAGTTCGTCACCTTCGCGCTCGAACAGGTAAAATGGGGCGTGATCCGCTCGCAAGGCTATGTCGGCGCCTGCCATCAGAATGAGCCCGGGGTGGTCGACAGGGCCGAAACCGAACTGGTGCGGCGCATCCTTTTCGCCTTCGGCGGCGACGGCAACATATCCATCACGCGGCAGGAGGCCGCCATCCTGTTCGATATCAACGACGCGACGGACGAAAAAAAGAACGATCCGGCCTGGTCCGACCTGTTCGTCAAGGCCCTCGCCAACTTCCTGCTGGCGACTTCGGGCTATCAGGTGCCGACGCGACAGGAGGCGCTGCATCGCGAAGCTTGGCTCGACGAGCCGACAGCCGGCGTTGGCACCTTCATGGGCCAGATGCTGGCCGGCAGCCTGAACGCCATGTGGGAAGCCTGTACGCACGGCACGCTCGACGGCGAGCCGCGGCGCGATAGCGGATCGTCGGGACTGACGATCGGCATTGAGCCGCTGGCAACCGCGGAAGACGCGCATTGGCTCGCCGATCGCATCCGGCGCGACCACGTGCTGCGCGCCGACGAAATGGCGCTGATCAACTTCCTCAAGAGCAAGCAAGCCTTCCTGCATCCCCAGCTCGCGCCCGTCCTCGATTGCGTCGCCGCGTGAGCGTCCCGCCGGCAGAATGACGCCACGCTCGCAAAATCCGGAGTCGCCGCCGTCTACACGCCGACGGATTTCGAATTGAACCGCATCATGTCCGACGCGGTGCGCATCGTGGAGCGGGCGAACGGCGCGAGCAACGTGTGACGACGACACATCATTAGTACTCCCCCGTTTTTGCTCTGATTTTTAATCACATCCGTCGCAACCTCTTTATCCAGCAGTCACCGGAATTCGAAATCTGTGTGAGCTACCTCATACACGTTTTCCCACCTCAATCGTTTGATTGGCGCAGTCCTACCAACAGACTGGGAGGTTGCCATGCTGAACGAGCTGCAAATCTTCACCGAAGCCGCCGCTTCGGACATGTTTGTCTGGCTGTCCGCCGTATTCGCCCTGATTTATGCGGCTTGCGCGGTCGGGCTGGTCGGGGAGCCCGCCCGCACAACCGACGCCGCCAAGGTCGATCGTTCGCCGCGCCTTGTGACGCAGGCGGACTAACCGCTCAGCGTCGCCAGCGCCCGCGCCAGCCTGCCGGGGCTGACCGGCTTGGTGAAATAGAAGTTCATGCCGGCCGCGCGCGCGGCGGCCTCATCGCCGCTGCCGGTGCGGCCGGAAATGCCGATCACCGGCACCTGCCCGGTCTTGCCCGGCAACGCGCGGATGCGGCGCGTCGCCTCGACGCCGTCGAGGCCCGTAAGCGCCACGTCCATCAGCACCGCGTCGTAGCCGCCGCGCGCGGCCGCCTGCACCGCCGCCTCGCCGCTCTCGACGAAATCGACGCGGTGGCCGAGCTCGCCGAGAATCGTGTTCATCACCACGCGGCCGTAAGGATTATCCTCGGCGCACAGGATCGACAGCGCGCGCTGGGGAGCGGCGCGCGCGCCATCACGTTCGGCCTGCGGGGCTGCATGCACGCGGTCGACCGGCACGGTAAGGCGGAACGCGGTTCCGCGTCCCTTCTTGCTCATGACTTCAAGATCGCCGCCCATCGCCTCGGCAACGCGTTTGACGAAGACCAGGCCGAGGCCGGAGCCGCCGTAACGGCGCGCGATCGCGTCGCTCGCCTGCGCGAACGGACGGAACAGATTTTTCATATCGCGCGGCTCGATGCCGATCCCGGTGTCGGCGACGGTGAACAACAGCTGCACGCGCCCGCGCCCGGCCGGTTTGACGCCGGCGGTGAAGACGACGGTGCCGTCGCCGGTGAATTTGACCGCGTTGTCGGCGAGATTTTCCAGCGCCGCGCGCAGGCGTAGCGCGTCGCCGGCCACCATCGCCGGCAGGCCGGGCGCAATCGTGACTTCGGCCTGGATGCCTTTATTGCCGGCGCGCGCGATCAGCGCGACGCCGACCGCCTCGGCCAGCCGGCGCGGCGAGAATGGCTCGCGACGCAGGACGAGGCCCGCCGTGTCGGCCTTGACGGCATCGACGATCAGGGTGGTGAGCGCGGAGAGATGATCGGCGCCGCTCTTGATCGCGTTCGCCCATTCGCGCTCGCGGGCGCCGACATTGGAAGTCGCCAGCAGCTCGGCCAGCGCCACGATGCCGGTGAGCGGCGTGCGGATGTCGTGCGCGACGCCGGCGAGCGCGGCTTCGACCGCGCGCCTGGCCAGCGGTTTTGCCGGGCGTGGGCGCGCTTTGCGCGGCCGCTTGCTGGGCCTGTGCTTCGCCATTCGTCCCCCGCCCCGCCTACGACCATGCCACGGAAGCCGCGCTCAATCGAGCCCGACCAGCCTGCGGATGTCGGCCGCGGTGAGGCCGCGCGCCCGCAGCTCCCGCAGCCCCGTGGCTGACGTCGATTTCGACAGCTTGTTGCCGTCCGCATCGAGGATCAGGCGGTGGTGGTGGTAGCGCGGGGCGGCCAAGCCGAGCAGCGCCTGCAACAGGCGATGGACACTGGTGGCATGGAACAGGTCGCGGCCGCGCACCACGTCGGTGACGCCTTGCGCGGCGTCGTCCACCACCACCGCCAGATGATAGCTGGTAGGCGTTTCCTTGCGCGCCAGGATCAGGTCGCCCCAGGCGGCGGGATCGCCAGCGATGCTGCCGGTTTCGCCGGCCGGGCCCTCGCCGGTTTCATGCCAGGTGAGCGGGCCGGTGCACGCCAACGCGGCCGCCATGTCGAGGCGCAGCGCATAGGGCTCGGCGCCAGCCATGCGGCGGGCGCGTTCGACCGGGGCCATTGTTTTTGCGGCGCCCGGATAGAGCGGCACGCCGTCCGGATCGCGCGGCCAGGGGCCTTTCGCTTCGCGCTCGCGCCACCATGCGCGCGATATCGGCGCGGCTTTCGAAGCTCGGATAGACCAGCCCAGCGGCTTCAAGCGTGGCGAGCGCCTCGCGGTAAGCGCCGTAATGTTCGGATTGCCGCCGCACCGGCTGCTCCCACTCAAGCCCGAGCCAGGCCAGATCCTCGTAGATCGCCGCCTCGTATTGCGGCCGGCAGCGCGCCTCGTCGATATCCTCGATGCGCAGCAGCAACCGTCCGCCGCCGGCGCGCGCCCGGTCGGCATTGAACAGCGCCGATAGCGCATGGCCGAGATGCAGATAGCCGTTCGGCGACGGCGCGAAGCGGAAAACGGGTGGCATGACTGTTCTACCTATCGTCTTGCTTGCTACACCGATAGCGCATGACGCATTTCCTCCATACCGACGCCGATCTGCAGGCCGCCCTGGCGCAGCTGATCCTCAGCGATCCGCGCCTTGCGCCGGTCGCCGAAAAAGCCGGCGCCTTCAACCTGCGCCGGCGCGAGGCGGGCTTTGCCGGCCTGTGTGCGATCGTGTGCGGGCAGCAGCTCTCGACCGCGGCCGCCGCCACGATCCGCGCCCGGCTGTTCGCCGCCTTCGATCCGTTTCACCACGACACGGTGCGCCGCGCGCGCGCCAATAAGCTTAAACGGCTTGGCCTTTCCGCTGCGAAAATAAAATCAATCAAGGAAATCGGCAAAGCTGTCGCCAAGGGAAAGATCGATCTCGACCGCGTCGGCAATATGGATGCGGACGCGGCGCACGCCACACTCACCGAGCTGCACGGCGTGGGCCCATGGACCGCCGATATTTATCTGCTGTTCTGCCTTGGACACGCGGACGCATTTCCGGCCGGCGACCTCGCGGTTCAGGAGGCCGCTCGCATCGCGCTCGGGCTACGCCAGCGGCCGGACGCCAACCGGCTGGCGAAAATCGCCGAGGCCTGGCGGCCCTGGCGCGGTGTGGCGGCGCATCTGCTATGGGCTTATTATCACGCGGTAAAGAAGCGCGACGTGGTGCCGGTTCAGCCGCAGGCGACAAAACCGAAGGCGAAGAAAAGGAAACGTAACAATGGCTGAACTCGACGGCCCGCGCCTGGAGCCGCGCTCCGGCAAGGCGCGCCAGCTCGTGGTGTTCCTGCACGGCTACGGCGCCGACGGCAATGACCTGATCGAGATTGGCCGTGCCTGGGCCGGCCTGTTGCCGGACGCCGCTTTCGTGTCGCCGCACGCGCCGCGCCCGTGCGGGCAGGCCACGAGCGGACGCGAATGGTTTCCGCTGACGTTCCGCGAGCCGGGCGAACGCTGGGCCGGCGTCAACGCGGCGGCGCCGGTGCTCAACGGTTTCCTCGACGCCGAATTGCAACGGCTAAAACTGCCGGCGGCGGCGCTGGGGCTGGTCGGGTTCAGCCAAGGGACCATGATGGCGCTGCATGTTGGATTGCGCCGAAGCGTGCCGCCGGCCGCGATCGTCGGCTATTCCGGCATGCTGGTGGTGCCGGAGAATGTCGACCCGGACAAATTCGCCGCCGAGATCCGCGGCAAGCCGCCGGTGCTGCTTATCCACGGCGACCAAGACGACCTCATTCCGGTGCAGGCGCTGTTCCACGCCGCGCAGGGGCTCGCCGCGCTGGACATACCGGCCGAATGGCACATTTCGCACGGAATCGGCCACGGCATCGACCAGGAAGGCCTGCGCCAGGGCGGCGAGTTTCTGGCCTGGCATTTTGCGGCCCGTAAATAAGCCGCTTGCGGGTAACGCTCCGGCCCGACTTCACAATCCTGTCACGCTGCCCTATTACTAGGCGGCAAGCTGCGTGGCGGCAGCTATAGGGAGGTTACAAGGAGCCTCGCTTGAACGTGCACGTATCGTCCAGCGGTTTTCCGGCGCTGGTGCTCAACGCGGACTTCCGGCCGCTGAGCTATTATCCCTTGTCGCTGTGGTCCTGGCAGGACGCGATCAAGGCGGTGTTCCTCGAGCGCGTGAACATCGTCGCCAATTACGACCGCGCGGTGCGCAGCCCGAGCCTGGAAATCAAGCTGCCGAGCGTGGTGTCGCTCAAGACCTTCGTGAAGCCCTCGACCCACCCGGCCTTCACGCGGTTCAACGTATTCCTGCGCGACCGCTTCTCCTGCCAGTATTGCGGCGACCGCGAGGATCTTACCTTCGACCACTTGCTGCCGCGCTCGCGCGGCGGGCACACCACCTGGATCAACGTGGTCACCGCCTGCTCGGATTGCAATCTGCGCAAAGGCAACCTAACGCCGCCCGAGGCCAAGATGTGGCCCTCGCAGATGCCGTTCCAGCCCACGGTACAACACCTGCATCGCAACGGACGGGCCTTCCCGCCGAACTACCTGCACGAAAGCTGGCTTGACTATCTTTACTGGGATACCGAACTCGAGCCATAGTCATTGCCGTCGGCCAAAGGAAATTCCATATTACCTCCACCATGTCCTCCGGCTTTTCATTCTGGCGCGCCGCAATCTTGAGCTGCGCGATTGCGCTCGCTTGCGCCGCATGGCAACAGGCTGCGGCCGCTTCGGGGCCATTCGCCGAATTCCCCGGCTCATGGGATGGAACCGGAAAGATCCGGATTGGCGACAAGACCGAACGCATCCGCTGTAAAGCGACCTATAGCCTGCAGGGCAGCAGTGAAAGCTACGTCGAGCTGCGTCTCTCCTGTACAAGCGACAGCTACAAATTCGACCTCGGCGGCCATTTTCAGGCCGATCAAAGCAACAATATTTCCGGCAATTGGACCGAAAGCAGCCGCGGTGTCGCCGGGAGCGCATCGGGGACCGCACGCGGCGATCGATTCCAAATTCACGTCGATAGCGCGCCCATCAGCGGCAATATCATTATGGTGACCCGGCGCAGCAGCCAGTCGGTAACCATTGACACGATCGGTACCGAGGACAAGATCTCAGCTACGATAACGCTCCACCGCGGTTCCCGCTGACCAGGCCCGGCGGCAAGCAATTAACCGGATCGGGATGATGGAGACCCGCGCTCGCTACTTAGTCATCGGCGCTTTCGTCCTGGCCTGCATCTTTGCGGTGTTCGGGTTCGTATATTGGCTGCAAAACAGCGGCGGGCTCGGGCGGGCGATTTATCGAGTGCAATTCGATCAGCCGGCACCCGGTCTCGTTCCCGGATCGAGCGTGCTGTTCAACGGTATCCGGGTCGGCGTCATTCTCAGCCTCCGGCTCGACCCCAATGATCCCAAGCGCGTCATGGCGTCGATCGCGGTTGACCCCGGCACCCCGGTCCGCGCCGATACGCAAGTCGACGTCAGCTTCCAGGGCCTGACCGGGACTCCGACCATTTCGCTCAAAGGCGGCCTCATCGGCGCGCCCGCTTTAACGTCGCAAAACGGGCAGCCACCGCTGCTGGTCGCCGTCGCCGACGCCGGAAAGAACCTGACCGAGTCCGCGCGCGAGACGCTGCACCGGCTCGACGTCATCCTGGACGACAATGCCGCGCCGCTGCACACGGCCATCACCGGAATCAGCAAATTCGCCGACATGCTCGGCCGCAATTCCGATCGGCTCGAGAACCTGATCGGCGGATTGGAAAAGCTAGCTGGCGTCGGCAAGAAGGAGACACCGGCGGTCTACGACCTGATGGCACCGACCAAGTTTCCGCCGCTCGCCAAGGAAATCAACGAGCAGGTCACAGTGCCGGATCCGGCAGCCACGTTGGTTTTCGACACCCAGAACATTTTGATCCGGACAGCGTCTGGAACTTTTTCGACCGTCGAAAACGCCAAATGGGCCGATAACCTGCCGAAGCTGATGCAGGCCAAGATCGTGCAGAGTTTCGAGAACGCCCAACAGCTGGGTGCCGTGAGCCGGCCGCTCGACCAACTGGAGGCGAAATACCGGTTGGAATTGGGCATCCGCAATTTTCAAATTACGCTGGAGCCGCAACCTACCGCGGTGGTCGAGTTCTCCGCCCGCCTTGTGAGCGACAAGGGCAATGTGGCGAATGCCCGCATTTTCAAAGTGTCGGTGCCGGTCGAAGGCACGCAAGGCCCGCAGGCCGCCGCCGCTCTCAATCAGGCATTTTCCAAGTCCGCCATCGACCTGGTGGCCTGGGTCGTCGGGCTGATGTGAAAATCAGGCGCCAGGCAACATCCGCTGTAGCACGCCGTCGCGGCGCACCAGCCGGTGATAAAGCGCAGCCGCTAAATGCAGGCCGACCAGCGCCAGCATCAGGTAATTCGCCAACAGTCCATGGACGTCGCCGGTCCAGCGCAAGCCGGTGGCGCGCGTTGCCACCAGCTTCGGCAGTTCCAGCCCGAACATAATGACGGGGAAGCCGCGCCAGGAGGCATTGATCCAGCCCAGCATCGGCACCACGAACAGCAGCCCATAGAGCAGCCAATGGACGACGCGCGCGGATTGCAATTGCCAGGGCGGCACACCGACTTGCGGCGGCGGCTCGGCGTGGATCGCCCGCCAGCCCAGACGGATGACGGCGACGGCCAGGATCAGCACGCCAAACGACAGATGCAGGTTGATCAGCGTGTCCGGCTTGGTATCGCGCTTTATATCCGGCATCAGCCACGCCAGCACGAATTGAACGATCAGCAGCGCGACAACGGTCCAGTGCAGTAGCTTCGCCAGGCCGGAATAGCCGGCATTTTCGCCGTTCTTAGCCATGATTTTAGTGAATCCTTGTGGAGGAACCGGACGCTTCCTGTATGAGTTGCAACGGCGATCTCGAGCCGAAGGCTCCATCGTCAAGAGGCCACGAAACGCAGGGGATGACGCCGGATGTACGCGCATGTTCTCGTTTTCGAGGTCGCATTACTTTGGATGAGGTGCGTTAGCCTGTCACCTTCAGCCGCTCCTTGTCGTAGCCGGCGACCCGTTTGTAACTTTCCGACAATGCAATCAGTTCCTCACGGCTGATGACGTCGTCGATGTTCTTGAACGGCTTGTCGCCGGTGCGGCGGTAGACTTCCTGCAAGATGGCGTCGGGCGGCGCCTTGCGGTTGGCGAGCACGACTTCGCTGGTCGCCGGCAGCCGCTTGGCTTCGTAGGCTTTGAGCGCGGCGACCGTATCGGCATTGCGCTTTCAGCGCGTCCGCCAGCGCGCGGCAGTCCAGGATGGCCTGCGCCGCGCCATTGGCGCCGCGCGGATACATCGGATGCGCGGCGTCGCCCAACAGCGTCAGCCGGCCGAAGCTCCAGCGCGGCAGCGGATCCTGATCGACCATGGGATATTCCAGGATGGCGTCGGCGCTGCGGATGAATTGCGGCACGTCGAGCCAGTCGAAATGCCAATCCGCCATCGCCGGGAGGAAATCGTCCAGTTTGCCGCGCCGGTTCCAGTCGCGCGCCTGGTATTGCGGGCGTCTCGATATCGCACACCCAGTTCACCAGCTGGCGGCCCTGCGCGTCGATGTTGTTGCGGATCGGATAGATCAGCAGCTTGGCCGGATGGTGCCAGCCGACGCGCACCATGCTGGCGCCGGTGAGCATCGGCTGCCAGCGCGTAACGCCGCGCCACATGTTGATGCCGGAATATTTCGGCGGGCCTTCGTTCGGATAAAGCTGCTTGCGCAGCACCGAATGGATGCCCTCGCAGCTCACCGCCACCGCGCCGCGTTGCGCGGGAAGCGGCTTGCCGTTGACGTCCTCGAAATGCGCGATCGCCTCGTCGCCATCATAGTCGACCCGCGTGCAGCGCCAGCCGGTGATCACCTTGTCGGCGCCGGCGCGCGCAATGAAGGCGTCGAGCAGCACCATCTGCAGATCGCCGCGATGGATGGAAAATTGCGGCACGTCGTAGCCGGCGAAGTGGCCGGCCGGCTCGCTGTAGATGTACTGGCCGAAGCGATTGTAGAAGCACAGTTCGCGCGTCACCACCGCGACCTTGCTGAGCGCGTCTTCCAGGCCGAGCCCGCACAATTCGCGCGAGGCATGCGGCAGGATGTTGATGCCGACGCCGACCGCTTTGAGTTCGGGCGCCGCCTCGAACACGCGGCAAGCGATGCCGGCGCGATGCAGCATCAGGCCAAGCGTCAAGCCGCCGATGCCGGCCCCGATAATGAGAACTTCCATGACGAGCTGCCCTGCGAGACCAGCGTTTGCACTCTAGCCGGATCGCTTTTGCCGCGCGAGCGCGGCCAGCCCGCCCCAGGCGGCGGCGCCGGCCAGCCCCAGCGACACCATTACGTTCCAGCCGGCGAGCGAGAGGCCGAGGAAGCGCCAGGAGACCTCGTCGCAACGGACCAGGCTGATGTTGTCCAATCGCTTGAAGATATCGCGGGCGGCGCCGAACTTGTCGATCGGGCCGGAGCAGTCGATCGGCCCCTGCCAGAATTTCCATTCGACGCCGGCGTGATAAATGGCGAGCCCGCAATCCCAAAGCATGAAGGCGGTGATCACGGTAAAGCCGGCGATCATGACCTTGCTCGAGGCGCCGTGATTGGCGCCGAGCACGAGCATGAGCGCGAGCGGGACGCAGAAGTAATAGGGCGTGCGTTGCTCCAGGCAGAGCGGACACGGCGGCAGGTGCAGCACGTATTGGAAGAAGAAAAAGCCGCAAATGGTCAGCGCGCCGCCGACGGCAATGATCGCCGCGGCGGTCAGTTCCGGCTCTCTGCGGGCCAAAGCCAGATAATCGTTCATCCTGCGCACCGCACGCTGCCAAATCTATCGTTCAAACGGGATTGGTGCCCCTGGCCGGACTCGAACCAGCACGATGTTTCCACCACCTGATTTTGAGTCAGGCGCGTCTACCAATTCCGCCACAGGGGCATTTTTCCGCATGATCTTTCCCGAAAACCGGATTCCACTTTTCGGGATCATGCGCCGGCCGGGCGGATCATAGCGGCGCAACCTATGGGGTCAACGGATAAGCCGAAACCCCGGCTTTAGACCGTTGCCGGCCAAGGCTGCCCGCCCGATTAACATAAAAACAATGGATACTGAGTACCTATTTGCGGGACGGGGGATTGCCACACGCGTTCATAAGGCTCACGAGCCCCACGCAACTCATCAATACGACCGTCTTTGAAATGACTGTCTTTTCGCCAACCTGGCTTGCCATTGCCAGCCTCGCTCTGGCTATCGCAATTTTTGCTATTTCTTTATCGTCGTGCCGTTCGCAAAGGCCGCGTGCTCGACATCGCGCTCAACAACATATCGCAAGGCCTGGTCATGTTCGACCAGGCCGAGCGGATGGTGATCTGCAATGACCGCTACATCGATCTCTACGGTCTGTCGCACGACGTCGTGAACCCCGGCGCCACGTAGCGCGACGTCATCCGCAACCGGTGCGAAACCGGCGGTTTCGCGATCGACATTGAAAAATACCGCCCGACATCCTCGCCTCGATAGCCGGCGGCAATACCTTGAACCGCATCGTCGAGACGCCGGATGGGCGGGCGATTTCCGTCATCAACCGGCCGATTGTCGGTGGCGACTACTGGGTCGGCACCCACGAGGACATCACCGATCGTCACAACGCCGAAAAGCAGCGCGCGCTCATGCTCGAGCAGGAGAAGCGCCGTACCCGGGTGGACGCCGCGATCGGATCGTTCCGGCATGGCGTCAAGGTAGTCCTGGGTTCGGTGAGCGAAAGCGCATCGGCCATGCGCTCGACCGCCACCGGCCTTTCGGCATCTTCCGGCGAAACCGCGCAGCAGGCCGGGCCATCGGCACGTCGAACGAGGCATCCACCAATGTCGGCGCGGCTGCGGCCGCCGCCGAACAATTGCTCGCCTCGATCGGGGAAATCAGCCGCCAGCTCGATCAGGCGACCGACATGGTGCGCAGCGCGGTGGCGGATGCGAACGAGACCGACGAAATGATCACCGGATTGGCGAAAGCGGCGCAGGAGATCGGCGACGTGGTCATGCTGATCCGTAACATCGCCGGTCAGACCAACCTGCTCGCGCTCAACGCGACCGATCGAGGCGGCGCGCGCCGGCGAATCGGGCAAGGGCTTCGCGGTGGTGGCGAGCGAGGTGAAATCGCTCGCGGTGCAGATCGCAAAGGCGACCGATCAGATCACCGCCCAGATCGCGGCGATGCAAAGCTCCACCGGCAGTGCGGTCGAGGCGATCCGTCGCCACGCCGAACGCATGCGCGAGATCAACCGCTGTACGTTGTCGGTGGTCGCTTCGGTGCAGCAGCAGAATGCCGCCACCAGCGAAATCTCGCGAAATGTGGCCGGCGCGGCCTCCAGCACCAAAGAGGTCGTGGGCGTGCTCGGTCGGGTGGCCGGTGCGGTGGCCGAGAACTGCGATAGTGCCGACACCGTGTTGATGGCCGCGGAAGGGGTGGAGGCCGCCGCCGCCAGCCTGAACGAAAAGGTCGAAACTTTCCTGCGCGACGTCGCGGTCTAATATTTCAAGGCGCCGCGGCCAGGACGCGCTTTGACCGCGCTCCGGCCGCGCCTATGATCTGCGCCGGCTGATTCACCTTTCAAGGAGCCCGCGATGAACGAAGAAGTCCTCAATACGTCGCTGCGCAAATTCCTCAAGACCGTGGGCGTCACCTCGCAACGCGAGATCGAGAACGCCATCCGCAAGGCGGTGGCCGAGGGACGGATCAAGGGCAACGAGGCTTTGAAAGCGCAGATGGTGCTCACCATCGCCACGGTCGGCCTCACCCACAAGATCGACGGCGTCATCGAGCTGGATTAGCAACTAAAGCCCGGCCAGCGCCTTCTGGTAGTAGGACAGATCGAGATATTTTTCGGGCGCCGCCGGCGCGCCGCCCTCGAACTGGGCGCGCAGCTTGAGCACGTTCTTGACGCCTTCCATGTCGATCGCGCCGTCGCGATGGAAGTCATCCTTGGTGCTGTCAAAGGCCGATGCCGCGATGTCCTCCGGCAGTTTCAGCCGCTCGACCAGCAGCGCGACGGCCTCGGCCTTGTTCTTCGGATCGAAACCCCAGCGCCATCCTTCGACATAGGCCTGCAGGTATTTGACCAGCGTGTCGCTATTCGCCTTGCCCCATGAGCGCAGCACAAACGCGACTCGAGCCTTGATAGGCGCCAAGCGCGGCCGCCGCCGTGCCCATGTCCTTAAGGCCCGCCTTTCCGCCC
The DNA here is from genome assembly GCA_963817045.1 of uncultured Alphaproteobacteria bacterium. GTDB lineage: Bacteria > Pseudomonadota > Alphaproteobacteria > Rhizobiales > Xanthobacteraceae > Pseudolabrys. The sequence continues at coordinate 113,156 of CAWFMZ010000040.1, forward strand.
CGGGTCGAGAACGGCGGGTTCATCATGGCGGCGACCATGGCCTTGTCCTTGGTCATCGCTTCCAGCCGCTGGGTCGTTCCGCCCGCCATCTTGATCTCGTAGTCGCCTTTGTTGAGGCCCTTCTGCCGCAGCATTTCGTAGAGCTGGAAGGCGTAGGCCGTGTTGATCGCATCGACCACCACGGTCTTGCCCTTGATGTCGGCTAGCGACGCGATCTCGGGCTGCACCAGGAGATGGTTGAAGCTGTTGTCGCCGCCGAGCACCACCGCGATATCGACATTGGCCTTGTCCTTGAGCGCGAAGGCATTGTCGACCGCCGAATGCGCGATCTGGTAGCGGCCCTCGGCCAGCCCGTTGCGCAACTCGTCCGAATTGGGCGTGAATTTGAGATCGACGGCGAGGCCGCGCTTGGCGTAGAAGCCTTTGGCCTGCGCCGCGAACATCGGCAGGTTTTGCACCCCCGGAAACACGATGACGGTGAGCTTGGTGTCGTCGGCGCGCACATCGCGCGGCAGCGCCGCGAGAGCAAAGACCGCGGCAAACGCGGCGGCGAACAGGCGTTTCATCATGGCATTCTCCCTCGATGCGTTCTTATTGTTGGCTTTAGATCATAACACCGTTTCGGCCCCCACATTCCGCCGGCCGAAGGCGGATTCCATCTCGCGCCGCACCTTCACCGCGGAATCGTTCGCATCGTAGGCCACATCCGCCCACTTGAGCGCGCCGCCTTCGGCGATGTCGCGCTTGAGCTTGACGTTGTGCGCGAGGCCGAGCGGCAGCAATTGCCGCTCCAGCGAAACATCCGCCGGCGTCTGCTTGCCCCAGACGCAGAAGCCGCCCTCGCCGTCGAGCATCTCGCCGGCTTTCAAGGCGCGCTTGGCGGTCGCCACCACGTCGGAGCGAAAGCCGGTGGGCGCGCCGGTCGGCTCGTTGCGCAGCGCGCAGCTTGCCACCGAAATGCCGAGCTCGAGCCCGATCATGTGGATCGGCCGGTACAGCGCGGCGTATTTGCCGCTTCTGTCCGGCAGCATGGCGTATTCCTTGAAGCAGCGGCGCGCGTAGTCGGTCTCGCCCTCGAACACCACATAGGTGCCGAGCGCGAGATGATGCGGCACGTCGCGGCCGTCGCGATAGACCGACGACGTCACCTCGGTGACGCCGGCCTTCTCCAGCGTGCCGCCGTCGCTCTTCGGCTTGCAGATATCGGCGAGTTCGAAGCGGGTGGCCGGCGGGAAGCTGCAAGCCGTCGCTCTGCGGCACCAGGCCGGTGGCGTTGCACACCGCGGTCATCTCGATGCCGGACTTGGTGCCGTCGATGAAGGAATTGAACATCTTCGGATTGATCGAATTGCGGTCCTTGATCTGCAAATACTGATCGAGGATGTCCCACAGCGTGTCGGGCGTGGACTTGTGATAGTTCGGCTGATAGCGCGTGCCCTTGCCGGCGCAGATCACCTTGAAGCCGGCGGCGCGCGCCCAATCGACGTGCTCGCAGATCAGCGCCGGCTGATCGCCCCAGGCCAGGCTGTAGACCACGCCGGCCGCCTTGGCGCGGCGCGCCAGCAACGGCCCCGCCACCGCGTCGGCTTCCACATTGACCATGACGATGTGCTTGCCGTTGGTGATTGCCGAAAGCGCGTGATGAATGCCGGCGCCCGGCACGCCGGTCGCCTCCACGATCACCTCGATGCGCGGATCGGCAATCAATGCCTCGGCGCTGTCGGTGACCAAGGTCGTGCGCTGCTTGTGCGCATCGGCGAGCGAAGCCGCGGCATAAGCCGCCGCCGGCCAGCCGGCGGTTTTGAGTTGCGCGCGTGCCCGCGTCACGTCGAGGTCGGCGACGCCGACCACATGCATGCCGCGCGTCAGCCGCGCCTGCGACAGGAACATGGTGCCGAACTTGCCGGCCCCGATCAGGCCGACGGTCACCGGCCGGCCGGCGGCCTCGCGTTCGACCAGCTTGGAATGAAGGTTCACGCCACGCGCTCCGCTCAAACTACGCGACGGAAACACAAGCGGCACGGCAGGACAAGCGCCCGCTGCCAGCTTCAGGACCGGCTTGAAAACGCTATTGGCAGAGCGCGCGGGACACGAAGGTCTCGGTGTGGCAGCCCGCGCCGCTGCTGCGGCCGGACAGATAGACCTGCGCCGGGCAGATCTCGGCGGTGGTCATGTCGAGGCTCTTGCCGGACTCGAAGCCCTTGGCCTTGCACACGGCATTGGCCGCGGCCAGGCAGTCGGGCGCGCCATTCGGCGCGTTGTTGCATTTCTCGTGGCCGGTAACGACGCGGGCCTTGGGAATGCGCGCCACCGCACCGGCGGCGTCCTTGGCGGTATCGACCGTCGTCTTGGCGGCAATGCCGGCTTCGTGCCCGAAATTCTCGACCTGCGAGCCCGCGTCCTTGAAGCCGGAACCGATTTTGGACGCCTGCCGGTCGAACCAGCGCACGATGCCGCCGAAGAAGCCCGGCTCCTCGGCCGACGCGCGCGCCTTGCTACCGGCGCCATCCTGCGCGAGCGCCAGCGCGGCGGTGAGCAGGATTGCGCCCGCGCCAACGCAAGTGAGCAGCGACGAAGCCGCCCTTCGTCCTGTGCGACATTTCGAAATTCTATTGGTGCCCATGGCCGCTCAAACTGACTTCAGGGCAGCCGCGCAAGCGGCAATCCGTTGCCCAACGGCATTTGCGCCAGCAACCCTCAGTTAGGCCCGACAGGTGGCGAAAATGAGGAATGCTGATTCTGTCAGATCAAGTATAGCGCGATGACGATGCCGATGACGACGACGACGGCGCCGAGCAGCACCCATAATCCCAGGCGTTTTTCGATGATGTGGCGGGCGCGTTCGCCGTAGCGGTGCAGCAGGAAGGCCAGCAGGAAGAAGCGCCCGCCGCGCGCGATGATGGAAAAAAGCAGGAAAAGCCCAAGATTGTAACCGGCAAAGCCGGAGGTAATGGTCACGATCTTGTAGGGGATCGGGGTCAGGCCCTTGAGCAGGATGATCCAGGCGCCCCATTGCGCATAAGCCGCGCGAAAGGTCTCGACCTTGTCGCCGTAGCCGTAGAGCTGGATCAGCCAGGCGCCGACCGAGTCATAAAGCAGCGCGCCGATGGCATAGCCGAGCAGGCCGCCGCAGACCGAGGCTACCGTGCACCAGGCCGCCATGACATAGGCCCGTTCCGGGCGCGCCAGCGCCATCGGGATCAGCATCACGTCGGGCGGCACCGGAAAGAACGAGCTTTCGGCGAAGGCGATCGCCCCCATGGTCCACAGCGCGTGCGGCTTGTGGGCGGCGTCGATGCACCAGTCGTACATACGCCGTAGCAAAGAGCGCGGCTCGGCAGCCTCAGCAGTCATCGACACACTCGCGGGAGGGAATGAGGGATCAGCGGCGCTTGCGGGTGCGCCTGGTCTCCAGGGCCACGACTTTACGCCGCTGCGGCGGGTGTACCAGATCCTTTGGCACTTTTTCGGCAATCCCGAACATCAGTTCGCGGCGGCGCATTTCGGCCCAGACGTCGTCGGGATGGACCCCGGCATGAACCCAGAGCACCACGAGATTGTAAAGCAGATCGGCGCTTTCGCGGACCACGGCCTCGGGCTGGCCGTGCATGGCGTCGATCACCACCTCGACCGCTTCTTCGGCCAGCTTTTTGGCCATTTTGGCGCGGCCGGCGCGCAAAAGGCGGGCCGTTCGCGACTTCGCCGGGTCGGAACCCCGGACGGCGATCACGGCATCATAGAGCCGGGCAACCGAATCAGTCATGCGCGCACAATACCCGATCGGTGGGCCAAACCGGTTAACAGGCGCCGAAAGCCGCAGCAAAACGGGCATTAGCCTTACTTTGCCGGCCTGCGCCAGAACCGACAATACGGGCCATAGTGGCCGTAGCGCGGCAGCGGATCGCCATAATTGCCACAGGCCCACCGCCAGTTCCGACGCGCCTCCTCGGCAGCCGCTATTCTTCCTCGTCCGAGAGCAGCGTGGCGTCGCCGCCGGATGCCGCGGTATTCACCGTCACCACCTGCTCGAGCGCGAAGCGGTGCAGATAGTTCGGGCCGCCGGCCTTCGGACCGGTGCCCGACAACCCGCTGCCGCCAAACGGCTGACTGCCCACCACCGCGCCGATCATGTTGCGGTTGACGTAGACATTGCCGTGCGGGAGCCGCCCTAGGATGCGCTCGACGGTGGCGTCGATGCGCGAATGGATGCCGAGCGTGAGCGCGGTGCCGTTGCCGGAGAGGTCGGCTAGCAATCGATCGAACTCGTCTGCTCGCCAGCGAACAACATGCAGTACTGGACCGAACACTTCTTCTTTTAGTTCTTCTGCGCGATCGAGTTCTATGATCGTCGGCGCGACGTAAGTGCCGCGCGATGGCATCGGCCCATCCCAGCGGAAGCGCAGCGCGCCGTGCGAGTCCATGTCCGCGATCCAACGCTCGAGCTTGTCCTTGGCCTCGCCGTCGATGACCGGACCGATTTGCGTTGCCGGATCGCGCGGATCGCCGAGCGTCAGCTCGCGCAACGCGCCGTCACCATCGCCAGCACGCGCTCGGCCACGTCGTCCTGCACACACAGCAGGCGCAAGGCCGAGCAACGCTGACCGGCAGAACGGAAGGCCGACTTGATCACGTCATCAGTCACCTGCTCCGGCAGCGCGGTGGCATCGACGATCATGGCATTGATGCCGCCGGTCTCGGCGATCAGCGGTGCGATGGGTCCGTTCTTGGCGGCGAGCGTGCGGTTGATGACGCGCGCAACCTCTGTCGATCCGGTGAAGGCGACGCCGGCGACGCTGGCGTGGCCGGTGAGCATGGCCCCGATCTTGCCGTCGCCGGGCACCAGATGCAGCGCGCTCGTCGGCACGCCGGCCGCGTGCAGGAGCTTCACCGCTTCATAGGCGACGAGCGGCGTCTGTTCGGCCGGCTTGGCCACCACCGCATTGCCGGCAGCGAGCGCCGCTGCGATCTGGCCGGTGAATATCGCGAGCGGGAAATTCCACGGGCTGATGCAGACGATGACGCCGCGGCCGCGGTAGCGCAGTTCGTTGCTCTCGCCGGTCGGCCCCGGCAGCCGCTGGGAGCTAAGCGTGCGGTGCGCTTGCGCCGCGTAATAGCGACAGAAGTCCGCCGTCTCGCGCAGCTCCGATACGCAATCGTCGAGCGTCTTGCCGCCCTCACTTTGCAAGAGCGCGATCAGGCGGCCGCGGTTCTGCTCGATCAGATCGCCGGCGCGCTCCAGCGCGGCGGCGCGTTCGGCAACCGGCGTCGCATCCCATGACGGGAACCCGGCCTGCGCCGCCGACATTGCCGCCGCGACGATCGCTTCGTCGCCCTCATCGACAATTCCGACGGCTTTTCCGTCGATGGGCAAAATGACATTGCGCTCGCGCCCGGCGATGGCAACGCCGTCGACCAGCGGCGCCGCGGCCGCGCGCTGCGGCGCCGCGCTGATCTCGGCCAGCAGCGCGTCGAGCGCCGCGCGGTCGCCGAATTCGACGCCCGCCGAATTGCGCCGTTCTCCAGCGAACAGATCGCGCGGCAGCGGAATATGCGGGTGGCGCGCGGCAGCGGCCGTGGCGATCCAGCTCTGCGGCCGCCGCAGCACGGTTTCGATCGGCACCGCCGGATCGGCCGCCACCGACACGAACGACGAATTGGCGCCGTTCTCCAGCAGGCGCCGCACCAGATAGGCGAGCAGATCGGCATAGCCGCCGACCGGCGCATAAACGCGGCAAGCCAAATCGGGCAATTCCGCCAGCAGCGACTGATACAGCGCCTCGCCCATGCCGTGCAGGCGCTGGAATTCGTAAGCGCCGGCGCCGCCGGCATCCTCGATCACGCTGGCGATGGTGAGCGCATTATGGGTGGCGAACTGCGGATAAAGCCGGGGGCGCGCCGCCAGCAGTTTCCGCGCGCAGTCGAGATAGCAGAGATCGGTCATCGCCTTGCGGGTGAACACCGGATAGTCGGCAAGCCCGCGCTCCTGCGCGCGCTTGATCTCGGTGTCCCAATAGGCGCCCTTGACCAGGCGCACCATCAGGCGGCGGTCGAGCGCCGCCGCCAGTTCGGCGATCCAGTCCATCACCGCGCCGGCGCGCTTCTGATAGGCCTGCACGGCGAGCCCGAAGCCGTCCCAGCCGGCCAGCGACGGATCGCGCAGCACGCCGGCGATCACTTCAAGCGATAATTCCAGCCGGTCGGCTTCTTCCGCATCGACGGTGAAATTGAGCTGATGGCCTTTCGCTCTGCGCGCCAATTCGAGCAGCTTGGGGACAAGCTCCTTGAGCACGCGCGCGCGCAACAGCGGTTCATAGCGCGGATGCAGCGCCGACAGCTTCACCGAAATGCCCGGCCGCCGCGGCAGCGCGCTAGCACCCGCGCTGTTGCCGATCGCGTCGATGGCGCCGGCGTATGAATCGAAGTAGCGCTCGGCCTCGGCGGCGGTGCGGGCGCCCTCGCCCAGCATGTCAAAGGAATGGAGGAATTCCCCGCTCCGGCCAGCGCGCGCCAGCGCTTCCGCGATGCTCTGCCCCAGCACGAAATGCGAGCCGAGCAGCCGCATGGCCTGGCGCGTGGCGGCGCGCACCGCCGGCAGGCCGAGCCGTTTCACTAGCGCCTCGACAATGCCCTCCGGCGTCTCGCCCGGGTGGATGACCCTGGCGGTAATGCCGAGCGTCCAGGCCGAGGCCGACACCAGCAGGGCGGCCGAGCGGGCATCGCGGTGCGCCCAGTCGCCGGCCTTGAGCTTGTCCTCGATCAGGCGGTCGGCGGTGTCGGCATCGGGCACCCGCAGCAACGCCTCGGCCAGCACCATCAGCGCCAGGCCCTCCTTGGTGGAGATCGCATAGGCGTGCAGGAAATCCTCCACCCCGCCGAGCCCGCCGATGCTGGCGCGGATCGCCGTGACCAGCCGCGTGGCGCGGGCATCGATGCGCGCTTCCGCTGCATCGGAGCGGCCGGCACCCGCCAGAAGTGCGGCGGCCAAGCCCTCGTCCGCCGGCGCATAGGGCGCGCGGAACGATGGAACATCGCTGGCCGCAACGGCGGGTTTTGCCGACGGCATGGATCGGCCTCCAAGCTCAAGCCTTAAGATTATCCCAACCGCGCGATTCTCGCGGCCTAAGGTTTAATCAACGCCCGGCTCGGGCAAACGGCAAGATTATCCTTACCGCCATACAAAAGCCCGTCACAACGCGCTCATATCTTGCTCTTTACCAATGCATGTACTTTGCTGAGTTGCCGAGAATTAAGCCGTCGCCGAGATGCGCATGCTGCGAAATGTATCGAGTTTGATGAGCGCACGACGCGCCGGCAGCCTGGCTTCGGCAATGTTCCTTACGGCGATGCTGACGGGCGCCGCGCCCGCGGAAACCGCGGTCAAATTCAGTCTCGACTTTGATTTCGAAGGACCCGCGGCGCCGTTCCTGCTGCCGCTCGACAAGGGCTACTACAAGGCCGAGGGCCTCGACGTCAGCATCGATACCGCGGTCAACTCGCTCGAGCCGATCAACCGGGTGGCGTCCGGCGTCTATGACATGGGCTTCGGCGACATCAATTCGCTGATCAAGTTCCGCGACGCCAATCCGGACACGCCGATCAAGGCGGTGTTCGTGCTCTACAACCGGCCGCCGTTTGCGATCGTCGGGCGCAAAAGCCGCGGCGTCAGCACGCCGAAGGATCTGGAAGGCAAGAAGCTCGGCGCGCCGGCTCTCGACGCCGCCTATGCGCAGTGGCCGATCTTCGTGCAGGCCAACGGCATCGACGCCTCCAAGGTCACGATCGAGAATATCGGGTTCCCGGTGCGCAATCCGATGCTGGCTGCCGGCCAGTTGGACGCCGTCACCGGTTTCTCGTTCTCAACTTTCGTCAATCTCAAGGACAGGGGCGTGCCGGTCAACGACATCACCGTGCTGCTGATGGCCGATTACGGCGTCAGTCTCTACGGCAATGCGATTATCGTGAATCCGAAATTCGCCGCCGAGCATCCCGACGCGGTGAAGGGTTTCCTGCGCGCCTTCGTGAAAGGCTTGAAGGAAACGGTGAAATCGCCGGCGACCGCCGTCAATTCGGTGCTCAGGCGTAACGACTTGGCCAGGAAGGACGTGGAAATCGAACGGCTGCAAATCGCGATCCGCGACAACATCGTCACGCCGGAGGTGAAGGCGAACGGCTATGGCTGCATCGACAGCGCGCGCTTTGCCTATGCCATCGACCAGATCGCACTCACCTACAAGTTCAAGACGGCGAAGCCGAAGCCGGACGACATCTTCGACGCTTCCTATCTGCCGCCGGCCGCCGACCGCAAAGTCAATTAACGAAGAGCATGATCCCGAAAAAGCCTGTCCCGGACTTGATCCGGGATGGGAACCGGTTTTCGGACAAGATCATGCTCAAGCAAACAAGTCTGCATCAGGCCGCCGAGGTCGCCTTCCGCGCCGTGGCGACGCCGGCGAGCAAATTCGGCGCGCTATCGGCCGGTTCATAAACGACCGCGCAGATTTCGTCGGCCAACTGCTCGTAGATGATGCGAGCGCCGCCCTCGCGGATATAAATTCCGCTGTAGAGTTCCGGCAGTTTCGGCAACGGGGCGTCTTCCCACACCATCATGCCGGCTCCGGTCGCCCGCCGGCGGGTGATCGCCATGACGCCGAGCCCGGCGGTGACCGCGCCGCTGAGACTGGCGAAGCTCGGACCGGTGAAAACGTCTTCCCAGTAGAAGCCGGCCGATTTCAAAGCCGCCACCGCGAGCCGGTGATACACGCAAGACTCGCCATAGGATACCAGCGGCACCGGCCGATCGGGGTCGAGCCGGGTGGCGGCGCTGTGCACCCAGACGACCTCTTGCGCACGGCAATGGCGGGCATCATGCGGCGGCGCCATCGACAGCCCCATCAGCAGATCGATGTCGCCACTGCGAAGTTGGCGCGCCAGCGGATCGTAGAAGTCGGTGCGTACGATGAAGCGCACGTCCGGCCAGCGCTCGCGGAACTGCGCCAGGGTACCGGGCAGTATCGAGGCGATGAAATCGCTCGGCGTGCCGACGCGGATCACCAGTTCGGGCCGTGGACCGCTGCTCCCGATATGCACAATCTGATCGTTGATCGACAGCAGGCGGCGCGCATAGCTGACCACCATTTCACCTTGCGGCGTCAGACTGATGCCCTGGACGCTGCGGTCGAACAAATCGCCGCCGAGCAGAAATTGCAGCCGCTTGATTTGCGCGCTCACCGCCGGCTGCGTCACGCCGAGGTTGGCCGCGGCCTTGGTGAAGCTGCGCAAGTCGACGACGGCAACCAGCGTCCGCAGCAGGTCGGTCGGAATATTGGTCATGCGCCGCCTCTGGCTCTGCTCAAAACAGGATCATATGCGCACAAACGAATATAATAACACGGCGGACTGTATCATTTCTCGCTTCACAACCAATTTTGCGGGCTTGTCGGCCAATTACTTTGCGATGAACCAATCGCCGGCAAGGATTTCCGTTGCGCCACCGGCGCGAATTGCCGCAGGCGCAGCGCGCTATTTAATGCGTTCGAGGATGCTCACGTAGTTCGCCACCGCCGTGCCACCCATATTGAAAATGCCGCCGAGGCGGGCGTTTTTCACCTGCAGGTCGCCGGCCGTGGCGGTGAGCTGCATGGCGGCCAGCGCATGCATCGACACGCCGGTGGCGCCGATCGGATGGCCTTTCGCCTTCAAGCCGCCCGATGGATTCACCGGTAACTTTCCGCTCTTTTGCGTCCAGCCTTCCTTGATGGCGCGGGCGCCCTGGCCTTCGGCGGTCAGACCCATGGCCTCGTATTCGATCAACTCGGCGATCGTGAAGCAGTCGTGGGTTTCCACGAACGACAGTTCGCCGAGCGCGAGGCCGGCATTTTTAAGCGCGCGTTGCCAAGCGTGCGAACAGCCTTCGAATTTCAAAATGTCGCGCTTCGACATCGGCAGGAAGTCCTGCACATGCTCGGCGGCGCGGAAGGCGACCGCCTTGCCGAGCTTGAGCGCGGTCTCCACGTCGGCGAGCACGACCGCGGCGGCGCCGTCCGACACCAATGAGCAATCGGTGCGCTTGAGCGGACCGGCGACGAACGGGTTCTTCTCGCTCTCGGTGCGGCAGAAATCGTAACCGAGATCCTTGCGCATCTGCGCGTAAGGATTGCCGACGCCGTTCTTGTGGTTCTTGGCCGCGATCATGGCCAGCGCATCGGATTGATCGCCCCATTTCTGGAAATAGAGTCCCGCGATCTTGCCGAAGATGCCGGCGAAGCCGCCGTCGATCTCGGCCTCCTCGCGCACATAGGACGCTTTCAGCAAGTTCCGCCCGATCTCGGGTGCGGGCGTGGTCGTCATCTGCTCGACACCGACCGCCAGCACGATGCGCGCCGAACGCGCCTCGATCGCCTTGATCCCCTGATGCACGGCGGCGGACCCGGTCGCGCAGGCATTCTCGACCCGCGTTGCGCGCTTGAAACGCAGATCGGGCGAGGCCTGCAACACCAGTGCGGCGGTGAAATCCTGCGCCGAGAAGCCGGCGTTGAAATGACCGAGCACGATCTCGTCGACGTCCTTGGGGCCGATCCCGGCATCGGCAAGCGCCTCGCCGGCAACCCGCACAATCAGGCTTTCGACGCTCTCGCCATTAAGCTTACCGAAGGGGGTGTGGGCCCAGCCGACGATTGCTGCGGTCATCGAAGTCTCCTTTGCCGAACTTTGGTCGCAATAGTCGGCGATGTGAGGCCTAATCACCATAATTCCAGCTGGGGGACGCGCTACCTTTGCCTCCCATTCGAAGCTTAGATAGCCTAGTGTCCCCGCCTATGGAACCCAACCGATTCCGAGGCCCGAGGGACTTAACCGGACCGCGAACCGTGTCATATTGTTCGAGCCCGCGCCCCCTGATGCTTGGCCTTAGCCGTGGCCGCCGTGCTCGCGCTCGCCGGCGCGACGCGCGCCCAGGCCGAGGCGCAGCTATTGATCGAGGCCTCCACCGGCAAGGTGCTGCACGCGGAAAACGCCACCTACCCGTGGTATCCGGCCTCGGTCACCAAGTTGATGACCGCCTACACCACGCTGCGCGCCATCAAGGAAGGCCGCGTTGCGTTCGACACCCTGCTCACGGTGTCGCGCGACGCGGCGGCGCAGCAGCCGACCAAGATGGGCTTCAAGGTCGGCACCCGCGTCACCGTCGATAATGCGCTGAAGATGCTGATGGTGAAATCGGCGAACGACATCGCGGTGACCATCGCCGAAGGCGTCGGCGGCTCGATCGAGGGCTTCGCCGACATGATGAACGCCAATGCCCGCCGGCTCGGCATGTCGCAATCCAATTTCGTCAATCCGAACGGACTGCCGGCGGAAAATCACGTCACCTCGGCGCGCGATCTGGGAATCCTCGCGCGCGCGCTGATCCGCGAGTTTCCGGAATACGATTCTTACTGGCATATCTCACTCGATCCGTTACGGCAATCGCGTGATGCACAACTACAATTCGCTGATCGACCGCTATCCCGGCGCCGACGGCATGAAGACCGGCTTTATCTGCGCCTCCGGATATAACGTGGTGGCCTCCGCCACGCGCAACGGCCGGCGGCTGATCGCGATCGTGCTCGGCGCCTATTCCGGCGCGGTGCGCGCGCAGAAGGCGGCGCAGCTGTTCGAGCGCGGCTTCAACAGCGGCGGTCTGTCCTGGCTGACGCCCGCGCTCGGCACCGTCGACGCGCTGGCGCCGATCGACGCGCAGCCGCCCAATCTGCGCGAGGAGATGTGCGGCGGTCACCGGCGCAAGCCGGCATCCGAGGACAATAACGAAGAACTTGACGACGCATCCACCCCCGCGGCCACCGCGAGCGGAGATTCCAGTTCCACGCAGGCCTTCATGCTGTCCAGCCTGAAGCCGGCCGACGGCAAGTTCGTGCTCGGGCCGCCGGTCGATACCGAACCGCCGGTCGTGGTGTTCACCGGCCCGGCCAACAAGCCGGACCCGGTGCAGGCCGGCGAAAGCAAGCCGGGGAAGAAAAAGAAGGCCGTCAAGCATTCCAAGCCGGCGAAACCGAAGGTTACTTCGGCGACCCAATGAGCGCGGCCAGCGACAGCGCCGATCGGCGCCGGCCGGCGGACCCCATTCCCTTGACCGTGCTCACCGGCTTTCTCGGCGCCGGCAAGACCACGTTGCTCAATCGCCTGCTCAAGGACCAGGCGCTCGCCGACACCGCCGTCATCATCAACGAATTCGGCGACGTCGCGCTCGACCACCTGCTGGTGGAATACGTCAGCGACAACATGGTGCTGCTGCAAAGCGGCTGCCTGTGCTGCACCATGCGCGGCGATCTGGTCGACGCGCTGGAAACGCTGTTGCGCGATCTCGACAACCGGCGCTGCACGTTCCGCCGCGTGCTGTTGGAAACCACCGGGCTGGCCGATCCGGCGCCGGTGCTGCATACCGCCATGGCGCATCCCTATCTCGTGCAGCGCTACCGGCTCGACGGCGTGGTGACGGTGGTCGATTGCGTTAACGGCGAGGCCACGCTCGATGCGCACCCGGAAGCGGTCAAGCAGGCGGCGGTGGCCGACCGCATCGTGTTGACGAAAACCGATCTGGCCGACGCCAAGCAACGCGAGCGTATCGTCGCGCGCTTACACGCGCTCAATCCGGCCGCCCCCATTCTCGATGCCGCCAAGGGCGAGGCGACGGCGGAGCAATTGCTCGCCTGCGGGCTGTACGATCCGGAGCGGAAAATTCCCGACGTGAAGAAGTGGCTCGCCGCCGAGGCCTATGCCGACGCCCAAAATCACGAACTTGCGCATCACCACCATCACGATCGCAACCGCCACGACGAACATATCGGCGCCTTCGTGCTCACCGCCGATGCCGCGATCCCGGCCGGCACGCTGGAAATGTTCCTCGAACTGCTCGGCGCGACCCACGGCGCCAAGCTGCTGCGCCTCAAGGGCATCGTGAAGCTGGCCGAAATGCCCGACACGCCGGTGGTGGTGCACGCCGTGCAGCACGTCTTCCACCCCACCGCACGGTTGCAACGCTGGCCGGACGACGACCACCGTACCCGGCTGGTGTTCATCACCCGCGACCTGCCGGAGCGCACCGTTCGCGAGCTGTTCGAGGCCTTCCTCGGGGCTCCCGCCATCGACCGGGCGGACCGCGCGGCCCTGACCGACAATCCGCTCATCCCGTTCGGGGGCGTCGACCGATAGCGCTCGCTGCCCTTGCGCGGCATCGCGAACCGAATGATGCTGATCCGCGTCCGCCGGCCAAATGCCGGAAAAGAGCCCGGCGGCAAAGGGGAAACGCCATGGAACGACCCTGGCTGCGGCATTATCCGCCGGGCGTGCCCGCCGACATCGACCTGTCACGCTACCCGTCGCTGGTGGCGATGTTCGAGGAAGGCTTCCAAGCGCATGCCAGCAAGGGTGTCTGCGTCTGCATGGGCAAGACCTTGACCTATACCGAGCTCGACCAGGCCTCGCGCGCCTTCGCCGCCTGGCTGCAGAGCAAGGGCCTGCAACGCGGCGCCCGCGTCGCCATCATGATGCCGAACGTGCTGCAATATCCGGTGGCGATCGCCGCCATCCTGCGCGCCGGCCTGACGGTGGTGAACGTCAATCCGCTGTACAAGCCGCGCGAGCTGGAATTCCAGCTCAAGGATTCCGGCGCCGAGGCCATCATCGTGCTGGAGAATTTCGCCTCGGTGCTGCAAGAGGCGCTGCCGCACACCGGCGTGAAGCAGGTGGTGGTCGCCAGCATGGGCGACATGCTCGGCACCGTGAAAGGCACGCTGGTCAATCTGGTGGTGCGGCGCGTCAAGAAGATGGTGCCGGCCTACACGCTGCCGGGCGCGACCAATGTTCAACGATGCGCTGAGCCTGGGCCGCAAGCTGACGTTCGCCCGCGTTTCCGTCGGGCCCGAAGACATCGCCTTCCTGCAATATACCGGCGGCACTACCGGCGTCGCCAAGGGCGCGATGCTCCTGCACCGAAATCTGGTCGCCAATGTCTTGCAGATGGATGCCTGGAACGCCCCGATCGTCTCGCTGCCGCCGCCGATCGACCAGTTGATCATCGTCACCGCGCTGCCGCTCTATCACATCTTCGCGCTCACTGCCTGCTTCCTGTTCGGCGTGCGCTGTGGCGGCCTCTGCCTGTTGATCCCGAACCCGCGCGACACCACTGGTTTCATCAAAGAGCTCACCAAGTACAAGGTGAACTCGTTCCCGGCGGTGAACACGCTCTACAACGCGCTGCTGCATCATCCCGATTTCGGCAAGCTCGACTGGAGCCTGCTCAAATGCGCGATTGCAGGCGGCATGGCGGTGCAAAAGTCGGTCGCCGAGGCGTGGATGAAGGCAACCGGCCATCCGATCATCGAAGGCTACGGCCTGTCGGAAACCTCGCCGGTGCTCACCTGCAATCGCGGCGACATCAGCGAATGGACCGGCACAATTGGGCTACCGCTGCCATCGACCGAGATTTCCATCCGCGACGACCAAGGCCACGAGGTCGCGCTCGGCGAGCAAGGCGAGATTTGCGCGCGCGGGCCGCAGGTGATGCCCGGCTACTGGCATCGCCCGGACGAGACCGCCAAGGTGATGACCAAGGACGGCTTCTTCCGCACCGGCGACATCGGCGTGATGGACGCGCAAGGCCGCACCAAGATCGTCGACCGCAAGAAGGACATGATCTCGGTCTCGGGCTTCAAGGTATTTCCCAACGAAGTCGAGGACGTGGCGATGATGCAGGGCGGCGTGCTGGAATGCGCCGCCATCGGCGTGCCGGATGCCCATTCCGGCGAGGCAGTCAAGCTGTTCGCGGTGAAGAAAACGCCGAATCTAAGCGAAGCGGATCTGCGCGGCTTCATGCTCGGCCAGCTCGCCGGCTACAAGGTGCCGAAGCATATCGAGTTCCGCGACGCATTGCCGAAGACCAATGTCGGCAAGATCCTGCGCCGGGCGCTGCGGGAAAACGCATGACCGAAGGGTCGGCCGCGCCGACGTCCGCCGACGTGGTCACGTTCTGGCGCGCGGCCGGGCCGCAGCGCTGGTTCGAGAAGGACGCCGCCTTCGACGACGATATCCGCGGGCGCTTCCTCAAGCTCCACGAAGCCGCCGCCGCCGGCGAGCTCACCGATTGGGAAGCGAGCGCGGAGGGTGCGCTGGCCCTGCTCATCCTGCTCGATCAATTTCCGCGCAACATGTTCCGCGGGCAAACCCGCGCCTTCGCCACCGACTCGCTGGCGCTTGCCATTGCCAGCCGCGCCATTCTCAACGGCTTCGACGGCGCGTTTCTCGACCTGCGCGGCTTTTTTTATCTGCCGTTTGTGCATTCGGAAGATCTGGCCGACCAGGAGCGGGCGATTGCGTTCTATCGCGCGCACAACGACGCCGACGGCCTGAAATGGGCGGAACTGCACGCCGACATCATCCGGCGCTTCAGCCGCTTCCCGCACCGCAACGCGGTGCTCGGCCGCGTCAGCACGCCGCAGGAACAGGCGTTCCTCGATAGCGGCGGCTTTGCCGGCTAGCGCGAAATCGCGGGACGCTGCCCATTTCCTTTGTTAGGCTTGGCGCCAGGGAGGCGACCATGTGGCATTTTACCAAAGCGCTTCGGCGCGTGATGTCGATTGCCTGCTTCATCGTGTCGGCACTCGCGGTTCCAGCCAGCCTGCATGCCCAACAGGGCGCGACCGTCGGCCCCACCGACATCGGCGGCGCCGTGATCAGCAGCAAAGGGCGCGAAGCCGGCGTCTGGGTGATCGCGGAGACAACCGATACGCCGACCAAGTTTGCGCGGATTGTCGTCACCGACGATAAGGGTCGCTATCTCATCCCCGATCTACCGAATGCCGAATACAGCGTCTGGGCGCGCGGCTATGGTCTCGTCGACTCGCCAAAGGTGCGCGCCAAGCCGGGCATGCATCTCAATGTCACCGCCGTGATCGCACCGAACTCGGCGACGGCCGCGCACTATTATCCTGCCATCTACTGGTACGCGATGCTGAAGATTCCGCCGGCGAGCGAATTCGGCGGCAAGAGCACGATTCCGGAAAAGATCACGCAGAACGACTGGCTGCGGCAGATGAACAATGTCGACTGCATCGGTTGCCACCAGCTCGGCCAGGAATCCACCCGCACCATCCCGGCGCAGTTCGGTCCCTTCAAGTCAGGGGAAGAGGCGTGGGCGCGGCGCACCCAGGCCGGGCAGTCCGGCGAGCAGATGACCAACCGGCTAGCCGGCCAATTCGGCGGAGTCCCGTACAAATATTTCGGCGATTGGACGGACCGCATCGCCAAGGGCGAATTGCCCAAGGCCACTCCGCCGCGGCCGCAAGGCGTCGA
This sequence comes from uncultured Alphaproteobacteria bacterium, assembly GCA_963817045.1. Lineage (GTDB taxonomy): Bacteria > Pseudomonadota > Alphaproteobacteria > Rhizobiales > Xanthobacteraceae > Pseudolabrys. The sequence goes on from CAWFMZ010000040.1 coordinate 129,500, forward strand.
GCGCAATATCGTCATCACGTCGTGGGAGTGGTCCACGCCCGAAAAATATCTGCACGATTTGATTTCATCCGATCGGCGCAATCCGACGGTCAACGCTAACGGTCCGCTGTACGGTTCGCCCGAATATTCGACCGACAACATGCCGATCCTCGATCCGAAGACGAACAAGGTCACGTTCTTCAAAATGCCGGTGCGCGATCCGGACATGCCGCAATCGCTCGGCCCGGGGCATGCCGCCACCATCAAACCGTTGCAGCCTTCGGCCTACTGGGGTGACCGGCAGATTTGGGACACGCGCGCCAACAACCACAATTCCATGTTCGACAAGAAAGGCCGGATCTGGCTGGCGGCGACGGTGCGCGGGCAAGACAACCCGGCTTTCTGCAAGAAGGGCTCCGACAATCCAAACGCCAAGGTGTTTCCGATCGATAAGTCTTCCCGCCAAGTGGCGATGCTCGATCCCAAGACGATGAAATACACCTTCATCGACACCTGTTTCGGGACGCATCACCCGCAGTTCGGCTACGACGCCGACGATACGCTGTGGTTCAGCGGCAGCGGCCCGGTGGCCGGCTGGTTCAACACCAAAGTGTTCGACGAGACCGGCGACGCCGAGAAGGCGCAAGGCTGGGCGCCCTGGGTGCTCGACAGCAACGGCAACGGCAAGCTCGACGAATACGTCGAGCCGAACGCGCCGGCCGATCCGACCAAGGACCGGCGCATAACGGCCGGTTCCGGCCCCTACTCGGTCATGCCGAATCCGAAGGACGGATCGATCTGGTATGCCATCGGCACGTTTGCCGGCCCGCCGGGCTTCTTGCGCTTCGATCCGAAAACGAAACTGTCGGAGGTCTACTATATTCCAAAGCCGGGCTTCGGCATCCGCGGCGGCGACATCGACAGTGACGGCGTGCTTTGGGGGTCGGGCTCGAGCGGCCATCTCATGAGTTTCGACCGCCGCAAGTGCACGGGGCCGCTCAACGGCCCGACCGCCACCGGCAACCATTGTCCGGAGGGCTGGGCCTTTTATAAATATCCCGGTCCCGGCTTTGAAGGCTTCCCCGACACCAGCGCGGAGGCGAGCTACTACACCTGGGTCGATCAGCACAACACGCTCGGGCTTGGCGAGAACGTTCCGATCTCAACTGCCAATCTCAATGACGGCTTCGTTGCGCTAAAGGACGGCAAGATGATCATGCTGCGCATCCCGTACCCGATGGGTTTCTATGCCAAGGGGCTGGACGGGCGCATCGACGATCCGAATGCCGGCTGGAAGGGCCGCGGCCTCTGGAGCACCAATGGCGATCGAGTGCCATGGCTGATGGAGACCGGCAAGGGTTCGAGCCCGCGCGCCGTGCACATCCAGGTACGGCCAAGTCCGCTGGCGAACTGACGGTCGCCGCCAACCGACGCGAACAGCCCCGCCGCATACAACGGCGGGGCATGCTACTAATATGGCATGACTGACTTCCACGGCGTCTTTCCCTATCTGGTCTCGCCGATCGACGCGCAGGGGCGCATCCTCACCGACGTGCTCGGCCGGCTGGCGTCCGATCTGATCAAGGCTGGCGTGCATGGGCTGACGCCGCTCGGCTCCACCGGCGAGTTCGCCTATTTGTCGCGCGAGCAACGCGCGGCGGTCGTGCAGGCGACCATCGAGGCCGCGGCCAAGCGCGTGCCGGTGGTCGCGGGCGTGGCTTCGACCTCGACCGCCGACGCGGTCGCGCAGGCCAAGCATTACCAGACGCTCGGCGCCGACGGTATTCTCGCCATTCTCGAAGCCTATTTCCCGCTCAAGGACGCGCAGATCGAATCCTACTTCCGCGCCATCGCCGACGCGGTCGACATTCCGGTGGTGCTCTATACCAATCCGCAATTTCAGCGCAGCGATCTGACGCTCGACGTGATCGCGCGGCTTTCGACGCATTCACGCATCCGATACATCAAGGACGCTTCCACAAATACCGGACGGCTGCTTTCGATCATGAACCGCTGTCCGGACATGAAAATTTTCTCCGCCTCGGCGCATATTCCGGCGGCGGTGATGCTGATCGGCGGCGTCGGCTGGATGGCCGGCCCGGCTTGCATCGTGCCGCGTCAGAGCGTGCAGCTTTACGAGTTGTGCCGCGCCGGGCAATGGCCGCAGGCCTTGCAGCTGCAACGCGAGCTCTGGCGCATCAACGAGGCCTTCGCGCGCTTCAATCTCGCCGCCTGCATCAAGGCCGGATTGCAGATCCAGGGCTACGCCGTCGGCGATCCGGTGCCGCCGCAGGCGGCGCTGACGCCTGCGGAACGCCAGGCGGTCGAAAGCATTTTGGCTGCCCTTCCTTAACCTCTCCCCGCTTGCGGGGAGAGGTCGGCTTCCGAGCGAAGCGAGGAAGTCGGGTGAGGAGCGCTTAAAGCTAAGCGCGCCGCGCCGACGACGACAGTCCGACATCGGCGAGCGCGCCGATCATCAGCACCCAAGTCCACACATAAACGTAAATGCCGAACTCGAAGCTGCCCATCCAGCGCGCGAGTAAAACTTGGCTGCCGAGCGCGAGCAGCGCGCTGCCGATGCGCAATGACGCGCGCTGCCGTCTCGTGATCCTTATTCCGCGCCTCGGCATCGAGGGCGCGGCGGTGGCGACCTCGACCGCGCTGGTCGCGGAATCGACCATGCTCTATCTCGTCGCCAAGCGGCGGCTCGGCTTCCACGTCTTCATCATGGGCGACGGGCAGACGCCTTAAATCACGCCCGCTGCCGCAATAGCCGGCGGATCACCTTGCCGGTCGTGGTCATCGGCATGTCGTCGATGAATGCGACCTCGCGCGGATATTCGTGGGCTGACAGCCGCGTCTTGACGAAATCTTGAATCTCGGCGGCGAGCGCGTCCGACGGCGCGTAGTTCTTCTTGAGCACGATGAAGGCCTTCACGATCTCGGTGCGCAGCGCATCCGGCTTGCCGACCGCGGCGGCCAGCGCCACCGCCGGATGGCGGATCAGGCAATCCTCGATCTCGCCCGGCCCAATGCGGAAGCCGGCCGAGGTGATGACGTCGTCGTCGCGGCCGACGAAGGTGAAATAGCCGTCCTCGTCCATCACGCCCTGGTCGCCGGTGGTCATCCAGTCGCCGATGAACTTGTCGCGCGTGGCTTCCGGCTTGCCCCAGTACTGCAGGAACATCACTGGATCGGGGCACTGCACCGCGATCTGCCCCACCTCGCCGGCTTTCAACGATTGGCCGTCGCGGTCGATCACCGCCACCTTGTGGCCGGGCACCGGCTTGCCGATCGCGCCCGGCCGCGACACCCCGAGTGCCGCGCACGAACTGAGCACCAGATTGCACTCGGTTTGGCCATAAAATTCATTGATCACCAGGCCGAACGCGGACTTGCCCCATTCCAGCGCCTCCACGCCGAGCGATTCGCCGCCCGAGGCAATGGTGCGCAATTTGAAATCGTAACGCCCGCGCGGGCTTGGCGCCGCGCGCATCATGCGCAGCGCAGTCGGCGGGATGAAGGCGTTGCGCACCCCCGCCGATGCCATCAACGCGAACGCCTCGTCCGGCACGAACTTGTCGAACTTGCGCGCGACCACCGGAACACCGTGGTGCAGGCTCGGCAACAGCACATCGAGCAGGCCGCCGGCCCACGCCCAATCGGCCGGCGTCCAATAGCGGTCGCCCGCTTGCGGGAATTCAAAGTGCGGCAGTTCGATACCGGGAAGGTGGCCGATCAAGACGCGATGGGCGTGGAGCGCACCCTTGGGTTGGCCGGTGGTGCCGGAGGTGTAGATCATTATGGCCGGATCGTCGGCGGCGGTGTCGACCGGGGCGAAGGCGGCAGAGGCGCGCGCCAGCAACTCGGAAAGACTGCCGGCACCGTCTCCCTCGCCGTCGATCGACAGCACGCAAACAAGCTCCGGCGCTTGCTCGCGAATTCCCTTGAGTTTGGCAACGCCCTGCGCGTTGGTCAGCAGCGCCTTGGCGCCGGAATTCTGCAGGCGGTAGCTCAGCGCGTCGATGCCGAACAGCACTGCCAGCGGCAGTGCGATGGCGCCTAGCTTGTAGATCGCGATATGCGCGGCGGCGACTTCCGGCGCCTGCGGCAGCAGGATGGCGACGCGGTCGCCGCGCGCGATGCCATGCGCGCGCAGCACATTGGCGAGCCGGTTTGAGGTCTCGCGCAGCCAGCTATAGGTGATGGCGTCCTCAGCCCCGTCCGGTCGCACATGCAGCATGGCGAGCCGGTCCGGCTCGGCGTCAGCCCAGCGGTCGCAGACGTCGACACCGATATTGTAGCGCGCCGGCACCTGCCAGCGGAATTGGCGGTAGATGTCGTCGTAATTGGAAAGGCGCGGCAGCACCGGCATGGCGGCGCAAAGCTAGTCAGACGCGCAGGCGAGGTCCAGAGCCATTGCTATAATCGCCGCAGGCCAGCCGTGCTAGGCATGACGCCCGGCGCCGGAGGACGCAGTCGGATGTTGTCCGCGATCAAAATTTGTCTCGCCGCCGGGCTCGTGCTGCTGTCGATCGCGGCGAGCCGCGCCGATGACGAGATTCCAAAAAAGCGAGCCTTCGTAATCGCGCTACAGCAGGCGATCCGCGCCAACGACAAAAACTGGCTGGCCGCGCACACCCGCTATCCGGTGCGCTATTATGGCCACCGCAACATCGCCGTCCGCAACAGCGCAGCGTTCATCAAAAACTACCCGACGATCATCGGTCCCAAATTGCGCGCCTTCGTGCTGGCGCAGGACCCGGAACACGTGTTCGAAAACTGGCAGGGCATGATGGTGGGGGACGGCAGCTACAACTTCTGGGTCCGCAACGAGGGCGCAGACTTGAACGAGCGCTACCTGATCATCACCATCAACGATGACGAATAACCTGATGCGTCGCCTTGCACTCATTCTGATCTTCGCGCTCTGTGGCGCATTCGCCCATGCGCAAGACGCCAGCGATCCGGTGGCGCTGATCACCGACATCTACAAATCTTATACCGCCGAAAACGACGTGCCCGGCTATAGCGACGTTTACAGCAAACGCCTGCAGACGCTCATCGACGCCGACCTCAAGGCTCAGGAGCCGGGCAACTCCGGATCGATAGACTGGGATGTGTTCGTCAACGGCAACGATTGGCTGGTGAGCCAGCTCGCCATCACGCTGGTGTCGAAATCCGCGCAGCGGGCGCAGGTGCGGGCGCGCTTCTTCAACTTCAAGGAACAGCAAGACCAGCTGTTCGATCTGGTGGAGGAGGACGGCCGCTGGGTCATCGACGATGTGCGCGCGACCCAAACGGGCAACCGCTGGACCATGTCGAAAATCCTGACCCGCGCGCCGGATGCGTTTCCGGATGAGAAAAAATAGCGGCCGGCGCTAGCTGCGTTTGTCGTCCGGCTCGGCCAGGATCAGCGCCCAGTACACCTTGTATTTCGAGGCCGGCGTGTAGATCGCGGCGATGCCCATGCGCGTTGCGCCCTTGAGCAGCATGTTGGCTCGGTGCGGGACTGAATCGCGCCAGCCGGAGAACGCTTCCGCCAGCGTGTGATAACCGGCCCCGATATTCTGCGCCGCGCTCTTGGCGTCGTAGCCGGACGCTCTCAGCCGCAGCACGAACGGCTTGCTGGCATCGTGATCGAGCTTATCGCGCCGGGCCATGATCTCGGCTTGCGCCTCGGCCAGATAGGTCAGCTTGGGATCGAGCGTCACCGCCGGCAGCCCGTGATTGGTTCGATAGCCGGAGATCATCGAAGCCGCCGTAGACACGTCGAGCCGCGCGCCGGGTTCCGCCAGGTCGCGATAGAAGCTCGGCCCAGGCGTCGACCCAAAGTCGGCGGAGCAACCGGCCAGCGCCATCAGCGTCAGCGTCACGACGAGCATACGAACCATCGGCGGCTATCTCCGAATCGATAAGGGTAAGCGCAAACTGGCGGCCGACCATGGCCGAACGGTGGTGGCCAGCTGCGCGCCTTCGTCCCGCATAGCGATACAGGGCCTGGCCTCTACTGGCGCGCCCATTCCGGGTCAACTACCATTGGCCCAACAATAAGGGGTTAAAGACCACCAGGGAGTAGGCCTCATGTCCAGTCAGCCGGCCGCACGGACGCCGGGCGCTACCCGCGCCGCAGCGGGCGAATACGTCTTCGATCTTGGCACCGTCGCGAAGATCATGGGCGGCCCCGCCTATTCCACCGCGCACGGGCCCTGCGTCGAAGGCGACCGCATGATCGTCGGTCTGATGCGGATGAAGGCCGGCACCGGCGCCGAGCCGCATTCGCATCCCAACGAGCAGTGGATCTACATCCTGGAAGGCACCTTCCGCGCTGTCGTTGACGGCAAGACGATCGAGGCCAAGCCCGGCTCCGTTCTCTACATTCCAGCCAACACCATTCACGCCGGCAAGGCGACGCCGGAGGGCGACGTAGTGTTTTTCACCTGCAAGGACGCCTCGCACAGCCTGCACGGCATTAAAGCGACTTGAACTACATCAGCGCGGGGGCATGAAGAACCCCGGCAAAAAACCAACATGAGCCACGGAGGATTTCCATGAAACGTTTGACCGCGATCCTGCTGTCCGCCGCCTGCCTTGCGCTCGGCACGGCGGCCGCAACGGCGCAGGACAAATATCCGAACCGGCCGATCAAGGTGCTGGTGCCTTATGCGCCGGGCGGCGCCACCGACATCACCGCGCGCATCATCGGCGATGAAATTCAGAAGATCACCGGCCAGAGCTTCCTGGTGATCAATAAGCCCGGCGCCTTCGGCATGCTGGCGATCGACGAAATGGCGAAGGCGGCGCCCGACGGCTACACGCTGATGATCGGCAACGTCTCGACCAACGCGATCACGCCGATCATCTACAAAGACAAACTCAACTTCGACTACACGCAGCGCGTGACCGCGGTGACCAACCTGGTCGACGTGCCGGCCTTCCTGCTGGTGACGACCGCCATTGATTTTCCGGTCAAGTCGGTGCCCGAGTTGATCGACTACGCCAAGAAGAATCCGGGCAAGATCCACTACGGCACTGTCGGCAACGGGTCATATCCGCATTACGACATGGCCTATTTCGCCAAGCGCGCGGGCGATCTCGACATGGCCGCCCTGCCCAACAAGAACGGCGCCTCGGGCGTTATTCAAGACATGTTGCGCGGCGACGTGCAGACCGCCTTCCTCAACGTCGGCAGCGCCGCCGGCATGGTGCAATCCGGCAAGTTCCGTGCGCTCGCCATGGTCAATCACATGCGTCTGGCGGACTATCCCAATGTCCCGACCATGCAGGAGGTCGGCTATCCGGACGTCGGCACCATCGCCTGGAACGGCTTGTTCGCGCCGGCGGCCACGCCCAAGCCGGTGCTGGACGCGCTTTATGCCATTGTGGCGAAAGCGCTAGCGACGCCCGAGGTGCAGGAGAAGTACAAGAAGCAGAATTACAACATCGTGCCGAGCAAGTCGGTGGCCGACGCGCAGAACTGGCTCGCCGCCGAAATGAAACATTGGGAAAACGTCACCAACGTGGTGAAGATCGACGTCGGGCAATAACCGGTAGACGTTATCGGCCCGCCTGCAACGCCTGCCAAATTCGCTCCGGCGTCGCCGGCATGTCGAGTTGCGCCCCCTTGGGCAGCGCGTCGAGGATGGCGTTGATCACCGCCGGAGGCGCTGCGGTGGTGCCGGCCTCGCCGGTGCCCTTCACGCCGAGCGGATTGGTGCGGCAGGCCACGGCGTGATGCTCAACCGTCATGGCCGGCATCAAGTCGGCGCGCGGCATGGCGTAATCCATGAACGAACCGGACACCAATTGCCCGCCGACGTCGTAGACGGTGTTTTCGGTCAGCGCCTGGCCGATGCCCTGCGCCACCCCGCCGTGGATTTGCGCTTCGACGATGACTTCATCGAGCACATTGCCACAGTCGCCGACTGCCACATAGGAAACGATCGCCAGCGCGCCGGTTGCGGGGTCGATTTCCACCTCGGCTACGTGACAACCGTTGGGGAACGACGGTGGCAGCTTGATATTGCCTTGGGTGTCGAGGCTTTCCGGGATCACGCCCTGACGCTTGAGCTCGGCGGCGCGTTCGGCCGCCTCGAATAGCGACACCTCGCGTCCGGAATTCTTCACGCTGAATTTGCCGTCGCGATAGTCGACGTCGCCCTCGGCCGCTTGCAGCAGCATGGCGGCGGCGCGTTTGCCCTTTTCCAGCACCAGGTCGGCGGTGCGCGCGATGGCGCTGCCCACCATCATGGCCGAGCGCGAAGCGACGGCGCCGAAGCCCGGCACGTCGCGCGCGGAATCGCCGGCCAGCAAGCTCACCGCCGCGGGCGCGATGCCCAATCGCCGCGCGGCCACCTTGCCGAACACGGTTTGGTGCGCCTGCCCGCTGGAACCGGAGCCGATACTGACATTCAGTCTGCCGCCGCCGGGAAAGCTGATGCGCGCGGCTTCTTCCGGAAACGCGCCGGCGATCTCCAGGTAGCAGCCGATGCCGATGCCGCGCAGCTTGCCCGCCTTCTTCGCCGCCTTGCGGCGCGCGCCGAAGCCGGCATAGTCGGCAAGCGTGAGCGCCCGCTCGAAGGCGCCCGGAAAGTCGCCGCTGTCATAGCTGTTACCGAAGGCGGTGGTGTAGGGCATCTTGCCGGGAGCTATCAGGTTGCGGCGGCGCAATTCGGCGGCGTCGATGCCGGTCGCATCGGCGGCGGCGTCGATCACGCGCTCGATCAGATAGCTCGCCTCCGGCCGCCCGGCGCCGCGATAGGGTCCGGTCGGCAGCGTGTTGGTGAACACGCAGCGCGAATTCACCTGCGCGAGCGGAATATCGTACACCGTCGGCAGACAGCCGGAGATGTGCGTGGTGACGATGAAATGCGCGATGCCGGTGAAATAGGCGCCGGTATTGCCGAGGCCATTCACGCGCAATGCCAGGAAGCGGCCGCGTTTGTTGACCGCGAGTTCCACGGTCCAAAGCGAATCGCGGCCCTGGTTGTCGCTGACGAAGGCTTCCGAGCGGGTCGAGACCCAGTGGATCGGGCGCTTGAGTTCGCGCGCCGCATGCAGCATCGCGACATATTCCGGATAGGTCGCGGCCTTCATGCCGAAACCGCCGCCGACATCGTCGGTCAGCACCTGCAGCTCTTCCGGCTTGATGCCCATGGCTTCGGCGAGATGCATGTGGACGCCGCCGACGCCTTGCGTGCCGCAGCGCAAGACATATTGTTTTTTGTCAGCCTGATAGCTCGCGGTCGCGCTGCGTGGTTCCAGCGAAGCCACGATCAGGCGCTGGTTGACCAGCTCGACGCGCACCACATGCGCGGCCTCCTTGAAGGCGCGGTCGAGTGCCGCCTGCTTCTTGCCGTTGGGATCGGGCGGCGCGCTCCAGTCGAATCCGATATTGCCCGGCGCATCCGGCCAGAGCTGCGGCGCACCCGGCGCCATCGCGGCGCGCATGTCGGTCACCGGCGTCAGCGGCTGGTAATCGACCGCGATCTTTTCGCCCGCGTCCTGCGCGGCCGCGGCGCTGCTCGCCGCCACCATCGCCACCGGTTCGCCCACATGCATCACGCGCTTGCCAGCGAGCGCCGGGCGATGCGGGCCGATCGCCATCTTGCCGCCGCGGCCGGGGATCGGAACGGGATGCGAAATGGAATGATAATGCGCCGCTTCGAGATCGGCGGCGGTGAAAACCGTGACCACGCCCGGCGCGTTCCTGGCGGCCGCAACGTCGATGTGCTCGATATTCGCGAAGGCGTGCGGCGAGCGCACGAAATAGGCGGCGAGCGCGCCGGCCGGCTTGCTGTCGTCGCCGAAGCGCCCGGCACCGCGCAACAGCGCATCATCCTCGATACGGCCGGCCCAGGCGGATTGGTCGGTTTTGCGAGCAGGCGAATCCATGGCAGGGCTCCAGCGACGGGGAAAAAACTAAAGATTGCGGTCGGTGATGCTGGCCTTGGCGTAGAGCTCGTTGATGTGCTCCTTCACACTCGGCTTCGGCTCGTCGCTTTCGGGGCGCTGCGCCCAGCCGACCTTGGCGCGGGCGTATTGCGCGATCACCTCATCCTGCTCGGAGGTGCCCCCGCTCACGCCGTAGGCGCCGACCATTTCGTTGCCCTTGAACACCGGCGCGGTGCCGCCGCTGGCCGCGATCTTGCCGTTGGTCAGCGCCGCCAGGTTGGTCAGCAATTGCGGATTGCGTTCCTTGAACCACTGCTGGATTACCAGCCCGTCGGGGAAGCGCGGGCTCATGGAGCGGAACGCCGCCATGGTATAGGCCTTGGCGATGGCGGTGTCCGGGGTGATGAAGCCGGCGTCGTCCATGCGCTCGACCGCGATCAGGTGGCCTTCCGGCCCGACCACAGCGACCGAGATCGGCACGCCCATCTCGGCGGCCTTTTCAACCACCGCCTTGATGAATTCGCGGCATTCGACCGCGCGCAACTGCGCCATCCGCCGTCCTCCCCGACTTAGCCGTTAAGCTTTGTTTAACCACTCGACGGCACCCAATTAACTGCAAAACAACGGGTAGGGGAATAGCGTGACCGCCGACCCGAACTCGAGCATGACCGAAGCTTCTACCGCAGCGGAAATTTCGCGCGATTGGCGTTTCGTCACGCGGATCGGCTGCGCCTGCTTTCCGGCGAGCTTCGCCCTGTTCCACTACGCCGTGCCGCTCGGCGCCTGGGTCGCCGCGGCGCGCCCGAACTCCTGGTAGCAACCTTCTTTGCTGGCCTGACGACGGTTCTGGCGATGCTGTTCAGCCGGCATCGTCGTCACCCGGCGGATGCAAGTGGACAATTCGCGCCTGCGCGTCGCGGTCAACAACATGTCGCAAGGCCTGTGCATGTTCGACCGCAACGAACGGCTGGTCGTCTGCAACCGCCGCTACATGGAACTTTACAATCTTCCCGACGACGTCGTGAAGCCGGGCCGCACGCTCGCCAGTCTGCTCGAATTCCGCATCGCCAACGGCACCTTCTCGCGCGATCCCGAGCGAGTACCGGCAAACGCTGCTCGCCGCCATGGAACAAGGCAAGTCGACCCACGCCGAAGTCAAATCCGCCGACGGACGCTTGGTCGCCGTCATCAACCGGCCGATGGCGGACGGCGGCTGGGTGGCGACCCACGAGGATATCACCGAACGGCGCGATGCCGAGCGCGAACGCGCCTCGATGCAGGAGCAGCAGCAGCGGCGAGCCATGATCGAGCAGGCGATCGCCGCGTTCCGCCAGCGCGTCGAAGAGCACTTGCGCACGGTGACAGACGGCGCGATGGCCATGCGCTCCACCGCCACCACTCTGCTCGCGAGTTCCGGCGAAACCTCGCAGCGCGCGGACGGCGCGGTGTCGGCTTCCAACGAAGCGAGCACCAATGTGGACACCGCCGCGGTCGCTGCCGATGAACTGGCCGGGTCGATCGGGGAAATCAGCCGTCAGCTCTCGATGACCCCCAATATCGTGCGCGCTGCGGTCGAGGAAGCACAAGGGACCAACCAGCAGATCACCGCGCTGGCGCAGGCCGCCCAGAAGATCGGCGACGTGGTCAAGCTGATCCGCACCATTGCCGGCCAGACCAACCTGCTTGCACTCAACGCAACGATCGAGGCCGCGCGCGCCGGCGAGGCCGGCAAGGGCTTCGCGGTGGTCGCGTCGGAAGTCAAATCGCTGGCGGTGCAGACCGCCAAGGCGACCGAGGATATTTCCAAGCTGATCAACGCGGTGCAGACGTCGACCGGCAGCGCCGTGGATGCGATCGGCCGCATCTCGGGCCGCATGCAGGAAATCGACAGTTGCGCCACCGCCGTCTCGGCCGCGGTGCAGCAGCAGAGCGCGGCGACTGCCGAGATTTCGCAGAACGTCGCCAGCGCCGCCGACGGCGCCAAGCTGGTGGTCTCCGTGCTCGGCGACGTCCCGGCGCCGCCACCGAGACCCGTCAGTCGGCCCAAAGCGTGCTGACCGCCTCGCAGGCGGTGGAAGCCGCCGCCGCCGAGCTGCGCCACGAGGTCGAGGGCTTCCTCGCCCGCGTCGCGGCGTAATCAGCTAAATAGCCCGGACAGCCAGTAAAACAGCGCGGCCAACAAGCCGGACGCGGGGATCGTAATGATCCAGGCGGTCACGATTTCCTGCGCCACCACCCAGCGCACCGCCGACACCTTTTTCGCCGCGCCGACGCCGATGATCGAGCCGGTAATCGTGTGCGTGGTGGAAACCGGAATACCGAGATAGGTCGCCGTAAATAGCATGACGGAACCGGCGGTTTCCGCGCACGAGCCCTGCATCGGGGTAAGCCGCGTGATTTTCGAGCCCATGGTTTTGACGATGCGCCAGCCGCCGGCCATCGTCCCGGCAGCCATCGCGATCTGGCACGCGATCACCACCCAGAACGGCACGTAGAATGTCGTTCCGAGGCCGCCTTGCGAATACAGCAGCACGGCGATGATCCCCATGGTCTTCTGGGCATCGTTACCGCCATGGCCGAGCGCATAACACGACGCCGATACGAACTGAATGCGGCGGAAAATATTATCGACGCCGTACGGCGCCGAGCGGACGAAAATCCACGACACCATCAGCATGAGCAGCAACGCGAGCAGCAAGCCCAGCCCCGGCGACAGAAAGATGGCGGCGACGGTCTTGCCGACGCCGGACCAAACCACCGCGTGGATCCCCGCCTTCGCGAGACCGGCCCCGACCAGGCCGCCGATGAGCGCGTGCGAGCTCGACGATGGAATTCCCAGCCGCTGCGTGACGATCTGCCAGACGATCGCGCCGGCCAGCGCGCCGAAGATTACGTGTGCATTGACGACATCGGCCTCAACGATGCCGCGGCCGACTGTTTCGGCGACATGCAGTCCAAAGAACAGGAAAGCGATGAAATTGAAAAACGCCGCCCAGGCCACCGCGTATTGCGGGCGCAGCACGCGCGTCGACACGATCGTCGCGATCGAGTTCGCGGCATCGTTCATGCCGTTGAGAAAATCGAACGCCAGCGCGACCGCGATCAGCGCGAACAGGAATGGCAGAGTGAGCGCGGCGGCGTCCATCGTCGTTCGGCCTCGGAGCGTTTAGTTAGACATGCTCAATGACGATGCCGTGCATGATGTTGGCCACGTCATCGAAACGATCCACGACCTTTTCCAGATGATCGTAGACCTCGTTGCCGACGAAGAAGGCCATTGGGTTTGAATTCACGTGGGTCTTATAGAGAGTCGTGAGGCCGATATCGTGCAGCTCGTCGGCGTGGCCTTCGAGCTGCGAGATGCGCTCGGTCAACGTGCTGATATGCACGGCCTCCGAACTAATCGAGCGCAGCAGCTGCACCGCCTCCTGCACCAGATGCGCGCATTTCACGATCGCATCCGCCATCTCCTTCATTTGCGGCGTGAACTCGGTCACCTCGAACAGCTTGATGCCCTTGGCGGTCTTCTGCATCTGGTCGATGGAATTATCCATCGAGGTGATCAGGTCGCGGATGTTGCCGCGGTCGAACGGGGTGATAAAGGTGCGGCGCACCGCAATCAGCACCTCGCGCGTCACGTCGTCGGCGTCCTGCTCGCGGTCCATGACGATCTGGTAGTTGCGCGCGATCGCCTCGCCGCCTTCCAGCATGGCGCGCAAGGCCTCGGCGCCGGCCAGTACGGCCTGCGAATGGCGCGCGAACAGGTCGAAGAAGCGCTCCTCCTTCGGCATCAAGGCATGAAACCAGCGCATCATGGACGTAACTCCATCACCCCCAAATCGGCATTCCCAGGCCGCACCCTAGTCGTTTGCCGGGCCGTTGCCGACCGGGCGCAAACGCCCTGTGGGTACAATGGGTAAAACTCGAACCGGCCGCCCCGAAGCTGCGGCGGCCATGGTCAGGGAGGCCCGTTTTCGCCCTTTCAAAATTGATTTTTGTCATAGGGACATAGGTGCCAAACGGCGACCGAACATTTGATGCATCGGCGGCGCCGCTCGGCTAACTTCGGTCAAGAGGTATTTGGCGGAGACGGAAATGCGGTTGGGCTACTTCACCATGCCGGTGCATCCGATGGGCCGGGATTGGTCGCAGACGCTGCGCGAGGATCGCGAGGCCATCATTCTGGCCGACAAACTCGGCTTCTACGACGCCTTTGTCGGCGAGCACCTGACCGACGCCTGCGAGAATGTCACCAACAGCACGATATTTTTGGCGACACTGATCCACGACACCAAGACCATCAAGCTCGCGACCGGCACCACCAATCTGGCGCAGATGCACCCGGTGGTGATCGCGGTGAACGCGGCGATGTTCGACCATCTGGCGCAGGGGCGCTTCATCATAGGCGTGAGCCCCGGCGCGCTCACCTCGGATTGCGAAGCCATTGGAATCCTGGACGAGGATCGCAACAAGATTTTCGCCGAAGCGGTCGATGTGATCCTGGCGATTTGGGAGCGCAATCCGCCCTACGACATCAATTTCCCGGACAACCGCTTCAAGGTGGGATTCGGCCGCACCGCCGCGCTCGAACTCGGCGTCGGCATCCTGGCCAAGCCGTTCCAGAAGCCGCGGCCGGAAATCGTCGGCACCGTGGTGGCGCCGTTCTCGCCCGGCGTCGTGCTGATGGGCAAGCGCGACTTCCATCCGCTGTCGGCGAACTTCCTGCTGGCGAAGCATCTCAAATCGCACTGGACCAACTACGTCAAGGGCAGGGCGGAAGCCGGGGCCAAGGCCGAGGTCGCCGATTGGCGCGTGGCGCGCACGATCTTCGTCGCCGACGACGAGGCGACCGCGCTGCGCTACGGCCGCGAAGACGCCAACAGCCCCTACCGGTTTTATTTCGAACAGATGCGCGCCAAGATGAAGCGCGGCAACCGGCTCTATGTGTTCAAGAGCCACAAGGAACAGCCGGACGAGGAGATCACCCACGACTTCGTCATGAACCACTGCGTGTTCCACGGCACCGTCAGCAAAGTGGTGGATCAGATCCTGGCCATGCGCGAAGAGACCGGCGATTTCGGCGAGCTGGTCTATGCCGGGATGGACTGGGTCGATCCGGCGCTGGCCAAACGCTCAATGCAGCTGATGGCCGAGCAGGTGATGCCGCGCGTGAACGCGGCCATCGGCAAAGCGGCTAAGACCGCGGCGGAGTGATGATTTTCTTTACCTCCCCCTGAAGGGGGGGTCGGTTTGCGTCAGCAAACCGGGTGGGGGTCACTTTCAGCCACTATCGATCGAACGAAGATGACCCCCCTCCCCGACCCTCCCCCTTTCAGGGGGAGGGAGCAGAGAGTCACCAGCCGTGCGCCATGCGCCAAACGATGCCGGCAAGCGTGCCAATCAGCAGCGCGCCGCAGGCGAAAGCTTGCAGCGCAAAGCCTCTGTGGCGCTTGTCTGCCGCCTCGGTGTAGCCGCGGATGTAAAGGATGCGGCCGGCGAGCCAGACCAGTCCCAGCAACGCAGCGCCCCAGTCGTTGACATAGAGTACAAAAAACCAGAGCAGCGGCAGAAAGATCGGCATCCATTCCAGCGTGTTCTGCTGTACGCGGAACACGCGCTCGAAATCGGGATTACCGGTCGTCGCCGGCGCGATCACGCCGAATTTCCCCCGCGCCTGGGCGACCAGCAGGCCGGTGTAGAAATACAAGGAGACGGCCAACAATGTGATCAGCGCGGTAAAGTGCGGCATGTTCAAAAACGTCTCCGTGTTGCCGGGATAATTTCCAGATAAGATTCTAGACCGACAGCGGATCGGTGCCGAGTGCGGCGTAAAGCCCGTGCTTGGCGCCTTCGGCGAAGGACTGACCTTCGGCCAATTCGATCGCCACCGAACGCACGCGCTGCGCCTGCGGCTCGGTCGCCGGCACGGGCTTGCCTTCGGCCGCGGCCTTGGCCGCGCGCAGCATCATCTTGCGGGTCATGATGATGCCTGAATCGGTCGCGCACAGGTGCTCCATGGTGCGGTCCTGGATCGCGCCCATGCTTTCCTGGATCGAGGCGTCCTGCATGGCGATGCCGTCGACGCCGGTGGCGCTGTGGCCGTGACGCTGCGCCTCGCGGTCCATCAGGTAATTGTTGGACTTGTTGGCGAGCGGGATGAAGGTACCGGGCACGTATTTGACGTGGATGCCCTCGCCGTCCTGCATCGCCGAGACTTCCGCCTTCGTGAGCGCGCGCTTGGGATGATAATTGATGCTCCAGGCCCAGCAGGTCTCGTCGTCGATCGGGACCCACGCGTGCGCGCCCAAGGGATGTCCGGCGCGCGGCGGGATGATGGTGTACCAGGGCATGATCCAGGGCGTGATGCGCCAGTAATATTTGCCGGCGTCGGCATTGCGGCGCGCGCCGATCAGCAGGCCGCCGGAAAATTCCTCGACCTCGAACAGCGGCATACGGTCTCTGATGTTGTACTCGTTGGCTTTGCTGCCCTTGAACAGCGGGTCCTTGTCGAGCTCGCTGCCGTGCAGCCATGACACATGGCTGGAATCGATGCCGCCTTCCATCGCCTGCAGGTAATTGCATTCCTGCAAGCGCTTAGAGACGAAGCGCTGCTCGGGTTTCACCTCGGTCCATTCCAGCGCCGGTGGCGGCGGCTGCAGGGCCGGCGGCCCCATATAGGCCCAGATGATCCCGGCCTTCTCGATGCAGGGATAGGATTTCAATTTGATGTTCTTGCGGAAGCCGCTCTCTTCCGGCTCCGACGGCAGATCGACGCACTGGCCGGTGACATCGTATTTCCAGCCGTGATAGTGGCAGCGGATGCCGCAGTCCTCGCTCTCGCCGAACCACAGCGAGGCGCCGCGATGGGCGCAGAATTCGTCGATCAGGCCGATGCGCCCCTTGCTGTCGCGGAAGGCGATCAGGCGCTCGCCCATCAGCTTGACCCGCACCGGCGGGCAGTCCGGCTCGGGGATTTCCTCCGCCAGCAGGAACGGCGCCCAGTAGCGCCGCAACAGCTTGCCCATCAGCGCGCCCGGGCCGATGCGGCTGAGCTGCTCGTTTTGTTCACGCGACATCATGGCGACGTTTCCCTGACAGTTTGTTATTCTTGCCTACCATTATAGGCAGTCGCGCCTGCCGGGGAAGAGAACCGCCATGCAGTTGCCGCGGATCGCCATTGCCACCGGAGACCCGGCCGGAATCGGCCCGGAAATCGCGCTCAAGGCCGCGCTCGACGCGCGGGTGAAGGCGCTGTGCCGGCCCCTGCTGGTGGGTGACCCGGCAGCGGTGAAACTGCATGCGCAGGCGGCCGGCCTTTCGCCGCGGCTGCGCGTGATCGCCAAAGCCGGCGACGCCGACTGGTCGGACGGCGCGGTCAACCTGCTCGATGCCAGCGACGGCACCAATACGCCGGTGAGTTTCGGCAAGATCGATGCCGCTTATGGCCGTGCCTCGCTCGCTGCCGCCCGCCGCGCGATCAAATGCGCGCTCGCCGGCGAGGTCGATGCCGTGGTGGCGGCGCCGCAGACTGAACGCTCGATTCACGCGGCCGGCATCGCCTTCGACGGCTATCCCTCGTTCGTCGCGCGAGAGACCGGCACCCCGGTCAATGACGTCTATCTGATGATCTGCTTCGACGACGTGCGCATTGCCCATGCCACGCTGCATGTGAGCGTGCGCGAGGCGGTGACGCTGATCACGCCGAAGCGGGTCGAGCGGGTGATCCGCGTCACCAACGCGGCACTCAAGCAGCTCGGCATCGCGCGCTCGAAAATTTTCGTCGGCGGGCTCAACCCGCACGCCGGCGAGGACGGCATGTTCGGCTCGGAAGAGATCGAGATCATCATCCCGGCCATCGCCCGCGCGGCCAAGGATGGCATCGAGGCGTCAGGCCCGTTCGGCGCCGACACCATGTTCCGCAAGAAAGGCTGCGACGCCTTCATCGTGATGCTGCACGACCAGGGTCACATCGCCGCAAAGCTGCAGGCCTTCAACCGCACCGCCGGTCTGTCGATCGGCTCACCGATCCTGTTCTCGTCGGTCGCCCATGGCAGCGCGCACGACATCGCCGGCAAGGGCGTGGCCGATCCGGGCGCGTTGATCGAGGCGGTCACGCGGCTCGCGCGCGTCAACGCGCAAGGGCGGGATCGTATTACGGCTTGAGCAGCGGAATGCTGTTTGCGTCTTGCGGCTTCGGGATCGACTGCAGATACGCATAAATATCCGCAAGGTCCGCATCCGACAGAATCGCTTCCCGGTAAGGCGGCATCGTCCGATTGGTGCTGCGCACGAAGTTTTTGAATATATCGAATGACAGGGCGCTCGGGCCAATTACCGCGCCGCCACTGGTTGCGACAGAACCTTGTCCCAGGAACCCGTGGCACTGCCAGCAACCGTGTTTGACGTAGGCAACCTTGCCGTTGTCGGCCGATGCAGAGAGCGCAACGCCGTTTCCAAGCACAATGCCGGCAAGGATGCTGGCAAATGCAACGCGAATTTGGCTACGCATGACACCATCACTCATCGCGGCTGCGTCCAGACATTCAGCAAGGCCGGCTGGCCCGATTTGACCACGGCGACGGCTTGCTTGATGGCGGGTGCGAGATCGGCCGGATCCTTGATTGGACCCTTGGCCCACCATCCCATCGATTCCGCCAGCTTGTGATATTCGATATCCGGATTCTCGATGCTGGTGCCGAGCGGGCTCATGTCGTTGCCGACATTAACGACGCGGTTGCGGAAATTCGCCAAGCGCTGCACATGCATTACTTCCTGATGATAGCCGCGGTTGTTGTGCATGACCGCCAACAGCGGAATCTTGTGCCGCGCCGCCGTCCACAACACGCCCGGCGCGTACATCAGGTCGCCGTCGGACTGGATGGAAACGGAGAAGCGGCCGAGATCGCGGTTCGCTAGCGCTGCGCCGACCGAGGCCGGCGCGCCGTAGCCGACGCCGTAACCGCCGGAGCGGCCAAGCCAGTGGTGATGCTGTTCCATCGGCCAAAGCCGGTTCGGCCAGAAGCTGACATTTCCCTCTGACGCGACCAGCGACCAGTCGAGATCCTTGATCTGCGCCCATAGTTCCATCACCAGGCGGGCGGTGCTGACGGGCGAGGCATCCCAGGCGATCGCTGCGGCTTTCTTCACGTTCTCGCGGCCGTTGGCGTAGGCCTTGCGGATGGTATCGCCGCGTTGCGCGATGGCCGGTTTGCGGTCGTTGGGTATGGCGGCCTTTACGGCTTCGATCAGCGCCGGCAGCGTCGCCTCGGCGTCGGCCGGCATCGACACGTCGACCACCTGGAAACGCTGGAAATCCTGATAGTTCGACTTGGTGATGAGTTCGACCGAACTGATGCTGATCAGTTTGGTTTCGGCCTTAATTTTTGACTCGTTGAAGCCGATGCCGTGATCGCCGTTATCGATGAAGCCATTCACCACGCCCCAGAAATCCGACAGCTCCATGCCGATGATGACGTCAGCCTGCCCGATCACATTTGGCGGACGATTGAGATAATGCGTCTTCGGGAAGTTCATGCGGCCGCCCTGGTCGACGACCGGCGACTGCAAGGCTTCGGCAAGCTCGACGAGAAGTTTGATGCCGTTCGGAGTGCGTGCGGCCCGATCGACGACGATGACCGGACGCTCTGCATTGGCGAGCAGACGCGCCGCTTCTTTCACAGCGCCGCCGTCGCCCTGCGGCGATGAACTCGGCACGAAGCGCGGAATATAAAGTTTCTCGCCGTTCTCGCGGATCGGTTCCTGCTGCAAGCCGGCGTCAAGCGACATCATCACCGGCCCGTAAGGCGGCGTAGTCGCGATCTTGTACATGCGCACGAATGACTGCGCGAAATGCTGCGCCGACACCGGCGTGTCGTCCCACTTGGTAAAGTCGCGCACCAGCGCGTTAATATCTTGCGCCGAGTGGAACGTCGGCACGCCCGGCGGGCGATGGGCGGCATCGAGATCGTTTCCGCCGACGACAAGAACCGGAACGCGGTCGCACCAGGCATTGTAAATGCCCATGGCCGCATGTTGCAGGCCGACGGTGCCATGGCAGAGCGTCAGCAGCGGCTTGCCGGCGGCCTTGAAATATCCGTGCGCCATGCCGACGGCGGATTCTTCATGCATGCAGGTGAGAAATTCTGGGCTTTTGTTGCCGCCGTAATCGATCAGCGACTCGTGCAAAGCGCGGAAACTCGAGGCCGGATTGCAGGGCAGATATTTGATGTCGAGCGTTTTGATCACGTCGACCATGAAGTCGGAACCGGGCGTGCCGTTGTCGCGTTTGATCTCCTGCGGCGTTCCCGTTTCGGCGGCGGCCATCTTTGCAGTCGGCGGCAGGGCGGACGGCCTTGTTGCCGGATCAGTCAGCGGCGCCGTTGTCGCACTAGCCGCGGCGCCTTGCGGCATGATGGTGGTCGCAGTGCCGGCTGCGCCTGCCACCGCCACACCGGTCAGAAAATTCCGCCGATCGATCCTGCTGCGAATCCGCTCGCGCGCCATGGCCGTCTCCCCTCGACCGCGAGCGCCGGTGCGATGCTGCCCGGCGTTGCTCCGGTCAAAACATCGCGCGATGTTAGTGCAGTAGCGCGCCAGGCGCCACCGGGAGGGGAAGGCTTTAACGCACCGGCGGCAGCGGGGAACTGGAAATCGCCGGGCCATTGCGGGGCGGCGGCGCCATCGGGTTCGCCGGTTCCGCGGCCGGCACAGTGCCGGTGTTGGCCACCGTCTCCGGCGGCTTGCCGGGCATGACGACGATGCGCGTGCCGACCTGCACGCGGCTGAACAGATCCTCGATGTCCTCGTTGAGCAGCCGGATGCAGCCGGACGACACGAACGAACCGATGGTCGAGGGCTGGTTGGTGCCGTGGATGCGATACAGCGTCTTGCCGAGATAAAGCGCGCGCGCGCCGAGCGGATTGCCCGGTCCGCCCGCCATCATGCGCGGCAGATAGGGCTGGCGCTCGATCATCTCGGTCGGCGGATACCAGTCCGGCCATTCCGACATCTTGCTGACGCGCTCGGTGCCCGACCAGGTGAAGCCCTCACGGCCGACGCCGATGCCGTAGCGCATCGCCTTGCCGCCGCCGAGCACCAGATAGAGATAGGTGTTCGGCGTATCGATGATGACGGTGCCGGCCGGTTCCTTGGTGGCGAACGTCACCAGTTGCTTCTTGAGATTGGGCGGCAGTTCCTTGGGCTGGCCTTGCTCGGGCTGATCCTCCGGCGGCAGCGCGGCGGTCGCCGACGGCGGCACCGGCCGCGGCGTTGCACCCGGCGCAGCGCCGATCGCGCCCGGCGGGCGGATCGCATCGGGATCGGCTTCGACGGCGGCCGGCGCTTGCCGCTCGAGTTGGTGCCCATAGACCGGCGGACGCCCGTCGGGCGGGACAAAGCCGGGCGGCGGCAGGCCGCCGGCGTCGGCCTCATCGTCCGGATACGGCAGAATACGACCGGGAGCGCCGGGCTGGCCTTGCGGCGGAACCTGGCCCATCTGCGGTGAACGCCGCGGCCGGCGCACCGGCTGATCGTCGTCATCGTCGTCGGTCCAGAACGCGGGCGGCGGCGGCCGATCCTGATAATAGGCGCCCGGCGGCGGGGCGCTGCGGTAGTAGCCGGGCGGCGGCGGCGGCGGATAATACTGCGCGACGGCGGAGGCGGCCGGAATGGCCGCCGCCATCGGCAGCGTGAGCAGGAAAAGACCGCAGCGTCGGATCATCGTCCACCTGTAGGCCGAGGCACCAATACCTCGGTCATCCCGCAGCCTTGATTGCCCCGGGATGAAGGCACATTCAAGACAAGAATACGGCTATCTCGTTAACGTGATTCTGCCGCAACGGGCCGGCTTTTCTTCATGTTTTCTTGGCTTCCGCCGCCAGAACCTGCTTGGCCACGCGGTGGCAGTCGAGCGCGGCCGGGAAGCCGCAATAGATGGCGATCTGCCGCAGGATGGCGGACAGCTCCTTGGGCGTCAGGCCATTGCGCAGCGCGCCGCGGAAATGCGCCTCGAACGCGTGCATGCGCCCGAGGCAGGCGATCATGCCGAGATTGAGCAGGCTGCGGTCTGACGGCTAATTCCGTCGATTGCACCCAAGTTGACAGTAATTTGCCGATTTCGTCCATTCTCCGCCGGCACAGGGCATGACCTCGGATGTCATTCCAGGTCGTAACCGGTTCTCTGAGAACAACACGCGTAGGCAAGAGACCCATGGCCCCACAGATCCTGATCGTCGGCTGCGGCGCCATCGGCGGCCTGTTCGCCTCGGCGCTCGCCGCGGTGGCCGAGGTCACCGCCTACGACGCCAATGCCGAGCATGTGCGCGCCATCAACGCGCAGGGCCTGCGCGTGATCGGAAAAAATCCGCGCGTCGCCCGCCTTAAAGCGACGAGCGATCCCGCCGCGCTCACGGGTGCGTCGTTCGATGCCGTCATCTTCCTCATCAAGTCGAAGGCGACCGGCGCGGCGCTCGCGCAACTGCGCCCGGCTGCTCGCCGGCAATCCGATGCTGGTGACCTTGCAGAACGGCATGGGCAATGCCGAGGTGCTGCTCGGCGTGCCCGACGCGATCGTGGTGCGCGGCGTCACCATGAACGCCGGCCGCTTTGTCGAGCCGGGCTGCGTGGAGAACCTGATCGAGGGCAAGACCTGGCTTGGCCCGGCGCGCGGCAACGTCGACGATATTCGCCCGCTCGGCGACCTGCTCAACGCCGCCGGCATGCCGACCGAGATCGTCGCCGACCCGATGGGCGCGGTCTGGTCGAAATTCGTATTCAACTGCGTGATGAACCCGCTCGGCGCGCTGATGATGGGCGACAATGCCGCCCGTCACGATGCGCCGGAGATGCGCGCGCTGATCGACGACATGGCGGCCGAGTGCATGGCGGTGGTCGCCAAGCTCGGCGGCAGCTTCGCCTTTCCGCCGATGCAGTTCGTCGCCCAGATCCGCGCCGGCGAAATCCCGATGTCCAGCCACGCCGGCTCGATGGCGCTCGACATCGCCCGCGGCACCCCGACCGAGATCGACGAACTGACCGGCTTCATCGTGCGCGAGGGCGAGCGCCTCAACGTGCCGGTGCCGAACTGCCGGGCGGTCTACCGGCTGGTCAAAGGGCTTGGAGCTGGCGGCTCAGCGCCGGGTTGCTAAACCACGGTAATTCAATAGGTTAGGCCGGTGCCCTGCCGGACTTATCCCCGATTTCCCCGCTTTCCCGCCCGCACAGGATTCCGCGCCCCTGCGCGTTAAATCGGATAGGCCAAAGACTACAATGGACGGGTTTTCTCGATGGCGACCACCACACTGCGATGGATGACAACGACGAAGCGCTCATGGCCCGGGTCGCGCGCGGCGACGAGCCGGCGTTCCGCGCGCTCGCCGGCCGCCATCTGCCGGCCATGCTCGGGCTGGCGCGCCGCATTCTCGGCAACGCCGCCGACGCCGAGGACGTGGCGCAGGAAGCCATGCTGCGGGTGTGGACCCACGCGCCGCGCTGGCAGCCGCTGGCGCTGTTCCGCACCTGGCTCACGCGCGTGGTGGTCAATCTCTGTCTCGACCGCAAGCGGCGCGCGCCCTGGGTCGCGCTGGAGGCGGCCGGCGAGATCGTCGACCCGGCGCTTGGGCCCGGCGCCAAGGCGGAACACGACGAGCGCGAGCGGCTGGTCGCCGCCGCGATCGCCGAGCTGCCCGCGCGCCAGCGCACGGCGATCGTGCTCACTTACGGTGACGGCATGAGCAATGCGCAGGTGGCGGAGATTCTCGATACTTCGGTGTCGGCGGTGGAGACCTTGCTGGTGCGCGGCAAGCAGAACCTGCGCCGCGCGCTCGATAGCGTGATCGATGAGGATGAGTAAGATGAAAGACGACCAGTTGCAGGCTTTTCTCGACGCGGCGCTCAAGCGTCACAGCAAAGCACCGCCGACCGATGAAGCGGCGGTCGAACGCGTGCTCAAGCGGCTGAGCGGCCCGCTGCCGCGGCAGAAGATGCCGCTGTGGCGCCTGCCGGGCATATTGCTCGACTGGCAATTCGCGCCGGCCTGGCCGCGCGTCGCGGCCTTGGCCTGCTGCGCCGCGCTCGGCTTCGTCATCGGGATCGCCGGGCTCGACCGGCGCTTCGACGGGCCGAATGTGCCGTTCGCGGTCGCCAGCCGCGCCGACCTCGGCTCGATCGTGTTCGAGCCCGAAGCGCTGACCGGAGCACGCCCATGACCATCGCCCAATACGCTCCCGCGATATCGCGCGGCTCGTCGCGCTGGCTGCTGCTCGGCTCGCTCGCGCTCAATCTGTTCTTCGTCGGCGTCGCGCTGGCGATGGCGATCCGCGCGCCGGCCACGCCGGCCTGGGACCGCAATGTGTTCGTGCGCGTCGAGCGCATCGCCGCCACCTTGCCGCCGGTCGATGCCGACCTGCTGCGCGGCCAGATCAAGGCCAACCGCCAGCTGCTCGAGGACTCGCAGACGCAGTACCGCTCCGCGCAGGACCAGATCCGCGCGACGTTGCGGCAGGAGCCGTTCGACGTCGAGGCCATGCGCGCGGCCATGGCCAAGACCCGCGCCGCACGGCAGAGCTTCGATCAGGTCATCCAGGGCGTGTTCGCGTTCTCGGCGTCGCAGATGTCGCCGGCCGGCCGCCACGCGCTGGCCGACTGGCCGCCCGGCCGCAAATAGACGAGCAACCGCCATTAGAACAGGCTAATTTCCGGTCCGAGCCCCGTTTCAGTGGTTTTTGAAAGTCGTCGGTATGCGTCGCGGTAGCCAAGGTGCGAGGTCGGGAACAAAACGGCGCGCGCGCCCGTATTTGTGACCATGCTGCAAGGATTCTGCCTGATGCTGCCCGCTCGGCGGCTGCCTGCTGACCGGCGACAAGCCCGAGCCCGGGCTCGATATTCCGCAGGCCTATGACCGCGGCCCGAAAAATCCGGCGGTGGCCGAAGCGGCGCTGCCGCCGCTCGACTGGTGGCGCGGCTTCCGCTCGCGCGAATTGACCGAAGTCATCGAAGAAGCGCGCGCCGCCAATCTCGATATCGCCGCGGCGGTCGCCCGCATCGTGCAGGCCGACGCACAGGCGCGCATTGCCGGCGCGCCGCTGTTGCCGAGCATCGGTCTCAACGGCAATGCCGCACGAGCGCAGCAATCCAAGACGACCGGCCTCGGCAACGGCAAGCCGTTCATCGACGACAGAGGCTTTACCGTGGGCAACAATCTGACCGCCTCGCTCACGGCCAGCTACGAGATCGACTTCTGGGGCAAGAACCGCGCGCTAATGCGCGCGGCCGAGGAGACCGCGGTCGCCAGCCGCTACGACCGCGAGGTGGTGGGCCTGACCACCGTGGTCGCCACCGCCAATGCCTATTTCCAGGTTCTGGCCGCGCAGGACCTGTTGCGGGTCACGCGCGAAAACCTGCACAGCGCCACGCGCGTGCTCAATCTGATCCAGCAGCGGCTCAATGCCGGCACCGCCTCGGCGCTCGACACCGCGCAGCAGGAGAGCCTGGTCAATACCCAGCGCGCCTTGATCCCGCCCTTGGAGCGGACGCTCACGCAGAACCGCAACGCGCTGGCAGTGCTGATCGCGCGTTCGCCCGAGCAGTGTGCGCATCCGCGGCGGATCGTTGCGCAGCATCGCCTATCCGCGCGTGACGCCGGGCCTGCCGTCCGAGCTGCTGACGCAACGCCCCGACATCCGCGAAGCCGAGGCCAATCTCGCCGCCGCCAATGCCAATGTCGACAATGCGCGCGCGCAATTCCTGCCGAGCATCAAGCTCACCGGCGAAGGCGGCTATCAGAGCTCGGTGCTCAAAATACTGATGCGGCCGGAATCGGTGTTCTTCAACGTCGCCGCCGGTTTGACGCAGCCGATCTTCGACGGCGGCAGGCTGCAGGGCAATCTCGACCTGCAGAAAGGCAGGCAGGACGAGTTGTTGCAGAATTATCGCAAGGCGGTGATCTCCGCCTTCGCCGACGTCGAAACCGCGCTCGACGGCATCCGCCAGACCGCGCTGCGCGAGCGGCTGCAATTCGAGGTGGTGACGAGTTCGCGGCGCGCTTTCGAAATTTCCGAGCAGCGATTGCAGCAGGGCACCATCGATCTGGTCACCGTGCTGCAAACCCAGCAGACGCTCTATGTGGCGGAACTCGCGCATGTGCAGGCGCGTCTCGAGCATGTGCAGGCGATCGTGAGCCTTTATCAGGCGCTCGGCGGCGGCTGGCTGCCGAAGCCGGTGGAAACCTCCAATGCACGGTGAACTGCCGAAGCAGATCTGGGCAAAGGCCAAAATGCGCACCCGCCGCAATCTGGCGATCGGGCTGATCGTCATCGTGGTCGCCGCGGCGCTGGTCTACGTCTTCACCGGCTCGCCGCCGCAGCAGCGCCGCGGCCGCTTCGGCGCCGAAGGCGGGCCGGTGCCGGTGCTGGTCGCCGCCGCGGCCAAAGCCGACGTGCCGGTCTATCTCGACGCCGTCGGCACCATCAAGGCGCTCAACACCGTGACCGTGCGCCCGCAGGTCGACGGCAAGCTGCTCAGCGTCGACTTCAAGGAAGGCCAGGACGTCAAGAAGGGCGACGTGCTGGCGCGCATCGATCCCACCACCTATCAGGCGCAGCTCGATCAGGCGGTGGCCAAGAAGGCGCAGGACGAAGCGATACTCGCCAACGCCAAGATCGATCTCGATCGCTATGAAAGACTGGCGGCCACCAACGCCATCAACCGCCAGCAGGCCGATACCCAAAGGGCGCTGGTCGCCCAAAATGCCGCGCAAGTGCAATCCGACCAGGCCGCGATCGAAAACGCCCAGGCCATGCTCGGCTACACCACCATCGTCGCCCCGCTCGACGGCCGCACCGGCATCCGGCAGGTCGACGAAGGCAATATCGTGCATGCATCGAGTTCGACCGGCATCGTGGTCATCACCCAGATCAAGCCGATCTCGGTGCTGTTCAACCTGCCGCAGCAGGACCTCGACCAGGTCAACGACGCCTTCGCCAAGGCGCCGCTCAGCGGTCGAGGCGCAGCGCTCCGACAGCGACGCGGTGATCGACCGCGGCATGTTGCGCGTGGTCGACAACCAGGTCGATCAGACCACCGGCACCGTGAAGCTCAAGGCCGAGTTTCCCAACACCGACCTGCAACTCTGGCCGGGCCAGTTCGTCAATGTGCGGCTGCTGATCGACACGCTGAAAGAGGTGGTGGTGATCCCGACCGGCGCGGTGCAGCGCGGCCCGAACGGCACCTTCGTCTACGTGGTCAAGGACGACAACACGGTGGCGATGCGTCCGATCGCGGTGCAGAAGCAGGACGAGACCCAGACCGTGGTCAAGAGCGGCCTGGCGCCGCCCGAGCGCGTGGTCACCACCGGCTTTGTCCGGCTGACCGACGGCAGCCAAGGTCGCGATCGGCAGCAGCGACGGCGCGCCGGCCGCGGCCCCGCCGCGCGCGCGGCCGGCGTAGCGGCCAGCGGCCAGCGGCGGCAATACGAGGCCGAACCCGCAACAATGAGCGTTTCCTCCCCATTCATTCACCGGCCGATCGCCACCTCCCTGCTCGGCGTCGCGGTGATGCTGGGCGGCGCGCTCGGCTATTGGTGGCTGCCGGTCTCGGCGCTGCCGCAGGTGGATTTCCCCACCATCCAGGTCACCACCCAGCTGCCCGGCGCCAATCCCGACACCATCGCCTCGCTGGTGACCGCGCCGCTGGAGCGGCAGTTCGGCCAGATCCCGGCGCTGCAGACCATGACCTCGTCGAGCTCGTTCGGCATCAGCCAGATCACGCTGCAATTCGATCTCAACCGCGACATCGACGCCGCCGCGCAGGACGTGCAGTCGGCGATCAATGCCGCCGGCTCGACGCTGCCGCGCAACCTTCCCTATCCGCCGCTCTATTCCAAGGTGAACCCGGCCGACGCGCCGATCATCACGCTGGCGCTCACCTCGCAAACCATCGACCTGCGCGCGCTCAGCGATATGGCCGACACCATCATGGCGCCGCGGCTGTCCGAGGTGACCGGCGTCGGCCACGTCTCGGTGCAGGGCGGCATCCGCCCGGCGATCCGCATCCAGGCCGATCTGTCGCGGCTCGCCGCCTATGGCATCGCGCTGGAGGACCTGCGCACCGCCATCGTCGGCGCCAACGTGGCCGGCGCCAAGGGCTCGCTCGACGGCGCGCACCAGTCCTACACCATCGCCGCCAACGACCAGATCACCACCGCCGACGCCTACAAATCGATGATCGTGGCGTTCCGCAACGGCGCGCCGGTGCTGCTCAGCGACGTCGCCGACGTGGTCGACGGGCTGGAGAACACCAAGGTCGGCGCCTCCTACCAGGGCACGCCGGCGATCGTGATCGACGTGCAGCGCCAGCCCGGCGCCAATGTGATCGAGACCGTGAGCCGCGTGCGCGCCGAACTGCCGCGCCTGCGGCGCGCGATGCCGGCCGGCGCCCGCTCACCATCGTCAACGACCGCACCACCACCATCCGCGCCTCGATCCACGACGTGCAGTTCACGCTGATGCTCAGCGTCGTGCTGGTCGTGCTGGTGGTGCTGATTTTCCTGCGCACCATCCGCGCCACCATCATCGCCGGCGTGGCGCTGCCGCTGTCGCTGATCGCGACCTTCGGCGTGATGTGGTTCTGCGGCTTCTCGCTCGACAATCTGTCGCTGATGGCGCTGACCATCGGCACCGGCTTCGTGGTCGACGACGCCATCGTGATGATCGAGAACATCGTGCGCCACATGGAGGACGGCGAAAGCCCGCTGGACGCGGCGCTGCGCGGCGCCAGCGAGATCGGCTTCACGGTGATTTCGCTGACGCTGTCGCTGATCGCGGTGTTCATTCCGCTGCTGTTCATGACCGGGCTGGTCGGGCGCATGTTCCGCGAATTCGCGCTCACGCTCACCATCGCGGTGGTGGCCTCGGCCATCGTCTCGCTGACGCTGACGCCGATGATGTGCGGCCGCCTGCTGCGGCAGTCGGCGAAAGCGTCGGCGGCCGTGCCGACAACGCGCTCACGCGCCGCTTTCCACGGCCTGCTCGAGCGCACGGTCGAGGCCTATCACCAGAGCCTGCTCTGGGTGCTGCGCCACCAGCGCGAGACGCTGCTGGTGACGCTGGCGACGCTGGCCGCCACCATTTTCCTCTACATCGTCATGCCGAAGGGCTTCCTGCCGCTGCAGGACACCGGCCTGATCACGGCGGTGACCGAAGCCGGCACCGACGTCTCCTTCACCGAAATGCAGCGCCGCCAGCGCACGGTCGAAGACACGATCCGCGCCGACGCCGACGTCGCCGGCGTGGTGTCGGTGATCGGCGTCAGCCCGCTCAACGCCACGCCCAATGCCGGCCGGCTCGCCATCACCCTGAAGCCGCGCGATCACGCGCAGTGCGCATGTGGATACCATCATCGCGCGGCTGAAGGACGCGGTCGCCGGCATTCCCGGCATGACGGTGTATTTCCAGGCCACGCAGGACATCCAGATTTCCACGCGGGTGAGCCGCGCGCAGTACCAGTACACGCTGGTCGGCACCGATTCCGCCGAAGTGCTGGAATGGGCCGACAAGCTGACGCGCAAGCTGCGCGGCGATCCGGCGCTGCGCGAGGTCGCCTCCGAGGCGCAGGAAGGCGGCCCGCGCGTGCAACGTCAATGTCGACCGCGAGCAGGCCGGGCGCCTCGGCGTCTCGATGCAGAGCGTCACCGACACGCTCAACGACGCCTTCGGCCAGCGGCAGATTTCCACCATCTACGGCCAGGCCAACCAGTATCGCGTCATCCTGGAAGCGCAGCCGCGCTACCAGCAGGACCCCGGCTCGCTGTCGAAACTCTACGTCACCGGCGCCAGCACCTCGACCGGCACGGCGGCCACCGTCGCCAACACCGCGACCGGCACCACCAATACCAACACCACCGCCACGCCCAACACCGTCACCGGCTCAGCAACCAGGTGCCGCTCGCGGCCTTTGCGCGCTTCGTGAACACCTCGGCGCCGCTGGCGATCGCGCACCAGGAGCAGTTCCCTTCGGTCACCATCAGCTTCGATCTGGCGCCCGGCTACGCGCTGAGCGACGCGGTCAGCGCTGATCGGCGCGGCGCAGCAGGAGATCGGCATGCCGTCGTCGGTGACCGGCAGCTATTCCGGCGACGCCGCCGAATTCGCCAAGTCGCTGGCCGGCGAGCCCTGGCTGATCCTGGCCGCCGCCATCGCCATCTACATCGTGCTCGGCGTGCTGTACGAAAGCTTCATCCATCCGCTCACCATTCTCTCCACGCTGCCCTCGGCCGGCGTCGGCGCGCTGCTGGCGCTGATGCTGTTCGGCTACGACCTGTCGGTGATCGCGCTGATCGGCATCGTGCTGCTGATGGGCATCGTGAAGAAGAACGCGATTCTGATGATCGACTTCGCGATCGAGGCCGAGCGCCACCAGGGCCTGACGCCCGAGGAGTCGATCGTGCAGGCGGCCCTGCTGCGCTTCCGCCCGATCATGATGACGACGCTGGCCGCGCTGTTCGGCGCGCTGCCGCTGGCGCTCGAAGGCGGCACCGGCTCGGAGCTGCGCAATCCGCTCGGCATCACCATCGTCGGCGGCCTGCTGCTCAGCCAGTTGCTCACGCTCTACACCACGCCGGTGATCTATCTCTACATGGAGCGGCTGCGCGCGCGGCTGCGCCGACGCCCGCCGCCGCCGCGCAGGCTCGCATCCGGCCGGCACGTAGCCGCCATGAACTTCTCCTACCCGTTCATCCGCCGGCCGATCGGCACCACGCTGCTGGCGATCGGGCTGTTCCTGGTCGGCGCCGTCGCCTATCGCTTTCTGCCGGTCGCCAGCCTGCCGAGCGTGGATTTTCCGACCATTTTCGTCACGCCAGCCGGCCCGGCGCCGACCCCAACATCATGGCGGCGACGGTCGCCGCGCCGCTCGAGCGGCGGCTGGGCGAGATTTCCGGCGTCACCGAATTGACCTCGGTGAGTTCGCTCGGCTCTGTCGCGCATCACCGTCCAGTTCGACCTCTCAGCCGCAGCATCGAGGGCGCCGCCCGCGACGTGCAGGCCGCGCTCAACGCCGCGCTCAGCGACCTGCCGGGCGACATGCCGACGCTGCCGACCTTCCGCAAGGCCAATCCGGCGGCGGCGCCGATCCTGATCCTGGCGCTGACCTCGAAGACCATGCAGCCGAGCGCGATCTATGACGCCGCCGACAGCGTGATCGCGCAGCGGCTGACCCAGGTGGACGGCGTCGCCGACGTCACCGTCGCCGGCTCCGAGCAGCCGGCGATCCGCGTGCGCGTCGATCCGGCGCGCTCGCCGCCATGGGCCTGAGCATGGAGGACGTGCGCACCGCGATCGCCAATTCCAACGCGGTCGGCCCGCTCGGCAGCTTCGACGGCGCCAAGCGCGGCGTCACCATCGGCATCAACGACCAGCTGCGCACCGCCAGCGAATACGATCCGCTGGTGGTGAAGACCGTCGACGGCACCGTGATCCGCCTGTCCACCGTCGCCTCGATCCGCGCCAGCGTGCGCAACAGCCGCTCCGCCGGCTGGTTCAACCGCGACCCGTCGGTGCTGCTGATCATCACCAAGCAGGGCAATGCCAACGTCATCGACACGGTCGACCGCATCTACGACGCTGCTGCCCGAGCTGCGGCAATGGGTGCCGGCCGGCCTCGATATCTCGGTGCTGACCGACCGCACCCAGACCATCCGCGCCAGCGTGCACGACATGCAGCTCACGCTCGGCGCCACCGTCAGTGCTGGTGATGCTGGTGGTGTTCCTGTTCCTGCGGCGCACGGCGGCGACGATTGCCGCCGGCATCACCGTGCCGCTGTCGCTCGCCGGCACCTGCGCGGCGATGTGGGTGGCCGGATTCTCGATCGACAATCTGTCGCTGATGGCGCTCGCGGTCTGCATCGGCTTCGTGGTCGACGACGCCATCGTGATGATCGAGAACATGTTCCGCAATCTGGAAAAGGGCGCACTCGCCGCTGCGCGCCACGCTGAAGGGCGCCAAGCAGATCGGCTTCACCGTGGTGTCGATCTCCGTGTCGCTGATCGCCGCGTTCATTCCGCTGCTGTTCATGGGCGGCATCGTCGGCCGGCTGTTCCGCGAATTCTCGGTGACGCTGGCATTCGCCATCGCCGTCTCGACCGTGGTGTCGCTGTCGGTGACGCCGATGATCTGCGCCTATTTCGTGCGCGCGGCGCCGAGCCGCGACGCCACCTGGCTCGACCGCCTGGTCGAGGGCGTGCTGTCGCGCATGATCGCGCTTCTACGACCGCACGCTCTCCTTCGTGCTCGAACACCGCGCGCTGGCGCTGGTCGTGTTCGTCGCCACCATCGCGCTCACCGTCGGTCTCTACATCAAGACGCCGAAAGGCTATTTCCCGCAGGACGACACCGGGCTGATCTTCGGCGGCACGCAGGCCTCGACCGATATTTCCTACGAGGCCATGTTGCAATTGCAGCAGAAGGCGATGGACATCGTGCTGGCCGATCCGGCGGTGGCGGGCCTCGGCTCCTCGGTCGGCGCCTCCGGCTTCAACGCCTCGGTCAATCGCGGGCCGCATGTTCATCAGCCTGAAGCCGCTGGCCGAGCGCGACAATGTGAGCACGCAGCGCATCGTCGCGCGGCTGCGCGGCAAGCTCAGCCAGATCCCCGGCATCCGCGTGTTCATGGTGCCGGCGCAGGACCTGCGCGTCGGCGGGCGGCAGAGCGATTCGCAATACCAGTTCACGCTGTGGAGCGCCGATATCGACCCGCTGCAAAGCCTGGGTGCCGAAGGTGATCGACCGGGTGAAGCAGGTGCCCGGCGTGGTCGACGTCACCACCGACCGCGAGCAAGGCGGCCTGCAGGCCAATGTCACCATCGACCGCAAGGCGGCCGCGCGGCTCGGCGTGCGCATCCAGGACATCGACAACGCGCTCAACGACGCGTTCTCGCAGCGGCAGATTTCGACCATCTACACCCAGCGCAACCAGTATCGCGTCATTCTGGAAGTGGACCGCCAATACCAGCGCGACCCGGCCGACCTCACCCAGGTCTACGTGCCGGGCACCGGCAACACGCAGGTGCCGCTATCGGCGGTGGCGCAGGTCGAGCGCGGCGATCGCGCCGCTGGTGGTGAACCATCAGGGCCAGTTCCCGTCGGTCACCATCACCTACAATCTCGCGCCCAACGCCACGATCGAGGACGCCACCGCGGCGCTCGAGCAGGCGGTGGCCGAGATGCACATTCCCGACACGATCCACGCCGACTTCGCCGGCGACGTGCAGGCCTTCAAGCAGTCGGTCAGCGCGCAGCCGCTGCTGCTGCTGGCGGCGCTGATCGCGGTCTATATCGTGCTCGGCGTGCTGTACGAGAGCCTGGCGCACCCGCTCACCATCATCTCGACGCTGCCGTCGGCCGGCCTCGGCGCGCTGCTCGCGTTGCAGATCTCCGGCACCGAGCTGACCGTGATCGCCTTCATCGGCATCATCCTGTTGATCGGCATCGTGAAGAAGAACGGCATCATGATGGTGGACTTCGCGCTCGACGGCGAACGCCGGCGCGGGCTGTCGCCGCAGCAGGCCATTCACGAAGCCTGCCTGGCGCGCTTCCGGCCGATCCTGATGACGACCATGGCCGCGATGCTGGGCGCGCTGCCGCTGGTGATCGCGTCCGGCCCCGGCTCCGAGCTGCGCCGGCCGCTCGGCATCACCATCATCGGCGGGCTGCTGGTGTCGCAGATGCTCACGCTCTACACCACGCCGGTGATCTATCTGCTGCTCGACCGGCTGCACCGCAAGCTCGGCGGCGCCAGCTCCACCTTTATCCGCCGCCCGCCGAGCACGCAGCCGGCGGAGTAGCCTCACACGCCCAAATACCGGTGCTGCACGTCCGGCGCGGCGGCGAGTTCGCGCGAGACGCCGCTCCACACCACGCGGCCGCGCTCGATCAGGAAATGGCGGTCGGCGACGCGCATCAACGCGCCGACATTCTTGTCGATCACCAGAATGGCGAGGCCCAGCTCCTTCAGGCGGGCGAGGCAGCGCCAGATTTCGGCGCGGATCAGCGGCGCCAGGCCCTCGGTCGCCTCGTCCAGGATCAGCAGCCGCGGATTGGTCATCAGCGCGCGGCCGATCGCCAGCATCTGCTGCTCGCCGCCGGAGAGCTGGTTGCCCATGCTGGCGTGGCGCTCGGCCAGCCGCGGGAACAGCGCGTAGACCTTATCGAGCGTCCAGCCGTCGCCGTCGCGCGCGACCGCGGTCGCAGCCAGATTTTCGCGCACGCTGAGATTGGGGAAAATCTGGCGGCCTTCCGGCACCAGGCCGATGCCGAGCTTGGCTATTCGGTAGGGCGGCAGGCCGCGGATTTCCCGGCCCATGAAGCGGATGCTGCCGGCGCGCGCCGGCGTCAGCCCCATGATCGAGCGCACGGTGGTGGTCTTGCCCATGCCGTTGCGGCCCATCAGCGTCACCATCTCGCCGGGCGCGAT
This sequence comes from uncultured Alphaproteobacteria bacterium, assembly GCA_963817045.1. Taxonomy (GTDB): domain Bacteria; phylum Pseudomonadota; class Alphaproteobacteria; order Rhizobiales; family Xanthobacteraceae; genus Pseudolabrys. Next base: position 163,836 of record CAWFMZ010000040.1, read on the forward strand.
CGACAGCGACACGCCAAACAGCACCTGGCTCAGGCCGTAGCAGGTCTCGATTCCCGCGACGTCGAGGATGCTGTCAGCCATGGCCGGCGCCCTCTTCTTCGGCCTCGCCCAGATAGGCGTCGCGCACGTCCCGGTTGGCGCGGATGTCGGCCGGGCTGCCGGAGGCGATCACGCGGCCGTAGACCAGCACGGTGATGCGGTCGGCAAGCGCGAACACCGCTTCCATGTCGTGCTCGACCAGCAGGATGGTGAGCTCCCGCTTCAAGGCCCGCAGCATCTCGACCATGCGGGCGGATTCTTCCGGGCCCAGGCCCGCCATCGGCTCGTCGAGCAGCAGCATGCGGGGCGAGCCGGCGAGCGCCATGGCCAGTTCGAGCTGGCGATGCTCGCCGTGGCTCAAGACCGACGCCGGCCAGTCCGCCCGCTCGATCAAGCCGACGCGGGCGAGCGCCGCGCGCGCAGGCTCGCGCAAAGCCGTCTTCCAAGCGGGCATTGCGCCAGAAGCGAAACGAATGTCCGGCATGCGCCTGCACCGCGAGCGCCACATTGTCGAGCACGCTGAGATCGAGGAACAAGGACGTGATCTGGAACGAGCGCGCCAGGCCCAGCGCGCTGCGGCGGTACATCGGCAGCGCGGTGATGTCGTTGCCGGCGAAACCGGATGCGGCCGGAGTCGGGCATCACCTGGCCGCTGAGCTGGGCGATCAGCGTGGTCTTGCCGGCGCCGTTCGGCCCGATCACCGCGTGCAATTCGCCGGCGGCGACATTGAGCGCGAGATCGTCGGTGGCGACGATGCCTTCGAAGCGCTTGGCCAGGTTTTCGACCTGCAGCAACGGCGCGCTCATGAGCGCACCTTTGCGCCCACTTTGGCGAGCAGCCCGTCGATGCCGCCGCGCGCGAACAACACGACGAGCAGCAGCAACGGGCCCATGATAATCTGCCAATATTCCGAGGCGCGGGACGCCGCCTCGCCAAAGAACGGAGTGCCGACCAGCTTGATCACAAACGGCAACATTTCTTCAAACACCAGCAGCGCCACCGCGCCGAACAGCGGACCGAATGGCGAAGCCATGCCGCCGAGCACGACCATGATGATGAGGTCGCCCGAGCGCGTCCAATACATCATCGCCGGGCTGACGAAGTCGGTGTGATTGGCCAGCAGCGCGCCGGCCAGCCCGCACAGCGTGCCGGCAATGACGAAGCAGGCAAGCTGATAGCGATAGGTCGGGAAGCCGATCGCCCGCATGCGGATGTCGTTCGAGCGCGACGCCCTGGATCACCATGCCGAAGCGCGAATTCACCAGCCGCCAGATCAGGTAGATCGATCCGAACAGCAGCGCGAGGCAGACGTAATAGAACTGCACCTTGTTCGACAGATCGATCGGCGCGACGAACTGGCTGCGCTTGTAGATGGTCAGCCCGTCGTCGCCGCCGTAACGCGCCAGCCCGGCGATGACGTAATAGGCCATCTGCGCGAAGGCGAGCGTGATCATGATGAAGTAGACGCCGCGCGTGCGCAGCGACAGCGCGCCGATGATGAGCGCAAACAGCGCGGAGGCGACAAGCGCCACCGGCCATTGCACGAAGCCGGAGGTAATCCCCTCATGCGCCAGGATACCGACCGCATAGCCGCCGATGCCGAGATAGGCGGCGTGGCCGAAGCTCATCATGCCGCCATAGCCGAGGATCAGATTGAGGCTGACGGCGGCCAGCGCCAGGATGATGATGCGGGTGAACAGCGTGAGCAGAAAGCGGTTGCCGCCAAGCGCGACATAGACCGGCAGCAGCACCAGCGCGGCCAGCAGCGCGACGATCACGATATTGCGGACGGTGAACCAGCCGGTCATTTTTGGCCCGCCGAGAACAAGCCTTCCGGCTTGACCACCAGTACGATCGCCATCAGCAGATAGATCAGCATCGATGAGAGCGCGGGCGCCGCGGTCGAGGCCGCTTCCTTGTTCAATACCATGCGCAACAGATCGGGAAAGAAGGCGCGGCCGAGGGTGTCGATGAAGCCGACAAAAATCGCCGCCACCAACGCACCGCGGATCGAGCCGATGCCGCCGATCACGGTGATGACGAAGGCGAGAATGAGGATGTTCTCGCCCATGCCGATCTGCACGGTGAGGATCGGCGCCTGCATCAGCCCGGCAAGACCGGCGAGCGCGGCGCCCAGCCCGAACACCAGCGTATAGAGCAGCTTGATGTTGACGCCGAGCGCGCCGACCATTTCGCGGTTCGACGCGCCGGCGCGGATCAGCATGCCGATGCGCGTGCGCATCACCAGCACATAGAGAAAGCCGGCGACCGCCAGCGTGACGACGATGATGGCGAGCCGGTAGGCGGAATAATTGACGCCCGGCAGGATTTGCACCGAGGTGTTGAGCCAGGACGGCAGCGGCAGGCTCATGCCCTCCGGCCCCCAGATCAGCCGCACCGCCTCATCGAAGAACAGAATGAGGCCGAAGGTGCCGAGCACATGGTCGAGATGGTCGCGGCCGTACAGCCTGCGCATCGCGATCACCTCCACCGCCATGCCGACCATCAGCGTGCCGACAAGCGCCGAGCACCGCGCCGAGCACGAAGCTGCCGGTCCAGGCGGCGAAGGTGGCGGCGAAATAGGCGCCGATCATGTAGAGCGAGCCGTGCGCCAGATTGACCAGGTCCATGATGCCGAACACCAGCGTCAGCCCCGCCGCCAGCAGGAACAGCAGCAGGCCGAACTGCAACCCGTTCAGGCATTGCTCGATGAAAAGCGTCATGGCGCGCTGATCTGAATAATAGGCGGTGTCCCGACAAACAAACGGCGGCAGCGCGGATGCGCCGCCGCCGCCGTGTACTTAACCCCGGATCACTTCATCGGGCACTTGTCGTGGAAGGCGTCCTGGTTGTCCTTGACGATGGTGGCGACGGTCTTCAGCACGAAGTCGCCCTTGTCGTCCTTCACCACGTCCTGCAGATAGAAATTCTGGATCGGAACATGGTTGTTGCCGAACCTGAAGTCACCGCGCACCGACTTGAAGTCGGCCTTCTCCAGCGCCTTGCTGCACCGCTTCCTTGTCGCTCAGATTGCCCTTGGTGGCGGCCACCGCCGAGGCGATCAGGTTGGCGGCATCGTAGGATTGCGCACCGTAGAACGACGGCTTGTGGCCCGGATACTTCTTGATGTAGTCGGCGACGAACTTCTTGTTCGCTTCGTTGGGCAGATCGTTCACCCACTCCTGCGCGCCGGGCACGCCGAGCGCGAGTTCCTTCTGCAAGGGCAGCGACAATTCGTCGATGGTGAAAGCGGTGTAGAGCGGAATTGTGCCCTTGAGGCCTGCCTGCGCGTACTGGGTCAGGAACTGCACGCCGGCCTTGCCCGGATAGAACACGAAGATCGCATCCGGATTGGCGGCCTTCGCCTTCGCCAGTTCGGCGGAGAAGTCGAGCTGCGACGGCCAGGTGGTCAGTTCCTGCCCGACGATCTTGCCCTTGAAGGTCGCGGCGACGCCGGCCAGCATGTCCTTGCCGGCGGCGTAGTTCGGGCCGATCAGGAACACCGACTTCACGCCCTTCTGGTTCATGTAGTGACCCATCGCCTGCGGCGTCTGGTCGTTCTGCCAGGAGGTCGAGAACACATAAGGCGAGCACAGCTCGCCCGCGACCTGCGACGGGCCGGCATTGGCGATGACCAGGAAGGTTTTTGAATCGACGACCGGCTTGATCGAAGCCAGCAGCACGTTCGACCAGATATAGCCGGAGATGAAGTCGACCTTGTCGGACTCGATCAGCTTCTCGGTCTTCTGCTTGCCGACTTCCGGCTTGAAGCTGTCGTCTTCGTAGATCACCTCGACCGGCAGGCCGCCCATCTTGCGGCCCATGTGGTCGAGCGCAAGCTCGAAGCTATTGCGCATATCGTTGCCGATCGCGGCGACCGGACCGCTGAACGTGCTGACGAATCCGATCTTGATCGTTTTTTGCTGGGCCATTGCCGGGCCCGCTGCGAGCAGCAAAGCGGCGCCCGCAACCAATAGAGTTTTACGCATATGATTTCCTCCCCAGGGGGCCTTTTGGCCCATTCGTGCAAGATACTAATGTACCGGCATCGGCGCCCAAAGGTCCACCGGCGTGACGGTCGCGGCTTGCGCACGCGTGGAAATGGCCAGCAATTGGAGCCTATTGGCCATGCGACGGCGGCCATTGACCGGTTCGCCGGGCGCCCGGCGGTCTAGCCCATTACCGCAAGCCGGCGGGCGGCCCGCATCCCGAAGGGAAGCTCGTCCATGATCCCTGGCGCTGGAATTGTCACCGCAGACCCGGCGACTGTCACGCGGCCTGCGTGGCCGCACGCATGGCGCGCATCTCGCGGAACGAGATCAACTTCTTGCGGCTTTCGTCCCACAACACCAGGCGGACGCATTTGATGCTTTGCCACAACGTGAGCCGGCCGATGTCGTGCAGTTCGGGGTGTTCGCGCAGCACCCGCGGCAACCGGTAATAGGGAATCCGGCTGCACAAGTGATGCACATGGTGCACGCCGATATTGGCGGTGAACCAACGCAGAATTCCGGGCAGAACGTAATGCGAGCTGCCGTGCAGCGCGGCTTCGTGCAAATTCCATTGCTCGTTGTCGGCCCACACCGTGTGTTCGAACTGATGTTGCACGTAGAACAACCACACGCCCATCGCGGCGGCCAGCAGCATGATCGGCCCATGCACGAGCAGGAACGGTCCGATGCCGATCAGCCACGTCAGCGTGACGACGACGATCGCGATGGCGAGGTTGGTGCCCATCGTGCTCAGCCAAGGCTGCCAGCCGGCGCGCATCAAGCCGAACGGAAGCCGATGCCGCACGATGAAAAGATAGGCCGGCCCGACACCGAACATCACCGCCGGATGGCGGTAGAGGCGATACATCAGGCGGCGCCATCGCGACAGCGCCAGATATTCGCGCACCGTCAGGGTGTCGACATCGCCGATGCCGCGGCGTTCCAGATTGCCCGAGGTCGCATGATGAATGGCATGCGTTCGCTTCCAGAAATCGTAGGGCGTCAAAGTGAGCACGCCCAGCGCGCGACCGATCCAGTCGTTGGCGAGGCGATGGCGGAAGAATGCGCCGTGCCCGCAATCGTGCTGGATCATGAACAGCCGCACCAGGAATCCCGCGGCCGGAACGGCGAGCAACAATGTGAGCCACCAGAAGCCCAGGTAATAGGACGCCCACATCAGCACCCAGAGCAGAACGAGGGGTCCGAAAGTGACGCCGAGTTCGATCAAGCTGCGCGCGCCGCTCGGTTCGCGGTAGCGCATGAGAATCTGGGTCCAGGCGCGTGCGTCGATCGTCTGTCCCGCGCCGGCGGGACCTTGTCTATTGTCCAAGCTATTGCCCTTTGTGAATATAAGTGGAGCGCAGGTCGACCAGCCGCAAGGCTGTCGCACTCACGTACGTTGTTATTTCATGGAACGAACAAGTTGACAGATTAGCACGGTTTTTTTGTGTCCGCTACGGGACAAAGTAGTATCTGGGGGTGGCGGTCCGGCAATTGGACCGCGGGAGACAAAGCATGACACCAACGGTCGCCATCATCGCCCCCGGCAACATGGGCAGCGGCGTCGGCCAGCGCCTGACCGAGCACAAGGTGAAAGTGCTCACCTCGCTCGCCGGCCGCAGCGAGGCGAGCGCCAAACGCGCGCGCGCGGCCGGCATGGTTGCGGTCGCCGACGCACAATTGACCGAAGCGGATTTCCTGCTCTCGATCGTGCCGCCGGGCGACGCGCTGGCGCTGGCGAAGCGCCTTTCAGGCGTGCTCACCGCCGCCAATAAGAAACCCGTTTACGTCGAATGCAACGCGGTCAGCCCGCGCACCATGCTCGAAATCGCCGACGTGGTGGCCGCAACCGGCTGCCCGTTCGTCGGCGCCGGCATCATCGGTCCGCCGCCGAAGCCCGGCTCGACCAATACCAAATTCTATGCCGCCGGCCCGGTCGCCGGCCTGTTTGCCAGGCTCAACGACTACGGACTGATCGTGCGCGTGCTGCAAGGCCCGCTCACCGCCGCCTCGGCGCTGAAAATGTCCTATGCCGGCATCACCAAGGGCTTTACCGCGCTCGGCGCCGCCATGATGCTCGCCGCCACCCGCGGCGGCTCGGCCGAGGCGCTGAAGGCGGAGCTCGCCGAAAGCCGGCCCGACCTGCTCGGCTATCTGTCGAAGCAGGTGCCGGCCATGTATGCGAAGGCCTATCGCTGGGTGGCCGAGCTCGAAGAGATTTCCGATTTCGTCGGCAAGGATCACGCCGAGCACGCCATGATGGACGCCGCCGCCCGGCTCTACGAGCGCATCGCCGCGGATCTCGACGGCGAGAAGAAAGAAGTCGGCGCGATGGATGAGTTTTTGAAGTCATGACCGATCAATCCATCCTCGTCGAGCAGCGCGCCGGCTATCGCGTCGTTACGCTTAATCGGCCGGACCGGCTCAATGCCTTCAACGACGCGATGCTCGTGGCGCTGCTCGCCGCGATCGAGGCGGCCGAAGCCGACGCAAGCTGCCGCGCGCTCATGATCACCGGCGCCGGCCGCGCCTTCTGCACCGGGCAGGACCTGCGCGACCGCCTGGCCAAGCCGGGCGAAACCGTCGTGCTCGGCGCCGCGCAAGAGGCGCATTACAATCCGCTGGTGCGCAAATTGCGCGCCTTGCCGTTTCCCGTGGTCGCCGCGGTCAATGGCGTCGCCGCCGGCGCCGGCTGCAACATCGCGCTCGCCTGCGACATCGTGCTCGCCGGCCGCTCGGCAAGCTTCGTGCAGGCCTTCGCCCGCGTTGGGCTGGTTCCGGATTCGGGCGGCAGCTGGTTTCTGCCGCGCCTCGTCGGCGAGGCCCGCGCGCGCGCCCTCGCGCTCACGGCCGAGCCGCTGCCGGCGGAAAAAGCCGAAGGCTGGGGCCTGATCTGGAAATGCGTCGACGACGCTTCTCTCCTCGCCGAGGCGCAGAAATTGTGTGAACACTTCGCCTCGGCACCGACGCAGGGGTTGGCGCTGATCAAGCGCGCGCTCAATGCGTCCGCCAGCAACACACTCGACGCCCAGCTCGATCTCGAGCGCGACCTGCAACGCGAAGCCAGCCTGACGCCCGACTATGCCGAGGGCGTGCGCGCCTTCATGGAAAAACGAAAGCCTAATTTCACCGGCCGCAAGGGGAACAGCTGATGGACGCCGCCACGCTCGCCCGCGCCTGCGCCAACGCCATGTGGGCGGACGACGCCACCAGCCGCGACCTTGGGCTGCAACTCATCTCGGTCGAGCCCGGCCACGCGGTGCTGGCCATGGCGGTGACCGAGACGATGGCCAACTGGCACAACACCTGCCACGGCGGCTTCATCTATCTGCTGGCCGACACCGCCTTCGGCTACGCCTGCAATACCCGCAATCAGCGTATGGTGGCGCAGCATTGCAGCATCAGTTATCTCAACCCGGCGCGGCGCGGCGACCGGCTCACCGCGCATGCGGTCGAGCGCCAGCGGCAGGGGCGCGCCGGCATCTACGACGTGGCGGTGAAACGCGAGGACGGCACGGTGATCGCCGAATTCCGCGGCCACGCGCGCGCCATCGAAGGCAGCATCGTGCCGTGAGTAAAGCCCAAGTCCGTGCGTGCTGAGGAGCATCGCATGCCGAACAAACCATCTTTGCGTGTCGGCCTTGCCGGCCTCGGCGCGGTCGGCCTGGAAGTGGCGCGGCGGCTGATCGCCGGCGTGCCGGGCCTGACGCTCGCGGCGGTCGCCGTGCGCGATGCCGACAAAGCGCGCCGCGCGCTGCCGCAGCTCGGCAGCACGATCGCGATCAAGCCGGCAACCGCGCTCGCCGACAATTGCGACGTGGTGGTGGAATGCCTGCCGCCCGCGCTGTTCCGCGACGTCGCGATCTCGGCCATCGACAAAGGCCGCATCTTCATGCCGCTTTCGATCGCGCAACTGCTGGAGAACTGGGATCTGGTCGAACGCGCCAAACAAAAAGGCGCACGCATCCTGCCGCCGACCGGCGCGCTCATCGGGCTCGACGCGGTGCGCGCCGCCGCCGAGGGCACCATCCACTCGATCAAGATGATCACGCGCAAGCCGCCCGCCGGGCTCGAAGGCGCGCCCTATTTGCGCGAGCGCAACATCTCGGTCGCCGGCCTGAAGCAGCCGCTGAAGGTGTTCGACGGCACGGCGCGCGAGGGCGCGCGCGGCTTTCCCGCCAATGTCAACGTGGCGGCCGCGCTCAGCCTCGCCGGCATCGGCCCCGACCGCACGCAACTGGAAATCTGGGCCGACCCGGCACTCACGCGCAACACCCACCGCATCGAGGTCGACGCCGACACCGCGCGCTTCACCATGACAATCGAGGGCGTGCCGTCGGAAAACCCGCGCACCGGCCGCATCGTGCCGCTGTCCACGATAGCCGCGCTGCGCGCGCTGGTGTCGGAGCTGAAAGTGGGGACCTGACGGCGTTTGGATCGGGTTTGATCTGGCTCAAAGTGGCGCGCCCCGGGTGTCCCTACACTTTTTAATCGAAGAAGACCTGTCAGGAGCCGCCCGATGGCCACCACCGCGCCCATTCTGTCCATCTCGCCGGAAAAGGTCTGCTTTTTCATCGCCAAGGCGCATGAATATGACGCCACGGACGACGTCATCGATCCCGACTCCGAGCGCGAGTGTCGTCGACGAGGCGACTTTTCAGGAATTGACGGCGTTCATCAACGGCCTCACCGAGGACGAACAGATCGATCTGGTGGCGTTGACCTGGCTCGGCCGCGGCGATGGCACGATCGGCGATTGGGACGAGTTGCGCGAGGAAGCCGCCGGACTGCACAACAACCGCACGGCCGCCTATCTGCTCGGAAAACCCATGCTGGGGGATCACCTCGAAGAGGGCCTCGCCCAGTTCGGCATTACTTGCGAAGGCATGTAGAGTGATAGATTGCGCGCGACTTGCAGCCGGTCGTCCACCGTCCATGAAAATCGCCGCCTGAATTACCGCCCACGCCGGCGCGGGAAACGCCCTTTGACAATCCGGGTGCGCGGCTTATCGTTTGCGCACATATATTTATCCCCGGACGCCAGGCGGTTTGCCGCATGAAGCCAGCGCCGTTCATCCGTCATGTGCCGCGCACGCTCGACGAAGCGCTGAAGATTTTGGCCACGGTGGCGCCGCAGGACGGCCGCGTGCTGGCCGGCGGCCAGAGCCTGGTGCCGATCATGGCGTTCCGGCTGGCCAAGCCCGCTCATCTCGTCGACATCAATGAGGTCGCCGGGCTCGACAAGATTGCCAGTGACGGAAAAGTCTTGTCCATCGGCGCCTGCGTGCGTCATGCCGCATTCCACAAATCGGTCGCCGATAACCCGCTCGGCAAATTGCTCTGCTATGTCGCGCGCCACATCGCGCATTATCCGATCCGCATGCGCGGCACCTTCTGCGGCAGCCTGGCGCACGCCGATCCGGCCTCGGAATGGTGCCTGGTCGCCGCCACGCTCGATGCGACGATGGTCGCCAAAAGCACGCGCGGCGAACGGCTGATCGCGGCGAAGGATTACTTCCAAGGCATCATGGCGACGGCGCTGGCCGAAAACGAATTGCTCGCAGAAGTGCGGCTGCCACTGCTGGCAGCCGACGCCAAATTCGGCTTCAACGAATTCAACCGCCGTGCCGGCGATTTCGCCATGGCGGCCGCGCTCGTCACCTATCGCCTCGCCAACGGCAAGATCGTCGAGCCGCGCGTCGGCGTCGGCGGTGCCGAGCCGCGTCCACGCCGCATCCAAGAAGCGGAAGCCTCGCTTAACGGCCAAGCGCCGGGCGACGCCGTGTTCCGCGCCGCCTCTGAAGCCGCCGCTAAAGCAGTCGATCCACTGGAGGATCATCAGACCAGCAGCAACTACCGGCGCGACCTGGTGCGCGCGGTGGTGCGCCGCGCGTTGGAGCACAGCGCATGAGTCATACTCCGCTCATTCCCGCGCAAGCGGAAATCCAGGGTTCCGAATGCAGGCTCGGCGATTTGCCGCCCTGGGTCCCCGCTTTCGCGGGGACGAACGGGTGAGTTTATGACCGCGCACACCAAAGGCTCCGGCACCAAATGGGTCGGCCGCGCCATCCGCCGGCTGGAAGATCCCGCGCTGGTCACCGGCCAAGGCCGCTTCACCGGCGATCTTGCCGCGAGCCATTGCGTGCGCTTCGTGCGCAGTCCGGTCGCCGCGGGCAAGATCGCAAAGATCGACACGCCGAGTGACGCGATGGTGGTCACCTCCGCCGACCTCAAGGGCGTGAAGAAGATTCTGCCGATGCTGCACAAGTTCAATTACAAGCCGGTGAGCCAGCCGGTCCTCGCCGACGGCCAAGTGCGCTTCGTCGGCGAGCCGATTGCCGCCGTGGTGGCCTCAAGCGCGGCAGCGGCCGAGGACATCGCCGAGTTGGTCGAGCTGTCGATCAAACAAACCATGCCGGTGGTCGATGCGCGCGCGGCGCTTGAAGCCGGCACGCCGCAGCTGCACGCCGAGGCGCCCGGCAACGTCATCCTCGAAGGTCAATTCAAGACGCCTGAGTTCGACGCGGTTTGGAAGGGCGCGGCAAAAATCGTCAAGGTCGAGGCGCGCTCGCGCCGGCAGAATGCCACCCCGATGGAGCCGCGCGCCGGCCACGCCGCCTATGACGCCGCCACCGGCCGCGTCACGCTGACCTGCACCACCCAGATGCCGCATCTGATGCGCACCGCCATCGCCGACGTGCTCGGCATGCCGGAAGCCGATCTGCGCGTGATCGCGCCCGACGTCGGCGGCGGCTTCGGGCAGAAAATGTCGCTCGCCGCCGAATATGTCGTGCTGGTGTGGCTGGCGCGCAAACTCAAGAGTGCGGTGGCCTGGACCGAGGACCGCCGCGAGAACCTGATCGCCGGCTTTCACAGCCGCGATCAATACGTAACGCTCGAAGGCGCCTTCGACGCCAACGCAAATCTCATCGCGCTCAGGGCCGACGTCATCTCCAATGTCGGCGCCTATTCCTGTTTCCCCACCACCTGCGGCGTCGAACCGCTGATGGCGATGGCGGAGATGCCGGGGCCCTACGACGTACGGCACTACCAATGCCGCGCGCGCGGCGTGCTCACCAACACCTGCACCATGGCGCCCTATCGCGGCGTGTCGCGGCCGGTGATCACCTTCACCCTTGAACGATTGATGGACAAGGCAGCGGCCGCCTTCGCGATCGATCCGGTCGATATCCGTCGCCGTAACCTGATCGACAAGTTCCCCTACACCTCCGCGATAGGCCTGGTGTACGACGAGGCGAGCTACAAGCAGACGCTGGAGATGGCGGTGAAGGCCATCGACGTGCCGGCCTTCCGCAAGCGCCAGAAACAAGAGCGCGCACGCGGCCGCCATCTCGGCATCGGCTTTGCCACCTTCTGCGAACGCACCGGCTACGGCAGCCCGGCCTTTGCCGCAAGAGGCATGGAGATTACGCCCGGCTGGGAAACCGTGATCCTGACGGTCGACCCTTCCGGCTACGTCGAGGCGCGCATCGGCTCCTCGCCGCACGGGCAAGGCCTGCACACCACGCTCGCGCAGATCATCGCCGACGAACTCGGCGTCACGCCCGACCTGATCAAGGTGGTGCATGGCGACACCGACCGCGCGCCCTACGGCTGGGGCACTTTCGCCAGCCGCTCGCTGGTGATTTCCGGCGGCGCCACGTTGATCGCCGCGCGCAAGGTGCGCGCCAAGCTGCTCACGATCGCCAGCCATATGCTGGAGGCGGCGCCCGACGATATCGTGCTGGCGGACGGCGCCGCCAAGGTCGCCGGCACCGACCGCTCGATCTCCATCGCCAAGCTGGCGCGCGAGGCCTACACCCAGACCCACCGCTTCAAGGGCGAGATCGAGCCGGGGCTGACCGAGACCGGCAGCTACGATCCGCCCGGCACCTTCTCCAACGCCTGCCATATCGGCAATCGTCGAGGTCGACGTGGAGACCGGCCGCGTGACGATCGAGAAATTCCTGGTGGCGGAGGACGCCGGCCGCCTCATCAATCCGATGATCGCCGACGGCCAGGTGCATGGCGGCATCGCGCAGGGCATCGGCAACGCACTGCTGGAGGAAATCGTCTACGACGAGAGCGGCGGCATCCTGACCGCCAATCTCGCCGACTACATGCCGCCGACCGCGCGCGAAATTCCGCCGATCGAGCTGCATCACATGGAGACGCCGAGCACGACCTCGATCACCAAGGCCAAGGGCCTGGGCGAAGGCGGCACCATCGGCGCGCCGGCGGCGGTGATCAACGCCATCAACGATGCATTGTCGCCGTTCGGCGCGGTGATCGACGAGATGCCGGCGACGCCGCAGCGCATCCGCGCGGCGTTGCGCGCCAAAGGAAATCTCATATGAGCGCGACACTAACTCCGTTCGTTCCCGCGCAAGCGGGAACCCAGAGTCCCAAGGAAGGCCATACCGCTTGGCCCTGGGTCCCCGCTTTCGCGGGGACGAACGGGTGAGAGGCTGAGATGACCGCCAAAACCGCCATCACCCTCACCGTCAACAACCGCGAGCACGCCATCGCGGTCGAGCCGCGGCGCACGCTGGCCGACGCAATCCGCGAGGATTGCGGGCAGACCGGAACCCATATCGGCTGCGAGCACGGCATCTGCGGCGCCTGCACCGTGATCGTCGACGGCGAGCCGGTGCGCTCGTGCCTGATGTTCGCCGTCCAGGCGGCAGGCAAAAAAATTCGCACGGTGGAAGGTCTGGCGCGGGGCGACACACTGCATGTGATGCAGCAGGCGTTCATGGACAATCACGGCCTGCAATGCGGCTTCTGCACGCCGGGCTTTTTGATGCTGGCGGTCGGCGTGCTCGAGCGCGAGCCGGACATCACCGACGAGGATCTGCTCGACGTGCTGTCGTCCAACCTGTGCCGCTGCACCGGCTACCAGAACATCATCAAGGCCGTGCGCGCGGCGGCCAAAGCGATGCGCGGGAAATGACGGCCCCGGCCAAATTTGTCGGCCGCTCCGTTCCGCGCCTGGAAGACCGGCCACTGCTATTGGGCCAGGGCCGCTTCGCCGCCGATATTTCGTTTCCCGGCCAGTGGCTCATGCGCGTGGTGCGTTCCGCGGTGGCGCACGGAAAAATAAAATCGATCGATGCGACGGCGGCGCGCAAGCTGCCCGGCGTGCATGCGGTATGGACCTCAGCCGACGTGGCGCACATTCCGCCGATCCCGTTTCGGCTCACCGGCCTCAAGACGCTCGAGCCGTACCGTCAGCCGGTGCTGGCTCGCGGCACCGTCCGCTATGTCGGCGAGCCGGTGGCGGTGGTCTTTGCGGAAAACGCATATCTGGCGGAAGACGCCGCCGACTTGGTCGAGGTTGCGGTCGAGCAACGGCGAGCAACGCTGCTCGCCACCGAGCAACCGGGGTTCTACGAGCATGAACTCACCACCGAACCGGGAGTCCTGCAAAAAGCGTATGGCGACGTGGACGCCGCCTTCCGCACCGCGCATGCCGTTGTTTCGCTTGAGCTTTCCATCGGCCGCCACTCCGGCGTGCCGCTGGAGACGCGCGGCGCCATCGCCCGTTACGACGAGACGCGCGATATTTTGGAACTGCACGGCGCCGCCAAGGTGCCGCACTGGAATCGCGATACGCTGGCGCAAATGCTTGGGCGAAAACGGGAATCCGTCCAGTTGTTCGAGGGCCATGTCGGCGGCGGCTTCGGCATCCGCGGCGAACTTTATCCAGAGGACGTTCTGGTCTGCGCCGCCGCGCTGAAATTCCGTAAGCCTATCAAATGGATCGAGGACCGGCGCGAACACCTGATCGCGGCCAATCATTCGCGCGACCAGACCCATAGAATCCGCGCCGCCATCGATTCCGGCGGCCATATCCTTGCAATCGATGACGAATTTTTTCACGACAACGGCGCCTATATGCGCACGCACGCCGCCACCGTGCCCGATCTCGCGGCGGCGATGTTGCCCGGCCCCTATCGCGTGCCGGCCTACCGCGCCACCGGTCACATTCGTCTCACCAACAAAACGCCGTGCGGCACCTATCGCGCGCCCGGCCGTTATGAATCCACCTTTGTGCGCGAACGGTTACTGGATGCGATCGCCGCGAAAGTCGGCGTGGATAAGGTCGAAATCCGCCGGCGCAATCTGATCGCCAAGAGCGCGATGCCCTACAAGCTCGGGCTCGACACCCTCGGCACGCACATCGTCTATGACTCCGGGGATTATTCGGCGCTGCTCGACAAGGCGCTTCGTCTTGCCGATTGGAAAAATTTGCAGCAACAACTTCAGCAACGGCGCCAAAACGGCGAAAAAGTCGGCGCTGGCGTCGCGATGTTCGTGGAGAAAAGCGGCCTCGGACCGTTCGACACCGTGCGCATCGAGGTTATCCCTGACGGCACGGTCGAAGTTATCACCGGAGTTGCCTCGCTCGGCCAAGGCGTTGAGACGGTGATCGCGCAAATATGCGCCGACGCGCTCGGCGTCGATTACGCCCATATCCGCGTGATCCACGGCCAGACCGACCGCATCGACAAGGGCATGGGCGCCTTTGCCTCGCGCGTCACGGTGATGTGCGGGGAAGCCACGCGCCTCGCCGCCGCCAAACTGCGCGCAGAACTGCTGGAGGTTGCCGCCGAACTGATGCAGACCAACGCAGACGTGCTCGACATCGTCGGCGAGCAAATTGTTCGTCAGGGACCTCGCTTCCGGACCTGCTCTGCCGCTCGCAGAACTCGCGCGCGAGCACACCACGCCGCTCTCCGCCGAGGCGACTTTCGAGTCCGACGCACATGGTCTACCCTTACGGCGTGCACATCGCGGCGCGTGCGCGTCGATACTGACACCGGCGGCGTGACCATCGAGCGCTATGCGATCGCCTACGACATCGGCAAGGCGGTCAATCCGCAGCTGGTGGAGGGCCAGATCGCCGGCGGCCTGGCGCAGGGCGTCGGCGGCGCGCTGCTGGAGGAGTTTCTCTACGACGACAACGGCGAGCCGCTCTCGGTCAATTTCGCCGATTATCTGATGCCGACCGCGCGCGAAGTGCCCGAGCTTTCCATCCTCGTCACCGAGGATGCGCCGAGCCCGCTCAATCCGTTGGGCCTGAAGGGCGCCGGCGAAGGCGGCGCCAATCCGGTCGGCGCGGTAATCGCATCCGCCATCGACGACGCGCTGCAGCGCCCCGGCGCGGTGACGCAATTGCCGGTCACGCCGCAACGGCTGAAGGCGATTATCGATCGGGCAGGTTGACCGACGTCGTCACGCCAGCTTCTTCAACAGCCGCGTCACCAATCGCCGCTCTCTTCCGTCAACGGCGCCAGCGTGGCGGCGGTGATTTCGGCGGCGACCAGCTGGGCTGCTTCGGTCACCTGGCGGCCGCGGTCGGTGAGCGCCACCGCGCGGCGGCGGCGGTCGTTCGGATCGTTGAGCGCGGTGACAAAGCCGCGCGCGCCCAGCCGGTCGACCACACCCTTGATGGTGGCGGCGTCGAGATAGATCAGCCGGCCGAGATGGTTCTGCGAACAGGGCCCGACCTCGTAAAGCTTGGCGAGCGCGGCGAACTGGGTCTGGGTCAGCGCCCTCGATCATGCGCGACGTGAAGATCGCGGTGTGGCGCTGCATGGCGACGCGCAACAGGAAACCGACCTGCTCGTCGAGCACATAGCGTCCGTGCTCGGCCGCAGCTGCCGCGGGCATCACGACTTTCAATTTTTCACGCCGCATCGCCGGTCCGTTCCTCTACAACCTGTGCAACCGACCCGCGATGAGATCATGACCCGTATCGCGCTGCGCGAAAGGCCTACCTTGGCCAACGCTGAAAATACGGGATTCCCGCCCGCAGCGGTTTACACCGTCAGATAGGCTCGTCTGCACGTCCAGGTTGTCGTCGAGTTGCGCCATCGAGCCCTGCCAGCGGATCTGGCCCTTCTCGAGCACGTAGACCCGGTCGGACACCAGCCGGGCGAAATGGATGTTCTGCTCCGACAGCAGGATCGACAGCCCCTCTTTCTTCAGTTCGACGATGGTGTTGGCCATCTGCTCGACGATCAGCGGCGCCACGCCTTCCGACGGCTCGTCGAGCAGCACCAGCAGCGGATTGCCCATCAGCGTGCGCGCCACCGTGAGCATCTGCTGCTCGCCGCCGCTCATGCGGTCGCCCAGGCGGTCCGGCATTTCGGCGAGATTGGGAAACAGCGCGAACAGTTTTTCCGGCGTCCAGGCCGGCGCCGGCACGCCATCGGCGAACAGCCGCGGCGGCTGGCGGCCGACGTCGAGATTTTCCATGACGGTCAGATCGGACAAAGATGCGGCGGTCCTCGGGCGTGAAGCCGAGGCCGCGCCGCGCGATCTCGAACGGCTTCAGGCGCGAGATATCCTCGCCGTTGAAACGCAGCGTGCCCTGCCGCTCGGCGATGAGACCCATGATCGCCTTCAGGGTGGTCGACTTGCCGGCGCCGTTGCGGCCCATCAGCGCCACCACCTCGCCGCGGCCGACCTCGAAGTTCAGATCGTAGAGAATGCGCGCCGCGCCGTACCAGGCGCTTAACGTTTCGACCGCGAGCATGGCGTCGCTCATGACGCGGCTCCCGGCGAAGGTCTTGCCGGTGCCGAAATAGACCTCGCGCACTTGGGCATTGTCGCGGATCGAGGCGGCGTCGCCGTCGGCGATCAGCCGACCGCGCGCCAGCACGACGATGCGGTCGGCGAAGGCGAACACCACGTCCATCGAATGTTCGGTGAACAGCACCGAGATTTTGCGCTCGACCACCAGACGCTTGACCAACGCGATGAGCTCATGACGTTCGCGCGCGCCCATGCCGGCGGTCGGCTCGTCCATCAGCAGCAGACGCGGCTCGTTGGCGAGCGCGATGGCGAGCTCGACGCGCTTGACGTCGCCATAGGCGAGCTCGCGGCTCGGCCGGTCGGCGGCCTCGCGCATGCCGACCTGCTGCGAGCAGATCGAGCGCGCGCTCGCGATGCAGTTCGGCGGCCGCACGCCAGAGCCGGTAGATTTCGCCGGCGTGCGAGATCAGCGCCATCTGCACGTTCTCGGCCACCGTCATCGAGCCGAATGTGGCGGCGACCTGAAAGGTGCGGCCGACGCCGAGCCGCCAGATCTCGCGCGGCGCCAGCCCGGCAATGTTCTTGCCCTCGAACAGGATTTCGCCGGAATCCGGCGCGAGCTGGCCGTTGATCATGTTGAAGCAGGTCGACTTGCCCGCGCCATTCGGCCCGATCATGGCGAGGAACTCAGCCTGCTCGACGGCGAAGCCGACCTCGTTGACCGCGCGCACGCCGCCGAAGGCCTTGGACAGCGAGCGGACCGTCAGCACGCTCATGACGCGCCCCTGCGCTTGCGCCAGAGCGACGCGAAAGCGCCGACGATGCCTTGCGGGAATGCCAGCACCAGCAGCAGGATGATGACGCCGAGCAGCGCGCGCCAATATTCGGTCTGCCGCATCACGGTATCCTGCAAGGTGGCGAACACCGAGGCGCCGACGATCGGTCCGGTCAGCGTCTGGATGCCGCCGAGCAGCACCATCACCAGGCCGTCGATGGAGCGGCCGACGCCGATGGTCTCCGGCGAGATCGAGCCCTTGGCGAAGGCGAACAGCCCGCCGGCCACGCCGCAGACGCCGCCGGCAATGGCAAAGCCGAGCCAATGCACGCGCTTGACGTCGATGCCGATGGCCTCGGCGCGCAGCGCGCGAATCGCGTCCGGCGCGCATGGCATAGCCGAACGGCGCGAACAGAAATCGCCGCAGCAGCAGCACGCCTACCACCGCCAGCGCCAGCGTGAGCAGGAAATAGAGCCAAGCCCGATCGAACGGCGGCGGCGGCCAGACGCCGATGACGCCGTTGGAGCCGCCGGTCAATTCCTCCCACTGGAACACGGCCGCCCACACGATCTGCGCGAAGGCGAGCGTGAGCATGGCGAGATAGACGCCGGACAGCCGGACCGCGAACCAGCCGAACAGCAGCGCGCCGGCGAGCGCGACCAACGGCGCCGCCGCAAGCGCCAAGCCCATCGGCGCTGCGAGCCATTTCACCAGCAGCGCCGCGCCATAGGCACCGAGGCCGAAATAGGCGGCGTGCCCGAACGAATGCATGCCGCCCGGCCCCATGATGAAATGCAGGCTGGCGGCGAACAGCACCGCGATCAGCACGTCGATGCCGAGGACAAAAAGATAAGGCGAGCTCTGCGCCAGCAGCGGCAGGCACAACAGCAGCGCCAGCACCGCGACGCCGAGCGCCTTCAGCGCCGGCGTGGCCGGGCGGATCGGATCCTCCGGCTCGGCAATCGAGCGCACTTGCGCCTGCGGGCGGCCCAGGAGGCCATAGGGCCGCGCGATCAGCACCACCGCCATCACCAGGAATTCGGCGACCAGCGTCAGCTTGGAAAAATTGACGGTGATGAAGCCGAAATCGACCACGCCGATGCCGATGCAGATGGCTTTGACTTCGGCGATGATGACGGCGGCGAGATAAGCGCCGGTGATCGAGCCCATGCCGCCGACCACCACCACCACGAAGGCATCGCTGATCGCCACCAGGTCGGTCGCGAGATTGGCCGGCTCGCGCGCCACCTGCAGCGCGCCGCCGAGGCCGGCGAGCGCTGCGCCGAGCGCGAACACGGCGGTGAACAGCATCGCCTGATTGACGCCGAGCGCGCCGACCATTTCGCGGTCCTGCGTCGCCGCCCGCACCAGCCGGCCGAAACGCGTGCGCGCCAGCGCGAAATGCAGCAACAGCAGCACCAGCGGGCCGATGAAGATCAGGAACAGGTCGTAGCTCGGCAACTGGCGGCCGAGCACTTCGATCGCGCCGCGCAAGCCGGGCGCGCGCGGCCCAAGCAGATCCTCCGGGCCCCACAGCCAGAGCGCGGCGTCGTTGATCACCAGCACCAGCGCGAAGGTGGCGAGCAGTTGGAACAGTTCGGGCGCGCGATAAATGCGGCGCAGCAGCACGACTTCGATCAGCGCGCCGATGGCGCCGACCACCAGCGCTGTGGCGACGATGCCGCCCCAGAAGCCGAGCGCGCCGCCGATCTTGCTGGCGAACGAATAGGCGATATAGGTCCCCAGCATATAGAGGGACCCGTGCGCGATATTGACGATGCGGGTGACGCCGAAGATCAGCGACAGCCCGGCGGCGATAAAGAACAGGCCGGACGCGGTGGACAGCCCGTTGAGCGCCTGGAACAGGAATGCGCTGAAGGTCATGACGGCTTCTTATCCCTCCCCTGCAAGGGGAGGGTGGATGCGAGCGAAGCGAGCAGACGGGTGGGGTCGCATTCGTTGAAGGTTACCCCACCCGGTCGGCTTCGCCGACCACCCTCCCCCAAGAGGGGGAGGGATGGAAGCGCTCAATCCCCCGCCGGGCGCAGCTTTTTGACCTCGGCGTCGGACGGCAGCACCATGGCGCCGTCGACATATTTGAAGTCGACCATGGTGCCCTTGCCGCCTTCGAGCGCGATCTTGCCGACAAATGCGCCCATGGTGGCCTGATGATCGCTGGCGCGATAGACGAACGGCCCGAATGGGCTGTCCACTTTCAGGCCCTTGAACGCCTCCACCAGCTTCTCGGTATCGGTGGACTTCGCCTTGGCGATGCCGGCGGCCAGCGACTTCATGGTCACGTAGCCGACGATCGAGCCAAGCCGCGGATAGTCGTTGTACTTCTTCTGATAGGCGGCGACGAAGGCCTGATGCTCCCTGCTCTTGATCTTGTCCCAGGGATAGCCGGTGACGACCCAGCCGACCGGCGCCTCGTCCTTGAGCGGATCGAGATATTCCGGCTCGCCCGAGAGCAGGCTGATCACGGCGCGGTTCTTGAACACGCCGCGGGTATTGCCCTCGCGCACGAATTTGGCGAGATCGCCGCCGAACAGCACGTTGAAGATCGCGTCCGGCTTGGCGTCGTCGATCGCCTGCGCCACCGCGCCGGCGTCGATCTTGCCGAGCGGCGGGGCCTGCTCGGTGACGAATTCGACGTCAGGCTGCGCCTTCTTCATCAGCGCCTTGAAGTTTTCCGCCGCCGACTGGCCGTATTCGAAGTTCGGATAGACCAGCGCCCAGCGCTTTTTCTTGGCGGCGGTGGCCGCCGGCATCAGCATCGCCACCTGCATGTAGGTGGTGGCACGCAGGCGAAAGGTGTACTTGTTGCCGTTCTGCCAGGTGATCTTGTCGGTGAGCGGTTCGGCGGCGAGGAAGAACACTTTCTTCTGGCCGGCGAAATTGGTGACCGCAAGGCCGATATGCGAGAGGAACGTGCCGGCGATCACAGCGACGCCTTCGCGCGTCACCAGCTCTTCGGCCACGCGCACCGCTTCGCCCGGATTGGCGCCGTCATCGCGCGAGATCACTTCCAGTTTCTTGCCGAGCACGCCGCCCTTGGCGTTGATTTCCTCGATCGCCATTTCCCAACCCTTCTTGTAGGGGTCGAGGAAGGCGGGCTGCGCCTTGTAGCTGTTGAGCTCGCCGATCTTGATGGTCTGCTGCGCCGCGGCGGGCGGTACGAAACCGGCGGCGAAGCTACCTGCGAGCGCGAGATACGCGAACAAACGCGTGTTCATGACGTAGCTCCCTGCCGAATTGCTGTGTGGCCAGATAGTCAGACCGCACGCCCGTCTTTGTCAATTGCGCTCCGCACGCCGCCGCTATGCGACCTTAGGCCTTCGGCCGGTCGCGGAAGCGATCCATCAGCGGCTTGTCCTGACCGCCGTCGATCTCGATCATGGTGCCGTTGACCATGGTCATCAATGGCGACGCCAGCATGACGACGAGGTTGGCTACCTCTTCGACCTCGGCGATGCGGCCCATCGGGATCGAGGCCGGAGCTAATTTGTCGGCCTGCTCGCGCGGGATTTTCATGTCGCGCGCCATGGCATCTACCAGCCCGGCCCAGCGCTCGGTGCGCACCGGGCCGGGATTGACCGCGACGAAGCTGATATTGTCGCGGCCATATTGCCCGGCGAGCGACAGCGTAAGGTTCTGTCCGGCGGCATTGGCGGCGCCCGGGCAGATTTCCCAGTAGGACGGCTTCACGCCGTCATTGCCGATCAGGTTCACCACGCGGCCGCCGCCCTGCTTGACCATGATGGGCAGCACGTAGCGCAGGCAGCGCACATAGCCCATGAATTTGAGCTGGAGGCCCTTCTCCCAGTCGTCTTCGGTCAGGTGTTCGATCACGCCGCCGGCGGCCGAGCCGGCATTGTTGACCATGATGTCGACGCGGCCGAGCGCTTTGGCGCCCTGCTCGATGAAATTCCTGGCATCGGCGTCCTTGCGCAGATCGGCGGGGATGGCGACGATCTTGCGCCCGGTTTCTTTCGCAATCTCATTGGCCGCGGCCTCAAGCGGCCCCATGCGGCGCGCACAGATCGCGACGTCGACGCCTTCCTTGGCCAGCGCCAGCGCGATGCCCTTGCCGATGCCTTCGCTGCCGCCGGTGACCAGCGCGGTCTTGCCTTTGAGCTTGAGGTCCATGGTGATCCTCCAGTGATATTTTCTATTTTGGTTTATGCGCCAGCCAGCGGCCGGCTTCCGCAGCGGCGAACAGATCGGCGAGCGCGGCATTGAACGCGGCTGGCTCTTCCGACGGAATGTTGTGGCCGGAGCGCGGGATCACCAGCAGGCCGGCAGTCGGCACCGTGCGCTTGAGGAACACGCTGCCGTCGATGCAAGGCTCGTCCTCGTCGCCGACGACTACCAGGAGCGGCACCGCAAATCGCTTGAGGGCATCCTCCATCTCCCACAGCGTCGGGCGCTTGAGCTGGAGGTTGTACATGGTCTGCGCATGCCCGAGCGCGGAATGCTCCGCCAGCATGCCTCGCGAATTCGGCGTAGCCGCGCGGATCCTTGTTCTTCTGCGCCTGCCGCATCGGCGCGTCGGCATATTTCGCCGCCGCCGCCTTAATCCCCTCTTCGGCGAACATCTTGCCGGTCTCGGCGGCGAGCGCCTTCATCTCCTCGCGCTTCTTGGCGTCGGGCGTCGAACCCCAGCCGCAGCCGGCCGCCACTACCGACAGACAGCGCGCCGGCGCCTGCATGCCGACATGCAAGCGCGGTATAGGCGCCCATCGAGTGGCCGACCACGTGCGCCTTGTCGATCTTGAGCGCGTCCATCAGCGCCAACACGTCGTCGCGCGCGATTGTCCTGACCGTAGCGGGCCGCCTGTTCCGGCACGTCGGAGGGCGGATAGCCGCGCTGGCTGTAGCTGACGCAGCGATGCGCGCGCGAGAAATATCGCATCTGCGCCTCCCAGCTGCGGTAGTCGCCGGCATATTCATGCACGAAGACGACGGCTGAGCCGCTGCCCGCTTCCTCGTAATACAGCCGAATACCGTCGCGCGCTGGTGATATGCGGCATCGCGTCCTCCGCTTGAACCCGTCAATTATTTGCACGCAAATGAAAGCGGAGTAAAGTCTCGCCGTCCGGATCGCGCTACGAGGATCGTGGCGAAACGACCACGACCAGAAAATTCATCAGGGGGGAGTTTGCATGTTCAAGATGTCTCGACGCGGCCTTGCCGCATTGGCGGCGGCTATCGCTTTCGCCGTTGCCGGGCTCGCCGCGCCGCACGCGCTGGCGCAGCAAAAGCCGGTGATCAAGGTCTCCAGCCTCACGCTGCCGGTGTTCAATCCGCTGGTGTGGAACATCATGAAGGCGCGCGGCTTCGACGCCAAGAACGGCTTCGAACTCGACATTCACGCCTATCCGTCGATCTCCGCCTTCTACGCGGGCTTCGCCACCGGCGAGACCGACGCGCTGATCGGCGGGCCGACGATCTTCCAGAAGCTTTATCAGGAAGGCGTCCAGTTGCGCATCATCGGCACCGGCTTCACGCTCGCCGATCTGGTGATCTTCGCCAAAGACGAATCGATCAAGTCGCTGGCCGATCTCAAGGGCAAGCAACTGGCGATCGACATGGGCGGCTCGCAATTCCAGGTGGTCAAGATCTACGCCAATGCCAAGGGCATCGACCTCGGCAAGGACATCACGGTGGTCAACGCCAATTTCGGCGTCGCCCGCGCGCAGCTCGAGGCCGGCCGCGTCGATGCGGCGCTGGTGATCGAGCCGCTGGCCAGCATCAGCAGCAAGGCAGCATCCTGACTGGCACGTCATCTTCAACGGCGCGGAAGGCTGGAAGGAAATCACCGGCGAAGCCGGCTGGGAGATCGTGCCCGCCATGCGCGCCGATGCCATCCAGCGCGTTCCCAATGCGCCGAAGATGCTGCTCGCGGCCTTGCAGGACGTCGCTAGCTACATGCAATCGAACACGGCGGACGCCGACAAGATCGCCAACGAGACGCTCAAGCTGCCGCCCGGCATTCTCACCGCCGCGCTCGAGAGCAAGCGGCTGCAGATGATCGTGAAGCCGGCCTGGGAGCCGGCCACCCGCAAGTCCATTACAGACATGATGGAGCGCGCGGTGAAGGCCGGGTTCTACCCGAAGATGCCGGACGAGAAGATCATCTATGCCCCTTGAGGAGGAGCACGCTAAGTCTCTCCCGGCTCCGGTCCCAGTTCCGGATCTGATTTTTCCGCGCCAGACTCTCGTCTCCCTTCTGGTCTTCGCCGTTTGCTGGGAGGCGCTGTCGCATCTCGCGCCGGCGCTCGGGATTCCGCCGTTCGCCATCCCGAGCCTGGTGCGGATCGCAAAAAGCGTCGTCGACATCACGCCGATCGACGTCGCCGTCACGCTGGCGCGTGTCATCGGCGCGCTGGTCGTATCCTTCGTGCTCGGCGTCTGCCTGGCGATGGCGATGTACCGCTCGGACTCGCTGGACAAATACCTGCACCCGATGATCCGCATCCTGATGGCGGTGCCGGTGGTGTCGTGGATTTTGTTCGCGGTGCTGTGGTTTCCCGGCGTCGAATTCCGCATCGGCTTCGTGCTGGTGGTGGTGTGCGGCCCGGTGTTCCTGGTCGACTCGCTCGACGCCATGCGCGGCGTGCCGCGCGAGCTGCGTCACATGATGCAGTCGTTCCGCCCGACCACGCTGCAATATTTCATCAAGCTGATGCTGCCGGCGATCGTGCCGAGCATCTTCACGAGCTGGAAGGTCAATATCAGCCTGGCGATCCGCGTCGTCACCATCGCCGAGCTGGTCGGCGCGGTGACCGGCATCGGCCATCAATTGTCGGTGGCGCAGGAATTGTTCTCGGTCGCCGACGTGTTCGCCTGGACGCTGGTGCTGGTGGCCCTGCTGTTCCTGCTCGAGGCCATCGTCGCCCGCGTCGAGGCACGCATGCTGCGGTGGCGCCCATGAACGTCGCGCAATTGAGCGGCCCGCCGCCGATCGAAGTGCGCGGCTTGCGCAAGGTGTTTCGCCAGACCACCTCGGGCCAATCGGTGGTGGCGATCGACCGGCTCGATCTGACCATTTCGCCTCGAGAAGTGGTGGCGATCGTCGGCCAGACCGGCTGCGGCAAATCCACCTTCTTCGATCTGGCGATCGGGCTGGAAGCGCCGACCGAAGGCTCGATCCTGATCGGCGACAAGAGCCCGCACAGCGACTTCGATCATTTCCGCGGCAAGATCGCCACTGTGTTCCAGCAGGACCGCCTGCTGCCCTGGCGCTCGGCGCTGGACAACGCGCAAGCTGCCGCTCGAACTGATCGGCCTGCCGGAAGCCGAGCAGCGCGAACGCGCGCTCACCTGGCTCAACCGGCTGGGCTTGGGCCAATTCACCAATGCCTATCCGCACGAACTCTCCGGCGGCATGCGCCAGCGCGTGGCGATCGCGCGCGCCTTCGTCGGTGCAGCCCGATATATTGCTGGCCGACGAGGCCTTCGGCCATCTCGACGAGGTGACGGCGGCCGAATTGCGCGAGACCTTCCTGGCGCTGGCGCGCGAATGCGGCTCGACCGCGATCCTGATCACGCATCAATTGGAAGAGGCGATCAGCGTCGGCGACCGCATCGTGGTGTTCGGCAAGTCGGCCAAGCTGCTCGCCGACATTCACGTCGCGCAATGGCCGAAGTCGAAATACGCGCTGCTGCGCGAGGCGATCCAGTCGACCTTGCAGAGCAACAAGCCCGATCCGCGCTTGCACGATCCCTCAGATCTCCGTTCGTCCCCGCGCAAGCGGGGACCCAGGAAACGCTCGACGCGGTAGCTCTGGGTTCCCGCTTTCGCGGGAACGAACGGCTACTGTTTAGCTCCGCAAAATCGCCTTAGCCGCGTCGCCGACGGCTTCGACCGACATGTCGGTATCGAGGAAGCAGACGATGCGGCACGGGCAGCCTTCCAGGCCTTCGTAGCGCCAGGGGAACGCGCCGATCAGGCAGCGCTTGCCCAGCATTAATTCGATATCGCCGCCGAGATTTTCCGCGTGCAGCAGACCCTTCCTGGAACGCCCAGCTATGGAACGGGAACACGTCCTGGCTCACGCGGCGGCCGGATTTCTTGTGGGTGTATTCGAAGGTGCCGAAGAATTCTCCCGGCGTCTTGCCGTGCTGCTTGGTGAACTGCGCGGCCAGATCGGGGCGCATGGTGCGGATCGAGGTGTTCATGGCGTGGTCGCAGGAGCCGGTGTCCATGCCCCACCACTTGAGCTTCTTCTTCAGCATCCAGTGCAGCGTGTCGAGATTGGGGCCCGGGTGATAGCAGAAGTATTTCACCAGATCCTGCTGCGGCTGGCCTTCGTAATGGCGATGCCAGCCGGTGTGCAAAATGAGAATGTCGCCTTCGCGGATGTCGGCGCCGGCCGACTCGATGATTTCCGGCGTGATCACCGCCCAATCGTGCATGCGCTTTGAAATGTCGACGACCACGCCGCGGTTGACCAGGTAGTCCAGCGGCAACGAGGCCATGTCGCCCTTGCGGTTGTCGGTCGCGTGCATGGCGCCGTCGAAATGGGTGCCGACATGCAGGGCGGTATCGATGCGCTGCGCCACGATCATCTGGGTCTGCAGATTTTGCGCGTAATACATCTTGTTGCCGGCATAGCCGACCCAGCCGGGCGTGTGCACGTTCATGACGTGGGAGAGATCGACGATTTTCATTGCGCAATCCTTGTCGGTGCTATCAGAAGCGCGCTTAATCGATCACAACAGGCCGCACAGCGCCAGTTGCCCGCCACCTAACCGTATGCTGCAATGCGAAGCCCGGTCGGACAGGGAGGGCCAAGACCATGCGAAGATTTTTGGCGCTGATTTCAGTGGGGTTGCTGTACGCGTCCGGCGCGTGGGCGCAGGACATCGCCGCCGACTATCCCAATCGGCCGATCCGGATCATCGTCTCGGTGCCGCCCGGCGGCGGCGTCGACACCGTCACCCGCATCGTGGCACACGGCTTGGAGCAAAAGCTCGGCCAGCCGGTGGTGGTGGAGAACCGCTCCGGCGCCGGCGGCAATATCGGCGCTGAATTCGTGTTCACCTCGCCACCGGACGGCTACACGCTGCTCGCCTCGCAGCCCTCGCCGATCACGATCAATCCGATGCTCTACAAGAACATCGCCTTCGATCCCACCAAGTTCGAGCCTGTGGCGATCATGACCACGGTCGCCAATGTGCTGCTGGTGCGGCCGGACTTTCCCGCCAAGACCCCGCAGGAATTCATCGCCTATGCCAAGGCCAATCCCGGCAAGGTCAACTATGCCTCGCAGGGCATCGGCACCACCTCGCATCTGACCGCAGCGCTGTTCGAGAAGGTGACCGGCACCAAGCTGGTGCACGTACCCTACAAGGGCACCGCGCCGGCGCTCAACGATCTCATCGCTAGCCATGTCGACTTCATCTTCATGGAGCTCGCCTCGGCGATCAAACTGCACGAGGCCGGCCGCGCCCACATCCTGGCGGTGGCGACATCCGCGCGCATTGCGAACCTGCCTAACATCCCCACGCTCGATGAAGCCGGCGTGAAGGGATTCGAATCCGGGACCTGGAACGCCATCACCGCGCCGCCGAAGACCCCACCGGCGATCGTCGCCAAGCTCAGCAAGGCGATCAACGAGGTGCTCAAGAGCCCGGAAGCACAGGACCACTTCAGCAAGCTCAACCTGTACGCCGCCGGCGGCACGCCCGCCGAAGCGAAAGCCTTCATCACGAAGGAAACGCAGGTCTGGGGCGAGGTGATCAAAGAGGCGCACGTCCCGGCGCATTAAGGCGCCGGCGGCGCGGCTTGCGGCCGAATTGCAAAAGGACCTCACCACGCACGAACGGCTGGTCGGGTTGCGCGTCAGCGCGATGGCATGACATTCTATCCACTCTGAAAATCGAAGGTATGTCATGGCCGGTCCGATGATTCCCAAAGAACGCAGTGATTATTCGGCGATCGTCGATCGGCCGCCGCTCAAGCTGCCGGGCAAAGCCCGCATCGTGTTCTGGACCACCGTCAATTACGAGGTGTGGGACATCGGCAAGCCGATGGCGCGGCAATTGCTCCCCGCTCCGACCGGCGTTTCGCTGCTGCCCGACGTGGTGCATTGGGGCTTCCACGAATACGGCATGCGGGTCGGCTGCTGGCGCTTCTTCGAGCTGTTCCAGCGTCTCGGCATCAAGCCGACGCTCGCCGCCAATGCGCGCATCTGCGAGGACTATCCGCGCGTCGCCGAAGCAGGCCCGCGACGACGGCTGGGAATTCATGGGTCACGCCTACGAGCAGGGCCCGATCCACAAGGAGGCCGATCAGGCCGGCATGATCAACCGCACCATGGACATCATGCAGAAATTCACCGGCAAGCGGCCGGTCGGCTGGCTCGGCCCCGGCCTCACGCAAACGCTGGAGACGCCGGACCTGCTGACCGCTGCCGGCGTGAAATATATCGGCGACTGGGTCTATGACGATGAGCCGACGGTGATCCGCACGACCAATGGTCCGCTGGTGACGCTGCCCTACTCCATCGAGCTCAACGACATCCCGATGATGCTGATCCAGCACCACGAGAGCGATTACCTGCTCAAGCGCACCATCGACCAGTTCGACCGGCTCTACGCCGAGAGCGAGAAGCGCGCGAAAATCGTGGCGCTCGCCATCCACCCCTACATCAGCGGCCAGCCGCACCGCATCAAATATCTCGAGGCGATCTACGACTACGTGAACAAGCACGAGGGCGTGCTGCACTGGAATGGCGAGCAAATTCTCGACTGGTATCGAAGCGTTGCCAAAATCGAAGCTGCCGCGTAGCGTGGGCAACTGCCAAAGATAAAAATAACATGCGCGACTCGGGAGGAATCACCATGCGTTTCAAGGTCTTTCTAAGCGCACTTGCGGGTAGCGCCGCGATGTTCGGCTTGCTGGCGCCGGCCGTCGCGCAAGTGCCGGAAATCCGTCTCGCCAAGCAATATTCCATGGGCTATCTGCAGCTCAACGTGATCGAGCATCAGAAGCTCATCGAAAAGCACGCCAAATTGCTCGGCATTCCCGAAGTGAAAGTGGCTTGGGAATTATTCAATGGACCGGCGGCGGTCAACGACGCGCTGTTGTCCGGAAATATCGATATCGCTTCGGGCGGCGTGCCGGGCTTGTTGGTGCTGTGGGCGAAAACCAAAGGAACG
Organism: uncultured Alphaproteobacteria bacterium; assembly: GCA_963817045.1. Taxonomy (GTDB): domain Bacteria; phylum Pseudomonadota; class Alphaproteobacteria; order Rhizobiales; family Xanthobacteraceae; genus Pseudolabrys. Next base: position 192,356 of record CAWFMZ010000040.1, read on the forward strand.
CCGCAGGAAGTGCGCGGCATATCCGCGTTGAGCTCGCAGCCGTTCCTGCTCAATAGCCGTAATCCGGACGTCAAGACCATCAAGGATTTCAAGGCGAGCGATCGTATCGCCGTGCCGGCGGTGAAGGTTTCGGTGCAGGCGATCATGCTGCAGATGGCGGCCGCCAAAGCATTCGGCGAAAAAGAATTTGCCAAGCTCGACGTGCAGACCGTGTCGCTGTCGCCGCCCGACGCCACCATCGCGCTGATGGGCGGGAAATCGGAAATCAACGCCGCGTTCAGCGTCCCGCCGTTCCAATATCAGCAATTGGAGCAGCCCGGCGTTCACACCGTGCTTAATTCCTTCGACGTCATGGGTGGCTCGCATTCGTTCACCGTGGCGTGGACTTCGGCAAAATTCCGCGACAAGAACCCGGTGCTTTACAAAGCGCTGATCGCGGCGCTTAAGGAAGCCACCGACATCGTCAACAAGGACAAGGCTGCCGCCAGCGCACTGTGGATCGAGGATTCCAAATCCAAGCTGCCGCCCGAAATGGTGGCCAAGATCGTCGCCGGCCCGCAGGTGCGATGGACGCTGACGCCGGAGGCCACGATGAATTTCGCGGATTTCATGACCGGCGTCGGCACGCTGAAGGTGAAGGCGGCCTCCTGGAAGGATTACTTCTTCCCCGAGGTTTACGATCTCAACGGAAGCTGAAAGATCCCATTGGCTTTTGCCGACCAATAAATCGAGGAACGCCCGTGAACTTCCCCAAGCCCGCCGTCGGCATGCTGCCGAACGACCGCCTCGCCTATTCCGCTATCCCCAAGCGCAAGCCGCTCAAGCTGCCGAAGGGCGCGCGCATGGCGGTGTGGACCATCACCAATGTCGAGGAATGGGACCCGACGGCGACCATGCCGCGCACTGTGTTGACGCCGCCGGCCGGCGGTTCGCCGATGCCCGACATTCCGAACTGGTGCTGGCACGAATACGGCAACCGGGTCGGCTTCTGGCGACTGTTGCAGGTCTATGACGAGTTCAAGATTCCCGGCGTGATGAATATCAACGGCGTGGCGGTCGATGCTTTTCCGGACATCGTGAAGGCTTGCGTCGAGCGCAACTGGGAATTCATCGGCCACGGCTACACCCAGCGCAACATGCAGAAGGTCGAGAACGAGCGCGCCGACATTCGCAAAAGCGCCGAGGCGATCCTGCAGGCGACCGGCAAGCGTCCGCGCGGCTGGCTCGGCCCAGGCCTGACCGAGACCTGGGAGACGCCGGATATCCTGGCCGAGGAAGGCTACGACTATGTCGCCGACTGGGTGCTGGACGATCAGCCGGTGTGGCTGAAAACGCGCGGCAAGCCGATCCTCAACATTCCCTATACTCAGGAATGCAACGACGTCGCCATGATGCTGATCCAGCACCACAAGGCGTCGGAATTCTACGAGCGCGCCATGGATCAGTTCGAGCAGATCTACAAGGACGCCAAGGGCTCCGCCCGCGTGATGGCTATTTCGGTGCACCCCTACATCATGGGTGCGCCGCACCGGGTCAAATATTTCAGGAAGATCTTCGAGAAGATCCGCAAGAAGAAGGATGTCCTGTTCTGGACCGGCGCGCAGATCGCGGATTGGTACGTCAAGAGTGGGCCAAAGGCGCCGTAATCCACATGTCGTCATGGCCGGGCTTGTCCCGGCCATCCTGCTTAGTTAAGCACTGTGCTCACCCAAGCGGGATGCCCGGCACAAGGCCGGGCATGACAGAAATCCATGACCCCGGCCAAAATCATCGACCCGAAGGCCATCGCCGAGCAGACGGCGCGCATGTACCTCGATGTCGGCGCTGTTCGCTTCATGGAGGACAAGCCGTTCATCTTCACGTCCGGCTGGGCCAGCCCGGTCTATAACGACTCGCGCTGGCTGATTTCGTTTCCCGAAGTGCGCAGCACCATGATGGACTTCGCCGTCACCACCATCGACCGCGACATCGGTCGCGACAAAATCGATGCGGTGGCGGGCGGCGAGACCGCCGGCATCGCGTTTGCGGCCTGGGTGGCGGAGCGGCTGAACCTACCGATGCAATATGTGCGCAAAAAAGCCAAAGGGTTCGGCCGCAACGCGCAGATCGAAGGGCAGCTGATCCCCGGCCAGCGCGTGCTGCTGGTGGAAGATCTCGCCACCGATGGCCGCAGCAAAGTGAATTTCGTCAAGGCGATCCGCGAGGCGGGCGGCCTATGCGAGCACTGTTTCGTTATTTTCTTTTACGACATCTATCCTGAAGGCAAAAAAATACTGGCCGACCTCGGCGTCACGTTGCACGCCCTCACCACCTGGTGGGATGTGCTCGCGGTCGCCAAGGCGAGCGGGAAGTTCGACGCCAAGATGCTGGCTGAGGTCGAAAAGTTTATGAACGATCCGGCCGGCTGGTCGAAGGCGCATGGCGGGGTGGCGGCGGCGGCCGAGTAACCAAGAACTAGCTTCGCGCCGATAAATTCCGCTGCAATCGCGTGACCGCCAGATCGAGCGCCGATAGAAAGCGCGACAGATCCTGACGGCTCAAGCGGCGGCGGCCCGCGCGTCGTCGCGCCGGCGCTGCGCAAGATCCGGTCAGCAGGTCGCGCGTCGCCAGCGCCATGCCGATCGAATCGTCGGTGAACGGCTTGCCGGTCGGACCGATCACCGTCGCCCCCTTGCGCACGCAGCGGCCGGCCAGCGGAATGTCGGCGGTGATGACGATGTCGGTCGGCCCGGCACGTTCGACGATCCAGTCGTCGGCAACATCGGGGCCTTCGTTGACGATCACGCGTTCGATCAAATCGCTGCGCGGCACGTTCATAAACGAATTGGCGACAACGAAGACCTTCAGCCCATAGCGCTCGGCGACGCGATAGACCTCCGCCTTCACCGGACAAGCATCGGCGTCGACAAAGATACGTATCGCTGCCGGTTGTTTCTGCTCTTGCATCGTGATCCAATTCAGCCAAACGAAGGAGGCATCAATGGCCAAGGCAAAGAAGAAGGCAAGCAAGAAAGTCCAACGACGCAAGCCGAAAGCGAAAGCCAAACCGCGCGCCAAAGCGCGAACCAAGGCGCGGCCGAAACACAAATTCACGGCCAGCCATCACCGCGAAGAAGATTTCGACCAAGGCCTGCGCTCTTACGCCAAATACCGCGATCTCGGGATCGCGCCGGCGACCGACGGCATGGTGCAGGCGCATGTCATCCGTTTCATTCCGCCGTTCAAACCGGAAGACGTGTCGACGCCGCATTATCACGACGTCGATTTCCAGATGATCTATGTGCTCAAGGGCTGGATCAAAAGCGAATTCGAGGGCGAAGGCGTGCACACATTCTACGCCGGCAGTTGCTGGATCCAGCCGCCGCGCATCAAGCACACTGTGCTCGGTTATTCCGACGATTGCGAAGTGCTCGAGATCGTCCTGCCAGCCGACTTCGAGACCGTGACGCTGGCTTAAACGAAGCCAACGCTCCGCTGCCCGTATTCTTGGCGGCGCCGGGTACGCCGTCTTCCATTCCGTTCCCCCTCGAAAACCGAGGGGATGGCGCGCCAAGCGGCGCGGCCATTGTAGTTATTCACGCACCGTCGCCGGTGCGTGGCGCCTCTCGGCGCGCCATCGCGGCGTCGATACGGCGCCGGGCCGCGCTTTCTGACGTTCCGTTTCGCCTTGCCTCCGGCTCTGAAGCTAATCCCCTTTTGGGTGGCCTTATACCAAGTCGCGCTACCCGCGACCCACCTGCGGCGTTGCGGCAGGTTTGTTATGACCGTCCAGGTCTTTGATTTGACTCACGTTTACGAAGCATCATCCCCGCACAAGGTCGGGTAGTATGAGTTATCGTTTCTGAGTTTTGGTATTAGCTATTCGAGCGTCGGGCAAGCCTTAACGGCCGGCCGTCAGCGAGCTCCTCGCAGGGGGTCGTAGTGCCCCCGGGCGGAGCCCTGGCACCGCCCGGGAGCGGGAGGAGCGTTCGTCTCCCGCCCGCGGGCGCCGCATCCGATCCCACTTTCATGACGCCTCATGACAGCGCCCTCAGCGGACCGGACGCGGCCATAATAAGGGCGCCGGAATGAGCGAGGATAAGTTCTCGGTCGAGTTTCGCAGTCATGTAGCGCCGGCGCCACAGCTAGCGAGTCGCTGCGTGTTATTTCGACGGCCGTTCGATATCGTCGTCCGACAGCACGCGCAGAGCGGCGCCGTCGACGTCGCTGTATTGCCCGCTGCGCAAGGCCCACAGGAACGCGAACAGGCCTATCAGCCCCAGGCCGAGCGCCATCGGTAGCAGATAAACCAGCACGTTCATGACCGCCTGCCTCCGCGTAGCGCGTTGAGCGTCACCATGAGCGACGAGCCGGACATCGCCAGCGCGGCGATCAGCGGCGTGACCGCGCCGGCAATGGCGACCGGCACCGCGATAGCATTATAGATCGCGGCCAGCCACAGATTTTCCTGCATCAGCCTGCGCGCGCGGCGGGCGATGGTGATGGCGTCCAGCACGGGGGCCAGCCGCTCGCCCAGGAAAACCGCGTCGGCGTGCGCCTGCGTGACGTCGGCGGCGGCGATCGGCGACAGCGAGACATGCGCGGCGGCAAGCGCCGGTGCGTCGTTGAGGCCGTCGCCGACCATCAGGATGCGGCGGCCTTGCGCCTTCAGGATTTCGATTTGCGCGATTTTTTGCGCCGGCTTCAATTCGCCCTGCCAATTGGCAATGCCGAGCGCCTCGGCCACCGGCCGCACGGCGTCAGCGCGGTCGCCGGACAGGATGTGCAGATCGAGCCTGAGAGCGGCAAGCGCTTTCACCACCTCGACCGCGTCCGGCCGCAGCTTCTGGCTGATGGCGATCGTCGCCGATTGGCCAACATGGGCAAAATAAATGTGCGAGTTGCCCGGCGCGTGCGCGGCGGCTTGCGCCACGCCGCAAAAATCGGCGCTGCCGAGCCGCGCTTCGACGCCGTCGATCATGACGCGCACGCCCTGCCCCGGCTCTTCGGTTGCGCCGTCATAGGGGATGTGGCTCGCGGCTTCGCGCGCCAGCGCGACCGCCAGCGGATGCCGGCTCGACAGCGCGAGCCGCGCCGCCTTCTGCAGCAAGCCGGGATCGATCGCAGCGGCATTGACCACGCGCGGCTCCGGCAGCGTGAGCGTGCCGGTCTTGTCGAAGATGACGGTGTCGGCTTCTCCCAGCCGCTCAATGGCGTCGCCCGCGTTCAAGATCACGCCGGCGCGGAACAAGGCGCCCGACGCCACCACCTGCACCGCCGGGATCGCCAGCGCCAGCGCGCAGGGGCACGTGATGATGAGCACGGCGATGGCCGTCACCAGCGCATCGTGGATGGACGCCCCCGCCAGCAGCCAGCCGACGAGCGTCAACGCCGCCGCCGCGTGCACCATCGGCGCATAGAAGCGCGCGGCGCGGTCGGCGAGCCGCATGGTGTGCGACTTCGCGCTCGCCGCTTTTTCCAACAGCCGCTCGATCTCGTCCAGCAGCGTGGCGCGGTCGGCGGCCGTCACGCGCAGCGTCAGCGCTCCCAAATAATTCATGCTGCCGGCGTAAATGGTGGTGCCGGCTTCGACCTTGCGCCGCGCGGTCTCGCCGGTGATCAAGCTCTCGTCGATCTCCGAGACGCCGCCGAGCACCACGCCGTCGGCCGGCACCCGTTCGCCGGCCTTGACCAGCAGACGGTCGCCGGGATGAAGCGCCGCCGCCGGCACGCTGACCAGTTCGTCGCCCATGAAACGGTGCGCGGTTTCCGCCTTCAGCGCCGCCAGGTTGCCGGCGACCGCCCGCGTCTTGCGGCGCATGGCGTGATCGAGCGTGCGCCCGACCAGCAGGAAGAACAGCAGCATGATCGCCGAGTCGTAATAGGCATGGACGGCATGATTGGCGGTCTCGACGACCGACATGGCCAAGGCCAGGATGACGCCGAGCGAAATCGGCACATCCATGTTGAGCGAACGCGCGCGCAGCGCGCGCCAGGCGCTCAAGAAGAACGGCCGGCCGGCATAGGCCGCCGCCGGCAAGGCGATCAGCGCCGAGGCCCAATGGAAGAAATCGCGCGTCTCCGGCGTGATGTCGGTGACGTTGCCCGACCACACCGACACCGACAGCAGCATGATGTTCATGGCGGCGAAGCCGGCGACCGCCAGGCAACGCAGCAGGCGGCGCATCTCGGCCGCCTCCTCCTGCTCGGCGCGCAGCGGGGCGAACGGATAGCCGTGATAGCCGATGCTCTCCAGCGTCTGCAGGATTTGCGCCGGCACGATCGCCCCGTCGGTCCAGGCCACGTGCAGCCGGCGATTGGTGAAATTCAGCCGCGCCTCGGTCACACCCGGCAGGTGCTTCACCGCACCTTCGATGCGTGCGATGCAGGCGCCACAGGCGATACCCTCGACCGCCAGTTCCATGCCGAGCGTGCCGTCGCCGGCCGGCTTGGCATAGAGCGAGAGATCGAGCGCCTCAGCCATTTTCTTACCGAAGGGTCACGCGGCTCTGCGAGCGGAACAGCCGCTGGCCGCCGCGATAAAGATCGACGATCAAATCCCACTGCCCCGGCTGCGCTGCGGCTTGCCCGTGAAAGACGCCGGCGGCGACCGGGCGGATGTCGATCACGTGATCGAGCCGCTCGTCGGCCGGATGCGCGAGCAGCGCTCTCGCGGTCAGGCCGGCTAGCGCCGCGCCCTGCGCGTCGCGCGCGGTGACGTCGAGCACCGCTTGCCCGGCGCCGTCGCGCGTGAGCTTGCCGCTGACCTGCCAATGCAGCGCGTCCTGGCGCTCGACCACCGCGACTTCACGCTCGAATTGCAGGCCGGCTTGATAAGAGCTTGCGGTCTCGACGCCGCCGAAGGTCGAAATCGCGGCGCGTACCAGCACCCCGTTGACCGCGAACACGATGACGAAAAATCCGACCAGCCAGAACAATACGTGGCGGCCGGTCAAATGGCGGACCGGCTTTGGCTTGCGGTGGGGAGCAGTTTGCATCGGTTCCCTCATGGCCCGAAAAAGTGGTCGCGCGCCTCGGCCTGTGCGCCGGTCGCCACATCGGTCAGGCGGAACACGATGCGGGTCGAGGGCGGCGGCGTGTCGCCGTAGTCGGTCACCAGCACGCGCACTTCGCGGGTCTGGTCGGGGCCGACGTCGATCAGCAACTGCCCATCCTCGCGCGGCGGCACGCCGACGAAATCGATCAGGCTGGCCGGCAGGCCGTTGAAAGCCAGGATGAAATCGCGCTTGCGCAACTGCTTGTTGACGATGCGGATGGTGTAGCCGTTGCGCACCGCCCCGTCGGACAGCCGCACGAACATCGGGTTGCGGTCGTGGATGCTGCTGATGCCCTCGCTGTCTCGCGTCGCCAGCGTATACAACATCATGCCGCCCACCACAGCGATCACCGCCGCATAGAGCGCCGTGCGCACGCGCACGATCTTGATGAAGGCCGGCTTGCCCTCGATCCGGCGCTTGATGTTGATGTCGGTGTCATAGGCGATGAGCCCGGTGGCACGACCGAGCTTCTTCATCATCGCATCGCAGGCGTCGATACACAGGCCGCACTGGATGCAGCCGAGATCGGCGCCGTTGCGGATATCGACGCCGGTCGGACAAACCCGCACGCACTGCTTGCAGTTGACGCAGTCGCCGGCGGGCTCGCCGCGTGTGCGCAATTCGTTCGCCTTCGCCGCCGCGCAGCGCGGCTCACCGCGGTCGTAGCGATAGGTGACGTTGAGCGCATATTCGTCGGTGAGCGCGGCCTGGATGCGCGGCCACGGGCACATGTAAAGACAGACCTGCTCGCGCAGGTGGCCGGCGAGCGTGTAGGTCGTGAACGTCAGGATGCCGATGAAGGAATAGGCAATGAACGCGGCCTGGCCCGTGGCAAGGTCTTTCACCAGCGTGGGCGCGTCGGCGAAATAAAGCACCCAGGCGCCGCCGGTCCACCACGCCACCATCAGCCAGAGAAAGTGCTTCACGCCCTTGCGTGCGTAGGCCTCCAGCGTCCACTTCTTGCGGTCGCGCTGCATGTGCTCGCGCCGGTCGCCTTCGACCAGGCGCTCGATCGCGAAGAACAGATCGGTCCACGCCGTTTGCGGGCAGAGATAACCGCACCACACCCGGCCGGCGACCGCATTCATCAGGAACAAGACGATCGACGCCAGGATCAGCAGACCGGTGAGGTAGTAGACCTCCTGCGGCCAAATCTCGATGAAGAAGAAATAGAAACGACTACTGGAAAAATCGATCAGCACCGCTTGGGCAGGCGCGTTCGGGCCGCGATCCCAGCGCACGAACGGCAACAAATAGTAAACGCCGAGGGTGGCGACCAGCACCGCCCATTTGATCGTGCGGAAGGTGCCGTGCACGCTTTGCGGATAGATTTTCCGCTGCGGCGCATAGAGCGGGATGTTGTCGTCGGGCGGCGGGGCGCCGACTTCGGCCGCCGCGACCAGTCGCGCCAGGCCGGGCGCCGCGGGCGCCGCCTGGTCGAGCGATAAGGTGCGAACGGCCTGCACAATCACTTCTCTCCACCGCCGAAGCTATAGACGTAGACGACCAGCGCCTTGATGATGGGTTCGCTCAGGCGGCCTTGCCAGGCCGGCATCACGCCGCCGCGCCCATTCTGCAAGCCCTGCATGATCGCTTCCTTGTCGGACCCGTAGAGCCAGATCTTGTCGGTGAGATTGGGCGCACCTAATTCGCGGTTACCCTTGCCTTCCGGCCCATGGCACAACACGCAGTTGTCGGCGAATACCTTCTTGCCAAGCGCGAGATCGGCGCCCTTCTCCACCGGCAGCGCGGCCAGCGAGCGGACAAAATCGGCCACCGCCGACATCTCATTGGCTTTGAGAATGCCGTCGCGGCCGAACGCCGGCATGTTGCCCTCGTGATCGTTCTTATCGCCCCAGCGCGCGCCGTGCCGCACGGTCTGCTCGATTTCGGCGAGCTTGCCGCCCCACAGCCAGTCGTCATCGTTGAGGTTCGGATAACCGCGCGTCCCGCCGCCGCCGGCGCCGTGACAGGGCGCGCAATTGTCGGCAAAGGCCACACGCCCCTGCGCGCGCGCGAAATCGAGCAGTTGCGGATCGCCGACGATTTCGGCGACCGAGGCATTGCTCAGCTTGTCCATCATCGGCCCGCGCAGCAGCCTGAGCTGCTCGATATCGTCGACCACGGCGCTGCGCGAGTGCCAGCCGAAGGTGCCTTGCGTTGACGACGTCAACAGCGGCCACGCCGGATAGACGACCCAATAACCGATCGCCCAAATGATGGTCAGGTAGAACGTCCACAGCCACCAGCGCGGCAGCGGCGTATTGAGCTCGTGGATGCCGTCCCAGTCATGGCCGGTGGTCGGCGTGCCGGTCAGCGGGTCGATTTCCTTGTGTTCGTCGGCCACGACTTAATCCTCCCGCAGCGGAATGCGCGCAGCTTCATCGAATTGCTTTTTGCGCGACGGCCAGAGCGCGTAGAGCAGCACCACCACGAAAATGACGACGAAATAGGCGAGACCCCAAGTCTGCGCGAATTCGGCCACGGCTTTATAGGTTTCGTCCATCGCGGTCACCGAATGTTGGCTTTGTCGTCGTAGAGCTTGAAATCCACCTCGGTGCCGAGCATCTGCAGATAGGCGATCAGTGCGTCGGCTTCGGTGATGCGGCCGGGATTGCCGTCGAAGTCGCGCGCCTGCGCCTTCGGATAGCGCTTGGCGAGATCGGCGGCGTCCGGGCTGTCGATCGTGGCTTGCGTCACCACGTCGGCGGTGGCGTGCGCGATCATGTCGGCGGTATACGGCACGCCGAGCAGCGCCTGCACTCTTAAATCCTCGGCGATGTACTGGTAGTCGAGATCGGTCTGCGCCATCCAGGAATAGGCGGGCATGACCGAGCCGGGCACGACCGAGCGCGGATCGCGCAGGTGGTCGCGATGCCAGTCGTCGGAATATTTGCCGCCGACGCGGGCGAGATCGGGCCCGGTCCGTTTGCTGCCCCATTGGAACGGGCGGTCATACATGCTCTCGGCGGCGAGCGAATAATGCCCGTAACGCTCGACCTCGTCGCGCAGCGGCCGGATCATCTGCGAATGGCAGAGATAGCAGCCCTCGCGCACATAAATGTTGCGGCCGGCGAGCTCGAGCGGCGTATAGGGACGCACGCCGTCCACCTTCTCGATCGTGTTCTTGAGGTAGAACAGCGGGACGATCTCGACCAGGCCGCCGATCGCGATCACGATCAGGATACCGATGACGAGAATGATCGAGTTCTTCTCGAAGATGGCGTGTTTCTGCCAGAGCGACATTTTCGTCCCCGCCTATTCCGCCGGCGCCAGCGCCAAGCCGGCCGGCTCGGCGGCTTCCGCCGAATTCACGGTTTGCCAGAGGTTCCACGCCATGATCAGCGCGCCGGCGAGGAACAACAGGCCGCCGAGCGCGCGGATGACGTAGAAGGGATGCATCGCTTCCACCGTCTCGACGAACGAGTATTCCAGGAAGCCGAGCGAGGTGTAGGCACGCCACATCAGGCCCTGCAGGATTCCCGATACCCACATGGCGGTGATGTAGAGCACGATGCCGATGGTCGAGATCCAGAAGTGCCAATTGACCAGCTTGAGCGAATAAAGCTGGCGATTCCACAGCCACGGCACTAGGCAGTAGATCGCGCCGAACGAAATGTAGCCGACCCAGCCGAGCGCGCCGGAATGCACGTGGCCGATGGTCCAGTCGGTGTAGTGCGACAGCGAGTTGACGATTTTCACCGACATCAACGGACCTTCGAAAGTCGACATGCCGTAGAAGGCGACCGACACCACCATCATGCGCAGCACCGGATCGGTGCGCAACTTGTCCCAGGCGCCGGACAGCGTCATGATTCCGTTGATCATGCCGCCCCATGACGGCATCCACAGCATGATGGAGAACGTCATGCCGAGCGTCTGCGCCCAGTCGGGCAGCGCGGTGTAGTGCAGGTGATGCGGGCCGGCCCAGATGTAGAGGAAGATCAGCGCCCAGAAATGGATGATCGACAGGCGGTAGCTATAGACCGGCCGGTTACAGCGCTTCGGGATGAAGTAGTACATCATGGCGAGGAAGCCGGCGGTGAGGAAAAAGCCGACCGCGTTGTGGCCGTACCACCACTGCACCATGGCATCCTGCACGCCCGACCAGACGATGTAGGACTTCGACGAGAACAGCGACACCGGCATCGCCGCGTTGTTGCCGAGATGCAGCACGGCGATGGTCAGGATGAAGGCGAGATAGAACCAGTTGGCGACATAGATGTGCGGCTCGGTGCGCCGCATGATGGTGCCGAGATAAACCAGCAAATAAGTCACCCACACGATCGTCAGCCAGAGATCGGCATACCATTCCGGCTCGGCATATTCCTTCGACTGCGTGATGCCGAGCAGATAACCGGTGCCGGCGATGACGATGAAGAAATTGTAGCCGAGCACCACGAACCAGGGCGCCAGATCGCCGGCGAGCCGCGCGCGGCAGGTGCGTTGCACGACGTAGAACGAGGTCGCGATCAGCACGTTGCCGCCGAAGGCGAAGATCACCGCCGAGGTGTGCAGCGGCCGCAAGCGACCGAAGCTGATCCATGGCAGATCGAAATTGAGGAACGGAAACGCCAGTTCGCACGCGATGTAGAGTCCGACGGTAAATCCGGCGATGCCCCAGAACACCGAGGCGACGGTCGCGAACTTGACCGGGCCCATGTTGTAATTGGGCTTGCCGTCGATGGTCAGCGGCGCCTGTCCGGCCGGGCGGTCGTAATAGCGATTGATGACCGCGAACACCGCCGCGATGCTGCCGGCGGTGAAAAGATAGGCATGGAACGCGTATTCCGGCGTGTAGGCCTTGGCCGCGACCACGATCGAAAGGATAGCCAGCGCAGCGAAGACGAGCGCCAAGCCTCCTTCGCCGAGGGTCATGGTTTTTTGCCGAGCAAGCGCGTTCGCCATGCTGCTATCCCGTTGTCTGGCTGGCCGGAAAAAACGAAGGGGCCGCAGCGATAAATATCCGCCAAGGCCCCGATACCCTCTTTGACGCAGGTCAAATGGTGCGGTGCGTCAGTGCGCCGCGCCAGCCATGCCAGCCCCAACGACTCGACCCGCCGGTATTATTGACGCGTGCCTTCTGCTCGTCATTCAGCGTGGCGTAGAAGGCGTCGAAGGCTGGCCTGACGATCTTGATCGCGGTCAGCATCGCGTCGAGACGTTTCTCGATGGTCTCGAGCCGCCCGGTCGCGCTGGCCGGGAGTTCGGGCGGGCAAGCAGCCGCCACCGTTTCCGCAGCCTTAACGGACGCCGCCCGCAACGCATCGAGCGCCACGCGCTGGGCGTCATTCGGGCCGATCAGGTGCTCAATGCGATCCATGCGCCATTCGGCGAGACCGGCGGCGCGCGGGTCGCACATCATGCCCCCGCCGCTCCAGCCCATCATGCCCCCCGGCCCCATCATCATGCCGGGACCCCAGCCGTAACCGCGCGGGCCATAGCCGGGGCCATTATCGGGGCCGCTCGCGGCCGACGGATTACCGGGGCCCGGGCCGGCCTGCTGGGCAATGACCGGGGCGGCTAGAATCAAACCCGCCACGGCAATCGCGGCGGCGGAGATCGAAAGCGTTTTCATGAGACGTCTCCGGCGGGTTGGTGAAATATTCAAGAAACAATATACGACGATCGACGCGCGCGGTCTTTGATGCAGGTCAACGGTTGCGCGAAATGCCGCTCAGCCGCCGAGCGTGAATTGTTCCGGCTGGCATGGATAAAACAAAAATAAAAAAGGCGCGTCCCGCGCCACTGGGGCCGCGGGCCGCGCCTTGATCAGCGCCCCTTGATCTAGGCGGCGGTTTTGACGTCGATCTTCTTGACCTGGGCCGGCGCCGGCTTCGGCACGGTCACTGTGAGCACACCTTTGGTGATACTCGCCTTGATGGCGTCAGGATTGACTCCGTCCGGCAATTCGAGCGAGCGCACAAAGGAACCATAGCTGCGCTCGACCAGCCGGTAGGTCTTGTCCTTCTCTTCTTTCTCCGCCATTTTCTCGCCGCGGATCGTGAGCACGTTATCGGCGAGGTTGACCTGCACGTCCTTTTCCTCAAGACCGGGCAATTCAGCGGTGATCTCGATTTGCTTGTCGGTTTCCGTCACGTCCACGCTCGGCAACAACTCGCCGGAGCCAGCGTTGGAAAACGTGGGGAACCCGCGGGTGAAGTCGTCGAACAGCCGGTCGATCTCGCGTTGTAGCGACATGAACGGATTGTCGCTGCGGGCGACATTGCGGTCGCGGCCGATTGGCATGAGTGATCTGAGATTCATGGAAAACCTCCGCATTTTGCGGCGCCATCTTTTGGTGGCGTCATGGTCTTATAAGCACAAATGCCCCGATCCGTCCTTGCGCCAGGTCAAAAGAGTCGAAATAAAGCCGCACCCGCGCCGGCGGGCTCACGGCGGATTTGCCCGCGCCATTAATGCGTTAGCGCGGCGTCCGCCGGCTCGATCGTCATGCCGGAGGTCGGCTCAACCCAGACCAGGTGATCGTTCACCGCCTTGACGCCGGGAATGTTTTCGGCGGCCACCTTGAGCGCCTCGCGCTGGCGTTCGTCGACGATCACGCCCCACAACTCGACCACGCCGTCATGCACCACGACATTGGCCGTCGCCACTGGCGCCCATCGCTCCTTTTGCATTTCCGCCAGCAGACGCTCGCGGATGGCGGCATCGTCCTTGGCGACCGGCTGCGCCACGCGCGCCAGACTGACCATGGCGTGCATGAGATTGGAGCGCGTCACGATCCCGACCAGCTGGCCGCCGCATACGACCGGCACGCGTTTGATGCGGCGGCGTTCCATCAGTTCCACGATGTCTTCGAGCGACGCGAGTTCATCGACGGTCTGCACGTCGGTGGTCATCACTTCGGAAACCTTGCTGCCGTGCGAATGGCTGTATTCGGAGGCGATGCGGCCGGGACCCATCAGGAATTCGAGCCAGCGCGAGCGCCGCCGCTCGGTCTTGGTCTCGCGACGGCGCAGGAAGTCGCCTTCGGACAGCACGCCGACCAGTTTGCCGTCTTTGTCGACCACCGGTAGGCCGCTGATGTGATGCTGGAGCATCAGCCGCGCGGCCTGCAACACCGTTGCATCCGGATCGATCGAGATTACCTCGCGGGTCATCACGTCTTCGGCTTTCATGGCAGCCTCCATTACTTATTTGGGAGACATGCTGCCACAAAAGCCGGGCGGCGCCGTTGATTCAGGTCAATCGGGGGATGGGATCAATGCTTCCATTCCGGCGGCGGCAGCGGGGTCCAGCTGCGCTTGAGCGCCAAGTCGTCGGCAATGGCGTTGGCCGCGATATAGCCGGGCGCGCCGTTGACGCCGCCGCCGTTGCCCGAGGACGAGCCGCAGAGATAAAGCCCCTCCACCGGCGTGCGTGAGCCGGGCAGCAGCGGATGCGGCCGGTTGATGCCGAGCTGGTTGGGCACGTAGGCGCCCATACGCACCGCCCCCTGCCGCATATTGATATTGAGGCGCTCGACATCGACCGGCGTGAACAGATGACTGCCGAGCACATTGCGGTCGTCGAGATTGGACGCGTATTCGCGCCAGACCGAGAGCAGCCGATCGGTGTATTCGGCGCGGCGGCGATCCCAGCCTTGCGGGCCGTCCTCGACCGAATACGGCGCGAACGGCCACCAGAAGGCCGCGTGCTGGCCGGGTGGCGCATAGGTCGGGTCGAACTGGCTGTTGCAGGCGCCGTTGCCCATCAGCACCTTGGGAAACTTCTTGGCCGCGCAATCCTCGAAACAGCTGGCCACCTCGTCGATATGATCCATGCCGAAGAAAATATTGTAGGCGCGCGCGATATCCGGATCGAAGGCGGCCGCGCGATAGACCGGCGCGTGGCGCAGCGCGAGATGCAGGGTGACCAGGCTGTGGTTGCCCCAGTGCCAGGCCTTCGCCTTCTCGCGCACCGGCTCGGGGAACATGTTCCTCGCCGGCCATTTGCAGGGTGGTCGGAAAATCGATGGCGCTGGCGACGAATTTCTGGCCGGCGATGAAGCGGCCATCAGCGAGCTTGACGCCGGTGGCGCGGCCGCCTTCCACCTTGATCTCTTTTACTTCGGCGCCGGTGACGACTTCGCCGCCGCCGGCTTCCACCACCCGCGCCAGCGCATTCACCAAGGACACCGCCCCGCCGACCGGCAACGTGAAGCTGGCGATATTGGCGAAAATCGCCGGGAACACGATGCCGGCGCCGGCGACGTTCTCGGTCGTGATCACGTGCATATAAGAGGTGAACAGCGTGCGGATGCGCTCGTCGACGAAGTGCTTGCGCACGACGCTGAACAGATCGTGCTGCGCGTGCGAGAGCAGCTCCTTGGCCTGCGGCCCGCTTAGCCGGTCAACGAGCTGTTCGCGCGGCATCGGCGCGTTGTAGAGCAGCGAGGCCAGCAGCGGCCGCATCTCGATGCAATAGGTCTGCCAGAGCGCACGGAAAGTCTCGGCGTCCTGCTTGGAAAAACGCGCGAGCGAAGCGCAGGACTTGTCGAGATCCTTGTAGATGACGATCCCAGTGCCGTCGCGGAAGACGGCCGCCTGCTGCACCGGCGGCTCGATATAGGAAAATCCGTAGCGATAAAGCTCGAGGTCCTCGATCAGCGGGCAATGACTCATGCCCATATAGAAATTGGCATGCAGGTTGAGCCGGAAACCGGGAAGCCGGTCGCTGTCGGTGCTGCAGCCGCCGCCGATCCGGGGATTGCGCTCGACCACCGCGATGCGCAAGCCGGCGCGCGCCAGATAAGCGGCAAGCGTCAATCCGTTGTGACCGGCGCCGATCACAACCCCATCGAAACTCGTCATGCGGGCCCCTGGCCGGACGCTTGCGAGACTACGTCCGATAGGCGGGAAGCCTACTATGTCGACCGTGACGCAACAACGGGCGCAGAATTGTCATACGCGCGGCATGCGAAAAAATGCCCCGGCAGAGAGTGCCGGGGCAGTGTTGCCGAACTGGAGTCAGGGAGAACGATGTTCGGCGTTAAACTGTACGCACGTGCTAGGCATTCAATCGGTTGAGCGCCGCGCGATTACGCAACACGATGCGGCGGGAGGTCGGCACCGCAATCGCCGCGATATTCTCAAGTTGAGTCAGCGTGCGCGACACGGTTTCAATGGTGAGGCCGAGATAGTCGGCGATATCCTGACGCGACATCGGCAGATCGATCTCATTGCCCATGGGCACGCGGGCCGACATTTCCAGCAGGAACCCGGCCACCCGCTCCTGCGCGGTCTTGATCAGCAGCAGGATATGGGCCTGCACGCGCTGCAATTCGCCGGCTGTCATCGTCCAGAGCTTGCGGGCGACCTCGTTGTCGCGCGCCGCCAGGTTGACCAGGGCGCTGCGCTTGATCACCAGCACCTTGCTGTTGACGATCGCTTCGGCGGAAAACGTATGCGCGTCATCAACTTCGAGGCCGAACATATCGCCCGGCAGATAAAAGGCGCCGATCTGGCGACGGCCATCGTTGAGCACTTTGTAGGTGCGTACGCTGCCGCTGATCACTTTATAGAGATATTCCGCCGGCTCATTCTCGCCGTAGATTTCGGCGTTGCGCGCGAACGGCATCGGCGCGCCCATCATTTCCATCGAGGTGCCGAGCATGCGTGAACTTACCGCCGGAACGGGCCGCGCAGCATGGCTTGCCGGCTGACGCGAAGAACTGCGGTGGATCATCGTGTGGGTGAGCATGGCGCTGGGTCCTCGATAAATTCGATGGTTATCGATATCCCTGCAGCCGAGCGCTCGAAATTCAGATAATCTCCATAGGGGTTTTACCGGAGGCGATGGGGGGCGCCGCCGCGCTGGTACTGCGATCGCATTGGCCGGGGTAAATGTCTGAAATCATTGTAAAATCAGAAACTGCACCGGTGGCCGAACGGGGCAAGATTTTGCGCTATGGCGTCGCCCCGACCGCCGTCGCCCTGGCGCTGGCGGCGCGTGCCTTGCTCGCGCCGATTCTGCACGACGACACGATATTTCTTTATTTCGTGCCCGCGGTCCTGATTTCGGCCGGCATCGGCGGCCTTGGGCCCGGCCTGCTGGCGACCGCGTTAAGCCTGGCGGCCGCGTTTTTCATGCTCACCAGCGCATCGGCAATTTCAAGCACGGCCTTCGCCAGTGGCGCGGCCTTCTGCTTCATCGCCATCGGCGTGTCCTGGGTCGGCGAGCTGCTGCACCGCAGCCGCCGGCGCGCGAACCTGATGACGCGCGACGCGCTGGCGCGCGAGGCGCATCTGCAATCGATTCTCGACACCGTGCCGGAAGCCATGATCGTCATCGACGAGCACGGCGTCATGCAGTCGTTCAGCAGCGCCGCCGAGCGGCTGTTCGGTTGCCGGGCTGCCGAGGCCATCGGAAAAAACGTCAAGATTCTGATGCCCGCGCCGTATCGTGAAAACCACGACGGTTACATGCAACGCTATATGAACACGGGCGAGCGCCGCATCATCGGCATCGGCCGCGTGGTCGTCGGCCAGCGCAAGAACGGCTCGACCTTCCCGATGGAGCTTGCGGTCGGCGAAATGAAATCGGGTGACCGGCGATTTTTCACCGGCTTTATCCGCGATCTGACCGAGCGGCAGCAAACCGAAGCGCGCTTGCAGGAATTGCAGTCCGAGCTGGTGCATATTTCCCGGCTGACCGCGATGGGCGAGATGGCGTCGACGCTTGCGCACGAACTTAATCAGCCGTTGTCGGCGATCGCCAACTACCTGAAAGGCTCGCGGCGGCTGCTGGAGGGCATCAGCGACGAAAAATCCGCGGCCATGCGCGACGCCTTGGACAAGGCGGCCGATCAGGCGATGCGCGCCGGGCAAATTATCCGGCGTCTGCGCGATTTCGTCTCGCGCGGCGAAGGCGAGCAGCGCGTGGAAAGCATCACCAAACTGGTCGAGGAAGCCAGCGCGCTGGCGTTGGTGGGCGTGAAAGATCGCGGCATCCGCGTGCAATTCCAATTCAACCCGGAGATCGATCTGGTGCTCGCAGACCGGGTGCAGGTCCAGCAGGTCCTGCTCAATCTGATCCTCAACGCGATGGACGCGATGGAAACGTCGCAGACGCGCGACCTCGTCGTCGCCATCGCACCGGCGGAAAGCGGCCACGTCAGGATCAGCGTGGCCGACAGCGGTTCGGGAATCGCGCCCGAGGTCGCCGAGCAATTGTTTCAGCCATTCGTCACCACCAAGCGTCACGGAATGGGGATCGGCCTGTCAATTTCGCGCGCCATCGTCGAGGCGCACAGCGGACGAATCTGGGTGGAACCCAATCCCACCGGCGGAACGATTTTCAATTTCACTCTTGCGGTCGTAAACGAAGGGGATGTCGACGATGCAGCCTGAGCCGATCATTTACGTGATCGACGACGATGATGCCGTCCGGCAATCGCTCGAATTCCTGCTGCGGACCGCCGGTTTCACGGTGCGCAGCTTCGAGTCGGCCAAAGCCTTTCTCGAAAATCATGCCGCAGCTAGGTTCCTGCTGCATCATCACCGACGTGCGCATGCCGGATATCTCCGGCATCGATCTGCTACGCCGCGTCAAGGAACTCGACGCCGATGTTCCGGTGATCATGATCACCGGCCACGGAGACATTTCTCTCGCGGTCGAAGCCATGAAGATCGGCGCCACCGATTTTCTGGAAAAGCCCTTCGACGACGATCAATTGCTCGCCGCGCTTCGGTCTACGCTCAGCCGGGACGCCGGCAAGGCCGAGCGCAAGGCCGAGCTTGCGGAAATCCACGACAAGCTGGCGACGCTGTCGAACCGCGAGCGGCAGGTGCTCGAAGGCCTGGTGGCGGGCAGCGCCAACAAGACCATCGCGTTCGACCTCGGCATCAGCCCGCGCACGGTCGAAATCTACCGCGCCAATCTGATGACCAAGATGACGGCCAACAGCCTGTCCGACCTGGTGCGCATGGCGATGATGGCGGGCCTTCTGGAAAATTCCGGCAAGCGCGGGCGCTGACCCGCCGTCGCGACCCTGCCCCGGCTATTGCGAGCGCTTGACGCCGAGCCCGTGCATGAAGCGCGCGCGAATCTGCACTGGATCGCGGTCGGTGGTGCCGACCCCCGGCTTGTTGTCGGTACGCACGACGATCAAGCTTGGGCCGCCATTCTGAAGCGCGGCCGCGACCAGGCGGTCGAAGTCGTCTTCATCGGCGGCCCAGGCGCTGTTGGCTATCCCCGAGCCGCGCGCGATGGCGACCAGATCGGCGGCCGCAGCGCTCGCCGTCGGCTGCCCGCCGGTGATCTGGTAGATGCCGTTGTCCCACACCACCATGGTGAGATTCTTCGGCGCCCGCATGGCGACGGTGGCGAGACAGCCGAGCTGCATCAGCAGCGAGCCGTCGCCCTCGAGCGCGATCACGTGCCGCTGCGGCTGCGCGATGGCGACGCCGAACGCGATCGGGATGGCGAGGCCCATGCTGCCCAGCATGTAGAAATTCTGCGGCCGCTGGCCGCTCGCCCACAAATCGAAATTGGCATTGCCGATGCCGCCGACCACCGCTTCCTCGCGTTTGAGCTGGCCGACCAGCCGCTTGGTCAGGTCGAAGCGGTTCATCACCTTGGCGTTATGCGCCCCGACGGCTCCGGTTTGTTTGGTCATGGGCGGTTCAAGCCTCGAACACTTTGCCGCCGGTCAGCAGCGGCGACAGGATGAAGACGACCGGGGCCTGCGTCGCCACCGCCTGCTTGATCGAGCGGTCGATGATGAAGGCGAGCTCGTCCTGGCGCGTGATCGTGTGAGTTTCGACACCGAGCGAATCGAGCACCGGGCGCATGGTCTTGCACACCATGGCCTGGCCGAGATTGAACTCGCCGAGCGTGCCGCGCTCGGAGACAAAGATCAGTGACGGGATCTGGCACGGCACCACCAGCGAGGCGAGCGCATTCGGAATGGTGCCGAAACCGCTGGTCTGCATCAGCACCGCGCCGCGCATGCCGCCCATCCAGGCGCCGGTCACGATGCCGAGGGCTTCTTCCTCGCGCGTGGTGGCAAAAGTGGTGAAGAACGGATCGCCGTGCAGCGCTTTGATCAGCGGTGTGAATACCCGGTCGGGGACATAAGTGATGAGCTTGACGTTGTTGCTCTTGAGAGTCGCAAGCACGATCTCGTGCCAGGCCGCCGTTCGCGTTTGCATGTCATTCATGGATTAAGCGACCACGTCAGACGCCGTGTGAATATCATGGAAATTGTGTGCTTTGGCTACGCCCGCCGCCGGCTGCGGCACCACCGCATCCGACGCCATTGCTCCAATGATCGCAAAAGCTTACCCTAATATACATACCGGCGCTAACGAGAAAATGTTGCCGGGCAATGGGGGAGGATAATGAAGAAATTCAATGAAAATTCGATGCTGTCGCGGCGTCGTATCATCAAGGGCGCCGGCGTGCTGGCAGCCGGCATCGTCGCGCCGGCGTTCCTGCGCGTCCGCTCGGCTTTTGCCGCTTACCCGGAGCGCCCGGTCAAGATCGTGGTCGCCAATACGCCCGGCGGTCCGTCCGACATCGTCGGACGCATCGTCGCGGCTGCGCTGGAGCAATCGACCGGCAAAACCTTTATTATCGAGAACCGCGGTGGCGCTGGCAGCAATATCGGTATGGGCTATGTCGCGCGCTCCGACCCGGATGGCTACACGATTTTGCTCGCGACCAACGCCTATTCGGTCAACGCTACGCTTTACACCACCATCCCGTATGACCCCCTCAAGGACTTTGTCGGGGTCAGCGAGCTGGCAACCTCACCCAACACATTCGTGGTCAGGTCCGAACTGCCGGCTAAAACGATGAAGGAGTTCGTCGCGCTTGCCAAGGCGAGCCCGGAGAAGTTCAACTGCGCGACGCCACCGATCGGCACGACGCCGCAGATTCAGTTGGAAGTTCTAAAAATACGCGAAAAACTGCCGAAGCTGGAGGACGTCGTGTTCAAGGGCGGCGGCGACGCGCTGCAGGCACTGCTCAGCGGCACTGTGCAATTAAGCTCAGGCTCGCTGCCGCCGGCGGCGCCGCACATCAAGGCCGGCACGCTGCGTTGCCTGGCGGTCACCGGCGAAACGCGCTGGCCCGACATGCCCGACGTTCCAACCATGGTGGAAGCTGGCTACCCGGACTTCGTGTTCGCGACCGACACCGTGCTGATGGCGCCGGCCAAGGCTCCGCCCGACGTCGTCAAGTGGTTAGAGAAGGAAACGCTCAAAATCCTTGGCACGCCGGATATGAAAGAGAAGTTGTACAAAGCCGGCTTTCAGGTGCGGCCGAAGGGCGCCGCCGACGCTTGGGCGCGCGTTAGCAAGGAAATCGGCATGTTCAAGGAGATTATCGAACAGTCCGGCATGAAGAAGCTGTAGAGGCTGGGCGGCCGTGCGCATCCGGACCATCGAGCCGATCGCGCTCAGCCTGCCGATGCTCAAGCCCATCATCATGGCGGGCGAGGAAATCCGTCGCGCCGACAATGTACTGGTGCGGATTGAGGCCGACAACGGCCTGGTCGGCTGGGGCGAGGCTGGCGCGGCTCCGATGCACACCGGCGAAACGCTCGAGAGTATGGCCGCGGCCGTCCAGCATCTCTTGCCGCATCTCGTCGGTCGAGATGCGAATGATATCGACGGCGCACTCGCCGCCATGGACGGCCGCATGTACGGCAATCACGGCGCCAAGGCGGCAATCGAGATTGCGCTGCACGATCTCACCGGCCGTGCGGCGGGAAAGCCGGTGCATGCCTTGCTGGGCGGGAGGAAGCGCGGCCGCATGGCGCTGCTCGGCGTGATCGGCGGCGGCGATTTCGACGGCGACCTGGACGATGCCAAAAAGAAGAAGGTGGCGGGGTTCACCGCCTACAAGATCAAGGTTGGCATCGATACGCCGGAAAACGACGCCGCGCGCACGCGCGCGATTTGCAAGGTGCTGGGCGGCGGCCTGCTGATTTCCGCGGACGCCAATCAAGGCTACAGCACCGATCAGGCAATTGACTATGTGCACGCGGTCAAAGACTCCGGGCTAGACTTCTTCGAGCAGCCGGTGATCGGCCACGATCTCGCCGGCATGGCGGCGGTCGCCGCGACTACCGACATCGCGATCGGCGCCGACGAGGGAATCCATTCGCTCGACGACATCGCGCGCCATCATGAGTGCGGGGCCGCCCGCGGGGTGAGCCTGAAGGCGATCAAGCTCGGCGGCATCCGAGCGGTGGCCGAGGCTGGGCGGTTTTGCGACCGCCTCGGCATGAACGTCAACATTTCCTGCAAAACCGGCGAATCGAGCATCGCCTGCGCGGCGGCGCTGCATGTCGCCTCCGTCATCCCCAACATCGCCTGGGCGCTGACGCTGACGCACACCGGCCTCGCCGAGGACGTGACCGCGCAGCCGATCCGTACCGCGAAAGGTCACGTCGACAGCCTCGATCGTCCGGGCTTGGGGATCGACGTCGACGAAGACCGCGTGCGGCGGCACCGCGTGCAGATCGCCACGCGCAACGTGGCTTAGGCGTCGCGGTTTTACCGCTCAGTCGAGACGAAAGCCTTTAGCCCGCACGAAGGCGCCGAAATCGGCGCGCAACGGCACGGCGTATTGCCGCGCCTTGTCCTCCGACCAACCGTAGAAGGAGGCAGCGCCAAAGCGCGCCGGATCGCGCTGGTTGCGATAGGGACGCGAACGCACGCGCCGGCGGTCATAGCCATCGATCTGTTGCGCGAGGTCGCCTTCCTCGAAACGCTCCTCGTGCAGCGTGGTGCCGAGTGCGAGGCGCGGCGTGATGGCGCCCGTCTCCGCCGGCCAGCCGACGCACATGCCCGCAACCGGAATAACCTTGTCCGGCAGTGTGAGCATGTCGCTGATGACGCGCGCATGATCGCGGATGACGCTAATCGGACAGCAACCGAGCCCGACCGCTTCCGCTGCCCGCATGAAGGTGGCGAGCACCAGGCTCGCATCCACCACCGCGTTGAACAACAAATCGAGATGGTCGTTGGGGAACGGCTTGCCGCGCCATTGCGAAACTTGCGGCAGACGGCTCCCATTGGCAAGAAACACCAGGAACACGGCCGCGTCCCCCAGCCAGGGCATCTCCGGCAGCAGATCGGCGATCGCGTCACGCCTGGCTTTTTCTCGCACAATGAGAATATCGGCTTGCTGTAGATCGCTCTTCGACGGCGCCGACATGGCGCAGGCGCAAAGCAGGCGCAGCAGATCGGGCGAAACGTCACGGGCCAGGTAGCGCCGGTGCACGCGATGGGCCGCGATACGGTGCAATTCGTCGAGCCCGGGCAGCGCCGGGTCCACCGCGATGCGCTCCCCGAAGCGCTCGGAAAGCGCGGCTTGAATGGATTGGGTGAGGTCCGGCATCGAACGGCTCCTTGACGGAATTGCTGGTGGCCACGCTACCGTATCGTGGGGGATGATGCGTCAGGCGCAAAACCTAAAACAACGACGCCACCTGGATGGACCGGCTCAATCTGGAAAATCTCACCCTGGTCAGCCGCGCCATCGCCGCCGATTTATTCTTTTATAGCCCCGGTCATCGCCGACACATAGTGCTCGACGAAAAAGGCATACAAGATCACCAGCGGCAGCGATCCGACCAGCGCACCGGCCATCAGCGAGCCCCAGCGGTAGATGTCGCCGTCGACAAATTCATTGACGATGGCGACCGGCACCGTCTTGTTCTGGGTCGAGGACAGGAAAGTGAGCGCGTAAATGAATTCGTTCCAGCACAGCGTGAAGCAGAAGATGAAGGCCGAGATCAATCCGGGGATCGCCAACGGCAGCACGATCTTGGTCAGGATCTGCCAGCGGCTGGCGCCGTCGATCAGCGCGCATTCCTCGAGCTCAAACGGGATGGTCTTGAAGTAGCCCATCAGCAGCCAGGTCGAGAACGGGATGAGGATGGTCGGATAGGTGAGGATTAGCGCGAACGGCGTGTCGAACAGGCCATACTGGAACACGACCGAAGCCAGCGGGATGAACAGGATCGAGGGCGGCACCAAATAGGCCAGGAATATCGCACCGCCGACCCACTGCGCGCCTTTGTAGCGCAGCCGCACGATGGCGTAGGCGGCAAGCACGCTGGCGACGATCGAGAGCACAGTCGCGCAGACCGCGACCAGCATCGTGTTCCAGAGCCAGAGCGGATAGTAGGTCTCGAACAGCAGCTTGTAGATGTGCTTGAAGGTCGGATTCCAGGTCCAGAATGGATTGAAGCGTTCGAGATCGAGCAATTGCTCGTCCGGCTTGATGGCTGTCAGCGCCATCCAATAGAACGGGAACAACAGCACGATCAGAATGATCGCCAGCGGAAGATAGAGCGTGATCAACCGTCGCGGCAGCGTCTGCAAATAGCTCATGCCTTCGCTGTGATCCGCCGCCGCCGTTGAGTCGGTGAGCACGGACTTTGGATCGGCAACCTTGGAAACGAGTGCGTCAGTCATTGGCTTCGCCTTGCTGCCATTTCCGGCGCTGCAGCCCGAACCAGGAGATCAGGATGGCAGCAAGCAGGAACGGGATCATGGCGGTCGAGATTGCCGCGCCTTCGCCGAGTTGCCCACCCAGGATCGCGCGCTGATAGGACAGCGTTGCCATCAGCTGCGTAGCATTGACCGGCCCGCCGCGGGTGAGCACCCAGATCAACTGGAAGTCCGTGAAGGTGAACAGCACGGAGAACGTCATCACCACTGCGATAATCGGGGTCAGCAGCGGATAGGTGACATAGCGGAAGATTTGCCAGCGGCTGGCGCCGTCGATGGTGGCGGCTTCATAAAGCGACGGCGAGACGGTCTGCAATCCGGCCAGCAAGGTGATGGCGACGAAGGGCACGCCGCGCCAGATATTCGCGAAGATCACCGCCCAGCGCGCATTCCAGATATCGCCGAGAAAATCGATATTGCCCGATATGATCCCGAGGTGTCGCAGCGACCAGGAAACGATGGAGAACTGGGCATCGTAGATCCACCAGAAGGCGATGGCCGATAGAACGGTCGGCACGATGAAGGGAATCAGCACGATCGCGCGCAGCATTGCCTTGAACGGCAGGTTCTCGTTGAGCAGCAGCGCGAGATAGAGGCCGACGGCGAATTTCACCGCGCTGGCGACCCCGGTGTAGAGCAGCGTGTTGAACACCGAGAGCCAGAATACGCTGTCGTCCCACAGCCACTCGTAATTCTCGACGCCGATGAAGACACCGCTGCGGCCGATTTTGGCATCGGTGAACGACAGCCATACCCCGAGTCCGAGCGGATACGCGAGAAACAAGATCAGGAACGCCGCCGCCGGCAGCATGAACCATAAAGCGAGCCAATTACGGTTGGTCTTGAGCCGCTCCCACGCGGTGGGGACGCGCGGCGATTGCCTAACGATATTGACGGCGACGTCGGTCATGAACAATGGGCCTCATGCCCGGCGGCGGCGCAGCGCAATTCGCGCTGCACCGCCGTTCCGGGGCTCTGAGTTATCAGCGATAAATTCGCTGTAGTTGCCGCTCGGCAATCTTGATCGCGCCTTTAGCGTCCTCACGGCCAGTGCAGAAGCTCGCGAACATGTCGAGCACGACGAAATCGGCGATCGCCGATGCCGCCTTCTCGCCGACAGATCCAAGACCGCCGGCGGTCAGCGTGCGCTTACCGGCTTCGCCGAAGATCGTGTTCTTCGGATCGGAGGTCCACACCGGATTCTTGTCGTAGGCGTTGAGGCAGTGGGTCAGATAACCCTGCGACGCTACCAGCCACGCATTGAACTGATCCGCTTCGAGCATGAACGCCATCAGCGCCTTGCAAGCTTGCGGATATTTCGAATGCGTCATTGCCATGATCGGGTACATCAAATGCAATTCGGTCGGCTTGCCGACCGGCCCGACCGGCCACACGGCGTGGTCCATGTCCTTGGCGATTTCGGTCTTGGTCGCATCCTTCTTGGCGGCGACGTAGATCGAGATGCCGTTGTCGGTCCAATTGATTTCGCCAGCGAGGAATGCCTTGTTGTTGGAGGCGTCGTTCCACGCAGCCGTGCCGGGGATCATGTTGCCATAGAGCGCTTTGGCGTAATTGAGCGCCTTTTCAGTCTCCGGCGAATTGATGATCACTTTATCGTTCTTGTCGACCACGTTGCCGCCGTTCGACCACAGGCACCAGTGTACCCAGGCATTGCCGTCGCCCGAGGCGTGGCCGAGCGCGAAGCCGCCCGGCGTGTTGTTCGCCTTCATCGCCTTAGAGTATTCGAGGAATGCGTCGTTGGTGGTGGGGAATTTCGAGAAGCCGGCCTTCTTCGAGGCCTCGAGCCGGTAGTTCAGCATGTTGCCGCTGTAGCAGATCGGAATGGCGATCCATTTCTTGCCGCTCATGCCGTATGTTTGCGCGGACTCGACCCAACCGCCGTACTTCTTGCCGAGATAATTGGCGACGTCGGTTACGTCGACGCATTTCTGCGGGAACAAATGCGGCAGCGAGTACAGGCCCCAGAACATGTCCGGGCCGGCGCCGGTATTGGCGGCGACCGACGCCTTCGGCTGCACGTCCTCGTAGGATTCGCGCGAGATCGTCACCTTTACGCCGGTGGCCTGGGTGAAGGCGTCGATGAGTTTCACGAACTGGTCGTCTTCCGACTGCACGAAATATTTCCAGCGCAATAGCGACAGCGCTGCGCCCTTCTCCGGCTTCCAGGGCGCGGTCTGCGCCCAGGCCTTGGCCCAATCGAGCAGAGCTGGCCCGGTGAGAGCGCCGGCGGCAGCCAGCGCGGTGCCCCTTCCGACCAGCGTGCGGCGGGTAATCATCGTCATGGACGTTCCTCCGTTTATGTTAGGCGGTGAGCCGTTGCCCCGAAGCGGCATCGAACAGATGCACGAGCCGGGGATCGGGTTTGAGCCGGATCTTGTCGCCCGGCTTAAAAGGATGGCGTTCGCGGAAAGCGGCGATGATCTCGGTATCGCCGAGCTTGGCGACGATCTGGATTTCCGAGCCGGTCGGCTCGATTACCTGGATCACGGCCTCGGCACCGTCGTCATCGATGCTGAAATGTTCGGGCCGCACGCCGTAGACCGCATCGCGGCCGTCGCTGCCGCGCGGCGCGGCGGCCAGCGGTAAACGAGTTCCACCTGATCCCTCGAATTCAATCTTGCCGTTGGCGCGAATGGTGCCAGGCAGGAAATTCATGGCCGGCGAGCCGATGAACCCGGCGACAAATAAATTTTGCGGCCTGTCGTATAGCTCTAGTGGCGCGCCGATCTGCTCGACGCGTCCATCGTGCATCACGACGATCGTGTCAGCCATGGTCATGGCCTCGATCTGATCGTGGGTGACATAGACGGTCGTCGTTTTCAGCCGCTGATGCAGTTCCTTGATTTCGGTGCGCATCTGCACCCGCAGCTTGGCGTCCAGGTTCGACAACGGCTCGTCGAACAAAAAAACTTGCGGATCGCGCACGATCGCGCGGCCCATGGCGACGCGCTGGCGCTGGCCACCCGAGAGCTGGCGCGGATAGCGTCCCAGCAATTGCTGCAGACCGAGGATTTCGGCCGCGCGCATCACGCGTTTTTCGATTTCATCCTTGGGCGCGCCACGCAGCTTCATCGAGAACGCCATATTGGCGGCAACCGTCATGTGCGGATACAGCGCATAATTTTGGAAAACCATGGCCACGTCGCGCTCTTTCGGCGGCAGGTTGTTGACGACGCGGTCGCCGATTCTGATTTCGCCGGCGGTGATGTTTTCAAGGCCCGCGATCATGCGCAGCAATGTCGACTTGCCGCAGCCGGAGGGACCGACCAGCACGACGAATTGGCCATCATCAATAGTAATCGTGACGCCATGGATAATGGGCGCCAGTCCGAATGCCTTGCGCACGTCGCGAATGACGACGGACGCCATTGTTCCTCCCAACTGCGGGTCTGTTTTATTATTTGGCCCGCTACCAAGAGGGTTATTCTATCGATTAAATTGCAAAACCAAAGGCCTTTCCAGCCACGTGGGCGGCGCTCTCATGCCAAGTGGGCAGCTAACAAATCGGTCATAGGGCCATTCCGCCATCGACGAGATGCGGTTGGCCGGTGATGTAGCTCAACTCGTCGGAGCCGAGAAAAACCGCCAGCGCGGCGACTTCCTGGGTTGTTCCCAGGCGTCCGATGGGCTGGCGTGCGATAAATGCTTCGCGCACGGCATCAACGGATTGTCCCGTGCTTTTGGCGACGGTGGCGACGCGTTCATCAAGCGACGGGGACTGGATCGTCCCGGGGCATATCGCATTGCAGCGAATGCCTTGCCTGATGAAGTCGGCAGCGACAGCTTTGGTCAGCCCGATGACCGCGGCCTTGGTGGCGCCATAGGCGTAGCGGCCATGCACGCCGCGGATCGACGACACCGCCGAAGAAATATTGATGATGGAGCCGCCGCCATTCTCCAGCATGGCCGGGACAAAGGCGCGCAGCGTGCGATGCATCGACTTCACATTCAGATCGAAAGAAAAATCCCAATCCTCCTCCGAGCAATCGAGCACGCTGCCCTGATGCACATAGCCGGCGCAATTGACGAGGATATTGGGTGCGTCAAATTTGCCGATCACCGCCGCCGCCAGCGCGTCGACTTTTGCCGTCGAGCGGACGTCGAGCTCGAAGCATTTATCGGTTTTTAGTCGCTTCAGCCCGTCGGCAGCGAGATCGGTGGCAATGACACCGGCACCTTCGGCCAGGAAAGCTTCCGCGATCGCAAAGCCAATGCCCTGCCCCGCGGCGGTGACAAACGCCAATTTGCCGTTAAGCCTTTCACCCACCGCGGCCGATCCTCGTTTCAGTGATTGTCCCGTGGAATGCTTTTCTGCGCAATGCGCTGATATTTGACCGCCGGCTTGAGCACCATTCCGTCGGCGAGCTGGTCGACCATGGCGCGTTGAATTTCCTGCCATGGCGTCTGGCTCGCGGGATATTCGTAACCGCCGCGCTTTTCGAGCGCCGCCCGCCGCCGCGCCAGCTCCGCTTTTGACACCAGAATGTCGGCCCGGCCTTTGGCAAGGTCGATGCGAATCCGATCTCCGGTTTGCAACAGCGCCAGCCCACCGCCAGCGGCCGCCTCCGGCGACGCATTGAGGATCGAAGGCGATCCGGACGTGCCGGATTGCCGGCCGTCGCCGATGCAGGGCAAGGCGGTGATGCCCTTCTTTATCAATGCCGCCGGTGGCTGCATGTTGACGACTTCGGCGGAGCCCGGATAGCCGATCGGTCCGACGCCGCGAATGACCAGCAGCGTATTCTCGTCGATCTTCAGGGCTGCACTTTCGATCCGGCGGTGGTAGTCCTCGGGCCCCTCGAACACGACGGTGCGGCCTTCGAAAGCATTCGGATCCTTCGGGTTCGACAGGTAGCGCCGGCGGAACTCCTCCGAGATCACGCTCGTCTTCATGATAGCGGAATCGAAAAGGTTTCCCTTGAGCACCTTAAAGCCGGCCTGCTTTTTTATCGGCTTGGCGTAACTCCGGATCACATCTGGATTCTGTATTTTCGTGCGCCGGACATTCTCGCCCATGCTCTTGCCGTTGATGGTTTTTGCATCGCCGTGAATGCGGCCGGCCGTGAGCAGTTCATGCATTACCGCCGGCAGCCCGCCAGCGCGGTAATAGTCCTCGCCGAGATATTTTCCGGCGGGCTGCATGTCGACGAGCAGCGGCACGTCGTAACCGATCCTCTCCCAATCTTCGATCGACAGCTTCACGCCGACGTGGCGCGCGATCGCATTGATATGGATCGGTGCATTGGTCGACCCGCCAATGGCCGAACAGGCGACGATGGTGTTCTCGAACGCCTTGCGAGTCAGGATATCCGTGGGCCTGAGATCCTCGTGCACGATCTCGACCGCACGCACGCCGGTGTCGTAGGCGATCTGCGCGCGTTCGCGATAAGGCGCGGGAATTGCCGCGCAACCGGGCAACGACATTCCGAGGGCTTCTGCCAAGGCATTCATAGTCGAAGCCGTGCCCATGCTGTTGCAGTGACCGACCGAGGGGGCCGAAGAGGTCACGATATCGAGGAATTCCTTGTAGCTGATCTTGCCGGCAGCATGATCGGCGCGCGCCTGCCATACCACTGTGCCAGAACCTGCGCGTTCACCCTTCCACCAGCCGTTGAGCATCGGCCCGCCCGAGAGCACGATAGCCGGGATGTTCACCGTCGCTGCCGCCATCAAGCAGGCCGGTGTGGTCTTGTCGCAGCCAGTAGTGAGCACGACGCCGTCGAGCGGATAGCCGTAGAGAACTTCGACCAAGCCGAGATAAGCGAGATTGCGGTCGAGCGCGGCGGTCGGCCGCTTGCCGGTCTCCTGGATCGGATGCATCGGAAATTCGAAAGCAATTCCACCGGCCGAGTGAATACCGGCACGCACACGCTCGGCAAGTTCGAGGTGATGGCGATTGCAGGGCGAGAGATCCGAGCCGGTCTGTGCAATGCCGATGATCGGCTTGCCCGAAGTGAGTTCCTGCTTGGTAAGCCCGTAATTCAAATAGCGTTCGAGATAGAGCGCGGTCATTCCCGGATTATCAGGATTGTCGAACCAAAGCCGCGACCGCAGACGGCGTGTGCGCGATTTGGATAATTCAACGCCCATAGGGTCTAAGCTCCTTTTGGTGAGAGCTGCATCTCAGCATATTTTTGAACATAAGACAGTCCAACAAGATTGGTGGGACTATTCAAAAGCGCGGCCGGAATGAGGATCCGGCCTTCTCAATATAGCCGGCGAATGGCGCGCCGACGTGGCCCGGAAAGACGATCGAGCCGTTCGACGCGCATTCTTCCAGGACCCGGTGGCGGCTCAGTCTGGCGTCGTCGGCATTCGAATTCTTCGGAAAATTCCAATCCGGATAGAAAACTTGCAGAAGGTGATGGAAAACATCGCCGGTAATCATCGCGCGGCTGCCGCCAATATCGACCTTGAAAACGAAGTGACCCGGTGAGTGACCTGGCGCGGGCAAGATTTCGATGAACTCATTGAGACGGTGCGGCCCCGTGACGAGATCGGCGCGGCCCGCTTCGACGACCGGCAATACGCATTCCCGAAACGTGCCGAACTCGGCGGGCGCGGTCGCCGGATCGTTGTCCACCTTCTGAAAATAGTCGAAATCCGGTTTTGAAAACACATAACGCGCGTTGGGAAACGTCGGCACCCATTTGCCGTCGCGCAATTGCGTATTCCAGCCGAGGTGGTCGTGATGCAAATGTGTGCACATCACCAGGTCGATTTCGTCTGGGCGCGCGCCGGCCGCCGCCAGTCGGTCGAGCCATGGTATGTTGAGCATGTTCCACCACGGCCGCGTCGGCCGCGGCTTGTGATTGCCGCAACAGGCGTCAATCAGGATCTTGCGACCGTCGAGTTGCAGCAGCCAGCTGTGAACGCTGAGTTTGATCTTGCCGCTGTCGGGATCGTAGTGGTTTGGCGCAAGCCAATGGCCGTGCTCTTTCAGATGCGCGTCGGTCCACGCCGGGAATAGCTCGCCCGGACCATAAACCGGGCCGTAGGTTTCCTCGATCCGGGTAACGGTGGCCTTCCCAACTTTGAAAACGGACATCACATCCACCGCTGCTGTTGGAGTTGCACCTATTACCAAAGGCCCTTGAGCCGGCCGCCGTCAAGATTGAGCGATACGCCCGTAATATAGCTCGCGCGTTCGGAGCACAGGAACACCGTGGCGTTCGCGAGTTCCTCCGGCTTGCCCATGCGGCCGAGGGAATTCTTTTTGGCCGCGAGCTTGCGGGCTTCCTCCTCGGTCTTCACGTTGAGCTCCTTCTTGAGCCCCTCGGTGTTGCGCACCCATAGGTCGGTGGCGACCCAGCCCGGGCAGATGGCATTGACCAGCACGTTGTCCTCGCCAAATTCGGTCGATAGCGATTTCGTGAGGTTGAGCAGCGCACTGTTGGTAATGCCGCTGCCGAACATATAAGGGTCTGGTTCCTTGCCGGCGCCGCCGATCGTATTGACGATACGGCCCCACTTCTGCGCTTTCATCAGCGGATAGACGAAACGGATCGCGCGCATAAAGCCGAAAAGTTTGGTCTCGAGCTGCTTCTTTAGTTCGTTGTCATCGAGGACGGCGAAGCGACCGGAATACATCGTGCCGGCATTATTGACGAGAATGTCTACCCCACCGAGCTTCTCCTTCGCGGTGTCCACCATCCGCCTGATGTCGGCCTCTTTCGTCATATCGGCTTGCACGGCGTGAACTTCGCCGCCGGTTCTCTTGGCCAGCTCATCGCGCGCCTTGTTGATCTTGTCGAGGGTGCGGCCCGCGATTAGCACGCGTACGCCTTCTTCGAGAAACTGCCGTGC
The DNA here is from genome assembly GCA_963817045.1 of uncultured Alphaproteobacteria bacterium. Lineage (GTDB taxonomy): Bacteria > Pseudomonadota > Alphaproteobacteria > Rhizobiales > Xanthobacteraceae > Pseudolabrys. The sequence goes on from CAWFMZ010000040.1 coordinate 224,691, forward strand.
GGTTTCAAAGCCGATGCCGCTGCCACCGCCGGTAACGATCGCGCGGCGTCCTTTGATGCCCAAATCCATTGTCGCGTTCCTTCTCGTTCCCTTGACGCCCTAGACTCATCCATAGAGTATTTGGTCAACTTCAATACATCATAAGAAATGCGAGGGGGAGGATGGATCTTGGCCTGCGCGGCAAAGTCGCTCTGGTCACCGGCGCGTCGCGGGGGATCGGCAAGGCCATTGCGCAATCTTTGCTCAAAGAAGGTTGTCGCGTTGCGGTATGCGCGCGCGACGGCGAACGGCTGCGTGCCGCCGTCGCCGAACTTTCATATGGCAAAAATGACATCGCAATCGGGGATTGCGTCATCGGCCTGCCCACCGATGTCACCGATGAGGCGGCAGTTCAGAACTTCGTGGCAACGGCGCATAGGACGTTCGGCCGCGTCGACATTCTGGTCAACAATGCCGGCACTCACCTGCGCGGCACGGTCGACACAACAACGCTTGATATTCTCGAGCGGCAATTGCGCGACAAGGTGTTTGGCTTTTTTTCCATGATCAAGGCTGTGCTCCCGATCATGCGGCGGCAGAAAGATGGGCGCATCGTCAACATCGTTGGCCAGGCCGCCCGTCATCCGCATCCCGACCGGTTTCCATCCGGGGTGACCAACGCCGCTTGTATGGCGCTGACTAAGTCGGTCGCAGACGATGTCGCGCGCGACAACATTCGAGTGAATGCGGTATGCCCGCAATATATCGAATCCGAGCTGCTCGCCTCGCTGATCGACAAGGAAATGCGCGAGCGCAATGTCGACCGAGCAACCGCCGCTGCGGGTTTCTCGCGCGCCAATCCGCTCGGCCGCACCGGAACGCCGGAGGAAGTGGCGGATCTGGTGTCATTTCTGGTCTCCGACAGCGCAAATTTTGTTGCTGGCAGCGCGGTCAGCATCGACGGTGGTTATCACCGCTATGTCTTCGGTTAGGCCGACAGCATGGACCTTGGCCTGACAGATAAAGTAGCGTTCGTTACCGGCGGCAGCAGCGGCATTGGCCTCGCCATCGCCGCCAAGCTGGCGGCCGAAGGCTGCAGGGTCGCGATCGCCGGCCGGCAGCGTGCGAACCTCGATGCTGCGGCGGCTAATATCCCCGGGGCACGCGGCTTCACGGCCGATGTGCGCGATCCCGCCCAGGTCTCGCGCCTGGTCGATGACGTCATCACGGCTTTCGGCCGTATCGACATCGTCGTCAGCAATGCTGGTACACATCTTCCAGGACGGCTGGAAGACGTTGAAACCGATGCCCTGGCGCGGCATATCGAGACCAAAGTGCTCGGCCCGTGGGAATTGGCGAAGCGTGTCGCGCCGCATATGCGCCGCCATGGCGGCGGACGCTTCATCGTCATCATCGGCCAGGCCGGCAAGGTGCCGCAGGCAAACGGGATCGCGTCAGCCATCAGCAACGCCGCGCAGCACGCCTTCGTGAAATCGCTGTCGGACGACCTCGCGCGTGACAATATCCTCGTCAATGCTGTTTGCCCCAGCCGGATCAAGAGCCCGCTGACGGAGGGTCTGACTCTCCACAACGAGGTATTTCTCGGCCGCAGCCTCGAGCAACAGGAAACGCGCTGGGGTGCCGAAGTGCCGCTCGGACGCTGGGGCACGCCCGAAGACATCGCCAATGCCGTCGCCTTTCTCGCGTCGGATCGCGCCGCATTCATCGTCGGATCGAATATCGACGTCGATGGCGGCCACCAACGCTCAATCTTTTGACGGTAGCCCGGCGCCATGATCGAAATCCGCCACGTCTCCAAGACCTTTAAACGCGGCGATTCGATCGTCGAAGCGTTGCGGGACTTCAATCTGAACGTAGACAAGCGCGAGATCGTCGCCGTCATCGGCCCGAGCGGATGCGGCAAGTCCACCCTGCTGAACATGGTCGCCGGCCTTTATACGCCGAGCAAAGGCCGCGTGATTTATAAAGGTTCGCCCGTCACTGACGTCAACACTGACATCGGCTACATGACGCAAAAGGACAATTTGCTGCCTTGGCGGAATGTGCGCGACAACATCGCCTTCCCGCTCGAACTCGCCGGCGTCACCAAGACGGAACGCAAGGCGCGCGCCGATGCCGTCATCAAGCAGGTCGGGCTCGACGGATTTGAAACGCGCTTTACGACCGAATTGTCCGGCGGCATGCGCAAGCGCGCCTGCCTTGCCCGCATGATGCTCTACGGCGCGGAAACGGCGCTGCTCGACGAACCATTCGCCGCGCTCGATGCCCAGCTCAAGCTGGCTATGCACGACCTGCTGCTGCGGCTGGCGGCCGATAACGGACAGACCGTAGTTTTCGTAACCCACGATCTAATGGAAGCGGTGACGCTTGCCGACCGCGTAATCGTGTGCACGCGGCGGCCGGCGATGATTGCGCTCGAACAGGAAATTCCGCTGCCGCGGCCCCGCGACGTGCTCAACGTCCGCTTCACCAACGAGTTCAAGGAGCTCTACGACACGCTCTGGGAGCGTTTGCGCGTGGAATATCAGGAGGAGCGGGTGTGACGTCGCTAAACGATAAACTCGACAACGTCACGATCGAGGCGCCGCGAGAAACCGGCAGCGTCGGCATGGTGTTGTGGCAGAGCGCGCTCGGCATTGCGATTTTATTCGTCTGGCAGGGCGTGTCCGGACGGCTGGTCGATAACTTCTTCATCTCGAATCCGATCGACGTTGGCCGCCGTCTCGTAGAATGGACGCTCGATGGATCGATCTTCCTGCATCTATCGGCTACCGTATATGCGACGACCGTCGGCTACGTGCTCGGTTCGGTGATCGGCGCCGTCCTTGGCATCTGGCTCGGCGTCTCGCCCTTCGTCAGCCGGTTGCTGAATCCCTATCTCACCGCGCTGAATGCCTTGCCGAAGGTTGCACTCGCCCCGCTGTTCGTCCTGTGGTTCGGCCTCGGCATCGAATCCAAGATTGCGCTGGCGGCGGTGCTTGTCTTGTTCCTGGTATTTCTCAATACATTTGCCGGCGTGCGACAGGTCGATCAGGATTTGATCGACGGCGCACGATTGATGCGCGCGACGCGCATCCAGGTCATCACCAAGGTCATCGTGCCCTCCGCGCTGTCCTGGCTGTTTGCCGGCCTGCGCGTCTCGGTGCCCTACGCGCTCATCGGCGCCGTGCTCGGCGAGATGATCGCGTCCAATCGCGGGCTCGGCTATCTCGTGCAATACTCGGGCGCCCAATTCGATACGGCAGGCGTTTTCGCAGTGCTGATCGTCATCGCGATATTGGCGATGGCCCTTAACTTCGTGGTCGATATCGTTCAAAATCGCATGGAACGTTGGCGGATCGTCAGCCGCTGACGACAAGAACAACAGACATCCGGGAGGATGGCGCCATGAGAGTCTTGAAATCGTCCATCATCGCCGCAGCCGTGTTGCTGTCGTGGTCCGCGTGCGCGGAAACGGTCAAGATCACCAATATCGGGCATGGATATTTCTCCGGCGCGCTCTATGTCGCCAAGCAGGAAAAGCTGTTTGAAAAATACGGGCTTGAGCCGGAGATTTCTTATGTCCAAGGCGGTCCACTGGCGTTGCAATCGGTTTTGACCAAGCAGGCCGATGTAGGGATCCTTTCCTACGAGCACGTGCTGACCGTTGCGGTGCAAGGCAAACGCATCGTCTCGTTCTTCAATATCGCTAATCGGCCGGTCAACAACGTCATCGCCAGCGACAAGCTTATCGCTGGCGCGGAAAAGTTGAGCGTCGAGGAAAAGGTCAAGCGCCTGAAAGGTCAGCGTGTCGCGATGCCGTCATCGGGCGGCTCCGGCGAAAAAATGCTGGGCGTGCTTGCCAAGAAATACGGGCTTACCTTGCCGGGCGACATCAGCACGGTCTATCTCGGCGCCGAGGCGCCGTCATACGTGGCGGCCTTTCAGAAGGACCTGATTGATGCCGCGCTGCCGTTCGAGCCGGCTGGCGTTCTGGTGCAACAGACCGACAAGGGCAAGATCTACCTCAACATGATGAACGGCGAAATTCCGGAATTTCGCGACATCCTGTTCATGACGCTGGCGACGCATCCAGACATCATCAAGGAAAAACCGGACATGCTGCGCAAGGTCGCACTGGTCTTTACCGAGGCGCAGAAAATCCTGAAAGACGATCCCAAGCGCGGCAAGGAGCTGATGGGCAAGGAATATCCCAGCATGACGCCGGAAACCAACAGCAAGGCTTATGACACCGTCAGTCAGATATGGACCAGAGACGGGCACATGTCGGAACAGCAGGCGCGCGCGACATTTGCTTATCTGCAGCCGAAGGGAACGGCGGAAGTCGATTTCCCGTCCACCTTCACCAACGAGTTTCTTCCGAAATAGCTAGCCGGCATCACATCCAAGCCGGAATTCCGACCAGGGATTTGCTGTTGCCGCACCGGTCGCGGAAAAGGCCCTTGGTGTTTAAGCCGCTTGGCCTCAGCGGACCCGCGACTGCGAAGTGGTGGTGGGAGAGCAACGGCAACGCACGGATTGCTCGCGAAAGTCTGAATTGGAGCCGGAAGCGGACATTCGTCGCGGCGCGGGTCTATCGATTGCTGCCATCCACCTGCGGTGAGCGGATGTGCCCGGCAAATGGCGGCAGCGTCACCGAGACTGTGTCCGAGTTGGCGCCACCCTGACCGGCCGAACCGTAGGCGCGCACTTGATAGTGGTAGGGCATACCGGCCAGCAGGTTAGGGTCCTCCCAGCGCGTCACCTTGACTGCGTCGATAACCTGGACGTTGCCGAGTGGATCGGTGCGGCAGACATCGTAGCGGGCAGCACCCGGAGCTTTGTTCCATTTCAATACTGCCCGATCGCCGTTGGCGGCCACGGTCAGGTTGGCGCCTGTCGCCTCCCAGCGCGGCGCTGCCTCTTTGCGGTCGTCCGGCGGCGCCTGCAGCGAGCCTTGCGGCCACAATGCGCAGATCACGCGCATATGCGTGCCGTCGAGATGTTTGCACACGTTGCAATAGTCACACTTGACGATGCGATCGCGTTCGCCCTGCTGCACCTTGTGCGGCCAATCCGGATCGGCGAGGAGCCCACGCGCGATACCGATGATGTCGACGGCGCCGGTCGCGACCAGGCGTTCGGCATCGTCAGGGTCGGAAATCTTGCCGGCCGTGGCGACCGGCGTGTTGTAGCCGTGGGCCTTGATAAAGGCCTTGATCTCGGCGGAAAATTGCGCGTGCGGCATCGGCGGATACCAGTCCCCCGGCATGCAGCGATCGCCGGAATAGCCTGTGTAGGGATACGGCACCTGGCCGGGGAGATGCACGGCATCCTCAAACTTGCCGCCGACCGACAGCGACAGGTAGGCCGCGCCGAGCTGCGCCAGTCGCAGACCGATCAGCTTGGCGTCGTTGACCGTGTAACCGTCCTTGATGAACTCGTCGGCGAGGAAGCGGACACCAACCGGAAAGTCCTTGCCGACCTTGCGGCGAATATTCTCGAAAATCCGGCTGATCAGGCGCAGACGGCCTTCCAGCGTATCGCCGCCATACTCGTCCTTGCGTGGATTGGCGCGCGACAGGAACGACGCCAGCGTATAGGCGTGGGCCGAATGCAGCTCCGCCCCATCGAACTTCGCCTCACGGGCGCGAGCGACGGCATCGCCAAATTCTTCGACAATTCGGTCAATTTCAGCCAGCGACAACATGTCGACGGTCTGCCGCCAACCCGACTTCGCCACCTTCATGAAATGGATGATTTGCGGAACGACCTTCGAGTCCGACGTATCGTGGATACGCTGGGCAAGGTCGGCCAAGCCGGGCACAAACCGATCGTCACTGATGCGCAACAGCGGGCCGGACTTGGCATGGTGGACAGCCATCGCCTCGATCACGATCAAGCCGGCGCCACCTTGGGCGTAACGGACATAGCGATCGATAATATCCTGGTTGACCAGGCCATCTTCGCCGGAAAGCCGCGTCACCATCGCCGGCACCATCACGCGATTGGCGATGACCATCCCGGCGACGTCGAGTGGTTCGAACAATTTCATAATGCTTTGGTCCTCAGGAGCGTGGGGGACGCGATATCATCGCTGACGATGCGACGCAATTCGCGGCGAAGGATTTTGCCGGCCGGGCTGGTGGGGAACTCCTGAACCAGCTCGATCCGTTCCGGCAGCTTGAATTTCGCAATACCGCGATTGAGCAAAAAGCGGTTCAACTCATCCAAATCAAAGGTCGCTCCTTCAATCGGGATAACGAAGGCGCAGGCTTTTTCGCCAAATACGGGATCTGGCATCGCCACCAAGCAGGTGTTCTTGACCTTCGGGTGGCCCAAAATGTGGTTTTCAACTTCCTCGCAACTGATCTTTTCCCCGCCGCGATTGATAATGTCCTTAAGCCGGCCCTCGACATAGAGGTTGCCGTCGATCCGGCGCACTACATCGCCCATGCGATAGAAGCCGTCGTCGGTAAAGGCAGCACGAGTCTTGTCCGGGGCTTTGTAGTAGCCGCGAACCGTATAGGGGCCGCGGCAGAGCAATTCTCCGGCCTCGCCATCGCGGACGTCGTTGCCGTGCTCGTCGACGATGCGAATCTCGTCCGCTGGGGAAACCGGCCTTCCCGAGCTGGTGAAACGAATCTCGGCCGGGTCGTCGAGACGGGTCATGTTCAATAGCCCCTCGCCGGTGCCGAAGCTCTCCTGGAACACGCAACCGAACCGCAACTCGACGCGGCGGCGCAATTCCGGCGCGAGTTTGGCGCCGCCGTTCATCAACACGCGCAAGGACGAGAAATCGCGGTGCTGCGGACGATTGGCATTCAACCAGTTGACGATCAGCGGCACGGCCGCGGAAATGACCGAAACCCGCTCCGCCTCGATCAATCGCGCTACGGTGTCGATCGTCGTATCCGGTGCGATTACCGTTGTGCCGCCCCAGGCCAGTGCGCCGAGCACGCCGGGACACCCGAGCGTGTAATTGTGCGCCATCGGCAACAAGGCCAAGAACACGGTTTTGGGGTTGAAGCCGGCGATCGCACCGCACTGGCGACAATTGTACACATAGTCATTGTGCGTGCGCGGGATCATCTTCGGCAGACCGGTGGTCCCGCCCGACAGCAGCATCAGGGCGACCTCGTCTGGCGAGGGAGTAAAATCGACAATGCGGCTGGCTTCGTCGCCGCCATTATCGGCCAAAAGGTCGGTGAGCGAAATTTGGCCAGCAAGCGGCTCGCCCAGCACCAGCACATGGCGTAGCGACGGCGCGCCTGCTGATATTTCCGCGGCCAGCCGCCGGTAATCGTAGTTGCGCCAGAGATCCGGAATAACATAGCCAACAGCCTCGGCGTGCGCGACAAAGTGGGAAATCTCATCGCGCCGGTGCGCCGGCAGCGCCAGAACCGGAATGACGCCGATCCGCAACAGCGCAAAGAATGTGATGACGAACTCGATCGAATTCGGCAGCTGGAATACCACTCGATCGAGTGGCCGGAATTTGAGCGTCGTCAGCCGCCCGGCCAGCCGGGCGATTGCGTCGCCGAGTTGCGCATAGGTCAAGCGTCGATCGCCCTGCACCAGGGCGGTACGCTCGGGCGCCGTGCGGATCGAACTGGCCAGCATGTCGAGGAGCGTGGTGTCCGTCCAATAGCCCTGTTGCCGGTAACGGCGAGCGAAATCCTCGGGCCAAGCCGCGCATTTCTCCAGCATTTTCTAGCTGCTTCCCCTGGACCGCACGACAAAACCAAATAGCTCGGTACCTTGGAAGTATTCGGCAACCTCTGGGAATGGCTTTGATCTTGGTCAATGGTGCTCGATGCGGTTCGGTGTGAAACTGCCCCGGCAACAGGTTGCCAGCTCGGTCCGATGGGGAGGAATTGATGAAGAAATTGTTCTTGGCGGTAGTCGCATTGGCTGTTCTGCCGTTTTCAGCGTTAGCGCAGGAACCGATCAAGATCGGATTCATTTCGACCTTCTCCGGTCCCAGCGGAAATCTTGGGCAGGAGCTGTTCGACGGCTTCAAGCTTGGTCTGAAGAGCGTGGGCAACAAGGCCGGCGGTCGCCCGATCGAGCTCATCCAAGCCGATGACCAGGCCAAGCCCGATGTCGGCCGTCAACTGGCCGACAAGCTGGTGGAGCGCGACCGGGTCAAGATCATCACCGGGGTCAATTTCTCCAACGTGATGCTGGCGCTCGCAAAGCCTACCCTCGATGCCGGCGTTTTCATTGTCAGCATCAATGCAGGCCCCTCGCAGTTCGCCGGCACCCAGTGCCACCCGCACTATTTCACCGCCTCGCATCAGAACGACACCATCCCCGAGGCTATGGGCATCTATCTGCAGAACAAGGGGGTTAAGCGCATCTATCTGATGGCTCCGAATTATCCCGCCGGAAAGGACTTCCTCAACGGCTTCAAGCGTTATTTCAAGGGCGAGCTCGTCGCCGAAATCTACACCGCATTTGGCCAGCTCGATTATGCCGCCGAAATTGCGGAGGTGCGCGCCAAGAAACCGGACGCCGTGTTCTTCTTCTATCCGGGCGGCATGGGCATCAATTTTGTCAAGCAGTACGCGCAGGCCGGCCTCAAGCAAGAGATCCCGCTCTATGGCCCCGCTCCGTCACTCGATCAGACTGTGCTGCCCGGCATGGGTGACGCCGCGCTTGGCGCTTTCGCCTCGACTTACTGGAGCGAAGGCTTCGAGGATGCGGTGAGCAAAAAGTTCACCGCCGACTTCGAGGCGGAATATGGCCGCATCCCCTCGCCCAATGCGGCAATCGCTTTTGATGGCGCTCGCCTAATCGTAGCGGCGCTGGATTCGATCGGCGGCAAGATCGAGGATGCCAAGGCCTTCCGTCGCGCGCTCGAGACGGTGAAGTTCGCCTCGTTGCGGCCGAGCTTTCACTTCAACGCCAACCACTATCCGATCCAGGATTTCTTCCTCACTGAGATCGCCAAGGACGCGAAGGGCCGTGCCATCATGGCGATGCGCGGCGTCATCGCGAAGAACCATTCCGACGCCTACGCCAAGGACTGCAAGATGCCGGCGGACTGAGACAGAGCCCGCACGTCCGCTGGGCCGCCTCAGACGCCGAGATAGCGATCGTGCAGGTCCTTGTTCGCCATCAGCTCGCCGGTGGCGCCGCTCCATACGACCTCGCCTTTCTCAAGGATGTAATGGCGGTCGGCTAAAGCGCATAGCGCCTCGATGTCCTTATCGATCACTATGATCGAGAGCCCAAGTTGCTTCAGCGCATGCAGCTTGGCCCAGATATCCTCGCGGATCAGCGGCGCCAAGCCCTCAGTTGCTTCGTCGAGGACGAGCAGCGTCGGATTGGTCATCAGAGCGCGGCCGATCGCGAGCATCTGCTGCTCGCCGCCGGACAATTGGCTGCCGCGATTTGCCGATCGTTCATTGAGCCTTGGGAACAATTCGAACACGCGCTCCAACGTCCATGATTGGCTGTCCGGAGCGCGTGTGGATACAGCCATCAGCAGGTTCTCGCGCACGGTGAGGTTGGGGAAGATCTGCCGCCCCTCCGGCACCAGCCCCAGGCCGAGACGAGCGACACGATATGGCGGCAACCCATCGATACGCTCGCCGCGAAAGCGGATCTCGCCGCTTTGCGGCTTCAGAATACCCATCAGCGTGCGCACCGTGGTCGTTTTGCCCATGCCGTTGCGGCCGATCAGCGTGACCACTTCGCCCTCGCGTACCGAAAAAGAGACGCCGAAGAGGACCTGGCTCAGGCCATAGGCGGCCGCGATATTGTGCGCTTCGAGCAGCATCCGCCTCTCCTAATGGCGATGGCCGAGGTAGGCGGCCCGGACTTGCGGGTCGGCGCGGATTTCGGACGGCGCGCCGGACGCGATGGCGCGCCCGGCGGCCAGCACGGTCACCCGGTCCGCCACGGCGAATACAGTATCCATGTCGTGTTCCACCAGCACGATAGTGTAGGAGCGTTTCAGCTCTGACAGCAGCTGCGTCATGCGCGCTCCATCGTGCCGGCTCATGCCGGCCATCGGCTCATCAAGCAGGAGCAGACTGGGCCGCATCGCCAGCGCCATGGCGAGCTCTAGTTGCCGGCGCTCGCCATGCGAAAGATTTTCCGCCGCAACATCGCCCCGATCGGCCAGTCCAACCTGGGCGATCGCCTCGCTCGCCGGTCCGACAAGGGCGGGATCCTGCCAAGCCGCGCGCCAAAAGTGAAAGCTGTGGCCGGCATGGGCCTGGACCGCGAGTCCGACATTGGCGATGGCGGTGTATTTCGGGAAGATCGAGGTGACTTGGAAGGAGCGGGCGATGCCCATCGCCGCTCGCTGGTAGGCAGGCTTGCGCGTGATATCGCGACCGGCAAAATAGATCGATCCTTTGTCGGGTGTCAGTTCGCCCTGGAGCTGAGCAATAAGCGTGGTCTTACCGGCACCGTTTGGTCCGATGATGGCGTGGGTCTCGCCGCGGCGAACCTCGAATGAGAGATCGTCGGTCGCCACAATGCCGCTAAAACGCTTGGTCAACCCGCGCACCTCAAGCAAGTTGTCACTCATCGCGCGTTCCTGGATCGGGTCACGCGGACGGCAAACGACCAAAGGTCAGCAACGCCACCCCGCAAATATATCGTCATGACGATGATCACCATTCCGAACGCCAGCTGCCAATGGATGCTGAACGACGACAGCACGAGTTCGAGCACGAGAAACACGGCGGCGCCGACGACAGGACCCCACACGGTGGCAAGGCCGCCGAGCACCACCATGACGACGAGTTCGCCAGACCGCGCCCATGCCATGTCGGCAGGGCTGATGAACTGCTGGCTCGCTGCCAGCAGCGCGCCTGCGAGACCGCCAAGTGCTCCGCTGATCACGAAGGCCACCAGCTTGTAGCGGAGCGGCGGAATACCGAGTGCAATCACGCGCCGCTCATTCTGAGCGAGCGCCCGGATCACGACGCCGAAGCGGCTTTCGACGAGAGAATTGAGCACGACGAGGGTCGCGGCGAGCGTCGCCAGGCATATGTAGTAGAATGGCACCCGCTTGGTGACGTCAAAACTGCCGAGGTGCAGACTGCTGAGGATCTGCAGACCGTCCTCGCCGCCGTAACGCTGCAGCGCGACAAAAAAGTAATAAAGCATCTGATTGAAAGAGAGCGTTATCATAATGAAATAGGCGCCACTCGTGCGCAGGCAGATCAATCCGGTCACCGCCGCGATCAGCGCGGCAAACAATGCGCCGAGCGGCAGCGCGATCGCGAGATTCGATGTGCCGGCGAGCGCGAGCGGCCAGGCGGTGAGCAGTTCGCCATTGAAATCGTGGTGAGCGAGGATCGCGACGGTATAGCCGCCGACACCTATAAACCCGGCCTGCAGCAAGCTGATGAGATCGCTAAAACCGACGATTAAATTGAGCGCAACCGCGGCGATTGCAAACACGATCACGCGCGTGAACACCTTGATCAGAAACGGATCGTCGAGTGCTTGGGCCACCGGCGGGACCAGCGCCAAGAGCGTGACCAGCAGGATGAGCGGTACCGTCCGCGCGTTTATTGCGGCGGTTAGGACTTTGGTGCGGTGGGGGGTCGATCGGCGACATTTCAGCTTTGCAACGGAAATAGACCCTGCGGGCGCCAGGCGAGGATCGCGGCCATCAGGATGAAGATCACCATGCTGCCGAGCGCGGAGGGCAACAGCACCCTCCCGAAGGTGTCGACGATACCGATCATGAGTGCGGCGATGAAGGCACCACGGATCGAGCCGATACCTCCGATCACGGTGACGACGAAGGCGAGGATTAGAATCGGTTCGCCCATCCCCACCTGCACCGCGAAGATCGGCCCTGCCATGATGCCGGCTAGACCCGCAAGCGCTGCGCCGACGGCAAACACCATGGAAAACACGAAATCGACGTTGACGCCAAGCGATGAGGCCATGATGCGGTTGCTGGCGCCTGCGCGGACCCACATACCGGCACGTGTATGCACAATCACGAGATAGAGCGCGACCGCCACTGCGGCCCCGACGGCCAGTATGGTCAGTCGGAAGGTCGGATAGATGATACCCGGGAACACCTCGATGGAGCCGGCAAGGATCGTGGGCAGCGGCAGCGGCACGGGCACCGGCCCCCAGACCATCCGAGTGATCTCGTTGAGCACCAAAATCAGGCCGAACGTCACCAGCACCTGGTCGAGATGGGTGCGGACGTAGAACCGGCGCAGAATGCCGAGCTCCATCAGCGCGCCGAGTACCCCGGTCGCCGGCACCGCGATAAAGACAGCGAGGACGAAACTGCCGGTGATATGCACGAGCGCGGCAGCGAGGAAGGCGCCGGCCATGTAGAGCGAGCCGTGTGCCAGATTGATCATGTTCATGATGCCGAACACGAGCGTTAGGCCCGCTGCCATCAGGAACAGCATGACGCCGAACTGAACGCCGTTCAGCAGTTGCTCGACGACCAATGTATAAGGCACGCCTTATCCCCCGATTGCTGTCGGTGAGAGCGGGGATCTTACCGGCAGGGCGCACCACATCAACCGGCCCGCTCCGTATTTCATCTTATGCGAATCGGGCAACAATGAATAAGAATCAGCGCATGACCGTGGATATACTGCCTTGAAATAACGGCGGTGGAAGAACGCGCAAACTACCATTAGCCGACGAAGTCCGACCTCCCGCGTCGTCAACACCCGTGCGGACGCTTCGGCAGCACCTTCAATTGGTCGCTACGTCCTCCCATTTCGGGCAGAGGCGCGCCTCGACCGGAATATCGAATTCCTTGAAGTTGCTGGCGTCGATCACCGACGGCTTCAAATACATCTCCGTCGGCACGGCCAGCTTGCGCAGACTGCGGATCGCAATAATGGTACCGAGACAACCCTGCATGAACGGATCAGCCTGCCCGCTGGCCAGCAATTTGCCTGCCTTCACCGCATCGACGGCTTCCTTGGTGCCGTTGATGCCCACCACGATTGCCTTGCGATTGGCAGCATCGAGCGCTTCGATTGCGCCGATCGCCATCGCGTCGTTAGCGGCCATCACGCCGTCGATTTGCGGAAACGACTGCATCAGGTTTTCCATCACCTGCAGTGCATTCAGCCGCTGGAAGTTTCCGGCCTGGGTGGCGAGCAGTTTCACATTCGGAGCGGTTTTGACCGCATCGGTAAGGCCGCGCGTACGATCCTGATTGGAAAGCGATCCTTTCACGCCTTCGATGATGACGACGTTGCCTTTGCCGCCGAGCGCCTTCATCAGCGCTTGCCCCGTCGCCACGCCGACCTTGTAATCATCGATGCCGACGAACGAGACGATATTAACTCCCGTCATATGATCGGTGATGTTGACGACGGGAATCCCGGCGGCATTCATCTTCTCGACGCCCGGTACCAATGCCTTGTAATCGACCGGGGTGAACACGATCGCATCCGGCTTCTTGACGATGACGTCCTCGACCTGGCTCAGCTGTTCGGGGATGCTGTCGGGCTTGGTTGGCACATATTGAATGATTTTGGCGCCGAGCTGCATGGCGGCATTTTCCGCACCGACGCGGACATTTTGAAAAAATGGATTGGTCTGGTTCTTGGTGAACACGGCGATCGTCTCGCCGTCGGCGCGCGCCAGTCCTGCGCCCGATCCGATCGCGACGGCTGTCGCCAGAGCCAAGTACGTTGCCTTCATGGAATTCCCCCGCGTTGGATGCAGCACTATGCGAGCGTGGGCTGGCACATTGCCCTCTACTCGCGCTTGAATTGCACTATGGAAAAATTGTTGCCCGCCAGGCCTCAAACGGGCATTGACTTACATCAAGCAGAAATCCTGCCGTCGCCCGTATCTTCGATATTCTTGGTGTTTTCGGAAAATCGGCAAGGGAATCGCCGTGTCGCAATTGATCCGGCGTGATGGGTGGCGCTTGTGACAGTCTCGCCTTTGTTCGAATTGCGCGGAATTTCCAAGGAATTCCCCGGCGTCAAAGCTCTCGACGATGTGTCGTTCGAAATTCGCGCCGGCGAAGTGCACATGCTCGTCGGCGAAAATGGGGCCGGCAAGTCAACCCTGATGAAAATCCTATGCGGCGCCTATCGCGCCGACCGGGGTTCGTTTTTCGACAATGGCGAGCCGGTGGCGATCAACGATTCTGCCGCCGCCCGTAAATTCGGCATTGCCGTCATTTTCCAAGACTTCACGCTCGTGCCCTATCTCGACATCGCGCAGAATATCTTCCTCGGCCGCGAATTCTCGGGCCGGCTGCCTGGGCTCATCGACCGGCGGCGTATTCATACCGAAGCCAAACGCGTCCTCGACGTGATCGGCTTTGACATCGATCCGCGCATCCCGGTCCATGGTCTCGGTGTCGCCCAGCAGCAGATGGTCGAGATTGCCAAAGCACTGTCGCAGGACGCCCGCATCTTGGTCATGGATGAACCGACGGCGGCCCTATCCGACCGCGAGACCGAATTACTATTTGCGATGATCGCCCGGCTAAAGGAAAAGGGCGTTGCGATCATTTATATATCGCATCGCCTTTCCGAGGTGTTTGCTCTCGGAGATCGGATCACCGTTCTTCGTGACGGGCGTAAAATTGCCTCGCTTCTGCCGGCGGAGACCACGCCGGATCAACTCGTAACTCTGATGGTCGGCCGGCCGGTGGACACAACCTATACGCGGCCCTCGCGTCCGACCCCCGGCGAGGTGGCGCTCGAAGTCAAAAATCTCTCCGGCCCAAGCGGATTTTCCGACATCAATCTGACCGTGCGCGCCGGCGAGATTGTCGGCTTGAGCGGATTGGTCGGCTCTGGTCGCACCGAGGTCGCCCGCGCGATTTTTGGCGCCGACCGCGTAACGGCCGGCGAAATTAGATTGTTCGGCGAGCGCATCGACGGATCAGCGGAGGATTCCGCGCGTCGCGGTATGGCTCTAATTCCGGAAAACCGCAAAACCCAAGGTCTCGCGTTGACGCGTTCAGTGGGCGATAACATCGTCCTTGCGGGCTTGCGCAAGTTGTTCCCATCGGGATTTTTCGCGCCAAGGCGAGCAATGAAGGCAGCGCGTGCGATCATTGAAAAGCTGCGAATTGCCACACCATCGCCGCGCCGACCGGTCGCCACCTTGTCCGGCGGCAACCAGCAGAAGGTCGTTATCGGCAAATGGCTAAACGCCGACGCGGGATTTTATATTTTTGACGAGCCGACACGCGGCATCGATGTCGGCGCCAAGGCCGAAATATTCCGGCTGCTCGATGGCTTGGTCCACAATGGTGCCGCCATTCTAATGATCAGCTCGGAACAGATCGAGATCGTCCATATCTGCGATCGCGCCTATGTGATGCGTAGCGGGCATATCGTCGGTGAACTCTCGCATCACGAACTCACCGAAGCCAATATTGTTCGCCTCGGGATTCACCAATGAGCGCGCACGGACTTACTCGATTATCCACATCGATAGCGCGCGTGCCGGGCGTCGCGATTATGCTTGTATTGCTGTGCGCCATTTTTGGCAGGATGAGCCCGGGATTTGCAACGCCTGCGAATATCGCAAATATCCTCACGCAATCGACGATCCTTTTGCTGCTCGCCCTGCCGATGACGGTCATCATCATGACTGAGGGCCTTGATCTGTCGATCGGTGCGGTACTCACCTTTGCCTCCATCGTCCTTGCCGTCACGGTGGTAGCGACCGATTCGCCTATGCTTGCCTTTTTAGCGGCGCTGGCAGTTGGTTTATGCTTCGGCCTCGGCAACGGCGTGCTAATCGCGGTGTTCGACATCCCGCCATTCATAACTACGCTAGGCACGCTTGGAATCGCACAAGGTCTGTCGCTGGTCGTGACCGACGGGCAAAGCATCGTCGGCATTCCGCGGTCGATCGAACACATCTATTCCGGAACCGTGGCCGGCATTCCGTTTCCGGTCATCATCGCCGCCCTCGCCTATTCCGTCACCCATGCGCTGCTCTACCACACGCGCTTTGGCACTTATGTCTTCGCGCTTGGCGGCAATCGGGAGGCCTTGAAAGTCGCCGGCATTTCCGTGCGCGGCATGCTGATCCGAGTCTATATTTTAGGCGGCTTGATGGCGGGCTTTGCGGCGCTGTTGATGACGGCGCGGCTGAATTCGGCGCATCCGACCGCCGGGATCGGCATGGAGTTTGACGCCATTGCCGCTGTCGCGGTGGGCGGCACCTCGTTCGAGCGCGGCAATGGCTGGTTGCTCGGCACACTGCTTGGCGTCATCGCGGTGGGCGTGTTGCGCAACGGTCTCAATTTGCTCGCGGTGCCATCTTCTGCGCAGGTCGCTTGCATCGGTGCGCTCGTCATCATCTCACTGTTTATCGACGGATTGCGGGCCGAACGATGAACAGCGCCACTGACAAAGTCATCCGTTCGCGCGTCGCTTTATCGCGCGACGTCATGCAGGCGTTCTATCGCCTGCTCGCGGTGGCGCTGCTTTGCGCAATGCTGGCGACGCTGACTGATGTTTTCATGACAACGAACAACATCCTCAATGTGCTACGGCAAACGGCCCTATTGTTCCTGATGGCCTCCGGCCTCACCTTGGTGATCCTCACCGCTGGCCTCGACCTTTCGGTCGGTGCGAATGTTGGATTGTCGGCCTGTTTGGCCGCGAGCGTGATCAAGCTCACCGGTTCGCCGTCGCTTGGGATAGTAACCGGCATCGGCTGCGGAGCTATGATCGGGCTTGCCAACGGTATATTGGTAACGGCGCTAAGGATTCCATCATTCATCGCCACCTACGGCATGATGTGGATGCTCACCGGCGTGACCTATTACTACATGGCCGGTGAAACCATTCACGGCTTCCCGCCGGCATTTCGCCAACTTGGCAGCGGCTATCTGCTCGGGGTTCCGATGCCGGTTTATGTCATGGTGCTGTTCCTATTGATCGGCGCGCTGTTCGCGCAGCGGACTGTCTGGGGCCAGCAAATCTATGCGATCGGCGCCAACCCGGTCACCGCCCGCCTGTCCGGCGTGCCGGTCGAGCGGCGCCTCGTGCTGGTCTACACCGTGAGCGGCGCGATGGCAGGGCTTGCCTCGCTGATCATTCTCGCGCGCATTAATTCGGCGCAAGGCGACATTGGCGAGGACCTGACGCTGCCCGCCATCGCCGCGATTCTGGTTGGCGGCACCTCGCTATTTGGCGGTGTCGGCACAGTCGCGGGAACGCTGATCGGCGCGCTCCTTCTTACGCTTGTTCTCAACGGCATGAATCTTCTGCAAATAAATTCGTCGTGGCAGCCGCTGGTCACCGGCATCATCATTCTACTGGCGGTTTGGATCGATACCCGCACGCGCCGGATCGGCGAATAGGCGGCAACAATGAAAAGTTCACCACATCGAGGATGAAAGAGGAGTATGTAAAATGAAATATCTAGTCATCAGTGTAACCGCCGTGCTGACGGCGGTCTTCTCCGGTGCGGCATTTGCCGACGGCGAAACCATCGCCGTGTTCACCAAGAATCTGACTAACCCGTATTTCCAAGCGGTCCGTGTCGGCACCGAAACCGCCGCCAAAACGCTTGGCGTCAAAGTCATTCAATATGTTCCAACCAAGCCGGACAGCATTCCCGAACAGCTAAGCCAAGTCGAGGACGTGATCGTCAAAAAACCGGATGCGATCGTCTTCATCCCGGTCGACTACAAAGCACTGGTTCCGGCGGTTGAGAAAATCAATGCCGCCGGCATTCCGGTCACCAACATCACCGACCGCTCGGCGGGTGGCAATTTCGTCGCCTTTGTCGGCGCCGACGATTACAGCATCGGACTTGCCATAGCGCGCCGCTTGCTTACGGCCATCGGCGGCAAGGGCAACGTCATCATCCTTGAGGGCGTCAAGGGCTCGCTCACCAGCACCAATCGCGTTCGCGGATTCAACGATGCGCTGAAGGAGAACCCCGAGGTCAAATTACTGGCCTCGCAGCCAGCGAACTTTCAGCGGCTGAATGCGCTTCAGGTCATGGAAAACCTAATGCAATCGTTCCCGCAGATCGACGGCGTGCTGGCGGCGAACGATCCGATGGCGGTCGGCGCAATCGAGGCGCTCGATGGCGCCAACCGCAAGGCGCTCGTGATCGGGATTAACGGCAGCAAGGAAGCAGTCGAATTGATCAAGTCCGGCAAGCTGCTGGCGAGTGGCGACTTCAATGGCTTCATTCAGGGCTGCATCGGCACGCAGATCGCCGTACGCAATCTGCACAAACAGCCAACGCCGAAGGAAGTTATGTTGAAGCCGATCGTGATCGATAAGACCAATTTCACGCCCTATGAGATGCCGGTCGAGCAGCGTGCCTGTCCGACGCTCGAGCAAATCATCTCAAACTAGTGGCGATGGGGCTGCGCGGGCCGGCCACGATGGCCGGCCCGTCGGCTCGCATAATGGGGTGCAACAGAAGTCGCCGGGCGGCAGCGGGCGGAATGTTTCGCCTGTCCGGATTGATATCATCGCCGGATAAGGACGCAATACGAACAACGATATGAACACGCTGGCAACGATAATTCTTAGGGCATCCCGGATTGTAAATCTCGAACCGAACGTTGCTATGATTTTTCCTCACAACGTGATTCCAGGCCGGATGATATTTTCGGAAGGGACAATGGCAACCCCCGCCTCGCCGTTTACTACTGCCAAGCCGTTGCACTAGAGTAATTTGTTTCCGCCCGCCTCGGAGTTCCCAATGCAAACCCCAAAGGCCTTCTTCCTCGCCGCGCACGGCGCAAAAATGCCGGCGATCGGCTTCGGCACTATGGAATTACCGCATCGTCCTGCTGAATTGGTCGCCGCAGCCATCGCGGCCGGCTATCGCCACATCGATACGGCGCGCAAATACGGCACCGAAGAGCGCGTCGGCGAAGGTATCCGCGCGAGCGGCATTGCACGAAATGAGTTATTCGTCACCACCAAGGTTACCGAGGACAATGCACGCGAGGCCGATTTTTTGCGGTCGGCGGAGACCAGCCTGAAGGCGCTCGGCCTCGATTACGTCGACCTCCTGCTAATACACTGGCCGCAACCCAAAGTGCCGTTCGCCGAGACGCTCGGAGCACTCGCCAGAGCCAAGCGGAACGGGCTCACGCGCCATGTCGGCGTGTCGAACTTCACGCTCGCCATGCTCGAAGAAGCGGTGCACGTGTGCCCCGAACCGCTCGTCACCAACCAGATCGAGTATCACGCCTATCTGCCGCAGGACCGCATGCTCGCGGCACTCCGCCGGCACGGCATGATCCTGACCGCCTACTGCCCGGTCGCGCGCGGCAAGCTGCTCGACGACGCAACCGTCGGCGAAATCGCCAAGGCGCGCGGGAAGACACCCGCCCAGATCTGCTTGCGCTGGCTGATCCAACAGCCGATGGTCGCGGCGGTGCCACGCGCGCTTGAAGAGGCGCACATAGTGGAAAACCTCGACGTGTTCGATTTCTCGCTCACTGACGACGAGATGCGGCGGATTTCTGCGCTGCGCAGCCGTAAAATCCGCATTGCCGATCCGCCGGAGCGTGCGCCCAAGTGGGACGTGGAGGACGGGAGCACCGCGCCAAGGTGGAGCACCGTGCCAAGGTCGGTGTCTGGTCCGGTGACTTCATGATACCATCCCATAAAAATTTGGAGTGCGAACGTCATGCAGAAAGCGACCCCCAAAGAAAAGCCTCTTCCAGGCATCGCAGATGTAATCGATCTCCGGAAAACGCTGGAATGGCTGAAGGCACAAGGTGACTTGATCGAAACTGACAAGCCAGTTGATCCGGATCTTGAGGTTACGGGGCTACAAAAGCATATGGACGGCGGATGCCCAGTCCTATTCAACAATGTCAAGGGCAAACCAAATCATAGGGTTATCACCAACCTATTCGGCGACATGAACGTCATTAACAAGATGTTCGGCTGGAAGAACGATGTCGAGCGCACTCGCAGAATTGCGGAAGCATTCCGCAAGCCACTCAAGCCGGTGATTATTCCCCAGAACGAGGCACCGGTTCAGGAGCACGTGGTGCTCAAGCCAGACGACGTCAACCAACACATGGTGCCGATCCGGCATACTACCTACGAGACTGAGTTGACCGTTGGGTCTGGCATCCGCTGTATCAGCTTCGATCAGTTCGATGGAGGTACAGACCTGGGCTACAATCGCATGAACTTTCGCTGGGGCAATGTCGGTACGTTCCAAATTTCGCCCGGCTCACATATGTGGCAGGTGGCGAACAAATATTATAAAGACGACAAGCCAATCCCACTATCAGTGTGTTTTGGCGTGCCACCAGCCTGTACATTGCTAGCGGGCGCCGGCTTCGACTACGCAATTTTGCCAATGGGTTGCGACGAAATCGGTATTGCCGGCGCGGTGCAGGGTAGTCCCATTCGCATGGTGAAGTGCCGCACGGTTGATGCCTATACGCTCGCCGACGCCGAATTGGTTCTCGAGGGCTATATCCATCCGCGTGATCGCCGTTTCGAAACTAAGGAGTTGGAGGACGCCGGCGTCCAAGGCCGCTACCATTTCCATCCCGAATGGGCGGGTTACATGGGCAAGGCCTACAAGGCGCCGACCTTCCACGTCACCGCCGTGACGATGCGCAAGCCAGAGACGAAGCCGATCATCTTCGCGCTTGGTGTGCATACCCTCGATGACCACAATATCGACACGACGGTGCGCGAGGCGGCGATCTTCGAGCTGTGCGAGCGTCTGCAGCCCGGCATTGTCCAGGACGTGGTCATCCCTTACTGCATGACCGACTGGGGCGGCTGCGTCATCCAAGTCAAAAAACGCCATCAAATCGATGAGGGCTGGCAGCGCAACTTCCTCGGTGCGGCGCTGTCGTGTTCGCAGGGCATGCGGCTAGCGATCGCGGTGAGTGAGGACACCGATCCCTACTCCATGGATGACATCATGTGGTGCATGACCACACGGGTGAATCCGCGCACCGACATCCTCAATCCGATCCCCGGCGGGCGCGGCCAGACCTTCATGCCAGCGGAGCGCATGACCGCGGGTGACAAACAGTGGACCGCATCGAATACTCAATTCGAGGGCGGCATGGGGATCGATGCGACGGTGCCGTTCGGCTACGAGAGCGATTTCCTGCGGCCGGTCTACCCGGTCGATCGAGTCAAGCCGGAAGACTTCTTCACCAAGAAGGACATCGAGAACGCCAGATCGCGCATGGTCGGATGGGTCCACTCCTTGGCTCGGACGGGACGGTGACGCAGTTTTTCGTATTCATACGACCGGACGCCCGTTGAGGGCGCCCACCGTCCAATATGCCGAGCAATGCGAGGGACGTCAGTCCTTTCTCGTATGCGGTTGAGGTCCCATGTTGAAAGAAGCCGAGATTGGGCCAAAACTGCTTCGAAGCTGGATCGATCGGGCGGCAGAGCGAGATCCGAACAAGGCCTACATTGTTTGCGTCGACGATCGGCGAACGATTAGCTACGGACAGCTTCAGCGACTGACTCGACAAATCGCCACGTTTCTAGCTGAGCACGGAATCCGTACAAACGAACGCATCGCCCTGCTCGCCGGCAACTCAATCGAGCACCTGGTCTGTTATATCGGCGTGATGGCTTATGGTGCGACCATTTGCACCATTCACGTTGAGATGAACCGCCGCCACCTCGCGCAGATTTTACCGGTGCTGAACCCGCGCCTTGCTTTGTTCGAGGCCGGATCCGGACTTGACGACGTGTTGGCAACATCATCGGCGCTGTGTCTGCCGCTTGGGTCCTTTGACAACGACGCCAATGATGGATTTTACAAGTCTATTGCTCATTGCGAGCCGACGAATATAGCGCTAGCGACCACCCAGCCGCGAGATGATGCTTGCATTATGTTCACGTCCGGGACCAGTGCCCGACCGAAAGGCGTGCTCCTGACATTTCGCGAACTATTATCCAACGTGGCCCCAACCGCGGATGGATTTGGCCTGACCAGCAACGATCGTATCTATGATTTTCGTTCCTTTAATTGGTGTTCGGCTCAGGTTCTCAGTGCATTGGCACCGCTTTACCGGGGCGCGTCGCTGATCATGGGGCGTAAGTTTACGCGCAGCCGATTTTTCCGACACGTCGCCGAATATGGTGCAACAATCACCGCTGGCAATCCGACCACGATCAACATGCTGCTCAATGGCGACGATCCGCTGAATGTCGAAGCATTGTCGAACTTGCGGTTCGTGATCTCGAGTTCGGCACCGCTCTTGATCGAGGATTGGCGACGTTTCGAACAGCGCTTTGGAATTCCCATTGCCCAGGGCTACGGCTGCAGCGAAATCGGCTGGATCGCAGCTAATCCAGGTGCGAACCGACATATCGGCACTGTCGGCAAGCCGTTGCCTTACCATAAACTCGCGATCGTCAATGATCGCGGACAGCCGTTGTCCTTGGGAGAGATCGGCCACGTGGAGGTCGGAGGCTTTCCCGACAACGACTATCGGTATCTCGCGGAAGATGGAGCCATCAAGGTCAATAGCCGTGGACGCCTGCGAACAGGCGATATTGGCTTTCTCGACGCGGACGGATACCTCCATGTAACCGGCCGCGAGAGGGACTTGATCATCCGCGGCGGCGTTAACATCTCGCCGCTAGAAATCGACAGCATTCTGATGCAACGGCCGGAGCTTATCGAAGTGGCTACAGTGGGGGTTCCTGACCGCACTTACGGTGAAGAAGTTGTCAGCTTTGTCGTTGCGCGACCGGGCACGAATATAGACGTTGAGGACTTGCTTCGTTACTGCAGCACACTATTACCCGCATTCAAGGTGCCCAAGCAGATCGTGCTAAGCGACCACTTACCTAAGACCGCGCGCGGCAAGCTTGACCGCAAGGCATTAACGAAGAGATGGATAGAAAGCCATCGCGGTTGACCTGTTTGATTTTTTGCCAAGCAAGGTCGCCGACTGAGCGTACGTATCAGGGTCCTATACGCTAATATCGTTGGCTCCGACTAGTAGTCGGATCGGCTCAGGCCCGTTTTCGCGTTCGTACGTGCCCTTTCTTTCCGGCTTAATGGATAAATTTAGCCAACTTGCGGGTGGACGGCATACGCAATTTATTTCTCATTTGCCATTCGTCACGCGATAAGTTCTCGATCATCGTGAAAAGAACGCGGCGCATAACCGCCGCCACGCCTACCGCGGCGGGATCTGGATCAGGTCGTCAAGCTGCGCCTTGGTCAGTTCCGTGGCCGTGAACTTCAAAGCCACCGCATCCTTGACGATGGTATCGAGCCCGGTGATCTGATCCGGCTCGATCGAAGGCCGCGGGAAAAAGTCATCGCGCGTGCGCTTGGCTTTTGCCTCGCTGATCTTGAGCCATTCCGAATAGACCTTCAGCGCGCTCGGATCGGTGTACATGTAGTTCACCGTTTCGCGATAGGCCTTCATGTAGCGGGCGACAACATCCTTGTGCGCCTGCAGGTAGTTGGCATTGGCGATGTTCAGCCGCACGGTCTGTCCCTTGAAGGCCAATGCGTCGTTGCCGGTCGCGATGATTCGGATCTGCTTCGCATCGAGCTGATCGAGGCCGAACGGCGGTGCCGCCCAGCCGACATCAACTTGGCCCGACATCACCGCCGTCAAATTCGCCGACGGTCCGCCCAGCGCGGTCGGCTTGGCCGTGAGCTGGTACTGCTTCATGAAGGCGGTGACGATGCCGTGGGTCGATGAACCGTTGGTCGAGTAGCCGAGGATCTTGCCGTCAGTATCCTTCAGCGACTTGATCGGCGAATCCGCTTTCACATACCAATAAAGATCGCCGGCGCCGGTGGTTTCGGCGCCGATCACCCGCACCGGCGCACCTTTGGAGTAGGCGCTGAGCACGCCCATCGCGCCGGCGGCGATTCCGATATTGACGCTGCCCGAGATTACCGCCTGCTGCGTCTCGCCCGCGCCGTTAGTGTAGACAATCTCCAGCGCCAGGCCGTGCTTCTTGAAGATGCCGGCGAGCTGGCCGACCTCCGACACGGAGGTGTCCCAGTTACCGCGCTGGCCAACCGCCAGTTTCACAGTGTCATCGGCCAAGGTGGCTGTTGCCGTGCCGAGAAGAGTCAAAGCTGCAAGTGCAAAAGCGAGCTTATTTTTTCTCATCGTACCTCCCCCATGGTTTTTTGCGCCTATTTGAAGGCTTGCCGGCGTCGCGCCGCCGAGAAGCGTAATGAACTCGCGCCGTTTCATGTGCTCCTCATTAGGACCACGCCTTACACAATTCGCGAAATATAGCGCCTTTGACCGGGCGGTGAGTAAGAAATTTCACTCAACCGGCCTCCGA
>CAWFMZ010000041.1:0-45294 GCA_963817045.1 uncultured Alphaproteobacteria bacterium
CGGGCCAGATCTTCTTGATCCACTCCACGTCCTTCCAGGAGAGCGCCGGATCAAACTGCTCGCCGACCCACTTGGCGAGCTGGTTGACGTTCTCCATGCCCTGCACGTGGCCGGCAAGATTGCCGAAGGTCTTGCGCTTGCCGTTGAGAATGCTCCAGGCCCAGGCCGGCTTGCTCGCCACGTCGATGATGTTCTTGAGGCGGATTTCCGGCGGCACGGTCATGCCGTTCTTGATGTCGCGGTGGCGCTGGCCGAGCACCTGCAAGTCCACGGTGAGCACCAGCGCGTTGCATTTCGCCGCCACCGCGCGCGATAAAATATCCTTGGAGAAGCCGCGGTCCTTGATCACGTAGAGCTGGAACCAGAACGGTTTGCCGGTCGCCTCCGCCACGTCTTCGATCGAGCAAATCGACATGGTCGAGAGGATGAACGGAATGCCGGCCTCGTTGGCGGCCTGCGCGCTGAGGATCTCGCCGTTGCCGTGCTGCATGCCGCATAGGCCGATCGGCGCCAGCGCGAACGGCGCCGCCACCTTCTGCCCGACGATGGTGGTGGCGAGGCTGCGCGCGGAGACGTCGACCAGGATGCGCTGGCGCAGCTTGATGCCTTCGAGGTCGGCGCGGTTGGCGCGCAGCGTTTCCTCGTTATAGGAGCCGCTGTCGGCGTAATCGAAAAAGGCGCGTGGAACCCGCCGGCGTGCGAGTTGGCGCAGGTCATCGATACAGGTGATGTGCTTCATGGGGGGCCCGGGGCGTTCGCCAGTGGAACAACCGGGTAGCACAGCGGCGCGGGCGGCGAAACCGGCGGTTCCGGCGGTATTTCCTTGGATAAATGGGCGGAGCGGACGAGTGTTAATGGCCTGCGGTAATGATTACTCATAATTTTTGAAGCAAATTCACGGCGTTGGCCCTATTATGCGGCCTCGCGGGACAGGCGCCGCCGCCCGCCAATAAACCAGCGGTTCGGGGCTCAAGGCCGTAAAGTAGGCGTCAAGGGGCATTGCATGGTTCGTCGTTATTTCGGCACCGACGGTATTCGCGGCCGGGCCAACAAAGTCATTACCCCCGAATTGGCGCTCAAGGTCGGTCAGGCCGCCGGGCTGGTGTTCAAGAACGGCGAGCACCGCCATCGCGTCCTGATCGGCAAGGACACCCGCCTCTCCGGCTACATGATCGAGACCGCGCTGGTCGCCGGCTTCACCTCGGTCGGCATGGACGTGCTGCTGACGGGTCCGATTCCGACGCCGGCGGTCGGCATGCTGGCGCGCTCGATGCGCGCCGATCTCGGCGTGATGATCTCGGCCTCGCATAATCCGTATGCCGACAACGGCATCAAACTGTTCGGGCCCGACGGCTACAAGCTCAGCGACCAGGTCGAAAGCGAGATCGAAGCGCTGCTCGATTCGGATCTGAGCAAGCGTCTGGCCAAGAGCGACGATCTCGGCCGCGCCAAGCGCATTGACGGCGTGCAGGACCGCTATATCGAATTCGCCAAACTCACTTTGCCGCGCGCGATCGACCTGTCCGGCCTGCGCGTGGTGATCGATTGCGCCAATGGCGCCGCCTACAAAGTGGCGCCCGGCGCGCTGTGGGAACTGGGCGCCGACGTGATCTCGATCGGCGTCGAGCCCGACGGCATGAATATCAACAAGGATTGCGGCTCCACCGATCTCGCCGCCATCTCGCCGCAAGGTGCGCGAGATGCGCGCCGATATCGGCATCGCGCTCGACGGCGACGCCGACCGCGTCATGATCGTGGACGAGCGCGGCCATGCGGTGGACGGCGACCAGTTGCTCGCGGTCATCGCCGAGAGCTGGAAAGAGGACGGCCGGCTGCAGCGCCCGGGCGTGGTCGCCACCGTGATGTCCAATCTCGGGCTCGAGCGCCATCTCGCCGGCCTCGGCCTCGAGCTGGTGCGCACACCGGTCGGCGACCGTTATGTGCTCGAGCACATGCGCGCGCACGGCTACAATGTCGGCGGCGAGCCGTCCGGCCACATTATTCTCTCCGACTACACCACCACCGGCGACGGTTTCGTTGCCGCACTGCAGGTGCTCGCCGTGATCAAGCGCAGCAACAAGCCGGTGTCGGAGCTGTGCCACCGCTTCGAGCCGCTGCCGCAGGTGCTCAAGAACGTGCGCTACCAGAAGGGCAAGCCGCTGGAGAATGCGCAGGTGCGCTCGGCCATCGCCAGCGCCGAGAAAAAGCTCGGGCTGAGCGGCCGTCTGATCGTGCGCCCGTCCGGCACCGAGCCGGTGATCCGGGTGATGGGCGAAGGCGACGACAAGATTTTGGTCGAGTCGGTCGTCGACGACGTGGTCGAGGCGCTGACCGAAGTCGCGGCTTGAGCTCCGATCTTTAAGGCCCTCTCCAGCCGCTTGTACGAGGAAATAGCCATTAGGTCTTTGACTCGCGACCTGAGCTTCAACCCCGCCGTAATCCTAAACGCATTGTTAATCGCGCGCGTCGTCCGCGTGCGGCGCTTCGCATTGATTAAAAATCGTCGTTAAAAAACACGGTTAAGTCCCACTTAACGATTTGCTGGCAAGGTCCCTCATCATCGCGCTCGGGGTGAGCGCCGAATTCGACGAGGGACGAACATGTTTTGGCGTTTTGCAATTCCCACTCTGGCGGCATTCGCCGCACTGACGGCGAGCCCGACTGTGCGCGCCGCCGATATGCCGCTTCCGCCGCCGGCAGCGGCTGAGCCGTGCTGCAACTGGTACCTGCGCGGCTTTGTCGGCGAGGGCATGACCAACAAATTCAGCATTCGAATATCTGCCGGCATCCGGCTGAACGCGAGCAACGGCTTCGCCTTCGACCAAAATTCGAACGCCGATACGTTCTTCATCGGCGGCGGCATCGGCTACAATTTCAACAGCTGGCTGCGCTTCGACGGCACGCGCCGAATATCGCGGCCGGACCCAGGTCAACGCGCTCGGTCACTATACCATCGGACGGCGGCACTTTCCGGCGATACCTATCAAGGGCAATCTAAAATCCTGGGTGTTCCTGGCCAACGCCTATGTCGATCTCGGCACTTGGAATTGTTTCACGCCGTATGTCGGCGCCGGCATCGGCGGCGCATACAATCAATTGGCTCGATTTCGTCGGACATGGGCCTTGGCACCGCCGGCGCCGGCTTCGGACGAAACAGCGCCAATGGCAGTATCGCCTAGGCATTGCACGCCGGCATCTCCTATGACGTGAGCAAGAACCTCAAGGTCGATCTGTCCTACCGCTATCTCAATTACGGATCGGTCACCGATACCGTCGATTGCATTGGCGGCTGCAATCCCAACTCCTTTCAAGTTCAGCAATTTCACGTTCGCACGACATCATGCTCGGTCTGCGCTGGACGTGCTGCGACGTGGAGCAGCCACGCCAGGTCTACATGCCGCTGCACAGCAAGGGTTAGTCACCTCGGACGCAGCGCGCCGTTCGGTTAACGGCGCGCTGAACAAAGTGAAAATTCGTGGTTAAGCCCCGCCTAACTGTGCGGGCCGGTCGAGTGGTAGCGAAGGAATAGTGGTTATGGGTTGGCTGAGGACATCAGTCGCTTCCGGTGCGCCTTCGGCGATTTCTGGTGCACCACACAGCCGCCACCGGGACTTATCCCGCCGCGGCCGGGGTCTGCGCGCCGGACTTGCAGCGCTCGCCCTGATCCTGCTGGCGCCGGCCGGCGCCGTTGCCGCCGACATGCCCGAATTCCTGCGCGGCTCTTATTCGCCGAGCTCCACCCGCTGGGACGGCTTTTATTTCGGCGCGCAGGCCGGAGAAACCTTCGCTTCGGGCGATTTCGGCAATGCGAACCAATCCGCGCTCAATTACATCCTGAGCAACACGGAGTTGCAGAACAAGGTTTCCGGCTGGACGACATTGCCGAAGGGCTCGACTGGCGGCGCCAGCTATGGCGGCTTCATCGGCTACAATTGGCAGTGGAGCGACGTCGTTTTGGGCGCCGAGCTCAACTACAACCATATGTCGCTGAAAAACGGGGCGCAGGATTCGATCGGCCCTCTTATAGTGACGGGTGCCAATCTTCCGGACGGTTCCACGGTCTATTACACCGTTACAGTGGCATCGGCGGCGACGTAACAATCAACGACATTGTGACGGCGCGAGCGCGTGCCGGTTGGACCTTCGACCGCTTCATGCCCTATGGCTTCGCCGGCCTCGCGGTCGGCCGCGCCGACGTCACGCGCTTTACCACTTTGGCCGGTAGCACAAAGACAGTAACGCCACCGCCGACGACCGGCATCGGCGGAATTATCGATCCCGGGCGTCCCGGTCCACGGGCCTTTTGGATCTGCCCCGCGACCCCCAAGTCCAGGCGCAAGACGGCGTGATTGCCTATGGCTTTACCGCAGGGCTCGGAATGGAAGTCGCTGTTTTGAATAATCTGTTTGTTCGCGCCGAATGGGAATTCGTCGAGTTCCCTAACATCAGCGACATGCGCGTGCAGGCCAACTCTGTGCGCGCCGCGGTCGGCCTGAAGTTCTAGGTTGCTCAAAATCCATTTTTGAACTGGCTCCCCAGCGTGTAACCGCACGCCAATACCGCTCTGCTGCAATAACGCCATGCGCTGCTAATCGGCGTCGCGGCGCATTGACCCGGCGCCGCAACTCGACTATCCCCGCCAGTGGGACACCCCTCCCCAACGAGGGGCACCTATCTGGAAGGATAGAGATATGTCAGCGACCAAGCCCGGCGTGCGGCCGGCCATCCCGCACTTCTCGTCCGGCCCCTGCGCCAAGCGCCCCGGCTGGAGTCTGCAAGCCCTCACCGACGCGGTTTTAGGACGCTCGCACCGATCCAAGATCGGCAAGGCGAAGCTCAAACGCGCCATCGACCTCACCCGCGACGTGCTGGAAGTTCCCGCCGACTATCGCATCGGCATCGTGCCGGCCTCCGATACCGGCGCGGTCGAGATGGCGCTGTGGTCGCTGCTGGGCGCAAGGCCGTGACCATGCTGGCCTGGGAATCCTTCGGCGAAGGCTGGGTCAGCGACGTCACCAAGGAGCTCAAGCTCAAGGACGTCACCGTCCTGAAGGCGCCCTATGGCGACTTGCCCGATCTGAGCAAGATCGATTTTGCCACCGACGTGGTGTTCACCTGGAACGGCACCACCTCCGGCGTGCGGGTGCCGAACGGCGACTGGATCGCCGCCAAACGTGAAGGCCTGACCATTTGCGACGCCACCTCGGCGGCGTTCGCGCAAAGGCTCGACTGGCCCAAGCTCGATGTCGTCACCTTCTCCTGGCAGAAGGCGCTCGGCGGCGAGGGCGCGCACGGCATGCTCATTCTTTCGCCGCGCGCGGTGACGCGGCTCGAGAGCCACAAGCCGGCCTGGCCGCTGCCGAAGATTTTCCGGCTCACCAAGGGCGGCAAGATCAACGAGGGCATTTTCGCCGGCGAGACCATCAACACGCCGTCGATGCTCTGCGTCGAGGATTATCTCGACACGCTGCAATGGGCGAAATCGGTCGGCGGGCTTTCCGCCACCATCGCGCGCTCGGACGCCAACGCCAAGGTGCTGGCCGACTGGGTGGCGGTCACGCCCTGGGTCGCCCATCTCGCCAATAAGCCAAGCGAACGCTCGAACACCTCGGTCTGCCTGAAGGTGGTCGATCCGGCGGTGACGCGGCTGTCGGCCGACGATCAGGCGGCCTTCGCCAAGACGCTGGCCGGCCTGCTGGAGAAGGAAGGCGTCGCCTACGACATCGCCTATTACCGCGACGCGCCGCCCGGCCTGCGCATCTGGTGCGGGGCGACGGCGGAGACGAGCGACGTGCAGGCGCTCACGCCCTGGCTCGACTGGGCCTTCGCCGAGGCCAAAGCCGCGCTGCCGAAGGCGGCGTGACGCTACGATTTTCCTCCCCCCGCACGCGGGGGAGATGACGACCAGCAACCCCATTCAAAAAAGCAGCAATCGCCATGCCCAAAGTTCTCATCTCCGATGCGCTCTCGCCCGCCGCCGTGCAGATCTTCAAGGATCGCGGCATCGAGGTCGATTTCCAGCCCGCTCTCGGCAAGGACAAGGAAAAACTCGCCGAACTGATCGGCGGTTTCGACGGCCTCGCCATCCGCTCGGCCACCAAGGTGTCGGCCAAGATCCTCGAAAAGGCCAAGAACCTGAAGGTGATCGGCCGCGCCGGCATCGGCGTCGACAATGTCGACATTCCGGCGGCGACCGCGCGCGGCATCATCGTGATGAACACGCCGTTCGGCAATTCGATCACCACCGCCGAGCACGCGATCTCGCTGATGCTGGCGCTGGCCCGCCAGATTCCGGAAGCCGACACCTCGACGCGCGCCGGCAAATGGGAAAAGAACAAATTCATGGGCGTGGAGATTTTCAGCAAGACGCTCGGCATCATCGGCTGCGGCAATATCGGCTCGATCGTCGCCGACCGCGCCATCGGCCTGAAGATGAAGGTGATCGCCTACGATCCGTTCCTGTCGGAGGAGCGCGCGCGCGATCTCGGCGTCGAGAAGGTCGAGCTCGACGCGCTGTTCAAGCGCGCCGATTTCATCACGCTGCACACCCCGCTCACCGAAAAGACCAAGAACATCATCGATGCCGCGGCCATCAAGAAGCTGAAAAAGGGCGTGCGCATCGTCAATTGCGCGCGCGGCGGCCTGGTGGACGAGGCGGCGCTGGCCGAGGCGCTCAAGGCGGGGCAGGTGGCGGGCGCGGCATTCGACGTGTTCGTCGAGGAGCCGGCGACCGCCAGCCCGCTGTTCAGCCTGCCCAACGTGGTGTGCACGCCGCATCTCGGCGCCGCCACCAGCGAGGCGCAGGAAAACGTCGCGCTGCAGGTCGCCGAGCAGATGTCCGACTATCTGCTGCGCGGCGCGATCTCCAATGCGGTCAATTTCCCCTCGATCAGCGCCGAGGAGGCGCCCAAGCTGCGGCCGTTCATCGCGCTCGCCGAGAAGCTCGGCTCTTTCGCCGGCCAGCTCACCGAAGACCCGATCAAGGAAGTGCACATCACCTATGAGGGCGCGGTGGCGCAGATGAAGATCAAGGCGCTCACCTCGGCGGTATTGTCCGGGCTGCTGCGGCCGATGCTCGGCGACGTCAACGTGGTGTCGGCGCCGGTGGTGGCGCGCGAGCGCGGCATGGCGGTGGAGGAAACGACCCGCGAGGCCGCCGGCGACTACGATAGCCTGATCACGGTCACGGTGGAGACCGACGCGGCAGACGCGCTCGGTGTCGGGCACCGTGTTCGCCGACGGCCGCCCGCGCATCGTCAACATCAAGGGCATCCGCATGGACGCCGAGTTCGGCCCCTCGATGATCTACATCACCAATCTCGACAAGCCGGGCTTCATCGGCCGCTTCTCGTCCACGCTGGGCGAGGCCGGCATCAACATCGCCACCTTCCATGTCGGACGCGAGGCGCCCGGCGGCAACGCCATCGCGCTGATCGAGATCGACGGCGAACTGCCCGCCGCCGTGCTCGCCAAGGTGCGCGCGCTGCCCCAGGTGCAGCAGGCCAAGCCGCTGCATTTCTAGAAATACATACGTAATATCAATAACTTAATTGGTGCCGCCCGGAGCCATCCGGGCGGCGTTCTGCGCCTTGCCTCAGCCGGGTTGTTCCTTTATCCGAAGGTGGACCTGGCCGGCACAGTCCGGCGCCAGAGTCCAAGGCGCTGGCGCAGGGATGCAAGTCTGATGGCGAATGTGGTGGTAGTCGGGTCCCAGTGGGGCGACGAGGGCAAGGGCAAGATCGTCGACTGGCTGTCCGAGCAGGCCGATATCGTCGTCCGCTTCCAGGGCGGCCACAATGCCGGCCACACTCTGGTGATCGATGGCGTCACCTACAAATTGTCGCTGCTGCCGTCCGGCGTGGTGCGCGGCGGCAAGCTCTCGGTCATCGGCAACGGCGTGGTGATCGATCCGCAGGCGCTGATCGATGAAATCGCCCAGCTCAAGAAACAGGGCGTCGCGGTGACGCCGGACAATCTGCGCATCGCCGAGAACGCGCCCTTGATCCTGCCGCTGCATCGCGAACTGGAAGCGGTGCGCGAGGCCGACAATTCGGCGACCCGCATCGGCACCACCAAGCGCGGCATCGGCCCGGCCTATGAGGACAAAGTCGGCCGGCGCGCCATCCGCTTCATGGATCTGGCCGATCTGCCGGCGCTGGCGCCCAAGATCGAACGGCTGCTCGCGCATCACAACGCGCTGCGCCGCGGCCTCGGCCTCGACGAGCTCGATGGCGCGGCGATCTACCAGTATCTCGCGGCGATCGCGCCGCAGGTGCTGCCGTTCATGGATTCGGTCTGGTTGCTGCTCGATGCCAAGCGGCGCGAGGGCAAGCGCATTTTGTTCGAAGGCGCGCAGGGCGCGCTGCTCGACATCGATCACGGCACCTATCCTTACGTGACGTCGTCCAACACGGTGGCGGCGCAGGCGGCGACCGGGTCCGGGCTCGGGCCGAACGCGATCGATTACGTGCTCGGCATCTGCAAGGCCTACACCACGCGGGTGGGCGAGGGGCCGTTCCCGACCGATCAAATGGACAATGCGATCGGCAAAATGCTCGGCGAGCGCGGTCGCGAATTCGGCACCGTCACCGGCCGCGCGCGCCGCTGCGGCTGGTTCGATGCCGTGCTGGTGCGCCAGACCGTGCTAACCTGCGGCATCGACGGCCTTGCGCTCACCAAGCTCGACATTCTCGACGGCTTCGACGAGATCAAGGTCTGCGTGCGCTACCGCCTCGACGGCCGCGAAATCGACTATCTTCCCGCCGGCGAGCGCGCGCAGGCGCGGGTGGAGCCGGTCTACGAGACCATCGCGGGCTGGAAGGAGCCGACGGCGCGCGCGCGCTCGTGGGCGCAATTGCCGGCGCAGGCGATAAAATATGTGCGCCGAATCGAAGAACTGGTCGGATGCCCGGTGGCGCTGCTCTCGACCAGCCCGGAGCGCGAGGACACGATCCTGATGAAGAACCCGTTCGAGACATGATCACGGAAAAAGGACAAGAAGTGGATTCAGAGCATGATCCGAAAAGTGGGATCGGTTTTCGGAAAAGATCATGCTCAGGAAAATGACGTCCAATGGCTGATTATCATCCGCTGATCGCACGCGCCGTTAACGGCCTCGACAAGAACACGGGCGAAATCCGCCGTGCGCTGTACGAGCGCGCGCGCAGCGCGCTGGTCAACCAGTTGCGCAGCGTCGAGCCGGCGCTCGAGGAATCCGACATCACGCGCGAGCGGCTGGCGCTGGAGGAGGCGATCCGCAAGGTCGAGGCGGATGCGGTCAAGCGCACGCGCCCGGACGCGCCCGAGCCGCCGCCGTCCATCTCGGACCAGGGCCTGCGCGGCTTCCGTGACACGGTGGCCGATGCCGAAGGCCTGGGTGACGCCGCGGCGCAGGCCAATCGTGCGGCGCACGAGTTCTACGAGGCGATGCCCGGCGATCATCCGCCACAGAGCGGCGATCACGGGCCGCCGCCGGCTGAGCATTACTTCGAGCCGCCGTCTGCGCCGGAGCCGCAACATCTGCATGAAGCGCCGATTGCGGACGAGCAGGCGCCGCCGCCGTCACGCTATGAGGAAGACGACGAGGTCTATGTGCGGCCGGTGCGCTCCTATGGCCGCGTGATCAGGTTCATCCTGCTGCTGCTGGTGCTGGCCGGCCTCGCCGGCGGGGCCTACTGGCAGCGCCACGCGATCATGGCGATGGTGGCGAGCTATCGCAGCGCCCCGGCGCCGAAGCCGCGCGAAGCGGCCGAGCCCGCCAGCCGGCCGAAGATCCCCGACCGCGTCGGTGCGCCCAGCGGGACGCCGGCTGCCGCCAACGCGCCGGCCGCCGCGGTCGCGCAAAAGGTCGTGCTGTACGACGAGGATCCGAGCGATCCGAAGGGCAAACGCTATGTCGGCTCGGCGCTCTGGCGCACCGAGACCGTGTCGCCGGGGCCGGGGCTCGCGCCCGAGCTGGCGATCCGCGCCGATCTGGAAATTCCCGAACGGCACATGCGCATGACCTGGTCGCTCCGCCGCAACACCGACAAGGCACTGCCGGCGAGCCACACCATCGAGATCATGTTCACGCTGGCCGCGGATTTCCCCGAAGGCGGCATCGCCAATGTGCCCGGCGTGCTGATGAAGCAGGACGAGCAGGCGCGCGGCGTGCCGCTCGCCGGGCTGGCGGTGAAAGTGACCAACGGCTATTTCCTGATCGGCCTCTCGGCCGTCGATGTCGACGTGGCGCGCAATATCCAGCTCTTGAAAGAGCGCGACTGGTTCGACATCCCGGTCGTCTATACCAGCGGCAAGCGCGCTATCCTGGCGATGGAGAAGGGCACGCCCGGCGTGCGCGCCTTCGAGGAAGCGTTCCGGGCCTGGGGTGCAGTAGTCCCCGCGCGCGATCATTTATTCATTGCAGCGTGCCCTGCGCGCTACGCCGCCAGGGGCTCGGCGCCCCCCGATGGGACCAGAAGCAAGGGAAGCCGTATTCTGACGGTCGTTCCGGTTGGTTCCTGTTTCGACGGCACGATGGTGCCGCCAAGCTGGCGCACGAAGATCGCCACGTAGTCGGAACCGCGTTTCTCTGGACTCTTCACCAAATCCTTATCCTTCATCCCCACGCCGTCGTCGGAAACAACCAGCTCAATTTGATCGCCGACCTGTTCCACGCACAGCCTGATATGTCCGCTGCCGTGCGGAAAGGCATGCTTGATGGCGTTGGTCGTAAGCTCATTGACCAGAAGGCCGAAGGGGACGGCACGATTGGGGTCGATTTCCAACGGCTCGGCCTCAACTTCGATTTCGATGCCCGACGTGTTTCCCAGCAGGCTCGCTGACATGGTCTTGGCGATTTCCCGCAAATACGCGTCCACGGCGACCGTCTGGCCGCGGCTGGTTTGGGATATCAGGTCATAAAGCTGGGCAATGGCGCCGATGCGCGCCTGCATGGTTTTATAGCCTTGCACGCACGGCGCC
Source organism: uncultured Alphaproteobacteria bacterium (assembly GCA_963817045.1). Classification (GTDB taxonomy): domain Bacteria; phylum Pseudomonadota; class Alphaproteobacteria; order Rhizobiales; family Xanthobacteraceae; genus Pseudolabrys. Next base: position 10,963 of record CAWFMZ010000041.1, read on the forward strand.
GCCGTCCATTTGGCTTCGTAGGCGATCAAGCCGACGATGACCTGCAAGTTATTCTTGATCCGGTGCGAGATTTCGTTGGTCAAGCTCAGCGCGTCGCGCTCGCGCTGCTTGCGCTCGGTGACGTCGCGCGCCGCGGCGAAGACACCCTGCAGCGTGCGGCCGCGGTCGTAGAAGGTGGTCGCGTTGTAGGACACCTCGGTTTTCTTGCCGTCGCGGGCGCACGCGGTCAGCTCGTAGTCGGTGACCTTCTTTTCGCGCAGCACGAGCTTGATCGCCGCTTCGGCCCGCTCCGGATCGGTGAAGTAGTCCTTGAACGGCGCGCCGATCAGTTCGTCGCGCGTGCAGCCGGTGAGCGCCTCCATCTGCTTGTTGACGTCGGTGATGATGCCGGAGGGGTCGGTGGTCATCAGCGCGTCGATGTTGGATTCGATCAGCGAGCGGGTGTAGAATTGCTGGTCGCGCAGGCGCTGATCGAGCTTTTTTTGCTCGGCTTCGACCAGCTTGCGCGCGGTGTTGTCGGTGCCAATCAACAGATAGCCGATGATGGCGTTATGGGCGTCGCGCAGCGCGGTGACCGACACCACCGCCGGAAAGCGGCTGCCATCCTTGCGGATATAGGTCAGCTCGTAGATGTCCTCGATCCCGCGCGAGGCCTTGAACACCAGGGCCTCGAAGCCCGGCGTGATCGCGGTTCCAAGTTCGACGCTCAGCTCTTTGGCGCGCGCGATCACTTCCTGCGAATCGGAAATATCGGCCGGCGTGATCTTGTTCATCACTTCGGCGGCGGCGTAACCCAGCATCCGCTCGGCGCCGACATTGAAGATTTGAATGACGCCCTTGGCGTCGGTCGCGATGCTTGAGAAATTGGCGCTGTTGAAAATCGCGCGCTGCAGGGCGCCGGCCTTGAGCAGCGCCTCTTCCGCCTGCTTGCGCGCGGTGTTGTCGGTGCCAATCAACAGATAGCCGATGATGGCGTTTTGGGCGTCGCGCAGCGCGGTGACCGACACCACCGCCGGAAAGCGGCTGCCATCCTTGCGGATATAGGTCAGCTCGTAGATGTCCTCGATCCCGCGCGAGGCCTTGAACACCAGGGCCTCGAAGCCCGGCGTGATCGGGGTTCCCAGTTCGGCGCTCAGCTCTTTGGCGCGCGCGATCACTTCCTGCGAATCGGAAATATCGGCCGGCGTGATCTTGTTCATCACTTCGGCGGCGGCGTAGCCCAGCATCCGCTCGGCGCCGACATTGAAGATTTGAATGACGCCCTTGGCGTCGGTCGCGATGCTCGAGAAATTGGCGCTGTTGAAAATCGCGCGCTGCAGGGCGCCGGCCTTGAGCAGCGCCTCTTCCGCCTGCTTGCGCGCGGTGTTGTCGGTGCCAATCAACAGATAGCCGATGATGACGTTTTGGGCGTCGCGCAGCGCGGTGACCGACACCACCGCCGGAAACCGGCTGCCATCCTTGCGGATATAGGTCAGCTCGTAGATGTCCTCGATCCCGCGCGAGGCCTTGAACACCAGGGCCTCGAAGCCCGGCGTGATCGGGGTTCCAAGTTCGTCGCTCAGCTCTTTGGCGCGCGCGATCAACTCCTGCGGATCGGAAATATCGGCCGGCGTGATCTTGTTCATCACATCGGCGGCCGCGTAACCCAGCATCCGTTCGGCGCCGACATTGAAGATTTGAATGACGCCCTTGGCGTCGGTCGCGATGCTTGAGAAATTGGCGCTGTTTAAAATCGCGCGCTGCAGGGCTCCCGCCTTGAGCAGCGCTTCTTCCGCCTGCTTGCGCGCGGCGTTGTCGATGCCTTCGGAAAAGCCAAACCGCTTCATCATCGCGTCGTTCGATCAGTCAAGATGTCGCCCCCGGTAAATTGGTCTTGTCCCACTGCGTGGATAGATTGCGCGGCTTCCGCATTACGCCGCGAGCATATCTTCGACGGAGTTTTTGAGCTGATGTTGCGTGTACGGCTTACGAAGGAAGTGTGTGCCTTCGATCAGCAGCGCTTTCATTTTTTCGGTTATGGAATTGCCGGTCGTGTAGAGCACACGCAATTTCGGCCGCAGCGCGATGGCCTGATGCGCAAGATCGCAACCGCCATGGACCAAAGCTTTCAAATAGATATCGGTGAACAGCGCATCGATGTGTTTGGGGCGAGCGCAGGAATATAAGCGCCTCGTCGACATCGCTGGCGGCAAGTGTCTGATGACCCCAGTCTTGAATCATCATCTCCGCTATTTCGCGGATAAATACATCGTCTTCGACGATCAAAATCACGGCCACAACGAGCGCCCCATGCCGTGACATCTTAGCATCGTTGCGGTCAGGGCTCTTTCGCCGCAATCACGGCTTCCAGAGCCCTTTCGACCGCTATCAGGGCACACGACAAGCCCGCATTAGGGGCAATTGTTCCGTTAAAATTGTAATTCATTTGGCGTGGCGGGGGCTTTGGTCCATTATCGCGTTATATCAATGGCTTACACGTGAAATCATATTGCCTAAACGTCCTCGGCCAAACACCGCCCAGGCGGTTTGGCGGCCTGCCATCAGTTTGCAACAGAGGAGAGGCGCTATTGACTTTGAGACGAATAGGATTATATTCCGGATATCTGGCTCGGCTGAGGGCGTCTTCTAGGGACGTCTTGAAGATGGAGCCAGGTGCGGCGCCTGCGGGCGGGGCTCGTAACCCCGCTCCCGGGAGGCCTCGGGTCGCCGTCCGTCCCCACTATGAGGGACTGCCTTTGATGGCTGGACGCGGCGCGGATGAAGGGCGGCGAAAGCTGCCCGGATCGGGGAGGGCGGAGCCCTCCCATCCGCGCCCGGAAGTTACGGCCCCGGGGACAGAAAAGCCGCGATGGAGCGCCGCGGGGCGCGCGTCCTTCGCCAAGGACGCGCACGCCGCAAGGCGTGAGTTGAATGGATGCGCCTCGCGGCGCTCCATCCCCTCGGCTTGTTCGAGGGGGACGGAAGGGGAAGACGGCGCACCCGGCGCCGCAAAGAATACGGGCGATGACGCTTGGCTGTTTGAAAACCTATCCGGTCAGTTCCGGGGCGCGAGCACAGCGCGCGAACCCGGAATGACGAAGTGAGCAAAAACGAAAATGGCCGGGACATTGTGCCCGGCCATTTTTATTACGGATGTCGCGGCGATGACTTAGTGCACCGTCGCGCCGATGGCCGGCGTTTCCTTCGGCTGCTCCAGGGTGGCGATGTTGTTCTTCACCGCCTTCTGCACCTTCTCGAAGGCGCGCACCTCGATCTGGCGCACGCGCTCGCGCGAGACGCCGAATTCGGTGGCCAGATCCTCGAGCGTGATCGGATCGTCGGCCAGACGGCGCGCCTCGAAGATGCGCCGCTCGCGCTCGTTGAGCACGTCGAGCGCGCCGATCAGCGCCTGGTGGCGGTTATCGCTTTCCTCGCTGATCGGCCAGCAGGCGCTCCTGGCTGGGCGCGTCGCTGACCAGCCAGTCCATCCATTCGCCGCTTTCGCCGTCGTCGCGGATCGGCGCGTTGAGCGAGGCATCGCCGCCGAGCCGGCGGTTCATGTCGACCACGTCCTGCTCGTTGACGCCCAGCCGCTTGGCGATCAGCTTGACCTGATCGGGCCGCAGGTCGCCCTCGTCGAGCGCGGAAATCTTGCTCTTGGCCTTGCGCAGGTTGAAGAACAGCTTCTTCTGATTGGCGGTGGTGCCCATCTTCACCAGCGACCACGAGCGCAGGATGTATTCCTGGATCGCGGCCTTGATCCACCACATCGCATAGGTGGCGAGCCGGAAGCCCTTCTCGGGCTCGAAGCGCTTGACCGCCTGCATCAGGCCGACATTGCCTTCGGAAACGACTTCCGAAATCGGCAGGCCGTAGCCGCGATAGCCCATGGCGATCTTGGCGACCAGGCGGAGATGGCTGGTGACGAGCTTGTGCGCGGCTTCACGATCGCCGTGCTCACGCCAGCTGCGCGCCAGCATGTATTCTTGCTGCGGTTCCAGCATCGGGAACCGGCGGATTGCATCCAGGTAGTGAGAAAGGCCGGATTCGGCCTTGAGTGCCGGCAGTGCGGCAGAACGGGCCATGATAGCGCCCTCCTTATTTTGCCCCCGAGATCGGCGGGCGTTGATCGCCGCCGCTCCCCGAGCCGACGGCGCGCATCCGATTGTGCGACCGCGAACGCTTGATCGCAGGTGCAGCATAGCGGAACCGGGCAGCGAAAACCAGTATCCGCCCGTCACGTCGCCGTGACTTCGCCAAGTGCCGCAAATTGCGACCAAACTATTGTTATGATTGACCTATTTAGAACGTTTGCGTCCTGCCGAAGGGTTTTCCGCAAGGGCATGCCGTAAACGACCGAGATCGGCCGGAAGTTCCGAACGAAACCGCAGGACGTCTCGGGTTAGGGGGTGTTCGATGGCCAGTAAATAAGCATGCAAAGCCTGTCTGCCAAGATCCTCCAAGGCGGCGCGGGCGGCGGGGGAAAGCAGGCTGGCCTTGGTCTTGAAGCCGGTGCCGTAGCTGGCGTCGCCCAGGATCGGATGGCCGATATGGGCCAAATGCACCCTGATCTGATGGGTGCGGCCGGTCTCCAGGGTGCAGGCCAAAAGGCTGGCGACCGGCTTGCCGTCGGCGCCGACATAGCGCTCCAGCACCTGCCAATGGGTCACCGCCTGGCGGCCGCCCGCGCGCACCGCGCGCTTGTCGCGGGCCTGCGGATGACGGTCGAGCGGGGCGTCGATGGTGCCTTTCGGCCGGCCGGCGCGCCCCAGACCAAGGCGAGATAGCCGCGCTCGATCCCGCTGTCGCCCTTGTTGGCGAATTGGGCGCTGAGCGCGCGATGGGCGGCATCGGTCTTGGCCACCACCATCAGGCCGGTGGTGTCCTTGTCGAGCCGGTGCACGATGCCGGGCCGCTTGACGCCGCCGATGCCGGACAGGCTGTCGCCGCAATGGGCGATCAGCGCGTTGACCAGCGTGCCCTTGGCGTGGCCGGCGGCCGGATGCACCACCAGGCCTTTCGGCTTGTCGATCACGATCAGCGCGTCGTCTTCGTAGACGACGTTGAGCGGGATCGGCTCGCCCGCGGGCTTGGGCTGCTCGGGCGCCGGCAGCGTGACGGTGACGGTGTCGCCGGAATTGACGTGGCTAGCGGGATCGCGGATCGTGCGCGCCTCGATCCGCTTGATCGTTACTTGGCCGTCGAGGATCAGCGCCTTCAGGCGCGAGCGCGACAGCGCCGGGATGCGCGCGGCCAGCACGCGGTCGAGCCGCTGGCCTTGCTCCTCGGCGGCGATCTTGACCGTCTCGATTGTCTCATCAGCCATGGCTTAAACGATGTCCGACGACCAGAAGCCCCTTAACCCGGAAGCTGCCGCGGCGATAGCGAAGGTTCGCCGGATGATGATCATCATCATGACGGGTACCTTCGTCGCTATCGGCCTCGTGCTCGTCATCATCGGCTACCGCCTTTCTCATGTCGAGGAAAGCACCGCGTCCTTCGCGGATGTCACGGCAAGCGCTGCCGGCGGGCGCCAAGGTACTGTCGACCGCGGTCGGCGCCGACCACATCGTGGTGACGATCGAGATCGGCGGCGTCGTCGAATTGCGCACATTCGACCCCGATACGCTCAAGCCGCTCGGGCGCTTGCGGTTTGAAACGAAGCGTTAAAGCGCGCGGATCTTCTCCAGCACCGGCAGCAGATACGACACGAACTTCGCCGGGTCCTCGCTCATCGGGAAATGGCCGAGGCCTTTCATGATCGTAGCCGGCGCGCCGGTGCGCTTGGCGATGTCGAGGGTGGCCTCGGCCGTGCAGGAATAGTCGTATTCGCCGGTGAGCAGGAACAGCGGACAGCGCTTGATGTCGATGTCGTCGACGCGGCCGCGGATGTCGCCGTCGATCATGTAAAAATGCAGGTCGCCCTTGAACACGCCGGGGCCGCTCTGCATGTAATGCCACAGCGTTTCCCATTTCTCCGCGGCCGGCGCGGTCGGCGCCACCAGGCCGGACACCACGCCGGCGCAGACCATGCCGCCATGCACGTCGGGCCGGTTGAGCCAAGACAGATCGTAATAGGGATCGGTGTGGGCCGCCGACTCCAAGCCGATCAGCGCACGGAAACGCTCGGGACATTCGTGCGCGAGATGCAGCACGATGCGCCCGCCGATCGAGCAGCCCATGGCGACCGGCTTGTCGAGGCCGAGCGCATCGGCGACTTCCACGATCATGCGCACATAGTCGCGCGAGGTGAGCTGGTATTCCTCGTCCTGCCAGCCGGCCGGCGGCGACGACTTGCCGTGCCAGGGCATGTCGAAGGCGATGACGCGGAAGCGCGGACGTGACGCGCGCGTCGTTCATCAACCCGCGGAACTGGCGCGCGTCGGAGCCCGCCGTATGCAGGCAGAGCAGCGGAATGCCCTGGCCGGCCTCCTCGACATAGAGCCGGTGCGGCTTGCCGAGCAGGTCGAGATGAAGATAGCGGCCGGTAATCGGCTCGAAGCGCGGGCTCATCGGGCGGCCTGCTTGTTTGAGGTTTCTTTGCGCGGCGCGGCGATCACGTCCTTGAAATAGAGCAGGTTGGCCATGAAGGGATGGATGTCGCCTTCCACGCGCATCAATTTCTGTTTGACCAGCGCGAACACGTCGGTGAAGCCGAGCGGCGGCAGCGGCTGCCAGAATTTTTCCCAGACGCCGCGCGAGGCGCGCAGCGCGAAGCTGTAAGTCGGGCGTGATGAACGGTCCCGGCGTCACCTTGGTGATGCGGCCGCCCTCGACGCGGATCAGGGTATAGGCGTCGTCGATGGCGATCATGAACGTGGTGTCGACGAAGCGGCCGCGCCGGACCAGTTTGGCGTCGGCGTTCACGTGTTTGGGGATCAAGTCGAGCATGTACTGCGCCTTAAAGGATGCGGGAGCGTAATGCTTGCACGGGCAGGGGATCGCGGCTATCTCGATAAGTCCTGGCCAAGCTCCCTTCGTCTAGCGGCCCAGGACGTCGCCCTCTCACGGCGAAAACAGGGGTTCGAGTCCCCTAGGGAGCGCCAAATAAATCAATAGCTTAATCGTTTTCAGACTCTCGTACCTCAAGTTTTGGGAAGGTTTTGGGGAGTATACAACGACGTTCACCAGCGTCCGCGTTAGTTCGCCGGCTCGCAATCGCCTCACACGACATCACATCGGAAGTGTAGAGACATTCACCTCGAAGATTGCATTGACGATCGACGACTGGTCTGACGTCGGGCACCAATTTTCATGAGTGACGTCGTCCGCGACAGCCGCGCGGCCAGGGGTCGTATCGGCTGTTTGAAAGGTCCGCTGTTAACGACGCGGATTTCAACAACACGGCCCCCAGACTACGAATTTGGGGGTCAGCGGTTCGAATTCGTTCGGGCGCGCCATTTTTAGAGACATCCCGTGCGATTCGCACGGGAATAGCACGGGCACCCTGAAGCGGACATCGGCAGCCTCACATCAATTAGCGCACACGATATGCTGCGTGGCACGCCTCGCAGGCAGTCGTCACCTCATGAAGGGCCCGGTTAATATCGCGCATGGCATCGACCGTCGGGGTGATTGATGCATCTTGCAACACAATGACCAAGCGGCTTGCCGCATGATGCATGCTCGTCCCGATGTCCTGCATCGGCTTTGGGAGATACGGTGCTAAATGGGCGGCGCCGTGGAGGCTGAGTGAACTCATTCCTAGGCGCTGTTCGGCGATCTTTGCAGCCTCATCAAACTTGCTATTCGCTATGTCGCCTATGATTTCATTCAACGTCGCAAGATGATCCCGCATGTTGCCAAGCATGTGCTCCTGCATAGGCTCCGGCAGACGGACGAGCTCGCGAATATCTTGAGCCTGGCTGGCGCCGATGCCCGCGACCAAAAATAGCAGCACGCCTAGTGGGATAAATCGCATGAAATTGTTACCATTCTAAGCCGCGTTTGGTGCAGGAGCGATACTGGTCAGTGAGCAGACGAATTCCGATATCCGATTTCCATCTAAGTTAGTATGATCCAAATCATACCAAGTGGGCAGCCATATGGCGGACATCACTGCGTTCAGATTGGTACTGCGGGAAACGGCTGGTGAGCGTCATTCACCGGATGCGTTGAAACCGGCTGAATTGGAACCTCTGAGTCGCACCTGCTGGCGTTTGATGGTCATGCCGTCTGCTCTCAATCAGCTCGAACGAGTGGCCTAACAACCCGCCGAGTGTTGTCGCGTCATGGCGAACGACTGGTAAGCCGCTGCAACGCTCGGGGCCGTCTGGCGCAAACGTTCCAATGATTACGTGACCGCCGGGGCGCACGGCTTTTGAAACTCGTTCGGCATAGGCAGCGCGATCTTTCGGATCGGTCAGGAAATGTAGCGCCGCGCGGTCATGCCAAACATCATAGGTCCGAGAAGGCTCCCACGTCGTAATATCCGCGACTATCCACTGTACGTGCGCACCCCTCGCGCCAAGTCTAGCCTTCGATGTTGCAAGCGCCTTTTCCGAAAAATCGAGGACAGTGACGGCTTTAAAACCCTCGTCAACAAGGGCATCGACCAACCGCGACGCGCCCCCGCCAATATCGATTATCGACGCGGTGGCTTTCACGCCAGTTGCCCGAATGAGATCAAGGGAAATGTCGGGTTTCTCTTGAAACCAACTGACGGCGTGTTCGTCTTTGGTCGCGTAAACATTCTCCCAGTGGGCTTGGCGACCGCTCATAGCTCGTTTCCTTCAGTTGGAAAGCATGTTAGTCGGCAATAAACTGGTCATCCCGGATACCAAGTACAATAGCGAGAACCGACTTGCCTTTGCCTCCCATCCTCGAAAATAAGAACCCGAATTCACCATCGGTGTTTTTGCCGCCCGCGTTGCTACGCGAAGCCCGCCGCCAGAAAGGCTTACCGGTCGTCGATGTGCCGCCAATCTGTATCCTCGATCCTGATGGCGATATCGTGCGACGCCTCAAGAATTCCGGGCGTGCGAAACGCTTCGATGCGTGGCCCTGCTATCACACCGATCTTTATACCTTTTCGCTTGATGGAGAAACGGTCGGCATTCTCGGGTGCGTTGTTGGCGCCCCCTTTGCGGTATTGGTTGCTGAGGAACTGTTCGCTTGCGGATGCCGCATCTTGATTAGTCTAACGTCCGCCGGTCAAATCGTACCGGCTGGAAACCCGCCTTACTTTGTCGTCATTGACCGCGCTCTGCGGGATGAAGGGACAAGTTATCACTACGCTTCACCACAAAATTTTGCTGAGGCCGACCCTCAACTCGTGGCACATGCGACAGATGCTCTGAAAGAGGCTGGGCTGCGAGCCTTCGTTGGTCCAAGCTGGACAACTGATGCCCCGTTCCGCGAGACAGCCGATGCTGTTGAGGCGGCGCGTGCCAAGGGGATACTGGCCGTCGAAATGGAAGCGTCCGCCCTTTACACCTTTGCCCGCACGCACAGCGTGGCGGTGATATGCCTCGCTCATGTGACAAATACCATGGGGCTAACAGATCGGGACTTTGAAAAAGGCGAAGCTGACGGGACCGCAGATGCGTTGGTGATCCTTGAAACAATCGCAAAAGCGATGCGCTCGCGGGATGGCCGCAAGCTAGCGTCCGGATCAGAACACCAGTACGTTGTCGGCGTCCGCTGTTGCGTTAGTAGCGGCTGAGCAAACCGGTCTAGCACAGATTAACATTCTGGGAGGAAAGGCCATGAGCGCAGTCGAAGCGAAGGTGCAAAGCGCCCAATACGTGGATTTCTGGAACGAAATCCTGGTTCCGAAATTCATTAAATACAAACACATCTTGGTCGACGGACTGACCCACCACAGCGAAGCTATTTTTCCGTCGTTGCCGGTTAAGGAGGGCGACAAAGTACTCGATATTGGCTGTGGTTTTGGCGATACCGCTATAAAGCTGGCACGGCGAGTGGGGCAGAGCGGTAGCGTCGTCGGACTAGATTGCTGTGAGGCATTCCTGGAGTACGGCCGAAAGGACGCCGCCAAGCTGGGCGTGCAGAATGTTTCGTTCGTCTATGGCGATGCGCTGCTTGACCACTTCGAGCCCGAGTATGATTTCGTCTTTTCGCGCTTCGGAACGATGTTTTTCGCCAACCCGGTGGCAGGTTTGCGAAACATGCGGAAGGCGCTGAAACCGGGCGGGATCATGACGCATATTGTTTGGCGCACGCGCAACGACAATCCGTGGCTCAGCATGGCCAAGGACGTCGTCTTGAAGTTTTTGCCGCCGCCCGGTGAGGATGCTCTCACCTGCGGGCCAGGGCCATTTTCGATGGCGGACGAGGCAACGGTCACTAAGATGATGGAGATCGCCGGTTACGGTGACATCACCTTCAAGCGGGTGGACGCCCCGGTGCTGGTCGGGAAAACAGTCGAGGACGCTGTAAATTTTCAGCTTGCCATCGGCCCTGCCGGAGAAGTGTTCAGAGAAGCGGGCGAAGAGGCCGAGGCGAAGCGAGGGCAAATCGTAGCTGCGCTGGCGGAGGCGATCAATTCTCAGAAGAAAGGTGCCGACGGGATCGTGATGGATTCGTCTTCCTGGGTTATTTCAGGAAAAAATCCAGCATAACGCGAATGCAGCAAAATTAGGTGTGATACGGCTCCGTTCCGCACCGCGATTGACCGCTCAACGCGGCAAAGAGATTTGAACGCGAAGGCCGCCCGTCGCCCTATTGCTGAGGACGAGCTCGCCGCGTTGGGCCTGCACGATCGACTGGGCGATTGCCAGGCCGAGGCCAACTCCACCTGTCTCCCGGCTTCGCGATTCTTCAAGACGATAGAAGGGATTGAACACGCGCGAGAGCTCTTGTTCTGGAATTCCGGGGCCTTCATCATCAATGATAATCTCGATCGTTTTCGGCGTCGTTTGGATTGCCGCGCTTGCTGCCTTGCCGTACTTGACCGCGTTGTCGAGGAGGTTGCGGATAGAACGCTTCAAGGCATCCGGCCGGCACTCGTACACAATCGGTTCGACTGACTCCATTTTTACGGGCAGGCCGGCATCAGCCATGTCATCGACAATGCTTTGGACTAGCGCCGCAATGTCGGTGGGACGCCGAATCTCGGTCGTAGCCTCGTCGCGAGCGAACTGCAGAGTTACGCCGACCATCGAGTCCATCTCGGCGATGGTGGATAGCATCTTGTCGCGTTCTTGCGGATTTTCAACGTTTTCGGCGCGCAGGCGTAACAGCGTCAGAGGTGTGCGCAGATCGTGGGAGATCGCTGCTAGCATGCGTGTCCGGTTTTCGATTAGGCTACGCAGCCGGGCCTGCATGGTATTGAACGCGTGCGATGCCTGACGTGTCTCGACCGTGCCGGTCTCCGGCATTGGTGGGGCATTCAAGTCATTGCCGAGCCGTTCGGCCGCTACCGATACCGCGGCAAGCGGTGCCGTCACGCGGCGCACGGCCCATACCGACACCGCGAGAATGACGATCGCCATTATTCCCATCGAAAACAGGAACTGGCGTGAAAAAGCCGAACCGCTCTCGGGCAGGGCGGTCGCGAAGGAAAGCCATTGGCCATCGGACAGCGGGACCGTGACCTGCAAATCACGGAAGCCACCGAATCCACCGAATCCGCCGAAGCCATGCATCATCGGGCCGCGCCCCATCATCGGACCCCTGCCACCAAATACCAGACTGTCCGGCGGCGATGCCGACACGCGCGGTTGCTGTCCCGGTCCGAGCGAAAGCTGATCGACAAGAAATTCCTTAATCGCCTTTGCAACCGGCGCGTCATCGTCGTTCGGCACGATCGATGGGGGCTGGGCAGAGAGTGAGACGCGAAAGCTTTGATCGCTCAGGCCGGCAACAAGCCGCTCACGCCATTCGCGTGGAGCGTCCTGCACTAGCTTCGTCAGATTGGTAATGCGCTGTGCAGCGGCTAACCCACCGACAGCCCGCACCGCCTGCTCGCGGTCCAACGTGTAAATCCACGATCCCACGAGGAGCGACACGATCAAACCAGCGACCAAAACCAACAGGGTCTGGCCGAACAGGCTCTTGGGTAGAAGCCGATTCATTCGCGGCTCACCGCGGGCGTGAACATGTAGCCGCCGCCCCACACCGTCTTGATGATTTGCGGGTCGCCGGGATCGATCTCGAGTTTTTTGCGAAGGCGACTCACTTGCGTGTCGATGCTGCGATCGAGACCTACCGCTGAACGACCGCGCGCCAGATCGAGAAGCTGATCGCGATTGAGCACACGCTGCGGCCGCTCGACCAATGCAATCAGCAGATCGTATTCGCCGGTGCTTAGCGGCACCGTGACACCATCATCGCGCAGAAGCGAGCGTGCGCCGGCGTCTAAACTCCAGCGATCGAAATTGTAATTTTTGGGTTGCTGCTCGAAGTCTCCCTTCGACACTTTTTCCTGGCTGCGGCGCAGGACGGCCTTAATCCGCGCGATCAGTTCTCGGCTGCCGAAGGGTTTCGAGAGGTAATCGTCGGCCCCCATCTCCAGGCCGATGACGCGGTCGACTTCCTCGCCCTTAGCGGTCAGCATGATGATCGGGACGTTCGACTCGGCGCGAAGCGTTCGGCAGAGCGATAGTCCGTCCTCGCCGGGCAGCATGAGATCAAGGAGGATGAGGTCGATCCGGCTGTCGGCCATAATCTTGCGCATTGCGCGGCCGTCCGCCGCCGTGCTGACCCGGAATCCCTCTTTGGTTAGGGCGCGCGAGACGAGATCGCGGATCTCGCGATGGTCATCGACGATAAGGATGTGCGGCCCACCTTGCATTTCTGCAATATAGACCAACGCATGCGGCACGTTTTGCGAAATATGTGTCGGATTATGGCTGGTGCCCCGTTTGACAAACTTTGTCACAAAAAACCCTGTTCCTGAAAAACTTGGGTGAACTCCGACCTCTTCAATGTGCACAAGCAACGGACCCTCTGTTGCACAGGCATTGGAGATTCAGATGAAGAAGAAGATTTTGATAATTGGCGGCATCGCCGCTGCCACCTTGCTTGTCGGCGGCTGGGCTTTGGCGCAGTCAACCGATCATGGCCCGCGCGGAATGCGCGGTATGGGCATGGGTATGGGTATGCAAGGCCAGATGGGACCGGGCATGAACGGTCAAATGGGGCCGGGCAGGCGGGGTCAAATGGGCCCTGGCATGATGGGTATGGGCCCCGGAATGATGGGGATGAACGGGGGCTCCGCGACCGAGGCGGAGCATAGCGATATTCGCGACCTGTTTTTCAACCATGATGGCATCAAACGTTCGGTGACGAACCTCCCAGACGGCATCCGTACGGTCACGGAATCGGACGATCCCCAGGTTGCCGCGACGATCAAAAAGCACGTCGCCGAAATGGGAAAGCGGGTCGAAGAAGGACGTGACCCGGGTTTGCCGATCGAGAGTTCGGCGCTGCACTCGATCTTCCGGGACAAAGACAAGGTCAAGAGCACGTATGAAGTGACCGAAAAGGGAATCATCGTCGTCCAGACTTCGACCGACGCGAGCGGCGTCAAGGCTCTCCAGGATCACGCCGCAGAGGTGACCGATCTTGCTCAGCGCGGAATGGTTGCGGCACACGAGGCCATGATGAAGAACGGCGGCGGCATGATGGGGCGCGGCATGCGCATGCGCGGTGCAATGGCCGAACCGCAGTACGAGGACTGAGGCCGATAGGCACTAAGATCGATACGGCGTTGTATTAGGGCTGGCGACGAAAGCTATTTGCTTTCGCCGCCAGCCGCCTAATCACCCGCGATCTCGTGTCGCGATGTCGCGAGCAGGATCAGGCGTTCGTGATGAGGCGTCGCTTTTCCTCGAACTCTGCCGTGTCGATTTCGCCGCGAGCGAAACGCTGCTGAAGGATTTCCAGGGGGTTGGCTGTTGCGGCGTTGGCTTCGTGCTTTTGTGAGGAACCGCACTTGCTACGACGCTGGGCGTGGTGACCACCGTTCTTGCCGCCATTTTTGCCGCAGCATTTGCCTTTGGTTTCGGGTTGCGTTTGAACTTCTTGCATTATTTATCTCCAGTGATGCCGGACCTGGTCCGGTTAGATGTTGCAGGTGATGTCAGGAATGCCGTCGGGTGCCGCCGGAATAGATGCCGGCTCGGACGATGAACTTCGTCGATTTGCGAGGAGCTTCTTTTTGATGCCTGCCCGTTGGGGCATCCTGAACTGATCAACACATACAGCCGACATGTCACAGGAGTTTTTCAAGGGGGCGCTATTTTGTGACAATGTGTGTCGATCTTCTCCAGCTCTCAAACATGCTCTGCATCTCACCCTGGCTTAGTTGATCTAAATCAGTGCAATCAGCCAAAGGCGCACTAAAAGCGGCAGTGAAGGCGATCCGTCCCATTGCGGGGAAGGGGTAGAACTCCATGAGCCGTCGACGTGTCCTTTTGCTGACCGTTGTGCTCGCGTTGGTCATTGTCGCTGGTGCGATTGCGTGGACACTGTTTTTCCGTCCGATCGATGTGCGAGGTCGCGCAGTCTGAACGCGACGTATTGGTTCAAGTGTTTGGCCTCGGCACTGTCGAGGCCCGCGTCACATCCAAGATCGGCTTCAAGGTTTCTGGCGTGCTGGTCGAGCTTCACGCGGATGTCGGCGATCGCGTGCGCCAAGGGCGCCGTGCTGGCGCGCCTCGACGACCGCGAACAGAGCGGCCCGCGTCGGTCGTGCCAGAGCTGCCACCGAGCAAGCCGAAGCGAACTTCCAGAGGGCGACCGCGAGCGTGCAAAAGGCGCAGGCGAATTTTGCCAATGCCACGAACATCAATGAGCGCCGGCAAAAGCTGGTGCAGACGAATATCACCTCGGTCGAAACGGCCGAGACAGCCAAGAACGCGCTAGAACGCCGCCTCCGCTGACGTGAACCTGGCGACCAGCGATGTTGCGGTGGCGCGTGCTGCCATCGGCGATGCCAAGGCGCAACTGCAGCAGGAAAGCGCGACGCTCGATTTTCACACGCTGGCGGCGCCCTACGATGCCATGGTGACCGCGCGCCAGAAGGAGCTTGGCTCCGCGCTCGCCGCGGGTGAGCCGGTGCTCACGCTCATCGATCCGAATTCGGTTTGGGTGCTCGCCTTTATCGACGAGAGCAAATCCGGCGAGATCCGGGTCGGCGAGCCGGCCGACATCGTCCTGCGCTCGCATCCCGGCCAGCGTCTGCGCGGGAAGGTTGCCCGTATCGAGCCCGAAAGCGATCGCGTCAACGAGGAGCGGCGGGTCGAGATCGCGTATGAAAAGTTGCCGGACACCTTCTATCTCGGCGAGCAGGCCGAGGTCTACATCACCACGGTGCGGCTGCCGCAGGCGCTGTTGGTTCCGGAAGCGGCCATCGTCGGGCTCGCAAAAAATCGCGGAACCGTCTGGACGGTCGAGGACGGCCGCCTGCAACGGCGCGAGGTGACGCTCGGGCACCGGCTGCTCGACGGGCGTTACGAGATCGCAGGCGGCCTGCCGGACAAGGCCCGTGTGGTGGTGCAATTGTCCAGCGGGCTGCGCGACGGCCGCGCCGCCACCATCGCCGAAGAGCCAAACCGATGAATTTGGCTTACCGGGACATCAAGCACAATCTGCTGCGCTTCGTGCTGACCAACTTCGGATTGAGCCTGCTGCTCGGCATCGTGATCGTGATCACCGGCGTCTACGGCGGCCTGATCGACGACGCGCTGCGGCAGGCGCGTGCGGCGAACGCGGATCTCTGGGTCGTTGAGGCCGGCACCAATGGGCCATTCGCCGAGTCGTCGCGCATTTCCGGCGACACCAGGGAACTGGTCAGCCGAGTCTATGGGGTGCAACGGGCGGGCTCCGTTACCTACCAAACCGTGCAAACCGAGCTAAACGGCAAGCCGCTTCGCATGTTTCTCATCGGCTTCGAGCCGGGCAGGCCTGGAGGCCCTCGCAAGCTGTCGGACGGGCGCGACATTCTGCGCGGCCATTATGAAATGATCGTCGATCGTTCCGCCGGTCTCGGTCTCGGCCAGGAAGTGCCGCTCGGCACGCATGGCCATAAATTCACGGTCGTCGGCTTGATGGATAAGGAGATCACCGCGTCTGGCGATCCGGTCGGCTACATCACCTTGCGTGACGCGCAAGCGTTGCAGTTCGAACTCGCTCCGCCGGCCGCGCGGCGCGAGCAGGCGCGTGGCGGCGCTGCGGAAACCAACGATCAGATCAACGCCGTCATCGCCAAAGTGTCACCCTACGTTCCAATCAATGAAGTCGCCGGCGCGCTTTCGCGATGGAAGCATCTTACGACGCTCACGCAAGACCAGCAGGAAACTCTGCTGAGCAAGTTCGTCATCGAAAAGGCACGCAATCAGCAACGGCTGATCATGATACTGCTGATAATCGTATCGGCGGTCATCATTGCCCTGATCGTCTATACGCTGACCATAGACAAGGTGCGCTCGATCGCCACGCTCAAATTCGTCGGCGCGCCGGACCGAACCATCGTCGGCCTCATCGTCCAGCAGGCGCTGTCGATGGGCATATTCGGTTACTTTGCCGGGCTGGCGCTCGTCCTCATCTTCCAGCCCTACTTTCCGCGGCGGCTTGTGCTCGATCCCGAGAGCGTCGCTATCGTGTTCGTCATCACGGTGGTGATCTGCCTTGCCGCCAGCACGCTCGGCATCAGGCTCGCGCTCAAGGTGGATCCGGCGGAAGCACTCGCGAGCTCGGGATAGCGCCATGGCCGGGACAGACAGACAACCGGTCGTGCGCGTCGAGCATCTGTCCAAACATTTCGGGCAGGGCAGTACGCGGGTCGATGCCCTGCGCGACATCAATATGGAAGTCTTCCCCGGCCAGGTGGTCGGGCTGATGGGACCGAGCGGCTCTGGCAAGACCACGCTGCTGCACTGCATCGCCTGCATTCTGGAGCCGAGCAGCGGCCGCATCACGCTCGATGGCGAGGTCGTCTATGACGAGCGCTGGCTCAAATCCGATTTGCGCCGGCTGCGGCTCGACAAGATCGGCTTCATTTTTCAATACCCCAATCTGCTGCCGTTTCTCGACGGCAGCGACAACGTTGCCGTGGTGCTCGATCTTGCCGGCATGAGCGCGGCGCCCGCGCGCAAGCGCGCCATCGAGTTGCTCGACTATCTCGAGGTCGGCCACCGCAAGCATGCTTTGCCCAAGCAGCTCTCCGGCGGCGAGGCGCAACGGGTGGCGATCGCCCGCGCGCTCGCCAACCGGCCGCGCATTATTCTCGCCGACGAGCCGACCGCGCCGCTCGATTCGGCGCGCGCCCGCATCGTGATGGATTTGCTGCGCCGGATCGCGGTCGATCAAGGCGCCGCGATCATCGTCGTCACCCATGACGAAATGATTCTGGACCGCTTCGATCACATCTTCCGGCTGCGCGACGGACGGCTCGAAACCGGGGCCACAGTTGGGATCCATCGTGAGAATGTCCACGCGAGCTAACGCCGACAATTCTTGCAGGAGGTGTGATGCAACTCGTCTCGACGATTACGTGTCCTGCTTGCGGGCATCGCGCATCGGAGACCATGCCGACCAACGCATGCATGTTTTTTTATGTGTGCAAGGGCTGCGGGATACGTTTCAAGCCCAGGGAAGGCGATTGCTGCGTGTTTTGCTCGTATGGAGACGTCCCTTGCCCACCAATTCAGAAAGCGCGGGCGAAAGGTGAGCAATCCAGCTGCTGCAAATGATTTCTTTGGGGGCTTGCATTACCTATAGCGGAGCGTTTATATGCTCTTATGCGCATAAGCGCTTTACATAGGTAACTTCATGAATTCAATCACGATTCTTTCCGCTCTTGCAGAGCCGACCCGGCTCGAAGCCCTCAGGATGGTGTGGGACGGGCGCGAGCATTGTGTTTGCGAATTGATGCGGGAACTCGGCGCCAGCCAGTCCCGCATGTCCCGCCACATGGCGGCTCTTAAATCTGCGGGTCTCCTGGTCGACCGCCGCGATGCTCAATGGGTCCGCTATCGCCGCGCGCCCAATCTTCCTCAAGACGGTCGTCGCGCTTGTCGATGCCGCGCTGGCGATGCCGCCAATTCAGGAAAGGCATGCCGCATGAGCCTCAGCTCCATCACCGAACATGCGCCAGGCTCCGGCCCATCGACGGTCAAGTGGATCGGCTGGACGGTTGCTGCCCTGATTATGTGGGGCGTTGTCTACAGCCAACTCGTTCCATTCTCGGATTGGGTGGTCGCGTCGACGCGCGTCGACCCCAATAGTCATCTTGGCGAAGCGATTAGCTTCTTCGCCTACGATACGCCGAAGGTACTGATGCTGCTCACTCTGGTCGTGTTCGGCATGGGCGTCGTGCGCAGCTTCTTCTCGCCGGAAAAAACTCGGGCGCTCCTTGCCGGAAAACGCGAGGGCGTCGGCAACGTGCTGGCCGCGTTGCTCGGAATCGTTACTCCATTTTGCTCTTGCTCTGCCGTGCCGTTGTTCATCGGTTTCGTCAGCGCGGGAGTGCCGCTTGGCGTTACTTTTTCTTTTCTGATCTCCGCGCCGATGGTCAACGAAGTAGCGCTCGGACTTCTGTTCGGACTCGTTGGCTGGAAAGTGGCTCTCACCTATCTCGCCTTTGGCCTCGCGGTTGCGATTGTCTCTGGCTGGATCATCGGCCGGCTCCATCTCGAACATTGGCTGGAGGAGTGGGTTCGTAACATCCGCTCGAGTGCAATCGAGTTGCCGCCAGAAGAACCTCACCGTCGTCGATCGCATCAAGGCGGGTGTAGAGGCGGTGAAAGAGATCGTCGGCAAGGTTTGGCCGTGGATCATCGCGGGGATTGCCGTCGGAGCCTTCATCCACGGCTATGTGCCGACGGACCTGTTGGCCTCGATCATGGGCCGGGGTGCGTGGTGGTCGGTACCGGCCGCAGTTTTGATCGGTATTCCGATGTATTCGAACGCCGCCGGGATCATTCCTGTGGTCGAGGCGCTCATCACCAAGGGTGCCGCACTCGGAACAGTTCTTGCGTTCATGATGTCGGTAATTGCGCTGTCACTCCCTGAAATGATCATCCTGCGCAAGGTCCTAACGATCCGGCTGATCGCGGTGTTCGTTGGGGTCGTCGGAAGCGGCATCCTGGCGGTCGGCTTCCTGTTCAATGCGCTGTTTTCATAAATCGAACGGAGAGGGTCCATGAAAGACGTCAAAGTCCTCGGTCCTGGCTGCAAACGATGCGTTACGACCGCCGAGATGGTGCAGACCGAGGCCGACAAGCTCGGCGTCCCGGTCAAGATTGAGAAGGTGACCGACTACGCGGCGATTGCGAGCTACGGTATCGCGTCGACGCCAGGCATCGTCATCGACGGTAAGGTCGTGCATGCGGGCGGTCTGCCGAGGTCGGAAGACCTTGCTCGCTGGCTGTCCGCTTAAACCGGGACTGGTTGATGTGTCGCCAATCTGTATTCTCAATCCTGACGGCGATGTGCTGCGAGGCCGCAGGAATTTGGGGCGTACAAAACTGGCAGTAAAATGTTATCGCGTCGACAGCCCGAATAGACTGTAGGCGGGCAAGTACCGAACAATGCGGTGAGGATTGGCACTACGCCGATCCAGCCAACCCAGTTCCAGCCGGTGCCGGGAGCGAGATACCCCAAGGCGAACGCGATGAGCGCAATGCCAATCAAAACGCGAGCAATGCGATCGAAAGTTCCGACGTTGTTGGCCATAAGTTGCTCCTGTTATTCGGCCGGTACGGCGTGGATATTTCTCGGCGCAGTCACTGTCGTGGACATTATATCGCCATCAACGTCATTTCCGATTTCGTCGCGCCACGGGTTCCAAACTTCCAGCACCACAAGAATGACGACAATAACGCCGGCAAGCGCCAATGCGCCCGTCCAGTAGGGAACGCCGAACAAATCGGTGAAAATGATTTTACCGTTGCCCTGCGCGAGGAAGGTCTTACTCAGCGTCGGTTCCGCGTAGGAATAGGTGATCGCACCGGCGAGGCCGCCGACCAGCGTGAACAGTGCATCGCGATAGCCGGCACCGATCTGCGCGAGCGTAGTGCCCGGGCAGGCGCCTGCGAGCGTGATGCCAACTCCGAGCAGCAAACCGCCCACGATATCGGCGGCATAAAGCGCGGCTTTTGGCTGTAGCTTCACATAACCAAAGCCGTTGAGCACCGCGAGCACAACGGCGCCGGTCGCAACCGCGCTCAAGAATACTTTGAGCATAATGAAATTTCGCATCTGCATCTGGCCGACAATGATGCCCGGTTCGAACACGCGCGATTTCTCTAGCGCGAAACCGAATACGATGCCCATGGAAATGCCGACGATGATGGCAAGCGTGAGAGACATGATCGATCTCCTTTCAAATAGTGCGTGTCATATGCGGCGCAGCAGCAGCATGGCAGCGGCAATGCCACCCGCAAACATGGCGGCGACCGCGACGGTCGAGCCAACCGCCAATTGTGCCATTCCGGAAAGCCCATGGCCGCTGGTGCAGCCGTCGGCGATCCGGGCGCCGAGCAGCATAACGAAGCCCCCGATAAGGGCGATGGCGTAACGTTTTGACGGCGAAGCGGAGCCAAGCGCCCGTTTCCAGATCGGCGAGATCGGCAGGCGCAACGCACCGGATAGTTTCATCGACGTAAACGCGCCGATGGCAACACCAGCGACGAGGGCGACTTGCCACCAATTCTTACCAGTTGCCGCCACGTGGCGGGCGACGTATCCGATTTGCAGAATGGATGGGTCGATCCACGAGGCGATCAGGCCGCCGACTGTCACGTAAGACGATGAGGCGCCAAGTGCGGTTTCGATGATGAGAAAAGCTGGGATCTGCAACAGGCCAATGACGACCCCGGCAAGATAGGGGGACCAAGCCTTTTGGGTAAGCATATCCAAATCCTCCATATGCGCGGTTACACATATGGAATAATGAATATGTCGCGCAGATAGGCCCAGCATTGACTTAAATCAAACGGAGTAGTTGATCCTAAAGCTGCCGCCTTGGGCGGCCATTGGCACGCACGGACGTTCGCCAGGGCGCGTCGCCATCAAAATTGAGCCGGATAAATTCGATTCCATATTTGAAGCACAGCCGCGATCCGGCGAACTTTTTGTTTGAGAGACACCTCAGACAGCGAGATTGCCAGTCTCACCAGGATCACCGTGGCAAAATGGTTATGCAGAACGTTTGATCGGCACACTACGCCGCGAGTGCCCGCACCAAATGGTCATCTTCGGCGAGGTGCACCTACGGCGAATTCTTTCCGCCTATGCGGCGTATTACAATCAAGCGCGCGCGCACTTGGCATTGCAAAAAGTTGCGTCCTTGCATCGAGCAGTCCAACGATCTGGCGCTATTGTCGCCATTCCGATCTTGGCTGGGCTGCATCACCAGTACGGCCGGATATGATTTTCGGAAAGGACAGCAGTTCATGGCCCAGAGTGATTGTTTACGCGACGCCAAGTAGCCGCAACGTATTGCCGCTGGCGATCATTTGCTGTTCGGCTGCGTTGAGCCCGCAATAGGCGAACGCCTTCTGAAGCCGCTCCGGCACCGACGTCTCCACCGCGATCGGCCAGTCGGTGCCCATAAGCACATGGTCTGCGCCCAGCATATCCACGGCGGCACGAACGGTGACTGGGTGCAGGCCCATGGTGTCGATATAGACGTGGCGGCGGGTCAGCGCCGGGGCGTCGCTGCGGATACGCTGGCCATCGCCAAAGCCGCCGGCGAGCAGTACGCCGCCGAGCGCCAGTGTGGTGACCACCACCCGAAGATTGGGCAGGTCATCGAACGTGCCGCCTTCGAGCAGCGAGACCAGGGCGGCGCTGTTGATGGTGCCGCGCGCCAGCCGCACGCCGAGGCGGCCCGATTTTGAAAACCGTTTGTGCAATTGCGGATCGGTCAACGGATGCACGAAGACCGGTACGCCGAGCGTGGCGGCGGCCGCCAGCGTCGGGCGTGACTGCGGGGCGCCGAGCAGAAGGTCGCCCTTGTTGCCGGCTTCTACGAAAACGCCGCGCAACCCCAGTTCGCGCACGGCCCTGGTCAATTCGCGCGCGCCGGCATCGCCGCTATAGGCATCCACGGTCGCGAGCCCATAAAGACGACCTGGATTCTTTGCCACTAGTTCGGCCATCTGATCGTTGATGCGCAGGATCGCCTCAGGCGGAAAATTGCCGTCGGCATCCTCGATGAAGGCAGTCGGCGTGTTGATCACGCGAGCGGCAATGCCCGCGGTTTCGACCGACGCTAACAGCGCGCTTTGACTGGCGAGGTTGGCGTTAATCTTTTCCCAAGCCGGCCGCGCCTGCGGCGGCAGGCTGGCGAGGTTGGTCAGGGTCCACGACGGGCCCATGTAGTGATTGTGGAAGTCGACGATCTTCACCGGCGTTGCGCTTTGCGCGGCGGCTGGCTCTGATACCGCTAGCGACCCGGCCGCGGCGGCACCTGCGCCCGCGGCGAGCGCGCCGAGGAATTCACGACGCCCGAATGATGTGTCTTTTTCAGCCGCCATCGCAAGCCTCCCTAGTCTCGACTTTATCCAACATTCGTCCGATGAGCAGTCGTTGGATCGATCGACTGTTGTTACAAAACGATCTCGGCTCTTAGTCGTCAAGTAGATTACCGAGAAAGCGGAGCAGGGATCTTACTCATAGGGACATGTCGTTGAGTGTGTGTCCACACGTGACCCAACTCGGACTACAGCCATTTTCCCCAATTCGAGGCTTTCCAGCCCCAATCTGATCAATGCATGTGGACGGCCTACTCCGTCGCGATGCCGGCCGCGTCCAGAGGTATGACACGCGCGATGAGAGTGCGGAAGGTTTGGCCACGCATCAGGGATCACGATTCAAACCGAGCTGCAGACGCCTTCGATGTTGCGAGGCGGCGAGAGCAGATTATTGCTGAAAAGCCTGCGGCTTCGGGGTTACGTCTCCTTATTCTTGCGACGGCCCTCAACGGGGATTTTCGGCGGCTTTTCCGGCCTATCAGGTCCCCACAGCTGACTGTAATAGGTGTCGGCCAAGTTGAGGGCGCCGATCGGGTTGTGCGCCAGCACGCGGTCTTTGGCCACCAGCACCGTGGTCAGCCCGTCGGCGTGCTTGAAAAACAGGCTGTCATGGCCGACGCAGAGGCCGAGCACGACGTTAAACTCGCAGCCGGCACGCTTGAGCAGCTCGGCCTGCCCCACCGGGTTGCAGATCGCCTCATAGTTGCCAGGGCGGATCTTCTCCTCGTCCTTGATGCCAAGTTCCTCCTTGGGGATGCCGCCGTGCTTGCAGGCGACAGAGGCCACCTCGAACCCGTGACTCTCGAGGATGCCGCTCAGGACCTTGGCGTGATCGACAAAACTGATGCAGGTGGCGATGCCTATTTTCTTGAAACCCATTCGCTTGGCAAACTCACAAATTTCCTGAACACGCGTCCATTTGCAGTAGCCCGCTGCCTCGACCACGGCAGAGACCTGGGAGATGCGGCGAACCTCCGCATCGTCGTATTTGCCGGCCGCCTCGTCGATGCCGTCCGGATCCACCTTTGTGGGGCAATACCCCGGACCGCGTTCAGCCGATTCACCCACGCGACAGGCGCGCACATTGTCCGGGCAATAGGCGCATGCAGGATCTTCATACTTCATGCCGCGTCTCCGGCTTCCGGGCTCGATCGCCGCGATCGAGGGCCCCCGAGTGACCACTTGCAATTCTTGGTGGCCTAGAAAGTGCGACGATCGACGGCGAATCCAGTCTTGTCTGTTAACGGATGCTGAAGTTTGACCCAGATCAATGGATTACTGACGCCGATCGGCGTCAGGACTCCGCGCCGACTTGCACGCGGCATCAGCAAGGCAGAATGAGTAGAAAAGCTGTCCTTGATCGTGGTTGAGCCGCCCCATCATTGCGTGCCTCCCCAGCAAATCGTGCTGGAGCGACGGAATCACTGTTCGCGTGAGATATTTTTTCTGCCTTGATGTGTCGAGGCTGCAATTCGCATCGCTTCTATAGGGCTCGAAGTGTAGTTGCAGGGTCGCTCCGTGCCACCCGAAAGGAAGCCAACATTGTTCGAATTTATTGGCGATCCTCATCGAATGCTTTTGATCCTCATCAATGACACATGCGGCGAAAGTAGTAAGAGGAATATAAATCAGACGGGGGTAAAAATGGATCCCAAACCCACCGTTCTTTGCTTACTGACCTGACGGTTTTTTTGTACCAGCTGATGGGAGACTACTGCATCGGCATGATCTCATCTAGGTGGTGAGCCAAGGGCGCGAATGTCTGCGGCGCCGGCGGCCTGTAGATGATCAGGTGGCGCGTTCCGTTGGCGGTAGCTTAGAAAGCGCCCATCCCCAGTTGCACCGCAAAAGGATGAAAATGAAAATTAATTCGAAAAAGTTTGCGTGCGGGAAGGAAGAAGAGGTCAACCTCCGGAAGCTGCTGACGGATGTGGCGCCGGCCGATTTTGAAATTAAGAGTGGCCGATTTTGATTTGTCTCAATGCGGAGCATTCTGTTCTGTCTATATGAAGCGTAGTCATTGCCGAAACGACCCAAAGAGGGGCTGTTCCGAAAGTGACCGGGAGCCCTGGCGTTTTGAGAAGTTCGTCGGGGCTCTCTCATTTCAGCGTAGCTCCCTAGAAGTCCCGACCGGTGGCCCCTTACCTCGGTCGGGGCTCTTTCTATTTTGCCGCCTCAGTTGGCGGCCTCAAGCTCGGCGCCATCGCGTAGCCTAAGATTGCGAGAGTTTGCCACCACGGCAATGGCATGAGGTTATTTCTGCAATATATTAGATGTTAGGCTGGCGGACAGGCGGTGGCAGCGCTCTCTTCAGAATCTTTTGTATGCCAATTGCCAGTTGCAAGGCCCGCGGATCTGCAAGCCGATAGAAAGAATTATGCCCGGCTCGCCGCGCGCCAATTAAACCGCCCTTGCGCAATTTCATCAAATGTTGCGAAAGCGCCGATTGGCTAATTTGGATGCCGTCAGCTAACGCTGCGAACGACAATTCCTTTTTACTTGCTGCAAGATGGCACAGAATTCTGATGCGGTGTTCGTTTGCAAACACCCTCAGCATCCGCGCAATATCGGGCGCGTTGGCCTCAAGCTTTGCAAGCCCCGCCACCGTCATAGCGAATACAACGTATCGCCGTCAGCGCGTGGCCGGCGAGCAATCGAACGCTGACCCGGTCTTCAGGCCCAGTTTTCGGAAGATGATGGCAGCCGGGCAGAAACCCGTAAAAGCGGCCTGGAACAGATTTGCCCCAACAAAGGCTGTGAGCAGCAGCCAATAGGGGCTGACCAGCCATGCAAGAGCGAGGCTGAGCAGGACCATGGTGCCGGCTAGGGTGAGAACTGCGCGATCGACGTTCACGGTGGACCTCCTGATCGATGGGCTGAAACATGTCCTCGTTGCCCGGCCCAGCGGGCGCCGCCAACCGAGCTAAGCTTGCTCAGCGGCATTGACTATATATGCGATATTGCGTATATACGCAAGTATGAAAATAAAAATCAACAATATGCTTGCTGCGGCGGACGAGGCGAGCGCCCTACTGAAGGCTCTCGCCAACCGGCACCGCCTGATCATCATCTGTCAGTTGAGTGAGAAAGAGCGCTCGGTGGGTGAATTGGCCGAACTGCTGAACATCCGCGATTCGACCGTATCGCAGCATTTAGCGTTACTGCGCAAGGACGGGCTCGTCACGGCGCGGCGCGATGGTCAGACGATTTGGTATTCGATAACGAGCGCTCCAGCACGCGCGCTCGTGGGCGCCCTCTATCGAGCCTATTGCGCGCCTGCCCCGGCCGGCGCCAGGCAACCGCGGCGCAAGACAGCGCGCCACCGGAGCCTTGCATCAAGTCAATGACCGTGCTCGCTATCCGCGCGGCACAATAACGGTTCGATTGTTTCGATGACTGAGGAAAAGCACTTATGCGTGCCGGTATTCTCGTAGCGACTGCGCTGACGTTGTTTGCGCAAGCAGCTCTCGCCGAGCAGACATTCGTTGTCGCGCCAAAGACGATTGCCGACGAAAAGGCGGTCTTCGCCACGGTCGAAAGCAGCAATGTCGTGCCGGCGCGCGCGCGCATCGCTGGCACGGTGATCGAACTGGCCGCGAAAGAAGGTGACGGGGTCAAGCAAGGCCAGATATTAGCGATCATCGGCGACGAGAAGCTCGCGCTGCAGACGAAGTCGCTCGATGCGCAGATTGCCGGCCTCGAAGCCCAAGTTGCTCAGGCGCAGACTGATCTTACTCGCGGCGAAGATTTGTTCTCCCGCGGCACCATTCCCAAAACCCGCCTTGATGAGGCGCGCACGGCTTTCAACGTAGCTTCCAATGCGTTGAAGTCGCGCACCGCCGAACGCTCGGTCATCCAACAGCAAGTCACCGAAGGCAGTGTATTGGCGCCGACCTCTGGCCGCGTCTTGAAGGTGCCGGTGACCACCGGCACGGTCATCTTGGCCGGGGAAACCGTTGCGACCGTGGCGGAACAGAATTTTGTGCTGAGGCTGCGGGTGCCGGAGCGGCACGCCCAATTTCTTAAGGCCGGCGATCCAGTGCGGATCGACGGCGAGGAACTCGGCAAAAGCGGCGCCCAATTCGGCACCATCCGACTGGTCTATCCGCAGATCGAAGACGGCCGCGTGATCGCCGATGCCACGGTTGCGGGCCTCGGCGACTATTTCGTTGGTGAGCGCATCCGCGTTTGGGTCTCGGCCGGCGAGAGGACCAGCTTCATCGTGCCGGGATCGTTCATCGCCACCCGCTTTGGTATCGACTATGCCCGCATTGGCAAAGACGCCAAGTCGGCGGTCGACGTGCCGGTGCAACGCGGGCGTAATCTGCCGCGCCCGGACATGCCAGATGCGCTGGAAATCCTTTCCGGGCTTAAAACAGGCGATGTGTTGGTGCAGCCGTGAAGCTCGGGCTGTCGGGGTATCTCACACATAGCACGATCCGTTCGCCGCTGACGCCACTGTTCCTGCTGGCGGCGCTCGCCGTCGGTTTGATCGCGCTGCTTACAATCCCGCGTGAGGAAGAGCCACAGATCAGCGTGCCCATGGTCGACATCCGCATCAACGCCGATGGCCTCAAGGCGCCCGATGCAGTCGAGCTGGTGACCAAGCCGCTCGAAGCCATCATCAAGGGCATCGATGGCGTAGAACACGTCTACAGCCAGACGGTTGACGATCGTGTCATGGTAACGGCGCGCTTCCTGGTCGGCACTAAGGCCGATGAGGCGGTTCTCAGGGTGCATGAGAAGATTCGTGCCAATATCGACCGCATCCCGGTCGGAATTCCCGAGCCACTGATCGTCGGCCGCGGCATCAACGATGTCGCGATCGTCGTGCTCACGCTGTCGCCGAAACCGGAAGCGGCGGCACGCTGGACCGACAAGGATCTCTATCAACTTTCCGACCAACTGCGCTCCGAATTGGTGAAGACCGACAATATCGGCTTGACTTATATTTCCGGAGGCAATCCGCAACAGATCCGCGTTGAACCCGATCCGGAGAAACTCGCGCTTTTCGGTGTCACGCTGCAGCAGTTGGTCGCGAAAGTCCGCGACGCCAACCGCTCGTTTCAGGCCGGTCAGATACGTGACAACGACACCGTGCGCGACGTTGCGGTCGGACAGACTTTCGCTGGCGTTCCCGATATCGGGCTGTTGCTGGTCGGCACGCGCGACAGCCGCCCGGTCTACCTGCGCGATGTGGCTTCAGTCGTCATCGGCCCCAGCCCGCAGGAACATCGCGTGTGGATGGACACGCCGGATAAAGATGGTCATTGGGACCGCGTCCCAGCGGTGAGCGTCGCCTTTGCCAAACGCGCCGGCGCCAATGCCGTCGTGATGGCCGAACAATTGCTCGCGCGGCTGCAGAGCGTGGAAGGACGGCTGATCCCTGGCGACGTCAAAGTGACGGTGACGCGGAACTACGGCGAAACCGCCAACGACAAGGCGAACGAGTTACTATTTCACCTTGCGCTTGCGACTGTGTCGATCGTGGTGCTCATCGCCTTCGCGATCGGCTGGCGCGAGGCCCTGGTCACCCTTGTCGTCATTCCGACGACTATTCTGCTCACCTTATTCGCCGCCAAATTGATGGGCTACACCATCAACCGCGTGAGCCTGTTCGCGCTTATCTTTTCCATTGGCATCCTGGTCGACGACGCCATCGTCGTGATCGAGAACATCGCGCGGCACTGGGCGCAGAACGACGGCCGCCCGCGTCAGCAGGCCGTCGTCGAGGCAGTGGCGGAAGTCGGCAACCCCACCGTCGTCGCCACATTGACCGTGGTGGCGGCGCTATTGCCGATGCTGTTCGTCTCCGGCCTGATGGGCCCCTATATGGCGCCGATCCCGGCCAATGCGTCGGCCGCGATGTTATTCTCGTTCTTTGTGGCCATGGTGGTCGCGCCTTGGCTGATGCTGCGCCTGCATCCGGAAGGACGGCCGGTCCACGAACACGAGGCAGCGCATGGCGAAGGCCTTCTTGGCCGCATTTATCGCCGCATAGCTGCCCCGGTCGTGCGTTCGCGCCGTTCGGCTTGGATTTTCCTGATCGCGGTCGGCGTTGCGACCTTGCTCGTATGTGTGCTGTTCGTAACCCGGAGCGTCACGGTCAAGCTGCTGCCGTTCGACAACAAGTCGGAAATGGCCGTGGTCGTCGATCTGCCGGAGGGCGCGACGCTTGAGGACACTGAGCGGACTCTGTTCTCGATCGCTGACGTAGCGCGGCAACTGCCGGAAATCCGCGCGATCGAAACCTATGCCGGCACCCCGGCGCCATTCAATTTCAACGGACTGGTTCGTCACTATTATGCACGTGAAGCGCCCGAACTAGGCGAACTCAATCTCGACCTGGCGCCGCGCGACGACCGCAAGCGCAGCAGTCACGCCATCGCCCTCGATCTGCGCGATCGGCTGAAGACGATTGTCCTGCCGCCCGGCACGGTCGCCCGGGTCGTCGAAGTCCCGCCGGGTCCGCCCGTGCTGGCGACGCTGCTTGCCGAGGTTTATGGACCGAGCTCGAAGGACCGGCGCGCCGTGACCGCCGAGCTGAAAAAGATTTTCGCCTCCGTGCCCTACATCGTCGATACCGACGATTCGATCGGCGAGCCGCGGCCGCGTCTGCGCATCTCCATCGATCAGGACCGTCTTGAATTTTTCGGCGTCGAACAGCGCGACGTCTATGACACCATCGCGGCCTTGTTCGGCGGCACCGCGGTCGGCTATTCGCACCGCGGCGAAGGCCGCAACCCGATCGAGATCGTGGTGCGGCTGCCGAAGCGCGATCTGTCCTGGAGCGAGTTGTTAGCGTCGACCCCAATTCCGGCCAATAGCGTGCCGGGCAACAAGACCGTGGTCGAACTCGGCGACGTCGTGCGCGTGACCAAGGAATTGGGCTCGCCGGCGATCTTCCGGCGGGACGGTCGCTTTACCGACATGGTGATGGCGGAGTTGGCGGGCGCATTTGAGGCCCCGATCTACGGCATTCTCGACGTCGACAAGCGAATTGCGGCGCATGATTGGGGCGCGCTCGGCACACCGGCCATCCGGTTTCACGGGCAGCCGGAGGACGAAAGCAAGCCGGCCATCCTGTGGGATGGCGAGTGGGAGATCACCTATGTCACCTTCCGCGACATGGGTGCGGCATTCATGGTGGCGATCATAGGCATCTATATCCTGGTCGTGGCGCAATTCGGCAGCTTCAAGCTGCCGCTGGTCATTCTGACGCCGATTCCGCTCACGCTGATCGGCATTGTGATCGGGCATTGGCTATTCGGCGCGCCGTTCACCGCCACCTCGATGATCGGCTTCATCGCACTCGCCGGTATTATCGTGCGCAACTCGATCCTGTTAGTGGATTTCATCCGCCACGGCTCAAGCCAGGGCAAAGCTTTGCGCGAGGTGCTACTGGAGGCTGGCGCGGTTCGTTTCAAGCCGATTCTCCTGACCGCGCTTGCGGCCATGATCGGGGCGGCGACGATTTTGCTCGATCCTATTTTCCAGGGCCTGGCGATATCGCTGCTGTTCGGTCTCGCCTCGTCGACCTTACTGACCGTCCTGGTGATTCCAGCCATATACGTCGTGTTGCGGGACGCGAACGAAGTGCTTCGATAAGGTAGCGAGCGGAAATGTCAGCTTTGGGCACTTAGCGGACAATCGAACCGCAGTCCGCGTTTGTCCGCTTTTGGACCAAAGCAGACAAAGTTGGATTTTTGCCCGTGATGGTTTGTCCGCTTTTGACATAGCGGACAAAGACAAGGTCGATTTTGGCGGGGGAGGGTTTGTCCGCTTATGACCCCAGCGGACATTCAGGCTTCGAGGCCTAGCAGACCGGCGCGTGCGGTGGTCTGGCGTCTACTTCCGCTTCAGCAAGGCATCGCTTACCAATCCCAGCGCAATAAAACCGGCTACTCCAAGCGCGTCTATACGAAGATCGGCGCTAGTAATGCCTAGGCCGTAATGCGCAATGGTACCCAATACGCTCGCCACCATTATGGCTGCTTTGGGCCAAAAAGGGGACGTGCCACGATCTAATTTGCATATCTGCTTTGACCCCAATCGCGGACATTTATTTAGTTCTCCAATAATCGGGTGTCTCTTTTTAGTCGGTTGCAACTATTGAAGGTTACCTCAACAGCGCGCTCGCGATCATGGCCAGGCAGGTCACGAATCCCGCCGCAGGAACCCAGATCGGAACGCTCACATGCGGCCCGTGCGACTGGACGCGTCGGTGACGAAGCCGCAGCAGCGCCAGATTGACCAGCGCGAACACCACAAGCGTTGCCAGCGAGGTGCTCTCCGCCAATCGCTCGAGCGGAATGGTCAACGCCAGTGCGATCACCAATGCGACGATCAGTGCCGTGGCGATGAGTGGCGTCGCCGTCCGCGGATGGACGCGGCCAATAATGCCGGGCAAGTCGCCCTGCCGCGCCATGCCGTAGATCACCCGCGCCGCCATGGTCATCTGCGCCAGGATCGTGTTCAGCGTGGCGACAATGGCGATGGCGCTGATGGTCGCCGGACTGACGCCGGCGACCTCGCGGAACACCAGGCTGAGCGGCGCCGCAGACGACGACAGCCGTTCGATCGATACCGCGCTGATCGCGATCGCGGCGACGGCGACATAGAGGATCGTCGAGATGAGCAGCGTCAACACCATGGCGCGCGGAATGTCCCGGTGCGGCACCTTGGCTTCCTCCACCACATTGGCCAAATCCTCAAAGCCAATGAAGGCAAAGAACGCCAGCAGACTGGCGAAGGCGATGCCGGACAGCGCGCCGACTTCGAACGGTAGCGGCGGCGCCAGCGCGGCCACGATCGGCAGGTCGGCATGAACGGCGGCGACGATGATTGCTAGTAATCCGCCGACCTCGATCAGCGTGAACAGGCTCGCCAGCAGCACCGATTCCAGAATGCCCCACGCCGCCACCGCGCCGAGCACCACGACGACGACCACCACAATGAGGCTCTGCGGCAGATCGACGAATTGCTCGATATAGCCGGCCGATCCAAGCGTGACGGCGGACGAGGACACCACCCCGATGACGATGGTCAGCAAACCGGTCAGTGTGGAGAGCAACCGGGATTGGAAGGCCGCTTTGACGTAAGCGGCTTCGCCGGCGCTGACCGGAAACCGCGTCGACAACTCGGCATAGGAGGCGACGGTGAGCGCCATCACCATGGCGGCGAGCACGAACGACCACGGCGCGTAAGTCCCCGCATGGCCGGCCACCGCGCCGATCAGCACATAGATGCCGGCGCCGATCGTGATGCCGGTGCCGTAGAGCACGAGCAGCGGCAAGCCAAGCCGCCGCCGCAGCGCCGCGGGCAGTTCAATTGGTGGTCCGTTGGACAAGAGCTATTCTCCACAAACCCAATGTGCTGTGTGCTCTCGCACTGACCAATACCTGTTTAAGGTCTACAGCGTCAGCCCATCAGCCATCGCATACCGATGGCGCCCGGCGCCAGGATGCCGGTCGCCCAGATGATCGCCGAAGCTACATTAGCGATCTGGAATTTGAGCCACGACATGCCGCAAAGTCCCGCCGTTATCGGCACCGCTGCGCGCAGTGGTCCGAAGAAGCGGCCAACAATAACAGCGAGCATCCCCCAGCGTTCGAAAAACACGGCGCCCCGTGCCAGCAGCCCGGGATCACGCGCTAGCGGCCACCAGTGTGCGATCGTTCCCTTGAAATTGAAGGGCCAGATCGTAGGCCAGCCAGTCGCCCACGACCGCGCCAAGAGCCGCGGCAAGCCAGATCACTCCAAATTCTATCCTGCTAGCTCCAACCATGCCGCCGACGCCAAATAAGATCACCGTTGCCGGCACGATCAAAGAGACGAACGCAAAGGATTCGCAGAACGCGAGCACAAAGACGATAGGCGCCACCCAGCCGCTGTGGCTTTGCACAAATGCAATCGTCGCCTCACTAAGATCGCTCATTTTCGGCCGTCTATCGAAATCGCGTAACGACGATTTAGATCAATTACCCACAAACACAGATTCCAGTGGTGGCTCGCAGTCTGCACCCAGTTAAGATCTGAGCCGTTTGCGCCATAGGGGCTTCACGAGTTCAAGGAGCACAAGCACAAGAACGCCGGCGCCAAGCGTCAAGAGGAGATCGTCCAAATGCAGCGGCCCGAAGCGGAAGAATCCAGTCGCCAGCGGCCAAAGCAGTGTCAGGCTCAACGTCATTGCGACAACAAGAATGACCAATGCGAGAGCTGAATTTGGCCGGCGGAGAGCCATAACCAGCGATGCGCTGAATGAGCGGTTGACAAAGATCAGGCTGACAATCGTCACAACCAATGAAAAGAATGCCAATGCCCGGGGGTTAACTGCGCGCGTGCCGTAAGCGGCCACGCCGCCACACCGCCTACGAGCGTGATGAACTCGCGCCGTCTCATGTCTGCCCCCAAGCTTAGGAGACTGCATCTTAGCGGCTCAATCGAGTACTTCGATAGGGGCTGAAACCGGCATCGAAACCATTGCCGCAGTGCACAGCCAATGTCGCTTATGGGTCAAAAGCGGACAAACCATCGCGGGCCAAAATCCACCGTTGTCCGCTTTGGTCCAAAAGCGGACAAACGCGGGCGCAACTGGATTGTCCGCTTTGTGCCAATAAGCGGACTCATGCACCGCAGCAAACAGCATCTCTATTCAATCACCTCGTCGGCGAGCAGCAAGAATGATTCGCAAATCGACAGACCGAGCGCCTTGGCCGTTTTGAGATTGACGACAAGTTCAAACTTGGTCGGCGACTGCGCCGGCAAATTGCGCGGCAACTCACCCTTGAGAATACGATCGACATAGGAGGCAGAACGCCGGAAGATATCCGCCGTATCGGGCCCATAGGACATCAAGCTTCCCTCGGCGACAAATTGCCGATAGGGGGAAATATTCGGCACCTGGTGCTGATTTGCCGCCTTTGCTATCGCTCCGCGCACGGAGAGAATGAATGGATCCCCCGCGGCCATCAAACCGCTACCAGGATCGCGCCCCAACTCGGCGACCGCCGATTCGACTTCAGCAACATTGCGCACATGCGCTGCCCGGACTTCGACCGAGGTTTGGTGCGGAGATGCCTTGAACGATCGAAGGTAGACATCATAATATGGCGCGGTATCCGGATTAAACATTAGCGCGACGCGCGACAGATTGGGCTTAACGTCGCCGAGTAAATTGATCCACTTGCCAACGATTTCCGGCTCGATGAATGAGAAGCCGGTTATGTTGGCCCCCGGTTGCGCAAAACTCGAAATAAATCCTTGACCAACCGCATCGTTTACAACCACGAACACGATGGGAATTGTGCGCGTCGCCGGCTGTAGCGCAGCCATGACCGGCGTGTTGTTAGCGACAATGACGTCGGGCGCCAACCCGACGAGATCGGCTACATGCTTTTTTATTAGCTCCAGACTGCTCCCGGCAAACCGGTATTCGATATGGATGTTGCGCCCTTCTATCCACCCCAAATCGCGCATGCCCAGCCGGAATGCCTTGATGCGAGAATTCGCTTCGGGGTCTTTTTCGGTGAGGCCAAGCAGGAAGCCGACCCGCCGCATCCGGTCGCCCTGCTGGGCGCGCGCGGCGAACGGCCATGCGGCTGCCGCACCGCCGAGAAGCGTGATGAACTCGCGCCGCTTCATGTTCGACCTCAAGGTCTGGAAACGGCATCTTAGCGGCTCAATCGGGTGCTTCGATAGAGGCTGAAACCGGCATTAAAACCATTGCCGCAGTGCACAGCCAATGTCCGCTTCGGGTCAATAGCCGACAAACCGTCGCGGACCAAAATCCACCGTTGTCCGCTTTGGTCCGAAAGCGGACAAATGTCGGTGCGGTTGCTTTGTCCGCTTTGTGCCATTAGCGACCGACGCACCGCAGCAAACAGGGTCTCGTTATTCGATCACC
>CAWFMZ010000042.1:0-21570 GCA_963817045.1 uncultured Alphaproteobacteria bacterium
GGTCTATCCGCAGGTGCCGGAAGAAATCCGCGAGTTCTGCGCCGGCAAGCGCGCCGTGTCTGGTGATCGAGGAAGGCCATCCCGACTACATCGAGCAGGCGGTCAACGTCGAGCTGCGCCGCGCCGACATCCAGACCCGCGTGCTCGGCAAGGACCCGCTGCCGAGACCGGCGAATACACCTCCGACGTGCTGCTGGAGGGGTTGGCCGCCTTCCTGCAAGCCGCCAGGCCGCACGGCCTCGACGCCGACAGCGTGGCGGAAAAGGCGCGCGGCCTGATCGCGCACAAGGCGAAAGTTGCGGCCGCGCTCGGACCGCTGCCGCCGCGCCCGCCCGCCTTCTGCACCGGCTGCCCGGAGCGCCCGGTGTTCGCCGCCATCAAGCTGATGCAGCGCGAACTCGGCCCACTCACATCAGCGCCGATATCGGCTGCCATTCGTTCGCGAGTTTCGCGCCGTTCAGCATCGGCAATTCGATCCTCGGCTATGGCATGTCGCTCGCCAGCGCCGCGGCGGTGACCCCCAACATGGAAAAGCGCCCGATCGCGATCATGGGCGACGGCGGCTTCTGGCATAACGGGCTGATCACCGGCGTCGCCTCCAACCTGTTCAACAAGGGCGACGGCGTGCTGATCGTGCTGCAGAACGGCTACGCCTCCGCCACCGGCCAGCAATATATTCCGTCGAGCACGATGAGCCGCACCGGCGCCACGCCCGGCGTCGGCATCGAGCAGACGCTGCGCACCATGGGCGTGAAATGGCTGCGCACGGTGCACAGCTATTCCGTCACGGTGATGACGAAGACGCTGAAGGAAGCGATGCGCACCGCCGAGCGCGGCCTGAAGGTGATCATC
Organism: uncultured Alphaproteobacteria bacterium; assembly: GCA_963817045.1. Classification (GTDB taxonomy): domain Bacteria; phylum Pseudomonadota; class Alphaproteobacteria; order Rhizobiales; family Xanthobacteraceae; genus Pseudolabrys. The sequence goes on from CAWFMZ010000042.1 coordinate 853, forward strand.
GCCGACGGCGAATGCCAGCTCGCGCGCCAGCGCCGCGTGCGCGCCGAGGACGCCGTGAAGCTCGAGCGCGGCGAACGCGTCACCCGCACGCGCTACGGCGTCGACGACGAGATCTGCACCGGCGATCATTCCTGCATTCGGCTGTCAGGCTGCCCGTCGCTGACGGTGAAGCCCTCGCCCGATCCGCTGCGCAGCGATCCGGTGGCGACCGTGATCGAATCCTGCGTCGGCTGCGGGCTGTGCGGCGAGGTCGCGCATGCGGCCGTGCTGTGCCCGTCGTTCTACCGCGCCGAGATCGTGCGCAATGCCAATTGGCGCGACCGCGCTCTGCATCGGCTGCGGCAGACCGTGATCGGCTGGCTCGGCGGCTATGGCGGCGAGGCGGCCGCATGACCGCGACGCGTCCGATCACTCTGTTGATCGCCGCGCTCGGCGGCGAAGGCGGCGGCGTGCTGACCGATTGGATCGTGACGGCCGCGGCCGATGCCGGCTTTCCGGTGCAGAGCACCTCGATCCCCGGCGTCGCCCAGCGCACCGGCGCCACCACTTATTACATCGAGATTTTTCCGGTCCCCACGCGCGAGCTGGCCGGCCAGCGGCCGGTGTTGGCGCTCACGCCCGGCGTCGGTGATATCGACATCGCGGTAGCGAGCGAACTGCTGGAAGCCGGGCGCACGGTGGCGAGCGGCTTCGTCACGCCCGACCGTACACATCTCATCGGCTCGCTCAGCCGCTTCTATGCCATGGACGAGAAGATCGCCATGGGCGACGGCCGCTTCGACCGCGACAAGCTCATCAAGATCATCGAGGACAATGCGCGCGAGGTTCTGCTTATCGACATGGACGCGCTCGCCACCCGAAGCGGCTCGATCATCAGCGCGGTGATGCTCGGCGCCATCGCCGGGTCAGAGCGGCTGCCGATCACGCCCGAGCAGCTGGAAGCGGCGATCCGCGCCGACGGCAAGGCGGTCGACAGCAACCTGCGCGGCTTCCGCGCCGGCTTACAAGCCGCGCGCGCGAAAACGCGGCCAGCGAAAACGCCTGAGAAAAAGACCAACGCCCCGACCACCCCCGAATTACTCGAGCATGAGGTCACCTACTCGCTGCCGGCCTTGGCGCAATCGACCGCGATCGAAGGCGTGCGCCGGCTGATCGCCTATCAAGGCGTTCGTTACGCGCAGCTTTACCTCGACCGGCTGCGCGCCCTGGTCGACGCCGACGCCGTCAGCGGCACCAAAGGCCGGCTGATGAAAGAAGTGGCGCGCCATCTCGCCGTGCGCATGTCCTACGAGGACGTCGTGCGGGTGGCGCAGGCCAAGATCGCGCCGGCACGCATGCGCCGGATCGCGCGCGAGGAATTGCACATCCAAAACGAGCCATTCTCGGTGCACGATTTCCTCAAGCCCGGCATCGAGGAGCTCAGCCAGCTGCTGCCTTCGTTCCTGGCGCGGCCGCTGCTGCGCTATTCGGAACGCAAAGGCTGGCTCGGCCGCGTCTATTTCGGCATGCAGATCAATTCCACCTCGATCAGCGGCTATTTGCGCTTCCTGCTGCTGGCCAAACTGCGCCGCTGGCGCCCCTATGGACACCGCTACGCGCAGGAGCAGGCCCAGATCGAATCCTGGCTCGGCTTGATCGCCGAGGCCGCAAAGCACTCGGGCGAACTCGGCCTCGAAGTCGCCGAATGCGCCCGGCTGATCAAGGGCTATGGCGACACTTATGCGCGCGGGCTTGCCAACTACCGCAGCATCGAGGCCCGCGTGATCCGGCCGGCGCTGGCGGGCCAAATCCCGCCGAAACGCGCCGCCGACGCGCTCGCCAGCGCGCGCACCGCCGCTTTGGTCGATCCCGAGGGCGAAAGTCTCGCCAAATGCCTGGCCGAGATCGAGGGCCAAGCGAGTTTCCGCATGGCGGCGGAGTAGTCTCGCCTCCGTTGTCAGGCTTATGCCCGTCGCGTAAAACACCTCGCCACATCAATGAGCGTCCGGGTTCAAGCTAGTCACAACCGCGCGGGCGCCTGAGGGACGGAACGAATGGCCGTCACACCGACTGGGCAACGGCCGGCGATCGCCGCCGAGGCGTTCCTGCGCGCGCTCGCCGACCATGGCGTCGATTATTTTTTCTGCAATCCCGGCACCGATTTTCCGCCGATCGTGGAAGCGTTCAGCCGCGCCAAGAAGACCAATGCCAAGGTGCCGAAGCCGATCCTGGTTCCGCACGAGAATCTGGCGGTCGGCATGGCGCACGGCGCTTATCTGATGACCGGCCGCCCGCAGGCGGTGATGGTTCACACCACGGTCGGCACCGCCAACACCATCAACAATCTCATCAATGTGTCGCGCGACCGCGTGCCGCTGATCCTCACGGCCGGACGCACGCCGATCACCGAGAAGGGTTCGTTCGGCTCGCGCAGCCGCCCCATCCAATGGGGCCAGGAAATGTTCGACCAGGCCGGCATGGTGCGTGAGCTGGTGAAGTGGGACTACGAATTACGCATGCCGGGCCAGGTCGGCGATATGGTCGCGCGCGGCGTGGAAGTCGCGATGGCGCATCCGCGCGGTCCAGTCTATCTCATGCTGCCGCGCGAGCCGCTGTCGGCGTCGTTGGCGGAGCCGATCGCGCCGATAAAGCCGCGCGCGCAGGCCGCGCCAGTTCATCCCGATCCGAAGGCGATCGCGACTCTGGCCGAATGGATCGTGGCGGCCGAGCGGCCTTTGATCATCGCCGCCACGCTACCTGCCGGCGCAGTGCCGGCGCTCGCGCATCTGGCGGAGCGCTGCGCGATCCCGGTGATCACGCATAATCCGCTTACCGTCTGCCTGCCGTCGAGCCATTCCATGCATTTCGGTTTCGAGCCGGGCACGCTGCTGGCCGACGCCGATCTGGTGATCGCGCTCGAATCCGACGTGCCCTGGATTCCGCAATTGCAACATCCGCAGGGCGGCTGCCGGGTCGCGCATGTGGGCGAGGAGCCGTTCTACGTGCGCTACCCGATGCGCAGCTTCCCGAGCGATCTCGTGGTGCAGGCCGGCGCCGTCAACGCGCTGGAGGCCTTGATCGAGGCGGTGGAGGCGCGCCTGCAGATGGCGGAAGCGCGCATCGCCGCGCGGCGCGCCCGCCTCACCGAGCGCATGCGCACGAGGCGCGCGCAGCTCGCCAAGGATTCCGCCGCCGGCGAGCGAATCTCGCCGGAATATTTGTCGCGCGCGATCGGCGAAACGTTCGGGCCGGACGCCATCATCGTCAACGAATATCCGCTGCGGCCGGACCATTGCGCGCGCGAGAAACCGGGCACCTTTTACGCACTCGGACCGGCCGGCGGGCTCGGCTGGGGCTTCGGCGCCGCGCTCGGCGCCAAGCTCGCTGCGCCCGACGCCTTCGTGGTCGCCACGCTGGGCGACGGCGCCTACATGTTCTCCAACCCGATGGTCGGGCACTGGGTCGCCGCCGCTCACGCCCTGCCGATCCTCACCATCGTGTTCAACAATATCCGCTACGGCGCCGTGCGCCGCGCCACGCTGTCGATGTTCAAGGACGGCACCGCCGGCGAGAACGACGGCCGCACGCTCGCCGATCTCGATCCGTCGCCGCCCTATGAGGTGATGGCGCAAGCGCAAGGCGCCTATGCCGAGCGTGTGGAGAAGCCGGCCGACTTGCCCGCCGCACTAACGCGCGCCCGCGACGCCGTGGTCAGCGGGCGCCGGCAGGCGCTGCTCAACGTCATCACGCCTTATTGAACCGGTAACGCGCAGAAAAATCGACCGTCACGGAGAAGAGTTCATGCGTATCGACGCCTATACCCATTTCATCCCGGAGAAATTTTTCAACAAGATCGTGGATAGCGGCCATGCCGATATCGGCAAGCGCGTGCGCGAAATCCCCAGCATCCACGATCTCGACGTGCGCCGGAAGGTCGTCGATGAGTTCGACGACTACGCGCAGATTCTGTCCTATCCGATGCCGCCGCTCGAGCTGCTGGCCAAGGGCGCTGAGGTGGAAGAATACGCCAAGCTGGTGAACGACGGCTTCGCGGGTATTTGCGAGAAATATCCCGATTATTTCCCCGGCTGGGTGGCGCAGGCGCCCATGACCGCGCCCGATGCCGGTGTGCGCGAAGTGACGCGCGCGATCAAAAACGGAGCGCTCGGCGTGCAGGTCAACACCAATATTGCCGGAATGCCGCTCGACCATCCGGCATTCGATCCGTTCTTCGCGACCATGAACAAGCTCAGAAAGCCGATCTGGCTGCATCCGGCGCGCGCCGCCAATTTTCCCGATTATCTCACCGAGAAGATATCGCGATACGAAATCTGGTGGACCTTCGGCTGGTCCTACGAGACCGCGGCGGCGATGGCGCGGCTGGTGTTCTCGCGCATCATGGACAAATATCCCAATTTGAAGATCATCACTCACCATTTCGGCGGCATCGTGCCGATGGTGGAAGGCCGCATCGGCCCAGGTTGGGACCAGCTCGGCGCCCGCACCTCGAACGAAGACTTGAGCTTGATTCTCAAGAGCCTGAAGAAGCGGCCGCTCGATTATTTCAAGCATTCGTTCTACACCGACACCGCGGTGTTCGGCGGCGTGCCGGCGACCCATGCTGGCTTAGCCTTCTACGACCTCGACAAGATCGTGTTCGCCTCCGACTGCCCGTTCGATCCCGAGAAGGGCACCATGTACACGCGCGAGACGCTGCGCATCCTGGAAGGCATCGACATGCCGAAGGCCGCCAAGGAGAATATCTGGCACGGCAATCTCGAGGCGATCACGGGCGTGAAGTTTCCAAGCTGAAGCTCGTCATGGCCGGGCAAAAGGCACCACGCTCTATCCGGTTGTTTCTAATCCTATTTTCGGAGGCGAACCCTAACTAATGAGGATGGCCACAGAAATTAAGGGTTTGACGACCGGCGCTATTTGCCAACGATGCACGGCGCCGATTGCGATTTAAGCTGCGGCTCGCGCTTCGCAAAAGTCTTGGATTCAAGTCGTCCCGCGCGATTTGGGGAGTAGACTGCGGCGGCTAAAGCTCGATAGATTATGTGCAACCTGCGCTTGTTTAAAATGCAGGAAATTCAGGGGAGCTTCCACCATGGTCCGATATCTTGTTGCTCTGTCTATCGCCGCACTAACGATGTTTGCGCCCGCGATGGCTGCTGAATTTGGAACCAAAGAAGAAGCCATTGCAATGGTCAAGCGTGTTCAGGAACAATTCAAGAAGGACGGTCCTGAGGCCACTTTCAAAGCCGTCTCGGACAAATCGATAAAAGAATATCATGATCGCGACTTGTATCCTTTCATTTATGACATGCGAGGAGCCAATAAAGGGCTCAATGTCGCTCACGGCGCGCGACCCGCGTTAATCGGCAAGAATTTGATCGACCTTAAAGATCAGGACGGAAAATATCTCATTCGAGAGATGGTCGATATTGCCAATGGACCCGGAAACGGCTGGGTCGATTACAAATGGCCCAATCCGATTACAAGCAAGATTGAAGACAAGTCGAGTTACGTCGAGAAGATGGGCGATTATTTCGTGGGGGTCGGAATCTATCGACAATAATTGGCATCGCGAAACGTTATTGGTCGCTAGAAAAAGGCTGCTTCGATGGAGGTATCCAAGAGCCGGCGAACTTTTTCATTTTTTGAAAATCTATCTATTCAAATAAAAGCATTCGCGGCGTCGGCAGTTCTGCTGATTTGCCTAATTTCTCTCGGCGCAATCGCCTACGTCACATTAGACAAATCGGAAGACGACCTTCATTCCCTCTCATCGACGATTTTGCCGAAACAGCAAGCGCTTTCGCATTGGTCAACGATAATATCGTTGCCATCCATATGAAGACATTTCGCTATGTGTCTTGGGCAAGCAATGGCGTGAGCGACGTATTGCTTGGGATCACTCAGCGCTGAAATTGCATTCAGATTTAGCGCAATACCAATTTGGACCTCAAAAATCTTTCAGAAGAGACCGGATTTATCCGCCAAAGAAAAATCGGATTTGAAAGATCTCATTTCGAAGTGGAAACAATACGAAAGTTCGGCACATGATACAATCGACGTTGGCAGCACCGACGCCGCGATGGCGACCATGATGCTTGGTCAAACTGACGAGAAGTTCACGGCCGTGGCAAGCGATTTTAAAGGAATGACCAATTCAGTCGCGGCAGGCACAACCGACCAAATTTCCACGGATACTGTACACGGACGCCGCACGAAAAAAGATCATATTGGCTATTGGCGCAATCATCGGCCTGCTGCTGAGCATTGTCGCTACGATCCTGGTTTCAAGATCGATCGTTACGCCGATCCAGTCCGTCACAAATGTGATGCGGCAATTGTCATCGGGCGATACCGAAGTGGAGATCGGTTATCGGGGCCGTCGCGATGAAATTGGGCAAATGGTGGAAGCCATCAGCGTATTTCGAAAAAATACCATTGAAAAGCGCGCCATGGAGATTGAAAACCTCGAGACCGAAAAGAAGAACCTAAAAGAAATCGCCGAGGCGCGAGCGCGGCTGACCGACGCCATCGAAACCATTTCCGAAGGCTTCTCGCTCTACGATGCGGACGACAAACTTGTCATCTTTAATAGCAAATACAAAAATAATTTTGCCTCTCACGTCGATATCATGAAGGCGGGCACGACTTTCGAAACAATCGTTCGCACCGCCGCCGAACGCGGAAAAATTGACGATGCCGATGGAGGCCACGAGGCTTGGTTGGCGGAAAGAATCGCCCAACATCAGGCTTCCAGCAGTACGCATATCCAACATCGCAGCGACGGCCGGTGGATTCAGGTTAGCGAGCGAAAAACTGCGGACGGTGGCGTCGTGGCCACCTATGCCGACATCACCGAATTGAAACAACGCGAAGCGGAACTTGCCACCGCGCGCGACGCCGCCGACGCAGCCAACCAGACCAAATCGAGCTTCCTCGCCAACATGTCGCACGAGCTGCGCACGCCGCTCAATGCGATCATCGGCTACAGCGAAATTCTGCAGGAGGACGCCGCCGACAAGGGCGACAAGGAGCCGATCGACGACTTGCAGAAGATCGAAAGCGCCGGCCGCCACCTGTTGGGACTGATCAACAACATTCTCGACCTGTCGAAGATCGAGGCCGGCAAGATGGATGTCTTCATCGAGCCGGTCGACATTCAGGCCCTGGTCAAGGAGGTGCTGTCGATCGTCAAGCCGCTCGCCGACAAGAGTGAGAATGCCATCGAAGTGATCTGCCCGGCCGATATCGGCAGCTTCCGCTCCGACCAGACCAAGGTCAAGCAATGCCTGCTCAATCTGATGAGCAACGCCAACAAGTTCACCAGCAAGGGCACGCTGACCCTGACAGTGGCGCGCGAGGGCGATTCCCAAGTCCGCTTCCGCGTGTCGGACACCGGCGTCGGCATGACGGAGGAACAACTCGGCCGGCTGTTCCAGGCGTTCAGCCAGGCGGATGCCTCGACCACCAAGCGCTTCGGCGGCACCGGTCTTGGGCTCGCCATCACCAAGCACTTCTGCACCATGCTGGGCGGCGACGTGACGGTCGAGAGCACGCCCGGCAAGGGCTCGACATTCACCATCAGGCTTCCGGATCAAGGCGTTGCCCCGGCTGCCGTGGAGTCGCCCGCGCCGGCGGCGGCGATGGCCGACGGGCGCACGACCGTGCTGGTGGTGGACGACGATGCGTCGGTGCGCGGCCTGCTTGCCAAGACCCTCGAGAAGGAGGGCTATCGCGTCATATCGGCCGGCAACGGCGTCGAGGCGCTGGCGCTCGCACGCGAGCACAGGCCACAGGCGATCACGCTCGACGTGCTGATGCCGCAGATGGATGGCTGGGGCGCGCTCAAGGAGCTCAAGGCCGACGCCGAGCTGCGCGACATCCCCGTGATCATGGTGACGCGTTCTCAACGAGCGCGGCATGGCGATCCCATTGGGCGCCGCCGATTTCGTGACCAAGCCCGTGGACCGGCAGCGCCTGACGGCGATCCTGCGCGAGCATTGCGCCGGTCCGAGCGGCGCCTCGATCCTGGTCGTCGAAGATGACCTGCCGACCCGCGAAGCGCTCTGTCGTTCGCTGACGAGCATGGGATATGCGGCCCACGCGGCGGTCAATGGCCGCAGCGGCCTGGACTGGCTCGCCAGCCACCCGGCCCCAAGCCTGATCTTGCTCGACCTGATGATGCCGGAGATGGACGGCTTCGAGTTTCTGCGCGAGCTGCGCAAGCAGCCTGCGTTCGCGGATGTCCCGGTCATCGTGGTGACGGCGAAGGAACTGACCGCGGAGGATGTCCGCATCCTGAGCGGACAGACCGAACGGATCATCACCAAGGACCAAACGTATCTGACCGAACTGGCCGCCGCCGTGCGCGGGCGCCTGGCGCGACAATCCGCCCGTGAGGCGGAGCGTGTCGCCACCTGAACGAACGAACACATACCGGAGAGAACACATGGCAAGAATTCTGTTGGTTGAAGACAATGAGATGAACCGCGACATGCTCTCGCGCCGGCTGGTCCGCAACGGCTACGAGGTCTCCATCGCGATCGACGGGCAACAGGGCGTCGATATGGCGCTTGTCGCAGCGGCCGGACCTCATCCTGATGGACATGAGCCTGCCGGTGATCGACGGTTGGGAGGCAACGCGCCGGATCAGGGCCAACGATGCCACTCGGAAAATCCCGGTGATCGCGCTGACGGCGCATGCGATGGCCGGCGATCGCGAGAAGGCGATGGAAGCGGGCTGCGACGACTACGACACCAAGCCGGTCGAAATAACGCGTCTGCTCGGCAAGATTGCGGCCTTGCTTGAGCCCAAGGCGGCCTGAGCGAACTGCGACAGCGACGACGCCGGCGCGCCGAGGCGGGGGACTGTGCCACGACCGATCAAATTGACCAGGGAGCCGACCGGCGAACGGAGCGGGCGCTCGTTGCCTACGTGCGGCAGGAATTGAGCGCGCCCGCGATCGCTATCATGGGCTATGCCGAGATGTTGATGGACGACGCGGTGCAAGCCAACCGCGGGCAGCTCATCGACGATCTTCAGCGCATCCTCGATGCCAGCCGGAATCTCCATCGCCTCATACTCAGCCTGCTCGATCCCGCGACCATTCACCAGGCCGCTGGCAGCACGGACCTGGCCGAGTATCGCCGGACGCTGCGCCACGACCTGCGCACCCCGATCAACGCGATCAAGGGATACGGGGAAATGCTGCGCGAGGACGCGGCAGACGAAGGCGCCGACACGTTGGTCGCCGATCTCGACAAGCTCCTGGGAGAAGCAACCCTGCTGCTCGACCGGATCGATGGTCTGGTGACGTTTTCCGGGAGCGATGCTCCGCCATCGGATGAAACTGGCCCCGCCGCCACCGAGACTGGCGCACCGGCGAGGATGGTCGAGAACCTGCTCAAGGCGGTCCGCCCGATCGCAGCGAAGGAAGCGGACCTTGCGGCCGTACAGCCCAGCCGGATTCTGGTGGTGGACGACAATGCGTCGAACCGAGACCTGCTGTCCCGTCGCCTGCAGCGTCAGGGCCATACCGTGCTTCAGGCCGAAGATGGCACCATCGCGCTCGCCATGGTCGAAAAGGAGGCCCTCGATCTCGTCCTGCTCGATCTGATGATGCCGGGCATCAGCGGCTATGATGTCCTCACGATGCTCAAGAGCGATCCGCGATTCCGGGAGATCCCCGTCATCATGATCTCGGCGCTGAGCGAACTCGACTCGATCGTCCGCTGCATCGAGGCTGGCGCCGACGACTACCTTGCCAAGCCGTTCGATCCTACTCTGCTTCGCGCCCGCGTTGGCTCATCGCTCGAGAAGAAACACCTGCGCGACCGCGAGCGGGAGATGGTCGAGGCGTTGCGGATCGAAAAGGAGCGGTCGGAGCAACTCCTCCTCAACATTCTGCCGAAGGGGATCGTCACGCGATTGAACAGCGGCGAGACGATCATTGCCGACCAGCGATCCAATGTAACGATTCTGTTCGCCGATCTCGTCGCCTTCACCAAGCTTTCGTCCCGGCTTTCGGCCGGGGACTTGGTTCGTCTTTTAAACGGACTGTTTTCGGAGTTTGACCGATTGGCGCTCGACCTCGGGGTCGAGAAGATCAAGACGATCGGAGACTCCTATATGGTGGCTGGCGGCCTGCCTGAGCCGCGAGCGGACCACGCGCATGCGGTCGCCGACATGGCGTTGGCGATGATCGAGACGGTCGAGCGGATGAATCGCGAGTTGCCGATCGCCCTGCAAATGCGCATCGGCATTCATTCGGGCGACGTGGTGGCCGGGATCATAGGGACCCACAAATTCGTCTACGACATCTGGGGTGATGCGGTGAACATCGCCAGTCGAATGGAGTCGCACAGTTTGCCGAACCGTATCCAGATCTCGGCAGCGACCCATCGACACCTCCACGAGCGCTTTCGGCTTGAGCCGCACGGCAGCGTCGACGTCAAAGGTAAAGGCCCTATGGAAACCTATTTTCTGCTCGGCCGGGCTGACGAGGTCATTAAGTAAGGCTTGGCTGACGGCCGCTTGTGGCAGATTTAGCCCGTTGAATTCCTCGCCATTGTCGCCGCACAAGAGTCCATTCCTGGCACAAAGCGGACGTGCGAGGGGCATCGATCAATGTCCGTTTTCGGAATACCAAAAGCCCTTCTGCCCATGCACCATCAATCCTATTATGCATAAATCCGATCGCATCCGGCGGCTGCCTGCGAAAATCGAATCGGAAGCAGGTTATGAGAAGTAGCAATGCCCGAAACAGGTGATACCCAACCGCAAGCACAGAATCCGGCTGCGGTGGCGTTGCAAGCCAAGTTCGATCAGGCAATGGCGTTGCATCAGCAGGGAAGGCTGGCGGAGGCGGAACGCATCTATCGGGAAATTCTGCGGCAGCAGCCGAACCACTTTGGTGCGCTGCATCGGCTCGGAGTCATTGCCCTGCAAACACGGCACACGGAACGGGCAGTCGAATTGATCGGCAAGGCGATCGGGCTGAATGCCAAACGTCGCCGACTGCTTACAGCGACCGAGGCAAGGCGCTGCTGGACCTGAAGCGTCCCGAGGAGGCGCTGGCGAGCTACGACAGGGCAATCGCGCTGAAGCCGGACTTTGCCGAGGCGTACAGCAACCGCGGCAATGCGCTGAGCGATCTGAAGCGATCCCGCGGAAGCGCTGGCGAGTTACGACCAGGCGATTGCGCTGAAGCCCGACTTTGCGGAGGCGTACAACAACCGCGGAATTGCGCTGAGCGACCTGAAGCGTCCCGCGGAAGCGCTCGCGAGCTACGACAGGGCGATCGCGCTGAAGCCGGACTATGCGGAGGCGTACAACAACCGCGGCAATGCGCTGAGCGACCTGAAGCGTCCCGCGGACGCGCTGGCGAGTTTCGACCAGGCGATCGCGCTGAAGCCAGACTTTGCGCGAGGCGTACAACAACCGCGGGAACGCGCTCCGTGACCTGAAGCGTCCTGAGGAGGCGCTGGCGAGCTACGACCAAGCGATCGCGCTAAAGCCCGACTATGCCGAGGCGCACAACAACCGCGGGCTTGTGCTGCAGGATCTGAAGCGTCCCGCGGACGCGCTGGCGAGCTACGACAGGCGATCGCGCTGAAGCCGGACTTTGCCGAGGCATACAATAACCGCGGGCTGCGCTGAGGAGCTGAAGCGCCCTGCGGAAGCGCTGGCGAGCTACGACAAGGCGATCGCGCTGAAGCCGGACTATGCCGAGGCATACAGCAACCGCGGCAATGCGCTGCAGGACCTGAAGCGTCCCGCGGACGCGCTGGCGAGCTACGACCAGGCAATCGCGCTGAAGCCCGACTATGCGCGACGCCTACAGCAACCGCGGGCATGCGCTGCAGGACCTGAAACGTCCCGCGGACGCGCTGGCGAGCTACGACAAGGCAATCGCGCTGAAGCCGGACTATGCCGAGGCGTACTGGAACCAAAGCCTTTGCTTGTTGCTGATGGGGCGTTTTGATCAAGGCTGGCGTCAGTACGAATGGCGCAAGAAGCGCGATGAACCGATCGCAACTCGCTCCTATCCCCAGCCGCTCTGGCTCGGTGAAGAAGACATCGCTGGCAAGACCCTGTTCATCTGGTGGGAGCAAGGGCTTGGCGACACGATACAGTTCTGCCGATACGCCAAACTTGTGGAAGCGCGGGGCGCGAAGGTCATTATGTCAGTGCAGCAGCCTCTGCGTGAGCTGTTGAAGCAGATCAGCCCCACAATCGAGATCATTGGTCCAGACGAAGTGCCGACCGATTTTGACTATCACTGTCCGTTGCTGAGCTTGCCGCTCGCTTTTGGAACGACGCTTGAGACAATACCGGCAGAGCAGCAGTACCTAAAGGCTGACGAGGAACTGCGAGTTGCCTGGTCGGCTCGTTTGCCGCCAAAGACTAAGCCCAGAATAGGATTGGTCTGGAGCGGAAGAACAGACTCACAAGAATGATCATAACCGCTCAATGGAACTGGAGCAGTTTGCTCCCGATTTTCAGTTCAGATGCCGATTGGATATGTCTGCAAAAAGAAGTCAGGGAAAAAGACCTTGCCGTGCTTCGGCAAGTCGGTCGCATCGCGTTTTTCGGCGATGATCTGAGAGACTTCAGCGATACGGCCGCATTGCTGGATCTGATGGACCTGGTCATCACAGTCGATACCAGCGTGGCTCATCTTGCAGGTGCGATGGGCAAGCCGGTCTGGATATTGTTGCCCTACAATCCCGATTGGCGATGGCTGCTGGATCGGGACGATAGCCCTTGGTATCCGAGTGCAAGGCTGTTCAGGCAGCAGCAGATCGGGAACTGGGCGGGGGTCATTGATCAGGTGAAAGACGAACTACGGTCGGTGATCGGTTGAGAATTTTCGACGTGTGGCTAGACACTTATCGATCGGCGCAAGTTGCCGAGATGAGGTTAAGCCGGGCCACCATTGTGGCGCGCGGCGCCCTACGCTGTGGAAGCGCCGGCCACATCTGCTAGAATTGCAACCCATGGCACTGGTCCACCCCATTGGCCTGTGCCGGACCCGAGACGCCGCCGCAAGGCGACGCCGGGCGCGTGACGCCGATGATGGAGCAGTACATCGAGATCAAGGCCGCCAATCCGGACTGCCTGCTGTTCTACCGGATGGGCGATTTCTACGAGATGTTTTTCGCCGACGCCGAGACCGCCTCGCGCGCGCTCGGCATCATGCTCACCAAGCGCGGCAAGCATCTTGGAGTCGACATCCCGATGTGCGGCGTGCCGGTGGAGCGTGCCGACGAATATCTGCACCGCCTGATCGCGCTCGGCCACCGCGTCGCGGTGTGCGAACAGCTCGAGGATCCGGCCGAGGCGCGCAAGCGCGGCGCCAAAAGCGTGGTGCGGCGCGACGTGGTGCGCCTGGTCACGCCCGGCACGCTCACCGAAGACACGCTGCTCGATGCCAAGCGCAACAACTATCTGCTCGCCGTCGCCCGCGCGCGGCTGTCGTCGGCCGGTGAGGACGCTCGCTTCGCGCTCGGCTGGATCGACATCTCGACCGGCGAATTCCGCATCACCGAATGCGACCGCCTGGCGTTGCCGGCCGAGGTCGCGCGGCTGGAGCCGAGCGAGATCATCGTTTCCGACGCGCTGTTCGCCGACGCCGACCTCGCCGCTTATTGGCGCACGCTGCCGGCGGTGACGCCGCTCACCCGCGATGTGTTCGACAGCGCCACCGCCGAGCGGCGGCTGACCTCATTCTTCGCGGTGGCGACCAGCGAAGCCTTCGGCACGCTGACACGGCTCGAACTGACCGCCGCCGCGGCTTGCGTGACTTACGTCGAACGCACGCAGATCGGCAAGCGCCCGCCACTGTCGCCGCCGTTGCGCGAGAGCGCCGGCGCCACCATGGCCATTGACCAGGCCACGCGCGGCAATCTCGAACTGATGCGCACGCTTTCAGGCGAGCGGCGCGGCTCACTGCTCGAGTCGATCGACCGCACGGTGACCTCGGCCGGCTCGCGCCTGCTCGCACAAAGACTGTCGGCGCCGCTCACCGATCCGGCCGCGATCGCGCGCCGGCTCGATGCGGTGACGAGCTTTGTCGATGACGTGGCGGCGCGCGCCGATACCCGTTCGCGCTTGGCGGCGGCGCCCGATCTCGCCCGCGCGCTGGCTCGATTAGCCGTCGGACGCGGCGGCCCGCGCGATCTCGCCGCCATCCGCGACGGCATCCTCGCCGCCGGCGATCTCGCCCGCGCCTTGGCATCGCTGAAGGATATGCCGGCGGAAATCGCGGACGCGCTGCAATCCTGCCGCCGCCCCGACGGCATGCTGGCCGCCGAGCTCGCCGGCGCGCTGGCGGCCGAGCTTCCCGCGTTCAAGCGCGACGGCGGCTTCGTGCGCGAAGGTTATGACGCGAGCCTCGACGAGACGCGCGGGCTTCGCGACGAATCCCGCCGCGTGGTCGCCGCCTTGCAGGCGCGCTATGCCGAGGAAACCGGCATCCGCGCGCTCAAGATCCGCCACAACAACGTGCTCGGCTATTTCGTCGAGGTCACCGCCCAGCACGGCGACCGGCTGATGGCGCCGCCGCTCAACTCAACTTTCATCCACCGCCAGACGCTCGCCGGCCAGGTGCGCTTCACCTCGACCGAATTGGGCGAGCTGGAGGCCAAGATCGCCAGCGCCGCCGACCGCGCGCTCGGGCTGGAGCTGGAAATCTTCGAGCGGCTCGCGGCAAGCGTGATCGCGCAGAGCGCGGCGATCAAGGAATGCGCCGAGGCGCTCGGGAGCCTTGATGTGGCGAGCGCGCTCGCCACGCTCGCCGCCGAGCGTGATTATGCGCGCCCGCTCGTCGACGACGGCCACGGTTTCGTCATCGCCGGTGGCCGCCATCCGGTGGTGGAAGCAGGCGCTGGCGCGCGACGGCACGCCGTTCGTCGCCAATGATTGCGATCTGTCGCCGCCGCCCAAGGCCGAAGCCGGCCGCATCTGGCTGGTCACCGGCCCCAACATGGCGGGCAAGTCCACCTTCCTGCGCCAGAACGCGCTGATCGCGATCCTGGCGCAGATGGGCTGCTTCGTGCCGGCGAAAGCGCCCATATCGGCGTGGTGGACCGGCTGTTCTCGCGCGTCGGCGCCGCCGACGATCTGGCGCGCGGGCGCTCGACCTTCATGGTCGAGATGGTGGAGACCGCCGCCATCCTCAATCAGGCAGGCCCGCGCTCGCTGGTGATCCTGGACGAGATCGGCCGCGGCACCGCCACCTTTGACGGCCTGTCGATCGCCTGGGCCACCGTCGAGCATCTGCACGACGTCAACCAATGCCGCGCGCTGTTCGCCACCCATTACCACGAAATGACGGCGCTGTCGGCACGGCTCGACCGCCTGCTAACGCCACGGTGCGCGTGAAGGAATGGCAGGGCGACGTGGTGTTCCTGCATGAGGTGGTGCCGGGCTCGGCCGACCGCTCCTACGGCATCCAGGTCGCCAAGCTCGCCGGCCTGCCGATAAGCGTGATCGAGCGCGCCAAGCTGGTGCTGGCCAAGCTCGAGCAGGAGGATCGCGCCGCCCCGAAGGGTTTCGAGGACCTGCCGCTGTTCGCGGCGCCTTACCAGCCGTCGCAGCCGCTGCAAGACGACGCCTACGAACTGATGATCGCCGCGGTCGCCGCGCTCAATCCCGACGAGATGTCGCCGCGCGAGGCCATGGAAGCGCTCTATATGCTGAAGGCAAAGCTGGATGCGACGCGCAAGAAGTAGCGCGTGATCCCGAAAAGTGGGAAGCGGTTTTCGGAAAAGGTCACGCGCCAGGAATATCGCGCCATGATGAACATCGCCGACAGGAAACATGTGACGGCGCCGGCCGACGCGCAAAGCTGGCTCGACCGCTTCGCCGCCGCCTTGCAGTCGCAAGACGCGGCGGCGGCGGCCGAGCTGTTCCTGGCCGACGGGCTCTGGCGCGACGTGCTGGCTTTTACTTGGAACTTGCAGACCATGGCCGGCCGGCCGGTGATCGCGGCGACGCTGCGCCAGACGCTTGCCCGCACCAAGCCGGCGAATTTTCATATTCCGCCGAAACGAACGCCGCCGCGCTGGGTCATCCGCGCCGGCACCGATTGCATTGAAGCCATCTTCGAGTTCGAGACCGCGTTCGGCCCCGCCAACGGCATCGTGCGCCTGGTGCCCGACAGCCAAACGCCGTCGCGGCTGCGCGCCTGGACGCTGCTCACGACATTGCAGGAACTGCGCGGTCACGAAGAAGCTTTCAAGAAACGCGCGGCGCACGCCGACGACAACACCCGCGATTTCGGCGGCGATAACTGGCTCGATCATCGCAACAAGGCGCGCGCCTATGCCGATCGCGATCCCGCGGTCATCGTCGTCGGCGGCGGCCAGGCCGGGCTCTGGGTATGGCCGCGCGACTTGCAGCAACTCGGGATCGATACGCTCATAGTCGACCGCAACACTCGTATCGGCGACAATTGGCGCAATCGTTATCATTCGCTGACGCTGCACAACGAAGTGCTCGTCAATCACCTGCCCTATATGCCGTTTCCGCCGAACTGGCCAATTTATATTCCGAAGGACATGCTCGCCAACTGGCTCGAAGCCTACGTCGAGGCGATGGAGCTCAACTTCTGGACTGGAACCGAGTTCGCGAGTGGCAGCTATGACGAGCAGCGCCGGCAATGGTCGGTCACGTTGCGGCGCTCGGATGGCACGACGCGCGTCATGCGTCCGCGCCATCTGGTGTTCGCGGTCGGGGCCAGCCGATTCCGCATATCCCCGACCTGCCCGGAATCGATTCGTTCGCCGGCAAGGTCATGCATTCCGAAAAATACGTGACCGGCACCGCCTGGCGCGGCCGCGATACCCTGGTGCTGGGCACCGGCACCAGCGGACATGACGTGGCGCAGGACCTGCATGCGGCCGGAGCCAAAGTCACGTTGATCCAGCGCAGCCCGACCTACGTGGTAAGTCTCAAGGAAGCACAGCGCGTTTATTCAATGTATACCGAAGGCATCCCTTTCGATGATTGCGATTTGTTTGCGACCTCGCTGCCGTACCCGGTTCTGCTGCGCTCCTATGAGCTCTCAACCGAAGTCATGCACCGCAATGACGCGAAGCTTTTCGCGGACCTGGCCGCTACAAATTTTCAATTGGATTTCCAGGAGAACGACCCGGGCTTCCAGATGCGCTATCTGCAGCGCGGCGGCGGCTATTACTTCAACGTCGGTTGCTCGAATTTGATCATCGATGGAAAGATCGGCGTCATGCAGTTCACCGATATCGAGCGCTTCGTGCCGGAAGGCGTATTGATGCGGGACGGTACTGCCGGCCGAATTACTGGTGCTCGCAACCGGCTACTTGAGTCAACAGGAAGTCGCACGCCGCCTGCTCGGGGATTCCGTCGCCGCCAAAATCGGCCCGGTATGGGGCTTTGACAAGGACGGCGAGCTGCGCAACATGTGGAAGCGGACGCCGCAAAAAGGCCTGTGGTTTACCGCCGGCAGTCTGGCTCAGTCGCGGATTTACTCGCGGTTTCTCGCCCTGCAGATCAAGGCCTGCGAGGAAGGACTGCTGAATTAAGTTCGCCTCGGATCGCGCTCTAGGAGGGCAAGTGTCCGGCATCGCGAAACCAGCGGACCGCATCTTCGATCCCCGCGACGTAAGGGCGCGAACGATATCCGAGTTCCCGCTCGGCTTTGGTCGATGCGAAGAACATGCGGTATTTCGCCATGCGCACCCCGTCCAGTGTGGCAAATGGTTCGCGCCCGGTAATGTTGGCCACGGCCTCGGCGACAAACGCCACCGGCATGAGTGCGCGCCAGGGAAGCCGCACGCGTGCCGCGCGCCGGCCGACCAGGCCGGCGATATCGCCCAGCATCTGCGAGAACAAGACATTTTGTCCGCCGAGAATGTAGCGCTCGCCGATCTTCCCGCGATGTAGCGCCGCGAGATGACCGCTGGCGACGTCGTCGACGTGCACGAGGTTGAGCCCGGTGTTGATAAATGCCGGAATCCGGCCGCGCGCCGCCTCGACGATGATCCTGCCCGTGGGCGTAGGACGCACGTCGCGCGGGCCGATCGGCGTTGACGGATTGACGATGATGGCGGGGAGACCGCGTTCCGCCACCATGGTCTCGACCAATCGTTCGGCCGCGATCTTGCTTCGCTTATAGGCGCCGATCCCCTGGCTCTCGCGCAGCGGCATGCTCTCGTCCGAATCCGCCCCCCCGGGTCGCAGGGCGAGGGTTGCCACGCTGCTGGTGTAGATCACGCGCTCGACGCCCCCGCGCATGGCCGCTTCCATCAGGTTGCGGGTGCCCTCGACGTTGGAGGCGAAGATTTCGCCGCGGTCGCGCGCCCAAAGGCGGTAATCGGCCGCGACATGGAACACATAGCGCATGCCGGCTGTCGCCTTGGCGACGGAACTCCGGTCGCGCAGATCGCCTTGGAAAAATTCCAGATCCAATCCGGCAAGATGGGCGCGCGGGCTTGTGTGGCGAACCAGCGCACGCACCGAAAAGCCCGCCTCGAGCAACTTATGCGCGACGGCCGAACCGACGAAACCGCTTGCCCCGGTGATGAGAATCTTTTCTTGATGTGCCATGCCGACTGCCGCGACCGGCCTGCCATGGCCAACTGTCTACTAAGCTGTGGCCAAACGCAAAGTTCCGCGTGCGGCAATCGCGGCATGAAATATGCTTAGGTTCCAGTATTCGCGCCTTTAAACGAGGCCTTTTGGAAACCGAATGACACCTTGCCCCGCCCCCCCGGCCAGCGGCGAAAGCAATGGTCACGCCTGGCCGGTTGCTTCGCCGATGGGGCTGCCTTGCGCGGAGCGTATCGTCATCGCCCTGGTAGGGCTGGCTTTCGAAGCCCGCATCGCCGCCGGGCCGGGTGTATTCGTCATTTGCCGCAATACCGAAAGCGAGATTGCGGCTTTGCTCGATGTCGCCCTGAAAAGGGGCTGCCGCAGCATCATCAGTTTCGGCGTCGCGGGCGGGCTAGCCCCGCATTTGCGCGCAGGCGACTGGATCGTCGCATCGTCGATCATCGACGCCCAGCAGTCCCGTCCGACTGACCAGACCTGGTCGAAAAAGATGCTGGGGATGATCCCGGGTGCCCGGCATGCGCCCATTGTCGGCGTCGACAGCGCGGTCACCGACACAACGACCAAGCGGGAAATGCACGTGCAGACCGGTGCGGCGGCCGTCGACATCGAATCGCATCTTGTCGCGCGGCTGGCGTCGACCCACGGGCTGAGTTTTGCGGCGGCCAGGGTGGTCATCGATCCCGCGCATCAATTCGTGCCGGCGGCCGCACTTGCCGGCATGCGTCCCAGCGGAGGCACGAGCATCATGGCGGTGATGCGCGAACTGATCGTGGGTCCGTCGCAACTGGTCGGATTGATGCGCATCGCGCTCGACGCCTATGTGGCGCGCAGCGCGCTGCTCCGCATGCGGCGAACGTTGGGTCCGAGCTTCGGCCTCTAAATACCGGCCTAGACCGCGATGCCGTGGCGTCGCGCGGTGAGCACCAGCATGCTCCAGCCGACGGCAGTGCCCAGCGCCAGCGCCAATCCGATTGCCGAGCCCAGCAGCTCGGCGGCGACATGCAATACCAAAGTAGCGAAAGCAAAACCGACCAGGCCGAGGGTCGCGTTGGCGAGCACGGCGGCGGTCGGCTTGCCGCCGACGCGGGGGTGCAGAATGAGCACGATGCTGATCAGCACGACCGGAAACACCGCCAGCATGCCGCTGCCGCCCGGGCCGATGCGGAAACTCAAGCTCACCGTCACGCCGACCAGCAGGGCCACCAGCGCCGCACGAATCGCCAGGTCGTACCAGCGCGTGCGTACCGGGGGCATCGTCACCCGGCGCAGCGGGCGCACCAGCCACAGGCACACGCTCAGCACCACCAGGTTCATCGCCAACGCCGTGAACACCGTCCATGGCACCCAAAGAATAAACAGCGCCAGCGCCGTCCAAACCGCCAAGCCAATCGACAGGCTGACGTTAAGCGAGCGCTGCTGCGCCAGCAGCACGTAGACCGTCGCGAATATCACGTTCACCGCGTTGATGGCGAGGCTCGCCACCGCGCCTTGCGCGATGAAATGCGCGTCATGGTCGAACGCCAGGAACACATAGACCGGGCCGGCGCCGATCGGCAGCGTCGCCACCAGCCCGCCGACCAGCCGGCCGGCGCGCTCGGCGGTCACCGTCGCCGCCAGCACGAATCCGGCGGTGATAAACATTTTGACGATGAGCGTGAGCGCAAAATAAAGATCGGGGGACATTTTCTGTTTCCCCTCTCCCGAACGCGGGGGAGAGGTGGATACCAATTGGCCGGCGTCAGCACCGTGCGGCCGATCACCTTGCCGGCCTTGATGTCGGAAATCACGCGCTGCGCGCTATCGAGCGCGGTGGTCTTGGTCGGCACCAGCGGCAGCGGCCGGTTGCGCACCAGCTTGATCAGCTCGTTGAGTTCCTTGAGGCTGCCGGTATAGGAACCTTGTATCGTCAAGGCGCGGATCGGGATCGACGGCAGCGAGACCGTGATGTCGCCGCCGAACAAGCCGACCACGATCAGCTTGCCGCCCTTGACCAGGCTGTCGACACCGAGCTGCGCGGTCTGCAGTTGCCGACGAAATCGATCACCGCCCATACCGGTCCCCTTGGCCACGGCTTTCGATCCGCAAGCACAGTTCCGGCATTGGGATCCGCCGCCGCGAGCGCACCC
>CAWFMZ010000043.1:0-71293 GCA_963817045.1 uncultured Alphaproteobacteria bacterium
TTCCATCACCACGGCATAAATCAGCCCGTTCACGCGCTCGACGTTCCAAGTGCCGGCATTGGCGGATTGGAATTCGTCGGTCAGCGCGCGTGGTGGCGCGCCGCCGACACGGCGACCACCGACAGCGCGATCGTCGTGGTGGCCATCAACGCAAAGATCGCATAGAGCTTGGCGGCAATCGAAAGCTTCGGCAAAGTCACCAGCGGCCCTCATCCGTGCCCCTTAAGGCCCCGAACGGCCACACTGGCGATAAAATGTTAACGCTTTGTTTTCCTTAGTCTTCCGGTCGCCTCAAAGGTCACTATGAGCCTGAAAATCGCGGTGCAGATGGATCCGATCCAGCGGATCAACGTCGAGGGCAATTCGACCTTCGCCCTGCTGCTGGAGGCGCAAAAGCGGGGTCACAAGCTCTCCTATTACACCCCCGACCGCCTGGCCCTGCTCAACGGCCGCCTGTTCGCCACCGTCGAAAGCCTCGCCGTGCGCCGACCGGGCCGGCGACCATTTCACGCTGGATGAGCCGCGGCGCGTGGAACTGGCCGAATTCGACGTGATCCTGCTGCGCCAGGACCCACCCTTCGACCTCGCCTATGTGACCACCACCCATCTGCTCGAGCGCATCCACCCCAAGACCCTGGTGGTCAACGACCCGGCGCATGTGCGCAACGCGCCGGAGAAGATGTTCGTCACCGAATTTCCCGACCTGATGCCGCCGACGCTGGTCACCCGCGACCTCGCCGAGATCAAGACGTTCCGCGCCGAGCATGGCGACATCGTGATGAAGCCGCTCTACGGCCACGGCGGCGGCGCGGTGTTTCGCATCACGCGCGACGACCTCAATTTCGGCTCGCTCTACGACATGTTCACGGTCACCTTCCGCGAGCAGTGGGTGGTGCAGAAATTTCTGCCCGTTGTGAAACACGGCGACAAGCGCATTCTCCTGGTCGACGGCGAATTCGCCGGCGCGGTCAACCGCATCCCGGCCGCCGACGATCTGCGCTCAAACATGGTGCGCGGCGGCGCGGCGGCGGCGACCGAGCTGACCAAGCGCGAACAGGAAATCTGCAAGCGGTTGGGGCCAGCCTTGCGCGAGCGCGGGCTGCTGTTTGCCGGTATCGACGTGATCGGCGACTGGCTCACCGAGATCAACGTCACCTCGCCGACCGGCATCCGCGCCGTGAAGAATTTTGGCGGCCCCGACGCCGCGGCGATGATTTTGGACAAGATCGAGGCCAAGCGTAAGAAATCGGCGTAACGCATGACCCCGAAAAGTGGGGACCGGTTTTCGGAAAAGGTCATGCGCAGGAAAACTACATGAGCGTGAAGCTCACCATCGCCACCACCGACTACGAGCACTTCCGCGATTTCCGGCTCGGGCAGGTCGCGGCGGAAGGCATCGAGGCGACCTGGCTCACGCTCGGCCATCACGAAATTTTCTCGCGCTTCACCTTCAACCGCGAATGGGACGTCTCGGAATTGTCGTTTGCCAAATTCGCGGCGCAGGTGACGCGCGAAAATTCCGACATCATCGGCTTGCCGGTCTATGCCTCGCGGCTGTTCCGCTTTTCGTCGTTCTACGTCAACCGCAGCAAGGGCATCAAAAGCGCCAAGGACCTGCGCGGCAAACGCATCGGCGTGCCGGAATGGGCGCACACCGCCGCGGTCTATATGCGCGGCTGGCTGATGCACGAGGGCGGCGTTGCGCTTTCCGACATCGACTGGGTGCAGGCCGGCACCAATGAAGCGGGCCGCATCGAAAAGGTCGAGTTGACGCTGCCCAAAGGCGTCAAACTCACGGCGATGCCGGACAAGACGTTGAGCGGCATGATCGCCGCGGGCGAGCTCGATTGCGTCATCATCGCGCGGCCGCCGCGCTCGTTCCTCGACAAACATCCCGACGTGGTGCGGCTGTTTCCCGACTTCGAGGCGATGGAGCAGCGCTATTACGAGGACACCCGCGTCTATCCGATCATGCATGTGATCGCTTTGCGCCGGTCAATACTTGAGGGCCAGCCCTGGGTGGCACGCAATCTCTACAATGCCTTCGAGGAATCCAAACGCCGCAGCCTCGAGCGCATCCTCGATCCCGCTGTATCGCGCTACCCGGTGCCGTGGCTGACGAACTACGCCACGCGCATGCGGCAGCTGTTCGGCGGCGAATTGTTCCCCTACGGCATCGAGGCCAACCGGCCGACGCTGGAACTGTTCCTGCGTTACGCCCACGAGCAGGGCATCGCCCACAAACTCGCCAAGCCGGAAGACATTTTCCCCGCCGGCATCATGGCGTCGGTGAAGATCTAAGATTTATTTCGCCAAACGCTTTTCCGCCTCGACGCGGATGCTCGCCTCGGTGATCTTGGCGAGATCGATCGGCGTCTTCAGATTGCCGGCCTTCACCAGCTCGTCCTGCATCCAGTTTAATTTGTACATCGGCAGCGGGACGGTCGGATCGACCGCGCCGTGCTTGACCGTGTCGTCGAAGGCGTAGGCCGGGCGCGGATCGTCCGGCTTGGCCTGGATGACCTCGCGCGTGAGCGCGATGGTGTCGTCGCGGTGCGACACGGCGAAGCGCAGCGCCTCCATTTCCGCCGCGATGAACCCGATGGCGTCGGCGCGCCGATCGGTCAGGGTCTTGCCGGTCGTGGTCAGGCACACCCGCAGATAATTCGGCAGGATGTCGCGGCCGGCAACCAGCATGGTGATGTCCTTGGGCGCGATCGACATAAACTCGGAGGCCACGACGCCGGCGTCGGCGATGCCGGCGATCACCGCCTTGTAGCGGTCGAGATCGCCGCCGAGATTGGCGAAGCGAACCTCCGACGGCGAAATTGAATTTCGCCAGCAGCGCCTTGATCGACCAGATCGGGCAGCGAGCCGGGCGCCGCCACCGCCACCATCTTGCCCTTCAGATCCTCGACCTTGGTGATGGTCGAACGCACCATCAGCCCGTGCGGCACGCCCGGCCAGTCGCAGCCGACGATCTTGATATCGGCGCCATGCGGCGCCGGCGAGGATGGCGGCGCCCGGCGACGATTCGATGCTGTCGATCTCGCCCGCCAGCAGCGCCTTGTGCGCCGAGGCGCCGTTCTTGAAGTGAAGATTTCGAGCTTGAGGCCGTGCTTCTCGGCAAAGCCCTGCCGGCTCACCATCAGCGAGAAGCCGGCGTCGCCCTTGGGCTCGATCACGCCGTGCTTCCAGATTTTCAGCTCCTGCGCCCCGGCCGGCGCGCCGAGCGCCGCCGCCAGCAAGGCGGCCCGACAGACGCTGGATAACCGGATGGCCATGGCCCGTAACCCCGCTCAATGACCGGAAAAAGCAATGATCGACGGGTTTCCCGCCCAGATCAACTTACCAACACCGACCGCCGCCGGAATACTTTTGTTCGCTAATTGTTCTTGTAGGCCTTAGTGCTTTTCGTTAGCTGGAGATGACGGGTACGGGACATCCCCATGGTCCAGCGTGTCAGCAGGTCGCCTTCGAGGGTATCGAGGCCCGCGCCGTTGAGTGCAGGTAAGGTGGCGCCCGGCCTGCCGGCTTCAACATCGTGGGCCTGCCCGACAAGGCGGTGTCGGAGGAACGAGCCGGTGCCGCGCGACGCTGATCGCCTCGGGCCTGGCGCTATCGCTCGCCGCATCACCATCAATACGCGCATCGGTATCTACGGGGCGGAAGGCAGCCACTACGTGCCGATCGCTCGGCGCTGATGGCGGCGATCGACGCCGTTCCCCGCATTTCCGAGCTTCCCCGTCTCGGCGAACTCGGCTCGACGGCTCGATCGCCAGCGTCGCGGCGGTCCGGCCCGATCGGCGCCGACGCGCGCCGGCCAAGGGCTGATACGCTTGGTACGGGGGAAGGGCCTGGGCCACCCCCGAGATCGACATCGTCGCCGCGCGACCTCAACTCGTCAACGCCATCTCTTGAAGCGGCACTGCAAGATGTGCTTTCGCGGTCTGCACGTGCAACGGCGAAAATCCGCGAGATCGACGGCGTGCCGCTCGACCTGGGCCGACATAAGGGCCAGTCAGAGCGAAAGCGAGCGCTCGAACGTCACCGCCGCGGCGGCCATAACCTGCTGATGATCGGCCCGCCGGCGCCGGCAAATCGATGCTGACGGCGCGGCTGGACCGTCGATCCGGTGCATCGCTTTCGGGTTTGGGATCAGCAGCGCGGCGATTTCGTTACTCAAGCTCGAAAAGGTCCGAAGATCGCATACGGAGGATCGGCGGCGAGATCATGGCGGTGGGCTGACGGTCGTACCGGCGGGTCGATTACTGCATCGACACGATCTCATCTCGATGGCGAGCCAAGGGGGCGAACATCTGCGGCGCCGGTGGCTTGTAGTTGGGCGCCGAGTGCGGTCTGATCGTGTTGTAGTGCCTTCGCCATTGCTCGATGACGACTTGTGCTTCCTTCAGACTGTAGAAGATTTCGCCGTTTAGCAGCTCATCGCGTAGTTCTGTTGCGATATCCCTGCATCTCGGCAGGCCTCCGGGGCAGATTTGCCCTGCGCCATCAACACTTCTATCTGGCGAAGCAGCGTCACGATCTGCTCCGCGCTGAACCTCTTCTTCGGCATGACCAAAGCTCCTTCCAAGACAGTTTCTCTCAATCCGCCTGGTACAAAAAGGCCCGGTCAGGTCCGCTGCGGACGCGCCAACGATCCCGGTTTTGCCTGCAAACGCGGGCCGAATACGCGCTGCGTGGCCGAATACCAGAGCCGGCTGTCCGGCCCGCTGCTCGACCGCATCGACCTGCACATCGAGGTGCCGGCGGTGACCGCCGCCGACCTGATCCTGCCGCCGCCGAGCGAAGGCAGCCGCGAGGTCGCCGCCCGCGTGGCGCGCGCCCGCGATATCCAGGTCGAACGCTATGCCGCGCTTGGGTTGCCGAACGTGCGCACCAACGCGCAGGCGCACGGGCCGGCGCTGGAAGACATCGCGCGCGCCGACGGCACCGGCCTGGCGCTGCTGCGCGATGCCGCCGATTCCATGCGGCTATCGGCGCGCGGCTATCACCGCGTGCTGCGCGTCGCCCGCACGCTGGCCGATCTCGACGGCGCCGAGAAGGTCGGCCGCGTGCATCTGGCCGAGGCGTTGTCTTATCGGGCGCTCGCCGACGAAGTGCGCCGGGCGGCGTAAACTAATTTCTTGCGCATGATCTTTTCCGAAAAGCGGCAGCCATCCCGGATCAAGTCCGGGACAGGCATTTTCGGGGTCACGCGCTCGCCATTTAGCAAACCGGTAACCATACCGCCCTAGCCTCGCGCTCTAAGTCGCGTGGCCGATTTGGCCCGCGCCGCCACGAGGCCGCCATGAAACGGACCCACATCGCCGCGTTGCTGGTCCTCATCGTCGCCGTACCCGCCGCCACCGCCAGTTCGTTCTTCTCCTCAAACGCCAAGCCCTGCGTCATCGCCGGCGCCTCCGGCTATCAAATCTCGGACAGCGCTACCGCGAACTTCACGGTGCGCATCGTCAGCGCGGCGGCGAAGCCGAGCCTGCGCTTGCAGCTGGTCGACGATGCGGCCGCCGCCGATTTCGTGCTGGTCGACGACAGCGACACCGTCAATGCCTGCACCGGCGCAGCGGCCGTCCAGAGCATCCGCCTCGATCCCGCCGCGCCCGACGCCGACCTCACGGTGGTGCTGTCGCGGCAGCCCGCCGACTACAAGATCTATGTGCGGTCGGCCAATTTCTCGGAACAGGACGCCGCCGCGCTGTTCGCGGTGATCTGGAAAAACGCCCGCATGACCGGTTCCGGACGCGAATTCGCCGCGCGTAACTGATTGGTTTTGCTTGGCGCATGATCTTTTCCGAAAACCGGTTCCCATCCCCGATCGGTGTCGAGGACAAGCTTTTCGGGATCATGCGCGTTACCATCGCTTAACGCTCCCTTCACCACGTTCGCGCGTGCGCGCAAGCCGCGCGCGGCGGGGAACAAAATTGCAAGATTCCAGGTGCCAAATAGCCGCCAAATCAGCGGGATTTAGGCGCCAGCATCATGGGATCGGGGTCAGCAGACTCAATCACGCGACTGGCACGCCGGCGCGCGCGCAACAAGGCGGCGCTGGTGCTGTTCGGCCGCGCCGTCATGTCCACCATGGCGGTCGTCTCCGGCTGGCTCGGCTTCCTCACCGGCGTGCGCCTGCAGAGCTCGCACTTACGATCCTTACGCCTACGCCACCGGCGTCGGCGCGCTGTTCGCCGCCGCCTGCGCGGTCATCGCCTTCATGCTGATGCGCCAGCGCGCATACGCGGATAAGATGCGCGCGCTGGAGGCGCGCGTCGAGGAATTGTCCGATCGACAATTGGGAACTGCGCGAGACCGAAGAGCGCGCGCGCAGTCTGCTGGAAGCGCAAGGCGACCTGATCGTGCGCCGCGACGCCGGCGGCCGCATCACCTATGCCAACGACGCCTTCTGCGCGCTCGCCGGCCAAGACCGCGAAGACTTGATCGGCAGCGTCGCCGAATTGCCCATTCTCGACGCAGGGCGCCGTGACGGTGCTGCCCGACGGCACCCGCGTGCACGACCAGAAGGTCGTCTGCGGCGCCGGCCACGCGCTGGATCGCCTGGCGCGAAGTCGCGGTGCGCGGCGACGCGGGGCACCGAAATGCAAGGCGTCGGCCGCGACGTCACCGACCGGGTCGAGGCCGAGCGCGCGCTCGGCCTGGCGCGCGACCAGGCGGAAACCGCCAACCGCGCCAAGTCGCGCTTCCTCGCCATGGTCAGCCACGAAATCCGCACGCCGCTCAACGGCATTCTCGGCATGGCCGATCTGCTGCTCGACACCGCAGCTCACGCCCGAGCAGACTGACCTATGCCAAGGCGGCGAAGACCTCGGGCGAGACGCTGCTGTCGCTGATCGAGGAGATTCTCGATTTCTCCAAGATCGAGGCCGGCAAGCTCGATCTGGAGACGCGGCCGTTCGCGCTTGTCGCCGCTGGTCGAGGAAACCGTCGAGCTGCTGGCGCCGCGCGCGCAGGCCAAGGGCATCGAGATCGCATCGTTCGTCGACGACCGGCTGCCGCGATAGGTCGTCGGCGATGCCGCACGCTTGCGCCAGGTGCTGCTCAATCTCGCCGGCAATGCCATCAAGTTCACCGAACAGGGCGGCGTCGCGGTGATCGTCGAGCCGGACGAGCGCGACGACGAAATCCGCTTTCTGGTGCGCGATACCGGCATCGGCCTAGCGCCGAAGATCAGGCGCGCATCTTCCGCGATTTCGAACAGGCCGACGGCTCGTCCACGCGCAAGTTCGGCGGCACCGGCCTCGGCCTCGCCATCTCCAAGCGCATCGTCGAACGCATGGACGGCCACATCGCGGTCGACAGCCAAGCGGGCGGCGGCGCGACCTTCAGCTTCACCGTGCCGCTGCCGCCGGCGCCGGGCGCCGACGCGCCGGAATTCGCCGCGCCCGATCTCGCCGGCAAGGCGGCGCTGATCGTGGCCGCGGCGGAAATCGAGTCCTCGCTGCTGGCGCGCCGGCTCGGCGGCTGGGGCGCCGACACCTGCGTGGCGGCCGACACGGAAAGCGCCGGCGCGCTGCTGGCGGAGCGCGCTGGGATGCGCTGCTGGTCGACTATCCGCTGGCGCGCGGCATGATCGCCCATGGCGATCTCGCGCGTCTCGCCGTGGCGCGCCGCATCGTGCTGATCCGGCCGACCGAGCGGCATGAGCTCGCCGCGCTCAAGGCAGCGGGCTTTACCGACTATCTGGTCAAGCCGGTGCGCGCGGCTTCGCTCGCGGCGCGGCTTGCCGCCGACGCTGCGTTCGAGGACATGCCGGCGGAAGCTTCCGCTGCAAGCGATGCCGCGAACGCCGCCGCCAGCGGAAAGGAACTGTCGATCCTGGTGGCCGAGGACAACGAGATCAACGCGCTGCTCGCGCGCGCGCTGCTGACAAGACTCGGCCACCGCCCGACCATCGCCGGCAACGGCGAAGCGGCGGTGGAATCCTGGGCCGCCGCGCGCGCGGCCGGCAGCCCCTACGATCTCGTGCTGATGGACGTGCAGATGCCGGGCATGGACGGGCTGCAAGCCGCCCGCCGCATCCGCGCCGCCGAGACGCAAGCGGGCGACCGGCCGACCCGCATCCTGGCGCTCACCGCCAATGCCCAGACCGAAGATCGCGAGGCCTGCCTGGCCGCCGGCATGGACGGCTTCCTGGTGAAGCCGCTCGATCGCGAACGGCTGCGCGAGGCGCTCGAGGCGGTGGCGGCCGCCGCTTGCGGCCTGACCGCGCCTTCCCCACCTTGTCATAATTCCGTGTCCCGCCCATGCTGTAGGGGGGTAACGACACTCGATTTCCGATTCGCTCGCTTGAGTTCCCGGCTAATCGCCCCTTTTCGCGTCGAAATGGAGCAAATCCCCCATGGCACGCCGCGACAGCCCCTATCCGCCGCGCAATCTGTTCGAGCGGTTTCGCCCGGCGCCCGCCGGGCCCGCCGTCCCCGGCCTGATTTCGGCGCTGCAAGCCTATGGCGGTTTGCAAGCCTGGGCGGCGCGCGCGCACCGGCCGTCGCAGAGCCTCGGGCGCATCGGCTCGCTGGAGGTGCGGCTGGCGCAGACCGCCGCCGAGGTGCGCCAGGCGCAAAAATTGCGCTATCGCGTTTTCTACCAGGAGGGCCCGGCCATCGCTAACCCGGGCCGGCTGTTCGCGCGCCGCGACGTCGATGCCTATGACGCGATCTGCGACCACCTGCTGGTGCTCGATCATGCCGCCCGCGACGGCCAGAACGCCAACCGGCCGGCGGTGGTCGGCACCTATCGCCTGCTGCGGCAGCCGCTGGCGGAGGAATTTGGCGGCTTCTACACCTCCGGCGAATTCGATATCGGCGGGCTGATCGCGCGCCACAGCAATCTGCAATTCCTCGAACTCGGCCGCTCCTGCGTGCTGGCGCCCTACCGCAACAAGCGCACGGTCGAGCTGCTGTGGCATGGCATCTCGGGCTATCTGCGGCAAAACCGCACCGACGTGATGTTCGGCTGCGCCAGCCTCGACGGCACCGACCCCAAGCAGCTGGCGATGCCGCTATCGTTCCTGCATCACTATGCGCGGGCGCCGGAAGCCTGGCGCGCGCGCGCGCTGCCCGAGCGTTACGTCGAGATGAACCGGATATCGAACGAAGCGATCGATCCGAAGGACGCGCTGCGCGCGCTGCCGCCGCTGATCAAGGGCTATCTGCGGCTCGGCGCTTACATCGGCGACGGCGCGGTGATCGACCACGAGTTCGGCACCACCGACGTGCTGATCGTGCTGCCGGTGTCGGCGATCAAGAAGCGCTATGTCGAGCACTTCGACATCAGCAGCCGGGCGGCGTAGCACTTTTTACTCTGAGCATGATCGTATCCGAAAACCGGTTCCCATCCCCGATCGGGGTCGAGGACATGCTTTTCGGGATCATGCTCTACAACCTCCGCAGCGACACTTCCTCGACCTGGTGGCTCTCGACCTTCTTCAGGATGAGATCGGAGCGCTGGCGCGTCGGAATGATATTTTCGTGCAGATTGACCAGATTGATGCGCTCCCAGATCGACGACGCGGTCTCGATCGCTTCGGTGTCGGACAAATTCGAATAGCGATGGAAGTATGATTTCGGATCGCGGAACGCGGTGCCGCGCAATGTCAAAAAGCGGTCGACGTACCAGGACTTGAGCACGTCCTCGTTAGCGTCGAGATAGACCGAGAAATCGAAAAAGTCCGACACGAACGGGATCGCCTTGCCGTCCTTCGGCAGGCGGCCGGTCTGCAGCACGTTCAAGCCTTCGACGATGAGGATGTCCGGCCGGTCCACTTCCACCCAGCGGTTCGGCATCACGTCGTAGATCAGATGCGAATAGACCGGCGCGCGCGCCGGCCGCCGCCCGGCCTTCACGTCGGTGAGGAAGCGCAGCAGCGCCGGCAGGTCGTAGCTTTCCGGAAAGCCCTTCTTCTCCATCAAGCCTTCGCGCTCGAGGATCGCGTTCGGAAAAAGAAATCCGTCGGTGGTGATGAGGTCGACCTTCGGCACGTTCGGCCAGCGTGCCAGCAAGGCTTGCAGCACGCGCGCGGTGGTGGATTTTCCCACCGCCACCGATCCGGCGACGCCGATGATGAAGGGCATCTTCACGTCCTCGGTGCCGAGGAAGCGTTCCTGCGCGCGGAACAGCCGCTGCGTCGCCGCCACATAGAGCGAGAGCAGCCGCGACAGCGACAGGTAAATCTCCTCGACTTCCTTGATGTCGAGCCGGTCGTGCAGCGAACGCAGGCGCGTGACCTCTTCCGAGGTCAGCGTCATCGGCGTGTCCTCGCGCAGCGCCGCCCATTCCGCGCGCGAGAACGTGCGGTAGGGCGAAAGGGTTTCTTCGGTGCGCTGTTCCATCAGGCCTTCGTCCGCGACGCTTTTTCCTGGTGACCGGATTGCGCGGTGCGCTTTTCCAGCTCGGCCTCGACCTCGGCCAGCGTGATCCCGCGCGCTTCCAGCACCACCAGCAGATGATAGAGAAGGTCGGCGGCTTCCGCGATCAGCCGGCCGCGATCTTCCTGCACGGCAGCCATGGCGGTTTCGATGGCCTCTTCGCCTAATTTTTTGGCGCAATGGGCGACGCCCTTGTCGATGAGCGCGCGGGTATAGGAATCCTGCGCGCTCGCCTTGGCGCGTTCGTGCACCCGCTTTTCCAGATCGGCCAGGGTGAACTTGCTCATGCGCGGTTCTTTATCACGGATCGAGCCGCATCGGCAGGCCGGCTTTGGCCATGTATTGCTTGGCCTCGCGCACC
The DNA here is from genome assembly GCA_963817045.1 of uncultured Alphaproteobacteria bacterium. Lineage (GTDB taxonomy): Bacteria > Pseudomonadota > Alphaproteobacteria > Rhizobiales > Xanthobacteraceae > Pseudolabrys. Next base: position 10,759 of record CAWFMZ010000043.1, read on the forward strand.
GAATGCTCGCCGAAGTGGAAGATCGAGGCGGCCAGCACCGCGGTGGCATGGCCGTCGCGGATGCCCTCCACCATGTGCGCGAGCGTGCCGACCCCGCCGGAGGCGATCACCGGCACGGACTGCATCGGCGATCGCGCGGGTGAGCGGAATGTCGTAGCCCTTGCTTGGTGCCGTCGCGGTCCATCGAGGTGAGCAAAATCTCGCCGGCGCCGAGCGCCACCACTTCCTTGGCATAGCCGACCGCGTCGATGCCGGTCGGATGGCGGCCGCCGTGCGTGAAAATTTCCCAGCGCGCTTTTTCGCCCGGCTTCGACACCTGCTTGGCGTCGATCGCCACCACGATGCACTGGTCGCCGAATTTCTCCGCCGCCTCCTTCACGAACTGGCGCCGGTTCACCGCCGCGGTATTGATCGACACCTTGTCGGCGCCGGACGCCAGCAGCGCGCGGATGTCCTCGATCGTGCGCACGCCGCCGCCGACGGTGAGCGGCATGAAGCAGGCTTCCGCCGTGCGCCGCACCACGTCGAGGATGATGCCGCGGTTCTCGTGGCTGGCAGTGATGTCGAGGAAAGTGAGTTCGTCGGCGCCGGCGGCGTCATAGGCGATCGCGGCTTCCACCGGATCGCCGGCGTCGCGCAGATTGACGAAATTGACGCCCTTGACCACGCGGCCGTCTTTCACGTCGAGGCAGGGAATGACGCGGACTTTGAACATGGCTTACGCCGCCGCCCGCGCGTCACGAATAAGCTTGAGCGCTGCCGCCGCGTCGAACCGCCCGTCATAGAGCGCGCGGCCGGCGATGGCGCCTTCCAGCTTGCGGGCGCGCGGTGAGAGCAGCGACTTGATGTCCTCGATGGAGGCTAAGCCCCCCGAGGCGATCACCGGGATCGACACCGCCTCCGCCAGCGCGATGGTGGCGTCGAGATTGAGACCCTTCAGCATGCCGTCGCGCGCGATGTCGGTATAGACGATGGCCGCGACGCCCACGTCCTCGAAACGGCGCGCGATCTCGAGCGCCGACAACTCCGAACGCTCCGCCCAGCCGGCGACCGCCACCTTGCCGTCGCGGGCGTCGAGCCCGACCGCGATCTTTCCCGGATAGTCGCGCGCGGCCTGCTTGACGAAGGGCGGGTCGCGCACCGCGGCGGTGCCGATGATGACGCGGGTGACGCCCTTGTCGAGCCAGGCTTCCACCGTCGCGGTGTTGCGGATGCCGCCGCCGAGCTGCACCGGGATACTCACGCTCTCCAGGATGCGGTCGACCGCATCGGCGTTCACCGGCTTGCCGGCGAAGGCGCCGTCGAGATCGACGATGTGCAGATATTCGAAGCCCTGCATCTCGAAGGCGCGCGCCTGCGCCGCCGGATCGCGATGAAACACGGTCGCACGCGCCATGTCGCCCTGCTCCAGCCGCACGGCGAGGCCTTCCTTGAGGTCGATGGCGGGGAACAGGATCATGGCGCCCACTTCAAGAAGTTCGCGATCAGCGCCAGCCCCAGCCGCTGGCTTTTCTCGGGATGGAATTGCGTGCCGACCATGTTGTCGCGCCCGACGATGGCCGTGAGCGGGCCGCCATAGTCGGCCTGCGCCACCAGATCACCGCGTAGCGCCGGTTTGAGCTCATAGGAGTGCACGAAATAGGCGTGCAATCCGTCCGGCCCGAGCGGAATATCCTCGAGCAACGGGTGGGTTTTCAGCATATTGAGCGTGTTCCAGCCCATGTGCGGAATTTTCAAATTCGGATCGCTCGGCGTGATGCGATCGACCTCGCCGGCGATCCAGCTTAACCCCGGCGTTATCTGATATTCGCGCCCGCGTTCGGCCATTAATTGCATGCCGACGCAGATGCCGAAGAATGGCCGGCCTTGTTTGCGCACCGCGCTTTCGAGCGCATCGATCATGCCGGGAATCGCGTCGAGCCCGCGCCGGCAGTCGGCAAAGGCGCCGACGCCCGGCAGCACCACGCGGTCCGCGCGCGCCACCTGCGCGGGGTCGCTGGTGACCACGATCCGTTGATCGTGTCCGCTCTCACGCGCCGCGCGCTCGAAGGCCTTGGCCGCCGAATGCAAATTGCCGGAGCCGTAGTCCACGATGGCAATGCTCATCGCGGCGGCTCCGGAAACAGGCCGATGACATCGGACGGTGACGGCGGTCCGCGCCGCACGGGCGTGGCATAGGGCGGCTCCGGCGCCGACAGGCATCGATGGCGGCGCTTTGCCGGCGCGCTTCGCCCACTCGGCAAAAAACCGCCGCTCCGCCATTTCGGCATTCTCGCCGACCACGAAGCCAAGCATCTTCCAGCCGCGCCGCGTCAGCTTCCAGCGCCAGATCGTCGTCGCCTCGAAGCCGATCAGCAACGCGATCAGAAAGCCGGCGAGGAATTGTAGCGCCGATGACGCCCCGATCAGCAGGAAGCCGATGCCGAGCAGGCCGCTGACCACCAGATAAATCGCGCACGCCAGCCACAGCCGGCGCCATAGCAACCAGACCGGCGCCAGCACGAAGGCCCAGACATGGAATCCGTCGCGCACGAACACGAAGCGTTCCGGAGCGCTTGCCGCTTCGCCCTGGCGCGGCGGCGGTGCGTGCACGGTGTAAGTGGGCATGTCTATTCAGCCGAATTGGCTGTCCTCACAATACTCTTGTCATGCCCCGCGCAAGCGGGGCATCCAGTAATCACCGAATCGAGCGAAACAACGACGACCGGGGTTACTGGGTCATCCGCTTTCGCGGATGACGACAACAAAAACCTCACCCGCCGAGCGAGCCCTTGGTGGACGGCACCTCGTCCTTGGCGCGCGGATCGATCGCCACCGCCGCCCGCAGCGCGCGTGCCAGACCCTTGAAGCAGGACTCGGCGATATGGTGGTCGTTCGTCCCATACAGCGTCTCGGCGTGCAGCGTGATGCCGGAATTCATCGCGAAGGCCTGGAACCATTCCTGCACCAGCTCGGTGTCGAACGAGCCGACCTTGTCGCGCGCGAACTCGGCCTTAAACACCAGGAACGGCCGGCCCGAAATGTCGATCGCCACGCGCGTCAACGCCTCGTCCATCGGCACGTGCACGTCGGCGTAGCGGGTGATTCCCTTCATGTCGCCGAGCGCTTGGCGAACGGCGGTCCCGAGCGCAATGCCGACGTCCTCGGTGGTGTGGTGGTGATCGATGTGCAGATCGCCCTTGGCCTTGACCGTGATGTCGATGCGCGAATGACGCGCCAGTAGATCGAGCATGTGATCGAGGAAGCCGATGCCGGTCGCCACCGACGCGCGGCCCTGCCCGTCGAGATCGACTTCGACTTCGACGTCGGTTTCCTTGGTCTTGCGCTTCACGGCCGCTTTGCGCACTGTCACGTCCGCCGCAAGCAATACGGCTTCGGCTCGTGCGACGCGGGCTTGAGCGCCGGCGTGGGCTAACGCTGTCTTATAATCATCAGGGTGCAGCTTGTTCTCTGAAAGAAGCGCCTCCTGAATTGCCTGAACCGCAGCTTCTGTTACGGCGTTTTCGCGCTTTTGTTTCGGAGTATTTGCCATGTTCTCCTCCGAATTCGATTTCGAATCGGGCGGCCGATTGTCGTGATAATTATGCGCCTTTTATCAGGGGTAGCCGGGATTCGCCACAGTCGTTGCGTTCTCTCGACGGATCGACTGAAAAGGCCGATTATGAAATTTTGTTTGCGATTTCGTTGAGATAATCGTCGCAATCGCCGACGTATTGGCGCAGCCATTTCAGCTCAATCGCAATCTCTACTGATGGTTCCGCTTGGCGCTCTGGGCCGACGTGCCGTTCATACGGTTCCTAAATTTCCCGATTTTGCGGTCGAAATTTTCAACTTATTTGGGGTCCATATGCTGCTCCTGCTTAGGTTTGCGCCAATCTATCTGATTCCCAAGGTAGTAAACCCTCTCCCCCGTACGGGGTAGAGGTAAGCATTGTCCGGTTTGCATCGTCCGCCGGACATCCCTACATGTGCTGGCATCCCGGGGGTTAACGCGTATGCCAACCAACGAACTGCCTTCCTGGCACGGCACCACCATCCTGACCGTCCGCAAGGGCGGCACCGTCGTCATTGGCGGCGACGGCCAGGTTTCGATCGGCCAGACCATCGTCAAATCCAATGCCAAAAAGGTGCGCAAGCTGGGCAAAGGCGACGTGATCGGCGGCTTCGCCGGCGCCACCGCCGACGCCTTCACCCTGTTCGAGCGGCTCGAATCCAAGCTCGAGCAGTATCCCGGCCAGCTGTTGCGGGCCGCGGTCGAGCTCGCCAAGGACTGGCGCACCGACCGCTATCTGCGCCGGCTAGAAGCCATGATGCTCGTCGCCGACAAGCAGGTGTCGCTGGTGCTCACCGGCACCGGCGACGTGCTGGAGCCGGAAGCGGGCGTCGCCGGCATCGGTTCCGGCGGCAACTATGCGCTCGCCGCCGCCCGCGCGCTGATCGACGGGGCGCTCGACGCCGAGGCGATCGTGCGCAAGTCTCTCGACATCGCCGCCGACATTTGCGTCTACACCAACCGCAACGTCACCATCGAGTCGCTAAAGACGTGACCGGCGCCGCACGCTCTCAGTTACGGACCGGCGCGCTCATCGCCGTCAGCGTGCTCGCGATTCAGGCGACCGTGCTGCTGGCGATGGGGCGCGTGCCGATCTGCACTTGCGGCACCGTCAAACTCTGGTGGGGCGTGGTACAGAGTTCGGAGAACTCGCAGCACATCTTCGATTGGTATTCGTTTTCGCATATCATCCACGGCTTCATCTTCTATTTCCTTACCGGGCTGGTGCTTCCGCGCGCCCCGATTGTGCTGCGCATTGCGCTCGCCATGGGCATTGAAGCGTCGTGGGAAATTTTCGAGAACTCGCCGTTCATCATCGAACGCTACCGCGCCGGCACGATTTCGCTGCAATACTACGGCGACAGCGTGATCAATTCGCTCTCCGACACTTTCTGCATGATCGTGGGCTTTGTGCTGGCGCGCCGACTTCCTATATCGGCGGTGATCGGGGCGGCCGTCGCCATGGAGTTGATTGTAGGCTATGTGATCCGGGATAATCTGACTTTGAACATCCTCATGCTGGTGCATCCGGTCGACGCTATCCGCGCATGGCAGGCCGGCGGCTAAAGAAGCGTACACAATGACCGACTTCTCGCCCCGCGAAATCGTTTCCGAACTCGACCGCTTCATCGTCGGCCAGAACGACGCCAAGCGCGCGGTCGCCATCGCGCTGCGCAACCGCTGGCGCCGGCTGCAGCTCGACGACAAGCTGCGCGAGGAAGTGCTGCCCAAGAACATCCTGATGATCGGGCCGACCGGCGTCGGCAAGACCGAAATCTCGCGCCGGCTGGCGCGGCTCGCCGGCGCGCCGTTCCTCAAGGTGGAAGCCACCAAATTCACCGAGGTCGGCTATGTCGGCCGCGACGTCGAGCAGATCGTGCGCGACCTGGTGGAGATTTCCATCGCGCTCACCCGCGAGCGCAAACGCAAAGACGTGCAGGCGCGCGCCGAGCTCGCCGCCGAAGAGCGCGTGGTCGACGCCCTGGTCGGCCCCGGCGCCAGTCCGGCCACGCGCGAGAGCTTCCGCAAGAAGCTGCGCGCCGGCGAGCTCAACGACAAGGAAATCGAGATCGAGGTGCAGTCGGGCGGCGGCGGCATGCCGATGTTCGAAATTCCCGGCATGCCGGGGGCGCAGATGGGCGCCATCAATCTTGGCGATATTTTGGGCAAGCTCGGCGGCGGCCGCGCCAAGACCCGGCGCGTCACCGTGCAGGATTCGCACAACATACTGGTCAACGAGGAATCCGACAAGCTGCTCGACAACGAGCAGCTCATTCAGGAATCGATCAAGGCGGTGGAGCAGAACGGCATCGTGTTCCTGGATGAGATCGACAAGATCGCCGGGCGCGAGGGCCGCATGGGCGCCGACGTGTCGCGCGAGGGCGTGCAGCGCGACCTGCTGCCGCTGATCGAAGGCACCACCGTCAACACCAAGCACGGCCCGGTGAAGACCGACCACGTACTGTTCATCGCCTCCGGCGCCTTCCACATTTCCAAGCCGTCCGACCTGCTGCCCGAGCTGCAAGGCCGGCTGCCGATCCGCGTCGAGCTGAAGGCGCTCAGCCGCGACGATCTCCGCCGCATCCTCACCGAGCCGGAAGCGTCATTGATCAAACAGTATGTGGCGCTGCTGAAGACCGAGGGCGTGACGCTGGAATTCACCGAAGATTCCATCGACGCCATTGCCGATATCGCGGTGGCGGTGAATTCCTCGATCGAGAATATCGGCGCCCGCCGCCTGCAGACGGTGATGGAGCGCGTGCTCGACGAAATCTCGTTTGCCGCCACCGACCGCTCCGGCGAAACGGTCAAGATCGACGCGGCTTACGTGGAAAAACACATCGGCGATCTGGCCAAGAACACGGATCTGAGCCGGTTTATCCTGTAGCCTCTCCGTCGTTCCCCGGATGCGGTGCAGCGCGCAGCGCAAGCGGAGCGGTGCGCAGCTGATCCGGGGTCCAGCTTGCTTTCAATGATACCCGGAGTCCCGGGTCTGCAGCGCACCACCAAGAGGTGCTGCGCTGCGCCCGGGACACGTGCTTCCGGCAAACTGAATTTGGCTCTATGAATTGCAGCATGATGAAAGCCGTTCGTCTGTTCGAATTCGGCGGGCCGGACAAGCTCGTTTACGGCGACTATCCGATGCCGGAGGTCGGCGCGCCCGACGTGCTGGTGAAAGTGCTGGCCACCTCGGTGTCGCGCTGGGATGTGAAATACCGCACCGGCGAGGTGCATGAGTTCTACGGCAAGGCGACCGGCCATCACGGCGGCATCCAGGGCCGCAAGCCGTTCCCGATGCCGATGCAACTCGGGCGCGACGTGGCCGGCGAAGTGGTCTCTGTCGGCTCGGAAGTGCGCACGCTGAAAGCCCGCGACCGCGTGGTCGGGCTGGTGCATCCGGAAAATCCGCAATCGCGCGCGGCCATCCGCGGCCTCGGCAATCTGTCGACCGGCATCGATCTGCCCGGCCACACCATGTTCGGCGGTTATGCGCAGTTTGTCGCGCGTCCTGAAAGCTACTGGATCAAGACGTCGGCATCCTTGAGCGTCGATCAGGCCGCCGCCGCCATGTGGGCCTGCGCCACCGCGCATCACGTAGTGGCGGCAAGACTTGGCGTGCGCATGAACGACAGCGTGCTCATCACCGGCGCCGCCGGCGGCATGGGTACGGCGACGATGCAGCTTGCCAAGCTGGCCGGCGCCGCGCTGATCGCCACCACGCGCTATCCGCAAAAAGCCGACGCGCTCAAGCGCCACGGCGCCGATCTGGTGGTGGACAGCGGCCGCGCCGACGCCGCGCAGGAGATCCGCGAATTCACCCGCGGCGAGGGCGTCGATTGCGCGGTGGAATATACCGGCGCGAGCGAGCTGATGCGGCTGTGTATCGACGTGATGCGGCTCGGCGGCACGTTCTGCCCGGTGGGCGGCGAGATGAAGGAAATTCCGTTACGCGTGGTGGACATGATCGGCAAGGAACTCAATGTGCACGGCGTGCGGGCCTCGACCCGCAACGATCAGCGCATCGTGGTCGAGCTCTTGGAAAACGGCCGCATCAAGATGCCGATCCATGCGGTCTTGCCGCTGTCCAAGGTCGGTGACGCCCATCGCCTGCTGGATAAAGGAGCCAACCTGGTCGGGCGCATCGTGTTGCACCCGTGGGACGACTGAGGCGGCGGAGGCTGCGCTATTTCGCCTTGGCCGTCATGCAATTCATGACGTATTTGGAGCGCTCGTCCTTCTTGATGTTGTTCTGCGCCGCCTGCTGTTCGCAGCCGCGCATTTTGCGCGCTTCTTCGGGCGACATCATCTTTTGCGGTGCGCTCGGCTTCATTGAACTTTGAGCGTTGGCCGCCAGCGCCCCTAAACCCAAGCTCAATGTCGCCACCGCAATCAACGCGATCGGATGCGGCATGACGGATCCTCCCTGCGGCCCGTCGCGATGTTCGCGCATTTCGCGCCGGGCACGCAATGGCGGTCTAGTCGCGCGCCCGCCGCAGCCGCACATAAAGCGCGCCCTCACCGCCATGGGTGACATGCGCGTCCTCGAAACCGACCACAAAGCTACGGAATTCCGGCAAGGCCAGCCACTGCGGCACGTGGCGGCGCAGCGCGCCACGTTCGCGCTCGCCCTCGCCGCGCACGCCCTTGCCGGTGATCACCAGCACCAGCCGGGCATCGCGCGCTTGCGCGCTGCGCAGGAAACGCAGCAGCGCGGAATGCGCTTGCGCTTGCGTCAGCCCGTGCAGGTCGAGGCGGGCATCGATCGCCTGCTTGCCGCGGGCGACGCGCTGCTTCATCCGGCGGCCGAGCGGCGCCAAAGGCGGCGGCAGCGAAGGCTTTTCCGGAACCAGCGGCGGCGATGCTTTCTTAGGTGCCACCGGGCGCGCCGGTTTGGCAATCACTGTTGCCGCCGCGTCATCCTGGTCGGGCGCGGCCCGCGCCGGCACGCGCAGCGGCTCGATCGCCTTGGTGACGGCCGTCCACAGCACGCGTTCTTCGTAAGAGAGAACGCGGCGCCGGCTGCCGTCGCGACTCATGCTTCAGGCACTCACGGACGCGGCTTAGGCGACGCCGCGGCGGTGCCAATCGCGCCGGTGGGCACATCCTCGGCCACGATGTCCTGCGGCCGCGGCCTGGGCAGCGGAATATCCTTGGCCAGCTCTGGCGCGCTGCCGGTCAGCGATAAGCTGCGCGGCACCAGCATGACGAATTTGCCGAACTGCTTGATGCGGCCGGCGATGTGCGGGGTGTCCTCGCCGTGGCCGAAATAGATATCGGCGCGCGCCGCCCCGCGAATGGCGGAGCCGGTATCCTGCGCGAACATCAGATGCTGGAAGCTGTCCTGCGGCAGGTCGCTTGTGATCGGAAATTTGGCGTCGATCCAGATCGGCGTGCCGTAGACGTGGATCGAGGGATCGACCGCCAGTGAGCGCCACGGCGTCAATGGGATGCCCTGCGCGCCAATGCACTCGTCCTTGGCCCCGAGCGCCGTCTCGGAGAAGAACACGAAGGAGCGGTTCTTCTCGCGCAGCGCCTTGCCCTCGTCCGGATTGGCTTCCATGAATTCCCTGATCTTGTCCATCGACATTTCTTCGGGCGTGTAGACCCCTTGGTCGATCAGAAGCCGGCCAACCGGCGTGTAGGGCTTGCCGTTGCTGGCGATGTAATTGAGCCGCAGCAATTCGCCGTCATCGAGCTTGACGCGCGTGGAGCCCTGGATCTGCGCGAAGAAGGCATCGACCGGGCTTTTGATCCAGCAAATCTCCAGTCCCTTGCCGGCCAGCGCGCCGCGCTCGATTTCAGTGCGGTCGTATTGCGAGAACACCCTGCTCTTCTTGCCCGCGAGTTTTGCCGGCACCCGGTAGAGCGGGACGTTGTAGTCCGCGGTCTTGATGCGCGAGCCCGCGACTTCGGCCTCGTAATAGCCGGTGTAGAAGCCGTCGGCGCCAGTGTAATAGCCGTAGCTGTGGCCGGCCGGCAAAATGCGCACCGGCTTGAAATTGTCCTCGAAGAACTTGCGCGCTTGCGCACGCTCGACTGCGCCGGCGAGCTTGGCCGCTTTCTCGCAAGTATTGTACAGCCCAGCGTAGACCGGCCGCGCCGCGCGCATCGCCTTGCTGCCTTGCAGAATCGCGCTGCAGCTTTTCAGGAACGCGTCGAAGGCGGCGGCGTGATCGTCGTCGTTCCAGCCTTCCAGCGCGGCGAAATTGACCGGTTCGACCTGCGCGTTGCGAAGCTTCATCTCATGCGCCGCCGCCGGCCCGCCTGCCGTGGCGATCAGGCACAGTGCCAAGCCGACGCCGATCCGCGCGCGAGGTGGTAACGCCGCCATGCGCTCATTGCCCGGCTTCGGTAGCGACCAGTTTCCAGTTCGGATCGCGCGACGACAGATCGCGAGCGAATGTCCAGACGTCGGTGACGTCGGTCACCTTCTCGGCATTGCCGTCGATCACATTGCCGTTCTTGTCGCGCGTCACCGACACCAGCTTGGAGTGAAAGCGCACGGTGAGCTGGGCGGTGCGCCCGCGCAGCTCGGCGGCGGTGATCTCGGCGTTGTCGATGGAGACGAAACGGCTCTCCACCGTTTCGCCGCGCTTCTCGCGCTCGGTGATGGCAGCTTCGAAGCCGTCATAGACTTCGCGCGACAGCAAATTCTTCAGCGTGCGGCGATCGCCTTCGGCGAAGGCGTTCACGATCATCTCGTAAGCCGCGCGCGCGCCGGTGAGAAAATGCTTGTGATCGAAATCGGCATCGCTGGCGGCAATCGCGTCGAGACCCGCGGCGAGAGTTGAGCCGGCTTCGGCGACGCCCTTCCAGCGCTCGCCCGGCGCTACCGGCTCAGCCGGCGTGGCCGCGGCGGCTTCCGGCGTACGGTTGGGCAGGGCAACGACTTTTTCCGGCGCCGGCCGCACCGGCTCACGCGCGGCGTAAGGGTCGTAAGGCGGCCGCTCGCGGCCGGTGCGCTGGCCGAGCACGCTGCGCAGGCGCAGGAAGATGAATACCGCCAGCGCCAGGAATATGATGGTGTAGATGTCGAACACGTCTCGCATGCTTTCGGTAACCGTTACGTCGGATCAGCCCGCGGCCGGTAGCCAGATTGGCGGCGTGGCGGCCGGGTCCACCGTTACTATCTATGCCGGTGTCCGCGCCAATCCATAGGCTCAGCGCCGGCATTTCGGCGCAATTGTGCCTCGCGAACAAAGCTTAAACGATCAGGACGCCCGCGCCAACCTCGGGAAACAAGAGAAACACCGATGAATGTGGCAAAATGGCTGTTGCTGGCACTGCTGGCGCTGCCATTCATGGAACTGCTGGTGTTCATCGCGGTCGCGCAGACCATCGGCTTTCTGTGGGCTTTAGCTCTGCTGCTGGCGACCTCGGTGGCCGGCGCGATGGTGTTGCGCCATGCCGGCGGCAACCACATCGCGCGCGTCCGCGTCGCCCTGGGCGAAGGCAGCTTTACCGCCCTGCAAGCCGACAGTGCCGGCACCCTCACCCTGCTGGCTGGGATTCTCCTGCTAATTCCAGGGTTTATAACGGATATCCTGGGGCTGTTGCTGCTGCTGGCGCCGCTCCGCCGGGCCCTCGGCGTGCTGCTCGGACTGCGGCCGCCGCCCACGCGCCCCGACGGCGTGGTCGATCTCGAACCCCAGCAGTGGCACCAAGTGCCCGACGCCGCGCTGCCGGACCGGCGCGACAACGAGCGCAAACAGCAATAACCGCGCATCCTTGTTCCCCCGAAGATGCTGTGTTAGCCAACCGCCGCCTCAAATCTTTGCGGCGCCAGGAGTTTTCATGACGACGACCAATGGTGGCCCGGAACCGGCCCCAACCGAGACGCCGCAACTCAACGTGGTGACGCAATACATCAAGGATTTCTCGTTCGAGAATCCGCACGCGCCCAATTCGCTGGTGGGCGGAAAGCAGCCTCCGAAGATCGACATTCAGATCAACGTCAGTGCCAAGCCGCTATCGGAAACCGACATCGAGGTGACGCTCAAGCTCGAAGGCAAGGCGGAGATCGAAGAGGCATTGCTGTTCGGCTTCGAGCTCGCGTTCGCCGGCGTGTTCCGCATCCAGAACGTGCCGGAGGAAAGCGTGAGCGCGATCGTGTTGATCGAATGCCCGCGTCTGTTGTTCCCGTTCGCGCGCGAGATCATCGCCACCACCGTGCGCAATGGCGGTTTCCCGCCGCTGCTGCTCGAACCGGTGGATTTCGTCGGCCTCTATCGCCAGAGGCTGAGCGAAGCGAAGGCAGCCGGCGTGCCGCTGCAGCAGAGCTGAGCCGTCAGGCGCCGTCCGCCAGATAATCCCGCCATAGCGCATTCGCGCCCAGCGTCGCGACGAATTTGCGGTGCGTCTCGCGTTCGGCCTCGCTGACACGGGGCGCCAGCGCCACGCTGCGCTCGCGCCGCGCCACGACGCCGTCGCGTCCTTTGCTGCGACGCTCGCTGCTCTCGGCCAGGCCGAGCTGCGCCTGGCGCGCGCCGATCAGCTCCAGATAGACCTCGGCCAGGATCTCGGCGTCGAGCAGCGCGCCATGCTTGGTGCGGCGCGAATTGTCGATGCCATAGCGTGCGCACAGATCGTCGAGCCGGTTCGGCCCCGCCGGATGCTTGCGGCGCGCCAGCAGCAGCGTATCGACCAGCCGCTCGCGCGCGATCGGCGGGCGCTCCACGCGCTTGAGCTCGGCAATGAGGAAGCCGTGATCGAAGCTGGCATTGTGGATCACCAGCGGCGCGTCGCCGATGAAGATGAGGAACTCGTCGACGACGTCGGCGAACCGCGGCTTATCCTGCAGGAAGTCGGTCGCCAGCCCGTGAATGGCGAAGGCTTCCGCCGGCACCTCGCGCTCAGGATTGAGATAGCTGTGAAAGGTCGCGCCGGTTGGAATCCGGTTGAGCAGCTCGATGCAGCCGACCTCGACCAGGCGGTGACCCTGCAGGGGATCGAGGCCGGTGGTTTCGGTGTCGAGGACGATTTCGCGCATTTGTCTGTCTGCTCAGGCGGCAATGAGAATCATCGCCGCCGTTTCGGCATTGTAGCGATGCGCCCCAGAATATCACGCACCTGGGCGCGCGCGGGCTCGTATCCTTGCGATGTATCCACCACGAAATCGGCGCGCCGGCGTTTTTCGGCGTCCGGCGTCTGCTTGGCGAGGATTACCGCCAGCTTCTGCTCGGTCATGCCGGAGCGCTCGAACGCGCGCTGGCGCTGCTGCTCGGCCGGCGCCGATACCACCACCACCGCGTCGCAGCGCTTATCGCCGCCGGTCTCGTACAGCAGCGGGATATCGAGCACCGCCACCTGCGCGCCCTTGCGCTCCGCCTCCGCCAGAAACCGCTCTTCCGCCTCGCGCACCAGCGGATGCACGATGTGCTCCAGCCGTTTGATGGCGGCGGCATCGCCGAGCACGCGTTTGCCGAGCTTTTCGCGGTCGACCTTGCCGTTGCCGGTTGTGCCCGGGAAAGCGGCCTCGATCGCCGCCGTCGCCTCGCCGTCATAGAGCCGGTGCACGGCGGCATCGGCATCGTGCACGGGCACGCCCTCCTCGGCGAAGAATTTCGCCGTGGTGGATTTTCCCATGCCGATCGAGCCGGTCAGGCCGAGGATGAACATAGGTCAGCCATCCAAAAACCCGTTCTGCCGCAGAAAGCCGAGCAGCGGCAACAGCGGCAGGCCGAGAATGGTGAAATAGTCGCCCTCGACGCGCTCGAACAGATGAATGCCGATGCCTTCGAGCTGATAGCCGCCGACGCTCGCCAAGGCGGCGGCGCCCGCCATGTCGAGATAATCTTCGAGAAAGCGGTCGGAAACATTGCGCATGGTCAGCCGCGCGCTGTCGACGCAATCGAACAGCACGGCGCCGTCGCGCACCAGCGCCAGCGCCGAATGCAGCTCGTGGGTGCGGCCGCGCAGGCTGCGCAACTGGTCGGCCGCGGCGGCGCGGTTCGCCGGCTTGCTGAAGCGCGTGTTGCCGCGCGCCAGCGTCTGATCGGCGCCGAGCACCAGCCGGCCGGGAACCGTGCGCGCCACCGCCTCGGCCTTGGCGCGCGCCAGAAAGCGGGCGACCGCCGCCGCATCGGCGGCGCCGGCGTTGGCTTCGATCGCGCGCTCGTCGATCTGCGCCGGCTTGATGTCGAAACGCAGCCCCGCCGCCGCGAGTATCTTGCCGCGCACATCGCTTTTCGAGGCGAGCACCAGCGGCTGGGGGCTAAGCCAGAGCGCCATGCTTCAGCTCACTGGATGGCGACGGCGTTCGCTCAACAGCTTCATCACCGCGGCGGCGGTTTCCTCGATCGAGCGGCGCGTCACGTCGATGACGGGCCAGCTGTACTTGGCACAGAGCCGGCGCGAAAATGCCACCTCCTCGGCGACCGCGGCCTTGTCGATATAGCGGTCGTCGTCGCGATGCGCCTTCAAGCCCAACAGCCGGTTCTCGCGGATCTGCACGATGCGCTCGGGACTGGCATAGAGCCCGACCACCAGCGGCCGCGTCAGCTTCTCCACCTCGGGCGCCAGCTGTACACCCGGCACCAGCGGCACGTTGCCGGTCTTAATGCCGCGATTGGCGAGATAAATCGAGGTCGGCGTTTTCGACGTGCGCGAGACCCCGACCAGCACCACGTCGGCGTCCTGCAGCCCTTCCACATGCTGGCCGTCGTCATGGAACATCGTGAAGTTGAGAGCGTCGATGCGGTGGAAATATTCCGCGTTGAGCACGTGCTGGGCGCCAACTCGGTGGATGGTCTCGGCGCCGAGATAGGACTGGAACAGCCGCAGCACCGGCCCCAGCACCGACATGCAAGGCAGCGCGAGGTCGCGGCATTTTTTTTCCAGCAATTGGATGAGGTCTTCCTCAAGCAGCGTGTACAGCACCAGGCCCGGCGATTCCGATATTTCGGCCAGCGCAAGGTCGAGTTGCTTCTTGGAGCGTACCATCGGGTAAAGATGCTCGACCGGCGACACATTGGCATATTGCGCCGCAGCGGCGCGCGCGACCGTGATCAGGGTCTCACCGGTGGCGTCGGAAACCAGATGGAGATGGAAATATCCGGTGTCGGGCATCTGTATAGCTGCAGGACCGCGTGTGGATAGAGCGGGAGAAGGCCACGGCTTTACCCATCATGCAAGCTGGCATTGGGAATGAGTTCAATTTCCATCCACACCACTGGCCGCGGGACGCCATTAGCTTTGCAATATGGTTTCGATACGGGGATGTGGACAGCTGCCTGGGGACTGCCGGGGATAGCGTGTCAAAAGTCCAATAGAATCGGCCTTGCTGCTGTGGACGAAAGACTGATGGATTAGGCTCGATTCTGAATTCAACCATGGTCCTACGGTGGACAGACTGTTGATCGGCAGGCATGAGTCCAATCCACCGTCCAATAACCACTACAAAGAAACTTATAAGAGTCTTTATGGAAGAAGCCCGCAAAACCGATGGCATGGGGATAAAGCCACTGCTTCGCGTGCTCGATAGAGAGCGCGAGGCCGTACCGCCGGTGTGGCTGATGCGGCAGGCGGGACGATATTTGCCGGAATATCGAGCAGTGCGGGAGAAAGCGGGCGGCTTTCTCGACCTTTGTTTCAATCCGAAATTAGCGGCGGAAGTGACGCTACAGCCGGTGCGGCGCTTTGGTTTCGATGCCGCAATCCTGTTTTCAGATATTCTAGTGATACCGCTTGCGCTTGGGCGCAAAGTTGAATTCCAGGTGGGCGAAGGACCCAGGCTCGAGCCGTTGGCGGATGCCGCGGCGCTTGGCCGAATGCGTGAGACCGTCGATGGCAAGGTGCTGGCGCCGATTTATGAGACGGTGGCGCAAGTCAAATCGGCGCTGGACAATAAAACGGCGTTGATTGGCTTTTGCGGCGCGCCGTGGACGGTTGCAACCTACATGGTGGCAGGCGAGGCAACGCCGGATCAGGCGCCGGCGCGGCTGTTCGCCTATCGCGATCCGGAGAATTTCCAGAAGCTGATCGACCGCTTGGTGCAAGGCCTCGGTCGACTATCTGGTTGGGTCAGCTCAAGGCTGGCGCCGAGGTTGTGCAGATCTTCGATACCTGGGCGGGCGTACTGTCACCGCAGCAATTCGAGCGCTGGTGCATCGAGCCGACCAAGAAGATCGTTGCCGGCGTGCGCGCAGCAGGTGCCGGGCACCAAGATCATCGGCTTTCCGCGCGGCGCCGGCATGATGGCGTTGCCCTATGTGGAGAGAACTGGCGTCAACGCAATCGGTCTTGACTGGACCTTCGACCGCAAGACCGCGCGCGAGCTGCTGCAGCCGCGCGTGCCGGTGCAAGGCAATGTCGATCCGCTGGCGCTGCTCGCCGGCGGCGCCGCGCTCGACCGCGAAGTCGACGACGTGATGGCGGCGCTGTCGGGCGGCCCGTTCATCTTCAATCTCGGCCACGGCATCCTGCCCGAGACGCCGATCGCCCATGTCGAGCACATGCTCAAACGCGTGCGCGGCCGGTGACGAGGCAACCATGTACGCGTGGCTGAAAGCCTTCCACATCATCGCGGTGATCGCGTGGATGGCCGGCATGCTCTATCTGCCGCGGCTGTTCGTCTATCACGCCGGCGCCAAGCCGGGCTCCGAGCAGTCGGAAACCTTCAAGGTGATGGAGCGCCGGCTGCTCAAATTCATCATGACGCCGGCCATGATCGTGACCTGGCTGCTCGGCATCGGGCTGGTGCTGGAAACCCAGGCCTTCGCTGCTGGCTGGTTTCTCGCCAAGTTCGTGCTGGTCCTCGCCATGACCATCCTGCACGGGTTGTTGGCGCAGTGGGTGCGTGACTTCGCCTCCGACCGCAACCGGCACCCGCCTAAATTCTATCGTATTGTCAATGAGATACCGACGGTCCTGATGATCCTGATCGTGGTTCTGGCGGTCGTCAAGCCGTTCTAAGCAAAGCGTTCATTCGCGCACCGGCGCGCGGCGCTACTTGCGAAAAAACGCTTTTCCTCCTATGTTGTGTTTTCCCACCGAACGCAGGCGGATGCAGTCGCGTTCCGGCTCCCAACGTTCGGGCCGGTCGCAGCATCGGGTTCCGGGCGCTTTTCCCAACTTCCTCGTTACCCCAGACCTGCGATCTCTCTCTCTCTCCCACGTCAACCGGCTTTCCGAGTCTTCGCATTTTCTGAGACTCCGCCGGTTACTCTCCCAAGGATAAATGCCCCCAATGCGGGAAATGAAACTCCAAGACCTCAAGTCCAAAACACCAGCCGAACTGTTGTCCTTCGCCGAAGAGCACCAGGTCGAAAACGCCACCACCATGCGCAAGCAGGAGCTGATGTTCGCGATCCTCAAGCAGCTCGCGACGCAAGAGATCGACATCATCGGCGAAGGCGTCGTCGAAGTGCTGTCCGACGGCTTCGGCTTCCTGCGCTCGCCGGAAGCGAATTATCTGTCCGGGCCCGACGACATCTACGTCTCGCCCACCCAGATCCGCCGCTTCGGCCTGCGCACCGGCGACACCGTCGAAGGCCAGATCCGCTCCCCGAAGGAAGGCGAGCGCTATTTCGCGCTGCTCAAGGTCAACACCATCAATTTCGAGGACCCCGAGAAGGCGCGCCACAAGATCAACTTCGACAACCTGACGCCGCTCTATCCCGACGAGCGGCTGAAGATGGAATACGAGGATCCGACCAAGAAGGATCTCTCGGCCCGCGTCATCGACATCGTGGCGCCGATCGGCAAGGGCCAGCGCGCGCTGATCGTGTCGCCGCCGCGCACCGGCAAGACCGTGCTGCTGCAGAACATCGCGCACTCGATCACCGCCAATCATCCCGAGTGCTATCTGATCGTGCTGCTGATCGACGAGCGGCCGGAGGAAGTCACCGACATGCAGCGCTCGGTGAAGGGCGAGGTGGTGTCCTCGACCTTCGACGAGCCGGCCTCGCGCCACGTGCAGGTCGCCGAAATGGTGATCGAAAAGGCCAAGCGCCTGGTCGAGCACAGCGCGACGTGGTGATCCTGCTCGATTCGATCACCCGCCTCGGCCGCGCCTACAACACCGTGGTGCCGTCATCCGGCAAGGTGCTGACCGGCGGCGTCGACGCCAACGCGTTGCAGCGGCCGAAGCGCTTCTTCGGCGCCGCGCGCAACATCGAGGAAGGCGGCTCGCTCACCATCATCGCCACCGCGCTGATCGACACCGGCAGCCGCATGGACGAAGTGATCTTCGAAGAGTTCAAGGGCACCGGCAACTCGGAACTCATCCTCGACCGCAAGGTGGCCGACAAGCGCACCTTCCCGGCGATGGACATCACGCGCTCCGGCACCCGCAAGGAAGAGCTGCTCACCGACCCGGCCGTGCTCAAGAAGATGTACGTGCTGCGCCGCATCCTCAATCCGATGGGCACCATGGACGCCATCGACTTCCTGCTCGACAAGCTGCGCAACACCAAGAACAACGCGGAATTCTTCGAGTTCGATGAATACGTAAGCTCGTTATCCGCGTCGGCCGCCTTCGACGCGGCGAGCGGATCATCGCACGAGCACGCATCTGTTTGCAGCCTGCGCATCGTGAAATCTCGGCGCTGACGGTCAGTCACCGGCAGCGAGCACCGGTCTCGCCGACAGCAGACGAAGGCCGCGCGCTCGCCCGGTGCGGCCTTCAGCTTTTCCTGCGCCGGATGCGCGGCCGGCAGGTCGGCGGCCGACGCGGCGCGCAGCACGATGCGGTCGAGGAACGGCAATTTCAGCGCCGCTTGCGCGAAGCGGTCCGCCTCCTGCCCCGTCGTGACGATCTCGGCGCCGCGCAGGCGCAGGTCGAGCGCATTGAGCAGCGCCACATGGCCGAACAGATTGCGCTCCGCCGCCGACAAGATGCCCTCGATCAGCCGGTCGGCCTGCTGCCGCCAGCGATCGTCGCCGGACAGCAGCGCCAGCCGCACCAGGTTTTGCGCGGCCACCGCATTCGGATTGGGCGTGGCGTCGTCGAAGGTGGAATGCGGCCGCACCACCAGGTCGTCGGCATCGTCGGCGGTGAGATAATAGCCGCCGCTGTCGGGATCGGCGTAATGCGCATCGAGCGCGCGCTGCCAGGCGAGCGCCCGCTCGAGATAGCCGCGCTCACCGGTCGCCTCATACAGCGCCAGCGCGGCGCGGATCATGGCGGCGAAATCGGACGCCAGCCCCGGAAACAGCAGCTTGCCGGCGCGCCAGGAATGGCCGAGGCGGTCGCCCTTGGTCATCGTGCGCGCAATGAAATCGAAGGCGCGCTTCGCCATCTCCAGCCATGACGGCTCGTCGAGAATAATGCCGGCATTGACCAGCGCGGCGATCATCAGCCCGTTCCAGTCCGCCAGCACCTTGTCGTCGAGGCCGGGCCGCACGCGGCTCGCGCGCGCGTCAAGCAGCATGGCGCGCAACGCCGCCAGCCGCGCCTCGTCGGCATCCGTGCGCGCGACGCGCTTAAGCCGATTGAGGATGTTGTGGCCCTCGAAATTGCCCTCGTGGCTCACGTCGTAATGGCGCGCGAAAAAGCCGCCGGCTTCGGGGCCGAGCAGCTCGATGATCTCGTCCTCCGACCAGACGTAGAACTTGCCTTCCTCGCCTTCCGAATCGGCGTCGAGCGAAGCGGCGAACGCGCCCTCCGCCGTGGTCATCTCGCGCTGCGAGCCATTCGACCGTCTCGCGCGCGCGCGCGGCAAACAGCGGCGTGCCGCTGCGCTGATAGGCGAGCGCCAGCAGTTCCAGCAGCTGCGCGTTGTCGTACAGCATCTTCTCGAAATGCGGCACCAGCCAGCGCTCGTCGACCGAGTAGCGCGAGAAGCCGCCGCCGAGATGATCGTAGATGCCGCCTTCGCACATGCGTTCGAGCGAATGCTCGACCGTCTCGAAAAAGCGCGCGTCGGTGGCTGCGCGCGCCGGCGCGCCAGAGCATTTCGAGCATCGCCGGTTGCGGAAATTTCGGCGCGCCGCGCAGCCCGCCATTGACCGGGTCGAACATGTTGCCGATCTGGCCCGCCGCCGCATCGAGCTCCTTCAGGCCGATGGTGACCTTGCCCGCCGGCCGCGCCTTGTCGGCCAGCCGCGCCATCAGCGCGGCGCGGTTCTGCTCGATCTTGTTCGGCTCCTCGCGGAACAGCCGCGCCACCTCGCGCAAGCACATCGGCGAAGGCCGGCCGGCCGTAGCGGCTCTCTTTCGGAAAATAGGTGCCGCCCCACACCGGCTCGCCTTCGGGCGTCAGAAACATGGTCAGCGGCCAGCCGCCCTGCTCGCCCAGCAGATGCAGCGCGTTCATGTAGATCTGGTCGATGTCGGGCCGCTCCTCGCGATCGACTTTGATGTTGACGAACAGCTCGTTCATCACCGCGCGCGGTGCCTTCGTCCTCGAAGCTCTCGTGCGCCATCACGTGGCACCAGTGGCAGGCGGCGTAGCCGACCGAGAGCAGGATCGGCCGGTTCGTGCGCTTGGCCTCGGCCAGCGCCTCCGGCCCCCATGGCCACCAGTCCACCGGATTGTGCTTGTGCTGCAGCAGATAGGGCGAGGTCGCGCTCGCGAGCCGGTTTTCGTGCGCGATGTTGGGCGGGGCTGACATCGGCGCAGACTAACAAGGATTGCCGCGCAAGCGAAATTTGGAGGAAGCGCGCAGCACTCTCCGCTTACCACTTCCCACACCGCGGCGAGAGGAAGCTACGGCAAAATCGCGAACGCCCGCGCCGGGAAACCAAGCCCTTCGCGCACTTTCGGCCAGCTCACCACGATGAGCGCGCCTTTCGGCGGCACCTGGTCGAGATTGGCCATGACCTCGATCTGATAGTGACCGTGCTGAAGGATGTAGGTCTCCGAATCCATCTTGTCGGTGGTATCGGTGTCCATCGCCTCGTGGCCGGTCGCGGTCACGCCGCGCTGCTCGTACAGGAACTTGATGGTCTCGAACGCCCAGGCCGGGAACGGCGCGCGCTTGAAGCGCTCCGGGTTGCTGTCCCAGTCCTTGGACATGTCGGTGCGCAGCGCCACGAAGCTGCCGCGCGGCACGCGGCCGTGCTTCTTCTCCCAGGCCTTGAGGTCGGCCACCGAGAAGGCGTGGTTCTCGTCCTTCGCCTGGTAGGGCGTATTGTCGAGCACGATCAGCGGCAGGATCATCTGCTTGAGCGGGATCTCGTCCATGGTGATGCCGTCCTCGGCGAAATGCGCCGGCGGATCGACATGGGTGCCGTACTGCCCGACCATCTCGTAGAACGTGGTGCGGAAGCCGTCGTCCTTGATGGTGTAGGGCTTCTTGGTTTGCGGATCGGCGGCCGGCGAGAACTTCGCCTGGCCGAAGCCCGACCACACCGGCGTCGTCGGGCCGAAGCTGTGGGTGAGATCGACGAATTGCTTTTGCGCGATCACGCGATAGGCGCGCGCGAGGTCGCTGTCGGCGCGGGCTGGAGCGATGACGCTCGCCTGCGTGACAAATGCCAGTACGATTGAAATGCCCAGCAGTGGCTTCAAGGCAGTCATGGATATCTCCCACGTTCGCACGATCCATCTTAAACCATTGTAATATCGTCGAAAATAATTTACAAAGATATATCTTGTGTTATATCTCACATAGAGCTATCTTACGATATATCTTCATAAACAGGAGACAACGATGTTTGGAATGCAAGAATTCGAGCCCGGCGGCCGCCAGGCCATAGGGCGTGGATGGCGCGAACGTCATGGGCGCCGCCGGCACGGTTTCGGCGGCGGCGGCGGCGGCGGCGGCGGCGGCGGACGTCACGGCCAGGGCGGCGGCATGGATGACGACGACCTCCGCGGCGGCCGCATGCTGGCGCAGGGCGACCTTAGGCTGATCATGCTGGCGCTGATCGCGGAAGCGCCACGCCACGGCTACGAGATCATCAAACTGATCGAAGACAAGACCGAGGGCGGCTACTCGCCCAGCCCCGGCATCGTCTACCCGACGCTGACCTATCTTGAAGAGGCCGGCCTGCTGACCGCGCAAGTGGTGGGCACCAAGAAGCTCTACACCATCACCGGCGAAGGCCGAGCCTATCTGAAAACCAATCGCGACATCGCCACCATGGTGCTCGATCGCTTGGTCGCGATCGGAATACGGTTTGCGCGTTCGCGCCGGATTGCCGAGGAGGACTCAGACGGCCGGCGCTTCGCGAAGCTGCCGCCACTAGTGCGGGCCGCGCTCGAGAATCTGCGCGTCGTCGCGGCCGAGCGGCTCGACCGCGATAGCGAGGCGGAACCGAAAATCGTGGACGTGCTGGCGCGCGCGGGAGCGGAATTGCGCCACACCTGACGCTGTAGCGGCCACACAAGGACAACCGAAATGATCCTCAGTCACTTTATTCATGCGCTGCGCGTGTGGCGGATTTATCGCCGCAGCGTGAGCGAATTATCCAAGCTCAGCGATCTTGAACTCACCGATATCGGGCTGACGCGCTCCGGCATCCATTCGGTGGCTTGGCGCAGCGCGCAGGATTACCCGGCGTGCGTGAAGTCGGGCAAGGGATCGCGTGGCGGCCTTAACCGTCAGGTATAGCGCGGGCGTCAAAATCCAATGTGACGCCAAACGTCTCACGCAGTCCGCGCCGGCCGGCCGGCGTCACGCGGACGGCGCGCGTGCCGTCGGCTGCGCGAGCCAGCCGCGGTCCTCGCAATAGCACCAGATTTCCGCGCCGACACGACCCGCCACATGATAACGCCGCTCGCTCCAGTCGAGGCAGGCGCGGCAGAAAATCCGCCGGGTCGTGGATTTAGCCGTCAATGCCACGCCGAACTTGCTGAGGAATGCGTCCGGTGGCGGTGACCTCGCCGCCCTCCTCGGTCAGCACGATCAATCGCCTGGCCACCAGCGCATCGGTGACCGCAACGCCAAGCCGGCCGGCCAGATGATCGTAACAGGTGCGCGCGAAGCGCAGCGCGTCGTCCTGCGTCGAGCGCGGCTGGTAACGCGGCGGCGTCTCGAGCGCGGCGACCGCTTTGATGCTTTCAAGCATCTTGGCCACCAGCGGCGAGGCAATGCGGTAATAGCGGTTGCGGCGTTTCTGCGTCACGCTGAGCAGCCGCGCGCCGACCAGCTTGCTGAGATGTTCGCTCGCGGTTGGCCTGGAGATATGTGCGAGAGACGCGAGCTCGCTGCTCGTCAAGGCCTGCCCGCCCATGAGTGCGGCCAGCATGGTGGCGCGCGCGGTATCGCCGACCAGCGCCCGCGACCTCGACCATGTTTGCCGCCGCGACCATGGCCAAGTCTATCGTGGCCCGCGTGCCGGTAGCAAGCAGCGATAGTTCGGTGGCGGCCGAACCATCTGCGCGGCGACGCGCAGACAGTCAGCTCCGATTTTGTTCGGGCGAACTATGTCATTTGGCGAAGCGATTCGAAACGGCGTGGGGTTTGTGGCGCGGCCTTACGCGGCGGTTTCGCGCACGAGGGCGGGGCCGGGGCCGGCGCGACGGCGTTCTGATGGACCGTGAAGGTGTTGCGGCCAAGCGCCTTGGCCGCATAGAGGGCCGTGTCGGCCATCTCGACGAGCACCGCCGGCGTTGCAATCTGGCGCCCCTTGACCCACCCTCCTCCCGGCGCTTCCGTCGCCGTGATGTCCGAACGCGACACCATCTTCGCCCTCTCCTCCGGCCGCGGGCCTGCGGCCATTGCGGTGGTCCGCATTTCCGGCGCGCGCGCGGGCGAGGCGCTTAAACGCCTGAGCGGCAAGATCCCCGCCCCGCGCCAGGCCGCGCTCGCCCGCATCCGCGATCCGCAGTCGAACGACATCATCGACGAGGCGCTGGCGCTGTGGTTTCCCGCGCCGCACAGCGAGACCGGCGAGGACGTCGCCGAGCTGCAGCTGCATGGCGGCCGCGCGGTGATCGCCGCGGTGCTCGGCGCCCTCGCCCGCGTCGAGGGCCTGCGCCCGGCCGAGGCGGGCGAGTTCACCCGCCGCGCCTTCGAGAACGGCAAGCTCGATCTCACCGCGGTGGAAGGCCTCGCCGACCTGGTGATGGCGGAGACCGAAGGTCAGCGCCGGCAGGCGTTCCGCCAACTCAAGGGCTGGCTCGGCAGCCGCGCCGAAACCTGGCGGCAGCGGCTGATCCGGGCGCTGGCGCTGGTCGAGGCGCGCATCGATTTTTCCGACGAGGCCGATGTGCCGGACGATCTGCTGGCGCCGGCGCTGACTATCGCGCGCGAGCTGGAAACGGAGATCGCCGCCGCGCTGGCAGATGGCGGGCGCGGCGAGCGGTTGCGCGAAGGCCTGGTGGTGGCGATCGCCGGTCCGCCCAATGCCGGCAAGTCCACGCTGCTCAACCGCATCGCCCGGCGCGAGGCGGCGATCGTGTCGCCCTACGCCGGGACCACCCGCGACGTGATCGAGGTGCATCTCGATCTCGCCGGCTGGCCGGTGACCCTGCTCGACACCGCCGGCATTCGCGACACCGACGATCCGGTTGAGCAGGAGGGGGTGCGGCGCGCGCGCGAGCGGGCCGCCGGCGCCGACCTGGTGCTGTGGGTGGTGGAGGCCGGCGAATTGGCTACTTCCGGGGTGGCCGCGTCGAAAAACGAGGCCAAATCGACCGGAAAGGCGGGGTCGGGGCCGCCAATCTGGATGATTCGTAACAAAATCGACCTGATTTCAGTGCCTGGAGAAATAAATGAATCAACAATACAGAATATAGCAAAGAGTGAAGCTACACTCATTCCTAATAAGCCCTTAAACAACATAGCTAACAAAGGGTTAACCGGTAGAAATGAATCAAAAACATGTAGAGAGTGAGTTTGTATTCAATATTTCAGCCGTCACCGGCGAGGGTTTTGACCCGTTATTGGCTGGATTGACCCGCCATGCCGAGGGTTTCTTGTCGGGGGCCGAATCGGCGCTGGTCACGCGCGAACGCCACCGGCGGGCGCTCGAGGATGTCCTGGCCGCTCTCAGGCGGGCGCAAGGGCGCGACGTGGCCGGCCATGAGGATCTGCTGGCCGAGGAGCTGCGGATTGCCGCCCGCGCGCTCGGCCGCCTCACCGGCCGGGTCGATGTCGAGGATATCCTGGACGTGATTTTTCGGGACTTCTGCATCGGCAAGTAGGTCTCGCGGAGGATTGCGGGAAAGCGCCAGAACAACAGCAAGGAATTGCGACATCTGGGCCCTAACAGCGGATATCTCTGCCGGAAAACGTGAGATGTTGGGTATGTTGGTACCGATCCGCCGATGTTTCACGTGAAACATTTGCCGTAAAGCGGTTGTTTTTGACCCCTTCCCGCGCCTCCGCTAGAACCGCCCCCATGGCAAAATCCACACAAGCCCAATTCGATGTCGTGGTGATTGGCGGCGGCCACGCCGGCTGTGAAGCCGCTGCCGCCGCTTGCCGCATGGGCGCGCGGACGGCGCTGGTGACCCATCGATTCGCGACCATCGGCGCCATGTCCTGCAATCCGGCCATCGGCGGCCTGGGTAAAGGCCATTTGGTGCGGGAAATCGACGCCTTGGACGGCCTCATGGGCCATGTGGCCGACAAGGGCGGCATCCAGTTCCGCGTCCTCAACCGCCGCAAGGGCCCGGCCGTGCGCGGCCCGCGCGCCCAGGCCGATCGTCAGCTCTATGCGGCGGCCATGCAGGCCGCGATTCGAGCAACGGCGAATTTGCAGGTGTTTGAAGCGGAAGCCGATGACTTGGTCATCGCAAACGGCCGAGTTTGCGGGGTCAAATTCGCCGACGGCCGCGAGATTTCCTGCGGCTCTGTGGTTCTCACCACCGGCACGTTTCTGCGCGGCCTCATCCACATCGGCGAAAAGCAAATTCCCGCCGGCCGCGTCGGCGAAGCGCCGGCCATGGGCCTTTCGCGCACGTTGGAAAATATCGGCTTTGCGCTCGGCCGTTTGAAAACCGGCACGCCGCCGCGCCTCGATGGCCGCAGCATCGATTGGCCCGCATTGGAAATGCAGCCAGGCGACGAACCGCCGGAAGCGTTTTCAGTTTTGACGAAGCGCATTGAAAACCGCCAAATCGAATGCGGCATCACACGCACGGTCGAGGCTACGCACAAAATCATTCGCGCCAACGTGCATCGCTCGCCGATGTATTCCGGTCAGATCGCGAGCCGCGGCCCGCGCTATTGTCCGTCGATTGAAGACAAGATCGTGAAGTTCGGCGAACGCGACGGACATCAGATTTTTTTAGAGCCGGAAGGTCTCGACGATCACACCGTTTATCCGAACGGAATTTCCACTTCGCTGCCGGAAGAAGTCCAGCACGCGCTGGTGGCGACCATTCCCGGATTGGAAAACGCGCGCTTCGTGCGGCCGGGTTACGCCATCGAATATGATTACATCGATCCGCGCGAACTCAATCCGACACTGGAAACAAAACGGTTGCGCGGATTGTTTTTCGCCGGCCAGATCAACGGCACCACTGGCTACGAAGAGGCTGCGGCACAAGGACTTCTTGCAGGTCTCAATGCGGCGTCATTGGCCGGCGGCGGGGCTGAAATTATTTTCGATCGCGCCGAAGGCTATCTCGGTGTGATGATCGACGACCTGGTGACGCGCGGCGTCAGCGAGCCGTATCGCATGTTCACCTCGCGCGCCGAATATCGATTGAAGCTGCGCGCCGATAATGCAGATCAGCGTTTGACCGATCGCGGAATTTCAATCGGCTGCATTGGATCTGTGCGCTCGAAATTCCACGCGGAAAAATCGGCTGCGCTGACTGCAGCGCGCGAATTTGCCAATTCGGTTTCGCTCACGCCGAAAGAAGCGGAGCGTCACGGTCTCGCGCTCAACAAAGATGGACAGCGGCGCAGCGCGTTCGAATTATTGTCGTATCCGCATGTCGCGATCGCGGATCTCGCAAAGATCTGGCCGCGCTTCGGCGCGCTCGATCAAAAAATCGCCGAGCAGATCGAGATCGATGCGAAGTATGCCGTCTATCTGTCGCGCCAGGCGGCGGATGTGGCGGCGTATCGGCGCGATGAATGTTTCGCCTTGCCGGACGATTTCGATTACGCGGCGCTGCGGGGACTTTCCAACGAAGCAAAACAGAAACTGGAAACGCAACGTCCGCGCACGATCGGACATGCCAGTCGGATCGATGGCATCACGCCGGCGGCGCTGACGCTGCTGGTCGCGCATGTGAAACGCGGCCGCAACGCTGCGAAACGCGCTTGAAAAAAAGCGGGCAGGGCGGTTTCGACCTCGAAAGCGATAAAAAACGCGCGCTCGCGCTCACGCCTGTTTCACGTGAAACGGAATCGCGTCTTTTAATGTTCGTAGAACTGCTGTTGCTCTGGCAGCAGAAGCAGAACCTCGTCGCTTCCTCGACACTTCCCCAGATTTGGACCCGCCACATCGCCGATTCGCTGCAGCTTTTGCCGTTGGCGCCGGAGGCGCGGGTGTGGGTGGACTTCGGGTCGGGCGCGGGATTTCCGGGGATACCGATCGCCTGCGCGCTCGCCGACAGGCCGGGCGCGATGGTGCATCTGGTTGAAAGCGTAGGGAAAAAGGCAAATTTCCTGCGCGAGGTGGTGCGTGCGATCGCCCTGCCGGCGCAAGTCCACCAGATGCGGGCGGAGAAATTTGGGGAAACCTGTGCAGAAACCGTGCATGTGGTGACGGCGCGCGCGCTCGCCCCATTGAAACTCCTGTGCGATCAAGCCTTTCCTTTGATCGCCAAGGGGGCGCTCGGGCTGTTCCCCAAGGGTCAAGATGTAGATGCTGAATTGACCGAAGCCGCTAAATATTGGAGACTTGAGGCCTCCATTGTGCCCAGCGTGACCAGTCCGACCGGCGCAATCGTCGTTGTGCGCGGCCTGACGCGTCGCAGAAAATAGCACCTAAACCATTGAAATCAATATGGAAACACCAAATGCCCGAGCAGCCACCAACCGATAGCCCGGCGGTCGTTCCCGTTCCCGAAGCCGGAACCCCGCGCCCGCGGCCGGCCGCCCGCGCGTGCTGGCGGTCGCCAACCAGAAGGGCGGCGTCGGCAAGACCACCACGGCGATCAATCTCGGCACCGCGCTCGCCGCCATCGGCGAGCACGTGCTGATCGTGGATCTCGACCCGCAGGGCAACGCCTCGACCGGGCTCGGCATCGAGCGCAAGTCGCGCCGCACCTCGACCTATGACGTGCTCACCGGCAAGGCGCCGATGCGCGAGGCCGTGCTGCCGACCGCGGTGCCGCAACTTTTTATCGCGCCCTCGACCATGGACCTCTCCGGCCTCGAGCTCGAGATCGGCCAGCAGCGCGACCGCGCCTTCCGCCTGCGCAACGCGCTCACCGAACTCAACAAGGGTCCGCGCACCTATGATTTCACCTACGTGCTGGTGGACTGCCCGCCCTCGCTCAATCTGCTCACGGTCAACGCCATGGCGGCGGCGGATTCGATTCTGGTGCCGCTGCAATGCGAGTTCTTCGCGCTCGAAGGCCTGTCGCAACTGTTGAAGACGGTCGAGCAGGTGAAGAACAGTCTCAATCCGACGCTGTCGATCCACGGCATCGTGCTCACCATGTACGACTCGCGCAACAATCTCTCCAACCAGGTGGTCGCCGACGTGCGCCAGTTCATGGGCCGCAAGGTCTACGACACGGTGATCCCGCGCAATGTGCGCATCTCGGAGGCGCCGTCCTACGGCAAGCCGGTGCTGGTCTACGATTTGAAATGCGTCGGCAGCGAAGCCTACTTGCGGCTCGCCACCGAGATCATCCAGCGCGAGAAGGAATTGAAGGCAAGCTAACCGCCGTCATGCGCGGGCAAAAACAGTCTCAGTGTCATCGCCCGCGCAAGCGGGCGATCCAGTAACCCCGGTGCGTATTGTGTAACGATCCCAGTTAAAGCGGACGCGCAGGGCGTACTGGATGCCCCGCTTTCGCGGGGCATGACAACGGTGAACTTGGAAGGGTAATCTCGATGGCTCGTTCAGGAGCGGCGGCGATGGCGGATCATTCGCGATTGGGACGCGGCCTCGCATCGCTGATCGGCGACGTCGGCGATGAAAGCTCGTCGGCCGACAGCGGGCGCAAGCCGCGGCGCGCGCCGATCGAAAATCTCAAGGCCAATCCGCGCAATCCGCGCCGCGCCTTCACCGAGACCGAGCTCAACGAACTCTCCGATTCGATCCGCGAGCGCGGCATCATCCAGCCGATCGTGGTGCGCGCCGTGCGCGGCGAGCCCGACAATTTCGAGATCATCGCCGGCGAGCGGCGCTGGCGCGCGGCGCAGCGCGCCGGCCTGCACGAGGTGCCGGTCACGGTGGTGGAGGCGACTGACGCGCAGGCGCTCGAATTCGCCATCATCGAGAACGTGCAGCGCGCCGATCTCAATGCGATCGAGGAGGCGAACGGCTATCTGGCGCTGATGGAGGAGTTCAACCACGGCCAGGACGACGTGGCGCAGATCGTCGGCAAGAGCCGCTCGCATGTGGCGAACACGCTGCGGCTGCTCAAGCTGTCCGAGCCGGTGCAGGCGCTGGTGGCGTCCGGCCAGCTCTCGGCCGGGCACGCGCGCGTGCTGGTCGGGCAGCCGAACGCGCTCGCGCTCGCCGAAGACATCGTCAAGCGCGGGCTGAACGTGCGCCAGGTCGAGGCGGCGATGCGCAAGGAAGGTCGTGCGCAGGCACGCGACGTTACCGGCACCGCACGCGCCAAGGACGCCGACACCAAGGCGCTGGAGCGGCGGCTGTCCGACGCGCTCGGGCTGGAGGTGGCGGTGGACCATCGCGCCGACGGCGGCGGCACGCTGCGCATCAAGTATCGCGATTTGGATCAGTTGGATGGGGTGTTGAGGAAGTTGGATAGGAAGTGAGATTTAGGATTTAAGCGATGAGTGAAAAGAAAAGACCATGGGATTTTGGAGGCGGTTGCGTCGTCATCAATGATCTGGTGCAACTATCTTCGAACAATGGAATTGTTCTTTGGGACTGGACGAACTTTACGTACATTGCTGAGATTCCCCGATGGCCCGAAATTGCTGCTATTATTGCCGAATATCATTCGATAGATGCGACGCATCTCACGGATGCAATCGAAAAGGCTAACGCATATTACGGCCATGCGCTGCTAGCTGAGCCGCCCGCTCGCTCAAGCCCTCAATCTGAACCGCATAGCGAACCCGTCCATATAGTTCCACGCCCTTCATCCCCCGCCCTCTGCCAATCCGATGCAAAGGGCTATCTGCTGCCGGATTATTACTCCGGCGCAACTGGCATACCCGGCCGCTTCAGTGAGGGATTATTGCTCCGGCGCTTACAAAATCGACTGACGTCCGCTGTTCCCCCCAAAGCGGACATTCGTCGGCGACCGCTGAACTAGCGCGGCCAGCGCGATAGACCGGTAAGTCTGGCAAACGGCGGGTTCGGTGAGCATCGCTGGCAGGACAACATTGGGATCAGGCTTTCGAGCGAGGCGTTGGGGTGGCGATTGACGCGCCGGAGATCGACGGAGCCACGTTGGCCACAACCGGGGCAAATGCACCCAAGATAAAATCGCCGTGCGATCAGTGCAGCCGGATGGTCGGGAAAAACCACACGGGCGAATGCCGGATGACCCGGACGTTCCACGTGGCAACGACCAGCTTGGCTTCACGTTCTGACTTTATCTGCTTGGGGCGTTCGATGCGCTCGATCTCATCTAGCGCCTTGCGGCGCTCCCGTTCCAATTTGTGGCGGCTTTTCGTGTGAGCCATCTCGACATGATGGCCTCGATACGACCGCCCTTCAAGACAGAGTGCGCCAGGGTAACAGTTGTCGCTTCCAAAAACTAGATTCGTGCGTACCGGTGATGCAATCCGCCCAAGATTGCATGTGCGACGAGGTTCCCGAAGCGCTCGATCGGGCGCCCGTCCGGCGCATCCTTTCCGAGCGAAACATGAGGACGCCACCCATTATAATAGGCGGAGAATTTCGCAATGATCCGCCTCAGGTGCTCTTCGTTGAGCACGATCAGATGATCGGTACACTCGCGCCGGATCGACCCGATCAGGCGTTCAACATGGCCGTTCTGCCAGGGCGAGCGAAATGACGTGGGCCGATCCCGAATACCCATCGCCCGGATGCGGCGTGTGAATACGCTACCGAAGGCTCGGTCGTTGTCGCGGACGATATATGTCGGCGCCTTGTTCCAGGGGAATGCCTCCGTTATTTGGCGTGCCAACCACTCCGCCGTCGGATGCCGGGTCACCGCAAACCACAACAGCTGCCGCCGTCCGTGGCCGAGAATAAGAAACGCGAAGAGTTGCTCAAAGGCAATCGTCGGAACTACAAAAAGATCAATCGACGCGATCCCGTCAGCGTGGTTGTGAAGGAAGGTCTTCCATGTTTGCGACGGCCGACCTCGCCTCGGTACCATGTACTTCGAGACTGTCGACTGGGCGATGTCGAAGCCGAGCTTCAGAAGCTCGCCGTGGATGTGCGGCGCACCCCAGAGCGGGTTCTCAAAGCTCATTCTTCGGATAAGGTCGCGCACCTCTTTGTTGATCTGCGGTCGGCCACCGAGAGGGCGGGATTTCCATCGCCAAAATGCAGCTGAAGCCTTTGCGATGCCAACGCACGATCGTCTCAGGCCTTAAAATCGTTATGGCGTCAAGGATGCGCGGAAAGCCACGATAGAGCCATACGAACAGAGCGCGATCGATCCAGGTCAAACATAGCCGATGTGGCGCGCGCTGCTGCAGGACGTTGAGTTGATGTCGCAGCACCAGAATTTCGGCTTCAAGCCGTGGTCGCGACTTGAAGCAGTCGCACAGGACGCGGACGAAAAGGAAGGCAATTGTGAACATCCGGCAATCATGTTCTGATTCGCCGGGGTTCGCGAATCCAATGGATGGAGTTTTCGGAACCGACACGGGTGCGCTGACGGTGAGTACGTCACCCAACTTCGCCAGCAAATGGCTGGTGCACCGGCTCGGGCGGTTCGCAGAACAGCATCCCGAGATCGATCTGCGGGTATCCGCCACGCTGCAACATATCGATTTTGCGCGCGAGGATTTCGATCTGGCGATCCGTCATGGCGACGGCAATTGGCCCAGTTTGCACGTCACCCGGCTGTGCGCGGAAGAACTATTTCCGGTGTGTTGCCCGGCCCTCGTGCGCGGGCGTCATGCCCTGCGTTCGGCGGCCGATCTGAAGCATCACCCGCTCCTGCACATCAACGAGCGGCACGACTGGGGCAAATGGTTGGAGGCGGCCGGCGTCACGCAGGTCGATTTCACGCGCGGCCCGATTTTCAACCAAGCCAGCATGGCCATCGATGCCGCCATCGACGGACAAGGTATCGCGCTCGCGCGTAGCGCGCTGACGGCATGGGACCTAGGCGCCGGCCGCCTGGTGCGGCCTTTTCCGCTCTCGCTCAAGGTGCCGTACTCATATTGGATTGTTTGTCCCAAACCGACCGCGGCACTGCCGAAAATTTCGACGTTTCGGAAATGGCTTGCGGACGAGGCCGCCGAGGATTCCAGGCGAATGCAGCGCGCTTGAATACGGCCGGGGGCGGGAAACAAAGAAAGCCGAACTAGCGGACGGCACGCGAGGCGGGTATCTAGTGACGCAGCCGGCTCACGTGCCGGCGTCATTATGAGAGTCCGATGCCGGCAAATCCAAAAATCGTCGTTCGGTTTGACTTCCCGTACGATCGGGCCATGGCCGACCGGCTGGCCCGCGAAGCCGACATCGAGCTGCGCACTTGCGAGCGCAAGGGCGCGGAGACCAGCGCATGGTCCGCTCTCGGCGAGGCGCACGTCTATCTGATTTCGTCCGCGAAAGACGAGTTGCCGCGACAATGGTTCGTGACCGCCGAGCTGCTCAAACGCTGTCCCCGGCTGCTGTGCGTCTCGACCAGCGGGGCGGGCTACGACACGGTCGATGTCGAGGCCTGCAGCAAGGCAGGCATCATCGTCGTGAACCAGGCCGGCATGAATGCAGGCGCGGTCGCCGAGCACACGCTCGGCATGATGCTCGCGCTTTCGAAGCGGATCGCCGAATCCGACCGGCGCCTGCGGCGCGAACGCGGGTTTGCGCGGGAAGACCTGATGGGGCGGGACATTTCCGGCAAAATCCTCGGACTTGTCGGCATCGGCCATGTCGGTAGGCGGGTCGCCCGCCTGGCGCACGCCTTCGGCATGACCGTGCTGGCGTACGATCCTTACGTCAGTGTGGACGAAATTGCCCGGCGCGGCGCCCGGTCGGTGACGACGGATGAGCTGCTCGCGCAATCGGATTTCGTGTCGATCCACTGTCCGCGCACCAAAGAGACGCTGGGCATGATCGATGCGCAAGCATTTTCCCGGATGAAAAAAGGCGCCATCTTTGTGACCACTGCGCGCGGCGGCATCCATGACGAGGCGGCGCTGTTCGAGCGGCTGCAGGCCGGCCATCTGAGCGGCGCCGGGATCGACGTCTGGGACAAGGAGCCGCCGCCGCTGCAACATCCGTTGCTGACGCTGGAGAACGTGATCGCGACCTATCACACGGCCGGCGTGACGAGCGAAGCGCGCCGGCATATGGCCGAACAGGCGGCCGAGCAGATTGTCGGTGTTCTCCAAGGCGGCCGGCCGCAGCGCCTGGTCAACCCGGACGCCTGGCCGGCCTATCACGCGCGGTTCGCGGCGGCCATGGGATTGCCGATCTGATCGATAAAGCGGCGCGTCGCTCCGGGCAGGTTACGCCTCCGACTCCGGCGACCCGCGGGGCTCCAATTTGCGGTGCAGACGTTCGGCGTCGGTCAGGGTGTCGACCATGGCTTTAAAGTCGCCAACGATCGTGGCGATGACGCCTTTCGGCTTGGCCTTGCGGGCCGCCTTCTTTCTTGCCGCAACCTTGGTTTTCTTTTTCGCCAGCGCCTTGCGTTTTTTCTTTGTTGACGCGGCGGTTTTTTTGGATTTCTTCTTCGCCTTCGCAGCGGATTTTTTGCGCGCTTTCCTAGCCATCGCCAGCCCCCACGTTCTTTAACGTTTGCAGGCAACAGCCTAAGCGGCATCCTAAGCTTGCGCCAGAGCCGGCGGCTGCGTCATTTTTTCCGCAGAAACGCAGCACAAAAGCCCGGCTCGAATTCCCGGTAATCGTTGGTGATCTCCGTGCCCTTACGGATATTGCGGTGGGCGACGGCGTAGCCGTTGTGCAAATCAGTGTTGGGGTCGTCGGAATGGTTCATGTGGCAATCGTGGTCGATGGTCAAAATGATTTCGCCGTCCACCCGATAGCCGTGGAACTTGATGAAATCCCGGGCCGGCTTGGGCAACCTGGCAAAAGCTTTAAGCGAGTAGACGCGGTCGAAGCCGTCGACGAAGCGCCAGATTTTCGTGCCCTTGCGGATGAATTCGCCGGCAAAGACGCCAAAGCCGTGAATCGCGCTTTTGTCGATATAGGTTTTGACCAGCAGCATGAGTCGCTTTCGCAATGCCAGGGGCGATCAATTTCTTCAATTGTGACCGGCATTGATATGGATCAATGCGAGCATGAAGAAATGCTTAGACTTTAGTATTGGGCATACATTCAGATGTAGCTTTATCCGTCCACCGACCGTCTGAAGGCGTGAGCCTGTTATTGCCACTGACGTATGCCGTCGATTCTTATTCGATGGAGGTTACCATGGCAGCGATACGAATTTTCGGTGTTCACCGTACATGGGAAGATTGGCTCGGCGTTGTCATCGGTGCGCTGATCGCGATTTCCCCATGGCTGGCAAACGCGGTCGATTCTCAGTTCGTGGTGATGAACGCCGTCATTGTCGGCGTGGCGGTTCTGTCACTGGCCGGAATGGAGATTATGGTTCTGCGGACCTCTGAGGAGTGGTTGGAACTGGCCTGTGGACTGTGGCTGGCTGCATCGCCATTCATCTTTGGCTACGCCGGCAGCGGCCTGCTCCAGTACTGGCATTTCGGTCTCGGCGCCGTCGTCGCAGTGCTTGCGCTGATGGAGCTTCGGCAGGACTGGAATCTGAGTGACGAAGACGCTTGCTCGGCACGGAATGTGACAGCGAACTAAAGAACGCCGGTTTTTAACACCGGCGCATGGGGCCGTGGCCGCCGATGCGGCCGCGTCAGTGCTGGAGTCGACGGACCTTTCGCAGCGAACAGCGCGTCGAGCGTGAAGGCATTGGGACAATAATCGCGGAAATGCTCGGCCGCGGTTCCCTGCGCCAGCTCGTGCGCGCACTGCTTCTTGTTGGCGCAGGCGATGCACAGCCGCTGCAAATCGCGCATGACGGCCGGATTGGCTTTGGCGATTTCCTGCGGGTCGACGTGCAGCGCCACCAGCAGTTTCTGCAACAGATCGGCGGCGCCCGGCCCCTTGTTCATCAGCTCCCGCATTTGATTGGGCACTACGCCGAGGTCTTTGGCGGTCTGCCTGACCTCGTCGGGCCCGCATGCGCCGTGCGCTAACTGGGCGCCGACCGCGGCGCGATACTTGTTGACCCAGGCCGCAATGGCATTGAGCACGCCGTCGACCAGAACAACGTTCGGATTCTGGTTGTCGCTACCGGCCATGGGGCCCTCCATCGAGATGCTAACTTATCATCTCGCATCGTCGCTATGGAAGCCTTGCGCTAAATCAAGCGCGCAAACGCTGCCGGCGGTGCAGAATCAAATGGCGCCGGGGCCGGTTTTGTCGTAGATGCCAAGGCGCTTTTGCGCGTCTTCGGGCATTTTCGGCACGCGCAGTTCGCGGCCCATGAACGTGACCCACGGCTTCTCGGCGACCGACTGCAGCAGGGCAAAATTCCAGAACTGCCGCTCGCTCATCACGATCTCGGTCACCTCGTGGTCGAGCACCCAATTGCGCAGCGTCGTCAATCGGGGCTGCTGGTCGGATTCGGTGAACATCGTTTCCGGCAAGGCTTTTCTCATGGATGCAGCTCATAGACCCTTCTGCTTAACAAGGTCTGACAGACAAGCGGGCTAATTGGTAGTTTGATCCGAATGCGGGCCAATACGGGAGGCAAAGCGCCGTGGAGCCAAAATTCGCCAATAAGACGGTTCTCATCACCGGCGGCAGCCGCGGGCAGGGGGCGGCGGAGGCGCGGCGTTCGCGCAGGCCGGCGCGCGGGTTGTGGTCGCCGACGTGCTGGACGCCGAGGGCCGCGCGCTCGTGCAATCTATCCGCCGGCGGGCGGCACCGCCGACTACCGCCGCCTCGACGTCACCAGCGAACCGGATTGGCGCGACGCCGTGGCGTTCGCGAAGAGTACGTTCGGCGCGCTGCATGTGCTGGTCAACAATGCCGGCGTTTCCTTGCGCGGCGTCGATCTCGCCAACACCGCGCGCGCCGATTGGGACCGCGTGCTGGCGGTCAACCTCACCGGGCCATTCCTCGGCATCCAGGCGGCGGCGCCGGTCATGCGCGACAGCGGCGGCGGTGCGATCGTCAATATCGGATCGACCGCCGGCATCAACGGGCATTTCGCGGCCGCCTACAGCGCGTCGAAATGGGGCCTGCGCGGGCTGACCAAGGCGGCGGCCATGGAATACGCCGACTGGAACATCCGGGTGAACGCCGTGCATCCCAGTATCGTGCGAACGCCGATGGTGGAAGGCGCCGACAAGTTCGTCGAAGCCATGGAGTATATGTCGGCGCTCAAGGGCAGCGCTTCGCTGGAGGACGTCGCCAACGCGGTGATGTTCCTGGCCGGCGACGAGGCGGGCTATCTGACCGGCCTTGATTTGCCGGTGGACGGCGGCTTCACCGAGCTCGGCACGTACCGGCAAGTGTGGCGGCGCGCGACCGGAAAGGCTTAAAGATCACCAGCCGCATTCAATACAGCCCATCGTCGCGCTGGATCGCGGCCCAAAAAAATGCTGCTAATCATTATCTGACACGCGAGGGAGGACACCGGTGCCCGCTTCAATGCAAGGCGAAATGCAGCCGACCATCTACCGTTTCAAGTTCGGCGGCTTCGAGATCGCCACCATCATGGACAGCAAAGTGATCCGTTCCGGGCTCACCCCCAGTTTTGGCGGCGAAGCGGCCGCGGCCGAGGTGAAGGCGCTGGCCGCCGCCAACCGCATCGATGCCGACCGCTACGAGCATCCGTTCACCCCGACCGTGGTCAATACCGGCAAGCAGCTGGTGCTGTTCGACACCGGCAACGGTTCGCTCGTTGCCGAGTACGAGCAGCTCAAGGGCCGGCTGCCGCCGGGCAACCTGGTCGCGCGCATGGCGCAGGCCGGCTACCAGCCGGAGGACGTCGACGTGGTGGTGATCACCCACGGCCACCCCGACCACATCGGCGGGCTGACCAAGGGCGGGGTGCCGGTGTTTCCAAAGGCGCGCTACGTGTTCGGCGCCACCGATTTCGATTTCTGGAAGAAGGGCGAGAACGTGCGCGAGGCGCGCAAGTTCAACCGCGAGCTCTACGTGAAGATCTGCCTGCCGCTCGCCGACCGCTCGACCTTCATCAAGCCGGGCGACGAGGTGGTGCCGGGCATCCGCGCGGTCGACGCCTTCGGGCATTCGCCCGGGCTACTGGCGTTCCATATCGAAAGCGAGGGCAAGCGCCTGCTCAGTTGGGCCGACACCTGCGGCCACTATGTGGTGTCGTTGCAGCGGCCGGACCTGCATCTCGACGTCGACGACGAAAAGGAGAAGGCGGTGGCCACCCGCAAGCGTATCCTCGATATGGTCGCGACCGATAAATTGTTGGTAGCCGGCTTCCACATGCCGTTCCCGGGGTTGGGCTGGGTGGAGCGCGCGGGCGGCAGCTACCGCTGGGTGCCGCATAGTTATCAGTTGAATTTGTAAGGCCGGGACTGCGTTCCCCGGATGCGGCGCAGCACGTAGCGAAGCGAAGTGGTGCGCCGCTGATCCGGGGTTCGGCGAATTTTAGAAAGCTGGGTCCCGGGTCTGCAGCACATCACTTCGTGCTGCGCTGCGCCCGGACGACGAGTATTACGCTCTCCCGCCTCCGCGCGCTCACCGCCAGCGACAGCAACGTGCGCTGCGCGATCGCTTCCGCCAGCGCGGAATTGCGGCGCATGTCGAGCGAAGCGCCCGCGAGCTGCTCCATGGCGCGCAGCAATCGCGCCGGCGTCCATGCCCGCAGCGCCGCGCCGACGTCCTTCTCGCGGCTGAAATGCACCGGCGGCGCGCCGCGCTTCATGGCGAATTCGATTGAATCGCCGCCCTCCACCGCCAGCTTCATCTTGTGCAGATTGGCGACCTGGCGGATCGCGGCCGAGACGATCGCGGCCGGCGACGAGCCGCCGGCGCGCGCCTTGCCGAATTCGCTGTCCATCTCGGCGGTCTTGCCGGCAAAGGCGGCGTCGATCACGCCGTCGAGCGCCAGCGCCGAGGCATCGGCCACCACCGCCATCACGTCGGCGAGCTCGATGGTTTTCTGGTCCTTGCCGTAGAGCGCGAGCTTGCGGATTTCGTTGCGCGAGGCGAGCCGGTCGCCGCCGAGCAGCGCCATCAGTGCGGCGCGGGCATCCGGCGGCAAGCGTCAAATTCGCCGCGCGCATTTCCTCGTCGATCAGCCGCGCCAGGTCGCGCTCGCCGTCGACGTAGCAGGGTAACGCGGCGGCGACCTTGGCCTTCTCGCACAGCGCGCGCAGCGGCGCGGTTTTCTTCAGATCGCCGGCCTCGATGATGACGCGGCAATCGTTCGACGGCGCGGCGAGCACCGGCTCGAGCGCGGCAGCGATGTTGCGGCTGCCGGCCTTGACCAGCACGGCGCGGCGGCCGCCGAACAACGGAATCGTGTGCGCCTCCTCCACCAGCCGCGACGGATTGGCGGAGAGCTCCTCGCCCTCGATGCGCACAAACGCGAACGGATCGTTGGGATCGTCGACCGCGGCGCGCACCAGCGCGTCGACGCGCTCGCGCACCAGCCCCGCGTCCGGCCCGAACACCAGCACGATCGGCTGGTTCGGATCGGGCCGCGCGATGAAGCGATCGACGTCGGAGGCTTTGATGGCAGTCATTTGGCGGACTCGTGTCCCCGGGCGCAGCGCAGCACGAAGTGGTGCGCTGCAGACCCGGGACCCCGGTTTCAGAAAGCTGGGCCTCGGATTTGCGGTGCACCGCGTCCGGGGCACCAGGCGATTACGTCCCCGCCACGAAATACGACGCCAGCCGCGAGCGGATATTGTCCGCGATCACCTGGGCGGCGCGGTTCTCGGCGTCGCGCAAGCCGCGGTCGCCGGCGAAGCGCTGCTGCTGGCCGGGAATGTCGTACGACACGCGCGAGAAGGTCTGCCCGGTGACGACCTTCTTGCCGGTCGTGATGTTGGTCAGCGTATAGATGGCGTCGATGCCGTAGTTCTGGATGTCGGCGCGCGCGGTGGCGATGTCAACGATCACCTGCGTTTGGCTGGAGGTGAGCCGGATGTCCAGCTTGTAATTAGGTGCGGCGGCGCTGGAGCCGCCGGTCAGCCCATACATCAGGCTGTTGCGCAGCTCGACGCCGACGCGGGTAAGGCGGGTGCCGTTCGGCGTATCGATCGGCGCGACGTCGACGCTGCTCAGCTTGTCGCCGATGCCGTCGCCGCCGACCGCGGACTTTTCGCCATAGAGCGGCTGGAAGCAGCCGGCGGTCAGGCCGGCCAGCGCCAGCGCTAGCAGCAGGCGGGTCAGGCGCTGGGTTTCAGGCCACCACATTGACGATCCTCTGCGGGACGACGATGACCTTTTTCGGGCGCTTGCCGTCCAGCGCCCTTTTTACCGCATCGAGGGCCAGAACGGCAGCCTCAATATCGGCATTTCCGGCGTCCCGGGCCACGGTGACGTCGGCGCGCTTCTTGCCGTTGATCTGCACCGGCAAGGTAATGGTGTTTTCCACCAGCAGATCGGGCTCGACCTGCGGCCAGGTCTCGGCGGAAACCAGCGTCTTGTGGCCGAGCGCGGCCCAGCATTCCTCGGCCAAATGCGGCATCATCGGGTGGAACAGCCGCACCAGGATGTCGCCGGCTTCGCGCAGCGCCCAGGCGAAATCGGGCGCCGGCGCGGTTTCGGCAGAGCCGATGGCGTCGCTGAGCGCATTGGCAAATTCATAGATATGCGCGACGCAGCGGTTGAAGCGCAGTTTGGCGATGTCGTCGGACACGTTGCTAAGCGCGCCATGGGCGGCCTTGCGGACGGTCAAGGCGGCGTCGCCGAAAGCGGAGGGCCGCGCGGCGGGCGCGACGATGTCCGCGATTTCACTGATCAGCCGCCACAGCCGCTGCACGAAGCGCCAGGCGCCCTGCACGCCTTCCTCGGTCCAGATCACGTCGCGCTCGGGCGGCGAGTCGGACAGCATGAACCAGCGCGCGGTGTCGGCGCCGTAGGCCGCGATGATGTCGTCGGGATCGACCGTGTTCTTTTTCGACTTCGACATTTTTTCGATCGCGCCGATCTCCACCGGCTCGCCGGTCGAAGCGAGCGTGGCGCGGCGGGCATCGCCTAGCCCTTCGATCTTGATGTCAGCCGGCATCGCCCAGTCGCCGCTCTTGGTGCGGTAGGTTTCGTGCACCACCATGCCCTGCGTGAACAGGCCGGCGAACGGTTCGTCCATGCCGACGTGGCCGCATTTGCGCATGGCGCGGGTGAAGAAGCGCGAATAGAGCAGATGAAGGATCGCGTGCTCGATGCCGCCGATATACTGATCGACCGGCAGCCACTCATCGACCATCTTGCGGTCGGTGGGCGCGCTGGTGATCCACGGATCGGTGAAGCGCGCGAAGTACCAGGACGAGTCGACGAAGGTGTCCATGGTGTCGGTCTCGCGCCGCGCCGGGCCGGCGCATTTCGGACACTTGACGTTCTTCCAGGTCGGATGGCGGTCGAGCGGATTGCCCGGCTTGTCGAAGCTGACGTCCTCCGGCAGCGTGACCGGCAAATCCTGTTCCGGCACGCTTACCACGCCGCATTTGTCGCAGTGGATGATCGGGATCGGGCAGCCCCAATAGCGCTGGCGCGAAATGCCCCAGTCGCGCAGTCGATAGTTGACCTGGCGCTGCGCCAGCGGGCGATTGCCGCGGGTTTCGCGCTCCAGCCGCTTGGCGACTTCGTCCTTGGCTTGCTCGATCGTCATGCCGTCGAGGAAGCGCGAATTGATCATGCGGCCGTCGCCGTCATAGGCGACGTCGGTGATGACGAAAGTCTTCGGGTCCTGCCCGGGCGGGCAGACCACCGGCGTGTTGCCGAGCCCGTATTTGTTGACGAAGTCGAGGTCGCGCTGGTCGTGCGCCGGGCAGCCGAAGATGGCGCCGGTGCCGTAGTCCATCAGAATGAAATTGGCGACATAGACCGGCAGCTGCCAGCTGGCGTCGAACGGATGCACCGCCTTGATGCCGGTGTCGAAGCCGAGCTTCTCGGCGGTGTCGATCGCCGCCTGCGAGGTGCCCATGTGGCGGCACTGCTCGATGAATTTCGCCAGCTTCGGATTCTTCGCCGCGGCGGCAAGGCTGAGCGGATGATCGGGCGACAGCGCCATGAACTTGGCGCCGAACAAAGTGTCCGGCCGGGTGGTGAAAATCTCCAGCTCGGTTTCCTTGTTCGGCGTGCTGGCCGGATCGAGCATGAAGCGCAGCAGCAGGCCTTCCGAGCGGCCGATCCAGTTCTTCTGCATCAGCCGCACTTTGTCCGGCCAGCGCTCGAGGCGCGTCGAGCGCGGTGAGCAGGTCTTCCGAATATTCGCTGATCTTGAAGAACCACTGCGTCAGTTCTCTTTGCTCGACCGGAGCGCCCGAGCGCCAGCCGCGGCCGTCGATCACCTGCTCGTTGGCGAGCACGGTGTGGTCGACCGGGTCCCAGTTCACCTTCGACTGCTTGCGCTCGACCAGCCCCACTTTCAGAAAGTCGAGAAACATCTTCTGCTGGTGCCGGTAGTAGGCCGGGTCGCAGGTGGCGAGCTCGCGCGCCCAGTCGAGCGACAGCCCCATGGATTGGAGCTGCTTCTTCATCGCCGCGATGTTGTCGTAGGTCCACGCCTTCGGGTGCACCTTGCGGTCGATGGCGGCGTTCTCCGCCGGCATGCCGAAGGCGTCCCAGCCCATCGGGTGCAGCACGGCGTTGCCCATGGCGCGTTTGAAGCGCGCCACCACGTCGCCCATGGTGTAGTTGCGCACGTGGCCCATATGGATGCGCCCCGAGGGGTAGGGGAACATCTCGAGCACGTAGTATTTCGGGCGTGGGTCGTCGTTTTGGGTCGCGAAAATGCCGCGCTCGGCCCAGATTTTCTGCCAGCGGGCCTCGGCCGCGCCGGCGTTGTAGCGCTCGTTTTTGCTCGAATCGGCGGTCATTTCCGGCTCTTTTTAGGGTGCGCGGAACAGACACGAAAGGGCTTTGCGGGTCAACCGCGGCGGAACTAATTCGCCTGCAATATCAAAGGAACCAACAGCACGCCGCGCGGGTTAGCCCGCCGTAACAGGAGGTGCGGCATGACCATCAAATTGCAAGACATCAAGGAACACATGGAAGTCATCGGCTCCGACGGCAAGCATGTCGGGACCGTCGACCACGTGGAAGGGGCGGACAAGATCAAGCTGACCAAGGGCGATCCGCAGTCCGGCGGGCAGCATCATCTCATTCCGGTGCGACTGGTGGAGTGCGTGGACGACAAGGTCCACCTCAACAAGCCGGCGCGGCAGGCGATGCTGGAGTGGCAGGCTGCGGCCTGACGGCGGATTAGCTTAGCGTCGTAAGCCCGGCCGGTTTTGGCCGGGCTTTGCGTTTTACGCGCTGGCGCGCAGCGGCGCCACTTCGGTCCGTGCGATCACGGTATTGCGCCCGCGCTGCTTGGCTTCGTACA
Source organism: uncultured Alphaproteobacteria bacterium (assembly GCA_963817045.1). GTDB lineage: Bacteria > Pseudomonadota > Alphaproteobacteria > Rhizobiales > Xanthobacteraceae > Pseudolabrys. The sequence continues at coordinate 52,978 of CAWFMZ010000043.1, forward strand.
GGCAGACGTCGGCCGCCTCGGTCAGTTCCTGCGGGCTCGCGCGCTCGCCGGGCACCATTGATGCCACGCCGACACTGATCGAAATGAAGCCCCAGGGCGCGCCGGCATGGGCGATGAGCAAGTCCTCGACCGCGCGCCGGATCCGCTCGGCGATCCGCGCGGCGGTCTCGAGCTCGACGCCCGGCAGCAGCACGGCGAATTCCTCGCCGCCATAGCGCGCGGCCAATTGCGTGCCACGGCCGAGTGCGGCCGGATCCGCCAGCGCCACCCGCGTGTCCGCGCCGCCGACCGCCGCCACGATATCGGAGCGCATCCGCGTACAGGACTTGAGCGCCTCGCCGACCTTGCGTAGGCAGGCATCGCCCTGGACGTGACCGTAGTGATTGTTGAACGGCTTGAAGTGGTCGACGTCGATCATCAGCGCCGAAATCGGCTGCTGCCGCTTGATGGCCAATTTCCACTCGGTGAAAAGCTGGGCGTTGAAGGTGCGGCGATTGGCGAGGCGGTCAGGGAATCGAGTTGCGCGAGTTCGCGCAGCTGGGTGTTGATGTCACGCAGCTCCTGCTCGCGCACATCGAGCGTCTCGGTCATTTCATCGAGTGCGACGGCGAGCGGGATGAATTCCGCCGCCCACGGAAGGTCGGTGGCGCGCGTCTTGTCTTCGCCGCGTCCGATGCGGCCGGCGGCTTCGACCAGCACGCGGATCGGGCGTACCAGCAGGCGTTCCGCGCCGAACCAGATGCTCAACAGCACGAGAAAGGTCACGATGCCGAGCTCGGCGAAGGCGACCCACATCGCGGAACTGGCGCTGCTGAGCACTTCGTTCTCGTCGAAGCCGATCGCGACATGCGCGCTGGTGCCGGGCAATCCGACGAAAGCGAATATGCGGCGAACGCCGTCGGGCGCCGCCGCGGTGACGACGCCTTCGGGTCGCGTCAGCATATTCTTGACGAGCGGCTGATCGCCGAGGCGTCGGCCGATCCAATTCGCCGGATCGGGTTCGTGCGCCAGCACGGGGCCTTGTCCGTCGACCAGCAGCATGATCGAACCCGGCCGCACCGTGAGCGCGCTCGCAATCTGGCCGATCCAGTTCAGATCGAGCGTCGCAAGCGCGACGGACTCGATCGAACCGGCGGCATTACGTTGCGGAATCGAGGCGATGATGAGCGGCGTTTTGTCGCGCGTGCCCATGAAGTAATCGCTGAGCATGAATTGTCCGGTTTCCACCGCGTTGGTGAAATGCGAACGCTTGCTGATATCGAGGCCGAGCGCACCGGAATTGCTCGAACAGACGATGTGGCCTTCAAGATTTGCCACCGATATAGCTCTGATCCATCGCTCCGGTTCGGCGATGCTTTTAAGAACCCGGGCGCATGATGGATCGGAAGAAGAAGTAACCGCACGCGTGCCCGCGAGCACGGTCAGGAAGGCGCGTGTCGACACGATCACGTCGCTTTGCACTGTCGCCGCCTGCCGCGCCAGGCCGAGCGCTTGCTGGTAAGCCGCATCGATGCGCTCGCCGCGGTTGAACTGTTCGTTATGAATGCGTTCCAGCACGATCGGCACGATCGCGATGATCGCCAGAATCATCAGGCGCGCCCGAATGCTGAGCGTACGTCTGGACCGAGCAATGGCGGAATCCGCCCGTCGCGCTTGCCGTTCCATAGTCGATGAAGTCCCCCGATTGGGCTTCTATAATACCTTCGGCTTATAATGGCTTACGCCCGATCGGTAAAATTTTATGCTGGGAGGTAATTGCGAAGTCACGGGCAGCGATTGCGAATTCATTAAGCATCGCCGGCGGCGATCAATCATTTGCTAACCACACGATCGGCGCTATTGGCGCGCTCGGCGCTCGGCACGCTTCGGTTGAGGCCGTTCATTTGAAGTGGCGGTGCGCGATACCTTGCGTTATAGCCAGCGCATGGCCGTTGCCGCCGCATCCACAACCGCGCTCGAACAGGTCCGCGCCGAGATCGCGCGCGCCTGCCGCGACGCCGGGCGCGACCCGGCAGCGGTCACGCTGGTCGCGGTGTCGAAGACTTATCAAGCCGAGCAGATCGAGCCGGTGATCGCGGCCGGCCATCGCATATTCGGGGAAAATCGCGTGCAGGAGGCCAAGGCCAAATGGCCGGCGTTGCTCGCGCAGCACGCGGGCATCGAATTGCATTTGATCGGCCCGCTCCAATCGAACAAAGCGAAGGAGGCGGTGGCGCTGTTCGCCGCCATCCATTCGGTGGACCGGCCGAGCCTGTGCGAGGCGCTGGCGAAGGAGATCGACAAGCAGGGGCGGGCGCCGCTGCTGTTCGTCGAGATCAACACCGGCGCCGAGCCGCAGAAGGCGGGCGTGCTGCCGCAGGACGCCGATGAATTTCTCAAAAAATGCCGCGAGGGCTACGGCCTAACGATTTCCGGCCTGATGTGCATTCCGCCGCTGGAAGAAGCGCCGGGGCCGCATTTCGCACTCACCGCCAAGATCGCGCACGCGCAACGGGCTCAAGCTTTTGTCGATGGGCATGAGCGCGGATTTTGCCACCGCGATTTCGCTCGGTGCCACCCATGTGCGGGTCGGCAGCGCGATTTTCGGGGCACGGAATTAATGCGGCCGTTATGCCGGGCTTGATCTGATCGGTGCGCGGCGGAAGCAGCGTCATCCGCGCCAATGCCGGCAAGTCTGCACTTGCAGATGAGCGAGCGGTCATTCTAAGCGTTTGCCGGGGCGGCATCGATCTAGCGGACAGCGCTCATGCGTGGGCGCGATTCTGCGGACGCACCAGCCCTCCATCGGGCCTGCGTCACAAAAGCATAATAGAGCTGGCACGCCGAACCATGCGCGGGACCGTCCCGATTTCCGTCGAACAGGCCACGCGTGGCATCACGCGCTGGGACGCACTCGCCATCCTGCTGACGCTTGCAATCTTGGTCTTCGTCGCCGAGGCAAGCCGCCATTTCCTGCAGCCGCTGGCGGAATTGCAGATGGCGCCGTTGTCGCTCGCGCCGGAGCACTTGCCGGAATATGCGTCGCGCACGACCCTGCGTATGCTGCTGGCCTTGGTCTTGTCGCTCGGCTTCACCTTCACCTACGCGACATTCGCGGCCAAGAGCCAGCGCGCCGCCGTCCTGCTGGTGCCGCTGCTCGATATTCTCCAGTCGGTGCCGATCCTCGGCTTCATCTCGGTGACGGTCGTATTCTTCATGTCGCTCGCGCCCGGCCGCGTCCTCGGCGCCGAATTTGCGGCCATTTTCGCGATTTTCACCAGCCAGGCCTGGAACATGGCGTTTTGCTTTTATCAGTCGCTGCGCACAGTGCCGGTGGAGCTGGTGGAGGCCTCGCGCACGTTCCGGCTCTCGCCCTGGATGAATTTCTGGCGCGTCGAGGCGCCGTTCGCCATGCCGCAGCTGATCTGGAACATGATGATGTCGATGTCGGGGAGCTGGTTCTTCGTGGTCGCATCGGAGGCGATCAGCGTCGGCAACACCACCGTCACGCTGCCCGGCGTCGGCTCCTACATCGCGCTGGCGATCGCGCAGAAGAATCTCGTGGCCGTCGGCTGGGCGATCGGAACGATGCTGGTGGTCATCCTGCTCTACGATCAATTGCTGTTTCGCCCGCTGGTGGCCTGGGCGGACCGATTTCGCTTCGAGCAGCAGGCCGGCGTATTGCCGCCGCGCTCGTGGGTGCTCGACGTGCTGCGCCACTCCCGCGTCGTCGCAATATTGTCCGACCGGCTGTCCAGACTGTGGCGGCGCTCGTATCAGTGGCCGCTGCTTCGCCTTCGTTCCGGAACGGCGGGCCAAGTCGTCCGGCACGTGGCGGACGCTGGGGTGACCGCCTGTGGACCGGCCTTGTCGCCACCTTGGCGGCGGTCGCGCTGTGGCGGGTGGCGACTTTCATCTTCACCAGTATTTCACCGCCGGAAGCGATCAAGGCGATGGCGCTCGGCCTCGCCACGCTGAGCCGGGTGATCGTTCTCATCGCGATCGCCAGCGTGATCTGGGTGCCGATCGGCGTTGTGGTGGGAATGCGCCCGCGGGTGGCGCAACTCATCCAGCCGGTGGCGCAATTCCTGGCGGCGTTTCCGGCCAACGTGCTGTTTCCCATTGCGGTATCGGCAATCGTCGTGCTCCGCCTCGATCCCAACATCTGGCTCAGCCCGCTGATGATTCTGGGCACGCAGTGGTACATCCTGTTCAACGTGGTGGCCGGCGCATCGGCGATCCCGTCCGAAATGCGCGACATCGGCGCCAACCTGCAGGTGCGCGGCTGGCTGTGGTGGAAAAAGATCGCGCTGCCGGCCGTGTTTCCCTATTACGTCACCGGCGCCATCACCGCGTCCGGCGGCTCCTGGAACGCCAGCATCGTCGCCGAGGTGGCGAGCTGGGGCGACACGCGGCTGCAGGCAAGCGGGCTCGGCGCCTATATCGCGCAAGCGACCGAAGCGGGCGACTTGCCCCGCATCGTGCTCGGGATTGCGGTGATGAGCTTGTACGTGGTCATTATCAATCGCGCGTTCTGGCGGCCGCTTTATTGGTACGCGGAGCGAAAATTCCGGCTCGGATGACAGAGGCAAGGGTCTATGAACGACGCATTGCTGCAGATCCAATCGTGCCGCCAGGCTTTTCCCAAGCCGGATGGCGAAGACCTGCTCGTGCTCGACGACATCAATTTCACGCTGGCGGACGGCGAAATCGTCGGCCTGCTCGGCCGTTCCGGCTCGGGAAAATCCACCATGTTGCGGCTGATCGCCGGGTTGGCGCAGCCGACCGCGGGCAGCGTTCATCTACCGCGGCCAGCCGGTCGCCGGGCCGGCGCCCGGCATCGCGATGGTGTTCCAGGCCTTCGCGCTGTTTCCCTGGCTGACCGTTCTGGAGAACGTGCAGCTCGGACTGGAAGCGCTCGGCCTGCCGGAGGCGCAGATTCGCCAGCGCGCGCTCGCCGGCATCGACCTGATCGGCCTCGACGGCTACGAGTTCGGCCTATCCGCGCGAATTGTCGGGCGGCATGCGGCAGCGGGTGGGCTTCGCCCGCGCGCTCGTCGTGCATCCCAATATTCTGCTGATGGACGAGCCGTTCTCGGCGCTCGACGTGCTGACGGCGGAAACCCTGCGCACCGACTTTCTCGATCTTTGGATCGAGGGCAAGCTGCCGATCAAGGGCGTGATCCTGGTGACCCACAACATCGAGGAAGCGGTGCTGATGTGCGACCGTATTCTCGTGTTCTCGCAGAGGTCCGGGCGATGTCATCGACGGAAATCAAGGTCGACTTGCCGCAGCCGCGCGAGCCGGCTGGAAGTCTGCGTTCCGCGATCTGGTCGAGCGCATCTACGTCGCGCTGACGGCGCGGCCGGCCGCGCCGCCGCCGCGCGTCGCGCCGGATCGCTTTCCGGCATGGGCATCGATATGGAGCTGCCGCGGGTTTCCGCCAATTTGCTCGCGGGTCTGATCGAGGCGGTGGCCGGCGCGCCCTACAACGGCAAAGCCGACCTTCCGGTGATCGCGAGCGCGTTGCAGATGGAGGTGGACGATCTGTTTCCGGTCGCGGAAGCGCTGCAGCTCTTGCGCTTCGCGGAGATCGAAGGCGGCGACATCCGGTTGACCGATATCGGCAAGCAGTTCGCGGAAGCCGGCGTCGACGATCGCAAGAAGCTGTTCCAGCGCCAGCTTCTGGACCATGTTCCGCTGGCCACGCATATCCGGCGTGTGCTGCAGGAGCGCGCCAATCACGCGGCGCCGAGGAGCCGGTTCTTCGACGAACTCGAGGACCACATGACCTCGGAAGCCGCCCAGCACACGTTGCGGGCGGTGATCGCTTGGGCGCGCTTCGCGGAAGCCTTCGCTTACGACGCCCGCTCCGAGACCTTCAGCCTCGATAACCCGACCTGAAGACAGCCTGGCTCAGCGGAACCGCGGCGGCGGCAGAGGCGTTTTGCCGGCTTGCGGGGTGCTGAACGAGCGTCGCCTCGAGCGGTTTCTTCAGCAGGCTCGAGTCGCAACGCCTCGCCGCGCGGCGAGGGCGGAACCGGCACCGGCACTGCCGGCTGCAACGGCGGGACATCGAGCGGCGCGCTGTATTCGGCGAAGTCGTCGTCGATGCCGCTGCGGTGGCTCATGCTGGCGCTGCGCCAGCGCTCGATCACCGTGGAGATCAGATCGCGGCTGATATTGTTGCCGGCGTCGGAGCGGGTATTGCCGGCCGCCTCGCTGTTCGGCCGCAGTTCCGGCGGCAATTCCTGGAAGCGCATGCGCGTCGGCAGCGCCACGCCCGGGCCGAATGTGAACACCTCGCGGGTGCCGAGCGACGGGATAAACGACAGCAGGTTCACCGCCGCGTCGGACACCGCCGAGCGGATCAGGTCCTGGTCGCGGTCGTTCGACAGCCGCATGACAAAAAGCGTGGAGCACTGGGACACGATGGTCGGGTCGATCTCGGCCGGGCGCTGCGTGACCAGGCCGAGGAACACGCCGTATTTGCGGCCTTCCTTGGCGATGCGCTGAGCCGGCAGGACATTTAGAATTATTCAACCACGATTCGGGTGCGCGGGCCGATGCGCGCGAGCAGCCGGCGCAGCGCATTGATATCGAGCGCGACGCAGCCTGCGGTCGGCGCGAAGCCCGGCCGCGCCACATGGATAAAAACGGCGCTGCCGCGGCCGGCGACGCGCGGCCGCGTATTGTGGTCGATCTCGATGATGAAGTCGTAGAGCTGGTCCTTGCGCGCCAGGCGGTCGGCCTGGGATCCGGGCGCTACTTTGATGGGCCGGTTGTAATGGCGATCGGAAGGGTCCTCGCACCAGCCGTCGTCGGAGCCTATTGGCCGTGCCGGTAACAAAGTGGCCGGGCGCGCATGCCGTTCGGCGCGCCACCACAGCCGCTTAATCCGGAAGACACCGCGCGGCGTCGCGCCGTCGCCTTCGCGTTTGTTGGCCTTGATGCCGGCGCGGCCGAGCGCCACCGGAAGCGCCAGCGGTCCGGCCAGCAGCACGCCGCGCGACCGATGCGCCGGCTTCCGCCGCACCGCCAGCCGCCGCAACGATGTTTCAGGCTTTGCCCGCGGCACGTCCGAACCCCAATTCCTTATCTACGCATGATCTTTTCCGAAAACCGGTACCCACTTTTCGGGATCATGCGCGCTAAATATCAGTTCACGCTTGCTCTTTTAGCCCTGAATGCTCTACTTCGCGAATATTCCCGCGAGGGGGCCTTTGAGCGATGCCCAACAAGCGTACCATCCTGATTGTCGATGACGATGCCGAGCTGCGCGAGGCGCTGGTCGAGCAACTGGCGCTGCACGAGGAGTTCGACGCCATCGCGGTCGACAGCGGCACCAAGGGGGTGCAGGCGGCCAAGGGCGGCCAGATCGACCTGGTGCTCATGGATGTCGGGCTGCCCGACGTCGACGGCCGCGAGGCGGTGCGCATCCTGCGCAAGAACGGCTTCAAGGCGCCGATCATCATGCTCACCGGCCACGACACCGATTCCGACACCATCCTGGGGCTGGAATCCGGCGCCAACGACTATGTCAGCAAGCCGTTCCGCTTCGCCGTGCTGCTGGCGCGCATCCGCGCGCAACTGCGGCAACACGAGGCGAGCGAGGACGCCGTATTCACCATCGGGCCCTACACGTTCCGCCCGAGCTCGAAGCTGTTGCTCAGCCCGAAGGGCAGCAAGGTGCGGCTGACCGAAAAGGAAACCGCCATCCTGCGGTATCTCTACCGCGCCGCGCAGAAGCCGGTGTCGCGCGAGACGCTGTTGCAGGAAGTGTGGGGCTATAATTCCGGCGTCACCACGCACACGCTGGAGACGCACATTTACCGGCTGCGGCAGAAGATCGAGAAGGACGCCGCCGTGCCGTCGATCCTGGTGACGGAAGCCGGCGGCTACAAGCTGGTGCCGTGAGCCACGTGCGCCGCCTCACAATACCGACGCCAGGGCGGTAACGCGCATGGCCCTGGAAGACGACATCGCCTTCTTCGAGCAGGTGCCCACCTTCGCGGTGCTCGGCAAGCAGGCGCTGCGCATCCTCGCGATCGGCGCGGAATCCCGCATTCTGCCAAGTGGCGCGGTGCTGTTCTACGCCGGCGAGCTCGCCGATGGCGGCTATGTGGTGCAGGAGGGCTCGCTGCGGCTGGAACCGGGCACGCTGTCGGAGGGCAAGGAAATCACCGCCGGCCCCGGCACGCTTGTGGGCGAGCTGGCGCTGCTCACCGACACGGTGTGTTCGGCCACCGCGATCGCGAAAGAGCCGACGGTGGTGATCCGCATTTCGCGCAGCCTGTTTCGCAAGATGCTGGAGGGCTACCCGGCCGCCGCCAAGCAGTTGCGCGACATGATCGCCGAACGCGTCGACGGTTGGACGCGCGAGCTTGGCGACGTAAAGACGGCGTTGGAGAAGGGCGAGTAGTTATTTCGTTGTCATCACCGGGCCGCCGCGAAGCGGTGAGACCCGGTGATCCCGCTTAGGATGGCACAGCCGTGCATTACTAAGCGAGATGGCCGGGACAAGCCTGGCCATGACAACGTTATATTTCCACCGTCGCCGTCACCGGCACGTGGTCGGAGGGTCGTGTCGCGCCGCGATAGTCCTTGGCGATCTTGATCGCGGAGACGCGGTCGGCCAGCGCATCCGAAGTCCAGACGTGATCGAGCCGGCGGCCGCGGTCGGCCACGCGCCAATCCAGCGCGCGATAGCTCCACCAGGTGTAGAGCTTGGCGGGCTCCGGCGTGAGCACGCGCATGCTATCGATCCAGCCGCCGGCGTTGCGCGCGGCGTTGAGTTTCTCGCATTCGATCGGCGTGTGCGAGACCACTTTGACCATCTGCTTGTGGCTCCAGACGTCGTGCTCGAGCGGCGCCACGTTGAGATCGCCGACCAGGATCGCGCGCTGCGATGGTTGCGGCCGCAAGCCGGGATGCGCGCGCATCTCGTCGAGGAAATCGAGCTTGTGCTGGAATTTCGGATTGATCACGGGGTCCGGCTCGTCGCCGCCGGCCGGCACGTAGAAATTATGCAGCGTGACGGAATCGCGTAAACCCGCGCGCTCGCCCAGCACCACCGAGATATGGCGGCAGTCGGTCTTGCCGCAGAAGCTCTGCACGTCGGTCGCATCGAACGGCAGGCGCGAGAGCACGGCGACGCCGTGATAGCCCTTCTGCCCGTTGAGCGCGGCGTGCTCGTAGCCGAGCCGCTGGAAGCGCTTGAGCGGAAAGGCGTCGTCCGGGCACTTGGTCTCCTGCAGGCAGAGCACGTCCGGTCGCGCGCTCTTGAGAAACTTGGCGACCAGATCGATGCGCAGGCGGACGGAATTGATGTTCCAGGTGGTGATCTTGAGGGGCATGCAAACTGACTAGCGTCCGCCCTTCAGCGGACGTCCGGAATGACAAGACGCGATTAATTCGCGGAGTTCGGATAGCGCGTATAGTCGATCTTGAACATGTTGGGATCGGGCCGCCGGCTGGTGTCGAGATTGTACACCGCCACGGTGGTGTCGTAGCCCTGCGGGTCGGTCACGGTCCATTGCTTGAGCTGCATGTCCTTGGCGCTGAACATGATCATCAGCCGGCTGGTGCCGACGATGCCGTTCTTCTCCTCGACTACCACGGTGATGAACACGTCATCGGCGTAGACCGCGACCAGGCTGGTGTCCTTCATCAGGTCGACATGGTCGGCGAGCAGGAAGCGCAGCGGCGTCTGCGACAGCGGATAGACGTCCTGCGTCGCCAGCCGGCGGTCGCGCACCACCACCGACTGGCCGTCGGCGATCAGTTCGATCGGGCTCGGGTCGTCGTATTCGAAACGCACCTTGCCGGGCTTGGAAATATAGAACGTCGCCCTGCGTGCGGCGGCCGTCGGGGCCGACCTGGACGAATTTGCCCGACAGGATCTGCATGGTGGAAAGATAATTATTCACCCGTTCGATGATGCTGCGCTGATCGGGACTGAGCGTGGTGGAAGCCGACCGCCCCAGCAAGGCGGCGAACGGATTGGAGACCGGATTGGGCGCTTGCTTCGCTTGTGGCTGCGGCGCTTGGGCGCGGGCGCGCAACGCGGCGCTCGGAAGCGCGAGCCTGGCCGCGGGCGCCGCGATCGAGCCGGTGGTCGCGGGGTGGGCGTTGGGTGCCGGGCGCGGGGTCGGCAGCGGGACGCTCTGGGCCAATGCCGGGGCGGTCGTCAGGCAGGCCAACAAGGCCGCCATCGCGACTTTGCGCCCGGTTCGCGCAGTGAAGTGTTCCGCCATAATAATCTCCGCCTCGCGTCCCCATGTGTCTCGCGTCGATATAGGGGCGGGCTGTGGCTATTTCGCGGCCCTGCCAGTCTCGCTGATTCGCGGCTTAATCGCGAACTAAGAGATTCCTCAATAGCGGTCGTCGGCCGGATTTTCGGGGATCAGGATCTCGCGCTTGCCGGCATGGTTGGGCTGGCCGACGATGCCTTCCTGTTCCATGCGCTCCATCAGCGAGGCGGCGCGGTTGTAGCCGATCTGCAGCCGGCGCTGGATGTAGGAGGTGGAGGCCTTGCGGTCGCGCTTCACCACGGCGACGGCCTGGTCGTAGAGGTCGCCGCCTTCGGCCAGCCCCATGCCGGTGGCATCGAACAGGGCGCCGTCCTCGCCCTCTTCCGGATCGCCGGCGGTCACCTCGTCGAGATATTCCGGCTGTCCCTGCGACTTCAGGTGGCGCACGACCTTCTCGACTTCGTCGTCCGACACGAACGGGCCGTGCACGCGGCTGATGCGGCCGCCGCCGGCCATGTAGAGCATGTCGCCCTGGCCGAGCAGCTGCTCGGCGCCCTGCTCGCCCAGGATGGTGCGGCTGTCGATCTTGGAGGTGACCTGGAAGGAGATGCGGGTCGGGAAGTTCGCCTTGATGGTGCCGGTGATCACGTCGACCGACGGGCGCTGGGTGGCGAGGATCAGGTGGATGCCGGCGGCGCGCGCCATCTGCGCCAGGCGCTGGATGGCGCCTTCGATGTCCTTGCCGGCGACCATCATCAGGTCGGCCATCTCGTCGACGATCACCACGAGATAGGGCAGCGGCTCGAGCTCGAGCTCCTCCTTCTCGTAGATCGCTTCGCCGGTTTCCTTGTCGTAGCCGGTCTGCACGGTGCGCGTGAGCGTCTCGCCCTTGGCCTTGGCCTCGGCCAGACGCGCGTTGTAGCCGTCGACGTTGCGCACGCCGAGCTTGGACATGCGCTTGTAGCGCTCCTCCATCTCGCGCACCGCCCATTTCAGCGCGACGACGGCCTTCTTCGGATCGGTGACGACCGGCGTGAGCAGATGCGGGATGCCGTCATAGACCGACAGTTCGAGCATCTTGGGATCGATCATGATCAGCCGGCACTGGTCGGGGCGCAGGCGGTAGAGCAGCGACAGGATCATGGTGTTGATGGCGACCGATTTGCCGGAGCCGGTGGTGCCGGCGATCAGCAGATGCGGCATGCGCGCGAGATCGACGATCACCGGCTCGCCGCCGATGGTCTTGCCCAGGCAGAGCGGCAGCTTGGCGGCGCTTTCGTTGTAGTCGCTGCCGCGAGCAATTCGCGCAGGTAGACTTTCTCGCGCGTCGGGTTGGGCAGCTCGATGCCGATGGCGTTGCGGCCCGACACCACCGCGACGCGCGCCGACACCGCGCTCATCGAGCGGGCGATGTCGTCGGCGAGCCCGATGACGCGCGACGACTTGATGCCGGGCGCCGGCTCGAGTTCGTACAGCGTGACCACCGGGCCGGGGTGCGCATTGATGATCTCGCCGCGCACGCCGAAATCGCCGAGCACGCTTTCGAGCGCGACGGCGTTGGCGTCGATGATGTCTTTCGACAGCGTGGTGCGCTCGGAGACGCGTTGCACGGCCAGCAGATTGAGCGAGGGCAGCACATAGCCGTTAACGGAGCGGCGGGTGGGCACGCGCGGCGCGGCGCGGCGGCGCGGCGCGGGCGGCGCGTCTTCCTCGTCCTCTGCGCCGGCGAAGGCCGGCTCGGCCGGCAGCGCCACGCGGCCGTAGCGGTCGAAACGCGGTTCCTGCCGCGCGCCCGCTGCCGCGGGCGCAGCGGCCGGTAGCGGCGTGCGCGGCGTACGGCGGAACATGCGGCCGGCGCGCGCCTTCCAGCTCAGCAGCGCGTGCACGATCATGCCGAGCCAGGCCGAGGCGCGATCGTCTCCGGCTTCGTCTTCATCGATGTCTTCGTCGGCGGCCGCGCCGGACGGTCCGCTCGGCGGCCCGCCGCGGCCCGCCGATGCCGGCGGCAAGCGCAATCGTCACCGCGGTGGCGAAGCCGAGTAGAACGGATGCCATGATCAGCGTCGTGCCGGCCAGCGGCGCGTGCAAAATCATCGCCGGCGCGCGCAGCAGCGCGTCGCCGAACACGCCGCCAAGCCCGGTCGGCAGCGGCCAGGCGCCGGTGCGCGGCAGCGTGGAGCCGAAGGCGGCGGCCAGGAACGTGGCGAGGATCCACAACAGGCCGCGCCATTTCTCGCCCACCGGCTTGTGCGAAAGCAAACGCCAGCCGAGCAGCATTTCCGGCAGCAGCAGCATGATGGCGGCGAGGCCGAGCAGCTGCATCGCCAGATCGGCAAAAATCGCGCCCGGGAAGCCGAGCAGATTGTGCATCGGCGTTTGCGTGGCGTGGCTGAGCGAGGGGTCCTGCACCGACCAGGTGGCGAGCGCGACGGCCGCCAGCAGCGCCAGCGTGATCAGCGCGAGGCCGGCGATTTCGCTCAGGCGCCGCCGCAGGATGTCGCGGAAATGCTCGGAGACGAAGGCGACGACATCGAGGCTGCGGTCGATCGCGGGCATGCGGTTTACCTCAACTCAGCACCGCGACGAGGCGGTGCAGCGCCTCCGCCGTGGTCGCTTTGTCCTGAACCATGGCGACGCGGATGTAGTCCGCGCCGGGATTGCTGCCGTCGGCCTGTTCGCGCGCGAGATAGCGGCCGGGCACGACGCGCACGCCGGCCTCCTGCCACAGCCGCTTGGTCACGATCTCGCTGCCGCCGAATTTCGCCACGTCGAGCCAGAGAAAGAATCCGCCGGCCGGACGTTTGTAGCCGTAGCGGTCGCCGATGATCTGGTCGGCGAGATCGAACTTGGCGGAATAGAGCTTGCGGTTCTCCTGCACATGCGCCTCATCGCCATAGGCGGCGACGCCGACATGTTGCGCGGGGCCCGGCACCTGCGGCGCTGCGATATTGCGCAGCTCGAGATAAGCGCGACAGAAAGCGGCGGTCGCCGGCGGCAAAGCCGACGCGCAGGCCGGGCAGATTCGAGCGCTTGGACAGCGAGTGAAACACCACGGTGTTGGCGAAATCGGGCCCGGAGGCTTCCAGCATGCCGGCCGGCGCGTGCTCGCTATAGATCTCGCAGTAGCATTCGTCGGCGAACACCAGGAAGCCGAAGCGGCGGGCGAGACCGGCGAGCTTGTCGAGATAGGCGCGGGTGGCGACCGCGCCTTGCGGGTTCGACGGCGAGGCGATGTAGAACGCCACCGTGCGCGCCAGCAGCGCGTCGTCGAGCGCGTCGAGATCGGGCAGGAAGCCGCTTTGCTTGCGCGCCGGCATATAGACCGGCTCGCAGTCGGCGGCGAGCGCGCCGGCGCTATACGCGGCATAGAACGGATTGGGGATCAGCACGGCGGGCTTGCCGGCGCGGCGGTTGACCCAGCGCTTGGCGGCGATGGCGGCGAGGAACAGGCCCTCGCGCGTGCCGTTGAGCACCAGCACTTCGTGTTCGGCGTCGACCGGCCGCGCCAGTTTGTAGCGGCGGCCGAGCCAGGCGGCGACCGCGTGGCGGAATGGCTCGCTGCCCTTGTTGGCGGGGTAGCGGCCGAATTCGTTCAGGTGTGCAGCGAGCGTGGGCCCCACGAAAGACGGAATCGGATGCTGCGGCTCGCCGACTGACAGATTGATGGTGGGCTTGCCAGGCTCGATGCCGGCGATCAGCTCCGTCAGCCGCACGAACGGCGAGCGGCCATCGACCGCCGTGGCAGTGGGAGAAGAAGGCTCGCGCTCGGCGGTCATCATGGGCATGGCGGTACACAAGCGGGAGCGGCCCGCAGCACAAGGGTAAGCCACAATAGTGAGGCCGAGGTTAAGACCCGATTAACCATCGGTAATCGGATTAGGGGTGGATTGAAGCGGCGTTAAGACGATGCCCCTAGGCTACCTTCCGATATCAATCGGGGGAGAAAATGACCGATCATATGGAGCCTTCGTTCTGGGGCATGGCGTATTGCTGCTCGGCGACATTACTGGTCGCGGCTTTCGTGACCGTTGCCGTTGGCGTCGATCCGATGACCTTGGCGATGAACTAGTCCGTCAGCCTTTTCGAATTGACGAATGAAGCCCGGTCTGTTGGCCGGGCTTTTTCGTTTCGGGACGCCAAAAAAGAGAGAGGCCTCGGCCCATTGCTGGACCGAGGCCTCGACGGAAGGGACAGTGCCGGGTTTCCGCCCCTACCGCTAGCTTGTCGTGCTTACTGCACGATCTCGCCATGCAGCGCGAGATCGAGACCTTCGCGTTCCACCTCGGCGGTAACACGCAGACCGATGATCGCGTCGATGATCTTGAGCAGGATCAGCGAGACGATGGCGTCGTACACGAACACGATCACGATGCCCTCGATCTGGTTGATGACCTGACCGGGATTACCTTCGATCAGGCCGGCGGTGCCGCCGTATTCGTTGATCGCGAATACGCCGGTGAGCAGCGCGCCGACGATGCCGCCGACCGCGTGGACGCCGAAGCAGTCCAGCGCGTCGTCAACGCCGAGCATGCGCTTGAGGCCGGTGACGCCCCAGTAGCAGAACACGCCGGCGGCGACGCCGATCACCATCGAGCCGACCGGGCCGACAAAGCCCGAGGCCGGAGTGATGGCGACGAGGCCAGCGACCGCGCCGGAGCAGATGCCGATGACGGTGGGCTTGCCGCGAATCGCCCATTCCACGAGCATCCAGGTGAAGGCCGCGACCGCGGTGGCGATCTGGGTCACGGTCATCGCCATGCCGGCCTGCAGGTCGGCGGTGACGGCGGAGCCGGCGTTGAAGCCGAACCAGCCGACCCACAGCAGCGAGGCGCCGATCATGGTCAGCACCATGTTGTGGCCAGGGCCTGAATCCTTGCGCTTGCCGAGGCAGATCGCGCACATCAGGCCGGCAACGCCAGCGTTGATATGCACGACGGTGCCGCCGGCGAAGTCGAGCACCTTGATGCATGGCGTCGGAGTTGCCGGAGGAGAGCATGCCGTCGGCGCCCCACACCCAGTGCGCGATCGGCGCGTAGACCAAGATCGCCCACAGGCCGATGAACCACAGCATGGCGGAGAACTTCATGCGCTCGGCAAAGGCGCCGGCGATCAGCGCCGGAGTGATGATCGCGAAGGTCATCTGGAAGCACATGTACACGGTCTCAGGGATCGTCGCCGCGAGCGGGTTCGGATTGCCGATGCCGGTCGCCGATGTCGCTCAGGATGCCTTGCAGGAACGCTCGACTGAACCCGCCGATGTAAGGCCCGCCGGCCGTGAACGCCATGCTGTAGGTGCAGATCGCGAACAGGATCGTGACCAGACAGGTGATGGCGAAGCTCGTCATCACGGTGTCGCCCACGTTCTTCTTGCGCACCATGCCGCCATAGAACAGGCCGAGGCCTGGGATGGTCATCATCAGCACCAGCGCGATCGAGGTGAGCATCCAGGCGGTGTCGCCCGAATTGGGCGAGCACTTGGTGAGCACGGCTTTCTTTGGATCGGGATCGCTGGCGCAGGACGGCGTCGGCGCCGGTGCAGCGGGTGGAGCCGCCGCAGCAGCGGCGGCGCGGCGCCGGTAGCCGGCGTCTGAGCGTAGGACGTGTCGATACGACGCCACGCTCAGAAACAGGCCGAGCAGAACTCCGAAGGCGAGAGCCAAGAGTCCCGCACGGGAGGATTTCTTCAACGTCATGGTCTAACTCCTGTCCGTATTGTTTGCGGTGCGGGTTACTAGAGGGCCGCAGCGTCGGTTTCGCCGGTGCGGATGCGCACGGCGTGATCCAGGGCGAAGACGAAGATCTTGCCGTCGCCGATCTGGCCGGTCTTGGCGGCTCCGGTGATGGCGCTGATGACCTTGTCGACCTGGTTGGTTGCCACCGCCACTTCCACTTTGACTTTCGGCAGGAAGCTCACCGCATACTCGGCGCCACGGTAGATTTCCGTGTGGCCCTTTTGACGCCCGTAACCTTTGACCTCGGTAACAGTCAGCCCTTGCACCCCGATGGAGGTCAGAGCGTCACGGACCTCGTCGAGTTTGAAAGGCTTGATAATGGCCATGACGATTTTCATGGATTCGATCCCCGCTTGGGCCCGTTTTCTACATTCACGCAGTGCGGGCGGGTTCACTGAGCCGGACCCGAAAAGCGGACTTTGCGGGCATGGCCGGGGAGATAGAAATCAAACGCCGTGCCAGATGCCGGACGGAGGTGTATCTGGCTGATTCGATGAACGAATTTTTACGATTGTAGCGCTGCTCCGGTTGCCCTGTTGGGCTTTAGCCTAATGTCGCGCCACCCTTCATAGGGCGTGCATAAAAATTAATCAGTCGCGCGCAGCGGCAAAGTCGCGCCCGCCGCGATAACGGGCGCGGCTTGTTTTCGCGCTATTGCAGGGCCTCGCCGTGCTGGGTGACATCGAGCCCCATCACCTCATCCTCATGACGCACCCGCAGCGGCACGATGGCGGCGATGACCTTGAGGACGACGAAGGTCATGATGCCGGACCACACCAGGGTAACGACGATCCCGTAGAGCTGGGCCAGCACCTGCCGCGGATTGCCTTCGAGCAAGCCGGACACGCCGCCCGGCATTTCGGGACTTGCCGATAGTGCGCCGACCGCCAGCACGCCGACGAGGAAGGTGCCGGTCAGGCCGCCGATGCCATGCACGCCGAATACGTCGAGCGAGTTGTCATAGCCGATCTTTATTTTGAGCCAGGTGCAGGCCCAGAAGCAGACCACGCCGGCGATCAGGCCGATCAGCACGGCTTGCATCGGCAGCACGAAGCCGGAGGCCGGCGTGATGGTGCCAAGCCCGGCCACCGCGCCGGAGATCATGCCGAGCACCGATGGCTTGCCGCGCATCCACCATTCCAGCACCATCCAGGTGAAGGCGCCGGCGCTGGCGGAGAGGTGCGTGGACACGATCGCCATGGCCGCGCGCGAATTGGCGCCGAGCGCCGATCCGCCATTGAAGCCGAACCAGCCGACCCACAGCAGGCCGGTGCCGATCACCGCCAGCGTGAGATCGTGCGGCGACAGATTTTCGCTGCCATAGCCGCGCCGCTTGCCGACCACATAGGCTGCGACCAGGCCGGCGACGCCGGCATTGAGATGCACCACCAGGCCGCCGGCGAAATCGATCACGCCGTAGCCGCCGAGGAAGCCGCCGCCCCATACCCAATGCGCGATCGGCACATAGACCAGCAGCAGCCAGAACACGCAGAACAAAAGAAATGCGGAAAAGCGCAACCGATCCGCGACCGAGCCGGCGACCAGCGCCACCGTGATGATGGCGAAGGTCATCTGATAGATCATGAACAGGCTTTCAGGGATGGTCTTAGCCAGCGGCGAGATCGCGTCGAGCGTCATGCCATGCAGGAACATGCGTTCGAACGTGCCGATATAACTGCCGTCGCCGGTGAAGGCGAGCGAGTAGCCGACGAGCGCCCATAGGATGGAAACCAAAAAGGTGGCGGCCATGGACTGCGCCATGGTGGCGAGCACGTTCTTCTTGCGTACCATTCCGGCATAGAACAAGGCGAGGCCCGGTATCGTCATCATCAGCACCAGGCCGGTGGCGCCCAGCATCCAGGCGGTGTCGGCGGCGTCGATCTTGGCTGCAACGTTGGGAATTTGCGCGAAAGCCGGCGATGCGGTCAATGCCGCCGACACTGCGATCGCGGTCACGGCGAGGCGTAATGGCGCCCGTGTCATTTCATTTCCCCCGGATTTATTTTCAGAATTCTAAAGCGCGTCGACGCCGGTCTCACCGGTGCGGATGCGCACTGCGTGCTCGATCGGCGTGACGAAGATTTTTCCGTCGCCGATCTGCCCGGTCTTGGCGGCGGCGGCGAGCTGGTCCATCACCTGGTCGAGTTGCTCGCTGGCGACCGCGACCTCGAGGCGCAGCTTGGGGAGGAAATTCACCGCGTATTCGGCGCCGCGATAGATCTCCATGTGACCCTTCTGCCGCCCATAGCCCTTGACCTCGCACACGGTCATGCCGTGAACGCCGATACGGGTGAGCGCGTCGCGCACCTCGTCGAGCTTGAACGGTTTGATGATTGCGATGACCAGCTTCA
>CAWFMZ010000044.1:0-76113 GCA_963817045.1 uncultured Alphaproteobacteria bacterium
GGCGGCCTCATGGTTCGAGACGGGCCGCGGCCCTCCTCACCATGAGGCCGAGAGAGGGCTCGCCGGTAAATTTTTAGAAAGGCTGATTGCAAGTTCTGCCCCAACCAGGCCTTCCGCCTACCCGGTTTTAACCGGTGGCACGCCAAGGTCGCCCTGCATGAACCTGGCCGCTTTGGGGAGCGACAAGGGATGCGCGGGCAAAAGCGCCCGCGGCGTGGTGGGGAGTTAAGTCATGGGTCGCGCGATTTCAGCCATTTCGAGCTCGGCAATGGCCTTGCTGCCCCGCCCGTTTGCCCTGCTCAAGCCGGCGCTGGTGGCGTTCTGGCACGAATTGACCCGCGATTTGGGCAGCCCCTACCGCCCCGAACGGCACTATATGCGCGGCCCCGGCCCGAAATGGCGGGCCAAGCACGGCCTGCCCCCGGCCTGACCGACTTCGAGTACCCCACCTTGTAGTCCCAGCCTGCTTGTGGTGAGTCCCCGGCCGGTCCGGCCAGTCAAACGGGGAGTTGCCATGAGCCTGCAAGGAGCCATTCTCGACGATTATCAGTCCGTGGCGATGAAGGTCGCCGACTGGTCGGTGCTCGCCAAGGACATCAAGTTCAAGGTCTTCACCGAGGGGCTGGGCGGACCGGACAAGGTGATCGCCGCGCTCAAGGACTGCGCCGTAGTCTGCCTGATGCGCGAGCGCACGCTGTTCGGCGCCGATGTCATCAACGCCCTGCCCGCGCTCAAGCTGATCGTCACCAGCGGCATGCGCAACGCCGCCATCGACGTTGCCGCCGCCGCCGCCCGCGGCATCCCGGTCTGCGGCACCGAATCGCTCGGCAGCCCGACCGCCGAACTCACCATCGGCCTGATCCTCGAGCTCGCCCGCAAGATCGGCATCGAAAACGCGCGGCTGAAAGCCGGCGCGCGCTGGCAGTCGACGCTCGGCATCGATCTTTACGGCAAGACGCTCGGCATCATCGGCCTCGGCAAACTCGGCACACGGGTGGCGGCGGTCGGCAATGCGCTCGGCATGAAAGTGATCGCTTGGAGCCAGAACCTCACCGCCGAAAAGGCCAAGGAAGGCGGCGCCACGCTGGTCAGCAAAGAGGAACTGCTGCGGCAATCGGATTTCGTCACCGTGCACGTGCAATTGTCGGCGCGCACCAAGGGCCTGATCGGCGCCGCTGAACTCGCGCTGATGAAGCCGACCGCCTATTTCCTCAATACCTCGCGCGGCCCGGTCGCCGACGAAAAGGCGATCGAGGCGGCGCTGCGCGCCAACAAGATCGCCGGTGCGGCGATCGACACCTACAACGAGGAGCCGCTGGCGCTCGACCATCCGTTCCGCAAGCTCGACAATATCCTGATCACGCCGCATCTCGGCTACGTCACCGCCGAGAACTACAAGCGCTTCTACGGCCAGATGATCGAGAACGTCCGCGCCTGGCTGGACGGCAAGCCAATCCGGGTCATTCCGCCGAAGTGACGGCGCAGCCGTCACGCCCGGCCTTGTGCCCGGCCATGACAGTCTAGAGGCCGAGCAGCTTCGCCGCGTTGTTGTACGCAACGTCCGCGCGCAAGGATTCCTCGAGCGGCACCGTGTCGATGAATTCGCAGCCTGGCCAGTCGAAAGGATAGTCGGCTGAGAACATGACGCGGTCGCGCCCCAGCGCATCGAGCGAACAGCGCAGCGGCGGGAGATCGTACATGCCCGAGGTCGTCACCCAGACGTTCACTTTGAGATATTGCGACGGCGGCTTGGGCAAATTCCAGCCATAGGGCGCCGAGCGGCTGTCGAAGCGCCAGAGCTGGAACGGTAACGTCTCGCCGAGATGCCCGAGCAAGAGCTTCGCCTTCGGGTAACGATGAAAAACGCCGCCGCAAATGATGCGCAGCGCGTGCGAGCCGGTCTCCACGCCCCAGCCCCACATCGGCCGCGCTAGCACGTTGTAACCGGCGAGTACCGGCAGCGGCGCTACCGGATCGGCCGGGTGCAGATAGATTGGCGCGCCCAGTGCCGCCGCCCGTTCCCAGAACGGATCATAGGAACGGTCGTCGAGATATTTCCCGTTGGTGTGGCCGTCGATCATGGCGCCGCAGAACTTGAGCTCGCGCACGCAGCGTTCCAGCTCGTCGGCGGCGGCCTTCGGGTCCTGCATGGCAAGATGGGCGAAGCCGGAATAACGGTCGGGGCGCTTTTGCACTTCGCGGGCGAGGAAATCATTTGATTCACGCGCCCGGCGCACCGCCGTGGCGGTATCGCGCTCCACCTGCACGCCGGGCCCGGCGATCGCCAGCACCGCACGAGCGATGCCGGTCTTGTCCATCATCTGCAGCCGTTGCTCGCCGAAATCGGTGAGGCTGGCGTAGAGCTGCGCGGTCTTTTGCGGAGCCACGTCCACCATGGTCGGCCGCCAATAGGGCTCGGTGGCGGGATCGAGGAAATGCTCTTCCAGGGCGATCTTTTTGACCATGGCTTCTCCTCACGCGGTATCCGGCGGCATAGGCCGATTTTTTCGTTTTTATCTGTACCGCATTTTGGGCTAACGTGTACCATCATGCAAGGCGGTCGGGACGCCGCGCCAGTATCGAGTTATTGCCGATGAACCGCCACGTCACCAACGACAAGAGCCAGGTGCAGGTGATCGCGCGCGCGGCCACCATCCTGCGCGCGCTGGAAGACGAAAATGCGGGGCTTAGCCTTGGGCAGATCGCCCAGCGGGTAAATCTCGCGCGCTCGACCGTGCAGCGCATCGTCTCGGCGCTGGAAACCGAGAAGCTGGTGATCGCGGCAACGCCCAATGGCCGGGTGCGGCTCGGGCCCACCATCCTGCGGCTGGCGGCGTCCGTGCGCAGCGATTTTATCGCGCTGGCGCGGCCGTTCCTGGAGCGATTGAGCGAGGAATTGCACGAGACGGTCGACCTCTCGACGGTGAAGAAGGATCATCTGGTGTTCATCGACCAGGTCATAGGCCCGCAGCGCCTGCGCACGGTGTCGGCGGTGGGCGAAACCTTTCCGCTCTATTGCACCGCCAACGGCAAGGCCTATCTGGCGCAGCTCACCGATGCGGGCGTCGAGGCGCTGATAGGGCGCGCTTACGAGCCGCGCACGCCGAAGACGCTCACCCGCCTCGACGCGTTGCTCGCCGATCTGAAAGCCGCGCGCCGCAATGGCGCGGCCTTCGACCGCGAAGAGCACACGCTCGGCATCTGCGCCGTCGGCGTCGCCATGCAGGACCCGCTCGGCAATTCCGTCGCCATCTCGGTGCCGGTGCCGACACAGCGCTTCCAGAACCGGCAGGCGCTGATCGCCGAACGGCTGCTCGCCACCAAGCGCGCCATGGAGACGCATATGAATTCCGCCGCCGCCTGAGCTAGGCTGCGGCGAAAACTGACGTGACATAAGTTCCGACAACACGCGCGTACGCGCTAACCGTAAAGGAGGATGCCGTGGCCAAAAGAATTCGCGGCGTGATGTTTGAAGAAAACCTCAAGAACAGCATGGGGCTGGAGTTCTATAACCTGTCCCATCGCTTCGGCTATCAGTCCCCGAACTGGCCTTACTTCGAGGACGTCAAGATCGAGCGCATCCACTACATGGCGAAGTCGGGCGTGCTGTCGCAGCGCATCACCACCTCGATGCACAACACCACCCATATCGACGCGCCGGCGCACGTGATCCAAGGCACGCCATTCATCGACGAGGTGCCGCTGCCGCATTTCTTCGGCTCCGGCATCGTGGTGTCGATCCCGAAGAACAAATGGGAGCCGATCACCGGCGACGATCTCGAAAAAGCCTGCGGCAAGATCGTGCGTCCGCGCGACGTGGTGATCGTCAACACCGGCTGGCACAAGTTTTACGAGGACAGCGAAGACTATTTCTGCCGCGCGCCCGGCTTCGTGCCCTCGGCCGGCGAATGGTTCGTCAAGAAGAAGGTGAAGGTGATCGGCCACGATACGCAGGCCAATGACCATCCGCTCGCCACCGCCATTGGCCCGCAGCGCAATGGACCGCTGCACCCGCATTTGGCCGAGGAATACCGCGAATGGTCGGGCGGCCGCGACTGGAAGGACGATTTCCCGGAATGGGAGCCGGTGCACCGCATCCTGTTCAAGAATGGCATCATGGGTATCGAGAATGTCGGCGGCGACATCGACAAGGTCACCGGCATGCGCTGCACCTTTGCCTACTTCCCGTGGAACTGGGACCGCGGCGACGGCTGCATCGTTCGTCTGGTCGCCATCGTCGACCGGGATGGAAAATATCGCTTCGAGCGTGGGAGGAAATTCTAATGCACGTCAAACGTTTCGCGGACGCCAAGGCCTACGAGGCGCCCAATCACCGCGCCTGTACCTCGCTGCGCCTGTTTGGCGCCGAGGCCGGCGGCACCAAGGGGCTGATTTGCGGGGTGTCGCATTTCCTGCCCGGCGGCGGCGCCGGGCCCGACGCCTCACCGCCCGAGAAGGTCTATTTCGTGTTGCGCGGAGAACTCACCTTGATCGTCAACGGCAAGGAGACCGTGCTGAAGGCGAACAACTCCTGCGTGGTCGAGCCGAACGAGATGCGCGAGATCATCAACCGCGGCAACGAGGTGTGCAGCATCTTGGTCGCGGTGGCGATGCCGCCGAAGTGACGAAGCTCCCTCTCTCCGCTTGCGGGGAGAGGGTCGGGGTGACGGGACGTTTCGAAATGCCAGAGCCGATCGAAGGCCCCTCACCCGGCGCGCTTCGCGCGCCGACCTCTCCCCGCAAGCGGGGAGAGGTAAAGAAACGAGGAGCAATTCATGTCCGAAGCCTTTTTGAAAAACCCGCTCTCGCTGTTCGACATCAAGGGCAAGATCGCCATCGTCACCGGCGCGTCGGGCGCCTTCGGCGCGCTGGCGGCCAAGACTCTCTCCGGCGCCGGCGCCAATGTGGTGCTGGCCGCCAGCAAGCAGGACGAGCTGAAAAAAGTCGCGGCCGAGTGCGAGACGCTGGGCGCAAAGACCGAGATCGTCGCGCTGCGCCCGAGCTCGGAGCAAAACTGCGACAAAATCGTCAAGGCCGCGGTCGACAAGTTCGGCCGTATCGACATTCTGGTGATCGCCTCCGGCCTCAACAAAGTAGCGAAGATCGTCGATCAGAAGGTCGAGGATTTCCTCGATGTCATGGACGCCAACGTCAACCAGTCATGGCTGATGGCGCGTGCCGCCGGCCGGCAGATGATCAAACAGGGCGGCGGCGGCAAGGTGATCCTCACCTCCTCGGCGCGCGGCCTGCTCGGACATCCGGCCGGCTATTCCGCCTACTGCGCCTCCAAATCGGCGGTGGACGGCATCACCAAGGCCTTGGGCTGCGAATGGGGCGACACCGGCATCACCGTCAATGCGCTAGGGCCGACCGTGTTCCGCTCGCCGCTAACCGCCTGGATGTATGAGGACACGGAGCGGGCGCAGACCGTGCGCAAGGGCTTCCTCGCGCGCGTGCCGAAGGGCCGGCTGGGCGAGCCGGAGGACCTCGCCGGACCGCTGCTGTTCCTCGCCTCCAAGGCGTCGGATTTTTACACCGGCCATATCCTTTACGCCGACGGCGGCTATACGGCGGGGTAGCCCATGGCCAAAGTGCGCATCGCGGTGATCGGCGCCGGCCTGATGGGCCACGGCATCGCGCAGGTGTTCGCGCTCGCCGGCCATGATGTGACGATTTTCGACTCGGTCGCCGCCAGCCTCGACAGCGCCAAGGCGCGCATCCTAACGAACCTGAAAGACCTCGGCGACGACCAGAAAGCGGTCGAGCGGGTGACGCCGGTCGCTGATTTGGCCGCCGCGGTGCGCGAGGCTGACTACGTGGTGGAGGCGGTGCTGGAGGATTTACCGCTCAAGCAGAAACTGTTCGGCGAAATCGAAAAACACGCGCGTGCGGACACGATTCTCGCCAGCAATACCTCGGTGATCCCGATCACCAAGATCATGGAAGGCCTCAAGCGCCGCGAGCGCGCGCTCGGCACTCATTGGTGGAACCCGCCGTTTTTGGTGCCGCTGGTCGAGGTGATCGAGACGCAATGGACGAGCGCCGCCACGGTCGATTTCACTATGAAGCTGCACGCCGCCGCCGGCAAGAAGCCGGCGCATGTCAAGAAGGACGTGCCCGGCTTCATCGGCAACCGGCTGCAACATGCGCTCTGGCGCGAGGCGATTGCACTGGTGGAAAACGGCATCTGCGACGCCGAGACCGTCGACAACGTGATCAAGGCGGCGTTCGGCCGCCGGCTGGCGGTGCTCGGGCCGCTGGAAAATGCCGACATGGTCGGCACCGATCTGACGCTGGCGATCCACAAGACTGTATTGCCCGACATCGACAGCCGTCCCGGCCCGTCGCCCTATCTGGAAAAACTGGTCAAGGACGGCAAGCTCGGCTTCAAGAGCGGCGAAGGCTTCCGCACCTGGAGCCCGCAGCAGCAGCAGGCTTTACGTTTGAAAGTGTTGCAGCATCTCAAAAACGCGCGCGCCCAAGATGGCTGAAGTCGCCTGAACGGCGCGCAAAGGAGGAGACCATGACTGACATCAAGACGATCTCGCGCCGCACTTTGGTCAAGACCGGCATCGGCGCGCTGGCCGCTCCCGCCGTGTTGCGCGTGCTGCCGGCGCAAGCGCAATCGGCGGTGATCAAGATCGGGCATGTCAGCCCGAAGACCGGGCCGCTCGCCGGTTTCGGCGAAGCCGACAACTTCATCCTGGGACAGGTGCGCGGCATCCTGAGCAAGGGTCTCAGCAACGGCGGCAAGACCTACAAGGTCGAGATCATCTCCAAGGACAGCCAGTCGAACGCCAGCCGTGCCTCCGAGGTCGCTTCCGAGCTGATCCTCGGCGACAAGGTCAACCTGATCGTCGCCTCGGCCACGCCCGACACCACCAATCCGGTGTCCGACCAGGCCGAAGTCAACGAGGTGCCCTGCATCACCACCAACTGTCCGTGGCAGCCCTATTTCTTCGGCCGCAAGGGCGATCCCGCGAAGGGCTTCACCTGGACCTATCATTTCTTCTGGGGCCTGGAAGACGTGATCGGCGCCTTCCTGGCGCTGTGGGACGAATTGCCGACCAACAAGGTGGTCGGTGGGCTGTTCCCCAACGATGCCGACGGCAATGCCTGGGGCGATGCCAAGATCGGCTTCCCGCCGGCACTCACCAAAGGCGGGTTCAAGCTGGTCGATCCCGGCCGCTACCAGCTGATGAACAACGACTTCACCTCGCAGATCTCCGCCTTCAAGGCGGCCGGCGCCGAGATCGTCACCGGCAACATGATCCCGCCCGATTTCGCCACGTTCTGGTCGCAGGCGGCGCAGCAGGGCTTCAAGCCGAAGATCGTCACCATCGGCAAGGCGTTGTTGTTCCCGTCGGTGATCGAGTCGCTGGGCGAACGTGGCAACGGGCTCACCAGCGAAATCTGGTGGACGCCGCATCATCCGTTCAAGTCCGGCCTTACCGGCCAGAGCGCCGCCGAACTCACCGAGGCTTGGGCCAAGTTCTCCTCGAACCGCCCCTGGACGCAGCCGATCGGCTTCCAGCACGCGCTGTTCGAAGTGGCGATCGACGTGCTCAAGCGCACCAAGAATTTGAACGATCCGAAATCGATCCTGGAGTCGATCGTGGCGACCAACTACCAGTCGATGGTTGGGCCGATCCAGTGGACCGGCGCGCCGGTGAAGAACGTCACCAAGACGCCGCTGGTGGCCGGGCAATGGCAGCGTAAGAACGGCAAATTCGATCTGGTGATCGCCGAGAACAAGACCGCGCCGAATATCCCGCTCGGAGGCAAGCTGCAGCCGATCTCCTGACGTATCGACTCCATGGCCCCGATCCTCGCGCTGGAAAATATCTCGAAGCGGTTCGGGGCCGTGGTGGTGGCCGATAGCGTCGACCTCGCGCTCGCCGAGGGCGAGGCGCTCGGCATCATCGGACCGAACGGCGCCGGCAAGACCACGCTGTTCGCCATCGCCACCGGCACGGTCGCACCCGACGCCGGCCGCGTCACCTTCGCCGGCGAGGACATCACCCGCCTGGCGCCCGAGCGGCGCTGCCGCAAGGGCATCGCGCGCTCGTTCCAGATTCCGCAGCCGTTTTCCGGCATGACCGTGTTCGAGAACGTGGTGGTGGCGGCGGCCTTCGCGGGCGGCGTCGGCGAAGCGTCGGTCTACGACGCTTGCGCGGAGTTGCTCGAGCGCTGCGCCCTCGCCGACAAGGCCAATAAGCGCGCCGGCGGCCTCACGCTGCTTGACCGAAAACGGCTTGAGCTCGCGCGCGCGCTGGCGACGCGGCCGCGAGTGCTGCTGCTCGACGAAGTCGCCGGCGGCCTCAGCGAGCATGAATGCGCCGTACTGGTGACACTGATCAAGGACGTGCGCGCCGGCGGCGTCTCGATCGTGTGGATCGAGCATGTGGTGCATGCGCTGCTCGCCACCGTCGACCGACTATTGGTGCTGCACGGCGGCAAGTTCATCGCCGAGGGCGATCCACGCACGGTGATCCGCAGCCCGCAGATCGCGGAGATCTATATGGGGATCGCCGCCGATGCCTGACGCTCCGCTGCTGGAGGTGCGCGCGATCGACGCCTATTATGGCGACTTCCAGGCGCTGTTCGGCGTCTCGCTGCGGGTCAATGCCGGCGAGGTGGTGGCGGTGATCGGCGCCAATGGCGCCGGCAAAAGCACGCTGTTGAAAAGCATCGCCGGCATGATGCCGCCGCGCCGCGGCGACATCCTGTTCGACGGCGGCAGGATCGGCGGCGCGCCGGCCTTCGACGTCGTCGCGCGCGGCATCGCGCTGGTGCCGGAGGGCCGCCGGCTGTTCCCCTCGCTGACGGTGGAAGAGAATTTGCTGATCGGCGGGCAGGCGCGCCGGCCCGGTCCGTGGACGCTTGATCGCGTCTACCAGCTATTCCCGGTGCTGGCCGAGCGGCGTCACCTGCCCTCGCCTTCGCTTTCCGGCGGTCAGCAGCAGATGGCGGCGATCGCGCGCGCGCTTATGTCGAACCCGCGCCTGCTGCTGTGCGACGAAATCAGCCTGGGGCTGGCGCCGATCGTGGTGCGCGACATCTATGCGCGGCTGCCCGCGATCGTCGCGGAAGGGCTGTCGCTGATCGTGGTCGAGCAGGACATCGCGCAGGCGCTCAAAGCCGCGCGCCAGGTCTACTGCCTGCAGGAAGGCCGCATCGCGCTGCAGGGCAAGGCAGCGGAGCTCACGCGCGAGCGCATTTCGGCCGCGTATTTCGGGGTGTGACGGCGATGCAATGGATCAACGTCATCCTGCAGGGCGTGCTGATCGGCGGGCTCTACGCCATGTTCGCCGCCGGCCTGTCGCTGATCTTCGGCGTCATGCGGCTGGTCAACATCGCCCACGGCGACCTGATCGTGCTGGCGGCTTATGTGGCGCTGATGGTGACGCAAGGCTTTGGCATCGATCCGCTCACCTCGCTGCTGCTGGTGACGCCGATCATGGCGCTGATCGGCTACGCGCTGCAACGCGGGCTGCTCAATTACACCTTGGGCGACGATCTGCTGCCGCCGCTGCTGGTGACGTTCGGCCTCTCCATCATCATCCAGAACGGGTTGCTGGAGATGTTCACTGCCGACAGCCGCAAGCTGCAGGCAGGTGCGATCGAGATCCAAACCTTTCAGGTGATGCAGGGCGTCTGGGTCGGCGCGCTGCCGCTCATCCAGTTCGTCGTCGCCGTTGCCGTGATCGCCGGCCTGCAAATCCTGTTCTACAAAACCGCGCTCGGCCGCGCCTTCCGCGCTACTTCCGACGACCAGGCGGTGGCGCAACTGATGGGGCTCGATACCCGCCACGTCTTCGCCATGGCGATGGCGCTATCGCTCGCTGTCATCGCCATCGCCGGCGTGTTTCTGGCGGTGCGCACCAATTTCGATCCGGCCATCGGCCCGGCACGGCTGATCTTCGGCTTCGAGGCGGTCATCATCGGCGGGCTCGGCAATATGTGGGGCACGCTCGTGGGCGGCATCATCCTCGGCGTGTCGCAGGCCATCGGCGCGCAGATCGATCCGGGCTGGCAATTGCTCGCGGGCCATATCGTGTTCCTGGCCATCCTGGGGCTAAGGCCGCAAGGCCTGTTTCCGAAGGTGTCGGGATGAGCCGCGTCGAACATGCCACGCGCTCCAGCCGCATTGGCGTTGCGACGATAGCTATCGCGCTTGTCGTGCTGGCGTTGGCGCCGTTCTGGGGCGACCGCCAAACGCTGCGGCTGTTGGCCGAGATCTTCACCTTCGTGGCGCTGGCGAGCCTGTGGAACCTGCTCGCCGGCTATGCCGGGCTGGTGTCGGTCGGACAGCAGGCCTTTGTCGGCCTCGGCGGCTACCTGTTGTTCGCGCTCGCCATGCTGGCCGGCGTTCACCCGATCGCGGCCATCCTGATTGCGGGACCGATCGGTGCGCTGGTCGCGATACCGGTGGCGGCGCTGATCTTCCGGCTGCGCGGCGCCTACTTTGCCATCGGCACCTGGGTGGTGGCGGAAGTGTTCCGCCTGCTCGCCTCGCAAATCTCGGTGCTCGGCGGAGGCTCCGGCATCAGCCTGCCGGCCGCGGTGGTGATCGCCATGGCGCCGAGCCGGCAGCTGCGCGAATTCGAAACCTATTGGCTGGCGCTGGCGCTCACCGCCGTCGTGCTGGGCGCGATCGTGGCGCTGTTGCGCTCGCGCCATGGCCTGGCGCTGACCGCCATCCGCGACAACGAGGCGGCGGCGCAGAGCAACGGCATCGACGTGACCCGCGTCAAATTCATCGTTTACGTCCTGACCGCCTTCGGCACCGCCATGATCGGCGCGCTGATCTTCCTGATGAAGCTGCGCATTTCGCCCGACACCGCCTTCAGCGTAAATGACTGGACCGCGTTCGTGATCTTCATCACGGTGATCGGCGGCATCGGCCGCATCGAGGGACCGATCATCGGCACCATCATATTCTTCGTGCTGCGGCAGGCGCTGGCCGATCTCGGCAGCCTGTACTTGCTGATGATGGGCGCGGTCGCCATCGTGGTCATGCTATGGGCGCCGAAGGGGCTTTGGGGCCTGATCGCGGAACACTTCGGCTGGCAGGCCTTGCCGCTGCAACGGCATCTGGTGCTGACGCCAAAAACGGAAGAATCGAGAGGCAAACCATGAGCACGATTATCGACATTTACTGCCATATCTTTCCGGACCGCTACTTCCAGGAGATGACGCGGGTGGCGCCGAAGCTCGAGAACATCGGCAAGCGGCTGCGCGGCGTCACCAAGCTGTTCGACCTCGACGCCCGTTTCAAGGAAATGGACGAGTTCGGCGACTACCGGCAGATAATCTCGCTGCCCAATCCGGCGATCGAGGACATCGCCAAGCCCGACGTGGGGCTCGAACTCGCGCGCATCGCCAACGACTCGATGGCCGAGCTGTGCCGAAAATATCCCGAACGCTTTCCGTCCTTCGCCGCCGCACTGTGCATGACTGACGTCGCAGGCTCGGTCGCTGAGGCGCGCCGCGCCGTCAAGGACCTCGGCGCCCGCGGCGCGCTGCTCTACACCAATGTCGCCGGCCGGCCGCTCGATGATCCTGAGTTCGAGCCGATCTTCGCCGCCATGGCGGAGCTTGACGCGGTCATCTGGCTGCATCCGGTGGGCACGGCGGCGATGCCCGACTATCCCGCCGAAAAAAAATCCCGTTTCGAGATGTGGTGGTGTTTCCACTGGCCCTACGAAACGTCGGTCGCCATGGTGCGCATGGTGTTCAACGGGCTGCTCGACCGCTATCCCAAGCTCAAGATCATCACCCACCATCTCGGCGGCATGATCCCCTATTACGATGGTCGCGTCGGGGCGGGCTTGAAGGTGCTCGGCCAGCGCACTTCGGATGAAGACTATTCGAAGATCCTGCCGTCGCTGAAGCGGCCGCACATGGACTATCTGCACGACTTCTACGGCGACACCGCCATGTTCGGCGGCGGCGTGCCGGCGACACGCTGCGGCTTGGAATTTTTCGGCCCCGATCACGTGGTGTTCGCTACCGACACCCCGCTGGGGCCGATCGCGCCGACCATTAAGACGGTGAAGGCTTTGGGGCTTTCGGCCACCGACGAGCGCAAGCTGTTCTGCAGCAATGCCGAAAAACTGCTGAATATGGCTTTTTAAGGCAGCCTCCATTCGGCAGTCGGTTCAAGCGCCGGATCTGTGAACGCCGTCACAGACGGGGCGCCAGCGAGGTCCTAGATTGCAGGCACTTATTTCGATGCCTTCACGCCCACACAACGAATAGGAGCACCGCCATGAACGACACGACAATCGGACACGATCGGAACGACACCGACCTCCTCGTATATGAAATTTCCGATGAGGCGCTGGAGACTGCAGCCCGCAGCGGGAAAGAAACCGCGGCGAATTTCACTCTGGGCGCCTGCACGGGACTGACCGTTTGCCCGGGCTGATCGGTCAATTGGACTGATCTCGCATTATGATCAGAGCGTAGACCGCTTCGTGCCATAATGCGGTGATTTCGCCGATATCGGCGATTTGGGCCCACCGAGTGGGCTCGGAAGGGCGTCTTTGAAAGAAGCCTAGTCGTTCGCGGGCCTCTTTTTGATCTTCCTGGCCTCGCTCGAGCCAACGCCCTGCACCGGCGTCCAGCTCGGCGAATCGCTGGCCGGGAAGCTCTCATCGGAATTGACCACGACCTCGTCTTCGTCGTGTTCGATCCGCTCGCGCTCGTCTTCCGCGTGCTGTTTCGGCTTTTCCGACATGGCTCGCTCCAAAATCCCTGTAATTAACAACTCTCAGCCGGGCGAAACGGTTCCCCGGGCTTGCGGTTGACGGCCGCACCGCGCTCCTGTTGGGTTCCAATACGTCGATTGGGGGCCATGAAATGCTGCGGGCGGCCATTTGCGGTGCCGGTCACTGGGGAACGCGGCTGATCGAATCCGTTCAGGGCAAGAGCGCCAAGATCGGCTTTGTCACGGCGGTGACCCGCAACCCGGCGGACAAGCGTCCCCTCGCCAAGCGCTATGGCCTCGCGCTGACCGCGAGCTATACGCAAGTGCTGGCCGGAGGCGGCATCGACGCGGTGGTGCTTTGCACGCCGCATTCCCAGCACGCCGCGGAGATCGTCGCGGCGGCGCAAGCCGGCAAGCATGTGTTCGTGGAAAAGCCGTACACGCTGACGCGCGCCGACGCCGAGGCCGCGATCGCCGCCTGCCAGGCGGCCGGCGTCACGCTCGCCGTCGGCTTCAACCGCCGTTACGCGCCGGCTTTTGCCGACATGACGCGCCGCATCGCCGCCGGCGAGATCGGCGCGTTGCGCCACATCGAGGGGCAATTCTCCGGGCCGCCGAGCTATCAGATCGAGCCGGACAACTGGCGCTCGAACCAGACCGAAAGTCCGGGCGGATCCATGACTGCGCGCGGGGTGCATGTGGTCGACGGCATGGTGCACATCGCCGGACCGGTCGCCACAGTGTTTGCCTTCAGCGATCGGTTGCAGCTCGAAATCGACGTTGACGACACCACCGCGTGCCTGCTGCGCTTTGCCGGCGGCGTCACCGGCACGCTCGCCACGCTGCACGCCGCCAGCCAGTTCTGGCGCATCCACGCGTTCGGCTCGAAAGGCGCGCTGGAAATGCGCGGCGACACCGAACTGCTCACTTTCGATCTCGACGGCAATGTCCGGCGCATGACTTATGACGCGGTCGACAAGGAACGCGCCGAGCTGGAGGCCTTCGCCGACGCGGTGGCGCACAACGTGAAATTCGTGATCGCGCCCGCGGAGATTATCAACACCGTGGCGGTGACCGAGGCGATCGCGGCTTCGGCGCGCAACGGCCAGGCGGTGACGATCCCCTGATCACGTGTCCTGCCAGCGGCAGGAACGCTGCAGCCGAATGTTACTCCGCCGCCACCTTGTGGGCGGCGGAAAATTTCGCCTTCACCACCACCTTGATGGCGTCGTCGACGCGATCCTTGGCGTAGCGGATGGCGGTCGGCAGATCGGCGAGCGGGAACGTATGGGTGTGAATTTTGGTGGCGTCGAACCGCTTCTGCCGCATGAAAGCCTCGGCGCGATGCACCGCGCTCTTGCCCTCGCCGCGGATGCCGTAGAGGTAGATGTTGTTGCTCACGATATGCGCGATGTCCACTGAAGCCAGATCGTGCGTGAAGGCGGCGAGGCAGACCTTGCCGCCGCGATTGACCATGTGCACGGCGTCATTGACGGCCTTGCTCGCGGCCGAGCACTCGACCACATAATCGACGCCCTTGCCGCCATTGAGCTTCTTCACCGCGGCGACGACGTCCGGCTCCTTGCTGATATTGACCGCAAAATCAGCGCCGAGTTCGAGTGCGATCTTGAGCCGGTTGTCGCGCATTTCGGTGAGGATCACCGGGTTGGCGCCGAGCGCCTTTGCAACCGCAACCACCATCAGTCCGATCGGGCCGGCGCCGCTGACCACGACGCTTTCGCCGGCGACCAGGCCGCCGAGTTCGGTGAGCGCATACATCGCGGTGCCGGCGGTGACCACGAGCGCGCCCTCCTCGTCCGACATGTCGTCGGCGATCGCGACCAGCGTGTTGATGTTGTTGACCTGGTATTCGCAGAAGGCGCCGTCGGTGGTGAAACCGTTGGCGCGGTGGCCCTTGTCGACGTCGCCGTAATTGAGGCCGTAGTTGTGGCAGGACGTATACATGCCCTCGCGGCAGCGCTTGCACTGACCGCAGCCGGCATGAATCTCGACCGCGACGCGCTGGCCGATCTTGTATTCATCGACGCCGGGTCCGAGCGCCACCACCGTGCCCATATATTCGTGGCCCGGCGTGAAGTTCTTGTTGAACGGCAGGCCGCCTTGGATCATGCCCGGCGGGCCTTGGTAGATGACTTCCAGATCGGTGGCGCAGATCGCCGCCGCGTCGATGCGCACCAGCACCTCCGCCCGCTTCGGCACCGGCACCGGCTTGTTGGTGAGCGTGAGCTGACCCGGGTCGCCCAACACCCAGGCTTTCATGCTGTCCGGAATTGGAAATTCCGTGCTGGTCTTCACGCCGGCCGGTGCGTACATCAATCCCTCCAAACGCAATTCCGCTAAATATTACCTATCGTCTCTCCGAAACCGTTGAGAAAAATCAATTCCGGCTTTGTTCTGCGGCGCGCTGGTATCCGCGCTCGGCGCGGTGATTGGCACAATTGAATACTACCGCAAGCGGCAGACGGCCTTTTTAAGCAGTGCCTGAAGCCAAATGTTCAAGCTCAGCCCGCAACCGCCTGGGCGCAACCCGTCGATGCACCGAACTCGGCGGACAGCGCGCGCGTGGCGGCGTTGACCTCGTCGCGCATGAGCGTGATGTGCTCCTCGCTCGCGCGCATGCTCGGCGTCGACGCGCTGATCGCGCCAATCACGGTGCCGGCCTGGTCGCGGATCGCGGCGCCGACGCAAATGACGCCCGGTGAAAATTCTTCGCGATCGATGGCATAGCCGTTGCGGCGCACGACGCGCAGCGATTCGATCAAGGCCGGAAACTCGGTGATGGTCTTATCGGTGAAGCGCTTCATGCCGCCGGTGAGGATGCGGTGGATCTCGTCCTCCGGCAGCCAGGCCATGATGGCCTTGCCGACCGAGGTGGCGTGCGGCGCTTCCATTCGTCCGATCTTGCCGGTGTCGACCCGCACAGCGTGGCGCGCTTCGCGCACCGCCAGCGTGACCACCGTGTCGCCCTGCAGCGCCGCGAGATAGACGGTTTCGCCGGTGGCCTGGTTGATTGCATCCAGATAGGGCTGCGCCCGGCGCGGCAGATCGACCTGCAGGCAGGCATGCCCGAGATAGAGGATGCGGCCGCCCAGCGCGTAGAGCCGGCGGCCCGGCACCTTGGCGGCGAAGCCGCGTTGGATCAGGGTCGCCAACAGGTGATGGCAGGTGGAAATGTTGAGCCCGGTGCGGGTGGCAAGCTCGGTCAGCGAGGCCTCGCCGCCGGCCTCGGCGATGGTCTCCAGCAGAAACAGCGCGCGGTCGACTGATTGGATGCTGTGGCGGTCGCCTCGGCGCGCGCGCGCGACGGACGAGCCTTAGCCCCCGGCCCGGGCAGGATTTTTGCGTCCATGGATTGGTTTCTCCCCGGGCGCAAGGGAAAGGGGCCGTCGGCATTGAGTCAAGAGCATTTTCAGGATGACGAACGCTGTTTTCAAAATGTGAAAAGAAAATACAATTGTCTGCGCAATGGCCAGCCGTGCATTTGCCGGCTATCGGCCGGGGTTGGCCAGCCCCAGCTCGATCTCCAATGCGCCGCAGAGCATCTGGCCCAAGGCGATATGCATCTCCTGGATACGGGCTGTGGTATCGGACGGCACCACCAGCAGGTGATCGGCAAGGCCGGCCATATCGCCACCACCTTTGCCGCCCAGTGCCGCTGTCACCAGCTTCATGGCCTTGGCCTGCCGTAGCGCGGCGATGATGTTCGGGCTCTTACCGGAGGTCGAGATCGCGATGGCGACGTCGCCGGGCCGCCCCAGCGCCTCGATCTGGCGCGCAAAGATACGGTCAAAGCCGAAATCGTTGCCGGCGGCAGTGAGCGCGGAGGTATCGGTGGTCAAGGCGATCGCGGCAATGGCGGCACGGTCGGTCTTGTAGCGGATGGTCAGTTCGGTCGCGAGGTGCTGGGCATCGGCGGCGCTTCCGCCATTGCCGAAGAACATGAGCTTGCCGCCGCCGCGGATCGATTTGACGCAAGCGCCGACCAGGCCGGCAAAGGCGCTCGCCAACGCCGCCTCGGTGCGCCGCGCAACGTCGTGGTGCTCGGCAAATTCCTCTTTGAAGAATGCTGCTAGGTCCAAGCTTGCCCCCTTAATCCTTGCGCATGATCTTTTCCGAAAACCGGTTCCCACTTTTTGGGATCATGCTGCTCACGCCGCCTCGCCGCGAAATTCCGGCACCGCGTCGCGCAGCACATTGTAGATGACCGCACGCTCGTTGCGCGCCAGACCCTGCTCCAGCGTCACCACCCAGGCGCGGATCGCGTCGAGCGAAGGCTGCACCGGCTTGGTGGCGACGATGCCGGGAATTCCGATGTCGGTGGTCTCTTCCTCGCGCGCGAACAGGATCTCGTGCAGGCGCTCGCCGGGGCGAATGCCGGTGAAGGTGATCTGGATGTCGCGCCCGGGCTCGAGCCCGCTCAGCCGGATGACGCGCTCGGCGAGATCGACGATTTTGACCGGCTGGCCCATGTTGAGCAGATAGACGGACACGTCGCCGCGGTCCGGTCCGAGCGCGTGGGTCGCGGCGGTGATGACCAGGTCGCAGGCTTCGCGGATGGTCATGAAATAGCGCACCATGTCTGGATGCGTGACGGTGACCGGGCCGCCGGCTTCGATCTGCGCCTTGAATTTCGGCACCACCGAGCCGTTCGACGCCAGCACGTTGCCGAACCGCACCGAGATCATGCGGGTGGCGCTATTGCCGGCGGCGTGGCGGCCCAATTCCTTGTCGAGCGCCTCGCAATACATTTCCGCCAGCCGCTTGGTGGCACCCAGCACGGAGACCGGCTCGATCGCCTTGTCGGTGGAGATCATCACCAGGGCGGCGGCGCCGGCGGCCGCCGCCGCATCGGCGACATTGATCGAGCCGAACACATTGGTCTTGATGCCCTCGTCCCAGTCCAGTTCGAGCAGCGGCACATGCTTGAGCGCGGCGGCGTGAAAGACGATATCGGGCTTGAATTGCGCGATCAGGCCCATGATGCGCGCGCGGTCGCGGATATCGGCAATGCGGCCGGAGATTTCCGCCTCGCTTTGTTTGGCTTTGAGTGCCTCCTGCACCGCGTGCAGTGCGGGTTCCGAATTCTCGATCACCAGCAGGCGGGCGGCGCCGAAAGTAACCATGCGCTCGCAGATTTCCGAACCGATCGAACCGCCGCCGCCGGTGACGACGACCGCCTTGCCGAGCACGAAAGTCTCCAGCCGGCGGTAATCGATTCTGACGCTGGGCCGCAACAACAGATCCTCGACCGCCACCGGCGCCAGCTGCACCGCCGTCCCGCCGGCATCGAGCGACGGCAATTGGCTCATGTTCAGGCCGAGCCGGCGCGCGCGCATCAGAATCGATTCCGGCCGCGCTTCCGGCGAGAGCGCCGACGGCGCCAGCACCAGCCGCGTCACGTGCGTGCCGCGGGTGGCAAAATCGGCGACCACGCGTTCGAGATCGTCGATATCGCCCAGCACCGGAATGCCGCGGATCGACTGGCCGCGATCGGCCGTCGAGGGCGACAGCACACCGACCGGCCATATCTTTTTCACGGCGCCGCTTTCGATCGAGCGCAACAGAACCTCGGCGTCGGCTGCGCGCCCAAGCACCAGCGTCGGCGTCGCATCGGCGATTTTGACGCGCTGGAGCGTGCGCGCGTAGTGGAAATAGCGATAGGCGACGCGCGCGCCGCCCAGGAAAAACATCTGCATGAACCAGTACAGCAGGATGGTGATCTTGCCGAAGAAGAACTGGCCGTAGACGTTGGGCGCGACCAGCACGTAGTCGAGCACGAGCAGCGACATCGCCAGTACGGTGGCGGCGCGGAAGATGTCGTAGAGATCGGGAACCGAGGTGAACCGCCACTTGTTGCGGTGCAGGCCGAAAATGAAATAAACCGCCGCGGCATAGACCAGAAAAACCGGCAAAAACTTAAGGCCGGGCAGCCGCTCATACAGAGCCTGGTCCTCGAAACGAATAAAAAACGTCAGAACGATCGCCGCGGCCGTGGCGGCAAGATCGTGCAGCACGATCAGGATCTGGCGCGGCGTCAGTTTCGGCAGCCATTTCATTTCGCGGTCTTCCAAGCCGAACGCTGCTTTACGCTATTTGCCGGCAGGCGCAAAAACGTGGTCGCGAAGGCGTACCAATACCAGCGCAGATAGGCCGGCACCCATTTCAGCACCTGGAAACGGCTGCCGCCTTGCCTGCGCTCGAACCATTGGGCGGGCACGTCGGCGACCGGCCAGCCGAGCCGATGGGATTTTACCAGCATTTCCAGGCTGTAGCAGAACCCGCTGTCGGATTCGATCTCGATGCGGTCGAGCACGCGCCGTGAAAACAGGCGGAATCCATTGGTCGCGTCGCGCGTCGGCAGGCGGGCCACATGGTAAAGCGTGAACGCCGCGGTGCGGACCAGCACGGCCTTGAGCCAGCGGCAGCCCACCATGCAGCCACCGGGAATGAAGCGGCTGGCGCACACGACGTCGATGCCCTGCTCGGCCTTGGCGACCATCGCATCGATGATGCCGGCGTTGAAATCGTCATCGGCAGGAAAGACCAGCACGAACGGCGCCCGGCTCGCGGCAAAACCGCTCATCACCGCGGCATGGGCGCCTTGCGACTGGTTGCGCACGAATTCGAGGTTAAGGCCCTCGACGCGCTCCGGGTGTGCCTTGATGGTCGAGAGCGTGTCGTCGTCGGGCCAATCGTAGCAGATGAGAATACGCGACGGCGTCGCGACCTGCCGGCGCAGCTCGTCGAGCGTCGTCAGGATGATGTTTCCCTCGTTGTAGACCGGGATTACGATGTCGAGCCGCGGCGTCATGCTCAAGAGACGACATTCGCGTTCTTGAGGAAGCCCCAGACGTCCACCACCGGCTTGCCCTTGAGATCGGCGTCCGCGTAAGCGGAATGCGGCGTGCACAGGATCAGGATATCGCTACGTGCCACCACCTGATCGAATGGCAGAAGCGACGGGTCGGTGGTCACGAACGGATCGGTGGTCAGCACCGCACGCGCGCTCATCTGCAGCGTACGCTTGAGCTTGTAGCTCAGCGACGCGCGCGTATCGTCGATCTCCGCTTTGAACGCCATGCCCAACAGCCCGACGGTCATTGTCGAGATGTCATAGGCGCGCCGCAAATCCTCGACCAGCTGCAAGACAAGCCCCTCGTTGACGTGCATGGCCGCGTGACCGAGCGCGAATTGATTGCGCGCATAGGCGGCAAGTTGCATCGTGTCCTTGAACAGGCAGGGGCCGGCGGAAAATCCTGGGCCGGGAAAATTCTTGGCGCGCGGATAGTTGTGCTTCATCGCCTTCATGATCGCCTGATAATCGACGCCCGCCGATTTCGCGATCATGTAGAACTGATTGGTCGCGGCGAATTCGATATAGCGATAGGCGTTGTTGAAAAGCTTTGCGAATTCGGCTTCGAGCGGCTTGACGGTGACGAGCTCGGGCGAGATCCGGCGGAACAGTTCGATGGCTTCCCGTTCGGCTTCCGGCGAGGTGCCGCTGACGATCTGCGGCATCTCGCGCAATTCCTTGATGCCGTAGCCTTGCACGACGCGCTCCGGACAGAACGCGATTTTGTTCTTGCGGCCAAGCCGCTTGAGATAGTTGTCGAGCCAATCGGTGGTGCCGGGATAAACGGTCGAACGCAACACCAGTAGCTGGTCGTCGGCCAAATACGGCAGCAAATCGTCGATGCAATGCTGGACCGCCGCTTGTACCGGGTTGAGGAATTCGTCGACCGGGGTGCCGATGGTGACGATGACCGGACCGCTGCGGGTAATCGCGTCAGGTGACGACGTGAACACCAGCCGATTGTTCGCCAGCGCGTTGGCCAGCAAGGGCGCCGCGCCGTGCTCGATGAACGGCAGCTTGCCGGACCGCAGCGATGACAACACCGCTTCGTTGAGGTCGTTGACGTTGACGGTCAATCCCGCCTCGGTGAAGGCGAGCACCAGCGGGATGCCGACATGACCGGCGCCGCCGACCACGGTCAGGTCGGCATTTGCCCTATCGGTCTGGGCCGCGCGGACAGATTTGGTCGATGGGTAGTTCAACGGCCGGTTTTCCCCTCGTTGCGGCGAATTATAGCGTGAAATTGGATGATTTCCGACCTTTGGACAGCGGAAATTTGGGCAGTATTGCAGGCGTTTAGGTAGCAAATCCCGCACGCCAGGGCACCGCAATTTTTCTTGCGAAGGCAGGGGACACTTGGCCGCTT
The DNA here is from genome assembly GCA_963817045.1 of uncultured Alphaproteobacteria bacterium. Taxonomy (GTDB): domain Bacteria; phylum Pseudomonadota; class Alphaproteobacteria; order Rhizobiales; family Xanthobacteraceae; genus Pseudolabrys. The sequence goes on from CAWFMZ010000044.1 coordinate 20,956, forward strand.
CTGTAGCATGTTCCCCGCAATGCCGGTCCCCGCAATGCAAAACCCCGGCGACCCCCGGTCGCAGGGACGCTTCCTTACCACGCTGCTGCTGCTGTGGCTGGCCGGCACCGGCTTGCGGCTCACCATCCTTGCGGTGCCGCCAGTCATCCCGCTGATCCACGATGAGCTCAGGCTGAACGCCACCCAGATCGGCATTCTCACCGGCCTGCCCTCGATGCTGTTCGCTTTTGCGGCTGTGCCCGGCTCACTGTTGATTGCCCGCCTGGGCGTGCGAACCGCCCTAGTCGTTGGGCTCGGCATCACCGCGATTGGCGGCGCGTTGCGCGGCGCGTTCCCCGATGTGGCGTGGCTATATGCCATGACCATCGCCATGGGCGCCGGCGTTGCCGTCATGCAGGTGACCATGCCGCCGGCGGTGCGCACCTGGTTTCCGGAGCGCATCGGCTTTGCCACCGCCGTCTACACCAACGGCCTGCTGATCGGTGAAACCCTGCCGGTGGCGATGACGCTGCCGCTGGTGCTGCCGCTCGTTGGCGGAAGTTGGCAATGGGGTTTCGTGGTCTGGAGCCTGCCGGTCGCCATCATTGCAATGCTGGTGATGTCGCTAGCGCCGCGCCAGGATTCCGCGAACGGATCGCTATCGACCCGCCGCCGCTGGTGGCCGGATTGGAACAGCGCATTGATCTGGCGGCTCGGTATCATGCTCGGCACGTCAACGCTACTTATTTCACGACCAATGCATTCCTGCCGGACTACCTCAGGAGCAATGGGCAGAGCGAATGGATCAGCGCGGCGCTGTCGGGACTAAATATGGGCCAGTTGCCGCCCTCGTTCCTGCTGCTCGCAGTCGCCGGCCGGCTCGAGCGCAAGGCGTGGCCTTACGTCGTTTGCGGGCTGCTCTGCGTGATCGCGACCATCGGCATCGTGTTCGGTTCCGGCGCCTGGATCGTGGCGGCCGCGACACTACAGGGCTTTGCCGCCGCGGCAATCCTCATTCTCATCCTGGCGCTGCCGCCATTGTTGAGTGCGCCGGACGATGTGCATCGCGTCACCGCCGCCATGTTCACCATCAGCTATAGCTGCGCGGTGATCGTGCCGGTGATCAGCGGCTTGTCCTGGGATTTGAGCGGCATTGCGAGCTTTGCATTTGCGCCGATCGCGCTTTGCGGCATCATCCTGGTCATACTGGCGCCGGCGATCAATCACGTCCGGCCCGCAAAGGAGACGAGCTGATGCGCCCAATACCCGTCGGAGCGAAGGCGACCTACACGCTGCGCGTGACGCCGGCGCACCTCGCCAATCAGTTCAAGGACGTAAGCCTGCCGCAGGTGTTCGCCACGCCGATGATGGTGACCGCCATGGAGAACGCCGCGCTCAATGCGGTGCGCGATTATCTCGATGCCGGCGAGAGCGCGGTCGGCACCGGCGTCAATATCCGCCATCTGGCGGCGACCCCGGTCGGCCACCAGGTGACCGCCGAAGCCGAGGTGACCAAAGTCGAAGGCCGGCATATCGAATTCAAGGTCAGCGCCCGCGATGAGATCGAGGAGATCGGCAACGGCACGCACGAGCGTATGGTGGTCGACTTGGGTCGGCTGGATCAGCGGCTGAAGGCCAAGAAGCGGCCTTGATTCACAGCCTGCCAGCCGGCCCTTGAAATTGGATTTACGCCGAAGTATGCATCAATAGGTACGTTGAATACGTCTATATTGATGTTTTAAACATGATAACTGGACCTCAAATGCGGGCAGCCAGGGCCCTGCTAGGCATAGACCAGCGGGCGCTAGCGCAACGCTCCGGGCTGTCGCTGCCGACCATCCAGCGCATGGAAGCCAGCAACGGCGTGGTGCGCGGCAATGTCGACTCGCTGATGAAGCTGGTCGATGCGCTCGCGGCCGGCGGCATCGAACTGATCGGCGAAGGCGCGAGTAGCAGCGGCGGCGGCCGCGGGGTGCGGCTCAAATGATGGTGGTCTACGCGCTTTATGGCGTGGCAGCACTGGTGGCCTTGGCCGCCATCGCGGTCGCGCTCGGCGCGTCGCCGCGCGGCAGCAGCGTGGTCTACGGCGCCAGCCTGATCGTCACGCTGACCCTGTGCATGATCGCGCTGCTCTGCCTGTTCGAGCACCGGACACCCTCCACCGCCACGCTGCCGCTCGGCCTGCCCTGGCTGGGCGCGCATTTCCGCATCGACGCGCTGGCGGCATTTTTCCTGGTGGTGGTCAATCTCGGCGGCGCGGCGGCAAGCTTATTCGCGCTCGGCTACGGGCGCCACGAGCATTCGCCGCAACGCGTACTGCCTTTCTATCCGGCCTATCTCGCCGCCATGAACCTCGTCGTCATGGCCGACGATGCCTTTAGCTTCCTGGTGTCGTGGGAATTCATGTCGCTCACCTCCTGGGCGCTGGTGATCTCGCATCATCAGGTGCGCGAAAACCTGCGGGCCGGTTACGTCTATCTGCTGATGGCGAGCTTCGGCACGCTGGCGCTGCTGCTCTCGTTCGGCCTGCTCGCAGGTAGCGACGGCAATTATGCCTTCGACGCCATTCGCGCCTCGCATCCTTCCGCCGGACTTGCGGCGCTGGTGCTGATCCTGGTGCTCGTCGGCGCCGGTTCCAAGGCCGGCGTCGTCCCGTTGCACGCCTGGCTGCCGCTCGCGCATCCGGCCGCGCCCAGCCACGTCTCCGCGCTGATGAGCGGCGTGATGACCAAGGTCGCGGTCTACGGCTTCGTGCGCATCGTGTTCGACCTGCTGGGGCCGCCGGACTGGTGGTGGAGCATGGTGGTGCTCGCCGTCGGCGGCATCACCGCGGTGATGGGCGTGCTCTACGCGCTGATGCAGCACGATCTCAAGCGCCTGCTCGCCTATCACACGGTGGAGAATATCGGGATCATCTATATCGGGCTCGGCCTTGCGCTTGCGTTCAAGGCGTACGGCATGCCGTTGGCCGCGGCGCTGGCGCTCACCGCCGGCCTGTTTCATGTGTTCAACCATTCCGTCTTCAAGAGCCTGCTGTTCTTCGGCGCCGGCGCCGTGCTCAACGCCACCGGCGAACGCGACATGGAGCATCTCGGCGGGCTGATCCACCGCATGCCGCAGACGGCGTTCGTGTTCCTGGTCGGCTGCGTGGCGATCTCGGCGCTGCCGCCGCTCAACGGTTTCGTGTCCGAATGGCTGACCTTCCAGGCCATCCTGCTCAGCCCGCAATTGCCGTCATGGGGCCTGAAATTCCTGGTGCCCGCGGTCGGCGCACTGCTGGCGCTGTCGGCGGCGCTCGCCGCCGCCTGCTTCGTCAAGGCGTTCGGCGTGAGTTTCCTCGGCCGCGCCCGCACCCCCGCCGCCGCCAACGCGAAAGAGACCGACAGCAATTCGCTGGCCGCGATGTACTTCCTCGCCGCGCTCTGCCTGGTCGCCGGCATCGTGCCGGGCCTGTTCATCGACGCGCTGGCGCCGGTGACCAGGAGCCTGGTCGGCGTCAGCATGCCGCATCAGGCCGGCGTGGAATGGCTTTCGATCGTGCCGATCGCCGAAAGCCGCAGCTCCTATAACGGGCTTCTTGTTTTCATTTTCGTGCTGCTGTCCGGCTCGATCGCGGCCTTCGCCATTCATCGGCTGGCCTCCGACAAACTGCGGCGCGGCCCGGCCTGGGATTGCGGCTATCCGGACCCGAGCCCGGCGACGCAATACACCGCCTCGAGCTTCGCGCAGCCGATCCGCCGCGTTTATGGCACGACCGTGTTCCGCGCGCGCGAGATCGGCGAGATGCCGCCGCCGGGCGCAACTACGCCCGCGCGCCTGACGGTCGAGCTGCGCGATCTGATCTGGGACGCAGCTTACGCGCCGGTCGCCACTGCAATCGAATACGCCACCGAAAAGCTCAATTACCTGCAATTCCTCACCATCCGCCAATATCTCTCGCTGGTGTTCGCGGCGCTGGTGATACTCTTGCTGGTGCTCGCGATATGGCAGTAATGATCCGCGATTTTGCCTTGCAAGGCGCGCAGATGCTGCTGGTGCTGCTGCTCGGCCCGCTGCTCACCGGCTTCGTGCGCAAGGTGAAGGCGCGCCTGCTGCGCCGGCAAGGCCCGCCGCTGTTGCAGCCCTATCTCGATCTGATCCGTCTGATGCGCAAGGACGTGGTGCTGGCCGACAACGCCTCCTGGCTGTTCCGCGTCATTCCCTACATCATCTTCGCCGGCACCTGGGTCGCCGCTGCGCTGGTGCCGACCTTCGGCAGCGGGTTGATGTTTTCCTGGTCGGCGGATCTGATCGCCATCATCGCGTTGCTCGGCAGCGCGCGCTTCTTCCTGGCGCTTGCCGGCCTCGACGTCGGCACCAGCTTCGGCGGCATCGGCTCGAGCCGCGAGGTGATGATCGCCTCGCTCGCCGAGCCGGCGATGCTGATGATCGTATTCACGCTGGCGCTGATCGCCGGTTCCACGCAGCTCTCGACCATGGCCGCCTACATACTGTCGGGCGAGGAGGGCTTACGGGTTTCGCTTGGGCTTGGCGCTGCTCGCGCTGATCATCGTGGCGATTGCCGAAAATGCGCGTATCCCGATCGACAATCCGGCGACCCATCTCGAGCTCACCATGGTGCACGAGGCCATGGTGCTGGAATATTCCGGCCGCCATCTCGCGCTGATCGAGCTGTCGTCCGCGCTCAAGCTGCTGCTTTATGTCTCGGTGATCGGCTGCCTGTTCGCGCCCTGGGGCATTGCCGGACCCGATGCGGGAGCGCGGGCGCTCGCCGCCGGCGTGGTCATATACATCGGCAAGCTCGCGGTCGGCAGGCTGCCTGCTGGCCGTGTTCGAAACGGCGATCGCCAAGATGCGCGTGTTCCGGGTGCCGGCCTTCCTCGGCGCGGCGCTGATGCTCGGCCTGCTCGCCACCTTGCTGCTGTTCGTCTCGCGGAGCCTCTGACAATGCGTGGCATCTCCTTCGACGTCGCTCATATGCTGGCCGGCTCGCTGGTGCTGGTGAGCTTCATGCAGCTCTATCAGGACCGGCTCTACGCGCTGCTCAATCTCTTCGCGTTGCATGCCTTGGTGCTCGCCGCTTCGGTTGCCTGGCAGGCCTTCATCCAGGATGCGCCGCATCTCTACCTCACGGCGGTGATCGCGCTTGTGTTCAAGGCCATCGTCATTCCGGTGGCGCTGCACCGGATCATCGTGAAGCTCGGCATCCACCGCGAGATCGAAACCGTGGTCGGCGTCGGCCCCGCGATGCTGCTCGGCATGGGGCTGGTTGCGCTGTCCATGGTGGTGATGCTGCGGGTGACCGCGGAAGCCGATCCGCTGGCGCGCGAGGATCTCGCCTTCGCGCTGTCGGTGGTGCTGCTCGGCCTGTTGATGATGGTGACGCGGCGCAACGCGGTGAGCCAGGTGATCGGCTTCATGTCGCTGGAAAACGGCCTGGTGCTGGCGGCGACCGGCGCCAAGGGCATGCCGCTGGTGGTCGAGATCAGCGTCGCCTTCTCGGTGCTGATCGCCTTCATCGTCATCGGCATCTTCCTGTTCCGCATCCGCGAACGCTTCGACACCGTCGATGTGCAGGCGCTCGATCGCTTCCGCGGAGAGCGGCGATGATCGACGCACTCACCGGCGTTCTGCTGATTCCGGCCTTGGCGGCGTGTCTGCTCGCCGCCTTGCCCGGCTACCGTTTGACCTCGCGGCTCAATGTGCTGGCGGCATTCCTCACCTTCGCGACCGCCGTGTCGTTGTTCTTCGTGGAGCCGAAGTCCGGCCCCTATCTGCTGGTGGACGACCTCAACAAGGTCTTCATCGTGCTGACCACCTTCGTCGGCTTCACCACCAGCGTGTTCAGCGCGAGCTATATCGGCCACGAGATCGAGATCGGCCGGCTGAAGCCGACTTACGTTCGCTTCTATCACGCCATGTACCAGGTGCTGATGTTCGCCATGAACCTGGCGCTGGTGGCCAACAATATCGGCCTGATGTGGGTCGCGATCGAGACTCGCCACGCTCACCACCGTGCTGATGGTCGGCATCTATCGCACCCACGAGGCGCTGGAAGCGGCCTGGAAATATTTCATCCTCGGCAGCGTCGGCATCGCGCTGGCGCTGTTCGGCACCATCCTGATCTACATGGCGGCGCGGCCGGTGATCGGCGAAGGCCTCGACGCCATGGTGTGGACCGTGCTGGTGGCGCACGCAGCGAAATTCGATCCGGCGCTGCTCAATGTCGCCTTCGTGTTCCTGCTGCTCGGCTACGGCACCAAGGTGGGCCTGGCGCCGCTGCACGCCTGGCTGCCGGACGCGCATGCGGAAGGCCCGACGCCGATCTCGGCGGTGCTGTCCGGCCTGCTGTTGAACGTCGCGCTCTATGCGCTGCTGCGCTTCAAGATGCTGCTGGCGCTCAATCCGGCCGCGATCGCGCCCGGTCCGCTGATGGTGACCATGGGGCTGATCTCCTGCGTGTTCGCCGCCTTCATGCTGTACCGGCGCCGCGACATCAAACGCATGTTCGCCTATTCCTCGATCGAGCACATGGGCATCATCGTGTTCGCCTTCGGCATGGGCGGGCCGCTCGCCAATTTCGCCGGCCTGCTGCACATGACCATGCATTCGCTGACCAAGTCGGCGATCTTCTTCGCGGTCGGCCACATCGCCCAGGTCAAGGGCACGCAGAAGATCGCCGACATGGGCGGGCTGACCGTGACCAATCCGGTGCTCGGCTGGGGCCTGGTGCTCGGCGTCGTCGCGATCGCCGGGCTGCCGCCGCTCGGCATTTTCATGAGCGAGTTCCTGGTGGTGAGCTCGACCTTCGCGCGCCAGCCATGGCTGGTGCTGATCCTGGTGTTCGGAATCCTGGTCGCGCTCGGCGGATTGTTCCTGCGGCTCAACACCATTGCGTTCGGCGAGCCGCGCGGGCCGACCGCGCCGGCGCAGGCCTCCTACGTGCCGATGTTCGCGCATCTCGCCATCGTGTTCATGGCGGGCATCTACATGCCGCCGGCGCTGGTCACCGGCTTCCAGAACGTCGCCAAGCTGTTGGGATAGCGCCATGGCCCTGCTCGACACCATCACGCACCGCGATACGGCCAAACGGCACCGCCCGTGGCCGCGCGCAGCCGTGACCGACGACGGCTGGCGGCAGGCGATCGACCATCTCGCGGCCGGGCGCTGCACGCTGCTCGGGCTTTGGGGCGACGCGCCGGACGTGCACATGGCGCTGCTGACGGAGACCTTCGGCGATATCGCCGTGCTCAGCTACACCTGCAAGGACGGACAATATCCAAGCGTCGCCGCGCGTCATCCGCCGGCGATCCGGCTGGAACGCGCCATCCGCGATCTGTTCGGGCTCGACGCGACGGTTGCGCCCGATAGCGCGCACCTGGCTCGATCTCGGATTCTGGGACGTGCGTCATCCGCTCGGCAAAAAGCAACCCGCGCAGAAGCCCGCGCCTTACGCCTTCCTGCCGGCGGAAGGCGAAGGCCTGCACCAGATTCCGGTCGGGCCGGTGCATGCCGGCATCATCGAGCCAGGACATTTCCGCTTCACCGCCAATGGCGAACACGTGGTGCGGCTTGAGCAGCGGCTCGGCTATGTGCACAAGGGCATCGAGTCGCTGATGGCCGGCGCTTCGCTCGACGAGGCGGCGAAACTTGCCGGCCGCACCTCCGGCGACAGCACGGTCGCTTATGCGTTTGCCTTCGCGCAAGCCGTGGAAGCCGCATTGCAGATTAAGGCGCCGCCGCGCGCGGTCTACTTGCGCGCGCTGATGGCGGAGCTGGAACGGCTGGCCAATCATTTCGGCGACATCGGCGCCATCTGCAACGACGCTTCGTTTTCGCTCATGCATGCGCAATGCGGCATCCTGCGCGAGCGCACGCTGCGCGCGGCCGAGGCCTGCTTCGGGCACCGGCTGATGATGGACGCGATCGTGCCCGGCGGCGTCGCGCGCGACATTGCGGCGGACGGGCGTGGCGCAGGTGCAGGCCCTGCTCACGGAAGTCCGCCGCGTGTTTCCGCGCCTGATCGAACTCTACGACAACACCGCCTCGCTGCAGGATCGCACCGTGACCACCGGCATCGTGAAGCCCGACTACGTGCGCCAGTTCGGCGCCGGCGGCTATGTCGGGCGCGCCTCCGGCCGCGCCTTCGACGCACGCCGCGTGCCGGGCTATGCGCCCTACGACGATCTCAAGTTCGAGGTGCCGGTGCTGGACGCCGGCGACGTCAATGCGCGGGTCTGGATCCGCATTCGCGAGGTCGAGCAGAGCCTGGCGCTGATCGAACAAATTCTTGGGCGCCTGCCGGCTGGCAGCCTGAAGGCTACGATCAAATCCAAGGGCGAGACTTGCGAAGGCCTCGGTCTCGCGGAGGCCTTCCGCGGCGACGTGCTGGTGTGGCTGCGGCTCGACGGCAAGGGACACGTCGAGCGCTGCCATCTGCGCGATGCGTCGTGGTTCCAATGGCCGCTGTTGGAAACCGCGATCGAGGGCAACATCGTCGCCGACTTCCCGCTCTGCAACAAATCGTTCAACTGCTCGTACTCGGGACACGATCTCTAGGGCATAGTGCATGCGCAAAGTGCTGTTCGAAAGCTTCATCCACGGCCCGCTCACCGAGCCGCCGCCGACGCCGGACGAAGCGGGTCTCGCCGAGCTGGCGCAAAGCGTGAACCGCGCCGCGCGCGCCAAGCTCGGCCGCTCGCTGTCGATCCGCCAGGTCGATGCCGGCTCCTGCAACGGCTGCGAATTGGAAATCCATGCGCTGAGCAATGCGTTCTACGATCTCGAACGCCTTGGCCTGCGCTTCGTGGCTTCGCCGCGCCATGCCGACGTGCTGATGGTGACCGGCCCGGTCACCAAGAACATGCGCGAGGCGCTGCTGCGCACCTACAACGCCACGCCCGATCCGAAATGGGTGGTGGCGGTCGGCGCCTGCGCGGTCGATGGCGGCCTGTTCGCCGGCAGCTACGCGGTCGACGGCGGCGTCAACGATGTGGTGCCGGTCGATCTCACCATCCGCGGCTGCCCGCCCAACCCGCGCCAACTGCTGGCCGGGCTACTGGCGCTGCTGCAGACGGCGTCCTAGCGCCTTGCCGGCCTAGCTGGCTGGCTCTCCCAAGATATGGTGTATTTCGGGCTCCTTGCAGGAGGCGCTCATGAAGCTTGCGCTGTTCCAGATCACGCCCAGCGCTGAAATATTGCCCGGCGTGCTCACCGGGCGCGGCGTGGTCGACATCTCGGCGGCGGTGAAAAAAAGCTACACGCCGCAGCTGACCATGCAGGGGATTATCGACGATTTCGAGCAGCTGCGCCCGACGCTGCAAAAGCTGGCCGGCGATGGCACCGCCGTGCCGCTCGAGCGGGTGCAGCTGCGCCCGCCGCTGCCGCGCCCGGGCAAGATTCTCGCCTGCATCGCCAACTACTGGGAACACGCGCAGCGCGAGGCCCGCCCGCTCAATATGTTCATGAAAAATCCCGACGCCGTGGTCGGGCCCGGCGATACCATCATGCTGCCGGAGTTCACCGTGCCGTGGATGTTCATGCACGAAGCCGAACTCGCGCTGGTGATCAAAGGGCCGGCCAAAATGGTAAAGGCCAAGGACTGGCAGAGCGCGGTGTTCGGTTATACCGCGATGATCGACGTATCAGCGCGCGAGCAAGGCCGCCGCACCTGGCCGGCGAGCCCGCTCACCAGCTGGCTCGGCAAGTCGTTCGATACGTTCGCGCCGATCGGCCCCTGCATCGCCACGGCCGACGAGATCAAGGACCCGAATGATCTGATCGTGCGATTCTGGAACGATGGCCAGCTCCGCCACAACTACAATACCGATGACATGGAACACCGCGTTCCCGAGCTGATCGAGTTCGCCACAACGGTGATGACGATGCATTCGGGCGATCTCATCGCCTGCGGCACCAACCATGAAGGCCTTGGCGCCCTGCAGGACAGCGAGACCGTCGAGATCGAAATCCAGAATATCGGCAAGATGAGCTTGAAGGTTTCCGATCCGCTCAAGCGCAAGTGGGACCGCGGCATTTACATGGGCGTAGATTCCACCAATCTGGACGCGGTGAAACGCCACCGGCCGCAGAGCAGAACCGGCCAGTCATGAACATGACCAAGAACGAGATTCGCGACGGCATGCAGATCGATTGGGACATGCCCGTCCGCATGGACGATGGCGTCGTGCTGCGCGCCGATGTGTATCGGCCGATAGGCGGCGGCAAATATCCGATCATCCTGAGCTACGGCCCCTATGCCAAAGGACTGTCGTTCCAGGAGGGCTACAAGAGCCAATGGTCGCGAGTGACCAAATCGGCGCCCAACATGCTGCAAGGTTCAAGCAACAAGTATCAGAACTGGGAGCTGGTCGACCCGGAGAAATGGGTGCCGGACGGCTACGCCATTGTGCGTATCGATTCACGCGGCGCCGGCCGCTCGCCCGGCTATCTCGACGTGTGGTCGGCGCGCGAGGCGCAGGACCTCTACGAATGCGTCGAATGGGCGGGCACGCAGGCCTGGAGCAACGGCAAGGTCGGCATCAACGGTATCTCGTACTACGCGATGAACCAATGGAACGTGGGCGCGCTGAAACCGCCGCATCTTGCCGCTCTTTGCATTTGGGAAGGCTCGTCCGACTATTACCGCGAACTGTGCCGGCATGGCGGAATCCTGTGCGACTTCTTGAGCAGCTGGCATCCGCGCCAAGTGGCGAGTGTGCAGCATGGCGTGGGCGCGCGCGGCGCCAAAAGCATCGTGACCGGCGAGCCGGTCGCCGGGCCAGAGACATTGCCCAAAGAAGAACTTGCCAAGCTTTGCGCCGATACACCCGGCGAAGCGAAGCGCCGCCCGCTGCGCGACAATTACTACGCCGCGCGCACTGCCGAATTCGAGACGATCGAGGCGCCTCTGCTGTCGGCCGCCAATTGGGGCGGCGTGGGCCTGCACACCCGCGGCAATTTCGAAGGCTGGCTGCGCGCAGGCTCCCAGCAGAAATGGCTGGAGGTACACGGTGATACCCACTTCACGCATTTCTACAGCAACTACGGCGAGACGCTGCAGAAGCGCTTCTTCGGCCACTTTCTGAAAGGTGACGACACCGGCTGGAGCAAGCAGCCGCGCGTGTCGCTCAACATCCGCCACCCGGGCGAAAAATTCGTGGCGCGCGGCGAGAACGAATGGCCGCTGGCGCGCACGCAATGGACCAAATATTTCCTGCAGCCCGACAGCCATGGGCTCGGCCCCGAACCGCCCACGGTTGCAACGACGCTGAGCTACGAGACGACCGGCGATGGCCTCAGTTTCCGCACGCCGCCGCTGACCAAAAGCCTCGAGATCACTGGGCCGGTTGCGGCCAAGCTTTGGGTGTCATCGGAAACCACCGATGCCGACCTGTTCCTGGTACTGCGTCTGTTCGACCCGGCGGGCAAGGAGGTCACGTTCATCGGCTCCAACGATCCGCGTACGCCAGTGGGGCTCGGCTGGCTGCGCGCCTCGCACCGCAAGCTCGACCCGAAAATGTCGCGGCCGTACCGGCCCTGGCACACGCACGACGAGGAATGGCCGCTTACGCCCGGCGAGCCGGTCGAACTCGACATCGAGATCTGGCCGACCTGCATCGTGGTGCCGGCCGGCTATCGGCTCGCGCTCACCGTGCGCGGCAAGGATTACGAAGTCGACGGCCGCGATGCGGCGCTCCCCAATGCACCCTATCCGATGAAAGGCGTCGGTCCCTTCCTGCATATCGACAAGGACGACCGTCCTGCCGCCATTTTCGCCTGCGGCAACACGCTGCATTTTGCTGCCGGCAAGCAGCCTTACCTCTTGTTGCCGATCATTCCCGCGGCGTAAGCTTCCCCAAAAGATAAAACTGGGAGGAGCCGTCATGAGGCGCATTGCCGCCATTGCACTGACCGTTCTCGGCCTTTTTGTCATCGCGGCGCCGGTATCGGCGCAGCAATATCCGAACCGTAACGTCACCATTATCGTGCCCTATCCGGCCGGCGGTCCGACCGACGAAACCGCGCGCCACCTCGCCAATTTCCTGTCGAATAAGTTCGGACAGAATTTCATTGTCGAGAACGTAACGGGCGGCAGCACCATCGTCGCCACCAACAAACTCGCCAAGGCAATGCCGGACGGCTATACGCTACTGCTGCACAATCTCCAGATTGCGGCGAATGTCACGCTGTTCAAGGAGTTGCCCTTCGACACGGCGAAAGACATTGCGCCAGTGATGCTCGTCAACAAGAACCCGCTGGTGCTAGTAGGCCGCCCCGGACTTGCGCCGAACAATCTCAAGGATCTGATCGCCCTAATGAAGAAGGAGCGATTGAAGGAGGCGCTGCCGGGCTTCGGCACCACCGGGCATCTCACCTCGGCGCTGTTCGCGCAGGAAGCCAAGGTCCAGATCGACTTCATTCCGTATCGCGGTGCGGCGCCGGCAATGACCGACCTGCTCGGTGACCATGTCGATCTGTTCGTCGGTACGCCGACGTCGATCATGTCGCATGTCGTGGCCGGGAAACTAAAAGCTTTTGGCATCACCTCCAAGGAGAAGTCGCCGCTACTGCCGAACGTCGAAAGCATCGTTGATGTGCTTGGACCGAAATTCGAGATCGTTTATTGGCAAGCCATGTTCGCGCCCGCCGGAACGCCGGAGGCGGTGATCAAGACGCTCAACGCCGCGCTGCAGGAAGCGGTGACCGATCCGGCGATCGTCAAGATCTGGACGGCCGAGGGCTTCTCGGCATTCCCGAAGGATCAGCGCTCGCCGGCGGCGGCAAGCGCCATGATGAAAAGCGAGACCGCGCGCTGGGGGCAGATCATCCGCGACAATAATATTCACGTCACGCAGTGATGGGGATCTCGCCAGGGCCGGCGCGTCAGCGCGCCGGCTGCAGGACCTGTTCGAGCCAGTCCCACATATAGGCCGAGCAGATGCTCTGATTGTCGATCTGGCAGTGGTGGTAGCCGCCCTCTTCGCGGGTGAATATTTTCATGGTCTTTTGCTTCGAGCCGACGGCGTCGAAGCACTTCTGCGCCTCGGGCAAGGGAATCTGCTCGTCGCCCTCGCCGTGCAGCATCAGGAACGGGCAGGTTATTTTCTGCACCACGCCGTCGAGCTTGAACGGCGCGAGCCGCTTGAGCACGTCGTCTTGTGAGCTGGCATTCAAAACCCACGCGATGTGTTGCCAAGCGACCGAGAGTGACGGGGTGTCCGACCGCGCCAGGCGCTCGAAGCGATCGCGCCAGATTTTCTGATAGTCCCATTGCGCACCCCAGGCGAGACAGCAGGCATAACGCTGCTCGAACGCCGCCGCGCGCGGCGCGTAATAGCCCCCTAAGCTGATCGCCATGATGCCGATGCGCTTGGAATCGATCTCCGGCCGGGAGGCAAGATAGTCAAAGGCCGGCGTGGCGTAACGCTCGGTGTCGTGACGCAGGTAAAGCCCGCGAAACCTTATGCTTTCGCCATTGCCCGGGCCGTCCACGATCAGGCAGGCGATGCCGCGCGCGACTAGGTCAGCCACGCCCTTGAAGTATTGAATCTCCTTGGTGACATCGAGGCCATCGAAGAACACCATCGCCGGCACTTTGCCGCTGCGGTTGGCCGGCTCGGCATGCACGTAGATCGCCGGCAGGCTGGTGCCGTCATACGGAATTTCCACGTGCTCCAGGCGCGGCCGCTTGATGTATTGAGTCGCGTCGCGCAGGCAGTCGACGCCGCGCCTATAGGCATCGAGACCATCCTTGCTCTTCGGCTGCAGGAAGCGCTCGCCGACGTGGTAGTAGGCGCTGGCACGCTGCAGATATTGCGCCCCACTCGTCGTGTGCCCGGCAGCGATGCGATCGCGGCCGCGGTCCTCGACGGCGCGCGCTTCGCGCGACCATTCACGGAACCACGCATCATCGTCACCGACGCAATCTTTCAGCCGAAGCCCGACGCGATTGACCTCGCCGATTTCCGCGCCGCCCCATGGCGCCATGTTCAGCCCGATCAGGAGCCCATGCGACCAGCGATAGTTTTCCGGGAAATAGGTGAACGACAATTCTTCTGGCGCGGCAGCCATACACGTACTCCCTCAGGAACGGCAGCAGATCAGTTCTTATTGGGCCGGAACTTGGTCTCCGGCTTGAGACCCTTGCGCTTCTGTTTCGCGCTGATCAGGCCGTTCTCGAGATAGCGGCCAAGCGCGGCCCGCTTGGCGGCTTCGTCCCATTGCGGCAGCCAGTCGCCGAGCGAATAGCCGAACCACGGCGGCTGCGGGCGTAATGGTTCGAATCCGAGTTCGTTCCAGATCGTCTTGGCCCGCTCCATGTATTCCTGCTTCGGCAATGCCAGCGGCGGCATGTCGCCCTTCATGGTCGCATCCATCAGCAACGTCGAATCCTCTTCGCTGTCGTGCTCGCGCTTAGGTCCATGACCCAGGCCGCGGTGCGGCACTATTTGCACGTCCTCGACCGGGTTCATGCGATAGGCCATTGCCCAGAGCAGCGCATCGGCGTTGTCGGCGGAGATGTCCTCGTTGACCGCGATGCAGATCTTGCCGCAATCGGCCTTGAAGAAGGCAGCGCCGCGCAGCGCGCGCCAGATTTCAGTGCGCGACATGCCCTTCTCGACCGTGATGATCGTGACGCGCAGCAGGCCGGTCAGCGGCTCATGCAAGGAGACGCGCTTGACCCCGCGCAGACCCAGCACGTTGCGAAGATGGGCAAGAAACAACGGCTCATAGGCCACGCGCTTGATCACGCTCGATTCGCTCGGCGCCACCTGACTGATGTAGGAGGGAATGATCGGCTTCTTGCGATGGGTGATCGCGGTTACCTGCATCGGCATATTAAATTCCTCGAGCGCCACGTGGCCATGCGACTCGCCGAACGGCGCTTCCGGCTCCAGATAGACGGTATCGATCAATCCCTCGATCACGAGCTCGGATTCGGCCGGGACCAGCAGATCAACGGTGCGCGCGCGCACGACATTGATCGGCTCGCCGGCAAGCCCGCCGGCGACGGTGAATTCGTCGACGCCAATCGGCAATTTCTGCGGACCCATGAACGCCACATAGGGCGGGCAGCCAAGCACGATGGCGCAGGGCATCGGTTCACCGCGCTTCTGGTATTTGAGGTAATGCTGATAGCCGCCGGCGCCGCCGACACGCGTTGCCATCCGCACCACCAGCCGATCCGGCGCCTTCAACGCGGCGCGGTAGGTGCCCATGTTCTGAATGCCGGTCTCGGGATCGCGTGTGATAACGTTGGTCGCGGTCAGCGTCGGCGCACTGTCGAAGCCCGGCGTCGAGACCGGGATCGGCAGCCGGTCGAGGCCGTGGCCTTCGCCCTGCAACGATGCCCCCTCGACCACGACCTCGTGGCAAACCGCCTCGTTGACCAGCCGCGGCCTGATCGGGTTGGCGATGGCGTGATCCCACTTGGCCTGGATGTCCTCGACCTTCGCATCCATGCCGATGCTGTAAATCTCCGGGTTGGCGGCGATGGCGCCGACCACGACCGGCATGTCGTATTTGCGTCCGAGCCCGTCGGTGATGTTGGTGAACAGGAAGGCCTTGCGATTTTCCTCGTCGAGGCCGCCGACGAATTGCCAGCGCACCAGTGGATGCAATTCCGAATCCTTGTCGATCGGCCGCTTGATGGTGCGAACCAGACCCCGCTGCTCCAATACCTGCAGATGCTCGTGAAGATCTCGGTAGTTTCGCGTGGCTTGCGTCATATTGTCGTTCCCGCAAACTCGGTTAGGACGGCCGACCGCTTGGCGCGTCAGTAACCGGGCATTTCTAGCATCAATCGGCCTCCGAGGATCAATAGCCTGTCAGCGCCGTAGCAACCGAGACGGGCGTGACTTGGCCATGGGCCGACGTGTTAGAGTTATTGAAGAAAATGGGGAGGCCTTCCATGGAAGAAATGTTCATCCAAACCGATGAGCAGCGGGCGATTCTCGAATCCGTCAAGCGCTTCGTCGCGGATGTAGTGACCCCGAAGGCACCGGCGCTCGATGCCATGACCGATCCGGCGGCGGGCTATTCCGAGGAAATCGTTGCCGCCGCCGATGCCGTCGGCATCCGCACCATGACGTTGTCCGAGAAGTATGGCGGCCTCGGCACCGACTCCCTCACAACCGCGATGGTGGTGGAGGAACTGGCGCGCGGCGACCTTGGCGTATCGGTGGTCATGGCGCAGACCCTGAAGCTGGCGCAGATCATGGAAAAGGCGCTCAACGAGGAGCAGCAGAAGCGCTCGCTCGCGATCTTCGCCAAGGATCCGAAGGGCGTGCTGGCGATCGGCATTACCGAGCCGGACAATGCCTCGAATTATTTCCTGCCCTTTCCGACCTCAATGCGCACCACCGGCGAGCGGACCAAGGGCGGCTGGATCGTGAACGGCATGAAGCATTTCATCTCCAACGGCAATCGCGCCAGCTTCTATCTGGTGTTCATCCAGACCGAGAAAAACAAGCCGATGGCCGAAGGCATGACCTGCTTCCTGCTCGAGCGCGGGCGGCAGGGCTTTAGCATCGGCCGCGTGCACGACAAGATGGGCGAGCGGCTCGCCAACAACGCCGAACTGGTCTTCCAGGACTGCTTCTTTCCCGACGAGAACCGCGTCGGCGAAGTCGGCAAGGGCTTTGACGTGCTCGCCCGCTTCTTTCCGTCAAGCAATTCCTACGCGGCGGCGAGCATCCTCGGCGTCGCGGTCGCGCTGCACCAGAAGGCAGTGCAATGGGCCAGGCTCCGTGTGCAAGGCGGCAAACCGCTGATCGAGCATGACGGCATCCGCGCCCAGCTCGCCGAGATGAAGATGCTGATTGACGCGTCCCGTTCCTACATCCATCGCGCCTGCTGGCTGGCCGACCACCAGGATCAAGGCTGGGACCGCACGCTCGGAGCCCTGCCCAAAGCGATGGCGTCGCAGGCGGCTTGGAAGATTGCCACCTGGACGCTCGAGATTCATGGCGGCCACGGCTACATGAAGGAAGTTGGCGTCGAGAAGCTGATTCGCGACGCGGCCGCCTTCCTCCATTCGGACGGCGTCAACCGCACGCTGTTCCTGAAGGCCGCCAATTTCATGTTCAACTGAAGAGTCCGGCCAGGGTCACGTCTTCTTTCCAAGAATTTTAGTCTTCCCGCCACTAGACGCGGTCTTGCTGGAGGACTCCATATGTCCATCCCAGCGCTTGGCAAAAGGCGCGGGGATGCCGAACTGGTCAAGCACGCGCGCTACGATATGATCGACAATATCGTTGATCGATTTAGGATGGTTGTAAAAGGCCGGCATCGGCGGAATTATTGTTGCCCCCATGCGTGCCAGCTTCAGCATGTTTTCGAGATGCAGTTCGGATAACGGCGACTCGCGCGCGACAAGCACCAGTCGGCGCCGTTCTTTGAGAACGACATCGGCGGCACGATGGACGAGGTGTTCGCCATTACCATGGGCGATGCTGCCGAGCGTGCGCATCGAGCATGGTATCACCACCATGCCCTCGGTAATATACGAGCCCGATGATATCTCCGCCGCCATGTTCGCTGAATTGTGGTAGACTGTCGCCAGCGCGCACACCTGTTTAACCGTGTACGGCGTCTCATGTTCGATCGTTCGGCGTGCCCAATTGCTGATGACAAGATGGGATTCCACCTCGCAGTCCTTGAGTGCTTCAAGTAACCGCACACCGAGAATTGCGCCGGTTGCGCCGGTTAGGCCAACGATCAGGCGTCGCATTTGTCTTCCCTCCTTGGCCGAACTGCCGCCGCTTCACACTTGTCATTGCAACTAGCGCATCTACTCATCTGTTCGTCATCTGTCGTCTACGGAGAAAATTCGAGCGTCTCCTTATGGCCAAAGCCCTTGCTATTGTCGATCAGAACAATGCGAGCCGGCTGCAACCGATAGACCGCCGTCCGCGCATAGGCCTGACGCAATTCCAACGGCCCTGCCGCTAATTGTCCGAGAAAAGGATAACGCGCTTCAAGTTGTGCAAGGTGCCGCATTCGTTCATCCGCCGCCACAATCCGGCGAGCCGTGCCAGCGATCTGCACGCCCAGAATAGCGGAAAAATTCGAGTAATCGGGCGCCACCGTGGCTGCAACACGCGGATCTGCCTCGATTTCCCGGGAATGCTGCGTATCGGGCTCCGATACCCAAACGAGTGCCAATCCGTCGCAGGCGTAGAACAGGTTTGTTGCATGCGGTCCGTGCGAACCAAGTGTAGCAAGCGACATCACGTGGTGCGCTGCAAGAAAAGAACCAATCTGCCGGCCTAGTTCTATATTCATGATAGACCATCACCCCACCGCCGCGCCAATTGATCCCTGCAACTATGCCCGTCAATGCTGCCAGTTTGAGCACAAGGCCATATCCTTTGGCGCTTTTCATGCGATACAAAACTATATCGAAAATATGTTTAGACGGATAATGATTTCCTCTTAATGCCGTACCAGGTGCGCTCAATGAAAAAATTTGGAAGCTGGCAGACTTAAAGCTAAAAGTGCAAACTTGAACACTACGCGGGCTGCCGATCGAGTTACGGTCTACAAGACAGGATAATTCGAATTGCAATTGCCCCAAGACCCGCTGCATCTCGATTCGCAACCAGCCGCGACGGATTTTCAGCCGCACGTCGACAATAGTTCAGATGAAGTGATAATCGTTGACCTAAACGATGTCCCGATTGGAACGGCGCCCAAGCTCGAGGCGCATCGCAATGGATTGCGGCATCGCGCCATATCCGTCGTTATTGGCGATCAACACGGGCGGGGCCTGCTGCATCGACAGGTGTCGGATTGGTGTTGGAAGCCATTCCCCGAGGTCGAGCGCGAGGTCGACGAACGACCGGAAGTCTACACGGTTTGGTTCCTACAGATTCGGCACGATTTCTGGCCTAAGCTGGTCATGTCCCTGAACAATTCCCCCGTTTAGCCGAGGGCCGGGACGTAACGAAATTGGCTTACCCCTTCTGCTGGCCTTGACCCATATCAAGGACATACCGGCCCGTTGGGTAGAATTTATTTTCGCTTTTGCTTGAGCAATTCTAATTTGTTTGCGTATGGCTGCCGATGGCATCGCCACGCAATTTTCAACGATCGGCATGGAGGAACGCGCATGAATATTGCCCTCACCAACAACCTAAAGGCGCGCGTGCCCTATGACGATCTGCGCGAATGGATCGTCGAGGCCGACAAGCTCGGTGAGCTGGTGCGCGCCAACGGATACTCCTGGCAAGAAGACATCGGTATGGCGGCGGAATTGCTGCAACACGATGCCAAGGCGCCGGTAGCGCTGTTCGACAATATCCCGGGCTATCCGAAAGGCTTCCGGGTGCTCACCAACTTCTTCGGAGGCCGGCGGCAGAACATGACGCTTGGGCTTCCGCCCGATTTCAATAAGATCGAACTGTCCGAGGGTTTCCTGGCCGACTTCCAGAAAATTTCCGACAAGCCGCTGCCTTACCAGGTGGTGGAGACCGGTCCGGTTATGGAGAACGTGATCGAGGGTGACGCGGTCGACGTAACCCGTTTCCCGACTCCGGTCTGGCACGACCGCGATGAGGGGCGGCGCTATATTGGCACCGGTAGCTTCAATGTCACACGCGATCCCGACGACGGCTGGGTCAATGCCGGAACCTATCGCGTGATGATCCATGACGCCAAACGACTTGGCTTCTACATCTCACCCGGAAAGCACGGTCGCATCCATCGTGACAAATACCAAGCGCTCAACAAGCCGATGCCGGTGTGCATCGTGATCGGCGGCGACCCGCTGACTTTCCTTATGGCGTGCACAGAAGTGCCCTATGGTATTTGCGAATACGAAATCGCCGGCGCCTATCGCGGGCGCCCGCAGAAGGTGGTGCTGGGCAAGCATACGGGCCTGCCCTATCCGGCCAACGCCGAGGTGGTGATCGAGGGCTTCGTCCAACCGGGCAACGTAATGCCGGAAGGGCCGTTCGGCGAGTGGACCGGCTACTACGGCTCGAAGATGCGCAGCGAGCCGGTGCTCGACGTCAAAGCCATCTACCATCGGAACGACCCGATCATTCTCGGCTGTCCTCCGCAACGCCCGCCGGAGGAGCAGGCACGTTATCGCGCCGTAATGCGCTCGGCGCTGCTAAAACAGGAACTAAAAAAAACCGGCCTGCCCGACGTGGTCGCCACCTGGTGCCACGAGGCGGGTGGGTCGCGTCAGCTCACCGCCGTATCGATCAAGCAGCGTTATCCAGGACATGCCCGTCAGGCCGGACATCTCGCGGCAATGTGCCGTTCGGTCGCCTATGCCGGTAAGTATGTGATCGTGGTCGACGATGATATCGATGTATCCAACCTCGAAGAGTTGATGTGGGCGGTGTGTTCGCGCTCGGATCCGGTGACGTCGATAGACTTTATCCGCAACGCCTGGTCGACACCGCTCGATCCGTCAATCCCGCCCGAACGCAAGGCGCAGGGTGACTTCACCAATAGCCGCGCCATCATCGACGCCTGCCGGCCGTTCCACTGGAAGGACCAGTATCCGATTGTGAACATGCCCCTGCCGGAAACGGCGCGCCGGACCAAGGAGATGTTTTCCTGGATGCTGAATGGCGGTCGCGAGAAAACAAAATCGAGCTGACTTCTTATTCTTCGCCTGTCTCGATCTGTTCGCCATCCACAATCAATGGGAGGGGAATTGCATCGGTCGTGAATGCCTCTAATCTCTGCGCGGGCGAACTTGGAGCAGCGGCATGACCGATTTAAAGCAGCTGAAGGAAGATCTCGTCACCGCGAACCGGATTCTCGCAGACAATAACGTACTCGATTCGTTCGGCCACGTGTCGATCCGTCACCCGGACAATACCGGACACTTTCTCATGGCGCGCGCGCGGGCGCCGATGTGCGTCGAGGTCGACGACATCATGGAATTCACGCTCGAAGGCAAAGTCGTCGGCGCCGAGCCCGGCAAACCGTATTCCGAGCGGTTCATTCATGGCGCCGTCCTGGAGGCGCGGCCCGACGTTACGGCGGTCGTGCACAATCATAGCCCGAACGTCGTGCCGTTCTCGGTTCTGAAAAAGCAGTGTTTCTGCGCTATCATGCATATGGCCGCGCCGGTCGGCCGCGACGTGCCGAACTGGGACATTCGCGACAAGTTCGGCGACAGCACCAATATGCTGGTCACCAACATGGAAATGGCGCGCGATCTCGCCAAATCGCTCGGATCGCGCACGGTGGCGCTGATGCGTGGTCACGGCTGTGTGGTGGTGGGCAAGTCACTGCGCGAGGTGGTGTTCACATCGATCTACACGGAAATCAACGCGCAAATACTCGGCAAGGCGATGGCGATGGGCGAGATCACCTATTTGAGCGACGGCGAGATCGCCGCCAGCACCAAGGGCCGCGCCGGCTTCACGCTTGAACGGGGCTGGGAGAATTGGTGCCGAAGCGTGAATCGACCCTATTATCCGCAGACGTGGGACATGGGCCCGGGCTTTTCCCGCAGCGACAAGTAATCGAACCGGGATTCGAATTGACCTCGAATGCCCGGCCGCAGGAACGAGCGGGCGGGCACGCGGCAACCGGCCTCACCTTTTCTTCTTTTTGCTCTTCTTGATTGCCGGCTTCTTCTCGCCCGGTTGGCGGCCGGGTTCGAAGCCGCCGACCTCGTGATACGTGACTGTGTTTTCAGCTTCGAACGCCCTGACGGTCGGGATCTGTCCCGCCAATCCAAGTTCGGACCAGCGCGCGGCGACCTGATCGTAGATCTTCTTGCGCAGCGTGGTGCGCTTGGAAAAAACCGGAAGGTGGCGGTGCTCCTTGCAAGCGTTGATCAGCGCCTTCGAGCCGTACGGGCGTTTTTCCGGCGGGTTCTGGGTGGGATCGAGCCAAGTGCTCCACGTGTTGCGCAGGATATCGATGTCGTCGATCGGGTTGCACCGGCTCGCCATCGCCCAGATCACCTGGTCCATGTCGGTCGGGTCGACATCCTCGTCGACCGCGATGATCCATTTGGTGTAGTAGGCGCCGCCGGGAACTTGCGCCGCGAGCGCTAGCACCTGCGCGGCATGGCCGGCGTAGCGCTGCTCGAGGCTGATGACGGTCATGCCGAACCCGCCCGCCGCGGCGGGATGCGCATAGACGCCATGGATGCCGGGGATGCCGAGCTTGTCGAGATCGTCCCAGATCTTCGCCGATCGAATGACCGAGAAGAAGCCACTCTGTTCGCAGGACGGATAATCCGCCATCAAGGCATTGGTCAGGATCGGCTGCGATCGGTAGTGCACCGCGGTGATGTCGATGAGTGGGCAGCCGGCTTCCGGCCTTCCGTAATAGCCAGGAAATTCGCCAAACGGCCCTTCCGCTTTCACCGAGTTAGGACGGATGACGCCTTCGATGACCAATTCCGCATTGGCAGGGATCAGCAGGTCGGTCTTCTTGCCGCGCACGACCGGAATAGGCTCGCCCTTGATGCCGCCGGCGTATTCGTATTCGGACACGTTCTTGGGAAATGTCTGCGAGCCAACCAACATGAAGAGCGGATCGATGCCCCAGGCGGCGGCGACGTTGATCGGCTTGCCCTGCTGCCAGGCCCGGGTGATGTGCAGGCGCGCGTCCTTGCCGGGCGAGAGGTAGAGCCCGACCTGTGACTTTCCCTGTACCATCATCCGGTAGGTGCCGATGTTGAGATAACCGCTGTCGGGATCGCGGGTGATCACCGCGTCGCCGGTGCCGGCATAACGGCCGCCATCGAGCGGCCAGTGCCGCGGGATCGGCAACAGATTCAAGTCGATATTCTTTCCGGTGATAGTGTTCTCGTAGATCGGGGCCTGGCCGGCAGAAACCTCGCGCGGCGGCAAGCGCCGCTTGAGCTTGTCCTTGGTGCGCCGGATCAATTCGACGGTCGGCGTGTCGGCCAACTCCTCGAGCGTGAGCGCGACGCGCTTCACGCTTGGGCCGAGAATATTCCACAACAGCTTGGCGCCGATCGGACTCTTGTCGAAACCGCGCGGCCGCTCGAATAGAACCGCCGGTGACGGCTGCTGCTTGGCGACCAGATAGGAGATTGCGCTCATCTCCTCATCGCGATCCACCGGCTGGCTTACCCGGGTCAACTCGCCGATCTCCTCCACCCGCGACAACCATTCGCGCAGGTCCGCAATCGGCTTATGGCCGAAGGCCTTGGCTTTTGCGGGGTTGCGCGAATCCATGAGCGATACGCCGACGATCTTGTCCATTTGCACATCTCTTTTCGAGCGAAATGACTTTGCGCCACGAACCGGCGGACGGCGCCGACAACGGCTGACGCTAGCGACTCTCGCAACTCCTCACAAGTTTGTTTCGGAATATTGTTTCGCCATTCGAAACGAGTGACTGCGCTCCTTTATTTGATGAAAGGCACAATCCAAATATGGGAATATTCCTATAGTTTTTGTCAAGGCGGAAGCGGACGGGTCGAAAAGGCCTCCCGGCACCTGACAACCGCACTTATGCGTCCCGACTTTTTCTCGCGTACCCCGTTGCAATCGGATGTGAGGCCGTCAGACTGCAGGGTATTTAGTGGATCAGCTTCACGGGAGGGGTAATGAGCAGTCCTTCAAAAAAAGGCGGCTCCCGCCAGCGTCAGAGCGCAGGTGAGACTCAACGGCGCAACGACGATAGCGCCGTTACCGAATCGAAAAGCTCCAACCCACAGGCCGACGTTTCCAGTACCCAAAGCGAGCAACCACAATCCAAGCGCTATGAAAAAATTATAGCGCGATGGACCATCGTTCTTGGCGCTGCGACCATCATCTTGGCGATCGCAATCATAGTTAGCGGCTATTTCCTTTTCGAGACGTATCAAACGATCAGGAGACAGACAACTGCCGCTCAAATACAGTCGAGGGCATACGTTGGTTTCAATCAGATCATCTATGTCCCCAGCATTCAGAAAGAACCGGGCCGGCCCGACGTCTTCATCGGTGGCAATGTTGCCGTTACTTGGAAAAACTTCGGCGTTACACCGGCAAAAGAATTTGAATATTGGATTTCTGCCAAATGGTATCCTAATGGAATGGAACCGGATTTCTCTAAACCAGATGCCAAGTTGCCGGGCCGGTCCATCACCACTCTCGGCGCCAACAATGAGATTCCAACCGCCCCCGTTTTCATTCCTGTAACCGAAATCCAAAAGGCTGCGTCCGGCAACGGCAAGGTCTTCTTATGGGGCCGCGCGACTTATCGAGACCTGTTTCCTGACAGCCCCGCACGAAATTTCTATTTCTGTCTGACTGGGGATCAGTTCCCTTTAGTCGAGAATGCCCCGGCCAGTTTTGGTATCTTTAAGCCGGAATGCAATAATAGCGATTAAGACAACAATGCCGACATGTTGCCGTCAGATAATTCCCTCGCTCATCCCATATTGAATGAGCGGTATCAGTTGGCAACGTCTTAGCCGTTAGGCTTGTGGTGTCCGCGCCCAAATTTCAATTTTTTTTGTATGATGACTTCTTCCAGATGCCCCGCTTCTGCATCAAAGCGACCTGTTTATCGATCACATCGCGCTTATACTCGGCGTGTTTCGGCGGCACCTTTTTCATGTAACGATTCTTCGGATAAATCGGTTTCTCGTAAATGATTTGTGCGAGTTCTGCCCGGATATCCTTCATCCAATTTGTGACCTGTGCCGACTCCCGATGATGACGCAAGGCTTCAATGTTGATGACGCCTGCGACGAATGTCGAGCCATTGGTGTCGCGTTGCTTGCCGACAAGCTGGCCGCGGTAGTCAACGATCATCGACTGGCCGCCGCCGGCGTCGATGCCAACCGGGTGGTCGGCATCCAGGTGGTAGCTACCGATGTTCGGCGCCACGATATACATGTTGTTTTCGAGCGCGCGAGCGCGATTGGAAATCTCGAAGACGTCGTTTTCAGTGAATGGCGCCGGCATCGAGGCGCGATACACCACTTCGGCGCCGTTCATGGCGAGGCCGCGCCCGTTCTCCGGATAATTGCCCTCCATCGCCATCATGATCCCGAGCCGTCCAATTTTGGTATCGGCGACCGGCCAGAACGCGTCGAGGGTGCGGCCGTACTTCGCGATCCACCAATCATAAACGTCATGTGGCGACACCGAGCGCTCGACCGGCAATAGCGCCGAGAGCTTGTAGTGTTGAAGAATGATGTTTCCGTCCGGGTCGACGATGAAGCCGATATTGAAGAATCGATTCTTCCAATCTTTGTGGCGCGCCTTGGCCTGCGCCATGATGAAGACGTTCCATTGCCGCGCGAGTTTTCCGATCTCGTCCGTCTCAGGCCCAGGAATATCGATACAGCACGTGCGAGCATAGTCGGCATGATCGACATCCAGCACTTCGTCATTGAAGCCCATCAGCGCGCCCTCGGGGATCGCGAGCAGGCGTACTGGAATATCAAGATTGGACAGCCAGAAGGCGGCCTTGGTCAGACCCTTGAGATGCTCGATGTTGTGTTTGATCTCCTCGCGCCGACGAATACCCCAGAAACTTGGTATCAGGCCGACGGCGTTATAGGGCTCGATCATAGCTTTCCTCTTCGGATGCAAGTGAAGCCGGAACGGCAAAGAGCGAGCGCGGCAATCGCGTCCGCTTGACCTGGTCGCGCCAGGCGGACGATCAGTGCCCGCTCAAGCGGCCACGCTAGGAAGCCCTGCGAGCGCCATGGCCAGTTCCTTCTCGTCATAGTCGCGGTCGACGAGTTTGCCCTCGTAGTAGTCGATATAGGCCTGCATATCGAAATGGCCGTGGCCGGAAAGGTTGAAGAGGATCGTCTCTTTCTTGCCTTCCTTCTTGCAGCGAAGCGCCTCATCGATGGCGCAGCGTACCGCGTGATTGGCTTCCGGCGCCGGAACAATGCCCTCGCAACGCGCGAATTGGACGCCGGCTTCAAAGCACGTCACCTGATGGTAGGCGCGCGCCTCGATCAGTCCCAGCTCGTAGGCGTGCGATACCAGCGGTGACATGCCATGATAACGCAAGCCGCCAGCATGGAAGCCGGGGGGGATGAAGGTGGACCCGAGCGTATGCATCTTGACCAGCGGTGTCAGGTGCGCCGTGTCGCCGAAATCATAGGCATACTTGCCGCGCGTCAGCGACGGGCAGGCCGCCGGCTCGACGGCGATAACGCGCCGCTTGCGTCCACCGCGCAGCTGCAGGCCGAGAAACGGGAAAGCAAGGCCGGCGAAGTTCGAGCCGCCGCCCGCGCAAGCGATGACGACGTCGGGATCGTCGCCCGCCATCGCAAGCTGCTCGATCGCTTCCTGCCCGACAATTGTTTGGTGCAGCAACACGTGATTGAGCACCGATCCGAGCGAATACTTCACCGCCGGGTCCTTGGCCGCCACCTCCACCGCCTCGGAAATGGCAATGCCGAGCGATCCAGGACTGTCCGGATGCTGCTTCAGGATGGCACGACCCGATTCTGTCTCGTTTGATGGCGAAGCGATGCAGCGCGCTCCGTAGGTCTCCATCAGCGCCCGGCGGTAGGGCTTCTGATCGTAGGAAACGCGGACCTGGAAAACGGTCACGTCGATGCCGAATAGGGCACCGGCGAAGGCCAACGACGAGCCCCACTGGCCCGCCCCGGTCTCCGTGCTAAGCCGCTTGATCCCCGCCTGCTTGTTGTACCAGGCTTGCGCAACCGCCGTGTTCGGCTTGTGCGAGCCTGCCGGCGACACCCCTTCATACTTAAAGTAGATCTTGGCAGGCGTGCCGAGCTTCTGTTCGAGTCGTCGCGCACGTATTAATGGCGAGGGCCGCCACATCCGATAAATGTCGCGCACCGGCTGCGGAATATCGATGTAACGCTCCCCCGACACCTCCTGCAAAATCAGTTCCATCGGAAACAGCGGCTCAAGGTCCGCAGGACCTACCGGCTGCTTGGTTCCCGGATGCAAGACGGGCGGCGGAGGCTTGGGAAGATCGGCCGTTAGATTGTACCAAGTCTTCGGAATATGTGTTTCGTCCAAAACAAATTTGACCTGGTCACTCACGCAACTCTCCCTTGCTAAGTCCGACACGATCGAAGTTGCGGCAACATACATGAGGCAGCCGAACTTGTGAACTCGGCGACCGACCCGGGCTCAATCACCAGGCAGCACGCCTATCGACCTCCCGAGGCAGGAAGTGCTGCTTTTGCGGCACCGAATGCGCTCCGATAAAGTGCCAGAAGCGGCATGACGGGGCTTCACAAGACTGGTATTAGATTTAAAATTCGCGTTTACGGAGTGTAATAACGGCAACGATTGTCTGCCCTGCGGACCCGGTGCCGAATGAGACGCGTCAAGCGCTCTTTTCCGAGGGAGGGGAAAATGTACCGGGGATTCACGCCATTCGCGGTCGCCGCGGCATTGCTGCTTGTGAGCGGCACCGTTGGCGCACAAGAAAAGCTCAAGATCGGCCTTATCGCTACGCTGTCCGGGCCGCCAGCGGTGCTCGGCCAGCAACTGCGCAACGGCTTCCAGCTCGCGGTGAAAGACCTCGGCGGCAAGCTTGGTGGCCGCGAAGTCGAAGTGATCGTGCAGGACGACGAACTCAAGCCCGACGTCGCAATCTCCAAAGCCAAGGCGTTGCTCGAGCGCGATAAGGTCGATTTCGTTGTCGGCCCGGTGTTCTCCAACATTCTAGGAGCGATCTTCAAGCCGGTGACCGATGCCGGTGTAATCTTGATCAGCCCCAATGCCGGCACCTCCAATTTCGCCGGCAAGGAATGCAATCCGAATTTCTTCGTCACGTCATATCAAAACGATCAAGCGTTCGGCGTGACAGGTAAATACGCGCAGGATGCGGGGCTTAAGAAAGTCTTTCTGATCGCGCCGAACTACCCCGCCGGCCGTGATGCGGTCGCTGGCTTTAAGAGCTTCTACAAGGGAGAGATCGCCGACGAGGTCTTCGTCCCGCTCGGCCAGCTCGACTATTCGGCCGAGCTGTCGAAGATCGCCACCGCCAAGCCCGACGCGATCTATGTGTTCCTGCCCGGCGGTATGGGCATCAATTTCGTCAAGCAATTCCGCCAGGCGGGGCTTGCCGGCTCGACCGTGTTTCTTTCGTCATTTACGGTCGACGAATCAACGCTGCCGGCCCAGCAGGACGCCGCGATCGGCTTCTTGGGCGGCGCCAACTGGGCGCCCAACCTCGACACGCCGCAGAACAAAAAGTTTGTTGCTGGCTACGAAAAGGAATTCGGTGCGGTCCCGGCGACCTACGCATTCCAATCCTACGATGCCGCGCTCTTGATCGACGGCGCGCTCAAACTGACGAAAGGAAATACTGCCGACAAGAACGCGCTGCGGGCGGCGATGAAGAAGGCCAACTTCACCTCGCTGCGCGGCGGCTTCAAGTTCAACACGAACAACTACCCGATTCAGGATTTCTATTTGGTCAAAGTTGCCAAGCGCGCCGACGGCAAGTTCCAGACCGAAATCGCCAAGAAAGTCTTTACGAACTACGCCGATACGCATGCCACGGACTGCCCGATGAAGTGAGGATTGCGCGGCTGCGGAAATGCGCTAAGCCTTTCCGCCCATGTCGATGTCGCTTCTCGTCGTCCAGATTCTGAACGGGCTGCAGCTCGGCGTGCTGCTGTTCCTCATTGCGGCCGGGCTTACGCTGGTGTTCGGGGTGATGAACTTCATCAACCTCGCGCACGGCGTTCAGTACATGCTGGGCGCCTACCTTGCCGTCATGTTCTACGCCATCACCGGCAGTTCATTGCTGGCTCTTGTGTTCGCACTGCTCGCCGCGCTCGCTTTCGGTCTATTTCTCGAATTTGTGGTTTTTCGTCATCTTTACGAGCGCGATCACCTCGACCAAGTGATCGCGACCTTTGGTATCATCCTGTTTCTGAATCAGGCCGTGAAATACGTGTGGGGGGCCGCCCCCTTAAGTCTGCCCATACCGGAATTCTTTTCTGGCACGATCATCTTATTGCCTGGCCTGGTCTATCCGATCTGGCGCCTCGTCATTATCGCGTCCGGCCTCGCAGTTGCGCTATTGCTCTATGTCCTCGTGAGCCGCACCCGCCTGGGCATGCTGGTGCGCGCAGGTGCAAATAATTCACCGATGGTCTCTGCACTCGGCATCAATATCCGCCGGTTGTTCATGATCGTGTTTGGATTCGGCACGATGCTGGCGGGCTTTGCCGGCATCATGATCGCGCCGATCCTGTCGGTCGAGCCCGGCATGGGCGACACCATTCTGATCCTGGCTTTCGTGGTGATCGTCATCGGCGGCATAGGCTCGATCCGCGGCGCATTCGTCGCCGCTCTGCTGATCGGCATTGCGGACACGCTGGGCCGCTCGTTCTCGGTCGATATCCTACGCCTTGTCATGGCGCCCTCACCCGCGCGCACCGTCGGACCGGCCATCGCGTCGATGCTGATCTACCTGATGATGGCACTCGTGCTTTATTTCAGACCGACGGGCCTGTTTCCGCCCAAGGGGCGGTGAGATGACCGCGTCGCCGCCGGCTCCAACACCGTTACCGCCTGATCGCGACAGCATTCTGGCGCGCGAAATCCTGCCGATCGCGATCTTCCTCGGCTTCGCTTTGTTTCCGGTGGCCGCGGCCTTCGGAGCGGAAAACTATCTGCTCGATCTGTTGATGCGGGTCATGATCTTCGCCATTGCGGCCCTCGGCCTCGATCTGCTCGTCGGTTATGGTGCACTCGTCTCCTTCGGCCATGCCGCTTTCATCGGGATCGGCGCCTATGCGGTCGGTATCCTCGCTGCACACGGCATCGGCGAGATGTCGATATCGCTGCCGGTAGCGCTCGCCGCAGCAACAGCGTTTGCCTACCTGACGGGCGCGATATGCCTACGAACGCGGGGCGTGTATTTTATCATGATCACGCTCGCGTTTGGACAAATGGCGTATTTTCTCGCGAGTTCGCTGGCGCCCTACGGTGGCGATGACGGCCTGACCATCCACGCGCGCAACACGCTTTTCGGCCTTTCTCCGTTTACGCATGAGCGGCTATTTTACTACATTGTGTTGGGTTGCCTTGCCGGTTGCTATTTGCTTTGCCGCGCCCTGGTGATTTCACGATTCGGCCGCGTTTTCCGCGGCGCTCGTGAGAACGCAACACGCATGGCCACGCTCGGCTTCGAGATCTACCGTTATCAACTAGCCGCCTACGCGATTTCCGGGGCGCTCGGCGGTCTTGCCGGTTTTCTGCTTGCCAACGCCACCGATTTCGTCAGCCCGGCCTATATGTCGTGGCAGCGTTCGGGCGAATTGATCATCATGATCATATTCGGCGGTCTCGGAACGCTGCATGGCGCCATCATTGGGGCCTTGGCCTTCCTGCTGCTAAGCGAATGGCTTTCCGAGCTCACAGAAAATTGGAAAATGATTTTGGGCCCCCTGCTCGTGCTTATCGTTCTGCTTGCACGCGGCGGCCTGCTCGGTTTGGCCGGGCAAGTCGTGGCTTGGTGGCGCCGCAAACTTTCGGAGCCGCAACCGTGATTGAACCAGTGTTGCGTCTCGAAGCGTTGCACAAGAGCTTTGGCGGTCTCACCGTGGTCCGCAACGTGACCTTGGAAGTGGCCGCCGGCGAACTGCATGCGGTCATCGGCCCGAACGGCGCCGGTAAGACCACATTGATCAATCAAATTTCCGGTCTGATTGCCCCCGACTCCGGCCGCATCTTGTTTGCCGGCCGCGACGTGACCGCGCTATCGGTGTCCGGGCGCGCCGCACTTGGGCTGGCACGCTCGTTCCAGATCACATCGATACTTCCGGCTTTTTCGGTGATCGAGAATGTCGCATTGGCCGTGCAAGCGCGCATTGGCTCGAGCTTCCGCTTTTTCGGCCGCGCCAATGCCGAGGAGGCCCTCAATACTCCGGCGATGGCGGCGCTTGGCGAGGTCGGCCTTGCCGACCGCGCCGATGTGCTCGCCGGCCAGCTCTCGCATGGCGAAAAACGCGCGCTCGAACTGGCGATTGCTCTGGCCATGCAGCCAAAATTGCTTTTGCTCGACGAGCCGATGGCGGGCGCCGGGCGCGAAGAGAGCAAGCGCCTCATCTCGGCGCTTTCCCGACTCAAGGGACGCTTTCCCATACTGCTGGTCGAGCACGATATGACGGCTGTGTTTGCGCTTGCCGACCGCATCTCGGTGTTGATCTACGGCGAAATCCTGACCAGCGGCACTCCGGACGCGGTGCGTGCCGACCCTCAGGTCGTCGCTGCCTATCTCGGCGAAGAGATGGAATGAAGCGATGCTGGTCGTCGACAAGCTGCAAGCGGCCTACGGACCAGCGCCGGTGCTTTTCGACGTAAGTTTCGCCGTTACGGCCGGCGAAGTCGTCACCTTGCTCGGTCGCAACGGCATGGGCAAGACGACCACAATCCACACGCTCATGGGGCTGCTGCGCGCGACCGGTGGTGCGGCGACGTTTGCCGGCCGCCCCCTGCTCGGGTTACCGCCCTTCAGTATCGCCCAAGCGGGGCTTGGTCTCGTCCCCGAAGGCCGCCAAGTGTTCAGCACTCTCTCGGTCGAGGAAAATCTGATTGCCACTTCAGCGGCGCGTTTCGGTCCCCCGCGCTGGACACTTGATCGCGTCTATGCCTTTTTCCCCAAACTCGCCGAGCGCCGCGATCACATGGGCGACCAGCTTTCCGGCGGCGAGCAGCAAATGCTGGCGATCGGTCGCGCGCTCATGACGAACCCGAAACTCTTGATCCTCGACGAGGCCACCGAGGGGCTAGCGCCGCTCATTCGCGCGGAGATTTGGGCATGCTTGGCTCGTCTCAAGGATGAGGGCCAGGCTATCCTGCTCGTCGATAAGCACCTCGACCCGCTCTTAAAACTTGCCGACCGCCATGTCGTGCTCGAAAAAGGTCAAGTCGCGTGGACCGGGACGTCGGCCGAACTTGCCGCCGACCCGAGTTTGCGCCAGCGGTTTCTGCAGGTGTAATTCCGCAACACTGGATTGCTTATATGTGCCGAACCAGCGGCCTCAGATCAAATAAATTCGGTCCGGCAGCACATCGTTGCTCGTCGCGGTGCGCGGGAAGTGCGTCGCGAGCTTGTTGCCGCACAGATCGACCGCCGTGATGAAACCATCGGCAATGCGGCCATCACGCATATGCTCCACCAGCGCATTAACCGCGGCCTGCCATTCCCCTTGCGGCACGCGCGCCGCAATTCCGTCGTCGGCGATGATGCGGGCATAACGCTCCGCCAGCGAAACGAAGATCATGATCCCGGAGCGATCCTTTTTGTGCGCGATACCACGCATGGCGAACTGCGCCATGGCGGCGCGATGAGCGATCGCGCGCCGCGCCTTGCGCGGTATCAGCGCGACCCGGATGCGCGGCAGGTTCAGCAGTACCAAGAACGCAAGAAAGGCCAGGATCTGCAGCATTAAAATCCGGTGAACCGTCATCGCGGTGAGGGCCACCAGCAACCATGGCAGTGCCAGCGCGGTCACCGCCGCAATAACAGCCGGCAATGCCGTAGTGTCGGACGATGTGTGCGCCAGCACGCAGACGATTTCGCCCGAAGTTTTTGTCTCGGCGGAGCGTATGGCGTTCGCGATGCGCTCGCGATCCTGTGTCGATATGCTCATTACCAGCTCCCCGAAGCTCCGCCACCGCCCGACGATCCACCGCCGCCGGAAAAGCCGCCCCCGCTCGACGATCCGCCTCCGCTGCCCGATCCGCCCGAATTAAGCAGAATTTCAAGCGCCACATTCAGGGCAAACCAGCGGAACCCGGGCCAGATGATGCACAAGACGATGAAAATACACGCCGCCAAAAAGAGCAGCAAGTCCGTTGGATCGCGTGTCTGCTGACTATCGAGCCGCACCTGCGGACGCTGCTGCCATTCCGGGGCATCGGTGGTCAGCACCGTGATGATGTCGTCGACGCCGCGCGCAATACCGCCGCCGAAATCGCCGGCCTTGAAGCGCGGCGTGATCGCGTTGCTGATGATGACTTTTGACAGCGCGTCAGTGAGCGTGCCCTCGAGTCCGTAGCCGACTTCGATGCGCACTCGCCGCTCGTTCGGCGCGACCAGTAGCAGCACGCCATTGTTCTTAGCCTTCTCACCGAGCTGCCAGCTGCGGAACAGCTGGTTGGCGTAGGGCTCGATCTCCTGACCTTCGAGAGAGCCGACGGTGGCAACGACCAGCTGGATTCCGGACTTCTGCTCGAGGTCGGCGAGCTTGCTCGTGATCGCGCTGCGCGTATCGGCCGGAACAATATTCGCCTGATCGACGACGCGTCCCGAGAGCGCCGGAAAATTCAGGGCGAAAGCGGCTGCGATCGTGCATAGCAGCGCTAGACAAGCGACAGCAATCCGCGGCCTTCCGCTGACGAAGACCGAAGAACTACGGCCCAAATTCATGTCGATGCCTTCAGCTCGCCGCGGCGCGTTAGAATTTCACGTGCGGCGTGATTGAACTTGAGGCCGAGATATTTCTCGCTGATGGCAAGCACGCTCTTGATTTGAATTGCTCATCACCAACTCCCCGAAGCCCCGCCGCCGCCTGACGAACCGCCACCACCCGAAAAGCTGTCGCTTGAAGCGCTGCTCGAGGAGCTGTCACTGCTGCTCCAGGAACTGCCGCTGGTGCTACTGGTGCCCCAGTTGCTGCTCAAGCTGCTTGATTTGCGGGAGCCGCGATGCGGCCCGGCCTCGAAAAACCGGTGCATACCGGGCAACCAAATAATTATGAAGATGAAAATAAACAAGAACAAAAGGACAAGCCAGATTACCGAATTGAAGGTCTGCTGACTGTCGAGCCGCAGCGCAGGACGCTTCTGCCAATCCGAAGCATCAATGGTCAGCACCGTGATGATGTCGTCGACGCCGCGCGCAATACCGCCGCCGAAATCGCCGGTCTTGAAGCGCGGCGTGATGGCATTGGTAATGATGACTTTGGACAGCGCGTCGGTAAGCGTACCCTCGAGTCCATAGCCGACCTCGATGCGCACTCGCCGCTCGTTCGGCGCAACCAACAGCAGCACGCCATTGTTCTTTGTCTTTTCGCCAAGCTGCCAGCTGCGGAACAGCTGATTGGCATAGGGCTCGATCTCCTGACCTTCGAGCGAGCTGACGGTGGCAACGACAAGCTGGATGCCGGACTTGGATTCGAGATCGGCGAGCTTGCCCGTAATCGCGCTACGCGTGACGGGCGGAATGATACTCGCTTGATCGACGACGCGACCCGAGAGCGGCGGAAGATTAAAGGTTAATGCGGCAGCGATCGTGCACAACAAGATTACAAAAACGATGGCCAGATGTCTTCCGCCGCTCGCGACGGCAGAAGAGGTGCGGCCCGTATTCATATCGATGCCTTTAAGTCGCTATGGCGCGTCAGAATTTCACTTGCGGCGGCGTCTGCGAATTCTCAGATGCCGCGAACTCCGCCATCGGCTTGTTGGCGCGGAAAAAGGTTGCGGCCCACAGCACACCGGGGAAGGTCCTGAGCTCGGTGTTATAAAGGCGTACCGCTTCGATGTAGTCGCGCCGAGCGACCACGATGCGATTTTCGGTGCCCTCGAGCTGCGACTGCAGCGCCAGGAAGTTCTGATTGGACTTGAGGTCCGGATAGTTCTCGCTGATTGCAAGCAGCCGGCCGAGCGCGCCGGAAAGCTGGTTCTGCGCGTCCTGGAACTGCTTCAGCTTATCCGGATCGGTGAGTTGCGAAACGTCTATCTTCACTTGCGTCGCCTTGGCGCGCGCCTCGATGACTGCGGTCAAGACGTTTTTTTCCTGATTGGCATAGCCCTGCACGGTGGCGACCAGATTTGGGATAAGATCGGCGCGGCGCTGATAGTTGTTTTGCACGTCAGCCCATTTCGCCTTGGCCTGCTCTTCCAAAGTCGGGATGGTGTTATAGCCGCAGCCAGCGACCGTGAGCCCAAAAAGAACGGCAGCAAGAACACCGCGAATACGCGCCATCGATAAAGCCATGACGGCCTCCTGATTAGATGCAGAAAAGGCAGCTATATTTTTCCAGCCGACGAGATTGCGAACCCCCCATTGCCATTTTGCGATATGACGGCGGTGCAGCGCGTGGCTCCTTCAATACCCTGCGAACCCGTTCAACCGCAAGGTACACGTGGAGCACTTGGCGCTATCGATGCAGGCATGCGTTGACACGCACAAGTCTTCGACCTTCCGCTGGAACAGCGCGGTCGGCCTTGAGGTTTGCCGTCGCCGCTTCGCAAGAAAGCCAGAAATAATTATTCGCCCTTGGATCCACTACGAGCCGGGTCGGCGCAAAATTGGCCACGATCACGGACAGATAGGGGGTCGTCGAAAACCAGGATAGCCGGTTGCGATCGGCACCAATCCGGTCCGATGACACAAAATGCGGATCTCCGAGCGACGGATCGGACGCCGCACCGGTGGCGAGTGCAGCTACCGCGGCCTTATAATTCGTCCAAGCCATTACGAACTTGGCGGTCTCCACCACGTGCACCAGCATCACCAGCAAGAATGCGCCGCCGATCACCTGCGCGATCGCGCGGCTCGACAGCGCCGTCATGATGGGGGCCAGGCCCGGCATGGCGAGGATCGGCTGACCATCGGCGCGAAGCGCATGCACTGCTGCCAACACGCCGAGCATGGGCGTGACGATGACAAGTATTGTCCGCAGGTAATACCGGTCTGCGGCATGGAGCCCATGATCCGCTAAGATCCAATAGACGACGAGCGCCACGGCGACGATCGAGGCAGCAAAGATGGGCGCTTTTGCCGGCGTGAGCCGCGCAAGAACGAGAAAGACAACGCCGTAGCTCGCGATTGTACCGAATAGCAGAAGCACCAAGTAGCCGGTGAAAATGCTGAAATCGAAGAAGTCGAGCGCAGCCCTAATGATGACAGCGGCAAAATAGTTACCGGGCGGGACTATTAGTTTCACCGCGGCCCAGATCGATAGCGCCACCAATAATGCACCCGCACCTCGCAGATACAGCTTGTCCCGCAGGTCCCGCAGCAACAGCGTGGCCACAATGCCGGCCGCCAGAACAAGGGCGCCTTCATGGGTCAATATGAGCATGAGCAGGAATGCGATCAGCAACGCAGTCCCGGCGACGGTCCGACGAGCGTAGTGAGCGACGGCGAGGGTCGGCCAAAATAAAGCGTGCGCCATCCACATTTCGGTCGGGAAACCGAAAACCATCGGGCAGAGGCAAGCGGTCGAGAAACATGCGTAACCGAAAAGAATGCGACCGTTGGAGCGATCGGCCACGTAAGTCGCGATGAGACCAACGAGCGGCGCCACGAAGAATAGGAAGCCATACGCGATGATGCCCGCGCCTGGGTCTCCGGTCAGGCCGATATAGGCTTCAGCGGGTAGCAAGCTAAGGAAATAGACCGTCAGGCGGCCCGAGATGTTGTGCCAATGAAATGCCCAGGCATCTTGCACTGCGACCGAATAAGAAAACATTGCGCCATCGCCGTACATCTGCAGCTCATATCGAAGCCCGATGACGACGAAGAAGACCGACCAGCAGATTCCGGCGGCGATGACGATGGTGCGCAATCGATCTGTGTCAGAGCGCGTGGCGGCTTCGGCTGTGACGTGTCAAGCACAATGTCCGGATGCGTTGGCCTGACCGGCATATTTTCAGTCTCCACTGCAGCGCGGGCACGCATCCTGCAACCCTAGCGGCGAATAAGACGCTGCTGGTCCACGAGTTGCTTAAGAACGCCGCCAGCCGTTTCGACCACTTGATCGAGGATTTGTTCTCCGAACTCCGCCGATGCAGCCTTGGCGTCTCCGATAACGCCCATGTCGGCGATCCGCGTATCGTCGGTCGTCCAGGGCCATGACACCGCTCGATCAAGGATCGCCGTGCGGATCGCCTCTCCGTTGGGCGGATTTTTCAGTTGCGCAATTTGGTCCTGGCGCACCAGTTGCGGTGCGATCGCCAGCATCATCGAAGTCTCGTTCTTCCCTCCATGAATTTCCGGAATTTCCAAATTCGCGTCAACCTCCACCCATGCGGCGGGATGCAGGACACAGATATTGAGGCCAAAGTCGGCCCGTAAATCCTGTGCCAGGGCTTCCAGGATCCCCCGATTGCCGCCGTGACCGTTGATGATGGCGACATTTCGCGCCGGCAGCGCGCGGGCGATCTCGCGCCCGAGGTCTCGCATGACCGCCGTCATGCCTTGGATCGACAGCGACATGGTGCCGGACGCCCACTCATGCTCGCGCGCAAGACTTATCGCCAGCGTTGGAAGTTGCCAAATATCCAAGGACTCGCCCCAGCGGGCGATGATGCGGCGGGTAAATTCCTCGGCCAGGATGACGTCGGTATTGAGCGGCAGGTGGGGACCGTGCTGCTCGATCGAACCGATCGGCAAGCAAAGTATCGAGCTTTCCTTAAGAACCCGCGTGATCTCCAGGAAAGTTAGCTCGCCGATCAATCTGCTCGGCGTCACGTGCGGCATGATCGCTACCGTTCCTCAATCATTGCAGGAACCCACGCGCGGCCTTTGCCACGACGATGACAACCCTGTCGATCTCAGGTTGCCACCGGGGCCACATCCTGCGTCGGGTCCGATGGATCGGCGAGCGAAGCCATCAGATGATCGAGCCGGTGCCCGGCCCGCGCCGCCTTCGCCGTCAGATAGCGGCGATTGTCGGCATTGATCGGCGCCTCAAGCGGCATCCGGCTGACGATTTCAATTCCGGCGTTGGCGAGGCCGTCGAGCTTGGCCGGATTATTGGTGAGCAACACGACGCAAGTGCAGTTGAGCATCTGCAGCATCCGCGCAGCGATGCCGTAGTTACGCTCGTCGTCATCGAAGCCAAGCGTCGTGTTGGCATCGACTGTATCAAGTCCGTCGTCCTGCATTTGATACGTGCGCATCTTGTTGGCCAGACCGAGCCCGCGGCCCTCTTGCGCCAAATAGAGAATGATGCCGCCGCCTAAATCTTCGAGCCGCGCAAGCGCGAGCTTGAGCTGATCGCCGCAATCGCATCGCCGCGAGCCAAATACATCACCGGTGAGACAGGCGGAGTGCAAGCGCACCGGAACCGGGTTAGCGAGGTTTGGCTTTCCAACGATGATGGCGGTCGAACTGCCTCCTATTGCATCACGGAAAACAACGAAACGGGTGCGCGTACCGGAATTAAGCGGCACTGACGCTTCGCTTGCAATCGCGAGCGATCGAATCGTCTCGTCGCCGAAACGCGCGACCGCCTCTGCTTCGACAGTGATAATTTGGGGCGCGAAAGTGAGCGCATCTCCCGCCGCAACATCGGCCACCAGCACCGCCGGCAGTCCGTGCGACAATTTGACAAGCTGGATCGCGGCCGCGGCCGCGCGGCCCGCCGGCGTGATGTCAAAGGCGCCATCGATTTTGGCGTCGGCAACAAGCGCCAGAATTGTATCCGCGTCATAACCAGCCGTGAGTTGCAACGCCACCGGCGTCGTCGCTGCGAGACCGAGCGCAAGCGCACGTCGCGCCGTGATGACCAGGCGCGGTACGGCTGGCGCGCATAGCGTCGCGAATTCGGCAAGCCGTCGCGCGTCGAGGCCCTCGATCGGCAAAACGAGGAGGGTTTCGCCCGCGCCGGTGATGAGCACCGGCCTCCTGGCGTGGAATTCGGCGAGCCCGCGACTGACGCTGGTCTGCCCATTCGTGCCGAATAATGTGGAGGCTACGCTTGTGTGAACCGCACTCATAACCAAAATTCCCATTCTAATTGGCTGCTATTGTAGAACACCGCGAGCCTCATGCCCATTCCGGTCGTAAATATGAGCGTTTTGTGGCAGCCTGCTGCAAGCTTACATTTATTGAGCGTAATCGCTATGCCCTGAATTTAAACGCAACCCCTGAGCCGTTAAGCCCTGTGCCATTAAGAAATTTCCCCACGCCTGGCGCCCAGGACGGCCATACCCGCCAAGATCAAACGGCTGATGACGGCGGCCGTTCCGATGGATGGGCCGAATTTACCGATATTTTTCGAAATTCGGCTCGCCCGCTACCGTCGCCCTGGGGCGAGCTTTTCGGCCCGCTCCGGACCGGGGCATCCGACGATTTGGTCGTCGTCGGCCAGATCGGCCAGTCGCTTGACGGACGCATCGCCACCGCCTCCGGCCATTCGAAATACATCAATGGACCGGCAGGTCTTACTCACCTGCACCGGTTACGGGCCCTGGTCGACGCTGTCGTCGTCGGCGTCGGAACCGCTCTCGCCGACGATCCGCAGCTCACCGTGCGGCGGGTCGCCGGACCGCAGCCGGCGCGCGTCGTCCTCGATCCGAATGGCCGACTCCCGGCCACCGCCAAGGTTTTTGCCAACGATGGCGTTCGTCGCCTGGTGATCACGGCGGAAGGGACGCGATGCACGCCGCCTTCCGGGGTGGAAGTTCTGGCGTTACCCATCGCCGACAAGCACATCACTCCGCCAACGATCCTTGCTGCGCTGGCCGAGCGCGGATTGCGCCGCGTTCTGATTGAAGGTGGAGCCGATACCGTTTCGCGGTTTCTCGCTGCCGGCTGCCTCGACCGCCTGCACGTGATGGTCGCACCAATCATCCTCGGCGCCGGCCGTGCGAGCATCATCTTGCCCCCGATCGAGCGAGCCGATCAGGCTTTGCGCATGCCGGTCCATGCCCATCAGCTTGACGATGAGGTGCTGTTCGACTGCGATCTGTCGGCTCAGCGCGTACCCATCGGCCGCGCAAAAAAATCAACGTGACCGACGCGGATTGACGAGCGCCCGGCGGTGACGGCGTCGCGTCGGCGCGTCAGCCATGCGATTGCGTCGGCGAGCGACAGTTCTCCGATTTCGCGCGCCGCGCCCGCCCAGCCCGCTAAGAGTTCCATTTGAATGTCACGGTCATGCGGGCCGATGACCCAGTCGGATTCACCGTGCACGACGGAATACCCGAGCGATTCAAATCGCGCGATTGCGACAGATGCCGCCATCGGCCCGAGCGCGGCTCCAAATCCTTTGTCCGTGCGTTGATGAGCGTTCACCGCGGCAATAAGTTGCCGTATCGAGCGAGTCGACAGGACTGAGTTCGGATCCGCCCGTCGTAGCTCAATGCCGCGTAGACCGGGATGGACCGCGCCACGATCTCGACCGCAAGGCGTTCGAGCCATGACTCCGAGACGAGATCGAGCAGCGCAGAGGCGGTGATCAGATCGATCGGGCCATCGAGCACGGCTTCAAGGTCGCGATTAAGGTCCAGCGGAACGCCGGCTACCGCGACGTTCGCAGGATGCGTCGATGACGTCGCGCGCGCCAGCAGGCCGAGATCATTGTCGATAAGCCGCCAATTCTGATCGACTGGTAGCCGTGGCGCGAGTGCGCGTAGCGTCGATCCGGTTCCGCAGGCGAGATCGACAATCCTGATCGAGGGGTAGCCTTTGAGCGCAGCGATAACGGCGTCGAGAACCACCGGATTGCGCGCACGCGCGTCAAATGGCTCCCGCAGCGCGAGCCAGTCTGCTGAAAAGCCGGTCACGCGAGGTCCTCAAGCGTGCGCGAAAATACCTTCGCGGAGTCCTGCCACGTTGGCAGCTGCCGCGCCGCCGCGCGCGCGGACATTGCCAGTCGACGCCGCTCGTCCGGATTTTCGATGAGCCGGCGCAGCGCGTGCGCGAGCACGGTGGCATCATCAGGGGCAACGAGCACGGCAGTGCCCGCGGATAGAGTATCGGGAATCGCGCCCGCGGTGGTTCCAATCACCGGCAGGCCGTGGGCGATGGCCTCGGCATAAGCCATACCGTAACCTTCGAAGCGAGAGGCGAGCACGAACAGGTCAGCCCCCGCGTAGAGTTCTTCGAGGCGCTCAGGCGACACGGCGCCGAGCACGGCGACCCGATTGCCAAGGTTAGAGCGCGTAATATCGGCATCGAGCTGCGCGGCAGTTTTTGGGTCGCGCCTACGATCGCCGACGATCGTCAGCCGCCACGGCCGGTCGGGCAGCATGGCAAGCGCCGCTATCAGAATATCGAAGCCCTTGCGCGGCACCACCGCACCGACGGAGAGCAGCCGCACGATGCCGTCGCGACTGCCATGAGCCGCCGCGACCGGATCGCTGCCCGGGCGCGCGACGATTATACGATCGGCCGGAACGAAGTAGTCGGCGCTGAGATGCCGTGCAGTCGCCGCGCTCGTGACAATGACGCGGTTTGCCGCAGCCAAGTGCGGTGCGCTCGCTGGCGCGTAACATTTCGGCTTGTTTCGCGGACAGGCCCGACTCCAAAGCGAGCGGATGGTGCACCAGCGCGACCAACGGATGACGCGAGCGAAGCTGCGAGGCCGCCTCGGGTAGAACGCCGAAGGCCAGCCCATCGACAACGATGATGCGTCCTTCCGGGACGGCCGAAAGCCGCGCCAGTGCAGCCATGCGGCTCGCGCTGTCAGGCCATGGGAAGCCTTCACCGAGATCGACGAGATCGATATGCCAGCCGAGATGTTCGAGTTCCGCGATCATGCGCCGGTCATAGGAATAGCCGCCAGTCGGCGTCATAAGATTGCCTGGAACCGCGAACGTGAAGCCCTCTCACCACAAGGCCGCCTCGTACCACGCGCGCGCGATATGAGATTCCGAAAGCGTGACACGGATCGCCTTGAGCTCGCGGCCGTCGCGGCCGAGCTTGCCGCTACGCGCGGCATCCGCCAGCCGATCGAAGATGTGCTTGGTCAGGAATTCGGTCGTGGTGTTGACGCCTTTAAGCTCCGGCAGATCGTCGAGATTGCGATAGTTGAGCGGTGCGAGCGCCGCCTTGAGCGCTTCGTGGGCCCGCCCGATATCGATAACGATGCCGTTGGCATCGAGCGTCTCTGCAATAAATGCCGCGTCGATGACAAAGGTCGCCCCATGCAGGGCCTGCGCCGGGCCGAACACGGCTCCGCGGAACGAATGAGCGATCATGATGTGGTCGCGGACTTCGACGGCGAACAAGGTACCCCCTTACTGGTAGGCAATGAGCTGGCAGAGTATGCCGCTCTTGGCGTCAAGAATATCGGGAAGCCGCGCCGGCAGGTCGAGAAATGTCACAGCCGGCACCAGCAGAGCATCCAAGCGCGCATCGGCTAGCAGCGCCACCGCTTCGGCAAGACGGCGATGATGCGTCCAGCTCGCCCGGTGCGACGGTGCGACATGGCCGACCTGGCTCGATACCAGCCGC
This sequence comes from uncultured Alphaproteobacteria bacterium, assembly GCA_963817045.1. Classification (GTDB taxonomy): domain Bacteria; phylum Pseudomonadota; class Alphaproteobacteria; order Rhizobiales; family Xanthobacteraceae; genus Pseudolabrys. Next base: position 63,049 of record CAWFMZ010000044.1, read on the forward strand.
AGCCGGCGGCTATGAAAGGCTCCGCCGAGCGGAACCGGCACCTGGGCGTCGCCATACCAGCTCATTTCGAGCACGGTCGCCTCGAAACCCGCAAGGGACAGTGCGGTGGCGAGACCGCCCGCTGTGCCGCTGGCGTGGATTACCAGACCGCAGTCTGTCGGCGCTGCTTCGGGCCCGGAAAATTTTACGCCGAGCTTGCGCGCCAGATCCGCGCGTGCCGGGTTGATATCGATGAGCGTGACCTCGGCGCCGGCAAGCCGCCCGCACAGATAAGCGACCAGCGCGCCGACCACACCGGCGCCGACGACGGCGATTCGACCAGCCGGCGCCGGCGCCGCATCCCAGACCGCGTTGAGCGCGGTCTCCATATTGGCGGCAAGCACGGCACGTGCTGGCGGCACGCCATCGGGCAGCGCCACGACTGCGCTCGATGGGACATTGAACAGGCTCTGATGCGGATGCAGCACAAACACGTTTCTACCGATCAGGTTCGCCGGCCCAGCCTCGACGCGGCCGACGGTGGAGTACCCGTATTTCACCGGAAACGGGAAGTTGCCGCCCATGAAGGGTGCGCGCATGCGTTCGAATTCGCTCTCGGGCACGCGGCCGCCCAGAACGAGAGCCTCAGTGCCGCGACTGAGCGCGCCGAACAGCGCGCGCACGCGCACCTCGCCCGGTCCCAACGGTGCGAGCTTTTCCTCACGGATCTCGGCGCGTCCAGGTCCGACATACCATAGCGCCTGGGCAACCTCGTCTGTTTGGCCAGTAGCCACTTTCTTGATCCCGGGTTGGACTTCTGCGACGGCTCTGAGTGTTATACCCTGCACGGACCGTCGGAACATCAGAAGTCGTAACCGCGTGCTCGAACGTTCTCCCCTCCTCCAAGTACCGGAAACCACCCGCGCCGGGAAGGTTATGACCGGCCGGCGGCTGCTGTTTGCCGTGCTGTTTGCCGCAACCATGGCCGGTTCGCTGGCTCTGATGGCGCTGGCGCTGTCGGCCGGCGGCCTCGGCCTTGTCGATTTTGTGATCCTGGCGCTGTTCGCGGTGACCCTGCCCTGGATGGTGGCTGGATTCTGGAACGCCATCATCGGCTTTCTCATCATGCGCTTTGCCGACCCGATCGCGGCCGTGATCCCGGTCGCAGCCGGCATCCGCGGCAATGAGGCGGTGACGGCGTCGACCGCGATCCTGTTGTGCATCCGCAACGAGCTGCCGGACCGGATGATCCGCAATCTCGAGCCGATGCTGGCCGGTCTCGCCGCTGCCGGCGTCGGCGGACCGCTTTCACGTCTATGTCCTGAGCGACACCAGCGATGCCGCCATCGCGGCCATCGAGGAAGCGCGCTTCGCCGCGCTGACGTCGCATTGGCGCGACCGTATCGCGATCACCTATCGGCGGCGCGAAAACAATACCGGATACAAGGCCGGCAACATTCGCGACTTCTGCGAGCGCTGGGGGGAGAAGCACGAATTCGCCGTGACGCTCGACGCCGACAGCTTCATGACCGCCGACGCCGTCCTGCGTCTCGTGCGCATCATGCAAGCGGATCCCAAGCTCGGCATTCTGCAGGGGCTTGTCGTCGGGTTGCCGTCGACCAGCGCCTTCGCGCGCCTGTTTCAGTTCGGCATGCGGCTCGGCATGCGCTCTTACACCATCGGCAGCGCCTGGTGGCAGGGCGATTGCGGTCCCTATTGGGGCCATAACGCGGTGCTGCGGCTCAAGCCGTTCATCGCGCATTGCCAGCTTCCGGTGTTGTCCGAAAACGCAATGGCCGACGACCATATCCTCAGCCACGACCAGCTCGAGGCCGCGCTGATGCGCGCGCGCCGGCTATGACGTGCGGGTGCTGCCGGAAGAGGAACTGGGCTGGGAGGAAAACCCGCCGACCCTGATCGAATTCATCCGCCGGGATTTGCGCTGGTGCCAGGGCAACATGCAGTACTGGCGCTTCCTCGTGCTCCCCGGCCTCAAGCCGGTGACCCGCTACAATCTTGCCATCGCAATTCTGATGTTCATCGGCTCGCCGGCCTGGATCGGCATGCTGGTGCTCGGCACGCTTTCGCTCGCCTTCGCCGAGACGCCGGGCGACTTCATCCGTCCGGATGCCGGCATGGCCCTGTTCGTGCTCGTGCTGGTGATGTGGTTCTCGCCAAAGATCGCCAGCGCGATCGACTTATTGCTGCGGCCGGAGGCGCGCCGCGCCTTCGGCGGCACTGCGCGGTTCCTCGCCAATTTCGTCATCGAAACGGTCTTCTCTATTCTGCTGTGTCCGATCATGTGGTTCGGCCACACGATCTTCCTGACCGGCCTGCTGTTCGGCCGCGAGATCGGCTGGATCGGGCAGACCCGCGACGATCATGCGGTTCCGCCGGCGCTGGCGCTGCGCAATCTGTGGCCGCACACATTGCTCGGCTGTGGCGCGATCGGCGTGCTGGCGATGACGCATCCGGCGGCAATCCCCTACGCGCTGTTCCTCGCCGCCGGGCCGGCGCTGGCGATACCGCTCGCCGTCGTCACCGCATGGCCCGCGGTCGGCATCACGTTCGCGCGCATCGGCATCGGCCGCCTGCCCGAGGAAACCGCGCCGCCCGCCGCGCTGTCTGCGTTGGCGCTTCCCGCCATCGAGATGGCGGCGCCGGCGCCGCGTCCGGTCTGACGCGGCACAACCATGCTCGAAGGACTCAGGACCGCGCGCGGCATCGTCCGGTCGCTGCGCATCTACTATGGCCATCGCGCACGCGCGGCAGCCATGGACCGCCTTTACGGCGCCTTCGTCGCAACGCGGCGATCTCGTGTTCGACGTCGGCGCCCATGTCGGCGATCGTATCGCCGCATTCCGCCGCCTGGGCGCGCGCGTCGTTGCCGTCGAGCCGCAGCCGGCCATGGTGAAAGTGCTCAAGTTACTTTACGGACGCAGATCCGATGTCACGATCGAGGCGGTCGCCGTTGGCCGCAGTTCGGGGACGATCGAGCTGATGATCAATGCCGACAATCCAACGGTGTCGACCGCTTCGCGGCATTTCGTCGACGCCGCCCGCGACGCGCCTGGCTGGCAAGCCCAGCGCTGGACGAAGACCATCAGCGTACCGGTAACGACGCTCGATGCGCTGATCGCGCGGCACGGTGTGCCCGGCGTTCATCAAGATCGACGTCGAAGGCTTCGAGGCCGAGGCCTTGGCCGGCCTGACGCGGCCGGTCAAAGCGCTCTCGTTTGAATTCACCACGATTCAGCGCGATGTCGCGCTCGCCTGCGTCGAACGCTGCATCGCGCTCGGCTACGCGCGTTTCAACGCCGCGCTCGGCGAGAGTCAAACGCTTGCGCATGCCGACTGGATCGACGGCGCGCGATCGCGCGCTGGCTGGCCGAATTACCGCACGCGGCCAATTCCGGAGATATCTATGCCGCCCTCGCCTGACAGCACACTGGCGATCTCAAAGCTGTCGCAGCGTTCCATTGTGCTGATTGTGCGCGATGATCGCCGTGGGTTTCGCCCTGACGCTGCTGGTATTTTATCCCGGCGTCTGGACCTACGATGCACGCTTTGTCTATCAGGACATCGCCAAGGGCTTCCGCGGCGACTGGCAATCGCCGGTGATGATCGTGCTGTGGTCGCTGATCGATCCGATCGCGCCGGGCGCCGGCCAGCATGTTTCTGCTGATCGTGACGTTTTATTGGCTGGGTTTCGGCCTGCTGGCGTTCAGGTGGCACGCCATTCGATCTGGTTCGCGGTTGCGTTGCTGTTGCTGGCACTGTCGCCGCCGGCCTTTGTATTCATCGGTATCGCTCTGGCGCGACGTCCTGTTCGCGAGCACGTGGCTACTGGCGGCCGCGCTTGCTTTCGTTGTCGCCGATCGCGAGGCCAAGCTGCGCGTACCGGTCCAAGCGCTGGCGCTTGGCCTGCTCGCACTCGGCGTGTTGCTTCGCCCGAATGCGCTTATCGCTGCGCCAATTCTTGGCGTCTATATCGTATGGCCCGCGCAATTTTCCTGGAAACGCGCGGCCATCCTCTTTGTCCCGGTGGGGCTTGGGCTTTTTGTGCTGGTGCAGGTTGTCTATTACGGCGCGCTTGGCGCGGTACGCCAGCATCCACTGCACCCGATCATGGTCTTCGACCTCGGCGGCATCAGCCACTTTACCAAACAGAATCAATTTCCGGTCACCTGGACCGCGTCGGAGAATGCGCTGCTCACCACAGGCTGCTATCAACCGACCGAGTGGGACATCTATTGGCGGTTCGATCCCTGCCAATTTGTCATGAAGCGGCTCGAAAGCGATAAAATTTTCGGCACGCCGGCACTGGCCGATGCGTGGGTGCGCGCGGTCGCACACCATCCCGTCGCCTATCTGCAACACCGCGCTTCATTCATGTGGAATTTTCTGGCGGGCGGCGAAAACCTCACAATGTGGGTGCTAAACATTGACGACCCGCCCAACCTGCCATTTGCCGATCGTCCTGCCTTTGCCGCTGTGAAGGCGATCCATGACGCGCTCAAGCCGACGCCGCTGTTCCGCGCGGGCTCCTGGCTGCTCGTTTGCATCGCGGTGTGCGCGTTGGCATGGCGGCGGCGCACCACGCCTGCGGGAGCGTTTGCGATCGGGGTTTGCGGATCGGCCGCCGTTTACGTGCTGACGTTTTTTGCCGTCGGCGTCGCCTCGGATTTCCGCTACGCCTACTGGGCGGTGCTCGCGAGCATCACCGGCGCCGTTGCGGTCGCTGCGGGCTGATCTGAACGCACATAGCGTCCGGCGTTCATGCGTCGACCGGCATGAACTGCGCTTTCGTCAGCTGTGTGAAGCGTCCGCCCAATTTGTAGAGCTCGTCGAACGAACCGGATCTCCACGATATGCCCGGCCTCGAACACCAGGATGCGCGTGGCCTTGCGTATGGTGGCGAGACGATGGGCGATAACAAAGGTGGTGCGGTTCTTCATGACTTCGTCGAGCGCCACCAGCACTTTGGATTCGGTTGCGGCATCGAGCGCGCTCGTCGCCTCGTCGAGAATCAGGATTGGCGGATCCTTCAGAAGTGCCCGCGCAATCGACAGGCGCTGGCGCTCGCCGCCCGACAAGGAGCGCCCGCGCTCGCCGACTTTGGCCTCAAACCCATCGACGTTGTATTCGATAAAATCGAGCGCCTGCGCCCGCGCAGCAGCCGCACGCATTTCATCATCGGTGGCGTCGGGTTTGCCGACGCGCAGATTTTCCGCAATCGAACGATTGAGACAGCAGCACTTCCTGAAAGACCACACCGATATTGCGGCGAAGCGCGGCGAGTTTGATGTCCCGCATATCCATGCCGTCGATCTTGATGAGTCCCGATTGCGGATCGAAGGCGCGGTGCAGCAACGCAAGCGCGGTCGACTTTCCCGCTCCGGTCGCGCCCACCAGCGCCACGGTATCGCCCGGCATCACCGTAAAGTTCAGACCGGTGACCGCCGGCCGCTTGCTGTCGTAGGAAAACGACACGTCCTTGAACTCGACGCGGCCGGCTCAGGCGGCCGGGTTCTACGGCGTCGGGCCGGTCGTGCATCGCCGGAACGGTGTCGAGCACGTCGAAAAATTCGCGCAATCGGGGCGCATCCATCGCCATGCGATTGATGAAGCTCGACCGCCTGCTCAAGGCGGTTGATCACCAAGCCCGCCAAGGCCATGAAGGTCACGATCTCGCCGATCGAAATAAGGCCGCGCTGGAATAGCCAGGTGCCAAGCAGGATAATGGAGAGTACCGTCAGCGTCGTCGCCGCGCGCGTGAGGACCGCAACCAAGGCCCACCAGGACAGCACAGGAAACTGCGCCGCAAGCAGCCGTTCGGCTCGCATTCCTGATGGCCGTCACCTCGTGTTCGACTCGCGCAAAACTTTGTAGCAATGCGATATTGCCCAGCGCGTCGGAGGCTCGCTCGGCAAGGTCCGAGTGTTGGGTTTGCACCGTGCGCTGCATCGATTCAGTTTTGCGCAAAACGAGAAACGTTAGAACGGCGAATAAGACGCACAATACGATCAACAGGATCGCCAGACGCCAGTTAACAAAGAGCGCCAGCGGTACCAGGATAAGCAGCGACACGAAGGCGGCCAGATGATCGCGGAAAAAACCAAGCCAGAGCGCCCATAACGCATCGGTACCCTGCAGCATGATCTTCATCAGCCGGCCCGAATGGACTTCCCCGTGGTAGGCGAGCGGCAGCTGAAGGACATTCTCGAAGTAGTCCGTTAAGACCACGAGGCGGCGTCGGTGGGCCAGCCGATCGGCGTAGAGCGCGACAATCGTGCCGCAGACAATGGTGAAGAGTCCAAACCCGACCCACAGGATCAGTAGCAGCCACAAGCTCGACCATGTGGCCGACGCATCATTCGCCTGCGCGCCGGCGAGCACGTTGATGACGCGGCCAAACAGCACCGGTTCCGCGAATTGCGCCATGGCAAGCGCCACATTGGCAAACGCCAGAAACCAGCCCAATCGGCTGTCCGACCCGAGCTTTTCGAGTACGCGACCGTAGAGGCGAATAAAGTTCATTGGCGCTCGGCGCGGCTATGGCAACGAAAAACTATACCTGAAAGTCGCGCGCGCCGAGAGTACCCGGCTCGCCGAGAATTGCCGTTGCCATCGTCTATTGTTTCGGCGCCGGCGGCGTGGTCACCGGAGCCGCAGGTGTGCCGGCGCGGTCCAGGCCTTGTAGTCGGCCTCCGATATTTTCGGCAACTTCTTCAGGAAGGCGACGATCAGCCAGATGTCCTCGTCCTTCACCCCGGCGAGTTTGAAGCTCGGCATACCGGTCATGTTGATGCCGTTCTTGATCACCCAGAATAATTGCGAGGGTGTGAGGTCGTCGACCACGTCCTTGAGGTCGGGCGGATCGGGCTTCAGCCCTTCCGAGAACTTGGCCCAATTCACGCCCGGCGCGCCGTGGCAATTGGCACAGCCGTGTTCGGCGAACTCACGCGCGCCGGCCTGGACGTTGGCGGGATCGCTGAAGCTGGCCGGTGGCGCATCATGCGCATGTTGATTAATCGAAGCGGTGCGCACCTGCACCAGCGCCCAATGGACGATGGCTGGGTCTTCCATGGTGCCGGCGACGCTGTAGAAGCCGCCAAAAAAGAATACCGCCGCGCCGATGCCGACGATAACCGCAAGAGCTCCGATCGCTGTCAGGATTCGCATGAACATACTCCAGTCCGTTTGACGCGTGAATTATACGGTGCAATCGGGCCGTGGACCAGCCCGCAGGGTCGCTGGACCCGATAGGCACCGGAAATCTTATGGGCTGAAATCGAATTCATCGCGCCTAAAGTTTTCGGTGGATACAGCGCTAATCCACTTTGAGTGCCGCGCGAAGCTCCGCAATCAGTTGCTTGCACGTCGACAGATGCGGTTCTTCAACATCCAGAATTCGAAGGATGGCATTCCGCTTCAGCGCCGCCATTGTAACTCGGCATTGAGTGTCCGGGCCAGCTGCATCGCAGACGATGTCGATCAGACGATCGACCGCGTGCAGACGACCTAAGAGGTAATCGTTTTCGCGATAGGCGCGCGACAGAAACGCGGCAAATTGGCTGAAGGCGGTGCCCTTCAGGCGAAACGACCCCAGGCGATTAATTTCCCTGGCATCCTGCGCGCTGATGCGATCGACTCGGATTTCGTTTAATTCACCAGCCTCCAGCCACGGCATGACAGGAAACGTTAGGACATCCCAGAATGAAAACCCGAGATAATTCACAAGAACCTCACGTAGCGCGCCCAACGGCCACCCCTCGATTTCGACAAGAAGAGCATCAATGTCTCGTGTGCTGGCCTTAAGGTCGATATCCGAGCCAAGGTGCCCGATGAGCAGATCGAGCTGATTCTTGTGCTGCACCACGAAGGATTGAGCATATTTTTCGATTTCCTTGACCTCAGCAGGCGCCGGCGCCGACCGGAAGATGTCCTCAACCAGGTTCGTCGTTGCTGCATTGAGGGACGTGGTCGCCTCCCGCCGCTCCAACGTCTCGACACATTCGTAAAACTTGCGCTTGAGCCGATCGACAGCGGTGACATCGAGATCTTCAAACCCTTTAGAACCAAGCCTCTGATAAAGCCGGTTCTGACTTTCGATCAGGAAACGCAGCCTGCGCTTTCGGTAATCGACGTCGAACGCGAGCAAAAACGTGACCCAATTACGGCCAATATCGGAGCCTGTCGCAGTTTCCGCCTGTAGCGATCGGCTTTCGGTGGGCTCATATGTCACTCCGGCCTGGATCGCCCAGGCGTCGATGATTTCTTGAATTGCGCGTGCAAACGGGGACCCCGGGCGCACGCCACGAATGTCCATAATCAGTTTGCTGACGAAGCTACGCGCCGCAGCAAGTTTCAGACATACATAAGCCTCGTATGCAAAACCTGCGTCCCGGGCAGCCGTGATATTCGCCCGTTCGCGCCAGCCTCGAATTCGATCTTCATTAATTCGTTCATCGAAGTCGACGGTCATTCCCTCGGCAACTAATCGGCTGATACGCGGACGCGCACTTTCGATGATGGCTTTGAGCCGGCGCGCCCGCTCATTGAAGCGGGAAATCCAAATGAGCTCATCTGTCACAGGCTGGGCCAATGGAATGTCTGATAGCGCCCCCTTCAGCGTTGCGAAGAACCCCGGCATACCATGATGTGCAGGCGAGCCTGGTGGCGCCGGATTCGGATCAATGTAGACCACCCGGCGGTCCACCTCGCGATAAGCCGGGCGGCCTCGGATTGCAGTGACCGCCTCCCGGAATGGCCGGCTGTTTAAGACACTTCCGTCAATGAAGGGAACCGATGCAACGTCGACATTCAACTGCGCGTACTCCTCGAAATTATTCACCATGAACTCCGAGCGACGCGGCCAGTCGGCCGATCGCGCTCTGATAAGCTCGTCTATCTCCAGGATTCGCGCCGGTGGGAAAGCGCCAGGAATCGACGACGTCGCGCGCGCTGCAAAGGCTAGCGCCGGCGCATTTTCCAGATCGAAATCACTCTCAACCGCCCCGCTTGCTTGGCGGCGATATTTAAAACGAAGCACATGACAACGCTCACGTTCATGGATAATGGGCGGATCATGAATCTGCATGAGCTGCTGGCAGCCATAGAAATCCGTCACGGTCACAAACAAGTCGAGCCCTTGACCCGACGGCAGCAGAGACGATGCCGGTTCGCGTAGCGCTCCCAACGCGTTCACCGCGTCGTACATCAGTGCGGCCATCTTCAATCCGTCGAGTGGCGGTTGGAACCAGCGAGACCGTATGAATAGCGACAGTTTGGAGCGGACCTCTGGGTCGCTGATGAGTTCAGGGCCTGCCATGCCCGCAGCCCAAAAGAACGGCCGAAGAAGCCATTTGCTAAATCTGCGGGCCTTTGCTTCCGGCGCTAGAAGTTCGGTGACATCGGCATTCTCAAGCCAGAGATCGCGCAACCGGCCCATAGACAGGTTATGACTCAGCGCCCGTGCCAGCATGACACTATTGATTCCGCCCGCAGATGCCCCCGCGACAATGTCGATGATGACCCGCAATTCAACCGTTCGACCGATGTCGCGCAGAAGATCGAAATAGATCGTTTCGGTGTCGTATTCGGCGTCGGAGCTGTCGCGATTGTCGAAAAATGTCGCAGTCGATCGCTTGGCCCGATTGGTGATGGCATGAAGGGCACTCGATGCTCGGGCTAGCTTCAGGATCTCCTTGGTGATCCCATGCATATAAACAGCGAGCGAGACGCCGCCGAAACAGACAAGCGCTATGCGGAGTTCCTTTTCGCGCAAAACGCGTCTCCGTCCCGAGAAGATTCGCAATAACGAGCGATAATAACAGCGCCATACCCAACCACCATAGTTCGCGACCAATGTCTCAAATAGAGTTGTACTCCGCGCATTAGCTCCCCACCGCGACGACAATCTCGTCACCCAATACTGCGAGGCATGGAACACGCTCGTCGACAAGCCGTGCGCACATCATGTCCATTGGATTGCACCAAGGGGCGCACGGGTTCTATCGATGGGACTTAGTAGAAGTCGGTATTCGGCGCCAAGCCCAACTTATTGATAATAAATAATAAATTTGAAGAATGCCGAAAATTGCGCTATGTCATGATTACGCACAGACGCGAGAGTTTGGGGGCTCGCGTTCATAAAATTGATATTGGCACTGTCTGAGAAAGCGCTGCTGACCTGACGGCTTTTTTGTACCAGCGGTTGAGAGACTACTGCATTGGCATGATCTCATCTAGATGGCGAGCCAAGCTGAAGAGGGGCGACCTGGCCGGCGGCAACGCGGACATAGCGGCGGCAAAAGCAGTCGAGCAGAATATCGTGGGCGAATTCGCTCGTTATGGGGTGCGCTAGATCGAGCGATGCACCATTGGTCCATTCTTGGATCAGTCGAAATCGACGTGCAGTCGGACAAACGTCAGCCGGCCCATTTCGAGGCGATGGCGAACGCGGCCGCGAACCAATGGGCAATGCTACCGGGCCCTTCGTTACCGGGATTTTATTCTTGTCGATTGCCTGCACGGGGAGCCGCGCCCCCCGCCACCTAAAATTTTCATGGCACAGCGGTCAATCCTGAGCTGCCAATTAAACTCCCCCGTCGCGAAGAGAGGATTTTGGTGAACTTGGGGGGCTGTTTAAGTTTAGATTGTATACGTTTATTATGCGAAACTTCCGCCCGAAGACCGCAAGCGCCGATTGGACCCATTTCAACCGTTCGTCATGTCACAGCACCGCATTAGAGATATGCGTTCCCGATTCGACCCATTTATCGGCCGCGGTTATCAGGTTTTGCATTATTGCGTTCTAACGGCCGGGCTTGTCGCGATGGCGGCGATAACCGTCCCCGGCATTCGCACCGAGCCGCGGGCCTGGCTCATCGTCGGCCTTTGGTGTTGCCTCGGTTTCTTTACCGTCGAGCTGGCGGTCAGGCTCTGGTCGAGATCCTATTCAAAACGCGGTCCGAGCTACCTGCTCTCCGCCGCTGGCGCGATTGACGCAATGGCTGTGCTGCCGATTCCAATCGCTTTGTTTTTCGGAGTTCCGACCGAAACCGCCTGGTTGCTGGCATCGCTATGGCTGCTCAAGATCACCGCCCTCGTCCCGGGATTGTCCCTGCTCTGGCGCGTTATTTCACTGGAATCGCGAGCACTGGCGAGCGTGCTCGTCATCTTTTTGATCGTTTTGCTGCTAGCTGCTGTGGCGCTTCATGTGATCGAGGGCGTGGAACAACCGGACCAGTTTGGCAGCTTGCCACTCTCGCTTTGGTGGGCAGTAACCACGCTAACTACAACCGGCTACGGCGATGCGGTCCCGGAAACATTCCTTGGTCGTTTGATCGCAGGCTTGGTGATGATCTGCGGGCTCGGCGTATTCGGGCTGTGGACCGGTATTCTAGCCACCGGCTTCTCGGCCGAACATCGGCGCCGCGATTTCATCCGCACCTGGGATCTCGTGACGCGCGTGCCGTTTTTCCGCAAGCTCGATCCTCCCGCGATCATTGAAATCACGCGTATGCTAAGAAGGCTGGACTTGGCGGAGAGAACAGTCGTGGTGAGGCGCGGACGGCCTGGCGATTGTATGTATTTCATCGCTTCCGGCGAGGTCGAGGTGAAGCTGGAGCCGCGGCCCATCCGCCTCGGCCCAGGATCCTTCTTTGGCGAAATGGCATTGCTTGAACGGGGTCCACGCATAGCAACCGTTGTGACAACGTTACCCTCCACGTTGCTGATTCTAGACGTGTCTGACTTCCACGCTTTTACGGCGCTTCATCCGGATCTTGCGCAGGTAGTCGAAGCAGAGGCCGCGCGCCGTGCGAGCGCTATCAAAAGCGAAATATCCATTGGGTCGTAACCAAGAAGCGCCGAAGCTGCTGGAAAGCCGCGCGGAAGAATAGCTTCGCGCGTTAGTGCCGTCTTTGGGGATGACAAGGTCTATCGCTTTGGACGAGAACCGTGTTGAAACTGCCTTGGGTCTTAGTCGAGCGTTCTGAATAAAATGCTGGGTGCGGGTGTTTTTTAGGGGTGAAAAACATGTTGCATACGTCAATGCGGGTCCGGTTCTGGGGAGTCCGCGGAAGTATCGCCTGTCCAGGACCCGACACAATCCGTTATGGCGGAAACACGCCCTGCATTGAGGTGCGCTGCGGCGAACATGTTATCATCTTCGATGCCGGGACCGGATTGAGAGCGCTCGGTAATGCGCTTGTCAGAGACAAGAAGATTTCTCGATGTCGACATTTTTCTTACGCACTGCCATCTCGACCATGTGATTGGGCTGCCATTCTTCGCGCCGTTCTTTGACGACGATCGTCGCATCCGAGTCTGGGCGGGCAATCTCCTGCCCGCGGAAAGCGTCGAACAAGTCATGCGCAAGTTGATGAGCTCACCACTGTTTCCTGTGCAGGTAGAGATTTTTAAGGCAGCGATTGAATTCCACGATTTTCGCTCCGGCGACATTCTTCACCCCTACGATGAAGTGGTGCTGCGGACGACGGCGCTTGATCATCCGGACGGCGCCAGCGGCTATCGGCTGGAATACAAAGGACGCACGTTCGCCTTGCTCAGTGACACTGAAGGTTTTCCTGGTAAGTGCGACCGTGAGCTTTGTGTCGCTCGCCCGAGGGGCCGATCTGATTGTTTATGATGCCACATTCACCGAAAATGAAATCGCTTCCCGGCACGGTTGGGGTCATTCCACTTGGGCACGCGGTGTTCGCCTAGCTAACGAAGCGGGCGCCAAACAGTTGTGTTTGTTTCACCACGATCCCTCGCATAACGACGATATCATGGATACCCTCGCTGCCGAGGCTAGTGACGCGCGGCCTGGCACGATCACCGCACGTGAGGGTCAGATGATGGATCTGTGATCCGATAGATTGGAATTTGGATTCCCGCCGTTCACGGTCATCGCAGATTTTTGACGACCCGGTCTTTTCTCGACTCATCGCTCGGCCAAGTGGAATACAGATATGGGCCACTCAGCGGTTAGCGACTGCGGTTACAAATGTCCGAACTCCTCGCTGATCGAGCACGAACAAAGGATAATAGTGTCGAGCCTGCTCGGCACTGACC
>CAWFMZ010000045.1:0-38025 GCA_963817045.1 uncultured Alphaproteobacteria bacterium
GCGCTCGCGGTGTCGCGGCGAATCTTGAGATCGATGGTGTTGGCGCTGTTCGCGATGGCGGCCGCGTTTACCGCGTTAGGCGGCGTCCGGAAGGCGTTGGCCGTCAGGGATTCGGTGCCCACCCCGCTCCATATAGATTGGGCCTTCAGCGACCACACGTGCGGTGTCTCATCCCAGCCGAATGTCAGGTAATAGGTGCCCGGCTTTGCAACATCGAGGCCGTAGGCCTGGTCATCCCAGCCGACGTTCTTGCCCCAGACTTCGATATCGAAGGGGTCTACGGTCCTGTGCGCACCGAAAAAGAAATTGCCGAACACGCCGGGCCGCAGGTCGCGGTACCCATAGAACGGCCCCAGATCCCTGCGGTCGGGATCGTTGAGGAAGAAGCGGGCGCCGATCTCGGCATAGCCTTCGTACCACCACGCCGGCGCAACGGCGACCGGTGCCTTGATGGGCATCATATCGGCCGCCAGGACCGGCGATGCGAAACCCAAGCCGATGGCGAGGGCACTCGCCGCGCACGTAACCAGGAGTTCAGCCCGCATTTTCATTGTCGTCGCCCCCAAAACTTTTAACCCTCGGTTCGATCGTCAGCTCTCGAAACCGACTCTTAGCGGAGGAAATACTGTCCGTTCCGGGCGTTCGTGCCGTGGATGTTGCTGTGGCAATTGCCGCACCCACGTCCCAGCACGTAGGCGGTGATCGGCGCACCGAAGCCGCCGGTCGTCGGACTGTGCGCAACGGAGTGGCACTCGTTGCAGAGCCGCGGCCGCGCCACGATCAGCAGGTTCTCGTAGTTCGAGCCGTGCGGCGTGTGGCAGTTCAGGCAGTTCTCACGCACCGGCGCGTGTTCCCAAGGAACGGACCGCGCTTCTCGGCATGACACGTGTAGCAATTGTCATTGACCGAAGCTTGGCGGATCAGCTTGTCAGTAACCGTGCCATGCGGGATTATGACAGCTCGTACAGGTCAACTTGCCTTCGCGAATCGGCATGTGCGACGAATACTGCATCTGCGCGCGCTTGAGCTGGTGGCACTGGAAACAGGTCTCGGCCTCCACCTCGGTCTTCAAATTGTGCTTGCGCGATACGCTCTTCATGACGGTGTGGCAGTTAGTGCAGGCGACACCGCGCGTTTCGTGAACGCTGCCGGTCCAGTAAGTGCGGTCGCCCTTCTGATGGCAGGCGAGACAAATGCCGTTTCTTTCATCGACCGTGCGCGGATCGTCACTGCCGAACGACAGGATGCCGCCGACGCCGCGTCCGCCGCCGGCCTTCACGTGCGCCGACCCCGGACCGTGGCAGTTCTCGCAGTCGAACTTGCCTTTGCCCTGTGGGGTCGAGCCGATCTTGCCCATCAGCGTTTTTTCGAATTCCGCGATCGCGGCGCATGGCAGGTCAACACACCTTCGAGCCGATGAAGGTTGCGGCTTCAACGGGCGCGCTTGCGCGCGTGCCGCCCGCGACCGGGCCTTTGGGTGCCGTCGCAGCCGGGGCCTGTGAGGAGCCCTTGCCGGCCAAAAAATCTATCAAGGTATCCGCCTCGGCCAATTTCGGCTGGTCCTTGATCAATTCGGGCTGGGCGGTTCCAAGTCTCTGAGCGAAGTCCCGCAGCGCAGCATAGGTCTGGTCGTCGAACTGGCTGCTGGCGCCCACCGACTTAGGCGCTTCGGCCCCAATCTGCTGCGCGAAGCTAGCTCAGCGCCGAAATCACCGAATCGTCGGCAGATTGCTGATCAGGCCGGCCGGGCTGTTCGGAATTTGCGGCTGGGGACCAGGCGGGCAGAGTCGATTTGATGCCCGCGACAAGTAAAGCGCTTTCGGCATTCGCCGACTGAGAAAAACCAAATGCACTCCAACAAATTAGTGCTGACGCTGCAGCCAATGCGAAATTCCGTAGAATGTAAATTTGAATTTTGTCCGGAGTGCGCTCGTCGATGACCCGTCTTTGCGACCACGTTCGACTACGGAACTATTGCCGTTTTTCACTGAACACCCCCCGCCGCCATTTAACAATTCTGCCCGTAGCGTCTGTAAGACGCTCATTCAACTGAGGCAAAATCGGCTATTACAGCCGATTTACTAGCGAGGAGCCCGCTCCAAACAAGTTGATGTTCAGAATTGAACCCCGCCCCCATACTCCATTACTA
Organism: uncultured Alphaproteobacteria bacterium; assembly: GCA_963817045.1. Classification (GTDB taxonomy): domain Bacteria; phylum Pseudomonadota; class Alphaproteobacteria; order Rhizobiales; family Xanthobacteraceae; genus Pseudolabrys. Next base: position 2,150 of record CAWFMZ010000045.1, read on the forward strand.
CATCTTCCTCAGCACGCTTACTGATTATTAACCCACTGTCATCTTGGGGCAATAGCGAAGCGATGGATCGGACCTTTGATGTAGATCAAAATTGCACTATCCTGATCGTGATCAAAAATCGCTAAGTGCCTTATCGAAATGGAATTTGTTAGGCCAAGCGGTGCATCACCAACCTGTGACTTATCAGCAACGGAGAACACGAATATGCAGTTGAACACAAAAAATGCCGTCGTCCTTGTATGCGGTACAGCGGCCGCATTATTGATCGCCGGTGCGATGTCTTTGACTTCTTCTCGGCCAGCCAAAGCCACGCCGGCATATGCTCAGCAAACCGGCAAAGCCTGCGGCTTCTGCCACCAAAATCCGGCCGGCGGCGGCGCGCTCAAGCCGGCCGGCGAAAAATTCAAAGCGAACGACCACAAGCTTTAGACGCAAATAGATGACGGTCCGCGAATCGATTTAGTCTGTATGGCCTCGGTTGGCGTGGGTGTCGCGTTCGACGGCATGTTCGCTCTCGATTGAGTGAAGCCGCGCCACAGTTTGCGGGTCGAATAATACAACGCGCGGCACAACGTGCCGCGCGTTCGTCTGTCGGACGCAGAGGAGGGCGAGCCATGCACGCTGGCAAACTTGCGCTGCGGGCGGTCGTGCTAGCGGCCATCCTCGTTTGGGTGCACGCCGCGATCGCCCAAGGCGCCGACAATCTCGCCAACGCGACCTGCCTCGGCTGTCACGGCGTGTCGGGATTTTCGGCGCCGCGCGCCGACGCACAGACGCGCTCGCTATTCGTGGCGGCGGATCATTTTGCCGGCAGCGTGCACGGCAAGGTGCTGCGCTGCGTCGACTGCCATACGACAATAACCGAGCTGCCCCATAAGAACGTGTCAAAGACACCGGTCGAGTGGGACCGCACACGGCTCGCCATCACCAAGAACTGCATCAATTGTCATGCCAAGGCCGCGCAGGGTTACACGGAGACCTATCATGGCCAGGTCGTCGCCATGGGTTTTGCCGATGGCGCGACCTGTTCCGATTGCCACGGCAGCCACGCGATCCTGCGCGCCAGCGATCCGGCCTCGAGCGTGGCGCCGGCCAACCTGCTGAAGACCTGCCGCAAGTGCCATGCGGACGCGACGGCGGGGTTCGCGACGTTCCAGCCGCATGCCACCACCGACGACTTCGCGCGTTATCCTTATACGTGGCTTGCCTCGAAATTCGTGAACTTGGCGGTCGGCGGCGTACTCGTATTCTTCTGGATCCATTCGGCGCTTTGGTTCTATCGCGAATATCGCGACCGCCAGCAGCAAAAGCTGCGGCCGCATGTGCGCGCCGACGCGCTGCCGCAAGGCGACGGCCGCTATGTCCAACGCTGGAGCGCCATGTGGCGATGGGCGCACCTGCTATTCGCGCTCAGCATCATCCTGCTGGTCGCAACCGGCGTGACATTGCTCTATCCGAACACGGCCTGGGCGCCGCTGCTCGAACGGGCCATGGGCGGGCCGAGAATCGCAGGGCTGGTGCATCGGCTCGCGGCCGTGGTCATGGTCGCCGTCTTTGCCTGGCACCTTGTCTATGCCGCCATCCATATCGCGCGAAACTGGCAGACCTTCAAAGTGTTCGGGCCCTATTCGCTGATGCCGAATTGGCAAGACGCCGCCGACTTCGCCGCTATGGTCAAATGGTTTGTCGGCCGGCGGCCGCGGCCGACATTCGACCATTGGAACTATCAGCAGAAGGTCGATTACTGGGCGCCGTTCTGGGGCATCGCGATGCTGGTCGCGACCGGCGCCATGTTGTGGTTCAAGACGCTTACCGCCGCCTACCTGCCGGGCTGGGCGTTCAACGTCGCCGCGGTCGCCCATGGCGATGAAGCCTTGCTCGCCGCCGCCTATCTCTTCACGGTGCACTATTTCGTGAATCACTGGCGGCCGGACAAGTTCCCGCTCGACATCGTCATGTTCACCGGCTCGATGCCGCTCGAAGAGTTCAAGCGCGAATACGCCGTCGAATACGCCCGCTTGGCGGAAACCGGACAACTGCAGCAGCATCTGGTGGACGCGCCGTCGCGGCCGCTGACGCTCGGCTCCAAGATTTTGGGCTTCAGCCTCGTGGCCGTCGGGCTGGCGCTACTCGTTATGATGGCAATCGGGTTCGGTGGAAATCTTATTTGAGGTGGATTTGGCTCGGCCGATGGCTGCGGGAATTGGAGAGGCTTGCCATGGGAAGACAGCGGTGGCGCAGCAAGCTCCATTTCTGGCGCTTCCTGTTCCATGCCGGTGAGACAAGCCAAATCGTACCTGCACGGTCTATGAACGCCGTTTGATACGTATCAATGGCCGGCCTGGGTACAACGGGTAAGCTATTTTTCCAATTGGCGGATTCTGAGCGCGCGGAACCGGAACCGTTAATCCGGTTTGACGGCGGCTTGCTGGCGGCAGTTCGCTGTTAAAAGCTTGCCGCCTTTTCCAGGGCTGGAAGGCAATACACGACACCCATGCAGGCGCAAACCCTGAAGTTCAAGGTCGTGCTTTACCTCACGATCGCATTGTCGGTGGCGATGCTTTTGTTCACCGCGCTGGTCGCCTGGTTCATGCACGAGGAAATCCTCGACAAGGTGTCCGATCACGTCATCCAGCTCTCCGACGTGATCAGCAAGAGCACTCGCTTCGCGATGCTGCAGAACCAGCCCGCCTATGTCGACCGGATTATCCATGATGTGGCCAATCAGGAAAAAATCGATCGGATCAGAATCCTGAGCAAAGACGGACAGAATCACCCATTCGACCTACGCGCCTGAAATCGGCCAGACGGTGGACCGCAATGCCGAGGCCTGCTCGCATTGTCATCAGAGCGAGCGGCCGCTCGAACAAGTTCCCAAGAGCGAGCGAACCTGGACGTTCAAAGGCGCGGATGGCCGGTCGCTGCTCGGCAGCATGGAAGTCATCCGTAACGAGCCGTCTTGCTACAACGCCGCCTGCCATCAGCACTCGAAGGAGACGTCCGTCCTCGGCGTTCTCGACATCGTCTATTCGCTCGATGACGATCGATCGAAAGTTGCGCACCAGCACGCTCGGGATCGCCGGCTTTTCTTTCGGGTTCATCGTGATCGCATCGCTGTTGGTCGGCTTCTTCGTGCACGTCTGGTCTACCTGCCGCTGCGCGACCTCGAAAGCGGGGCGCAACGACTAGCCGCCGGCAACCTGGACCAGCCGATCCCGGTGCGCAGCACCGACGAATTCGGCAAGCTTGCCTCTTCGTTCAACGGCATGACCGACGCCTTGCGCAATTCGCGCGCGGAGCTGCGCGATTGGGCCCATACGCTCGAGCAGAAAGTGGAAAAGCGGACGCAGGAACTGCGCCGCGCGCAGGCGGAGACCATGCGCGGAGAGAAGCTCGCCTCGGTCGGGCTGCTCGCCTCCGGCGTCGCCCATGAATTGAACAATCCGCTGACCGGCATCCTGACTTTCTCGCATCTCGTGCGGCAGAAAATGCCGGACAAGAGCGCGGATGCGGAGGACATGGACCTGGTGATCCGCGAAACCAAGCGATGCGCGGCGATCATCAAGCGGCTGCTCGATTTCGCCCGTGAAAAGCAGCCGGAGAAGAAATTCACCGATCTCAATCAGGTCATCGATGATACCGTGCGCATCGTCGAACGGCCTGCGCACCTGCGCGACATCGAGATTACCTTGGATCTCGACCGGACGCTGCCGCCGATCTGGATCGACGCCGATCAGATCAAGCAGGTGATCATGAACATGGTCGTCAACGCCCAGCATGCGGTCGAGGAGAAGGGCAGCATCACCATCAGCACCCGCCGTGCGCCGGATCCGCGGGCGCCGGCTACCGAGCCGAAGCCGATGGTGGAGATATCGATCGTCGATACCGGCTGCGGCATTCCGGAAACGAACCTGCGGCGGATATTCGATCCGTTTTTCACCTCCAAGGACGTGGGAAAAGGCACCGGATTGGGACTTTCCGTCAGCCACGGAATTGTCGAGGCCCATGGCGGCCTCATCGACGTGCAAAGCAAAGTGGGTGAGGGATCGACGTTCCGCGTCCTTCTGCCGCTGACGCCGCCGTCAGCCGGGCCCGAGAGCAAAGCCAGCGGGAGCGTTCAATGAGCGCGCGAATTCTGATCGTCGACGACGAGGAGATCGTCATCAGAAGCTGCTTGCGCATTCTCGACGGCGACGACTTCCAGGTCGAGGCCGTGCAGGACGGCCGCGAGGCGCTGCGCAAGATCGAGGAAAATCCTTACGACGTGATGATCCTCGATATCATGATGCCCAATATGGACGGCCTCGAAGTGCTGCGCCGGGTCAAGGAGACGCATCCCAACGTGGACGTCATCATGATCACCGGGCTTTCGCAGATCGACACCGCGGTGCAGGCGATGAAGCTCGGCGCCTTCGATTATATCTCCAAGCCATTCGAGCCGGACGAGCTCAAGCTGGTGGTGCAGCGCGCGCTGGAGCGGCGGCGGCTGCTGCAGGAGAATCTCAACCTCAAGAGCGAGGTCAGTTCGAAATACCGTTTCGAGAACATCATCGGGTCGAGCCCGCAGATGCAGGCCGTCTATCGTCTCGTCGCGCAGTGCGCGCCGACCAGTTCGACCGTCCTGATCACCGGCGAAAGCGGAACCGGCAAGGAGCTGATCGCCCGCGCGATCCACTACAACAGCCTGCGCAAGGACAAGCCGTTCGTTACGGTGGACTGCAATTCGTTGAGCGAAAACCTGCTGGAAAGCGAACTGTTCGGTCACGTCAAAGGCTCGTTCACCGGCGCGGTCGCCAACAAGAAAGGCATGTTCGAAGTCGCCGGCAGCGGCACGCTGTTTCTCGACGAGATCGGCAATTTCTCCATGTCGATCCAGGCCAAGCTGCTACGCGTCCTGCAGGAGCGGGAATACCGGGCCGTCGGCGACACCCGAACGCTGACCGCCAATTTCCGGCTGATCACCGCCACCAACAAGGACCTCAAGGCCATGGTGGCCGCCGGCACTTTTCGCGACGACCTCTATTATCGGATCAATATTTTCCCGATCCACGCCCCGGCGCTGCGCGAGCGAAAGGACGACATTCCGGCGCTCGCCTATCATTTCCTCAAAGTGTTCAACGCGGAACTGGGGAAAAAGATCACCGACATTTCCGAAGGCGCGATGAGCGCGCTCGTCAATCACGGCTGGCCGGGCAATGTGCGCGAACTCGAAAATGTCATGCACCGGGCGGCGATCCTGACCGGCGACAATGTCATTCGGCAGGCCCACCTCGTCAACATTATCGATGCATCGCAGGAGCAGGCCGAGCTCGCGGTGCCGAGAACCGGCGACGAGCTCAAGCGGGCCAAGAAGGCCATGCGCGAGAAGTCGGTGGAAGAGATCGAGAAGCAGTTCGTGCTCGAGGCGCTCAAGCGCAACGGGTGGAACGTGACCAAAAGCGCCGAGGACACCGGCATGCAGCGCTCGAATTTCCAAGCGCTGATGAAGAAATACACGATCCACGTGCGCGACACCGAGCACGACGCCGACGACAGCGGTATCCCGGGCGCATCTTAAATCGCCGCGCCGCCGGGCGGCGCTGGCTCAGGGCTTCGCCGCTGCCTCCTCCTCATCCGTATCCTCGTAGCCGGTCATCATGGCCTTGAAATGCGCCATCCGGGTGTGACCGAGCGTGCCGAGATAGACGTGGACGAGGATGTAGAAGACGAAGGCGATGAAGATTAGCACATGCACGGTGTCGATGACGCGCACGCCGCCGAAAAATTCGACCTGCGAGGCGAAACGCTTCACGTCCCACAGTAGGATACCGGTGTAGATCTGGACCGGGAACAACAGCATCATGATGATCTGGTAGATCATGCTCTGCAGCGGATTGAACTTCTGGTAGATGGTCGGTGTGAACGGGTTGGGATCGCCGCGGAAAATGCCGAAGGCATAGTAATAGGCCTGCCGGAAGCTACCGATAAAATGCTTCTTCAGGTTCAGCTCCGAGTGATAGGCCCGGATGCGGTCGGACGTGACGTAAAATACCAGCCACAGGCAGAAATTGGCGATCAGCACGAAGCCGACGAAATTGTGTACGCTGACCGCGGTGCGGAACGACACCACATCGATCAGCCCGACGTAGCGGATCTGAATGCCCGTCAGGATCATCAGGACGAAGCCGAGGGCATTGGTCCAGTGCCAAATGCGGACCGGCAGCGGGTGAATATAGAGTCTGCATGGAGCTGTTCCTTTTCCCTCGCTCGCGCAGTCAGGCGGCCGGTTTGGCCGCGTCGTCGCCGCCGGCCGGCGGATGGCCATGCCCGTTGTGCGGGTGATAAAGGCCGAAGCGTTTGAACATCCAGCCTAGGAAAACATGGCCGACGGCGATGCTCACGCCGCCGAAGATGGCAAGCGCAAGCAGGATGTCGAGGAGCCAAATGCGGGTGCCGCCGATCGCATAGAAGCCGCTCACCGAGTTGACCGAGAACGCGGAATTCAACACGTCGGCATTGGCGCCATAGCCCACGCGCCGGCCGTCCGGCCCGACCAGCGAGATGGTCACGCTCTGGAAGGCCTGCGATCCCTCGCGATGACAGGTGCGGCAGTCACTCAGCGCCTGGCTCTTGTCGGCGAGTTGATGCGCTTGCGGGCCGGTGCGAACCGTCAAGCGGCCACGCATTGTGGTCTTGTTGCCGGCTACACCGCCGCGATTGAGCGTTTGCATCAGGTTCCACAGCGTCAGCGCATCAATCCCCTTGCTGTCTGAACGGGTGCTGGCATCGAACAGCGGCACGCCGATTTGTTCAGTCCCCATCGCCTTCGCCTGGCTGTCGATCAGCATGAGATCGACTTTGCGTTGCGTCCCGGTGGCGTGACAGGCCGGACAGGACACCGCCTCGAAATGCAGAGCTGCATTGGGAAGCCATTTCTGGTGGGCTTCGAGCACGCCGGCGTGACAGCCGGAACAGGCTGCCTTCGGGCCCTCGCCGAGCGAGGTGGGCTTCACGTCGTGGGCGTTGTGGCAGCCGGAGCAAATCGGCGCGTAACTCTCGGCGGAGCTGCGCCGGGATTTTGCATGCACGCTGCCGAGATAGGCCGTAAAAATGTCCTTGTGGCAGTTTTGACAGGGAGTCTCGTCGAGTTTTGTCGCCGCACCCTTGATGACCGCATGTGGGTTATGACAGTCGGTGCATATCGGCGCCGTCGGATTGCCATTGCGAACCAGCGTGCCGTGAATGCTGCTTTCCCATTGCGTGAATTTGTCGACATGACAGCCGCGGCAGGCCTCGGTCGCCCCGACGGCGTAGCTGCGCGCACTCTTGATGTCCTTCTTGCTGGGCGGATGCGCGGTGGGATCGATGTCGGAGTGACAGCTGGCGCACGTGTTGGGACTGTGGACGGACTTGGCGAACGGATCGGCCGGTACATGCAGTTTCAGGGCGTCTCCATCGGCTAGCTTCTTCTCCATGCCGGCGGTGCCGTGACAGCCGAGACAGTGCTGATCCGCCGCCGAAGGCGCATTGTCGGCCGCGAATGCGGGCGGCGCGGCGGTGGCTAGCAGGGCAAGCGCTGCGGTGATCGCCGCTATCGCGATGCTATTGCACAGGAACGCGGGCAGGATTTTGCGCAAGGTGCCGTATCCATTCATGTTTGCCCCCATGGCAACCTCGCTTTCAGCATCATCCGGGGGTTCTTCAACCACCCGGATGATCGTCACATCTTTGCCATTACCTGCCGCATAGCGGCAGAAATTTCATTGATCTATCTCATCCGCCGCGCACCGGCCGCAACCGCCGCCCGACCACCCGTCCAGGCCAGCATGGCCAAGCCGATGAAGGGGAAGAAGACGACGCAGAGCAAGCCGATGAACGGCGCACCAACCGCCATCGTGACGTGTTTGAGTATCAGGCCAGCCGAGCGCACCGCTGCGTTGTTGGCTCCGGCGCGCACCGCCAGCACCGCAAGGACGCCGAGGCCGACGAACGGCAAGGCGACGATGTAGGCCAAGCCGATGAATGGCGCGGCGAAGAACAGAAGGATGTTCAGCAACGCGCTTCCGGTGGCGGCGGGTTCCGCTACGGGCGCTTCGGCAGCCGCCGGCAGTGCCAACACTTGCGCTGCGGGCGCTGCCAAGGCATCGCGTGCGCTGTCTTCGATCATCGCGGGCGACAGCGGTTTATGCACGAAGCTTGCGACGCCTGCGGCCTTGGCGCGGGCTTCGGCGGCTTCGGTGCCGTAACCGGTAATGATTACCACCGGGGTCCACGGCTTTCGCGCCTTGATCTGTTCGGCCACCTCAAGTCCGCTGATTCCGGGCATGCGGATGTCGGTGTAGACGAGGTCGTACTTTTCCTCGTTCAGCTTGCGCAACGCCTCTTCCCCGTTTTCGGCGGTGATGACGGCGTAACCTTTGCTGGTAAGAACCCGGTCGAAGCTCTTGCGGACGACGGGATCGTCGTCGACGACGAGCACTTTGCGTAATGCGTTCATGGTCTTCTCCTATTTGAATACTCGTTGGTATTGGGTTTGCTGTTTGAATGCGTCCGTTTGATTTCCTCAGGCCGCGCAGCTGCCGCTCGCTACATCCGATTCGTCCGGCATGCGACGCAGGGCCCATTGTTTTCGCGTGATGGCGCCGTCGGTGACGTTGATCACGTCCTGTGGACCCACCGGTTTGGCGACGTAGTCGTAGGCGCCGAGCTGCACGGCTTGTTTGGCGCTGTCCACGGTCGGATAGCCGGTGATGATGACCACCTCGCTCTCCGGCCATTTCTGTTTGATGGTGCGCAACACCGACAGGCCGTCCTGGCCGGGCATGCGCATATCGAGCAACACGACGTCGAAGGGGTTCTGCTCCATCGTCTGCAGTGCCTCTTCACCATCGCTGGCGGCCGCAACTTGGCAGGAGGTGTTCTCCAGCGACCGCAGGTAGCTCCGGCGCACCACTTCATCGTCATCGACGACGAGAATTCTGTTTTTGTTGGTCATCTTCGCCACCTTGCTTGCGTCTATGGTTCTTGCTGACTATTGAGCAAGCGCCGTGCCACGGCGCGAATCTCAGATTTATTCCTGTAATTACAATAGGTTGGTAGAGTAGACGCGACGCGCGGCCGGCATGCGCTGCGGATCGAAGTATATTTTTTCTATACAGCCTTCGCTGCGCTGCAAAAAAAGCTTTGCGATTTCAAGTCAATGTGCGGTGCGGGCACCGCATAGCTTTTTTATCGGAATTGCGCGGATTGCGACTTCACGGCGCCGATAAACTTTGTCCTAACCCATCGCGCTGGATTGCATGGCTTGCATGCGCGGACGGATGCCACGTGCAGGAATGCGAATGTCTTTCGGGTGAGCTTTTCCCAATTCTTGGCAAGCCCTCCCCCACGCGACACCCGGCAGTCGTTTGGCCGATTGATCTGACGCTACCCGTCACGCGCCATTGGTAAATGCGGTCTGTCGCTTCTCGGAAGCTCTGCTGTCTGCTATCCTTACCAATAGCATTCCAGTCGGGAATGTCGGGTGAATCCGGGATTAACCAGGAGATCGGCGATGCGAACAATGCGTACAATTTTGGCGACGACCGCGGCGACGGTGACAGTGATATTGGCCGCAAGTGCAATGATCATGCTCGCGTCGGGGTCAACAATGGCGAACCCGGCAATAGCGCAAAAGACCGGCCAAGCCTGCGCAAAATGTCATACCGCACCACCCGCCCTCAATGATTATGGAAAGAAATATAAGGCAAGCGGCAAATAATAGCTCGACGTCCGCGAGAGTTTCGTTCGCCGCAGAAGATCGGCTCTCGGTCGGTTTAAATGACTGACCGAGCCTTCGGCGCGCGCGGGCTATTCGATGTCGGCGCCTAACCGCCGCCACGGAGTTGCGATCTATTACGCGACGCGCGATGGGCAATCGCGGCGTATTGCCGAGTATATTTTCCGCCGTCTTGCGCAGAGCGAAATGCTCGCTCCGCCGCAGGACGTGGCGGTGACGCGGCCGGCGGCGGCGGAGCTGGCTGCCGCCGCGGTGGTCGTGCTCGTGGCCGCTGTCCGTTATGGCCGGCACTTGCCGGAAGCGGATCGCTTCCTGGCGGCCTACCGCTCGCTTGAGTCGCCGCCGCCCTTGGCGCTCGCGTCGGTCAATCTCACCGCCCGCAAGCCCGCCAAGACCACGGCTACCGGCAATACTTATCTGCGCAAGGCAATCGCGCGCTATCGCCTTGCGCCCGCTTTGGCCGTCGCGTTCGCCGGACGGCTCGACTATCGGCGTTATGGTTGGCTTGATCGCCAGATCATCCGCTTCATCATGCTGCTGACGCGGGGGCCGACCAAGGCGGACACCTGCGTCGAATATACCTCATGGCAAGCGGTCGACGAATTCGCCGACCGGATTGCCGATCTGCAGCGGCGCACTTGATCGTCTTCACCGCCGCCACGATGTGCGGCCATATTGGAAGTCGAGCCTGGCAGAGCGGCGCCGACAGCGTCCGCTTCACATTGTGGTCGCGGTTGAGGTTGATCAGACGCCAGTTCCGGCCGCTATGGCCGCTCATGCCGCCCGCGGTGCATCGTGCCAAGGTGTAAATAAGCGGACCAACACTGACAGCAAGATCAGCGGGACGGTCAGCACAATGCCCGCCGCCAATAAGCCTTCCCGACCAAGAATGGGCGGATGGTAGGCGACCAACCCTTTTGCCGTTTTCGAAATTTCCTGTCCGCCGATGACAACATTATAGCGCATCATCAGCACCGCGAGCAGGACAAGGATTGCGCTGCTGGTGATTCCGACAATCATTGCCTTTCCACTGGTGCCGCGCCAGATCAGGAAGGTAATGACGATAAGCGGCAGCACGGAACCTACGCCGAATTGCAAAATGAAGAAGGGAATGATGAGCGGCCCAGTGACGAATTCTAGAATGACATCGATGCCCTCACGCCCGCGATAAACCAGGCTCAGGAATTCGACGCCTTCTATGAGCAGCGTGAACATCATGAAGCCCCAAAGCGCATAGGCCATGATCTTCATGCACGCTGGATCGATTGGTACTTTGCGTAGTTTGCAAGACGCTACATACAGGACGATCACGAATGCGGTGCCGGAGATGATCGCGGACAGCAGGAATATGACCGGCATAAGATCGGACGACCACCACTCGCGCGACTTCAAAGAACCGAACACAAATCCGACATAGCCATGCAATCCATGCGCACCGGGAATGCCGATAATCGCCAAAGTGAACAGCCATTTTCGGTCGTAACTCATCGCCTTCTCGGACAGGTCATAGGATCCGAGCGACAGGATGCTGTAAAACCAGCGCAATACCCCAGTCTGTTGCTGCGCCTGCTGCACGATGTGGGGTCGAAATACAAACCAAGTCTCCAGGACCAGCAAAATAATGTAGAAACCAGCCGCATAGCCGAAGACCGCAAACGCGGAGGTTAGGTGCGGCGTTATCATTGCATTGAATGCACGCTCGGGATGACCGAGATGCAACAGCAAGGGCAGTGGAACAGTGAGCATGCAACACAGCGAGATGAGCAGCGCAAAATGCGCCACCGGCCTCAACTGCGTGAAGCCAAACACTTGGTACAGACTTGAAATAGTGAAGGCGCCGGCGACCAATCCCGTGAGATAGGGATAGACCACGATCAACACGGTCCATGGGATGATCGTTTCGTTGGGATAAACGTAGCCGGTGAACGGCGAAGCGTGAACAAGGGCATCCATTAGCTTACGTCCTTATCTATGCCGACGTAGAAGACATTCGGAGCATTGCCGGTCTCGGGTCTGAGCACCTGCACGCGATGGTTTTGGATGAATTGGCTAATCAGACTTTGTTTGTCGTTGCGGTCGCCGAAGATGCGCGCGCCAACCGGACACGCCTCGACGCAAGCGGGCTGCAAGCCTTTAGTGATGCGGTGATAGCACCAAGTGCACTTGTCCGTTACGCCCTTTTCCTCGTTGAAATAACGCGCGCCATAAGGACAGGCCTGCACGCAGTATTGGCAGCCGATGCAATAGGTGTGATCAATGACGACCGCGCCGTCCTCGGTCTTGTAAGTCGCGCCGGTCGGGCACACCTGCACGCAAGCCGGATGCGTGCAGTGATTGCATAGCTTGGGAACGAAAAAGGCTTTTTCGACGTTCGCATCCTTGTAACGATTGGCGAATCGATACTGTCCTTCGCCTCCCGAAGCCTCGATATTCACGGGATCCGCCTGGCTGTCGATTCGCGCCTTCTCTTCTCCCTCCAGCGTCACGTAGCGCTCGACCCAGGTGCGGAAATGATGGGCATCAGGGAGAACATTGTTTTCCCGTTTGCACGCCTCGACGCAGCGCAGACAGCCGATGCATATTTCAGCATTGACGCCGAATGCCCATTGATGGTTCGACCAATCATATCCTGGTATCGCCGGCCGAGCGCCGGCTGCTGTTGCTTCCTGGGTGGCCGCCGTCGCCTGAGACGATACCGAGCTTGCGGCCACGGTCGCGGCGCCACATGCAATGGCGCTTCCAAGACAACTTAGAAAATCGCGACGCTCTTTTTCGTGCTTCGCAAGTTGTTCTTTCTCGTCCATTTGCAGCGCTCCCAGCCAAAACTCTGTTCGCCGTGCCTCACTTGCAAGTCGCGGCGGCGTAAAAGGCAGCTACATTTTCCAATTCCGCGTCGCTCAGACCCTTCGCGATCCCTGCCATGATGGCATTCTTGCGGGCGCCACTGATGTAGTGCCTCAGGGTGCTGACGAGATAATCCTTGGATTGCCCAACGAGGTTAGGCCACGAGCGGTTGGTGCTCACTCCGTTGGCGCCATGGCAAGCCGTGCACTTGGACGCGATGGTGTGACCCGGCAACGCCGCCTGCTTGTCCGCGGTCAGAGCGCTCTCGCACTTCAAACCGGAGAAGTAAGCGGCGAGGTTCGCGGCATCTTCATCGCTCACCTTGGCCGCCGCGCTCATCATCGGGTCGACGCGCGCACCTGAGTTGTATGCCTTGAGCGCATCAACGATATAGCCATCTTGCTGGTTCGCGAGCGTTGGTCCGGGAAGGTTATTGCTAACGCCGTCGGCGCCATGACAGCCCGTGCAAGCCGCAGCCTTGGTCTTGCCCGCCGCGGCATCGCCTGCCTGTGCCGTCGTCGAGGCCGGTACCAAATTGAGCCGTGGCGAATGGGGGTTATGGCAAATGGTGCACTGTTGTGTTCCAGCGTGCTCAGAAACGACGATCTGGCGTTGCTGCAATGGTCTTCCGGTCATTCGTTCATGGCAAAGCGTGCACAGCATTCGCGAGTCGGCCGGCACGATCATCTTTAGATTTTTCGGATGATCCGGACCAATCGTCACCGGCACATACGCGCTCTCAGCGTCTCGCCCTCCGGCCGGCCCGTGGCAGACCTCGCATTTTACGACCTTGCCCACATCGATGCTGTTGTGGACGCCGTCGGACCATTCTGCAGCCTGCTGCGCATGGCACGAGGTGCAATAGGCCGTGCCTTTGTATTTCGGTTTCTCGGCGGCGATCTCGGCTACCGATTTTCCGCGATAGTGGCCATATTCATAAAATGAATCGGCAGTGAAAAATCTTTTTGCTCCGTATGCCAGCAAGGCGAACGCCACCATGAGGAGCAGAAGTCGAACGATATGACGCGGCATGCCATTCCCGTTCCTTTGCGTTTCCGGTCAACGTCGAATTTTTTTATTGGCCCTCCCCGGCATCGTTTTATCGCCGGGAGAGTTCAGGCGAACGAACTCGTGCAATCTGTCACGACCTCTTCCCTCGTCGAGAGGCCGCAGTATCAATTTCTAATATCTATGGAAACGAACTAGCCCGATTTGATTTAGGTCAACATTCCTGATTATTCGGCCCAACAAAGGCTCTCCCCATCTTTCGAATCGGCAAAGCCGACTTGCAATGCAATGACGTCGGAGAGATCGCCCGGCCTAGGCTCAACAGCAAGGCGAGGCTTATGGGTAGTGCCGCGTGAATCCGGCCGGCGGCAGCCCAAATGCCAAAGGCAAAGAACTCGAAGCCAACGGCCACAAGTTCAAGAAATGCTTGGATAGCGAGCCAGGCTTATTTCCGCCTTCCGACCGATCGGCTTATGTGCGTTTCAAGCCGCGCCACCCGCGGGTTTGCTGCGAGCCGCGCTGGTCGAAGGGACATGTTTGTCCGTTCTGAACGAATAGCCTTCGTCGCCGGAATCTAGCGCGTGGAAGCCGTCACGGCCCCAATCGGGTGAAGATCGGACAATTATGGGGCGCCCACGTCTCTAGTCCGACGGCCATCAGCCGATGGTGGGAATATCGACGCGCTCTCTGTCCTTGACCATCGATGGAGGCTGCGAGAACCACAGCTGATACAGGGTCACCAGACACATGGTGGCGAAGCACATTGCCATCACGGCACCGGCCAATATTTCCACGTAGACGAAGGGATGGAACAGCTTGATGATGTACCAGGAGATTATATCCACAATGATGGCGACGAATGGCAATGCGACAATGGTGCATTTGAACCACACCGGCCGCACATAGGCATGGCTGAACATGAGACCCACGAGGAAGAAGATGAAGGTTATCCCGAACAGATGAATGTGCGACACCCGCACCAACGTGGAGATTGCGGTCCCGGTATCCTTCTCCGTCATTTTTTTCAAATTGTCGAAGCTGCTGAAGTTGGGCAGATGCGGATTGCTGCCATCGTGGCAGGCCATGCAACGCTTCTCGAGCACGGGCACGATCGTCTTGTCGTATACCGGCCGGCTGCCACCTTCGGCCGCCCAGGCGAGCACGCTATTGCGCTCGTCGGCCGGCAACATCCCCGCCATCGGCCCACGCAGGGCCCCTTCCAGGCGCGAGCCCTTGCCGCTGCCGGAATAGGCGACGATGAGGTCCTCGGTCGTGAGCATGAGCGGATTGCCGCCCGCGCGTCCCGCGTACGTAAAGTATAAGTTGAGCAAGGCGAAGAGATAACCCATGCCGAGCACGAGAAGCGCCGCCGTATAAAGAACCCGCTGGCTGTACGGCAGCTCCGAGTAATGAAGATAGTGCCGGTGCAGTGGCATTTCACTCATGGTCGATCCCATCGTTTACGGCTTAACCCAGTTTACTTGCCCGGCAGCGACACGAATAGAACCGCCCTCGCCGATAGTCGACATGCTGGCCGGCTAACATCAGCAGACGCGGATCGCTGCCATGGCAATTCCGATTCATGCCTACCTCGCCGGCTGGCTCGCGTAATACGACGCAATGCTCTCGATGATGGAATCGCTGTAGGGCAGGCTCATGTTGTGCATCATGGAATTTCCGCGCTTGCCGTCGCGATAGGCCCGCAACGCTAGCGTCAGATAGTCCATGTCCTGCCCGCCGATGATCGGAATCGCCAGCGCCGGGTTGTCGCGCTCGCCGGCATGGCAACGATCGCATTTGTCGGTAACGTCCCTGAGCAAGTTTTGTCCGTCTTCCGCGGGCTTCGACTTCTGCGTCGTGTAGAACGCGACGATGTTGTTGATGTCCTGATCGCTGAGCGTCGACACCAACCGCTGCATCAAGTCGTGCTTGCGCGTCGTGCGGTAGGCCTTGATGGCTTGCGTCAGATAGACCGGGTCTTCCGAGGCGAGACTCGGCGTTGCCGAATCCGTGCTCACACCATGCGAACCGTGACAGCCACCACACACCGCGGTGCGCGGTTCGCCGGCAGCCGCATCGCCGGTTGCCGGCGCGCTGCGCGGTGCCGGAGCCTGCGAGGCGTAGTAGAGCGCCACGCTTTCGAGATCGAGCTTGCTCAACTTGCGCAGCATCGGATCCATTGGCGCTGAGGCGCGTGCGCCAGTGAGATATTCCTGGGTCGCTGTCACGAAATAGCGCGGTTGCTGGCCGGCGAGGTTAGGCGTGCCGGGGGTCTTGCTGTTGCCGTCGGCGCCATGACAGGACGCACAATCGGCGGCCACCACCTTGCCGCGCTCGTAAGGAGAGAAAACGCTGGTCTTCGCGGCCGGAATCGGCCGCAGGCTGGCGTAATATGCGGCGACAGCCCGGGTTTCGGCCTCGCTCATGGTGGCCGCGATATCCCGCAAGGCGGCATGGGTACGCACGCGGTCCTTATACTCCTTCAGTGCGGCCATCAGGTAGCGTCCGCGCTGTCCGGCGAGATTCGGGATGCCGGCAGCGGTGCCCTTGCCGTCGAGACCGTGACAGCCCTTGCATTCCTTCTCCGCCACGATCTTGCCCGCACTGATGTCCGCCGCACTTTGCTTCTCGGGCGTGCCGTCGTCCGAGCAGCCGATCAGTGCCACCGACAAGAACATGGCGAGCAAGAGATGTTTCATGGGGAACCCCAGATTTTGAATCGTTGGCATTTCTCTCATTCGTTTCGTACTCACGATCCGAACAGGTGGCGAGTAAATCCGTTCATCACCAAGATGAGCAGCAACAAGCCACTCCCCATCAAGGTGAAGCCGAGGATCTTGGACGCGCGCGTCATCGGCTGCGATGGCGCGTCGACCAGGTACTTCGACAGCTCTCCGCTCGCCACCAGACGATTGTACTCGATGAGATGCTCCCGCTTGAATTCCTCCAGCGGCATCTTGCCGGTGAACATGAGGATATCGAGCGGGAATTTGTCGGGCCGCCAGTGATTGTTGAAGAAGTGCACGGTGAACAGGAAGCCGGCGGCCAGCACGGCTTCCTCACCGTGGAAGATGGTGGCGATATTGAATACCCAGCCCGGCAGGTAGGTGGCGGTCAGGCCCTTGAGCCATAACATGGCGCCGCTGGCGCCGATGATGGCAACGCCCCAGAACGGCGCCCAGTAGTCGAATTTCTCCCAGTAGGTCCAGCGGTCGAGCTGCGGCTTCGGCGCCAGACCAAAGAACCACTTGAACATGCCGATGGCGTCGTTGAGGTCCGACAGGTTGGGGATCATCGAATCGGGGCCGAACCAGCGGAAGGTTTTCCAGTTACGCCCGATCCGGAAAAATATGTAGATGATATGCCAGAAGAAGATTCCGACGAAGGCGACGGCGAAGAAGCGGTGCACATTGCCGGTGACGCGCGGGCCGCCGAACAGCTTGCTGATGATTGGCGCCCACACCGTGTCGGAAAATAACAGCGTCATACCAGTGAGCACCAACATGATGACGCAGATGGCGAAGCAGAGGTGGGCAATGCGCCAGATTGCGGGCCAACGTCGATAATACACGACCGGCTTGCCATCGTTGCCGTTGAGCGCATCGGTGCGCACATGCGGCCGAGACTTGCCTTGCTGGTGGTCGCGCAGTTCGCGGAAGTACCAAAGAGCAGAATGGGTCCAGAAGAAAGCGAACACGCCGCCGAGCAACGCCAGCATGAACTTGGACGCGAGCCAGGTGTAGGGATAACGGCTGAAGTTTTTGTCGTTCGCGTGCGGCTGAAACTTCACGAACCCCGCCGTGGCGTCGAGATGGCACTTCTGGCAGGTCTGCAAGCGGTTGTTCGGATGCACGCCCGAGGTCGGATCGTCCACGCGCTTGATGGTGTGGCTGCCGTGGCAATCGAAGCACTTGGCGGTATAGGCGAAGCCCAGCGTGTTGACCTGACCGTGATAGGTCCCCATGTAGGACTTCAGTTCCTCGTCATGGCAATTGCCGCAGTT
The DNA here is from genome assembly GCA_963817045.1 of uncultured Alphaproteobacteria bacterium. GTDB lineage: Bacteria > Pseudomonadota > Alphaproteobacteria > Rhizobiales > Xanthobacteraceae > Pseudolabrys. The sequence continues at coordinate 19,762 of CAWFMZ010000045.1, forward strand.
CTTGGTGATCAGCAGCCGGGTGGTGTCGAGCGACGGGTTCTGCACGTCGTGGGTGGTGTGGCAGTCCGAGCAGACCGCTGCCTTCGGATTGCCGTTCTGCAGCGCCTCCTTGCCGTGCACCGAGGTCTTGTAGGCCTCGAGCTCCTTGGTGTGGCATGGCCGCAGGCATAGGGCAGGTTGAGCCGCCACCAGTTCCGGTTGGGGCTGCCTTTCGGATAGATGTAGTGGGCTTCGTGGCAGTTGTAGCAGGTGGCGTTGGTGCGTGACTGATCTTCCTTGTTGGGCTGCGCGTGGATCGACTTCATGTAGCGGCCGATCATCTGGACCACGCCGCTCAGCTTGGCGATGTCGTCGGTCTTGTTGTCGTCCTGCGCGGCCTCCAGCCGTTCCTCATGGCATTTGACGCAACTGACCTTCACCTCGACCTTCTCGTGCGGAATCTTGGTAATGTTGGTGTGGCATTCCACGCACTGCCGCTTGCCGTGCACGCTGCCCAGGAAGCGGTCCTTCAGCACCGGCGGCGGCGAGCCCGGCTCCGGCTTTGTGGCCGGCGCGAAGCCCTCCTGGCCGTGACAGCCGAGGCACATTTCGCTGGTAAGCTTGGGGGCGGCCTGATCGGTCGCCGCGCTTTGCGCCCTCACGTCCGACGCCCACAGACCGGCAATTACGATGGACGAAATAAGACCGACGACAACCCACATCGCGGGACGCGCGAGGCGTGTCCCGACGCCAATATTCTTGGCGGCGCTGATTTCTTGCGGCTCGGTCATGATTTTCCTGTTTAGGCTGGCCGCATGCAAACGTATAGCTCAATCTTGATCGAAAAATCGACCGCTTTCCACCCCCGCTTAGCCATTGCCGACTAAGGACTTTTTGATTGAAATCAAAAAAACGACACGATGTCGCCAAATCCGCGCGGGCGCAACACGGCGCGGTTGTCCGGTCAAATAAATGGACCATGCGTTGGCGGCAGCCGGACATCGCAGTACGACGTCAGTCTCCGCCATCAAAGGCGGCGGTGACCTTTCCGGTGTGAAGGAATGGAATTGAAATTGGCAGGCGCATGCATACGTCAGGCATGGCGCACGTGGTGGATATGCCGGTGCGCGACAGGGATGGCTTCATAAGCCAAATCCTGCGCTGCCTCAGCACTTTATACCACGCCCGCCAGCCTGGTAGGCGCGCGAATAAGAAGGGCTAAGTCCCCGCTATCTTGCTATTTTTTGAAGGAGTGGCCGCCCGCTTCGTATTGCTTGCCCTTGGCATTGCGGTCGCCACCGCCCGCCGGATTCACATGGCAATATCCGCAAGCCTTGCCTTCCTTTTGGGAGTAGGCCGGCAATGCAGTGGCGGATCGCGGCGTAGCGACCAGGGCTGCGAGCAATACGGCGGCGGCCAGCGCGGCTGATCCGCCAATGATGATGGTCCTCGTCAACTTCATTTTTTCCATACCAGTTTCCTCTCTTTGCTCTCGCCTGCGGTTGCCTGGCGATTTGCCGAAAAAGCGAGAATTATTTGCGACAGCGGCAGATTCGAGGCGTTGATCCAAGTCAAGAGACAAACCTTTTCAATCGCCTTGGCCGGGTTCGATCAAACTATGATTGCAGACCGGATTATTGTTATCCGCTTAACGAACCACATCAAATGAAAAAACGTTCATGATCGGCCTCATTCGATCGGCTTAACGTGATCGCACATGCAGCGGTGAAATCGCAATCCGATACGCATCCATTGGTGCTGCCAAACGACGCGTCAGCGCATCGAGTTCCGGTCTATTACTTGCCCGGCGGCATGATATACAGAACAGAACGCGCTCTTTGACTCGCATAATACGCCGCTAGATTATCGATATCATTTTCGGTCAGGCCGCCGGCCATGGCCGCCATTTCGGAACTTTTGCGCGCGCCTGTCCGATAAGAATTCAACACTTTTGTAAGATAGTCCACGCGCTGTCCGGCAAGCGCCGGAAAACGCGGATTGGTGCTGTTGCCATTCAGGCCATGGCAACGCTCGCACCTTTCCGTCCATTCCTGCGTCGTAAGCGGTTTGCGCACATTGGGCGCCTGCGGCTGTTGAGTCGCATAATAGGCTGCAAGATCCTTGATGGCAGAGTCGTCGAGCGCCGTCGCCAGCCCTTTCATCGTTTCATTGCTGCGCGTACCATCTTTATAAGCCCGCAACGCGGCGGCGACGTATTCCGCATCCTGTCCGGCCAAGCTCGGAGTTGTGGGCGTGCCGCTGACACCTTGTTCGCCGTGGCATCCGGCACAGCTAGCCGCTGCGGCTTTGCCTGCCACCGGATCGCCGGGCGCAGGTGTTTTCGCCGGCGCCGGCTTCTGCAACGCAAAAAAGAGCGCAATATTCTTCGCGTTCGCGTCGCTAATTGCCGCGGCCATCGACTTCATCAACTCATTCTTACGTTGTCCGTTCTTGTAGTCGTTGATCGAGTTGACGAAGTATTTCGGATCAAACCCGACCAAACTCGGCATCCCGGGCGTCTTGGTGACGCCGGCTTCGCCATGGCATCCCGTGCACGAGGCAGCCGCGCTTTTGCCGGCTTGGAACGCGTCGGGCTTGGGAGCAACCGCAGCAGTGCCAGTCGCAGGCCTGGGTTGCGCGGGGTCGAGACTGGCAAAATAGGCTGTCACTTTAACGAGCGCGTCGTCATTGAGAAACTTGACGGCATTTTGCATGGCGCTGTCGCCGCGAACGCCGGATTGGTAGGCCCGCAGCTCAATGTAAAGATAGGCCGCACGCTGGCCGGCAAGATGAGGCACGCCCGGGCTCGTACTAATCCCATTGGCGCCGTGACAGCCGGCGCAGGAAGAGTCGGCGAGGCGCTTACCCTCGGCGATATCTCCAGCATCCGCGTAAAGCGGCCGCAGATCGCTGGCGGTTCCAGTTATGCCGGTCGTGCTTTGAGCTGCCGCGCTTGCGGCGTATCCGGCAATCGCGACGCAGGCGATGTACACGCACGTCATTGAAATACGATTCTTCACGCTCTTTATCATCGCCACCGCTCGTTTTGCGTCATCATAAATCGACGGATTTTAATGACGCCTTGCGAAGGGTTAGCTACCGGATTGCTGGCAAAATGTCGAGGCTACCAACGTAGCGGCCGGTGACGCGCAAAGAGCTTTTTTCTCTCCAAATCCGCTATTCTAAATTTTTTATACGGCGGCAAGGCCGCGTAAATCCTTGATGAAAATCAATGCGGCTTTAGCGACCAACCGTGAGCCTGCGCGCGGTGATTGCTTTGCTATCGTGTCATAGAGTGGACATCCGAATTCCGCGGCAAGGTCGGTTGTCTTATCCGCCTAGTTCAAGGCGAAAGCGGCACACCGGTGGACGACCCACACCGTCAGATTCCAAACGAGTGGATTGGCTAGCGCTGCGGCGAACGATAGTGCTGCGCCCAACGGACTGCGCCGGTAAAGGCGGTTTTTTGCGATTGACCTGGATCAAGGCCCGGAAAAACCAGTGCTTTAATGATTCTATGTCGCGATGGGAGGGCTTCATGCTCGCGTCAAATCCAGTCAAGAGATATCCGGTTTTCAATTCCATGTTTGCCGCAGTTGGCGACTGGGTGCGTAAACGCAGGCTAATGAACCAATGCCGCCAGCGCCTCGACGAATGCGATAGTCAACAAATCGCGCAAATTGCGACTGAGGTCGGCCTGTCGCCGAATGAGCTGCGTCGAATGGCGAAACTGGGGCCCGATGCGGCGAAGTTGGTGCTGGAGCGAATGGCCGCGCTGCATCTGGATGCCGAGGCCATTGCCAAGAGCGAACCGGGCACGATGCGCGATTTGCAGCGGCTGTGTTCGACCTGTGCCAGCAAGAAGCAATGCCAGTTCGACCTCTTCCTTGTGCCCGACGATCCAAAGTGGTGGCGATACTGCCCAAATGCCGGCACGCTCGAAGCGCTGCAAAGCGAGGCCGCGAACGCTCACTGAACTGCAAGGACAATCCTGAGGCCGGAAAAATACCGATTAGATATGCGCACGCTCGATCAATTCCGTAGACTATTCGCCACGATCGCAGGCAGGATCGCACCGGTGCGCCAATTGTCTCATTTTAGTTACGGAGATCGCGACCGGAATGAACAACGCGATCTGCCGCCCGGCGACAAGCGCGTCGACAGAACAAGGCAGACCGCCGGCGATGGCGATAGCCGTGCGCAGCCGCTGGATGGCTCTTATCCGGCGGTTTGGCCCCGTTGAGGCATTCGCCGCGCAGCTATCCATTCGGCGCCTTGCATCGCCTGTCGTTCGATTGACTTACGTCAATCGGCCTACAATATAGCGGTATATTTTGTTCCGGCTGGCCGATCAGCGTATGCGAGTAGCGTGAATGGCGAACATGCTCGAAAAGACTGTCCCGCGCTATACGTCGTACCCGACGGCGCCGAACTTTAGTTCGGCGGTCGATGCCGATGTCTATCGCTCGTGGCTTGGCGGCCTTCGCGACGAAGCCACCCTTTCACTCTATCTGCACGTTCCCTATTGCCGGGAGCTTTGCAATTACTGCGGCTGCCATACCAAGGCGACGCTGCGAGACGAGCCTATCAAAGCTTATGCCAAGCGACTTGCCGAAGAGATCGCGCTCGTCGCCGGCCATGCCGGCAAACGCAAAGTGACCCATTTGCATTGGGGTGGCGGAACGCCCTCAATTCTCGGCAGCGATCTGCTCAAGTTTATAACCGACGAGATCTCGCGGCGTTTTGACCTCTCGGCGCTTCGCGAACATGCGATCGAATTGGATCCGCGTTATCTCACGCAGCCACTGCTGCAGGCGCTGCGCGACATCGGCGTCAATCGTGCAAGCCTCGGCGTGCAAGACTTTAGCCTGCACGTGCAGCAGGCGGTCGGCCGCATCCAACCCTTCGACACGGTCAAGAACGCGGTCGACCTGCTGAATGAATTCGGGATCGACCGGCTCAATATCGATTTGATGTACGGTCTGCCCAAGCAAACCGTTGCCGACGTGCAGCGGACCGCCACTTTGGCGCATGAGTTGAAGCCGCAGCGCGTCGCGGTCTTCGGTTATGCGCATGTGCCCTGGTTCAGGCCGCAGCAGCGATTGATCGAGCAATCCGACTTGCCGTCGTCGCAGGAGCGGCTGGCGCAAGCGGAAGCCGCGCACGAGACGTTGGTGCAATTCGGCTATCAGCCGATCGGCCTCGATCACTACGCGCGGCCCGACGATCAGTTGGCCGCCAAAAGCGGACGGCTGCAGCGGAATTTCCAGGGCTACACCGACGACGACGCCGATGCGCTGGTGGGTTTGGGCGCCTCGGCGATCAGCCGGCTGCCGCAGGGTTTCGCGCAGAATGCGCCGGCGGTGGGAAATTACGCGCGCGCGGTTGCGGCGGGCAAACTAGCCACCGTGAAGGGCATCGCATTGTCCGACGACGATCGCTTACGCGGTCAAATCATCGAACGGCTGATGTGTGACATGGCCGTGGATCTGGATGCGATTGCAGATGAATTCGGTTTCGATATCGGCACCGACTTTTCCGATGAACTGAACGCATTGCAGCCGTTTACGGAAAACGGCAGTTTGCTGATCGAGGGCCATCACATCCAAATCACTGAAAAAGGCCGTCCTTATATGCGGCTCGTCGCGTCGGCTTTTGATACCTACTTGACGCGCAGCCAATCGAGGCATTCCGCGGCCGTTTAATAACGCGCCCCTACCCACCAATCCGAACACGTCCACGCGCGCTTCCCATCGCGCGTGCCGGCTTGCGCCAGTTCGGCGAAGCGGATGACGCGGCCTGCACTTCTTATGAAATGTTGCGCCGCGTTTCGGTCGCATTGGTATCGACGACCTGCGTATGCATGCGCGAGAGAAAATTGATGAGCAGCTTTCGCTCGGCCGCGGAAAAGCCTTTGAGCAGTTGCCGTTCCCGCTCCAGCGACAATTTGACGATCCGATCGTGCAGGTTGAGACCCTTGCGGGTCAAGGCGATCAATTGCCGAGACTGGTCGTCATCGGTTCGTTGCACGTCGACGATTCCGTTTGACTTCATCCCGTGCACGCTGCGACTGACCGCCGCCTTATCGAGCCCGATCACGTCGCAAACGCGTCCGGCGGAAATCCACGGCTCGGTGGCCAGCAGCGCCATGATCCGCCAATCGGTGATGCCAACCCCGAATTTCGGGCGATAGGTCGCCGACGCCGAGTTCGAAATCTTGCCCGCGAGATAGGTCAGATAGGCCGGCACGTAATTGTCGAGATTGAGAGCGTGCGCGGAACTGCGTGTATTGTCGGGGGCTTGCGGACCGGGACGCCGCGCTTTGGAACGCAGACTCATGGATCGCACCGTTCGCGACGCCGGTGGGATGACGCCCGCGCCGCCCACTCGATCGACAGACATGCGCTCGAAACGCGGGCCATCGCCCGGCACCTTGGCTGGTCAAGAAACGTTCGCGGCCATTGGTAAGCTTGACCTAAGTCAAAACGTCCGACCGGCCTCACGTGCCATATTGATGTTGACATGTCAACGAGCGGCGGGAGCAGCGCGCCTTGCAAACGTTGCGACATTGGAGTGTGCGGCACGCATCCGCTCTCAAGCGTGTCTATGACGCCTGCGCGCAATTTGCCCCGTATCTGCGCCGCCCCTTGCAATGGGCCGGCGCGCGACGCGCCGAACGGCTGTTGCATGCCGCTCGAACGCGCGTCCAAGCAGCTGCTGTTCGATTGCAAGATGTGCGGCCAGTGCGTCCTGTCCTCGACCGGCATGGCTTGTCCGACCAACTGCGCCAAGCAGATGCGCAACGGACCGTGCGGCGGCGTCCGCGCCGACGGCACATGCGAGGTCAATCCGGCGATGCGCTGCGTCTGGGTCGAAGCGACCGACGGGCAGAAGCGGATCGGCCAGCCGCAGAACAAGACCTTCCTCGAGCCGATCGATCACCGCCTTTGGAACCGCTCGTCATGGCTGCGGGTGATCGACGGCACGCATTCGCCGCCGACACTCATCCACCCGCGCGCCGCACCGGCACGGGAGACCTTCGGCTTCGAGCAGGCCTGCAAGTCGGGACGTTTCGTCGTTACCGTCGAAGTCTCTCCGCCCGATTCCGCCGATCCCAGCGCGCTGATCGCACGCGCCTCCCGCTTCCGCGATCTGGTCGACGCCATCAATATTACCGACGGCGCCGGCGCCAATTGCCACATGTCGAGCGCCGCCGCCGCTGCCATCCTGGCCGCCAACGGGTTCACCCCGGTCGCGCAGTTTTCCTGCCGCGACCGTAACCGCATCGCGCTGCAAGGCGATATCCTGGGCGCCGCCGCGCTGGGCGTGCGCAATATCCTGTGCCTCACCGGCGACGATGTCAGCCAAGGCGACCATCCCTACGCCAAGCCGGTGTTCGATCTCGATTCGATTTCGCTGCTGCGCATGACCGAAGGCATGCGCGATTTCGGGACCTTCGCTTCGGGCCGCAAGCTGGACGTCGCGCCGAATCTGTTTCTCGGCGCCACCGCCAATCCGTTCGTGCCGCCGTTCCGCGACCGCATCGCCAATCTGGAAAAGAAGATCGACGCCGGCGCGCAGTTCATCCAGACTCAGTTCTGCTTCGACGTGCCGATGCTGGCCGATTTCATGGGCGAGGTGCGCGCACGCGAGCTGCACAAACGCTGCGCCATCATCGTCGGCGTCGGCACGCTGAGCAGCGCCAAGTCGCTGCGCCGCATGGTCGCAGCATGTGCCGGGCGTGCACATTCCGGAATCGGTTCTGCAGCGCATCGCCGGCGCCGACAATCAAAAGGCCGAGGCCAAGGCGGTTCTGGTCGAAACGATGCGGGCGGTGAGCGAGATCGAAGGCGTCGCCGGCGTGCATCTGATGGGATACCGCAACGACGACATGTTGGCGGAAGCGATCGCGGAATCGGGAATTCGCCGCGGCGTAAGCACGCGCGCGGCTTGACGTGGATATGTGATCCGGGAGGATTGAGATGGCTGATATGAACGATCAAGAAAAGAATTTGGTGAATTGGCTCGCCGACATGAACGAGGACGACGCCTTCGCCCTCGCCAAGAAAATGCTGCTCGAGGAAGGCGCCAACCCGCTCCGGGTGCTGGAGCTGTGCCGCAACGCCATGGACATCGTCGGCAAGCGCTTCGAGAAAGGCGAGTACTTCCTGCCCGAACTGGTGCTCGCCGGCGAGATGCTCGAGAACATCGGCGCCATCGCCAAGCCGCTGATCAAGCAGGCGCCGGGCGAAGCACCGAAAAAGCTCGCCAAGGTGCTGATCGGCACCGTGCATGGCGACCTGCACGACATCGGCAAGAACATCGTCACCTTCATGCTCGACATCAACGGCTTCGAGGTCAAGGACATCGGCATCGATGTGCCGGTGAAGACCTTCATCGACGAGATCAGCGAGTTCAAGCCCGACGTCGTCGGCCTGTCCGGCTTTCTGACGCTGGCCTTCGACTCGATGAAGGAGACGATCGAGGCCATTCAAGACGCCGGCCTGCGCGACAAGCTCAAGATCATGATCGGCGGCGGCCAGGTCGACGAGACCGTGCGCAACTACACCGGCGCCGACGCCTTCGGCACCAACGCCGTCGACGCCGTGTCGCTGTGCAAGAACTGGATGGGGGTTGCCGCATGACCACGCCGCAGAACGACGTGCAGACGCCGCAGGCGAAGGCCGCCTATGACGCGCGCTGGCAGCGCATCATGGATTGCGTCGCGCTGAAGCAGCCCGACCGCATGCCGGTCGCTCATGTTGCCACATTCTGGCTGGCGAAATACGGCGGCATCACCAACCGCCAGCTGATGTACGACTACGAGAAAGTCAAAGAGATCGGCGAACGCGTCATCCTCGAATTCGAACCGGACGCCCACAGCCCGCTGGTGCTGCAATGCGCACTGGGCCCTTCGCTCGACGCGATCGGCTTCAAGCAGCTGCAGTGGCCGGGCCACGGCGTCAGCGACAACCAGCCCTATCAGTACCTCGACCGCGAATACATGAAGGCGGACGAATACGACGAGTTCCTGTTCGACCCGACCGGCTATTACCTTTCGAAATATCTGCCGCGCGTCGCCGGCGCGTTCGAGGGCCTCGACGAACTTCCCTACCTTCCCGGCCTGCACTACTTCCGCCTGCTGTCCGGCATCATTCCTTTCGCCAACCCCCGCGTGCGCGAATCCATGGAGAAGGTGATCAAGGCGGCGGAAGAGGTGAAGCGTCTTAACGACCACCAGGTCGGCTTCACCGCGCACATGAAAATGCGCGGTTTCCCGACTGCCTTCGGCACCACCTCGATCGCGCCCTACGACTTCATCGCCGACTATTTCCGCGGCGCCACCGGCATGATGAAGGATCTCTACCGCAACAAGGACAAGCTGCTGCAGCTCCTGGACAAGGCGGTCGTCTTCATCCTGCGGCAGACGATCGCCGCCGCCAAGCAATGGACCACCCGATCGTCTTCATTCCGATCCACTGGGCGCCCGACGCCTTCATGTCGCCGAAGCAGTTCGAGACGTTCTGGTGGCCGACCTTCCGCAAGCTGCTGATCGGCCTGATCGACGCCGGCCTGATCCCGATGCCGTTGTGGGAGGCGGACTGCACCAAGCGGCTGGAGATGATCCGCGACATTCCCGCCGGCAAGTGCATCTACTGGTTCGAGCGCACCGACATGGTCAAGGCGTTCGAGGTGCTGGGCGATGTCGTCGCGTTGCGCGGCAATCTTTCGCCCTCGCTGCTGACCACCGGCACACCGGACGAAGTGGACGCCGCGGTACGCCATCTGGCCGAGAACGTGTTCCACAAGGGCGGCAAGCTGATCCTCGACTGCGCCTTCGGCATTCCGGACGAAACGCCGGTCGAGAACGTGCGCGCCATGTTCGCGGCCGCGCGCAAATACGCCAGCTGAAGGAGAAAGCGCAGCGCCATGCCGACGGTCCGCAGCAGCGGCCTGCTTCGAGACAGTCGCCACGAGCCCCTGCGCCGGCGGGGTCGTTTCCGCAGCGCGGCCGCTTTCGCCGCGACGCGCTCGATCTGGTCGAGCGCGAGAACCTGCTCGACGCCGCCTACTGCTACCGCATCGTGCCCCTGGACGAGCCGCCGAGCCATGTGCTGCGGGCCGGCGGCGAAGTGCTGGATGCCCTGCGGCTGGTGCCGGAGAGCGGGCAACTGACGGCGGTCGCCGTCGGCGTCTGCACGCTGGGGCCGGCGCTCGAACGGCGCGTCGACCGCGCTGTTCGCCGAACGGCGCATGTCGCTGGCGCTGGCGCTCGACGAGCTGGGCAATGAATTGCTGTTCGCGCTCTCGCGCCGCGTGCAGGATCGCATCGTCATCGAGGCGCGAAAAGCTCAATTGACGGCGGCCGGCGAATTGCGCGCCGGCGATCCGGGCCTGCCGCTGGAGGCGCAGGCCGCCGTGCTGCGTCTGGCCGGCGCGGACGAGATCGGCGTGAGCGTGACGCAGGGCCAGGTTTTGCATCCGCTCAAGTCGATGTCGATGGTGCTGGGCATCGGCATCGATCTGCCCCCGGCCCGCTGGTCGCGCTGCGACGATTGCCCTTCGGCGCCGAAGTGCCGGATGTCCGGCCGCGTCGCGGCCCCGGCCATGCTTTGAGCGGCGCGTCATGACTAACCGCAAACCGGTTTCGCCGGCGCCGCCGTTCACGCTCGGCTTTCCCCAACTCGATCGCGAGATCGCGAGCCACGCCGGCGAGACGATTTTTCAATCCGCCCGCCGCAGCGGCGTTCGCATCATCGGCGCCTGCGGCGGCCGCGGCACCTGCGGCACCTGCCGCGTGCTCGTCGTCGAGGGCGAGATCGACGAGGCCAACGAGAAAACGCTGCCGGGCGCGAAAAGCGGCGGAAAAAGCCGCGCTGGGTGCGGGCCTGCCAGGTGACGCCGAGATCCGACTGCACCGTGGAGATCGCCGCGCGCTCGCTGGCGCCGGTGGTGCGGGCCGAATTCGACGCCGGCGACAACCGTTGAAATCCTGCCGCTCGATCCGGCCGTGGTGAGCCGCGACGTCAGCGTGCCGGAAGCGACGCTGGCCGACAATCTGTCGGATCTCGACCGCGTGATCCGCGCGCTGGCGAGCCCGCTGCCCGCGGTCGATCTGGTCGCGGCCCGGCAACTGCCCGCTGCGCTGCGCGGCGGCGACTGGTCGCTGCGCGCGCATATCCGCGAGCGCGAACTGATCGGGTTTTCGCCGGCGGGCCGCCGCACGCTCGGCCTTGCCGTCGACCTCGGCACCACCAATGTCGCCGGCTTCCTGGTCGACCTGCAAAGCGGCGCGCGCGTCGCCAGCCTCGGCATCGAGAACCCGCAGGTGGCCTGGGGCGCCGACGTCATCAGCCGCATGAATCACGCCATCCAGGGGCCGGCGAACGCCGCGGAATTGCGCCAGGCCGCCAGCACGGCGATCAACGCACTCGCCCATGACCTGTGCCTGTCCATCGGCGCCGCCACCGCCGACATCGTCGATGTGGCGATCTGCGGCAACACCGCCATGCATCACCTGCTGCTCGGGCTGCCGGTGCGGCAGCTCGGCCGCGCGCCGTTCGTCGCCGCCGTGCGCGACGCCATGGACGTCAAGGCGCGCGAGCTCGATCTGACGGTCTGCCCCGGCGCCTATGTGCACCTGGCGCCGAACATCGGCGGCTTCGTCGGCAGCGACCACGTCACCGCGCTGCTCGCCACGCGAAGAGCATTGGCGCGGCGGGACCACCACCCTGGTCATGGATATCGGCACCAATACCGAGATTTCGCTGATCCACCGCGGCGACATCATGTCCGCCTCCTGCCCGTCGGGACCGGCGCTCGAGGGCGGCCACATCTCCTGCGGCATGCGGGCGGCGGAAGGCGCGATCGAGCGCGTCGCGGTCGAAGACGGCCGCATCAAGATCGACGTGATCGGCAACCGCAAACCGGTCGGCCTGTGCGGCTCGGGCGTGATCGACGCCATGGCGGCCCTGCGTCGAGATCGGCATTTTGGACGACGGCGGCCGCATCGCCGGTCAGCATCCGGACATCGAGGACATCGACGGCAAGCGCGTCGCGGTGCTTGCTCCCGGCGTCCATTTCAATCAGCACGACGTGCGCGCGGTGCAGCTCGCCAAGGCGGCGATCCGCACCGGCATCGAGCTGCTGCTGCGCGACCGCGCACTGCACGAAGACGACATCGAGCTTGTCGTCATCGCCGGCGCCTTCGGCTCCTATATCGACGTCGGCAGCGCCATCGCCATCGGGCTGTTGCCGGCGTTGCCGCTCGACCGCTTCAAGCAGGTCGGCAACGCGGCCGGCGTCGGCGTGCGGCAGATGCTCGCCTCGCGGCAGACGCGCGCGCGCGGCGCGCGAGCTCGCCCAGCGCTGCCGCTATGTCGAGCTGAGCACGCGCGGCGATTTCCAGAAGACCTTTCTGCACAACATCGGCTTCAAATGCGGCCCAACACGGAGAGCGCCGTGACGAGTTTGCCCGGCTTCAACATCGCGATGATCGGCGATCGCATCAATCCCGGCTTCAAGAGCACCAAGGCGCTGTTGGACGCCGAAGACCTCGCCGGCGTGCAGGCGCTGGCCGTCCGCCAGGTCGAGGCCGGCGCCAGCGCGCTCGACGTCACCATCGGACCGCGCGGCTCGACCGATTTCGAATTCCTGGCGAAGGTCGTGCGCGCGATCCAGGAGGCGGTGTCGGTGCCGCTGTGCTTCGATTCGCCGAGCGCGCAGGTGCAGGAGGTCTGCTTCAAGGCCTACGACCGCGCCCGCGGCGGGCCGGCGCTGATCAATTCGATCACCGAACAGCGCTGGGAAATGATGGATCTCTACAAAAACTACGGGCCGTTCAAGGTCATCGTCATGGCGTCCGAACGCATGGAAGACGGCATCGCCAAGCAGAACAAGACCGCCGACGAAATCGCCTCGACCGCCAAACGCGCGGCGCTGCGCCTGCAAAGCGACTACGGCATGGCGCTGGACGACATCTACATCGACGTCTCGGTCAGCGCCGTCGTCGCCGACACCAACGGACTGCACCGGGCGACGCTGGACGCGGTGCGCATGCTGCATACCGATCCGCAGCTCCCGGGCCTGCACATCATGGGCGGCCTCACCAATATCGGCCAGCAACTGCCGCCCAAGGCGGCCGACGGCTCCGACCTGAAGCTGTCGCTGGAATGCGCGTTTCTGACGTTGGCGGTGCCGCTCGGCTTCGATACGATCCTGTGCACGCCGTGGCGCAACTATCATCCGCTGCCGGACGACAATTACGTTCTCAACGCCTACAAGAATATCCTCGAGCAGACCGGCAGCAACGCGTTGCGCGCCGTGCGCAAGCTCTACCGGGCGTGATGCTGTTAGCAAACCGCGAAATCGCCGCGAAATCTTGATCGGGCGTCCACGGTCGAGCAGCCGCGACCATGGCCGCATTTCCTTCGGCCGGCCGATCGGGCGTCCTAGCCTAAAAAGCCTTTAAAAATCGGCTTAATTCGGTCGCTGCGCACTGCGCCGCGCCGCAAAAATAATCGCTCCCACTGTGAGGGCTCTCACAGAGTGGGAAGCCCATGGCGCCCTATCTTCGCAGGCATGGAATTGGCCCGATGGAGGGAAACATGTCCATCATTTCCAAGATTTTCGACATTGGTCGGACTTCCGTTCGGTACGTCGTTGAGTGGCGGCGTCGAATCCGCAGTCGCAATGGAACTGATGATGCCCGGCGCGCGCGAGCCAGCCGGCTTCTCATGCAGTTTAGCTGCGCCGGACCGTCAATTAGCGGCTATCCGTACGGTGCTTCACAATCCGTCGCCGACACCAGCGACCGAAAGAACGGCATCTAGACCCGGCGGGCCGCTATTGATCATCGGCCCATAGAACTCGTCTCCACCCAGGAGTTCTCGAGTCATGAAAACAATCCTCGGACTGATCGGCGGCGGTGAACGCGATGAGGTTATTCTACGGACAGCTCTGGCTGCGGCGGTCCCGCTTTCGGCCCATTTGGACTTCCTGCATGTTCACGTCACCGCGGTAAAGGCGGCGCGCTATAGTCGCGTCGACTTTGCCATGGGCTCCGCTCTGCGAAATGCCATGGACCAATTGGAGACCAAGGCCAAGACGTTTTCGGAAGTCGCCGCAGAGCATGTTCGCGAGTTTTGCGCCGGCTCGAAGATCGAGATCTGCGAGGCTCCGACCAACGGGAAAAAAGTGACCGCGAGTTTTCGTGAAGAGAAGGACGCCGCCATAGATCGCTTGACCGTTCATGCTCGCCACAGCGATCTCGTGGTCTTGGGTCGAGCCAAACAGACCCAGGGATTATCTCCGGATACTCTCGAACATCTGATATTGAATTGCGGACGCCCGGTGCTGGTCGCGGCCAGCGCGGCACCGCGGACACTCACCGGCACCGTCATGGTGTGCTGGAACGAATCCGGCAATGCCGCGCGTGCCGTCGCGGCCGCCATGCCCATTCTGACCAACGCGAAACGTGTGGTGTTCACGAATGTCGCAGAACGCGACGAGGACGGCACCGAGGCCGTGCATAATCTCGCGCGGCAGTTCGCCTGGAATGGAATTTCAACGCAAGCGCAGGTCATCCCGGCAAACGGCAGCGGAATACCGGGCGCACTCTCGGCCGCTGCCGAGGATTGCGGAGCCGATCTCGTGGTGATGGGCGCCTATGGCCATTCTCGCGTGCGCGAGCTGATTTTCGGCAGCCGCACCGAGGCTTTCATCCGCCGCGCCGACCGGCCGATCTTACTTATGCATTAGTCGCCCACCTGGCGAGGTGGCAGACATCGGATCCAGCCGCAGGACTCCCCGACCATTAAGACCGCTGCAGTGCCGCGCCCAAATATGATGTGGGTATCGCAAGGCCTTTGACCAGCGCGTAGATCGCCGGAATGACGACGAGCGTGAGCACGGTCGACGACACCATGCCGCCAATCATCGGCACCGCGATGCGCTGCATCACCTCGGCCCCCGTGCCGTGGCTCCACATGATCGGCAACAGCCCTGCCATGATGGCGGCCACCGTCATCATCTTCGGACGCACCCGTTCGACCGCGCCGGCCATGATCGCGGCATAAAGATCGTCATGCGTGAAGGGCCGGCCTTCGGCGGCGCGCTGCGCTTGCAGAGCCGTCAGCGCGTTATCGAGATAAATCAGCATCACGACGCCGGTTTCGGCGGCGACACCGGCCAGCGCGATGAAGCCGACCGCGACCGCGACCGATAGGTTAAATCCGAGCCACCACATCAGCCACAGACCGCCGGCGAGCGCGAACGGCACCGAGAGCATGACGATCAGGGTCTCGGTCACCCGGCGGAAGTTCAGATACAGCAACAGGAAGATGATCAAAACCGTGATCGGGACGACGATTTTGAGGCGCGCTTTGGCGCGTTCCATGTATTCGAACTGGCCGCTCCAGGTGACGTAGTAGCCGGGCGGGAACTTGACCTGCGTCGCCACCGCTTTTTGGGCGTCGGCCACATAGCCGCCGAGATCGCGGTCGCGCAGATCGATATAGATATAGGCGGCCAGCTGCGCGTTCTCGGTGCGGATGGTCGACGGCCCCTTGGCCAGTTCGACCTTGGCCACTTCGCCGAGCGGCACCGTGCCGCCGTTCGGCAACGGGATCAGCACTTGGCTGGCGATCGCCTGCGGGTCGCTGCGCAACTCACGCGGATAGCGGATGCTCACGGTATAGCGCTCGCGGCCCTCGACGGTCGTGGTCACCGCTTCGGCGCCGAGCGCGGTCGCGATCACGTCCTGCACGTCGGTGATCATCAAGCCGTAGCGCGCCAGCTGCGCGCGATTGGGCTCGATGTTGAGATAATAGCCGCCGATGATGCGTTCGGCGAAGGCGCTGGTCGTGCCCGGCACCGTGCGCACCGCCGCTTCGATCTGACGGGCGACATTCTCCATCTCGGCGAGATCGGTGCCATAGACCTTGACCCCGACCGGCGTGCGGATGCCGGTCGCGAGCATGTCGATGCGCGCCTTGATCGGCATCGTCCAGGCGTTGGAGACGCCGGGAAACTGTAGCGCCTTGTCCATCTCCGCGATCAGCTTCTCGATGGTCATGCCGGGCCGCCATTCGGCTTCGGGCTTCAGGTTGATCACGGTCTCGAACATCTCGGTCGGCGCCGGATCGGTGGCCGTGGTCGCGCGGCCGGCCTTGCCCCACACGGAGGCGACCTCGGGGAAGGTTTTGATGATCTTGTTCTGGGTTTGCAGCAGCTCGGCCGCCTTGGTGACCGACAGGCCCGGCAGCGTGGTCGGCATGTAGAACAGCGTGCCCTCGTTGAGATTGGGCATGAACTCGGTGCCGAGCCGCGACGCCGGCCATAGGCTGCCGAGCAGCACGACGAGCGCGATCGGCGATGGTCGCGGCCTTGAAGCGAAGCGCCGTGCGGATCACCGGCCGATAGATCCAGATCAGCGCGCGGTTCACCGGATTCCGGTGCTCCGGCATGATGCGGCCGCGTACGAACAGCATCATCAGCGCGGGGACCAGTGTCACCGACAGCAAGGCCGCCGCTGCCATGGCGAAGGTCTTGGTGTAGGCGAGCGGCTTGAACAGGCGGCCTTCCTGCGCCTCGAGCGCGAAGATCGGCAGGAACGACACGGTGATGATGAGCAGGCTGAAGAACAAGGCCGGCCCGACCTCGATGGCGGCTTCGATCAGCACTTCGCTGCGCGGCTTGCCGGGCGTGGCGCGCTCCAGATGCTTGTGGGCGTTCTCGATCATCACGATCGCCGCATCCACCATGGCGCCGATGGCGATGGCGATGCCGCCGAGGCTCATGATGTTGGAGCTCAAGCCCAGCAGATACATGCACAGATAGGCGATCAGCACGCCGAGCGGCAGCGTGATGATCGCCACCAGCGCGCTGCGCACATGCAGAAGGAACACGACGCAGACGATTGCGACGATGATGCTTTCCTCGATCAGCGTCCGCTTGAGCGTGTCGATGGCGCGATAGATCAGGTCCGAGCGGTCATACACCGCGTCGATGGTGACGCCTTGCGGCAGGCTCGGCGCGATTTCGGCGAGCCGATCCTTGACGTTCTTGATGACGGAGAGCGCGTTCTCGCCGAAGCGTTGCAGCACGATGCCGGTGACGACTTCGCCCTCGCCATTCAATTCGGTGATGCCGCGGCGCTCGTCCGGCGCGAGCTCGACGCGCGCCACATCGCGCAGCAGCACCGGCACGCCGCGTTCGTTCTTGACGACGATCTGCTCGAGATCGGTGAGGCTCTTGATGTAGCCGCGTCCGCGCACCACGAATTCGGTTTCGGCGAGTTCGATGGTGCGGCCGCCGACGTCGATGTTGCTCGATCGCAACGCATCGCGGATTTTCGACAGCGGGATGCCGAGCGACTGCAGCCGGCGCGGATCGATCACCACGCTGTACTGCTTGACGAAGCCGCCGACGCTGGCGACTTCGGCGACGCCTTCCGCCTTGGCCAGCTCGTAGCGGATGTACCAGTCCTGAACGTGCGCAGTTCCGCCAGGCTCTGTTGCGCGCCGCGCACGACATATTGGTAGACCCAGCCGACGCCGGTCGCGTCGGGGCCGAGGCTCGGCGCGACGCCGGCCGGCAGCCGGCGGGCGGCCGAATTGAGATATTCGAGCACGCGCGAGCGCGCCCAATACAGGTCGGTGCCGTCCTCGAAGATCACGTAGACGAACGAGACGCCGAAGAACGAAAATCCGCGCACCACCCGCGACTTCGGCACGCTCAGCATGGCCGTGGTCAGCGGATAGGTCACCTGATCCTCGACCACCTGCGGCGCCTGCCCGGGATATTCGGTGTAGACGATGACCTGCACGTCGGAGAGATCGGGAATGGCATCGAGCGGCACCCGCGATACCGCGTATAGGCCGGCCAGCGTCAGGAACACACTGGCAAAGCCGACTAGGAGAATGTTGCGCGTCGACCAGCGGATGAGAGCCGCAATCATTTGGCCGGCTCCGGCTCGCTGAAGGTCTTGAGCGCCGTTTGCAGGTTGCTCTCGGCGTCGATCAGGAAGGTTGCGGTGGTGACGATGTCCTCGCCCTGGCTGCAGGCCCTCGACGATTTCGACATGGCCATCGCCGCGACGGCCGAGCTTGACCGGTCGCGGCTCGAATCGGCCTTCGCCCTTGGCGACCAGCACGATTTGGCGCGTGCCTGTGTCGATGATGGCGCTCACCGGAACGCTGGTGACGGGGTGCGGTCGCCGTCGGCGTGAAACACGACGTCGGCATACATGTCCGGCTTCAGCAACCCGTCGCATTGGCGACTTCG
>CAWFMZ010000046.1:0-27421 GCA_963817045.1 uncultured Alphaproteobacteria bacterium
GAGGGCAACGCTCTATCCAGCTGAGCTACGGGCGCCTGTTTGCCTCAATAGACGAAACGCCCGCCAGCGGCAACGGGCCTTATTTTGCTCGCTTGGAATGTGCGTGAAAGCCCCAGTGGCAAAGGTCGGACGTTCAAATCGTCTTGGGCGCGCCAGCTGTTAGCGTGCCGCGTGTGTGCCGGGTACTGGTGGCAACCGTATCGTCGCAGCTCTAGATTGGATTACTGAGTCAATTCATTCATACACAGGCCGCATGAGCAAGATCGGCCGGAACACGCCTTGCCCCTGCGGCAGTGGAAAAAAATACAAACACTGCTGTGGGAAATTGTCGTCGACCCACGAAACTGAACTCAAAAATCTCATAAGCAGCCGTTCGCGGTCTTCCCGCGACATTCCCTGCGGGCCATTGATTGCAACGCACGGGAACATGTCCCGCATCATCGGCAATACCCAGACCTCTTTCCCGCGATACTTGAACTTCTCCGCCTTCACCGGCCAAATCCGAACAACGAACGAAGAACGAAGCGTCCATAACAGTTCCTTAGGGATAACGACTGCTGTTTATTTAAAAATTCATAACCGCTTAACTTAAAATACCCGATAAATCCTTCACGATAATCTCGAACTCCGCCAATAGCCGACCGCGCGGCGAGATCGAGTTGAACCTTCTCAGGGCTCGCCCCGATGAATGAAGGCAAGTGCCCAGGAAGCGGACGAGGGTGCCATGTCACGCAAGATCTATTCCTACGGTTCGCTGACCGCGCTGATCGCCGCCGCCGCTTTGTTGTGCGGCGCCGCGCAGGCTGAGCCGCTGTTCGACTTTCTCAACGTTCCCGCGCAGAGCCAGGTCATCCCGCAATACGCGCCGACCGAGCAGAACGAGCCGGTCGAAGACGCGCAACTCGATCCGCGACTGCAACGGTCGATCGTCGACTACGCCAGCAATGAAGCGCCGGGCACCGTCATCATCGATACCCCGCATACCTTCCTCTATTTTGTGCTCGGCAACGGCAAGGCGATCCGTTACGGCATCGGTGTTGGCCGCGAAGGCTTCGCTTGGTGGGGCGTCAAGCAGGTCGCGCGCAAGGCCAAGTGGCCGGACTGGTATCCGCCGCAGGAAATGATCGAGCGCCAGCCTTATCTGCCCCGCTTCATGGCTGGGGGGCCCGGCAATCCTTTAGGGGCGCGCGCACTTTATCTCGGCAATACCGTCTATCGGATTCACGGCACCAACGATCCGACCACCATCGGCAAGCAGGTGTCGAGCGGCTGCATCCGCCTCACAAACGATGACGTGACCGATCTCTACGAACGCGTACAGATCGGCGCCAAGGTCATTGTGCTGCCGCAACCAATGCCGGCGCAGGTCGCGCAGTCGCCGGCTCAGCCGGAGCAAGCGGCCGCTCCCACCAGCGATGCACGGATGTCCTGGAACGTTGGTAGGCCGTCCAGCCTCTACTAGTATTCTCCCAACCCCCCGACCTGGCCTGGCTTGCAGATTCCGAGCGACCGCGGCGAATCGTGAACTCGCTACAGGATGCCTCATGCTAAGTCAGGGAATGCCGTACGTGAGCTGAACGGTGTTGTCCGCGGTACCCTAGCGCGGCTGTTACGCAATTTTCCAAAGTATTGGCATTCCGCGCGGGCCAGCGGGCAGATCTTGTTCCGGAAGCGCGTGACCCTGGTAGTGAAACTATGCCGTTTTCACGAAAGCCGCGCCTACAGCCTGCAGAATTTTTGATTCCCAGTGCAAAAAGACTTTTGCAACAATATCGGACCAAAGCGGACAACGGTGAATTTTGGGCCGTGACGGTTTGTCCGCTTTTGACCCACAACGAGCATTGGCAGTGCACTGCGGTAATGGTTCTGATGCCGGTTTCAGCCCTATCAAAGCGGTAGTTTGAGCCGTTAGGATGCTTCGTCCGGAGCC
Source organism: uncultured Alphaproteobacteria bacterium (assembly GCA_963817045.1). Taxonomy (GTDB): domain Bacteria; phylum Pseudomonadota; class Alphaproteobacteria; order Rhizobiales; family Xanthobacteraceae; genus Pseudolabrys. The sequence continues at coordinate 1,931 of CAWFMZ010000046.1, forward strand.
AAGGGGCGAGCATGCAACGGCGCGGGATCCAATAGGGTGTTTAAACAGCGCCATTGACAGAAGGGCTCCAGCTTCGGAGGGCAACGCTCTATCCAGCTGAGCTATGGGCGCCTATTTGCCTCAATAGACGAAACGCCCGCCAGCGGCGCCGGGCGACCGCACTGCAAAAAAGCCAGACTTTCTGTGTTTCCGGGCATATCTGCCCTTTCCGTAAGCCCGCGAATCTCATAGGGCTGATTCATGGCGCATGGTGCGCATGAGGAGCAGACGTCATGGCAGACATAGCGAAGCCGAAACCGGTCACCACCAAGCAGTTGGCCTATACGTTGGCGGAACAGCACGAACTCACGAAGCGCCAGGGCAGGGAAATGCTCGACGACCTCGTTGGCCTGATCACCAAGCACCTGAAGAAGGGCGAGCGGGTGAAGATCGCCGGCCTCGGCATCCTGCAAGTGCGCAAGCGTGCCGCCCGCATGGGCCGCAATCCGGCGACCGGCGAGCCGATCCAGATCAAGGCGAGCCGCAAAGTCGCCTTCCGCGCCACCAAGGGACTCAAGATGGCGGTCTGATGGCCGTCATTGGTCGGTGTACAAAACCCCCGCCGGCGCGCGCCGGCGGGGGTTTTGTTTTGGGCAGTCCTGCGTTGTCGTTCCCGCGCAAGTGGGGGCCCATACTCCGCAGTATATCGAGGGGGCACGGCGTATGGGTCCCGGGCCTCGCTCGCTGACGCTTGCGCCCGGAACCAGTTGAGGATCAGCGTGACGCTCCCCGTGTCATTGGCGACACACGCAACAAAACTCGACCTCAAACTTATCCCCGCTCGCTCGGGCGCCCTTATCATGATCGCGTCCGGTCCGCCGAGGGCGCTGTCATGAGGAGTCATGAAAGTAGGACCGGATGCGGCGCCCGCGGGCGGGAGATGAACGCTCCTCCCGCACTCGGGCGGCGCCGGGGCTCCGCCCGGGGCACTACGACCCCCTGCGAGGAGCTCGCTGACGGCGGGCCACAAGGTTTGCCCGAAGCTCGAAAGGTGCGGTCACCCCAAAGGGGATTAGCTTCAGAGCTGGAGGCAAGACGAAACGGACCGTCAGAAAGCGCGGGCCGGCGCCGGCAAGACGCCGCGATGGCGCGCCGAGAGGCGCCACGCATCGGCGACGGTGCGTGACTGAAATGCAATGGCCGCGCCGCTTGGCGCGCCATCCCCTCGATTTATCCGAGGGCGAAGGAAGGAACTACGGCGTACCCGGCGCCGCCAAGAATACCGGCAGCGGAGCGTTGGCTAGGAGGGGGCGCGGCAGTCTATAATACGAATAACGAAGGTCCTCAGGAGGCATTCATGTCGCAAGCGGCGGAGAGCCGCGCGGGCAAGCCCGCGCTGCTGAAGGACAAGGACTTCCAGTGGGAGGACCCGCTCGATCTGGAGGGCGAACTCGCCGAAGAGGAGCGCATGGTGCGCGACACCGCGCGCGGCTTTGCGCAGGACTATCTGATGCCGCGCATCGTCGCGGCCTATCGCGAGGAGACCTACGACGCGCAGATGCTGCCCGAGATGGGCAAGCTCGGCCTGCTCGGCCCGACCATCCCAGAAGAGTACGGCGGCGCCGGCTTAGGCTATGTCTGTTACGGCCTGATCGCGCGCGAATTGGAGCGCGTCGATTCAGGCTACCGCTCCGCCATGTCGGTGCAGTCCTCGCTGGTGATGTATCCGATCCATGCCTATGGCAGCGAGGCGCAGCGGCGTAAGTACCTGCCCAAGCTCGCCAGCGCCGAGCTGATCGGCTGCTTCGGGCTGACCGAGCCCGACCACGGCTCCGACCCCGGCTCGATGGTAACGCGCGCCGAGAAGGTCGCCGGCGGCTACAAGCTCAACGGCGCCAAGACCTGGATCTCCAATGCCCCGGTCGCCGACGTCGCGGTGGTGTGGGCCAAGCTCGACAACGTTATCCGCGGCTTCCTGGTCGAGCGCGGCACCAAAGGTTTTTCGACGCCCAAGATCGAGGGCAAGCTTTCCTTACGCGCCTCCATCACCGGCGAGATCGTGCTGGAAGACTGCGTCATTCAGGAAGACAATCTATTGCCGAACGTGCGGGGACTGGCCGGCCCATTCGGCTGCCTCAACAATGCGCGTTACGGCATCGCCTGGGGCGCCATGGGCGCCGCCGAGTTCTGCTGGCATCGCGCGCGCCAATACGTGCTCGACCGCAAGCAGTTCGGCCGCCCGCTCGCCGCCAATCAACTCATTCAGAAGAAGCTCGCCGACATGCAGACCGAGATCGCGCTCGGGCTACAGGGCGCGTTGCGGCTCGGCCGCATGCTGGAGGCGGGCAAGGCGGCGCCGCCGTCGATCTCGCTGATGAAACGCAACAACTGCGGCAAGGCGCTCGAGGTGGCGCGGCTCGCGCGTGACATGCACGGCGGCAACGGCATTTCGGAGGAATATCACGTGATGCGCGTGCTGGCGAACCTGGAGACGGTCAACACCTACGAGGGCACCCACGACATCCATGCCCTCATCCTCGGCCGCGCGCAAACCGGGATCCAAGCGTTTTTCTAAACACGATTAGATCGCGCTCACCATCTCCGCCAGCTGCGCCACCCGCCGCGTCATCGCGCTCGCCGGGTCGCTCAACGAATCGACAATGGTGAAGTGGTTCATCCCGGCCATGGCTTCATAACGCGTGCCGACGCCGCGCGCGCGCCACTCCTCGACGATAATCCTGCTCTGGCGCAGGAATTCGCTCGAACTCCAGCCCGCCGACCACGGCGTCGAGCGTGCGGCCGGCGGGGACTTTCCAGTGCAGCGGTGACACCCGCCTCGCCTCGGCGTCGTCGAGCCGCAGGTCCTGGTTCTGCGACACCTGCGTGAGCGGCGCCAGATCGAACACGCCGGAGATCGCGTAGGCTGCGGGCACCAGGTCGGCGGGCGCGTCGGAGGCGAACGCCTTCCAGTCCTGCGCCAGCAGGCAGGCGGCCAGATGCCCGCCGGCGGAATGGCCGTAGACAAAAATGCGCTGGCGGCGCCTGCGCCACAGCCACAGGCATGCCGCCCGCATCTGCTCGATGATGGTGGCGATCGAAACCTGCGGGCAAAGATCGTAGCCGGCGACCGCGACCGTCAGCCCGCGGGCATTCAGCCCGGCCGCTTTCTGGCTGAACATCGCCGGCTCCAGCGAGCGCCACCAGCCGCCATGGATGAACATGGCGAGCGGCGTCATGTGATCGTCGTCCTTGGCCGGGAACAGATCGATAATCTGGCGCGGCGAGGGTCCATAGGCGAGGCCAAATTCGGCGCTGCGCGCGGTTTCGCGGTAGGCGGCGGCTTCGCGCGCCCAGCGCGCGAAAATCTCCGGATGCTCGGGCACCCGGCCGCGGTTGTCGTATTCCTTTTCGTAATCGATCGGTGGCATCGCCGCTTCTCCCGCCGATTCGGACCGGCGGGAGATTGCGGCAAAGCGGCCGACGCAGCAAGGCTAGCGCTTGATCTGCGCCCGCAGCGTGTCTTCGACGACGCGGTCGAAGGAATCGGCCGGCCGAGACGGGGATTTCCTGGCCCGATCGAGCACATAGCCGTCACGCTGCTTAACCAGCGCGGCCATGCGTTCGTTGAGCGCCTTGCGCTTTGCCAGTTGTTTGTCGATGAAATCCTGACGCTCGGCGGCGTTCATGTTGCGCACCAGCTCCGGCAGGTCGTCGTCCTTGACCGCGGCGAGCTTTTGCCGCCCGACCTTGACGTCCGCCACCAGATCGCCCGCGCCGGTGATGACCTCGCCGGCGGTTTTCGCCGCGTTGCGCGACATGTAGCCGGCCATCTCGGTGGCGACGGACACGGGCGCGGCGGCGACTTGCCGGGTCTTGTGCTCGAGGTCGCTGCGCTGCCGGTGCGGACCGTAGGGGATCACCGTGCCGTTGATCTCACCCTGCAGCTCGATGATCTCGCTGTCGTACGGTGTTTCGATCACCACCAGATGACCGCCGTCCTGCGGAATCGGGATGTAGCGGCCATGGCCCATCTGGGCGATTTCGCGCCACACCCGCTCGGTATCACGCGGGAAGAATCTCAGACCGGGGAATGTTCCATGGCCATCGCGTCGGGCGCGGGCCGAAATTGCAACCGGCTATCAGCTGATTTGTGGCGCTTTTTATCCGCGGTTTGTCGACCGTCCTGAAGCGCGTTATGAATGGCCGATGAAAGTTGATGGCAAAAACACGCGCACGATCTGGGTGGAGAGCGACGGGACATGCGTCGGCGTCATCGACCAGACGTTGCTGCCGCATCGCTTTGCCACAATAAAGCTCAAAACGCTGAACGATGCGGTGCGCGCAATTCAATCTATGCAGGTGCGCGGGGCGCCGCTGATCGGGGCAACCGCGGCTTACGGCATGTGGCTGGCGCTGCGCGCCGATGCCTCCGACGAAAATCTGGAACGCGCCAATGCGGCGCTGCTGGCGACGCGGCCGACCGCGATCAATCTCAAATGGGCGCTCGATCAGATGCTGGCCGCGGTGCGCAACCGGCCGCGGGCTGAGCGCGTCGCTGCCGCCTTCAAGCGCGCCGGCGAAATCGCCGACGAGGACATTGCCATCAACTTGGGCATCGGCCGCCACGGCCTTAAAATTATCGAGGCGATCGCGGCGCGCAATAAAGGCGAGCGCGTCAATGTGCTTACCCATTGCAATGCCGGCTGGCTGGCGACTGTCGATTGGGGCACTGCAACGGCGCCGATCTACATGGCGCACGACAAGGGCGTGAGTGTGCACGTGTTCGTCGACGAGACCCGGCCGCGCAATCAGGGCGCCTCGCTCACCGCCTGGGAGCTCGGCCACCACGGCGTGCCGCACACCGTTATCCCCGACAACACCGGCGGCCATCTGATGCAACACGGCCTGGTCGACCTGGTGATCGTCGGCACCGACCGCGTCACCGCGCAAGGCGACGTCTGCAACAAGATCGGCACTTATTTGAAGGCGCTGGCAGCAGCCGACAACAAGGTGCCGTTCTATGTGGCGCTTCCGTCGCCGACGATCGATTTTTCCGTCACGGACGGGCTGAGCGAAATTCCAATCGAGCAGCGCAGTCCCGACGAGGTCGCGACCATGACCGGCAAGACCAAAGACGGGCGCATCGAAACCGTGCAGGTGGTGCCGGATGGTTCGCCGGTCGCCAATTACGGCTTTGACGTCACGCCGGCTCGCCTCATCACCGGCCTGATCACCGAGCGCGGGGTGATCGCGGCCAGCCGGGCGGCGCTCACCGCCACGTTCCCCGAGCGCGCCGAGATTCGGCCAAGATCATCCGCGCAGGTGGGCACATGAAGCTCGTCGCCACGCCGCCTTTGGAATTGCCGGTCGACGGCCGGCAGTCGGAAACCGCGCTTGCCGTCGCGCGCGGCACCGCCCGGTTGCTGCATTCGCTTGGGCGCTGCGTGGTGAGCGAATTGGGGCTGCCGTCCGGCCGCCGCGCCGATCTGGTGGCGCTCGGTGCCGGCGGCGAGATCTGGATCGTCGAGATCAAATCCTCGGTCGCCGACTTTCGCGCCGACCAGAAGTGGCGGGATTACCGGGCCCATTGCGACCGGCTGTTCTTCGCCACCTGCATGGAGGTGCCGTGCGAGATTTTCCCGCCGGACACCGGGCTGATCGTGGCCGATGCGTTCGGCGCGCAAATGGTTTGCGAGGCGCCCGAGCACCGGCTGCCGGCGCCCACCCGCAAATCCATGATGCTGTTGTTCGCGCGCGCCGCCGCGCTGCGGCTGCAGTCGCTTACCGACCCGAACGGGCCATATGGGGATGTAAGCTGAGCGAAGGGATGATTATCCGGCCTCGCACTCCTTGATGCGGCCCTTCAATTCCTTCGTTGCGCCGGGCCGCGAGAGCGTCAGAACATAGCGCCCGAAATATTTGTCGCGGGCGTCATCGAGACGCGCGAGGATGGTCAGATTGACGGTCTGCCGGTCGCCGCCGATCTCGATTTGCAGACGCATGTCTTCGCCGACGATCCATTGTTGAACGATGTGGCTACGGTCGAACGACACGTTCGGCCCGGCGAGCTCAAATCGCGCCGTCGGCTTGATCGAAATCTTGCCCACGTTCACTTGCGTGATCGGGCCGGTCCTGCCGGCGATTGCCTAGAGTTCGAGGCTGAGGAAAGCATCGTCGATCCGGCACGATACATTGGCGCTCGCCCAAGCAGGCGCGCTCATGATCATCCAGGCGGCGATGCAGAGGAGAAGACGCGCTGGCAAGTTTCGCCTCACCGCGGCGCGCGTTTCGCCAAGATGCGTTGCAGCGTGCGACGGTGCATGTTGAGCCTTCGCGCGGTCTCCGAAACATTGCGGCCGCACAATTCGTAGATGCGCTGGATGTGCTCCCAGCGCACGCGGTCGGCCGACATCGGATTTTCCGGCGGCTCGATGGTCTTGTTGTCGTGCGCGAGCAGGGCGGCCACCACGTCGTCGGCGTCGACCGGCTTGGCCAGATAGTCGACGGCGCCGAGCTTCACCGCGTTCACCGCGGTGGCGATATTGCCGTAGCCGGTGAGGATGATAGCGCGCGCGTCGGGCCGGCGGCGCTTGAGCGCGGAGATCACATCGAGGCCGTTGCCGTCGGCGAGCCGCATGTCGACCACCGCGAAAGCGGGCGCGGCCTGTTCCACCCGCCGCAATCCATCCGCCACCGATTCCGCCGTGGTGACGGTAAAGCCGCGCTGCTCGAGCGCCTTCGCCAGCCGCTGCAGGAACGAGCGGTCGTCCTCGACGATCAGCACGGATCGTTCGCCGGGGATTTTCACCGCTGCTTCGGTGACGTCGTTCCTGGCAATATCCACGTTGCACCCGTGTCCATTTGGATCGCGCGCATCTTAGTTCGTGCTGCCGCGTAAACACAGCATAAAAATATCGGCAATGCGCGACGATCTCAAGATACCGTGAATGTTAGTGGCCGCTCGAAATCGCGCCGGTGCCAGCGCACCGTGACGATGGCGCCGCGTTCGGGATACGAACGGTTCTCCAAGCTCAGCGTGGCGCCCGAACGTTCGAGCAGCGTCTTGGCGATGAAAAAGCCCAAACCCAATCCGGCCGACATTTCGTCGGATTCAGTTGCATCGCGGCGGCGGCTGGTGACATAGGGCTCGCCGATGCGGTCCATGATTTCCGGCGCGAAGCCCGGACCGTCGTCGCTGATGATCACGTCGATGGCATTCTCATTCCACTGCATGCCGACCACCACGCGCGCACGCGCGAAATCGACGGCGTTTTCCAAGAGATTGCCGAGGCCATAGAGGATCGCCGGATTGCGCGCGCCGAGCGGCTCGGCGCCGCGCTCGGGCGGCACACTGACGTCGATGGCGACCCCGAAGTTGCGATACGGCGCCACCACCTCCTCGATCAGCGCGGTGAGCGGCGTGCGGTCGAACGGCTCGCCGCTCGCCGACAATTCGGTGAGCTTGGCCAGGATATCGCGGCAGCGCGTGGCCTGCTCGCGCAACAACCGCACGTCGTCGCCGTGCGGCGCGTCGGCGCGAATCGCGTTCACCAGTTCCTTGGCGATCACCGAGATGGTGGACAGCGGCGTGCCGAGCTCGTGCGCGGCGGCGGCCGCCAGCCCGTCGAGCTGCGAGAGATGCTGCTCGCGCGCCAGCACCAATTCGGTGGCGGCCAGCGCGTCGGCGAGCTGGCGGGACTCCTCGGTGATCTGCCAGGCATAGACGCCGATGAATCCGATGGCGAGCAGGATCGAGAGCCAGACGCCCATCATATAGATCGGCGGCAGTCGCAGCGGGTCGTCGCTGTCCCACGGCAGCGGATAGTGCGTGAACACCAGCACGGTCGCGCAGGCAATCGCGAAGGCACCGAGCATCAGCGTGAAGCGCGGCGGCAGCGCGGTTGCCGACAGCAGCACGGGACCCAGGAACAGGAAGGCGAACGGATTCTGCAATCCGCCGGTCAGGAACAGCAGCACGGCCAGTTCCGCGATGTCGAAGGCGAGCAGCCAGGCGGCGCGGTCGGGTTCGAGCCGCTGCGTCATGTGAAAGCGCAAGCGCAGCGCCACGTTGAGCGAGGCCGCCAATGCGATCACCGCCAGACAGGCCCAGATCGGCAGCGGGAATTCGAGCCCGTAATAGACCAACAGCACCGCCGTGGTCTGGCCGATGATGGCGAGCCAGCGCAGCCGCACCAGCGTGTCGAGGCGCACGTTGCGGCGCGGATGATTCTGGGCAAGGCCGAACGAGGGCATGGCGGGCAGTCTAACGCTAAGCGCTACCCACACAAATTGCCGTGGCCAAGGCCAAATCCGCGCGGGGCTTGCGCTTGGCGCGCCGCGGCGTCACATCTCACGGGCTAACCGGATGCCGCGAATGGACGCAAGCATCACTTCCGCCATCGCCGTCGACCGCCTGGTCAAGCTCTATAAGGGCGTGGCGGCGGTCGACGGCATCTCGTTTCGCCTGGCCCCCAGCTCGATCACCGGGCTGCTCGGCGGCAACGGCGCCGGCAAGACCACCACCATCGCCATGATCATGGGGCTGGTCACGCCGACCGCCGGCACGGTCAGCGTGCTGGGCGCGCAGATGCCGAAGGAGCGCTACCGGGTGCTGCACCGGATGAATTTCGAAAGCCCTTACGTCGACATGCCGATGCGGCTGACGGTGCGGCAAAACCTGTCGGTATTTGCCCAGCTCTATGCGGTGTCCGATATCGACGAGCGCATCGCCAGTCTCGCCGCCGATCTCGATCTCACCGAATTCCTCGACCGGCCGACCGGCAAGTTGTCGGCCGGGCAGAAGACCCGCGTCTCGCTCGCCAAGGCGCTGCTCAACCGCCCGGAAGTGCTGCTGCTCGACGAGCCGACCGCCTCGCTCGATCCCGACACCGCCGACTGGGTGCGCGGCCGGCTCGACCATTATCGCCGCGAGCAGGGGGCGACCGTGCTGCTCGCCTCGCACAACATGACCGAGGTCGAGCGGCTGTGCGAGCGCGTCATCATCATGAAGAAGGGCCGCATCGAGGACGACGACACGCCGCAGCGTCTGCTCGACCGCTATGGCCGCGAGACGCTGGAGGAAGTTTTTCTCGACGTGGCACGCGGGCGCGGAACCCATCGCGAGGCCGCGCAATGACCGGCAGCGACGCGGGCCTCGAGTTTTCCATCAACCGCGTGGCCGCCATGGTGCGGCGCTATTGGTATCTCTTACGCTCGTCCTGGCCGCGCGTGCTCGACCTGATCTATTGGCCGACCGTGCAGATGCTGATGTGGGGCTTTCTGCAGCTCTATGTGTCGCAGAATGGCGGCTTGTTCGCGCGCGCCAGCGGCGTGTTCATCGGCGCGGTGCTGTTGTGGGACATTTTGTTCCGCGGCCAGCTCGGATTTTCGATTTCGTTCCTGGAAGAGATGTACGCGCACAATCTCGGCAACCTCATGATGTCGCCGCTGCGGCCGGTGGAGTTCATCGCCGCCTTGATGATCATGAGCATCGTGCGGTTGCTGATCGGCATGATCCCGGTGACGCTGCTCGCCATCGCCTTCTTCGGCTTCAATCTGTGGTCGCTCGGCTTCGCGCTCGCCGCGTTCTTCGTCAATTTGATCCTGACCAGCTGGTCGATCGGGATTTTCGTCGCCGGACTTCTGCTGCGCAACGGCATGGGCGCCGAGAGTCTGGCCTGGACCATCATGTTCCTGTTCTTGCCGCTCACCTGCGTCTACTATCCGGTCACGGTGCTGCCCGACTTCCTGCAATACGTTGCCTGGGCGCTGCCGCCGACCTACGTGTTCGAGGGCATGCGCGCGCTCGTGATCGATCACGTGTTCCGCGCCGACCTGATGCTGGAAGCGTTGGCGTTCAATGTCGTGCTGTTCGCGGCTGCGTCATTCGCGTTCCTGAAGCTGCTGCAGAGCGCCCGGGTGCAGGGCACGCTGCTGCAGGCCGGCGAGTAAATCGAAAAATTCCGTATTGTTATGGGGTTATGGGTCGTTTTTCCTGTGTAAACCGGACACCAAGGACTTATACGTATGTTGACGCCATGACAGAAAAACGACACTCTGCTGCGGTGCAGCACGGGCCGGGGTCTGAGCAAATGCCAATCGGCGAGTTCGACGCGGCAGCGACGCTGCCCGGCGACACCAGCGTTTTGCTGTCGACCCCGATCTACTGGCTCTACGAAATGAGCCACGCTGCGCTCAATCCGTCGCGGGCGGTCGCCGACGCCACGCGCCTGTTCTTCAAGAACCCGGCCAATCCGCTCGCCCACACGGACTACGGCAAGTCGATCGCCGCGACGATGGAATTATTCGAGCGCTCCACGCGCCGCTATCGCCGCCCCGAATGGGGAATCGATTCCGTCACCGTCGGCGGCGAACGCGTGCCGGTGCACGTCACCAGCGTGTGGGAGCGCCCGTTCTGCCGGCTGCTGCATTTCGAACGCGCCTTCACGCACGCGCCGCGGCGGCCGCAACCGAAACTGCTGATCGTGGCGCCGATGTCGGGCCATTATCCCACGCTGCTGCGCGGCACGGTGGAGACCTTCCTGCTCAATCACGATGTTTACGTCACCGAGTGGATCGATGCGCGCGTGGTGCCGTTGGCGGATGGCCGCTTCGATCTCGACGATTATATCGATTACATCATTTCGATGCTGCACGTGCTCGGCGGCGACACGCATGTGGTCGCGGTGTGCCAGCCGTCGGTGCCGGTGATGGCGGCGGTCTCCCTGATGGAGGCCGACAAGGATCCTTATGTCCCGCATACCATGGTGCTGATGGGCGGGCCGATCGACACGCGCATCAATTCCAACGCGGTCAACAAGCTGGCCGAGAACCGCGGAATCGATTGGTTCCGCAGCCACGTCATCACCAAGGTGCCATTCCCGAATCCCGGCTTCATGCGCGACGTCTATCCGGGCTTCCTGCAGTTGCACGGCTTCATGAGCATGAATCTCGATCGCCACATCGAGGCGCATCGAAATCTGTTCCGGCATCTGGTCAAGGGTGACGGCGATTCGGCGCAGAAGCATCGGGAATTTTACGACGAATATCTCGCGGTCATGGATCTTGCCGCCGAATTTTATCTGCAGACCGTCGATACCGTGTTCATCCGCCATGCGCTACCGAAAGGCGAGATGACGCATCGCGGCCGCCGTATCGATCCGTCGCAGATCAAACGCATCGCCCTGTTGACGGTGGAAGGCGAGCACGACGACATTTCCGCGGTCGGCCAGACCGAAGCCGCGCACGCTCTGTGCACGAATATTCCGGCCGACAGCAAGGCGCATTATGTGCAGCCGGAGGTCGGCCATTACGGCGTGTTCAACGGCTCGCGCTTCCGCTCCGAGATCGCCCCGCGCATCTCCGATTTCGTGCTGTCGCATAATGGCGGGCGCGGCCGCGGCAATGGCGCCCGTCCCGGTCCGGCCAAGGCGGCTTCGGCCAGCCGCTGATCGACCATCCGCCGCCGCATGACAGCGACGGCCGTTGCGTGACAACGTAAACCCTTGCGATAAGCCCTTGCGTGACTGTGGCATTTCCAGCTGCGCAAAACCGCGTGGCGAATGACGGCGAATATGGCAGTATTTCCGTGAACGTTGCGATCGGGCGGACTTTACGAATGCCTCTGCGCGCGCTTCTCTACCGCCGGCCGAGCGAACCGCCGGCGATCAGCATCGTCTTCGATCGCGAGATCTATCTGGTGCACGTGCGCCGTCACCGGCAGGCGCGGCGCTATACGCTGCGCATCCATTCTGTCACCCGCGAAGTCGTGCTCACCATGCCGCCGCGCGGCAGCCTGAAGCAGGCGCGCGAATTCGCCGAAAAGCATGGCGGCTGGATCGCGGCGCGGCTCGACCGGCTGCCCGCACCGGCGCCCTTCGCGCACGGCGCCGTGATCCCCTTGCGCGGCGTCGATCACCGCATCGCGCATCGGCGGGAGCAGCGCGGCACGGTGTGGATTGAGGGCGGCGAAGCGAGCGGACGCCTACTCTGCGTCGCCGGCGAGGCGCCGCATATCGCGCGCCGGAGTTTCCGATTTTCTCAAGCGCGAGGTCAAGCGCGATCTGGAAGCCGCCAGCCGGCGCGCGGCCGCGGCGCTCGATGTCACGATCAAGCGGGTGTCGATCCGTGACCCGTCGAGCCGCTGGGGCTCGTGCTCGACCACCGGCGTGCTGTCCTATTCATGGCGGCTGATCTTTGCGCCGCCGTTTGTGCTCGACTATCTCGCCGCCCACGAGGTCGCGCATCTCGTCGAAATGAACCACTCGCCGCGGTTCTGGCGGCTGGTCGAGCGCATCTGTCCGCATGTCGCGCGCGCCAAGTCCTGGCTTGACGCCCACGGTCCCGATCTGCATCGCTACGGGGTGCAGGACGATCAGCGCTAGCGTTGCATTTGCGCCTGATGTAGTCACACGTCATGGCCGGGCTTGTCCCGGCCATCCATGTCTTTGGCTGCCGCAAAGCCCAAGGCGTGGATGCCCGGCACAAGGCCGGGCATGACGAAGGAAAGTCTTTCATGCTGCGTCCCGGCACCTTCGCGCTCACGGCAATGCTGGCGGCGTTGAGCGCGATCGGGCCGCTCACCACCGATATGTATCTGCCATCGCTGCCGGATATCGCGCGCCAGCTCGACGCCTCGACCGCGCAGGTGCAGCTCACCATTTCCGCCTATCTGATCGGCTTTGCGGTCGGGCAGGTCTTCTACGGCCCGGTGTCGGACCGGCATGGCCGCAAGCCGGTGCTGTTCGGCGCCGTCGCGCTCTATTGCGCGGCGAGCTTGGCTTGCGCGCTGTCGACCTCGATCGAAATGCTGATCGTCGCACGCGCCGCGCAGGCGCTCGGCGGCTCCGGCGGCATTGTGCTGGCGCGCGCCATCGTGCGCGACCTTTATTCCGGCGCGCGCGCCGGGCGCGAATTGTCGCTGATCGGCGCGGTGATGGCGCTGGCGCCGGTGCTGGCGCCGCTTATCGGCGGCATTCTGCAGACCGGGTTCGGCTGGCGCTCGGTTTTTTTCGTGCTGGTCGCCACCGGGTTTATTGGCACGGCGATTATATTGCCGCTGCTGCCGGAGACATTGACCGCGCGCGCCGCCGAGCCGGTGTCGCCGTCGTCGATGCTGAAATCCTATCGCGTGGTCGCGCGCAATCCGGCCTATCTCGCCTATCTCGGTCTTGCCTCGACCAGCTTTGCCGGACTGTTCGCCTGGATTTCCGGCTCGTCCTTCGTCCTGCAATATCTCTTTGGACTGTCGCCGTTCCAATTCGGCGTCGCCTTCGCGGTCGGTTCGATCGGTTACATGGCTGGCACGATACTGGCGGCGCGGCTGGTGATGCGGCACGGGATCGACCACACCCTCGGCGCCGGCGCCGGCGCGATGGCGGCCGGCGGGCTCTGCATGGTGGCGGCGGTGGCGTTCGGTCTGACCGCCGCCGCTTCGCTGGTATTGCCGATGGCGCTTTATCTTGCCGGCCTCGGCATGCTGCTGCCGCAGTCGATCGCCGGCGCGATGACGCCGTTTCCGGAGCGGGCGGGAGCGGCCTCCGCGCTGCTCGGCCTCGTGCAACAGAGCGTGGCGGCGCTGTGCGGGGCGGCGGTCGGCGCGCTGCTCGGCGCAAGCGCTTGGCCGCTCGCCATCGCGGTGGCGGCGATGGGCTGTGCGACGCTGCTGCTTTGGATTTTGACGCGCCGGTTGCGCGCGCGGGCTAGCGCATGATCCCGAAAAGTGGGCACCGGTTTTCGGAAAAGATCATGCGCCAAGAAAAAAGTTCAGCGCCGGCTGAACAGATTGTTGAGCAACCAGCCGTCGAGGCTGGCGGACTCGGACGTCTGCCGTTGCGGCGCGCTGGCCGCTGCCGGTTGCACGGCGGCGGGCGGCGTCGGGGCGCCGCCGCCTATCAAGCCGGAGAACAAGCCGCCGCCGGATGAGCTGGGCAGGGCGGCGACCGGAACGCCCTGATGGGCGCCGCGCATGAAACGGCTCCAGATTTCCACCGGCAGCCCGCCGCCGGTGACTTTTTTCGTCGGCGTGCCGTCGTCATTGCCGAGCCAGACGCCGGTGACGAGATGGGCGGTGTAGCCGATGAACCAGGCGTCGCGGAAATCCTGCGAGGTGCCGGTCTTGCCGGCCGCCGGCCAGCCCGGCAGCGCCGCCTTGTGCGCGGTGCCGATGGTCAGCGTCTCCTGCATCATGGCGTTCATCATCGCCACGTAGCGCGCCTCGATGATGCGGCCGAGCTGCTGCTCGTTGCGCAGATAGAGCACTTTGCCGTTGCTGGCGGTGACGCGCTCGATCACGTGCGGCACGACGGCGAGCCCGCCATTGGCGAATGGCGCATAGGCGCTGACCAGTTCGAGCATCGAAACTTCCGAGGTGCCGAGCGCGATCGATGCGTTGGGTTCGAGCTTCGATGCGATGCCGAGGCGGTAGGCGGTGCGGATTACCGCCGCCGGCGTAAATTCCATGGTCAGGCGCACCGACACCGTATTAAGCGACAGCGCCAGCGCCTTGCTGAGCGTGACCGGTCCGAAATATTCGTGGCGGTAATTTTCCGGTTGCCAGTCCTTGATCTTGATCGGCTTGTCCTCGCGCACGCTGTCGGGGGTAAGCCCGTGCTCGAGCGCGGTGAGATAGACGAACGGCTTGAAGGCGGAGCCGGGCTGCCGCTTGGCGGCGACCGCGCGGTTGAACTGGCTCTCGCCGTAATTGCGGCCGCCGACCATGGCGCGCACCGCGCCGTCCGGTGTCATCGCCACCAGCGCGCCCTGGCCGACGCCGCTCTTGTCGCCCTTCTGCGCCAGCTCCTCGATCAGCGCTTTCTCCGCGCCCGCCTGCAGGCCGGTATCGATCGTGGTCTGCACCACGATGTCCTCGTCCACATGGCCGAGCGCGTCGTTGATCGCGTCCATGATCCAGTCGGCGACATAGTTGGCCGAGCCGCTGGCGCCCTGCGCCATCACGCGCGGCGGATGCGCGAGCGCGGCGCGCGAACTGTCCGCGCTGATAAAGCCGAGCCCGGCCATGGCGGCGAGCACGGTTTGCGCGCGGTGCTCGGCGCCGTCGAAATTGCGCGTCGGTGCAAGACGGGAAGGCGACTTCACCAATCCGGCGAGCAAGGCCGCTTCCGGCAGGCTTATCTGCTTGGCGGGTTTACCGAAATAGCGCTGCGCGGCCTGCTCGATGCCGTAGGCGCCGGAGCCGAAATAGACGCGGTTCAAATACAATTCGAGAATCTGGGTCTTGGAAAATTTCCGCTCCAGCCAGAGCGCCAGCAGCATCTCCTGCAGCTTGCGATGGATGGTACGCTCTTGAGTCAAGAAGAGATTTTTCGCCAATTGCTGCGTGATGGTGGAGCCGCCCTGGCTGACGCCGCGGTGCAAAACATTGGCGATCAGCGCGCGCGCGATGCCGTAAGGATCGATACCGTAATGCTCGTAGAAGCGCCGATCCTCGATGGCGATGAAGGCCTTCGGCACATAGGTCGGCAGTTCCTTCAGCGGCAGCACCGCGCCACCCATGTCGCCGCGGGTGGCGAGCGGGCGGCCCTCGACATCCACGATCTGGATCGAGGGCGGCCGCTTCGGGATCTCCAGCGACTGGATCGCCGGCAGATGCGCGCCGGTCCAGGCGATGGTGCCGACGCCGCCGATGACGAGCCACAGCGCCAGCACCAGGCTCCAATAGATGACGCGGCCGAGCCGCAAGCGCTTGCGGGTGCGGCCGCGCGGCTTGCGCGCGCGCTTACGTTTCACGGGCGGCTTGTTGTCGCTGCGGTCGCTAGCCGTAACGCGCAGTTCGGGACCGTTGTCGAACACCGGCTCCCGGCGCGCGCCCGAATGTCCCCTGCCCTGCGCCATCACGCGACCCGATTGCCCATGCCGGCGGCAGCATGCCCGCCGGCCCCCTCGGGGCACGCTAAGCGTGGCGGTTTAAGGGGCCGTTAAGCGCGGGATTCCAGGCCGTTTCAGTGCCTTGCCGCAGGTCAGCCAACATCCTTGCCCGATTTGCCATTCGCCTCACCGGTTGCGAACAAGCCGATCAGCGCGCGCTTGATCGCCGCCTGGCGGGTCGGCGAGGTGATCTGCGCGCCCATGAGGTCGGTCACATAGAACACGTCCACCACCCGCTCGCCGAAGGTGGCGACATGGGCGGAGGCGATGTTGAGGTTGAGCTTGGACAGCGTCGTGGTCATCTCGTACAGCAAGCCGGTGCGGTCGAGGCCGGTGACCTCCAGCATCGTGTAGCGGTGCGACCACTGATTGTTGATGGTGACCGTCGGCTCGAGCGCGAACGCCTTGATGCGGCCCTTCGGCGGCGTGCGCTTGGCCACCACGTCGGGCAGCCGCAGGTCGCCGCGCAGCGCCTTCTCGATCGAATCGGCGACGCGATTGGCGCGCCGTTCCTCGTCCTCGTCGCGATCGAATTCGCGCGACAGCGATATGGTGTCGAGCGCACGTCCGTCGGTGGTTGTGTAGATCTGCGCGTCCACGATATTGGCGCCGGCCATGGCGCAGGCGCCGGCGATGATCGCCAGCAGCCAGGGATGGTCGGGGGCGAGCACTGTGAGTTCGGTCACCGCGCGCTCGGCGTCGAAGCCGACCGCGGTGGCAAGCGACTTGCCGGCGTCCTCGGCGGCGCGCACGAATTTCGCATGTTCGATCTTGTGCGGCAGATCCACTTTAAGCCAATAAGCCGGATAGTGCTTGGCGATATAGACTTCCAGCTGCTCTGGCGGCCAATCCTTGAGCGCGGCACGGAATTCGGCCTGCGCCATGGCGACGCGCTGGGCGCGGTTGACTTCGGAGAAGCCGCCGGTGAGCACCGGCTCGGTCTCGTAATACAGCGTGCGCAACAGTTGCGCCTTCCAGCCGTTCCACACGCCCGGACCGACGGCGCGGATGTCGGCGGTGGTGAGGATCATCAACAGCTTCAGCCGTTCGGCCGATTGCACCACCGCGGCGAAATTCTCGATGGTCTTGCGGTCGGACAGATCGCGCGACTGCGCCACGCTCGACATCACCAGATGATTATCGACCAGCCAGGCGACGGTCTCGGTGTCGGTTGCGGAAAAGCCTAAGCGCGGGCAGAGCCGCCGCGCCACCCGTGCGCCGGCGATCGAATGATCCTCGATGCGGCCCTTGGCGATGTCGTGCAGGAACAGCGCGACGTAAAGCACCATGCGGTTGCCGGGCAGCAGCTTGTGGATCAGATCGCTGGCGAGCGGCATGTCATTGCTGCCGCCGCGCTCGATCTCCGCCAGCACGCCGATGCAGCGCAACAGGTGCTCGTCGACGGTGTAGTGGTGATACATGTTGAATTGCATCATCGCCACCACCTTGCCGAAGGCCGGCACGAAGTGGCCGAGCACGCCGGCCTCGTTCATCCGCCGCAGCACGATCTCCGGATCGTTCTTGGAAGTGAGTATTTCCAAAAACAGCCGGTTGGCTTCCTCGTCGTCGCGCAGCTTGGCGTCGATCAGGTTGAGCGAGCGGGTGATCGCCCGCATGGCGTCGGGGTGGAAGGCGAGATTGTGCTTCTGCGCCAGATAATAGATGCGGATCAGGTTGACCGGATCGCGCTTGAAGACATTGCCGCCGGCGACAGTGATGCGGTTCTTGTCGACGATGAAGTCGTCGCTTTCGGCGAGCTTGGTGCGCTTCACCGGCCGCAGCTTCGCCATCAGGCGGCTGAGCACCGGCACGCTCTTGGCGTGGCTGTCTTCCAGGTCGGCGCACAGGATGGCGGTGAGATCGCCGACGTCCTTGGCGACCAGGAAGTAGTGCTTCATGAAGCGCTCGACGTCCTGCTGGCCCGGATGCTCGGTGTACCCGAGCCGCACCGCGATCTCGCGCTGGATGTCGAACGACAATCGCTCCTCGGCGCGGCCGGTGACGAAATGCATGTGGCAGCGCACCGACCAGAGGAAATCCTCGCAGCGGCGGAATAGTTGATATTCCTGCTTGTCGAACACGCCGCGCTTGATCAGCTCGTCCGGCTCGCGCACGCGGTAGACGTATTTCGCGATCCAGAACAAGGTATGCAGATCGCGCAAGCCGCCCTTGCCGTCCTTCACGTTCGGCTCGACCAGGTAGCGCGATTGTCCGCTGCGGCGGACGCGGTCCTCGCGCTCGGCCAGTTTGGCGGCGACGAATTGCGGCACGGTACTGCGCACCACTTCTTTGTCGAAGCGCGTCACCAGCTCGTCGAACAGCTTCTGGTCGCCGAGCAGGAAGCGCGCTTCCAGAATGGCGGTGCGGATGGTCATGTCCGCCTTGGCCTGGCGGATGCATTCGTCCACCGAGCGGGTGGCGTGGCCGACCTTCAGTCCGGTGTCCCACAGGCAATAGAGGATCGCTTCCGCGATCAACTCGCCCCAGGCGGTCTGCTTGTAGGGCAGCAAGAACAACAGATCGATGTCGGAGCCGGGCGCCTGCAGGCCGCGGCCATAGCCGCCGGTGGCGACCACCGCCATGTGCTCGGCCTCGGACGGATTCTGCGATTGATAGAGATGCTTGCGCGCGAACTCGAACAGCAGGCGGATGACCTCATCCTCCAGCCGGCACAGCCGCTCGGCGCAGCGCCGGCCGTGGCGATCCTTGAGCAGCAGCAGTTCGGCCTTGGCGCGCCCTTCGTTGAGCGCGGTCTTCAGCCGCTGCGCCAGCGCGGAGCGCAATTCGCGCTCGCCGCCGCTGTGGGTCTTGGCGAGCTGTTCCAGGTCGGCGGCGACGGCGCGGCTATCGATCAGCTCGCCCGCCGCCCGGGCAGAGGGCTCGGGCACGGCGCGGCTGTCGCGATCGAGGGCGAGAGAGGCCATGGGGGCATCGGGATAGCGGAGGCGGAGCCTTAAGTCACCGCCGCCGCGACAAAAATCGCGGAAATCGTCCGCTGTGAAAGTTTGGAATAATTTTGCTATTTTCGCGCTATTTTTGCCGTAATCGACTAATTTTTACTAATAAATCAAGTATCTTGGAACAAAAACTGCGCATAGCGGGGCTGCCTATAGACCGGGCGCAAGCGCCGATGCTTTGGCCGCGCCGGGCGCTATAAAGACAGATCAAAAACAAGCGTTACGGGGAGGAATTTGATGCGCAGTTTCCAGGTCTGCCGCTGCGGCGAGCCGATGCAGTTCGCCGAGCGGGTCGATCCCAAGCCGGCCGGCACCGAGGTGCTGCTGAAAGTTCTGGCCGCGGGCGTCTGCCATTCCGACCTGCACATTTGGGAAGGCTTCTACGATCTCGGCGGCGGCAAAATTCTCCGCCTGCAGGATCGCGGCGTGACGCTGCCGCTCACCATGGGCCATGAGAATGTCGGCCAGGTGGTCGCGTTCGGTCCCAAGGCCCGCGGCGTCAAGGTCGGCGACAAGCGGCTGGTCTATCCCTGGATCGGCTGCGGCGCCTGCGCGGTGTGCAAGCGCGGCGACGAGCAGCTCTGCACCGCGCCGCGTTTCCTCGGCGTTTATCGCGACGGCGGCTACGCGACGCATCTCATGGTGCCGCATCCGCGCTATCTCGTGAACTACGGCAGCCGGATGAAGCCGGAGCAGGCGGCGCCGCTCGCCTGCTCGGGGGTCACCGCCTATGGCGCGCTCAAGAAGCTGGGCGCGCTGGTGAAGAGCGAGCCGGTGGTGGTGATCGGCGCCGGCGGTCTCGGCCTCATCTGCATTGCGATTATCAAGGCGATGAAAGGCAAGGGCGCGATCGCGGTCGATATCGATCCGGTCAAGCGCGAGGTCGCCCTGCGCCAGGGTGCGCTCGCGGCGGTGGATCCCAATGCGCCGGATGCGCTTGCGCAATTGAAAGCCGCGGCCAAGGGACCGGTATGGGCGGTGATCGATTTCGTCGGCAACTCGCAGACCGCGCAGCTCGGTGTCGACAGCCTGGTCAAGGGCGGCAAGCTGATCGTGGTCGGCTTGTTCGGCGGCGACATCACGGTCTCGCTGCCGTTGATCCCGATCCGCGCCATGACGATACAAGGTTCCTATACCGGCAGCCTCAAGGAACTCAACGAGCTGATCAAGCTGGTGCGCAACCGGCCGCTGCCGCTGGTGCCGACCAAGACCACCGCGCTCGATAGCGCGCAGCGCGTGATTTCCGACATCAAGGCCGGCAAGGTGATCGGCCGCACGGTGCTGACGCCGGCCAATTAGATTTTCACCTCTCCCCGCGTTCGGGGAGAGGGGGAAACAGAAAATGTCCCCCGATCTTTATTTTGCGCTCACGCTCATCGTCAAAATGGTTATCACCGCCGGCTTCGTGCTGGCGGCGACGGTGACCGCCGAGCGCGCCGGCCCGCTGGTCGGCGGGCTGGTGGCGACGCTGCCGATCGGCGCCGGCCCGGTCTATGTGTTCCTGGCGTTCGACCATGACGCGCATTTCATCGCGCAAGGCGCGGTGGCGAGCCTCGCCATCAACGCGGTGAACGTGATATTCGCGACGGTCTACGTGCTGCTGGCGCAGCAGCGCTCGCTTAACGTCAGCCTGTCGATTGGCTTGGCGGTTTGGACGGCGCTGGCGCTGTTTATTCTTTGGGTGCCATGGACGGTGTTCACGGCGTTGGCGATGAACCTGGTGGTGCTGAGCGTGTGCCTGTGGCTGGTGCGCCCGCTGCGCCGGGTGACGATGCCCCCGGTACGCACGCGCTGGTACGACCTGGCGATTCGTGCGGCGCTGGTGGCCCTGCTGGTCGGCGTGACGGTGAGCTTGAGCTTCCGCATCGGCCCGGGCGGCAGCGGCATGCTGGCGGTGTTTCCGGTCGTGCTGATCAGCATCGTGCTCATTCTGCACCCCCGCGTCGGCGGCAAGCCGACCGCCGCCGTGCTCGCCAACGCGACCCTCGGCCTGGTCGGTTTTGCTTTCGCTACTTTGGTATTGCATGTCGCCGCCGAGCTGCTGGGCTCGGCAATCGGATTGGCGCTGGCGCTGGGCACTGCCGTCGGCTGGAGCATGCTGGTGCTCACCGCGCGACGCCACGGCATCGCGGTCTAGGCCGGTATTTAGAGGCCGAAGCTCGGACCCAACGTTCGCCGCATGCGGAGCAGCGCGCTGCGCGCCACATAGGCGTCGAGCGCGATGCGCATCAATCCGACCAGTTGCGACGGACCCACGATCAGTTCGCGCATCACCGCCATGACGCTCGTGCCTCCGCCGGGACGCATGCCGGCAAGTGCGGCCGCCGGTACGAATCGATGCGCGGGATCGATGACCACCCTGGCCGCCGCAAAACTCAGCCCGTGGGTCGACGCCAGCCGCGCGACAAGATGCAATTCCATGTCGACGGCCGCCGCACCGGTCTGCACGTGCATTTGCCGTTTGGCCGTTGTGTCGGTGACCGCGCTGTCGACGCCGACAATGGGCGCATGCCGGGCACCCGGGATCATCCCCAGCATCTTTTTCGACCAGGTCTGGTCGGTCGGACGGGACTGCTGGGCGTCGATGATCGACGATGCGACGATCCAGTCGCCTGCGCGCAAATGCGGGGCTAGCCCGCCCGCGACGCCGAAACTGATGATGCTGCGGCAGCCCCTTTTCAGGGCGACATCGAGCAAAGCCGCAATCTCGCTTTCGGTATTGCGGCAAATGACGAATACACCCGGCCCGGCGGCGATGCGGGCTTCGAAAGCCAGCCCTACCAGGGCGATGACGATACGCTCCGCGCAAGGCAGCCCCATCGGCGAAGCAGCCGGCCAGGCGTGACCATTGCTTTCACCGCTGGCCGGGGGGGCGGGGCAAGGTGTCATTCGGTTTCCAAAAGGCCTCGTTTAAAGGCGCGAATACTGGAACCTAAGCATATTTCATGCCGCGATTGCCGCACGCGGAACTTTGCCTTTGGCCACAGCTTAGTAGACAGTTGGCCATGGCAGGCCGGTCGCGGCAGTCGGCATGGCACATCAAGAAAAGATTCTCATCACCGGGGCAAGCGGTTTCGTCGGCTCGGCCGTCGCGCATAAGTTGCTCGAGGCGGGCTTTTCGGTGCGTGCGCTGGTTCGCCACGCAAGCCCGCGCGCCCATCTTGCCGGATTGGATCTGGAATTTTTCCAAGGCGACCTGCGCGACCGGAGTTCCGTCGCCCAGGCGACAGCCGGCATGCGCTATGTGTTCCATGTCGCGGCCGATTACCGCCTGTGGGCGCGCGACCGCAGCGAAATCTTCGCCTCCAACGTCGAGGGCACCCGCAACCTGATGGAAGCGGCCATGCGCGCTGGCGTCGAGCGCGTGATCTACACCAGCAGCGTGGCGACCCTCGCCCTGCGACCCGGTGGGGCGGATTCGGACGAGAGCATGCCGCTGCGCGAGAGCCAGGGGATCGGTGCCTATAAGCGCAGCAAGATCGCGGCCGAACGATTGGTCGAGACCATGGTGGCGGAACGCGGTCTCCCCGCCATCATCGTCAATCCGTCAACGCCGATCGGCCCGCGCGACGTGCGTCCTACGCCCACGGGCAGGATCATCGTCGAGGCGGCGCGCGGCCGCATTCCGGCATTCATCAACACCGGGCTCAACCTCGTGCACGTCGACGACGTCGCCAGCGGCCATCTCGCGGCGCTACAGCGCGGGAAGATCGGCGAGCGCTACATTCTCGGCGGACAAAATGTCTTGTTCTCGCAGATGCTGGGCGATATCGCCGGCCTGGTCGGCCGGCGCGCGGCGCGCGTGCGGCTTCCCTGGCGCGCACTCATGCCGGTGGCGTTTGTCGCCGAGGCCGTGGCCAACATCACCGGACGCGAACCATTTGCCACACTGGACGGGGTGCGCATGGCGAAATACCGCATGTTCTTCGCATCGACCAAAGCCGAGCGGGAACTCGGATATCGTTCGCGCCCTTACGTCGAGGGGATCGAAGATGCGGTCCGCTGGTTTCGCGATGCCGGACACTTGCCTTCCTAGAGCGCGATCCGAGGCGAACTTAATTCAGCAGGCCTTCTTCCAACGCTTTGATCTGCAGCGCCAGATAGCGTGAAAAAATCCGGCATTGCGCCAGGCTGCCGGCGGTGAACCAAAGGCCCGGCTGCGCGGTGCGCCGCCACATGTTGCGCAGCTCGCCGCCGTCATCGAAGCCCCAGACCGGACCAATCTTGTCCGCAATGGCGTCGCCGAGATAGGCGCGCACGGTCTCCTGCTGGTTCTTGTAGCCGGTCGCCAGCACCAGCAAGTCGGCCGGCAGCACGCGGCCGTCGCGCAGGCGCGCGCCCTCGGCGACGAACGCGTCGACGTCGGCGAATTGCAGCAGGCCGATTTTCCCGGAAATAATCAGATCGGAACATCCGACGTTGAAATAATAGCCGCCGCCGCGCCGCAGATACATCATCTGGAAACCGGTGTCGTCTTCCCCGAAATGCAGCCGGAAGCCGCGCGCCGCGAGGCCATCGAGAAGCGCCTTGTCCACTTCGCGGCCCCTGGCGGTTGAAAGCTGATACGAGCGCTGCAGACACCGGATACGGAAACGAAGCCGCCAGCAGGTCGCAATCCTCGAACGGAATGCCCTCGGAGTAGATCGCGTACACGCTCTGCGCCTCTTGCAAGCTCACGACATAGGTCTTGCTGCGCTGGATCAGCGTGACATCGGCGCCGTGGGAATAAAGATCTTGCGCCACGTCGTGGCCGCTGGTGCCGCTGCCGAGCACCAGCGCCTTGCGGCCCTGCCATTTTTCGCCGTCGCCGAAATCGCCGGAATGCACGACCGTGCCGGCAAACGCAGCGAGGCCCGGCAAGTCCGGGGTATAGGGAATGCTGCTGACGCCGGTCGCGAATATGAGATGGCGCGGATGCATGATGCGGGTGCTGCCGTCCGAGCGGCGCAGCGTGACCGACCATTGCCGGCGCTGCTCGTCATAGCTGCCGCCGATAAGCTCGGTCCCGGTCCAGAAATTCAGCTCCATGGCGTCGACATAAGATTCGAACCAGTTCGCCAGCATGTCCTTCGGGAATATAGGTGGGCCAGGTCGGCGGGAACGGCATATAGGGCAGATGATTGACGTGCACTTCGTTGTGCAGCCTCAGCGAATGATAACGTTTGCGCCAATTGTCGCCGATGCGCGCGTGGCGGTCGACGATCAGCGTATCGATCCCGAGCTGCTGCAAGCGCGCCGCCATCGAGAGCCCGGCCTGACCGCCGCCGACCACGATCACCGCGGGATCGCGATCGGCATAGGCGCGCGCCTTGTTGCGATGATCGAGCCAGTTATCGCCGCCGAAATCGCGGGTGTTGTCGTCGGCGTGCGCCGCGCGTTTCTTGAACGCTTCTTCGTGACCGCGCAGTTCCTGCAAGGTCGTGAGCAGCGTCCAGGCGCGCAGCCGCGACGGCGTTTGGCTGTCGAGCACCAGGCGCACGATGCCGTTGGCGGGGCCGAACGCGGTTTCGAACTCGAAGATGGCTTCAATGCAATCGGTGCCGGCGCGGCTGACCCAGCGCGGCGGCGTTCGTTTCGGCAGGAATATGAAAATTCGCCGGCTTGGTGCGGGCAAGCGTCTGGCGCAGCGTCGCCGCGATCGCCGGCCGGCCGGCCATCGTCTCCAGATTCCACGTGAATGCCAGCACGTCGCGCCAGAGCCCGTCGCCCAGGAACAGCTCGGCCGCCGCCGCCGCGTCTTGTGACTGCAAGGCGGCGGCGAAGCGGTCGAGCCAGCTTTGCGCGTCGGCCGGCGCCGTCACATGTTTCCTGTCGGCGATGTTCATCATGGCGCGATATTCCTGGCGCGTGATCTTTTCCGAAAACCGGTTCCCACTTTTCGGGATCACGCGCTACTTCTTGCGCGTCGCATCCAGCTTCGCCTTCAGCATATAGAGCGCTTCCATGGCCTCGCGCGGCGACATCTCGTCGGGATTGAGCGCGGCGACCGCGGCTACCACCAGTTCGAGTGCGTCGTCTTGCAGCGGCTGCGACGGCTGGTAAGGCGCCGCGAACAGCGGCAGGTCCTCGAAACCCTTCGGGGCGGCGCGATCCTCCTGCTCGAGCTTGGCCAGCACCAGCTTGGCGCGCTCGATCACGCTCATCGGCAGGCCGGCGAGCTTGGCGACCTGGATGCCGTAGGAGCGATCGGCGGAGCCCGGTACCACCTCATGCAGGAACACCACGTCGCCCTGCCATTCCTTCACGCGCACCGTGGCGTTATGCAGCCGGTCGAGCCGGGCCGACAGCGCGGTCAGCTCGTGGAAATGGGTGGCGAACAGCGCGCGGCATTGGTTGACGTCGTGCAGGTGCTCGACGGTGGCCCAGGCGATCGACAGCCCGTCGAAGGTGGCGGTGCCGCGGCCGATCTCGTCCAGGATCACCAGCGAGCGCGGGCCTGCCTGATTGAGGATGGCGGCGGTCTCCACCATCTCGACCATGAAGGTCGAGCGCCCGCGCGCCAGATCGTCGGCGGCGCCGACGCGCGAGAACAGCCGGTCCACCACGCCGATATGGGCGCTTTCGGCCGGCACGAAACTGCCCATCTGCGCCAGGATCGCGATCAGCGCGTTCTGCCGCAGGAAGGTGGATTTGCCCGCCATGTTGGGGCCGGTGATCAGCCAGATGCGGC